>NZ_JBHZRK010000009.1:0-147053 GCF_043641605.1 Psychrobacter piscatorii | reverse complement strand
GCGAGCCGACTATCTTATCATAATGATTTGAATTGTCAAGCTTTATTTTAATTTGTTTCAACAGGTTAACTGGGTTATCAATATGTAATTCACATATTCGTTACCACTAGTCCGTCTGATGAGGGCGTATTATAGACCCTTTATTTATTTAGTCAAGAGGTATTTTTTATTTAGTTTGAAATAACTTAATCGCTTAAGCTTCCTCACCACTTCCCTTTCGACTGGGTGGCATTATACGCGGGTTTGAGTCTGGGTCAAGGGGTTATTTTGGAGATCTTTCTAATTAGTTTGGTAGAAATTAAATAGTAGAAATGTTTCAAAGGATTATATACTTCAATGATTTTAATTGTCTGACAATGGTTATGCAAAATAGGGTTTAGCGATGCTTTTAGGGTACTACTGTTGAAAATCTAGACATAAAAAGGAATAGACATGAAAAAAGCCACTATTCGTGTTAGTGGCTTTTTAGTGGTGCTCATCAACAGTATCTTTTACTACGCAACTTTATACATAATCGATCGCCATCATTAAGCATAGTGCCATCATGATGATAATTGATAGTCCAAAGATCTTATACGCCCACTTAATCTGCTGTTGGACTTGGTCTTGTTGACTGGTGACCTTGATCGGTTTCATAGCAATAACTAACCAATAGCCTGACAACAATAGATGGACGCCCAAATACCAATATCCAGTCGTATTCAACGCTGTGAGCAAACTACCCACTACTAAGAAAAGGGCAATACTAATCGTAATATGCCACTGAGTCGTTCTAAAGGAGTGTTTGACTGGTAATACAGGAATACTGGCTGCACTGTAGTCTTTTTTGCGAAAGACAGCGATGGCATAAGCATGCGGCATTTGCCAAATAGCAAACATCGCAAACAGTACCCAATACACCCCATCGATAGACGGCGTCAAAGCAGCATATCCAATCACTGGCGGAATAGCACCCGAAAAACTACCAATGAACGTTCCCCAGACGGAGTGCCGCTTAAAGTACAGACTATAAAATCCGACGTAAACAACATAACCAAATAACGCTGAATATAAAGCTAATGGCGTGGTAGCGGCTAAACATACTACCCCGATACCTAGTAATAATATTGCATAGAGTATTGCATTGGTAATAGAGAGTTCACCTGTCACCAAAACACGGTCACAGGTGCGCTGCATCCTCGAGTCAATATCACGATCGATGATGTTATTAATTACACAACCAGACGCTATCACTGTCAAAGTTCCAATCAAGGCTTGAATCAATATCAACCAATCGGGATTGCCTTTGGCCGCTAAAAAATAGCCACCCAAAACGGTGATAGCGTTACCAAATACGATGCCAGGTTTGATTACCTGAACAAGCGGTTGTTTGGCGACATCGAGTTTTAACTGTGCAAGTTTATTCATGATTGTCCATCAGTTAATATCGTCAAATGCCTGAGCCATATGGATGAAACATTGCCATTTAGGAATGATGAGCCTAGATATAGCAGCTCATCATTAGACATTTGCGATAACTTATATACGCAAGTTTGCCGCGCAAATAAGAAAGTTAGGAACTTACTGTTGCATATCAGCCATGTCTGAATGATCAGCCATGTCCGAGCGATCTTCTTGTGGTGTAGCAGCAGGCGCACCTTGATTAGACGGCTGGTAGGTCTCTGGTAGATCTAACTTATCTTCAAAACCTTCAAGTTCACGATCCAATCTTGGTGTACCATCTGCATTGGTGGGCATCTTCATGCCCATGTCCATCTGCATTTTACCCATGCCAGGCATCATATTTTCGTTGGCGTTGTGCATAATCCACAATGAACCAACCATCACAATCGCCACCACAAACAAGGTGAATAAGAAGCTATAGAGCGTATTACGCTGTTCAGGGCTAAAGTCCACATGCAAAAAGAAATAAACTTGCACAAAAACCTGAGCAGCAGCAAAAATGGCAATCATCCAAATCGCGCTCATGCCTGACATCATATTGCTCATGATTAGCCCAAATGGAATCACCGTCAGAACTGCTGATAGTACAAAGCCGATAATATAACTCTTTTTACTTCCATGACTGCTCTGGTCGTGGCTTACATCGCCGTGTGCATGCGCGTGCTCGGCTGCATGCAAATTTTCATTTTTCATAATGCCACCCCTACCAGATACACTAGCGAAAAGACGCAAATCCACACGATATCCAAAAAGTGCCAAAACAGACTTAAGCATCTCAAACGCGTCATCATACGCTCAGAAAGACCAAATTTGCTCAACTGGAACAACGTAAATAGTAACCAGCAGATACCGACCGTGACGTGAATACCGTGCAAACCTACCAGACTAAAGAAGCTCGATAAGAAGGCACTGCGATCAGGCCCGAAGCCTTCAACGATGAGATGATGGAACTCATAAACCTCCATCCCAATAAAGCCCATGCCAAATAGCGCAGTAATCATCAACCAAAGCTTAAGCTTTGACATGTTGTTCTGATAAGCACCAAGCATGGCAAAACCAAAGGTGATACTACTGATCAGTAGCAAGAACGTTTCAACCAAAACAAACTTAAGGTCGAAAATATCTTTAGGACTTGGACCATCTGCTACGCCAACCTTCAATACTGCATAAGCGGCAAAAAACGTTGCAAACAAAACCAAATCTGTCATTAAGTAAACAAAGAAACCGAGTACTTTATTACCCTGCGCATCCAAGTGGTCTGGATGATGAGGATCACTATGGTTAAAGTAATCTATATTGCCTTTGTGATTATCATCAGACGGCAACAACTCCTCGCCGTTGTCGTCTGGTAAATTACTATTTACTTCATGTGTATGCATAGTTTCGGTACTACTCATAATCCGTCTCCTGCGTGAGCCGTACGAAGACGCTTATAATAAGCATTTTCAATTTTTTCAATCTCATCCACTGGTACGATGTAATCAATATCACGTTTGTTGGCTTCACGAATCACAAAGAAAATGATGGCTAAGAAAGAGGCGATTACCAACCACCAGATGTGCCAGATAAAAGCAAAGCCAAAGACGAACGTCAATAAACCAATAATCACACCAGAATCTGTATTTTTTGGCATATGTATTGGGCTGTAGTAATTGGGCGCTTTATCTGACGTCCAGCCGCTGTCTTTAAGATGCGCTAGGGCATCAAGATCGTTAATAACAGGCAGTTGAGCAAAGTTATAAAACGGTGCAGGTGATGGCGTGCTCCACTCTAACGTACGACCATTCCAAGGATCACCACTCACATCAGCAAGACGCTCACGATCGCGATAACTGACATAGAACATCATAAGCTGGCTGAAAATACCGAACAGAATAATAAAGGCACCAACCGCAGCAACGATCAACCATATCTGCCAAACATCATTGGCATAGTGGTTGGTACGACGCGTCATACCGAAAAACCCTAAAACGTACAGCGGCATGAAGGCAACAAAGAAGCCGATGAGCCAGCCCCAAAAAGCACGTTTGCCCCACTTCTCATCCAAACGATAGCCAAACATTTTTGGCCACCAAAAGGTAATACCTGCAAAGTATCCAAAGACAGCACCACCAATAATGGTGTTATGGAAATGCGCGATTAAGAACAAACTGTTATGCAAGACATAATCAATCCCAGGAACCGCGAGCATGACACCCGTCATACCACCGATGGTAAAGGTAATGATAAAGCCAAGTGTCCATAAAATTGGCGTACCAAAGACGATTTTGCCTCGATACATGGTAAAGAGCCAGTTAAAGACCTTAACCCCAGTGGGTATGGCGATAATCATGGTGGTAATACCAAAGAAGGCATTGACGTTGGCGCCTGAGCCCATGGTAAAGAAGTGATGCAACCAAACGATGAAACTTAAGATAGCAATAACCATCAAGGCATAGACCATACTGACGTAGCCAAACAGTTTTTTCTGCGAGAACGTCGAGATGACTTCTGAGAAAATACCAAAGGCTGGTAGTACCAAGATATATACCTCTGGGTGACCCCAAATCCAAATCAGATTGATATACATCATGACGTTGCCGCCTGCATCATTGGTAAAGAAGTGCATACCAAGATAGCGGTCTAGCGTTAGCATCGCCAACGTTGCCGTTAATACAGGGAAAGCAGCAACGATCAAAATGTTGGTACAAAGTGCTGACCACGTAAAAATCGGCATGTGCATCAGATTCATGCCAGGCGCACGCATCTTTAGAATAGTCACTAAGAAGTTAACACCTGTCAGCAAAGTTCCCAATCCTGATAGCTGCAAGGCCCAGATATAATAATCCACCCCCACTGTTGGACTGTATGTCAGCTCTGACAATGGGGGATAAGCCAACCAACCGGTTGCCGCAAAGTCACCAATGACTAGCGAAACGTTGACCAACAAAGCACCTGTAACGAATAGCCAAAATGACAGTGAGTTTAGGAACGGAAAGGCCACATCACGTGCACCAATCTGTAGCGGTATGATCGCATTCATGAGTCCCACAACCAGAGGCATGGCGACAAAGAAAATCATAATCACGCCGTGGGCGGTGAAAATCTGATCATAATGATGCGGCGGCAAATACCCTGTCTCAGGATAGTTGGCAAGCATCTGGTGGGTACGCATCATAATGGCGTCACTAAAGCCGCGCAGTAACATCACAATCGCGACGACGATATACATGATACCGATTTTTTTATGGTCAACTGAGGTTAGCCAATCGCGCCAAAAAACGCCCCAAAGCTTCTTTTTGGTTAGAAAAATTAAAACCGCTAGCCCAGCCAAGGCCATCATACCACCAGCCGCCATAATGATAGGCTCGTGGTAAGGTATTGCCTCAAGGGACAATCTACCGAATATTGCTTCCATAATCAGCTTTCCTATTATTGAGCGTCAGCTTCTTGCGCATCATCTTTATTTGATGGCGCTGCTGGGTTAGTGCTACCTTCGCCGTCATCCTTCAGATCAGACTCTAAGCCCTTGTTCACAGCGTTTGGATTATCACGCTGATTGACTTCATTAGACTCTACAAACTGATTTTGTTGTTTCGTTTCTGAGCTATATTGATTCACAATATAGTCAAACATATCAGGCTGCGTCGATTTGAAATATTCGATGGCATGGTTTTCTGAGGGTTTCGACAACTCTTCATAAACCGCAGTATCGAGGACCTTATTGTCTCCCGCTTTAATTTTAGAAACCCAATCATCAAAACCTTGCTTATCGACAGCATGGGCCAAAAATTTCATATCCGAGAAGCCAGGACCACTATAGTTGGCAGAAAGTCCGTTATAGACACCAGGCTCATTAGCAATCAGATGCAATTGTGTCACCATGCTCGACATGGCATAAATTTGGCTGCCCAGTCTAGGAATGAAGAACGAATTCATCACCGTATCAGAAGTGATTTTGAAACTAACTGGACGGTCTACTGGTAGATAAAGCTCATTGACAACGGCAATATCTTGTTCTGGGTAGATAAATAACCATTTCCAGTTTTGTGCCACAACTTGAATTTCAAGCGGAGGGTTGTCTTTTTGAGTCTCTAGTGGCTTATAAGGATCAAGCGCGTGGGTACTACGCCAAGTAATCACCGCTAAGATTGCAATAATAATAATGGGAATCGTCCACATTAAAACTTCAATCCAAGTGTTGTGTGACCACTGCGGGTCGAAGTCTTTATCAGCATCTGGTCTATCCGCGCGATAACGGTAAGTAAACCAGAGCGCCATGACGATGACTGGTATAACCACAATCAACATCAAGGCAGTGGTAACAATGATAAGTTCTTTATTTTGCACGCCAACTGCACCCTGAGGATGCAATACACCTTTATCACAGGCGGTCAGGAGCAAGCTGCTTATCAATACCACTAAGTTGGCCTTTAGCCAGATCGGTAATTTGAAAAACGTCATGCCTTGTTAACCTTATATTCGGTCAGTTTTGTTAGTACATGTTAAATGTTAGAAACACTCCATGGCTGTCACATTTTTACAATGGACAGTCAAGAGATGATGCTAAGTTTTGACCTTATTTGTACTTTCAGTCGCGTTGGCTAGCATGATGTCAGCACTGTTACCAATCAAAATCTGATGGGTAACACTGCTGACAATTTTAAGCGACAAAGCATGCATTCGGTCACTAGATTGCAATAATCATCAATAGAGTAAGTCTTAACACGATCTGCCCAACCAAATCAGCAGCACAGAATGACGAAACAGTAGCAATAATGTACTGTTTGTATTGATGTACAAGACTGAGAAGATTGGGAAATCAATTTACTAAAAGGGTATCGATATTTGAGTGTGGCTTATTTTGAGGCTAAATCTTATCTGGCTACCACAGCATTATTCCATGCTGTCTATAGGGTATAGAACCATCAAATGCGACCCTCTTTAGTTAACAGGCACTATACGCTTCTTTTTTTAGAAAGTACTATCTGCAACAAATTAGAAATAAAACAACATGTTTTTACTATCCAAAATCTATAAATCAAGCTTGAAAGTTTTATCAATTTGCGCTTATTAACTTTCATATACATGAATATTCATTTGAGTGTATATTGCGTTCAGAAACAAAATAAATGACTGTCATACAAAAATAAAAGGTATCTGATAGTAAAATACTCTTTAATAGCACCATGTTTTTATAGTAAATAAAGTATAAAAAAAGGGACTTACCTATCGGCAAGTCCCTTTTTTTATCTCAGTAACGTTTATATTGACTCTTACATCTTTGCTCTGATCGTAGTCACAATACCAGATAACGCATAAATGATACCAATCGCTAAGATACCAACAGGTATGTCATAGAGCACGATACTCATGACAAGTACGCCAATAATAAGTACCACAAAAGGCACTTTCTTTTTATCAAACTCTTTAAAGCTGTAGTACTTAACATTACTGACCATGAGTAGGCCACAAATGACCACCCACGCTGCGAACAAAAACATGATCGCCGTATCGTACTGTCCAATCCATTCGTTATGATCAACTGCAACCATAACTGCTGCTGTTACTAATATGGCGGCAAGCGGACTTGCCAAACCAACAAAGTATTTTTTATCGACGATACCCACCTGCACGTTGAAGCGTGCCAAACGAAAAGCAGCACAGGCAGTAAAGACGAACGCACAACCAATCCCAATACGACCCAGCGGCTCTAGCGCGAAGCTATAAACCAAAATAGCAGGGGCCACACCAAACGCGAGCATATCTGCTAATGAATCATATTGCTCACCAAACGGGCTTTGGGCATTAAGCATACGGGCGACGCGGCCGTCGGCACCATCCAGAATACCTGATAAAAAGATAGCCAAAGCCGCCTTGTAAAACTCGCCTTGCGTACTCGCTAAAATCGAGTAAAACCCTGACAGTAATGATAATGTGGTAATCAAATTGGGTGCCAAATAAACACCGCGACTGACCACACGCTTACCTTCCGCGACTTCTGCCTCAACGACCTCAAAGGTCAAACCATCGTAATTATCATTGTCCGCTAGACGAATATTAAACTCATGCTCATCCATGTATGGAGGCTGGGTCGCTGCATTATCCTGCAACGATCCCTCTCTTGGAGGCATGTTATTTGGTTCGCCTTCAGGTGGCTGCATATTCGTCATCTTGATATCCTTATTGGCCAATATTGCTGTTCAGTTACTCGCCAACCAGCCAGCGTACATTGGTCGCACTGTCAGGGGTTAAGTCTGGGGCATCTTCTACTTTTAGTACTGGCTGCAAGAAACGTAATATCTCGCGTGCATGATTATCAAACTGCCATGGCGGATTGATAACCAGTAGACCTGTACCGTTCAGACCGACCGCAACATCATTAGGATAAATATTTAGCTCACAAACCAGCTGACGTCTCATCTCAGTACGCTTGAGCTTTTTGTAAAACAGCTCGACCGCTTCGATGTTTTTGATTGGGAACCACAGCGCATAAGTACCTTGTGGCCACTTGTTATAAGCCGCGACCAATAGGTCGATAAGACGGGTAAAGTCTTTATGCTCTTGCTCAAAGGGAGGATCAAGGAAAATCAAACCGCGCTTTTCTTTTGGGGGAATAACAGCGGTAATACCTTCAAAAGCATCACGATGCTGAATACCAATTGGAAGCTTGTATAGCTGATAGTTCAGTGCATCATATTCAGTCGCTTTGGCTTCAAAAGCTTCGGCGCGCACGCCAGCATCAGGTTTTTTAGCGGCGGTTTTTTCGACATGATGAGCAATCCACCACGGCGAACCCGGATAGACTTTATTGTCGTAAGTGAATTTGGCTTGCTTAATGCCTTCCATATAGTCTTTGACAGCGGCTGGTGCCTTTTCGGTATCTGCTTTTAGAAAAGCTTGAATACCGCCTTTGGCCTCCCCTGTCTTGCGCGCTTCTTCACTGCTTAGTGAATACAGTCCACGGCCGCCATAAGCGTCAAGCACATAAAACGGTTTGTTTTTCTGCCCCAATTGATTAAGCAGTTGTACCAATAAAATGTGTTTAACCACATCAGCAAAGTTACCAGCGTGGTAGGCGTGTTTATAGTTCATAATCTCAAAAGTTTAAATAAGAAAAATTGCATCTATGGTAGCATAGGCGGAGTAAAAGATAATGTGGTTTTAGTAAGCGCTTTCAATAAAAACGCACTGAATGACGTTATATTGACCGCTGATTGACAAGAAAGAGATGAAATGACGCAGATTATTAGCAACCTGAGCAAGACAGCGTTGGTCGTTGATCATCCGATAGGACAAGACAACCCTCCGTTACTATCTCCAAACAGTCATAACGACGCCCAAAACGCGCCTACCCAGAAGATGCTGCAACTGTCTGATTTTTCAGTCAGCTGGGAAGATAGGCTGACGGATAAGCAGCTTGATACATTTGTCACTGATGGCTGGCTCGTCATTGATAATGTGTTTGATGATACAGCGTTACTCGCGCTACAAGCAGAAAGCGGTTTTATTGACTATCGTGATGCAGAGCTGACCGCTGGCGTTCGTATCAGTGATATCCGCGGTGATAGAATACGCTGGATTACCGAAGACTTCTTTGCAGGCTACTATTATCTGCAAAGCATTAATGCTTTGGCCTCGCTATTCAATCGTAGTTTGTTCGCGGGTATTCGCCATAGTGAAGCACATTATGCGTGCTATCCGATTGGCTTTGGCTATCAATGGCACAGCGACAATCCTACTGGGCGCGATGAACGCGTAATCTCGGCAGTGTTTTATCTCAATGATGATTGGGGAGCGACTGACGGCGGTGCGCTAGAAGTCGTTGATAAGCATGGCACGCACCATGAAGTGATGCCAGTTGCCAATAGATTGATTATTTTTGATAGCGACCTACAGCATCAAGTGCAGATCGCGCATCGTCAGCGTTACTCTATTGCTACTTGGCTAAGACGTGATGATGCTGTAGTTTTGTTTGCTGCGCCCTGAGTATATCTATCATTTGCTACGGCTCTAAGTAAGCTTTGTTAATTAAGGACAATAATAATGCGTAAGAATCTATTCAGACATTCTATTTTAGTTATTATGTTATCTTTGCTTGCAAGCTGCACGACTATTAATCATCAAGCCTTCACTCAACAAATCAGTGAGCCTTTCTTTACCTATCACCTACCAAAATCCACCCCTGAAAAACCTGTGATAGTTACACCAACTACTATCACTACTGAGTTCAAGTATGAGAACGGTTGTCTGCTTGCATTTGATGGAACAAGATGGATGACGCCAGTATTTCCAGAAGGACATGCTACTTTCGATATTAGTAATAAAACTTTAGAATTATTAGGAACAAGTTATCAAATGGGCGAAGTTGTTTTTGCTAGTGGCAATATCAGTAATTATGACAGAGACAAAGCTAAAACTTATAGTAATACTCCAGCTGAAAAATGTATTACAGAGTATTTAGCAAAATTTTATGGTGATTATGAAAAAATTGACTTAGACAGAGACTAATATTTTTTTAGCTATAGAAATCGATTAACTTTTATATATTTGCAACATATAAATAATTAGTACCAAATAGACCTTATAAGAAACGAGCTATCTTTTATAGCAAAAAACATTAACTCAACTTACCTAGGACTGTCATGAGTTCAGAAAACAATAGTAAAACCCACCAGCAAGCAACCTTAGACTTAAGTATTGCGCTACTCGAACGCCCATCTGTCACACCAGACGATGATGGTTGCCAAGACATATTGTCAGAGCGTTTAGAGCAAGCAGGCTTTAACTGCGAGTTTATGTACTATGGTGATAGGCAAGCAAAGGGTGAACATGCTGAAGTTAAAAACTTGTGGGCACGCCGTGGCACGACGGATCCCGTAATTTGCTTTGCCGGTCATACAGATGTGGTACCAACGGGTGATGAAAAAAACTGGACCTATCCTCCTTTTACGCCAACCATTGCTGATGGATATCTATGGGCGCGCGGTGCGGCAGACATGAAAACAGGCATTGCGGCTTTTACCATTGCGGCTGAGCGTTTCGTTGCCAATCATCCTGAGCATAATGGCTCTATTGCTTTTTTGATCACATCAGATGAAGAAGGACCGTCGATCAACGGCACGGTCAAAGTGATTGAAACTTTAGAGGCTCGTCAAGAAAAGATCACTTATTGTCTCGTTGGCGAGCCGTCGAGTACTGATACGTTAGGCGATATCATCAAAAACGGTCGTCGTGGCTCGCTAGGCGCAGAGCTTACCGTCACAGGTAAGCAAGGTCACGTCGCCTATCCACATTTGGCTTGTAATCCGATTCACGCGGCGATGTCTGCCCTTACTGAACTGACCTCAACTGCATGGGACAATGGCAATGACTACTTCCCAGCCACGTCATTGCAAATATCAAATATCAACGGTGGCACAGGCGCAACCAATGTCATCCCTGAAACGCTAAACGTTGTCTTCAACTTCCGCTTTTCAACGGAAACTACTGAAGATGAGCTAAAGGCAAAAACCCATGCTATCTTTGACAAATATTTTAACGAAAGCAAGGCCAGTTACGACATTAACTGGAAGCTATCTGGTCAGCCATTCTTAACCCCTGAAGGAAAACTGGTCTCCGCCTGCCAAAATGCGATCAAAAAAGTTACCAATGTTGATACGACATTATCTACTTCTGGCGGTACATCTGATGGACGTTTCATCGCGCCAACAGGGGCACAAGTCGTCGAGCTTGGCGTACGTAATGCGACGATTCATCAAGTAGATGAAAAAGTAGAAGTCGACGATTTGGGTAAACTGGCGCAGATTTATGAAGGGATATTGGAAAATTTATTGCTAGATTAATTTTAATTTCTAGTAGCAAAAAGCGCCGTCTATTATAGATGGCGCTTTTTTTATGAGCATTTATTTTTAGTATAGTGGTTTGTTTAAAGGTCAATACCTTTTTCTGGCGAAATATTCTCAAGTTTCTGCTGAATGTTTATTAGCTCTGCTTGAAAAGCATCGACTTTGTCATTCATGTCTTCCTCGTCCTTCTTTAGCACACCTTCTGTTCTAAAATCTTCTACATCTACCACTCGTCCACGCAAGGCATTTTTGATTATTCCTAACTCGTAAACTGAAATATTATCATCGTCCATTTTTGCTATCCATCTTTAGCGTCTTTGAGAGTTTTCTCATATAGACATAGTATTCAATATACGGTAAAGCAGACGATGGTTGGTAAATTTTCGTAATGTAATTATTTGAAAGACAAGGGATTTTTTAGAGAAATATAAGTTCATTTCTTATAAAACAAACCTGCTCATCGTTTAACGCTACATCAAGAAAAGAAAAATAGCGGAGAAAATACTGAAATCCAATCGCTCAGCCAATGTTTCAAAAGTGATTGAGCGATTTATATAGCACACTAACTAATGCGTTAGCACAGACAGAAGTTTATAACACTTACTTTTTACGGTCTAATCCGTTTACTCAATCCCAATATAAACATCCACTTGACCGTACTCTAGATTGCCACCGATATAATGCTCAAAGTCTACATTAAATGTTCGGGTATGCTCACAGTCTGCTGTATTAAAATACTCCCAAGCACTCTCCCAAGCATTCATGACAGTATTTGGCATATGGCCTTCTTCAGAAAATACCAAGTACTTTCCTGCAGGAATAGTGACTTCTACCACATTACTAGTGCTGGCGGTACTTTCACTGTCTGATTGAGCGTTTTGCTCGGTAGCCGTTTTCCAACTAGCGACAACATCAAACGCGCCTGCTAAATCATCACTTTCATAGTTATGATAGATACCATAGATATCTTCGCCTTCAGAAAGCTGACCTGCGTGATTTTGATAAAACTTTTGCCATAATCTACCAAGCTTGGCAGTATCATGGCTAATCTCAGCGTTATTAGTGGTACGAATACTGATACCGCGACACGCTATCGCTTCTGATAATTCTTTAATTTTTGATGTCATGATGCGGCCTTTTTAATTTATTGAATTTTTATGGATGACACTGCTCAACGTTATAGAGTCGATTAGTCGGCTTCATCGATCCAGTTCATTTGAATGGCTTCTAAGATGCCTTCGTTTGAGCGTTGTGGATCATCATCAAAGCCTTCAAGCTCCGTCACCCAGCGATGCAAATCGGTAAAGCGTATGTACTGCGGATCAGTCTCTGGAAATTTTTCATAAAGCTCAATTGCGATATCTAAACTGTCTGTCCATTTTAATTTTTGTGGCGTCATAACGGTACCTTTTTTTAGTCGTTTTAGAAATAGTAGTGTCGCCTTAGTATTGGCGATTTGATGGACACTATCCTACCAAAATTCAGCAAATGATTATAGCCAAGTTATTATCGGGTGCTATTTTTCAATATTTTTTATGCTGACTTGGCCGACTTAACAGCGATTTGGTGCTCATTCCACGTGTTAATCACATCTGTCAACTGCTCGCCTTTCATATCCAATACCTCTGGCGTGCGCATACCTTTATCATCGGTAAAAACAAACTTGGTCATACCAACGCCCATCAGCTGATTTTTGACAAAAAATCGATGCTCAAAATATACGTATTTGTGATCCCAGCCTGCAACCGCACTGCTAAGTGTCATTTTATCCAAAAACTTGATTTGTTTGAGATAAACCATCTCTTGCATGGCGATGACCCAGTTTAAAGGCTTGATACCTTTTTCATGACAGCGTGCCATGACCCAGCGTGTCACGTTTAGCTCAATAAATGACAGATAACGATAATTGGGCAAGTGATCGCGAAACCCCATATCATGCGGTAATACCCGATAGTGACGGACAGTCGGTGCGGTCAATGCCTCTAGACTAATCGTTCCGCTCGCTGATTGATGCTTGAGCTGTTGTTTGAGCAAACTGACCATAATAAAAAAACGCAATAACATATTCATAAATATTTCTCTTGTTTCATTGTATTTATAGTTAATGATTATAGTGGGCAATGATATTGGCTTGTCACCCTTTCGTAAATGCCGCTCACTTTAACGCAAAAAAGCCACCTCAGTGACTTTCTTTGTTTAAAAACTTATCGGTAAAAGCGTATAGTCAAAAACATCGTTTAATTATCAATGACCGCCGCCATTGATACTACGTACCATCTCTTCAACCATTTTCTTGGCATCACCAAAGATCATCATGGTTTTGTCCATGTAGAACAAGCTATTATCCAGACCCGCATAACCGGTGCTCATCGAACGCTTGATGACCATAACAGTTTGGGCTTTGTTGACTTCTAAGATAGGCATACCAAAAATTGGAGAAGTCGGATCGTCTTTTGCAGATGGGTTCACAACATCGTTTGCACCGATAACCAAGACCACATCGGTACTGGCGAAGTCTGAATTGATCTCATCCATCTCAAGAATATCATCATAAGGCACGTCAGCTTCTGCCAATAGTACGTTCATGTGACCTGGCATACGACCAGCAACTGGGTGTATGGCAAAACGAACATTAACGCCTTCTTCTTTTAGCAGCTCATATAGCTCTTTTACTGCATTCTGTGCGCGGCCCTGTGCCATGCCATAACCCGGTACGATGACCACATTACTCGCATTTGACATAAGGAACCCTGCATCTTCTGCTGAGCCTGCTTTGTAGTTCTTGGGTGCACCATCATCGCCGCCTGCTGCCACAGCTGACGTACCCATACCGCCAAACAATACATTGAGTAATGAGCGGTTCATGGCTTTACACATGATGTAAGACAAAATCGCACCTGATGAACCAACGAGCGAACCTGCGATAATCAGCATTGAGTTGCCAAGGGTAAAACCAATCCCTGCGGCTGCCCAACCAGAGAACGAGTTCAATAGAGACACGACCACTGGCATATCACCGCCACCGATTGGCGCAATCCACATCCAACCAAAGATAACCGCAATCACTGCCATCGCATAAAATGCTGGTAATGAATCCGTGACGAAATATACACCACCAAAACCAATCATCGCAATGAATAACAATGCCTGAACAGGTTTTACCCAGCCGCCAACCAGCGTTTTCGCCCAGCTTTTTGCCGCCAGTTTACCAAAGGCAAAAACTGAAGCTGAGAAGGTAATCGCACCGATAAAGCAACCGATAAATAGCTCAACACGGGCAACCGCGCCATGTTCTTGCTCAGTGTGCAGTACCGTTGCAAGGGCAATCGCAACCGCTGCCAAACCGACAAATGAATGCATCAAAGCAACGGTTTCTGGCATCTGCGTCATCGCGACTGTTTTCGCTTTCCACATACCAACGAGGGCACCTAAGATCATCGCGCCAATAATGAGCCAAAGGACAGGCCCTTCTGCTAAAAAGAAGGTTGTCACAACGGCAATTGCCATCGCTGCCATACCAAAACGGTTACCGCGAATAGCCGTCTTTGGACTCGATAAACCACGTAAGGTCAAGACAAAAAGGATCGCGCCAACCAGATAGAACCAATCAGCATTCGCTGCAATCATTGTTGATAAATCATTCATGCGTCGCCTCCATTATCAGTCGTGGTCTCAAGAGCAGGGGCTTTTTTCACTTTCGGTTTGAACATCGCAAGCATGCGCTCAGTCACCGCAAAACCACCGAAGATATTAATACTGGCTAAAAATACGGCAAAGGCACCAAGCAAACTGGTTGGTGTAAACATTGAGCCATCAATCGTGACGGTCTGTAGCATCGCACCGACAATGACAATACTCGATAAGGCATTGGTTACTGCCATCAATGGTGTATGTAATGCAGGCGTAACACCCCAAACCACGTAGTATCCGACAAAAATAGCGAGTACAAATACCGTAAAAATCGCTACAAATGGTGTGCTACTCATGGCTGCACCCGCTGGCGCTGCCGCTAAAATGGTGGCGATCATCTCATCCTCCTAAAAATTTATTCATTACTGGCAAATGTTTTATTATTAACAAACATATAGTGACAAAACATATGGTGATAGGCAGGCGAACCTAGCGTTTGGCTAGTCGTACCTGACCGTCATGTGTCACTGCCAGTGCGCCCTGAATTTCGTCTTCCATGTCTAAGTTAAGCGAAAGGTCGTTTGCTGCTGCATCGTCGCCAGCAGGAGCGATCAAAGTCGTGATAAAGTTAACCAAGTTATTGGCATATAGATCTGACGACTGCGCCGCAAGCATTGATGGGATATTGGCAGCACCAACGATACGTACACCGTTCTCTGTAGTAATGGTGTCATTCGGCACACTGCCTTCGACGTTACCACCGGTACCAGCTGCCATATCGATCAGGACAGAACCTGCTTTCATTTTGGCAAGGGTTGCTGCGTGCACTAGACGTGGAGCATTACGACCAGGAATCTGCGCCGTCGTGATGACAATGTCAGCATTGCTGAGTGCCTTGTCAACCACAGCAGCTTGGTCCTTGATATATTGCTCTGATGGGGTCCACGCATAGCCGCCCGTTGCTTTTGCCTTTTGCGCTTCGTCTTCACTCATTGGTACATCAAGCCACTTGCCGCCAAGTGATTCGACCTGCTCTTTTGCCGCAGGACGCAAATCACTCGCTTCTACGACTGCGCCTAAACGTTTTGCGGTGGCGATCGCCTGTAGACCTGCCACGCCTACGCCCAAAATAACCACTTTGGCTGGCTTGACCGTACCCGCAGATGTCATAAACATAGGAAAAGGACGAGAGTATTCGTTAGCTGCTAGCAATACCGCTTTATAACCGGCAAGGTTGGCCTGCGATGACAATACGTCCATGTTTTGTGCGCGTGATAATGTGCGCGGTAATAACTCCATTGCAAAAGCCGTCGCACCTTTGGCCGCATAAGTGTCAAGCTGAGTGTTGCGATACGGATCGAGCATGCCAACGACAACCTGATCTGATGACAAATGAGCGGTAGCCTCAGATGGTAAGTCATTGACGGTAGTAATAATTCGAGACTGGGTAATCACCTCGGTGCTACTGTTGGCAATATCGGCACCAGCAGCTTGATACAATTCATCAGCATAATACGCTGCTTGACCTGCACCTGACTGAATGACGACTTCAAACCCAAGCTTGCGCAATTTTTTGACTGCGTCTGGGGTTAGTGCGACACGGCTTTCACTCGCGGTATCTGCACTGATTACACCGATTTTCATATCGTCTCCTTACTTATATAGAATGACTTACCCTTAATACCCTCAACGCATTTTCAAAAGCATAGGGGACAAAAATCCTTAACCATGACTTATCCAATATCATAAATAAAGACTATCAATTTAATAAATGATGTGTTGTTTACCATCATGCCTTTTTATTATAGAGACATAATCTGCCAACTTTCATTGTCTAATGATGACCAACAAGTAAGATAAAAAGTTAGGTATTGATACCATCTGCATAACTTTTGTTGTTATATTAAAGTCTTTTATTTTTTCAAAAAACCTCTACCCCTTATATAACAAGGTCTCGCTTTAATAACAGCCAACTCTATGCATGTTTACGTATTGCCATCCCCTCTTAAAAAAACATAAAACACTCAAGGTCAAGTCAAGTTAAACCCGCAGCTGTCGTATAATAAGAATGCTTGACACCTGAATAGGTCGGTCATTGACTCACGATAATAAGGACTCACCATGTATTTTTTACTCTCTCCTGCCAAATCTTTGAATGAAACAGACGCGGTACCAGTCAATTTGGGCAACTACTATAGTCAGCCTGAACTGATCGCGCACTCACAGTCACTGATGAAAGTATTGAAGTCCAAAGAACCTGTTGATCTGCAAGAGCTGATGAGCATCTCTGATGATCTTGCGCAACTCAATGCCACACGCAATCAACAATGGCGTTGGAGCGAAGATAAGCCGTTTACTGACGACGAGTCTGGTAATGCAGCAAAGCCAGCGGGCTATTTGTTCGACGGTGATGTTTATACCGGTCTTGATATGTATAACATGGATAAAGAAACGTCCATCTACGTCAATGAACATCTGGGTATTTTGTCAGGTCTTTATGGGGTATTAAAACCATTGGACTTGATTCAGCCTTACCGTTTAGAGATGGGTACGAAGCTAAAAAACGAGCGCGGTGATAATCTTTATGAATTTTGGGGAGAAGAAATAACTGACGTTATCAATGCTCGTATGGCAGATAGTGAGGACAAGGTCTTGATCAATCTGGCGTCAAACGAGTACTTTAAAGCGGTGAAAAAGAAAGCATTGAAGGCGGATATCATCACGCCACGGTTCGAAGACGAAAAAAATGGTCAATATAAAGTCATTAGCTTTTATGCCAAAAAGGCACGCGGACTGATGGTGAAATATGCAGCTGACAATAAGCTGAGTAATGCGGAGCAGTTAAAAGATTTTGATTTGGCGGGTTATTATTACTGTATCGAGGCGTCTGATGATAAGACGTGGGTGTTTAGAAGAGATGCGGCGGATCAGTAACTTGATATACTTGATATAAAAATTATATTTACTACAGTCGCTAGACGCGTGGCACTCAGGGCTTCTAGCGACTGTATTACATCTTCTTTAATTTAGCGGATCACAACAGTCCTTCTTGCTGCTGCGATTGATGACTAAAACCATTGCCTTGAGCGATAAAGATGATTCTCTAACGTGAAATAATCGACATGATAGCGTCAGCCAGTTGAGGGATTTCCGTCATTTTCAAACCTGCAATATTGATTCTGCCATTTGACATGCCGTAAATCGCGAACTCATCTTGCAATATCAGCATTTGGTCTTCTGTTAGCGGTAATAGAGAAAACATACCTTTTTGATGCGAAATATCCGAAAACTCTGCAGGTGCACCCCTATCTTTTAAGGCTGCGCCTAACGCTTGGCGAATAGTATCTACCCTATCACGGTAGCTTGCCAGCTCGACTAGCCAAGCATCTGGGCTGTCTAGCAAATAAGAAGCAACTGCAGCACCGTGATTGGGCGGCATAGAGTAGTTGGCGCGTGTAATGGTTTCTAAAAGTGTCTGTATATCTGCGTGACGCTCATGGTTCGTCGTTACCACCGTGGCAATACCAGTACGCTCATTATATAGACCCATATTTTTTGAACAGCTGGCGGCGATAAATGCAAAGTCAGCGTCTTCGATGATTAAACGAAGTCCTGCAGCATCAGTATCAGGATCACCTCCAAAACCTTGATACGCCATATCAATAAACGGGACAATATTTTTCTGTTTACATTTATCAGAAAATAGTTGCCACTGCTCTAAAGAAGGGTCTATACCGGTAGGATTGTGGCAGCATGCATGTAATAACAGTACGTCTCCTTCTTTTGCTTTTTCTAACGCAGCAAAACACGCATCAATATCTAACTGGCCATTTTTATTTTGCCAAGGATACGTATTAACCGCTAACCTAGCCCCTTCCATCAATGGACGATGATTGATATAGCCAGGATTACTGATCCAAATGGTTGAATCTGGAGAGAGCGTGGCTATAAAGTCAGCAATGAGTCGTAATGCCCCTGATGCCCCAACCGTCTGAATCGTGCATTGGTTGTTTAGACTTGGACTGTCACCCAGTACAAATTTTGCCATTTGCTGATTAAAATTAGCGTTACCCGATAACATGCCGTAAGCCTTTGAATGAGCTTCATGAGCAAGATGTATTTCTGCGTCTTGCACGGTTTTCATTACAGGCGTATTGCCATGCTCATCTCGATAGACACCAACCAATAGATCTATTTTATTTTTACGCTGGTCAGCGCGAAACCTACCTAACAACGCCCACAGCGGATCACCATTGATGATAGGCATATTGTTTAACATCATGATACTTCCTTAATGAATTTATTTCGCTCGATTGGACAAGATGACACCAATGGTACTGAGTACGATGCCGCATATCATAATGACTGATAGAGACTCATTGAGTATCAGCGCAGCGAGTATGGCAGTTAATCCTGGGGATAAGGAGCCAAGTAATAACGTACGAATGGAGCCCAATTGTTTGACCGCATAAGAAAATGCAAGGGTTGATACCACCCCAACCCCTAGTCCTTGCACTAAGATAAAAGGAAGCGCGTCATCAAAAGACACAGATCCTATATTCGTCTCCAAAAAACCAGACAGAACCATCACTAATGTTAGAAAAAACGAGCTATAAGAGAGCACGATAGCGATAGCTATTGGACTTAACTTGGTGCTTTTTAACCCTAAGGTATAACCCGCCCAAATTAGGCTTGCCATCAACAGTAACCCTACGCCGTACAAAAGACTATTAGGTATTGACTGCGCATGCCCGCCAATCATAGTCGCGATACCAAAGAGAATAAGCATTAATGCGGCAAATTTTCTTAATGATATTCGCTGACGATAAAAAATAAAAGACAATAATGCGGCAAAGAAGACTGGTGTCCCTGTCAAAATAGTACCCATGTAAGCGGCCGGCACTGTACTTGCACCAAAAGCCGCCAACAAAAGAAAAGGCACACCGCCAAATAAAATAAACATGATATCTGGCAGTCTTATATTTTTGATTTCATCCCAACTAGAGAGTACCCAAGGGGTCAACAAAACCAGCGGTACACTAAAGCGAATGAGCATGACATCTGCAATGCTGAGCGACGACGCCCCCACCGCTCGCACAGTCAACGCAAATCCTGACCAAATCAATAATACGACGCTCATAGCCACATAGCCTTTGGTTAGTGGCGACATTATAAACAAAGGATTTTTGCGCGATAAGGGATGAAATATCGTATTCATAGTCGTGTCTTATACTGGTATACAAAGACCAATTATCGATTAAAATACGCGCTTTTATCTCTATTTATTCATTGCAATTTTGCAAAAATTTGGTGGATAATGCCAATTAAATCAAAATTACTGGCTTAAAAAGCCAAAAGGTAAATTATGGACAAAATCGACCGTCATATCTTGGAAGTGCTCCAAAAAGAAGCGCGCTTATCTACGGCTGAACTGGCCGAACGCATAGGCCTATCGCCTTCTCCTTGCGCAAGGCGCCTAAAACGTTTGGAGGACGAGGGTTATATAGAGAACTATCAAGCGAACATAAACAAAGCCAAAGCGGGTATTGCCATGAGTTTCTTTGTGGAGGTCAGTCTCAACAACCACCAAGAAGAATCTATTGCAACCTTCGAACGCGCTCTGTCCGATATGGACGAGGTGATTAATGGGCATGTGGTGTCGGGTTCTTATGATTATTTATTAGAAGTGGTAAGCCCCAATCTCGATGGTTATGAGCGGTTCACCCGTAAGCTGCACAAGCTTGCTAGCGTAAAGGACATACATACTCATTTATCGGTGAGAAAGGTAATTAAGAAAACGACTTTACCTATTTTTGTGTGAGACTTTTAATACTAATGAGCAATCTCGAGCACGGCCTTCAATTACGTCAAGTCTATTAAGATTGGTATAAATACCTAGTTAATTTGAATGATTACATTACTTTATTATCGAGCATAAAAAAGCCCTGCTATCTTTCGATAGCAGAGCCTTTAGTAGTCAAATAGACTTTATGAGATTGATTTTACTTTTTGCGAAAAGTGATTTATCAAGGAAGACGAGCGAAAATAGTACCTATCGTACATTGAGCACGTCTGACAAAGACAAACCGCTTTACAGCGACAGTAAAATTACATCATGCCGCCCATTCCACCCATACCGCCCATTCCACCGGCACCGCCCATGCCAGCCATACCGTCATCTTTCTCTGGTAGGTCAGTAATCATGGCTTCAGTGGTTAGCATTAGACCAGCAACAGAGGCAGCGTTCTCTAGTGCTGAACGAGATACTTTTGCTGGGTCAAGGATACCCATCTCAAGCATATCGCCGTATTCACCAGAGGCAGCATTGTAACCGTAGTTACCAGTACCGTTTTTCACTTCGTTAACCACTACTGATGCTTCTTCGCCAGCGTTGGTAACGATTTGACGTAATGGTGCTTCCATCGCGCGACGTAGAATATTGATACCTGCATCTTGGTCGTCGTTGTCGCCTTTTAGCTCAGACAATGCATTCATGGCACGAACTAACGCAACGCCGCCGCCAGGTACAACGCCTTCTTCAACCGCGGCACGAGTGGCATGTAGCGCATCGTCAACACGGTCTTTCTTCTCTTTCATTTCAGTTTCAGTCGCTGCGCCGACTTTGATCACTGCGACGCCGCCTGCTAGTTTCGCAACACGCTCTTGTAGCTTTTCTTTATCGTAATCAGAAGTAGATTCTGCGATCTGACGGTTGATAGACTCAACGCGGTTTTCGATGTCAGCTTTGTTACCAGCACCATCAACGATAACGGTGTTTTCTTTACCGACAGTGACTTTCTTAGCCGTACCCAATTGCTCTAGAGTGGCAGTCTCTAGGCTTAGACCAATCTCTTCAGAGATGACAGTACCGCCAGTTAGCGTTGCGATGTCTTCTAGCATGGCTTTACGACGATCGCCAAAACCTGGTGCTTTAACCGCACAAGTTTTTAGGCCGCCACGCATGTTATTTACAACTAGAGTTGCCAATGCTTCGTTTTCTACATCTTCAGCGATGATAAGCAATGGCTTGCTTTGCTGCATGACCTGCTCAAGTAATGGCACGATCTCACGGATATTGCTGATTTTTTTGTCAACCAATAGGATGTATGGGTTTTCAAATTCAGCAGTCAGGCTGTCTTGCTTGTTAGCAAAGTACGGGCTGATATAACCACGGTCAAACTGCATACCTTCGACAACTTCTAGGGTATCTTCAAAGCTTGAGCCTTCTTCAACGGTGATAACGCCTTGCTTACCAACTTTTTGCATCGCTTGCGAGATCAATTCACCGATTTTGGTGTCTGAGTTTGCAGAGATAGAACCTACTTGTGCGATGGCTTTTTCATCATCAGCTGGCGTTGATAGGTTATGGATTTCTTGCACAGCTGCGCGAACGGCTTTGTCGATACCGCGCTTAAGATCCATTGGGTTCATGCCAGCGGCCACTGACTTCATGCCTTCTTGCAAGATTGACTGAGCCAATACAGTTGCAGTCGTTGTACCATCACCAGCCACATCATTGGTACGGCTAGCCACTTCGCGAACGAGCTGAGCACCCATGTTTTCGAATTTGTTTTCAAGTTCGATTTCTTTGGCAACTGATACACCATCTTTAGTGATGGTTGGCGCGCCAAAAGATTTATCGATAACCACGTTGCGGCCTTTAGGGCCTAGGGTGACACGTACTGCGTTTGCTAGAACGTTTACGCCGTCCATCATTTGTTTACGGGCATCTATGCCGAATTTTACGTCTTTTGCCATGGTAAATTACTCCATTATTATAAGTATGAGAATACAATTGAATGATTCGTTCGTATTGTGGGGAGTATTTTTAGCTAAAAAATGGTCAGCTAAAAAACTCTATTAGGCTATTAGCCTTCTAACACGCCCAATACGTCAGACTCTTTCATAATCAATAGTTCTTCACCGTCAACCTTCACAGTTTGACCAGCATATTGACCGAACAAAACTTTGTCGCCAGCTTTTACATCTAACGCACGAGTTTCGCCGTTGTCACGAACTTGGCCATTACCAACTGCGATCACTTCACCTTGTGAAGGTTTCTCTTGAGCAGAACCCGGCAATAAGATACCACCAGCAGTTTTTGTCTCTTCTTCTATGCGGCGGACGACGATACGGTCATGTAAAGGACGAATGTTCATCGATATGACTCCAAAAATTAGTTGTTTGAATAAAGGGTTTATTTGAATTAATAGTCTCAATACCAGTATCTATAAGAGTCGCCAGTCAATCATAGCAATCTAAAGATACGCTTTGAGCTTGTAACAAAAAGTGGGGGCAAGATAGGTTGGCTTCAAGTGTAAAGCCCAAAAATTTACAAGATTATTCTGACGGCTCTTGATGACACTTGATAGAAGTGAGGCCTAATAGGTACCATACATTTTATTTACTCTTTATTGCTGGCTTTACAGCACGTTACCCTCGATGGTCGTATAAGATGTCATAGCAACATTCGCTACAATCGTCACACGTGCCAGTCGGTTGTCACTCTTGAAAATGTAACAGAGTATGACCATTATAAACGTTGTGAACATAATAAGAATGACGATAGATGCTGCTACATCAGCATTTTATTAAATACTAAGAGGTATCTATGAGTTTGACATCAATGAACAAAAAATCACTGCACAACGAGTCTAATAATACGAAACGCAGTCCATCTAAATTTTTATCCGCCTTAGTTACAGGTGTTAGTATTTCCACCATTGGAGCCTTGAGTATGACCGCACCCACACTTGCCAGCGCAAAGACTGTTCAGCCATCAACAGCCAATTATAGTTTTACCGTTGAAGACAAATACAAAGGAACCGCGACTCGTACGTTAAACAAGTCCGGCAATACGTGGAAATACAACGTTAAGGCTCGCGTCGCTGGGGTAGCTAGTGCCTCGCAAAACAGTACTTTTACCCTCAATGGTAATAATGTCGTTCCAACCCAAGCCAGCACTACTTATAAGCTATTAGGCTTGGGTCGTACACACAAGCTCGACTTTAATCCAAATAGCAAAAAGGTGACCAGTAACTATAAAGGTAAGACCACGACGCTGAGTATGCCGCAGCAAGCTTTTGATGATTTGAGCCTTGAAGTCCAAATTCGCCAAGATCTGTTAAACGGTAAGTTCACTGGCAATTACTACATGGCGAAAAAAGACAAAATCGAAAAGACCCCATTCAAGAAATCTGGCAGCACCAAAATCACCGTTCCAGCGGGTACATTTGATACAGTGCGTGTCGACCGCGTCCATGATGACGACAGCCGTTCTACCAGTTTTTGGTTGGCACCAAGCTTAGACTATATGCCAGTTAAAGTTAGCCAAATTAATGATGGTAAGAAGATGGATTTAGAATTGACCAAGGTCAACTAATCCTAGTAGGCAAAAGAATTGTTTTATCGTATTAAAAAAGCGGCGTTCCAAATAGGACGCCGCTTTTTTATGTCTTAAGATTAATAACTATTATTACAGCCTACTAACGAGAACGCGGTTTCTTAACGACATTATTCATCGAAGGCAGGCGTTTCAGCAAAATAAATAACCAAACATTAATGGCAAGTAGCAGCACAAAGTCGGTCAAGTATACGGCGATCTCAGCCCAACTACTGCCGTATATGCGAGTAAATAGCACCACCCCACTCGCGCCCAAATATACGAGCGTAAACATGCTACTGATTAATAATGCATAAGGGGAGCGCCCACGTAGTATCCATGGTGTCAAGATAAAGGCAGGCACTAGCCACAATGCTTGCCAAGCAATACCACCAACGATATCAGGGCTACTTGGATTAAAAATACTGATAAAAATAGGCAGTCCAATTAGTCTATAAACCAGCCAAATCAACCAAGTGACCATCAAGCGCTGCGCAATAGGTGCGATAGGCTTGGTAACTTTAGGAGACTTACTGTTAGAGTGGTTTGTGGCCATTAGAGATTTTTACTTCCTAAATGAATAGCATGGGTATCTAGCTATTAGCGATTAATTATCAGTATTTGAGTACAAAAAGTATTTAAGTATCAAGTTTGAGCTATGACACCGATTACATGAGAATCGATTAGCGACCCCAGTTTGCTTGTGCTAAAGCAGTAGCGGTGATTGCCAACCGGCGACCCTGTGCGATACCTAGATCACGCTCGTCTGCTGATACTGGCTGATCATGGGCGGCCCCGCTAACATGACTGGCACCATAAGGCGTACCGCCACGATGAGTGCGATTCAGTGCAGGTTCAGCATAAGGCACACCCACTATAACCATACCGTGATGCATCAATGGTAACATCATCGTCAGTAGTGTGGTCTCTTGTCCACCATGCATAGAGCCTGTCGCTGTAAATACGGACGCTGGCTTATTTTGTAAGTTCCCTGCTAGCCACAGAGTGACGGTATTGTCCCAAAAATACTTCATGGGCGCGGCCATATTGCCAAAGTGCGTCGGGCTACCCAGTGCCAGACCGCTACAGTCTTTTAGATCATCCATCGTACAATACAAGTCACCTTCATCCGGTATCGCAGGCTTGCTCGATGTCGTCTCAGGAGCCACCGTCGGGACAGTACGAATACGTGCGGTCATGCCAGCATCTTCGATCCCTTGAGCGATAGCATATGCCAATGTCTTAGTCGTACCGTAATTAGAATAATAGAGCACCAATACATAAGGGGCGGTCTGACTCATTAGCAAAGCTTCCTTATAAAATCGTTAATGTTATCTTTTATGGCAGACGCTGTAGTCTCGTACTGCCGAAATATAACCTATAACTGCATTGTAAAATATGTGCACATTATGCCCGAGTCATTGACTGACATGCAAATAACCGCGGTATATAACATGGCTTATATTATATCGAGTTTCACTCGATGCTGCTGTGCGCTGTGCATTTTGACACAATTAAACCGCAGATGTGAGCAGCGCATGTTTGTTACACTATTGTCACTCTTACTTTTGCTAACTGGTCGACATGGAAAAATTCTCACAAAAACTCCCATTTCTACAACAACGCTGGTTTCAATTCTTGCGATTTTTGGTTCGACATTTTTTTGAAGACAACTGTCAGCAAAAAGCAGCATCGTTAACCTACACGACTATGCTCTCAATTGTGCCTGTACTAACGGTCTTATTGATGATCTTATCTTCGGTACCAGCACTCGCCTCTGTAAGAGCACAGATATACGAGGTAATTTATAGCAACTTGTTACCCCAATCCAGTCTACAAGTAAGTGAGTATATCAATGACTTCGCCGAAAAATCTTCCAATCTAACCATTATCGGTGCCATCATTTTATTTTTGACGACCATCATGACACTGACAACCATTGAGCGCGCCTTCAACCAAATCTGGCGGGTAGAGAATCGTTCAGGTGGCCTCAAAAGCATGATGCGCTATTGGACGATTGTAACTTTGGGGCCATTGGTCTTAGGTACGGCTTTTATTGCCTCAAGTACGGTTCAAAGTTTGAGTTTTTTGAATCGACAAATCGCAGGTTACGGGATCGATTGGGGGTTTTGGGTACAAGCCGTATCGATTGGTATCACTGTCGCAGGTTTTATTGGCATGTATTGGTTCATTCCTAAGGCACGTGTACCGCTAAAAAATGCAGCGATTGCTGGTGTGTTTGTCGCGATAGTCTTTGAGCTGATGAAGCATCTGTTTGGTACCGTCATGGCCAACTTTACCAGCTATGAGGCAATCTATGGGGCTTTTGCCGCACTTCCTATATTTTTGCTGTGGATTTTCTTGTCATGGAACCTTATCTTACTGGGCGTTGAGATCAGCTATACTTTAACGATTTTTGAAACCGAAGAGGTCTATCCTCGCCATCCATTACTTAGCTTGTTGGACATGCTGAATTTGGTATATACCCATCATTTAAAAGGTGAGGCCGTCAGCGAACAAGCGCTGCGTAATGTGCTGGGACGAAAAGAGCTACCCAAATGGTATACCTATATCAATTATCTACAAGACAGCAACCTCATCACCATGACAGAAGACGATGACTATGTACTCAAAAAAGATCTGAGTAAGATGACATTATGGGATTTTTATCGCACCTTGCCTTATCCATTGCCTATTAAGGATGAACTTGATGAGATGAAGCTAGAAGACCAAAAACCTTGGCTCAGCTTACTGGTAGATCGTTTCGAGCACACAGAAGCCTATGCTAAGCAGCAGCTACATCTGCCATTGAGTGCTATATTCGCCAATAGTGAGCCGCGCAAAAAATCAGCCTCTAATAAAAATAACAATGGTGGCAAGTTGTTTAGAAAAACGACGGCGGCGAGCCACTCACTGACAAGTGATAGCCTAGATAGCAGCAGCGCTTATAGAGACAATGTGGATATCGAAGCATCACCCCACTTCGACCCTATCGCCTATGATAAAGACAGCAACATTGATTGCGATGATCATCACAATGAGGCGATCATCCCTATAGGTTCTGGTGAGCCATCGGCTGGGACAGAGGCTGGCAGACGCGACTATAAAAGTGCCATTATTACTGAAGCTGATAATCCTAAAGCCGGTTAATGACAGGTTAGCCAAAACATATTACTTTAAAAATTTATCGTTTGATGCTCTGAGCAAGATTATCAAACGATAGCAATGAGCTATTTTACGACTATTTTTGGATACTTTGAGTATATGTCAGTATATAAAGATGACGAAACGAGCTTATGGATCCGTACTATTAGTACAGGTCAGAGCAAGCTCAAACAGTTTACTCAGTTGTGGTCACTGCAAACGTTGACTGACCTGCCTGATCGCCTAAGAGCTTTGTGGCAGCAGCTTATTGGGTCTTACTGGTTTATCCCAACGGCTTGTGTGATTGCGGGGATTTTGCTGGCGCCTTTATTGGTGACTGTCGATCAGCATTTCGATCGTGAAACGGTCCGAGAAATTTCTTTTGCGTTTACAGGCGATGATGATGCTGCACGCGCTATCATGACCGCTATTGCTGGTGCGGTGTTGGGCGTGGCTGGCACGACGTTTTCGATTACGATTGCCGTGCTGTCAATGGCATCATCACAATTTGGTCCAAGATTGTTACGTAATTTTTTGACAGACACTCCGAACCAGTTTGTACTTGGTGCCTTTATCGGCACCTTTAGCTATAGCCTGCTTGTTTTAAAATCCATTCATAAGTATGACGTGTCTTATGGCGTACCGCAGTTAGCCGTAACCTTTGCCATAATTATGGCAATTATCTGTGCGCTATTGCTGGTGTATTTTGTACAACATATGGTACATGCCATTCAAGCGTCTCACGTCATCCAAAATGCCAGCAACGATGCGATTAATAATATTTATTATTGGTACAGCGATCGATGCGACATCCAGCATCAACGTGATGCTGAACATCATGATGTCGAGCAGTTTCATAACTGGCCCGCCATGCCTATTTATTCACCAAGCTCAGGCTATTTACAGCAAATTTACTTTGAGTCATTGATTGCCCTGTCACAAGACTACGGCGGTGTGGTACAGATGCATGTCAATCTTGGTCAATACATTACTGACAAAAATGTCATTGGATATTTTTACCAACGTCCAGCAGATCATCCAAACAATCAGCAAAAAACAGCGACACCGAATCTGGCCATGATACCGCGGTCACCTGATGGGATGTTTTGGCAGCGCTTTACCGGCTGCGTGCGAATAGAACAACGTCTGGCACATTCTGATGACATTGCCTATAGCTTAGGGCAAATGACTGAAATCGCAGTACGAGCATTATCTCCTGGTATCAATGACCCAAAGACAGCCGTCAACTGCGTACAGTCTTTGACAAGTTGCTTAAGTATTATGATGCGACGCCAGCCCCCAAGTCCCTATCATTTTTATATACCAAAATCAGATGATAGCTCTGAAGATGAGGTCAAACAAAAACGATTGGCCATACTAGCCTTGGTCACTCACACCCCAAAAATATCGGATTTTATCAACGTATCACTTGGTGAAATACGCCGCTATGCAGCCGCTGATTTGATGGTGCTAAAAGCATTGTGCGAAGCAATGGTCAATCTAAACTATGCAAGGGTGAATAGCGCACAGCAACAAACGCTACTGCATGAGTTACATCTGATCAAGCGAGCTGGAGAAGAAAACTTAAACTATCAAGAACTGATAGACGACCTTGTCGCTATGTGTGAGCAAGCCAAGCAGTTTATTCTTGATGAGGACGCACAGCATCAACATTTTAATTATGTCAGTGTATTTGCTGTCAATATCCGTGAAGCACTACAGTCACAGTCGAGTTAGTGATATGACAATTGGATCGTATAGCGTCTTGGTAAACACGGTCCTTATCATTTCAATATTTATAGCTGAAAATCTTTACGTAACTCTCATAAGTCATAGGCTTAGGGTTAATTTTATATTCATACGAGATCTGCTTTATGGCATCTGCAACCAGCCTCACCATACTTGAAATCAGCGCCATATTTTTATCGATTACTGCCTCACTGACCTATGTCAATCATCGCTTTATCGGGTTACCAACCACGATTGGCGTGATGGTTATTTCCATATTATTGTCTATCGGTGCGATATTTTTAGGATTTTTAGGGTTTGATCAGCTGATTGATTATGAAGTCAGTCTATTAGAGCAGCTTGATTTTACTGAGGTGCTATTAGATGGCATGCTCTCGATGTTGCTATTTGCAGGGGCGCTGCATGTCAATATTGGTGATCTGAGGCGCTATAAATTGCCTATCGGTATCCTAGCCGGACTTGGTACTATCGTATCAGCCATGCTCATTGCCACCGCGATTTATTTTATGCTGCCCTTATTCGGTTTTGAACTGCCATTTCTTTGGTGCCTACTGTTTGGTGCTTTGATTTCCCCTACTGATCCCATTGCCGTCATGGGGATTCTTGCATCAGCAGGCGCGCCAAAAAGCATCGAAACCGTTATCGCTGGTGAGTCATTATTTAATGACGGTATCGGTGTCGTGATTTTTGTTCTACTACTGGGGATTTTATCTAGTGGCGATATTCCAACCATTAACTATGTGGCGCATACATTGGCGGTCGAAGCTGGCGGCGGTGTCATCTTTGGATTGGTACTTGGGGCGATTTTGTACTATTTGCTAAAGAGCATCGACAGTTATCAAGAAGAAGTGCTCTTGACGTTAGCAGGCGTCATCGGCGGCTATGCGCTTGCCAGCCATTGGCATTTGTCAGGGCCACTCGCTATGGTCATGATGGGATTGATGGTTGGTAACCGCGGGCGGGCGCTTGCGATGAGTGATCAGACGCGTCATTATATTGACCTGTTTTGGGAACTGATTGATGAAATCTTAAATGCTATTTTATTCGTCCTTATCGGTCTAGAAGTAGTGATGATTGCTTATTCAGCAAACTTATTTATTGCAGGTGGTCTAACCATTGTTATTGCTCTAGTAGCTCGTTTTATTGTTGTTGGGATGACGACCAAAACGTTTCATCGCCAGCTTGATTTGCCCACTGGTGCATGGAAAGTACTGACGTGGGGTGGATTGCGCGGCGGTATCTCAGTCGCTTTAGTATTACAGCTACCCATCGGTACCGAGCGCGATATTTTATTGGCACTCACTTATGCGGTAGTGATATTTTCTATCTTGGTACAAGGTCTAAGTGTTGGCAGAGTCGCCAAGAGCATTCGTAAGGATAAAGAAATAGCAGAGGCATAAGCCAAAAACACAGCATGTATAAAAAAGCCAGCCTAAGACATGATGCTTATGCTGGCTTTTTTGAGCGTTTTAATAACTATATCAAACCCTTTCTTTTCATATTACGATAAACCACGATAATAATAATAATATTAAAGATTAATATTCCCAGTTTGAACCAATCAAATGGACTGGTTATCAGATAGTAAACTTCTATAGGAATAAAGACGCCATAGCCCAGCACACCAAACCAATACGCCCACGTCTTGTCGCGCCATAATCCATAGGCTTCTAAGAAACGCAAACTGGCATAAGCAAATATCAACAATAAAAACACTGGCCAGTTTTTACTTGCCTGTTGGGCAATACTTACCGCACTGTCGATTTGCGGCGCAAGCAGGTGGCCAAAGGTATGGCGCCAAGAGCCAGTCGCGGTCGTTAGCCAATGCTCAAGATCGGTATGCCACGACCACAATGCACCTGCGCCTAATAATGCCCCCACACCTTTGACGACTTCATAAATAGCTACCGCTTTGATAGACTCGCTGGCCGTACTGCGTGGTTTTTCTAAATGGTCAGTCATTTCACCCCCTTTATCCTTCGAGGATAGCGGCAGACTATCATCCTGTCGGGGCAAATTAGCCAAAGAACGTCTCCACAACACGTCCTTGCAGCTGCTGATTAAAAAATGGCGTATTTTTACCATTCGATAGCATAGATTGCGCAGTCACTTGCCACTCAAGATTGGGGTCAACCAATACCGCGCCGCCGATCGCTTCATATTGCTCGTTAATACCCGCAATCTTTGCCGGATTAAGACAGATTTTATCAACCAGCTCTGAGAGTGTTAGCACCTCATCATTGACCAGCTGACAGGCCAGCGCCATAAAAGTATCAAAATTCGAGATACCTGGCGTACTCTCAGCAAATGGCGCTTTTTTCGCCGTACTGTTCAGTGGCTCATGATGACTACAGATGGCATCGATAGTGCCATCTTTTAAGCCACGGCGGATGGCTTGCTGGTCAGTATTACTACGTAGTGGTGGCAATACATACGCCTGAGCATTAAAGCCTTCAAGATTATCATCAGTTAGGTAAAGCTGATGCATCGCAACGTCGCAAGTCACCGGCAAGCCTTTATCTTTTGCCCAGCGCATGAGCTCGATAGAGGACTTACATGATAACTGGCTAAAATGAGCGGCTATTCCCGTCTCTTCAACCATCAACAGCTGCGTAGACAGTGCAACAGTCTCAGCAATCCAAGGAATCCCTTGCAAGCCATGATAGGACGCAATATAGCCCTCATGCGCCACGCCATCTCCAGACAGACTTGGCTCATCAGGATAAAAGAACACTTTCATACCAAAAGTCGCCGCGTATTCTAATGTACGTAGCAGCACTAAGTCATTGCGAAAAGGTCTACGCGCATTAGAGACTGCGATACAGCCGCCCTTCTTAAGCCCTGCAATATTAGAGGGTCGTTCGCCCTCTAACCCTGTGGTCAATGCACCTAAAATATGCAAGTAAATACCGCCATCACTCAAGGCACGCTCACGCAAGCCCTTTAAAAGTGAGCCATTTTCTAAAATAGGATTGGTGTCAGGTGGCGTCACCACATGCAAGAACCCATTACCACGGGCAGCGCTGCCCTCTGACTCTAGCGTACCGTGTTGCTGTTGGCCCGGCTCACGTAAGCGCGCGCATAGATCTACTAATGGTGGTAGCAACCACATCTCACGGCCAGAATCGAGTGTAGACAGTTTTTCTGTTGCAGTTTGCGGCAATGCATCTTTAAATGCTTTTGGTAAATGGTCAAAGATGGGTGCATCCGTATTAAGCATGGTAGACATAACGTTATTACCGTATCAATAAAATGAAATAAATGAGAATAAGTCGCGCGGTAGACGGTTACTTGTTAGCCGCTTGATGAGCACGTTGACCTTCCATCGCAAGCGACAAGACCGCCATGCGAATGGCAATACCGTTATTTACCTGCTTTAAGATCACCGATTGCGCGCCATCAGCCACGCTAGAGGCAATCTCAACACCGCGGTTCATCGGTCCTGGATGCATAACTAGCGCATCAGGCTTGGCAAGCGCTACTCGCTCTGGCGTGATCCCATAATGCTTATAGTATTCACTTGATGATGCCAATAGCGGCGAACCGATACGCTCATTTTGTATTCTTAATCCCATGATGACATCACAATCCGTGACGCACTCATCCATATTTTCATATACTTTTACGCCAAAACGCTCGATACCTTTTGGCAGTAGAGTACGCGGCGCACAAACACGGATATCTGTCACACCTAGCGTTTGCAGTGCGCTAATATCAGAGCGTGCCACGCGTGAGTGTTTAATATCACCAACGATTGCAATAGACAGCTCTTCAAATGGGCGCGGTGCCTCACGATGAATGGTCAACATATCGAGCATTCCTTGAGTAGGATGCGCATGCCAGCCATCACCGCCGTTAATGATAGCAATATCAGGGGTCACTTCTGTCGCCATAAAATGCGCGGCACCTGATGCCGAATGTCGTACCACAAAAATATCTGCGGTCATTGCCTGTAGATTCCACAACGTATCGCGTAGACTCTCGCCTTTTTTGGTACTAGAGCGTTCGATATCGATGTTGAGTACATTGGCACCCAAGCGTTTTTCTGCAACCTCGAATGTCGTCCGGGTACGGGTCGATGGTTCAAAGAACAAATTCATTACCGTATAGCCGTCTAACTCAGGACGGTTGATGAGCTGTCCATTTTCGTCAAAGAAAGTCTCTGCTTTTGCGATAATAGCTTTGAGCTGTGCTTTATTAAGACCTTCAACACCCAAGAAATGCCTGATACTGCCATCGGTGTTGAGCTGCGGACGACTCAGTGAGGTGTTGAGCCTTTGATGAATTGTATTGGGATCAAATTTTGCATAATCAGTCGGTGAGACTGGTTGTGTAGCGCTACTATCGAGAGAATTTGACATAATGGCGAGTCTTTATTGTGGGTTTATATGAGTCTGTCGTAATCGCTTATTCATCTTTGTTCGATCATTTAGCACTGATAGGCACAGAGACAAGGACATTTTGACGCTTATTTGCTACAATTTACCGTAATCAAATCCGACCAAAAACCGCCTCAGCAGACAATCAGAAAGCGTAAATAGACATGCTATATTCTCATAGAGAATAATTCTGACAAATCTATAAATGAATAACAATAGATATAGTGTAGCCGATTTTGTGGTCGGGACAAAGATACCGTATGAGCTATTTAAGAATTTACCCATTTAAGGTGTGCCGAATGCCGCCTATGGCCTTACTCTGAGACCATCCATTTTTTACTTTCCATACCCTTTATTAGGAAGCTTTATGACGACCTTAGCAGATTATCTAAACCAACATGCCACTAGCCCTGCACTCAACGACGTGATTACCACGGTTACTAATGTTGGTAAAACCATCTCACAATTACTTAGAAAAGGTGCTCTGGCAGATATTTTAGGCGAAGCTGGTAATCAAAACGTCCAAGGCGAAGATCAGAAAAAATTGGATGTGTTGGCGAACGATTTATTACTAGATGCCTTAGCAAAAAATACCCATTGCGCTGGTGTCGCGTCAGAAGAGCTCGATGACGCGACTCCTGCTAATGATGATGGTAGCCTACTGGTGTTATTTGACCCACTAGATGGCTCATCAAATATTGATATAAATATGGCAGTAGGTACGATTTTTTCTGTTTTGCCGTATGAGCGTCAAGGTCAAACCAGTGAAAACAGCGACTATCTACAGGCAGGTAACAAACAGTTAGCAGCAGGATACTTGTTATATGGCACCTCTACGGTACTGGCGTTGACCATCGCAGATAAGGTCTTGATGTTCAGCCTAGATCCAGAAACTGAAGACTATGTGCTGATAGAAGATAACGTGCAAATCGATGCCGATACGAGTGAATATGCGATCAATAGCTCAAATTATCGTTACTGGCGTGCACCGATGCAACAGTACATCGATGAGTTAATCGCTGGCGAGACAGGCGTACGTGGACGCGATTTCAATACCCGCTGGGTCGCCGCTATGGTTGGTGACGTCCATCGTATCTTATGCCGTGGTGGTCTGTTCACTTATCCGTTTGACACCAAATATGCTCATAAAGCGGGTAAACTACGCTTGATGTATGAAGCCAACCCAATGAGCTTATTGATTGAACGCGCGGGCGGCGGTGCGACAGACGCTGTCAATCGCATCTTAGATATCGAACCGACTGATATTCATCAGCGTGTACCTGTGGTACTCGGTAGCAAAAACGAAGTCAATTATGTTAAAGACTTACACGTCAATTATTCTGAAAAATAATTGATTGACGCACCTGTTAAGAACGGCCAGCAGAATACTAAATTAATCATAGATATTTTGCTGGTCGTTTAAATAACCCCTTTACTCTTCTCTAAGCGATCCACTATGGTATTAAATCCCACCGAGCTGATTACCTCAGATAAGAACACAACCGTGAAGCTTGTAAAAGCACTGTTGTCCCAAGCACGCCAGCGTAAAAAGAACGGTCAGACAGTCATAGAAGGTGTCCATTTGATAGATGCTGCGCTGCGTAGTGACTATCCTTTTGCACAGATACTACTGTCTGAGTCAGCGCGTAGCCACCCTGAAGTTCAGCAGGTATTGACTCGCCTGCCCACTTATACGCCTATTCTTACTTTGTCAGATGCACTTTACGAGAGTATTCGTAGCTTGGGTACAGGCATCGATATTATGGCGATTATCAAAGTACCAACGCCTAGCCTATCAATGATCGATGAGGACTGCTTGATCCTGAATGATGTACAGGATAGTGGAAACGTTGGTACACTGCTACGCACAGCAGCAGCGGTTGGCATCCGCAATATTCTATGTACCAGTGCTACCGCGCAAGCTTGGTCTCCCAAGACGCTACGGGCAGGCATGGGTGCACAGTTTGCGCTGACTATCTATGAGGGCTTGAGTACGCAAGATATTTTAGATCACGTACAAGTGCCACTGTTGGCGACTAGCTCACACACAGATACTATCATTTACGATCACGATCTATCTGCGCCTGTGGCGTGGATTATGGGTCATGAAGGCCAAGGGGTTTGTGACGAGCTAATGCAGTGTGCCACGCCGATAGCCTTACCGCAGCCAAATGGTCAAGAGAGCTTAAATGTCGCGATTGCAGGGTCTTTATGTCTGTATGAGACCTTGCGTCAGAGACAGTATTCTTAGCGTCCATTTATAACTGCTATCAAAATCCTTTCTGTAAAGCATAAAAAAAACCCACTATCATTTAATAGTGGGTTTTTTATTATCTGTCTACTACTGATATAGTCAAAGAAGTCTAAAACGGATACAAGGCAGCCGACTGCAGATTGTACAAGTAGTACATCTAAGGAGGGTAACGCCGTAGCCGTTTAATAGCTCTGTGACTATATATTATACTTTGCTAGTTAGCTCAGGCAGTGCTTCGAATAAATCAGCTTCTAAGAAGTAATCAGCAACGCTCGCGATAGGTGCTTCTGGGTCATTGTTGATAGCAACGATGACTTTAGAATCTTTCATACCAGCCAAATGCTGAATCGCGCCTGAGATACCAGCGGCGATGTATAGCTGCGGTGCAACGATTTTACCCGTTTGACCGACCTGCATATCATTTGGTACATATCCTGCATCAACAGCCGCACGTGATGCACCAACAGCTGCGCCTAGTTTGTCAGCCAATGGCTCGATATATTTGGTGAAGTTTTCACCATTTGCCAAGGCACGACCACCAGAAACAACGATACCAGCTGAGGTCAATTCTGGACGATCAGATTTAGCCATTTCTTCGTTCACAAAGCTAGCTTTACCAGTTTCTTGTACGTTGTCAATAGTTTCAACAGTCGCTGAACCGCCTTCGCTTGCTACTGGGTCAAACGCAGTCGTACGTACAGTTAGTACCACTTTGTCTTCTGTCGTTTTTACGGTTGCCGTTGCATTACCTGCATAGATAGGACGCTCAAACGTTTGCGCATCTACCACACCTGAGATTTCAGACAGCATGCTGACGTCAAGTAACGCTGCAACGCGTGGCATAAAGTTTTTACCAGTCGTGGTCGCAGCTGCTAGGATATGGCTGTAATCACCAGCGACATCAGCAACCAATAGCGCCACATTGCCCGCCAGTTGATGCTCATAGGCTGCATTGTCAGCTAATAGTACTTTCGTCACGCCTTCTGCTTTTGCTGCTTCATCAGCGACTGCTTGAGCACCACTACCCGCTACTAATACATGGATGTCGCCACCGATTTGCTTAGCAGCAGCGATGGTGTTCAAAGTTGCCTTTTTTAGACTGGCATTGTCATGTTCTGCATATACCAAAATTGCCATGGTTTTAATCCTTTATTTATTCGTATTATCTATTCATGCGGTTGTTTGTGTACAAAGCTATTTGAGCGACTATTATTCAATATGAAACAAATCAGTCAAATGGATAGCCTTGTACAGGATATGCCGTAACGAAGCGTCAAATCATTAAATGACTTTTGCTTCATTTCTTAGCTTATCAACCAACTCATCAACTGACCCTACTGTAATACCAGCTTTGCGTTCAGCAGGTGGCACGACTTTAATAATTTCTTGCTTAGATGTCATATCGACACCGAAATCCGCTGGCGTTTTTTCATCAAGCGGCTTTTTCTTCGCTTTCATGATGTTAGGCAGTTTCGCATAACGTGGCTCATTCAAACGTAGATCAGTCGTGATAACCGCTGGTAAATCAAGAGCAACCGTTTGTAGGCCGCCATCGATTTCACGCGTGACGTTGACTTTGTCGCCTTCAACCTTCACTTCTGAGGCAAACGTACCCTGACCGATACCCATCAATGCCGCTAGCATCTGACCCGTTTGGTTGTTGTCGTCATCAATCGCTTGTTTACCCAACAAGATAATATCAGTGCTTTCTGTTTCAGCGATACTTTTTAGAATCTTGGCAACTTGTAGTGGATACGGTTTTTCGTCACTCACGACTAAAACGCCACGATCAGCACCCAATGCTAGGGCTGCACGAATTTGCTCTTGCGACTCTTTTGGACCGATAGACGCGACGATGATTTCATCAATGACGCCAGCTTCTTTTAGACGAACGGCTTCTTCTACTGCAATCTCATCAAAAGGGTTAATCGACATTTTGGTGTTTGATAGATCAACGCCAGAGTTATCGGCTTTTACACGAACTTTTACGTTATAATCAATGACACGCTTGACCGCTACTAATGCTTTCATACGTTCCTCGTTTATTAATGTTATGAATTAAAAAATATCAGTTAAGAACCAAATTTTCGTTGTGGTTCAAATCGTCGTTCAAAATACTACTCAAGGTTATTACTATATCAACAGATGTATAACTAATTAAGAAAAATAAGCCAATATTCGAAATTATATTAGCATTGCACTTCTTACGAATAAAATCTGCTAAAGCTAAGCCAACCGTTATTATCAGACCTATGTATCTTGCGTCAGCCTGCAGATAAGGTCAAGACAACGCCGTGAATAATGCGTCATAAATTTGTCACTATTCTATAATAAATAGTTTATAAGCACGTGATCTGGTGGTTTTTGTTTAATAATAGCCTTAAGAGTCCTCACCTTTATAGCACTCTCAATGGTATGTTTATTTAATATTTTGTTATTATTTATTTCTTAGGGCTCAACTGATAGCAATCACCAAGAACCCAACATCTATACGTCGCTGTCTTTGCTAGAGCTCATTAACAACTCACTATCACGTATGTCATCGAACAATGCCCAGTCAGGGGTCACACCATTATTTTTGATGACACTCATATTGCCTGTCGTTTCCATAATGACGGCAAATATCTCCGTCTTGGCTTTGATACCATTTTTGCGCAGCACCTCCTGGACGTCACTAGTACTTAAGTTTGCCTCTTTCAAATTATCTGCAAAGTACTCGCCATGCGCCATGAGTATAATAGCCCGATTGTCTATCAGCGCTTTTAGTGGCTTTACCTTGCGTCTGATAACTGAAATGGTGCCTTGAATCAAAAACAACATGGCAACTGCAAACAATCCTTGCAGAAGAGACGGCTTGTCAGCCAATACAGTCGACGCTAATATACTGCCAATGCCGACCGTCATTGCAAAATCATGGCTTGATAGCTTGGAGAAACTACGTAGACCCATCAATCGGGTACAGAGCATCAAACCAATATAGAAACCCACCGCAGATAAAGAAATACCTAGTGCTTGTTGCCCGTCAATTGAAAACCAAGTTTCCCATTTCATAATAGAACCTTATTTATTATTGAGTCAGTACCTATTATGAACTGATAATTATTAAGAAAATCAATCAGACGCTACTTCAGACAAAATGATATAAAAAAAGCAACCTGATGAGAGGTTGCTTTTTTTTAAAGTCGATACAGTATTTTTATTGTTTTAACAAACAAAGTAATCAATGCATATTGATAATCTTATTGTTATTAAGCTTACTGAAAGTCAGTTAACTTAATAGTAAATGAGATTAGATAGCTTCGATTTGCTCAGCTTGTGGGCCTTTTTTGCCATCACCTAAGATGAAAGACACTTTTTGGCCTTCGGCTAGAGTTTTGAAACCGTTACCTTGGATAGCGCTGTAGTGAGCGAATACGTCTTGTCCGCCATTGTCTTGAGCGATAAAACCAAAACCTTTAGCTTCATTAAACCACTTTACAGTGCCTTCAACTTTATCTGACATAAATTTTCCTGACTCTTTAACTGTTGGCGAGACTTGTGTCATCACCGATTAATTGATATATACCCATGCATCTTTTGCTGAACGCTACGGTTCAAAATTTCAAATAATCTAAGAGAAAACCTGAATTTTTTACCTCAAATACTTTGAGTACAATCTGATTATAACAGTTTTCTATACAGGTAACAGTCTAAATTGATGATTTTTGTAAATAAATTCTAGCTATTAGAACCTATTAAAATAGATAGCATTTTTGCCGTTATCACATTGATATTAAATAAATTTCTAACATCTGAATATTAGGCTGTATTTATGGAGGCATCGTTAAATACAAAAAGAAAGACCGTTATAGGCCAAAAACTCAGTCATTGCCTATTGCAATATCGGCAACCATGGTGAACTTAATACAAGCAAACATAGCCCAAAAAATATCAACGAAAACGACTGACTATACGCAATGTATTTGGCCGGTATGACCAAGTCTTTAGGAGAATCAGGGATACCTTTGCGCTTTAATAGTCGCGTACCGTAGACCCAACCAAAAGTCGTGTAAATGCCATAAGCGGCAGGTACAGCAATCGCGAGCGGTGCCAAATCAATCACGTATAGGACAACTACAGAGATAAAGAACCAGATGGTATCTAAGATTGAACTGATTTGGAAAAACTTAGATTTGGGCAGTTTACCATCGGTTTTCTTAAGCATTTCCCCTTCTATCCAAATTAAAACTGCTACTACAGCGCTAAGAGTAATATACACGAATTGCGGCGTTAGCCAGTCTGGATAAGATATTTGCACAACATACAACCTGTAATCTATAGAAAATATGAATGAGGACTCATCTACTTTGATGACTCAAAGATAAGTAAGCACAGTAAAAGCCCATCGGTTAACGTGAAGATGCCTGCCTATATTGGGCAGGTATTAATGGTTTTCAACCAACACATATAGCGGTGTAACCATATGCTAAAAGTAGGATATAAAAAACCCGTGCTATCAGGTGATAACACGGGCTAATTAACAAACTATCAAATACTCTATTTAAGTAGTATCGAATTAGTTTTTGTCTTTGTCGATGATTTTGTTACCACCAATCCAAGGCATCATGCCACGCAGCTTGGCACCAGTAGTCTCAATTTGATGCTCGGCATTGTTACGACGACGCGCAGTCATTGATGGGTAGTTGGTTGCGCCTTCAGAGATGAACATTTTCGCGTATTCACCAGACTGAATGCGTTTTAGCGCGTTACGCATGGCTTCACGCGACTGCTCATTGATGACTTCAGGACCAGTGACATATTCGCCGTATTCAGCGTTGTTACTGATTGAATAGTTCATGTCAGCGATACCGCCTTCATACATCAAATCAACGATTAGCTTGAGCTCATGCAAGCACTCGAAGTAAGCCATTTCTGGAGCATAGCCTGCTTCTGTTAGCGTCTCAAAGCCCATTTTGACTAGCTCTACTGCACCGCCACAAAGAACCGCTTGCTCACCGAACAAGTCAGTTTCAGTCTCATCTTTAAATGTGGTTTCGATGATGCCTGAACGACCACCACCAACACCAGCAGCGTATGATAGTGCTAACTGTTTGGCTTGACCTGAAGCGTCTTGATAGATTGCGATAAGATCAGGGATACCACCGCCTTTAGTAAACTCTGAACGTACGGTATGACCTGGTGCTTTTGGCGCAACCATAATCACATCTAGATCGCCACGTGGTACCACTTGGTTATAATGGATCGCAAAGCCATGAGCGAAAGCCAATGTCGCGCCTTCTTTGATGTTCGGCTCGATGACGTCGTTATAAAGCTCTTTTTGGAATTCATCAGGCGTCAAAATCATGATTACGTCAGCAGCCTTTACGGCTTCTTCTACTTCAGCAACTTTTAGACCCGCATTTTCAGCTTTTTTCCATGAACCTGAGTTGGCACGTAGACCAACCGTTACATCAACGTCTGAGTCTTGTAGGTTAAGCGCATGAGCATGGCCTTGTGAACCATAACCGATAATAGCAACTTTTTTACCTTGGATAATTGATAGATCACAATCTTTGTCATAAAAAACGTTCATAAATAGAGTCCTTGTCCTCAATCATGGCGTACCATGGATAGTAGGCGCTTATACTGTAATCGATATAGTGACTAAGATAAGCGCTTTGTTGATTTAGATAAATAGTTTTTAATTAAAATATAGCTTGATTAAAATAGGTCGTAATAAATACTAAGTGCTAAGTGTTTTTTCGCCGCGAGCAATACCAATCACACCCGAGCGAACCACTTCCATAATACGCTCACGTCCAAGTACGTCAATAAAGCCATCAAGTTTTGCTTTATCACCAACGATTTGAATCGTATACAAGTTGGCATTCACATCGACAATCTGTGCGCGGAAAATATCTGCGCTGCGTTTCACCTCTTCACGTACGCTACCAGTCGCTCGTACTTTGATCAGCATCAATTCACGCTCAACGTGTACATTCTCTGTCAGATTATGCACTTTAACCACTTCAATCAATTTATGCAATTGTTTGGTGATTTGTTCGATTCTTTCTGGTGAAGTAATGGTCGTCAACGTCAGACGTGAAATACTTGGGTCATCAGTAGGCGCGACGTTTAGCGTTTCGATATTGTAGCCACGCTGTGAGAACAAGCCGACTAGACGCGACAACGAACCCGCTTCGTTTTCCATCAATACCGAAATCAGATGTTGTTGTTGCATTAGGTACGCTCCCCTTTTGTTAACCACATATCACGCATTGCCTGTCCAGCGATTTGCATCGGATATACATGCTCATTACGATCGACATAAACATCGATAAATACCAGTTTGTCTTTCATTGCCATGGCTTCAGCCAACTGTGCTTCCATGGTCGCAGGATCAGTAATCTTGATACCGACGTGACCATAACTTTCAGCCAATTTGACAAAGTCTGGTAAGGAGTTCATATAAGACTGAGCATGGCGACCTTCATACAGCATGTCCTGCCACTGCTTGACCATGCCTAGCTGTGCGTTATTCAAGTTCAGGATCTTGACTGGCAAGTTGTATTGTAAGCAAGTTGACAGCTCTTGGATATTCATCTGAATAGAGCCTTCGCCTGTGATACACACTACATCACGCTCAGGATTGGCAAGCTTTGCTGCCATGGCATACGGCAAACCAACACCCATCGTACCTAGACCACCTGAGTTCAGCCATTGGCGAGGCTCATTGTAAGTGTAGTAAAGGGCTGCAAACATCTGATGTTGACCGACGTCACTGGTGATAATTGCATTGCCATCTGTGACCTTGCACAGGGCTTGTACAGCGCTTTGTGGCTTAATACCATTATCTGTACTGGTGTCATAACGCAGACCATGACGCTTACGCCATTCGTTGATCTGTGACCACCAATCGAGCAATGCGTGTTGCTCTAATTGCTTATCTTCTCCAACGATCTCTAGCATATCGGTTAAGACAGATTTTACATCGCCAACGATAGGAATATGCGCAAGAATGGTTTTTGAGATCGAAGCAGGATCGATGTCGATATGAATAATCGTCGCATTCGGACAGAATTTTTTGACGTTATTGGTCACACGGTCATCGAAACGCGCACCAACTGCCAAGATAACATCGGCGTGATGCATGCTCATGTTGGCTTCATAAGTACCATGCATACCAAGCATACCTAGGAACTGACGATCAGAGCCTGGGAACGTACCAAGACCCATCAATGTGTTGGTCACTGGCAAGTTCAGACGATGAGCAAGGTCGGTTAGCTCTTCGTGGGCATTACTCCAAATCACACCACCGCCTGCATATACGACAGGGCGCTGGGCAGATAGTAGTGTCTCGACTGCCTTTTTGATCTGACCACTATGACCTTTGAGTGAAGGCTGGTAAGAGCGTATAAATACCTCTTCTGGATACTCATAGGCGAACTTTTCACTAGGAGCAGTCATGTCTTTTGGCACGTCAATGACAACAGGGCCTGGGCGTCCAGACTGTGCAATATAAAAGGCTTTTTTGACAATCATCGGAATTTCGCTAGCATGGCGCACCTGAAAACTATGCTTAACGATCGGACGTGATACACCAACCATATCCGTTTCTTGGAAAGCGTCTTCCCCGATTAGGCTACTTGGCACCTGACCTGAAATCACTACCATCGGTACTGAATCCATAAAAGCTGTCGCAATAGCGGTCACCGTATTGGTCGCACCAGGTCCTGAGGTTGCCAATACAACCCCCGTCTCACCAGTAACTCGTGAATAAGCATCTGCCATGTGACCAGCAGCCTGCTCATGGCGCACTAAGATGTGCTCAATGGCTTCTTGCTGAAACAGCGCATCATAAATATGCAGAACAGCACCGCCTGGATAACCAAAGATATATTTGACACCTTCGTCTGTCAGCGCTTGTACCAGCATTTCAGCGCCCGATAGCATCACAGGCTGTGAGCTGCCTTCTGCAAGACGTTGCTGCTTTTCTTCAAAATTTTTGGCGGCATTACCCGTTTGGGTATGTCCCGTCATATTCGGACTTTGCGTGGTTTGCGTCACTGTCATCACCTTTTTTTGCGGCGAGGATTTGCGGTATTCTATGACAAGAGATAATCCCATATAGGTATTACTTCCAAACTCATAAAATGATCGCTAATCCTTGTCCATATCAAGAATATTTGCCTATCATATTTAAGTAACGTTGTTTTTTAAGACAGCAAATTACTCAAACACAGCAATGTATTTAAGGTCAGCTTTGTGATGGATGTTTATCGATATACAGTGACAAGATGCGGGCGCACCTATAAAGAAGCTTATTATTGAGTATTCATGCAAGCAAGTACGGATAATAAATTCATTGATACAGATGCATCGATATAGATGAAATGACTTTTATAGCCAAATACGGTGTCACAAGTTCAGTAGAACTGATGACAAGGCATCAAAAAAATCTCATACCTAATATTATATCGTGTTTCATACAACTGCTAGAATCACATTTAGCACATGTCAAATAATAAGTTTATCTTAGTCATTGTAGACAGATAAGTCCGGAGACGATGATTAGCTATCAATAGTAATCGTTCTGCTACTATATCTGCTATATCATTATCACAAAGGAAATAAAACTGCGTAAGCTACCGATAAGTAACCCGTAGTTCTCATTCTCAAGTGCCACGGCAATATCGTAAAAGCCGCTCACTGACCAATCAACTTCTATTATATTCGATTGTTTGTCTGTTATTGTCAAGAAAAACTTCTAAAGCCTATCCCAAACTATTAGTTATTAAATAATATACATTGATAAGTATTATTTGCTAAAATTGGAAGTCAATACATTAGTGCTGCCAATAAAGTGCTCAAATGTTATATTTACCCTTATACAAATTTGCTTTTATAAAACAAGAGGATTGCTGCTATGGCATATGCGTCTAAAATAGCTACCGCTACCAAACTGCTAACAAGTACTGCGTGTATGCTAATGCTGTCCATGAATGCCAGTCAGGCTATTCAAGTTTACAAATCCATTGGCGCACATGGCGAAGTTAAATATAGCCAGCACGCACCGCAAAATGGTAAAAATATTGAATTGATTGAGTTTCGTAGTGACGGTAGACAAAACAACGCTGGAGAAATGGCAGGCAAAACAGATGCCAGCCAAAGCAACAATACTCAAACGGCAGAAGAGCAGCGTGTAGCAGCGCTCGAAGCACGTATTAAAGAACAAGAAGCGCAAGCCAATGCCCAGCGCTGTCAATCACTGCGTAACAACCTAACCAACTTAAATGTTGGCGGCCGTATCTATGAGATGGATGCAAATGGCAAGCGTCAGTACTTAGATGGCCGTGAGATTGAGCTAAAACGTGAGCGTGTACAGCAGGCAATCGACCAATATTGTGGCAGCGCTACGACCTAATTTTTATGCTAATGATGACTACTTAATCATCATTAATTGCATAACATGACGAATGGCTGCTGGCATATCTTGAGCTTGTAGCCCTCGTTGTCCAGTCAATAGCTTATTGTCACTATAATATTCCCTACCTTGATTGACCAGTGTGTCCCCTGCAAACCCATGAATAAGCACTGCCTGAGATAAACTGCGCGACTCTGCTGCTAAGTCTTGTTGTGCTAATAATCCAGCAGTCACTCCAGATAGAATATCACCCATGCCAGCGGTTGCCATACCAGCATTGCCCGCATCACAAACATATACTTGTGTTCGTCCTGATTTTTGCTCCAAAACTAGCGACCCTGCTCCCTTTAATACCCAGTCACCACCATAAACCGCTGCGCATTTTTTTATGGCTTGCAATCTATAACTTTCTACCTCGCTTATTTTTTGATCGAGCAATCTAGCCGCTTCGCCGCTATGCGGTGTCAAGCAAACTCGATGATTGATGCTATATTCGCGAAGCTCTGTTACCAATTCATGGTTGTCCGTTTGTAGCGATGCCAAATGATAAAGACCGTCTGCATCGATCACTATTGATTTTTCATGAGCTATCGCAGTCTGTATGTAGTCGATAAACAGCGCCTTTGCTTTTTCATCACGGCCCAATCCCATACCAATAGCGACAACACTGGCTTGCTCAATCAGTGCCTTTACCCCATTTGCGTCATGCAAATTAATTGTCATCGCATCTGGCAGTGACGTTAATAATGCACCATGAAAAGCCTCATGACAGGCAACGGTTATTTTACCAGCGCCAGTTGCCATGGTGCTTGAGGCAGACAGTATCGCAGCACCGCCCATCCCTTGAGAGCCATCAACGCGATTTCCACCGATGATTAGCGCATGACCGTAGCTACCTTTGTAACTGTTTTGGCGGCGCGACTTCATACTATGTGCAGCCGTCAGTAGTATGGCAACAGGTTCAAATGTTTCAATAGCATTTTTATCAGATATTTTGTGAGGTCTAGCTGTTTGATAAGGTATTAACGGTATATTTATTATATCTCCGCTATAATCCGTACCGTCTTTGGTATGCAAACCAAATTTGCGTGCAATCAGGCATAAGGTGACATCAGCTTGTACTGCTACACAATCGAACACCTCACCAGTAGAAGCCACCAACCCACTTGGAATATCGACGGCGACCGCTAGTGCGTTTTGTTGCTGAGTGGTACGATTAAAAGTACTAATAGCCTCTTTATAGACACCTTCTGGCGCACGATCCAGCCCAATCCCAAACAGTGCATCAATATAAACATCAGCTGATAAAGCCATTTTTTCTGAATCATTATGGCTGCTATGAATCTCTTCGAAGCGTTGATAATGACAGTTGGCAGACAGGGCTATCTGTAGCGCTTTGGCTGCATCAGTCATATTGCTACTGTCGCTGTCTTTGCTGTTAGAAGTGACTGATTTATCATCAATAACAAAATCATTTTTATCAAAACCAACAGCAATGACCTCTACTTGCCAGCCAGCTTGTTGCAGATAGTGAGCAATGAGCCAACCATCCCCGCCATTATTACCCTTACCTACCCAAATACTTACTCGGCGCAAACGCTCCGTACGATGATAAACGTTGGTATTATCAGAATGATTAGCATGGAGACACTTTTGTTCATGAAGCAGCTCTATCTGCTGTGCCATTTGCCAAGCTGCTTGTTGCATCAATCCAAAGCTATCATATCCTTGAGCAAACCACGCTTGCTCCATGGCATAAATTTGCTCACTACTATAAAGCGCAACGGGTTTTGTATTTTTTATCGTTGATAAATTGCTCCAGTTTTTCATTTATTATCCTCGGCCATGTTTTTCTGATATTTTTATGGTGTTGAAAGTCTAGTGGCTCACCTTTGGTATCAGCTTAGCAAAAGCTTGTGTCTACTTATGTATCAATATGAATGTGAGTTTATTTTCTTTTCTACTTGCGCTTATCGCTCACTGGCTTATCATAAACGCTATTCATAGGATCGCTGATTGTGAGATGTGAATAATCTGATCAACCCAAACAACCAGACAGCCAATAAGCCTCTATCTATATGCCTACCGATAAAAACAAAATTGCCGTTAGTAACTCAACAGTCTTTGCAACAACAGCAGATGTTAAACAATGGATCAAAACCCAAGCACAAACGTTAGGATTTGCTGATTGTGGGTTTCTATCTGTCCATCATCCACTGTTTGCTAAGCAAGTCGAACAACTACAGAAGTGGCTGGATAAAGGCTATGAGGGTCAATTGCAGTTCATGCACAACAACCATCATCTGCGTGCTCATCCTGAACAATTGGTAGATGGCGCAAAGACCATTGTTAGTGTACGTATGGATTATCTCACCCAAGCCCCGACGCCACGTGCTGTCACAGATAATGACCATCCCAACCAAGGCATCATTGCACGTTATGCAAGAGGTCGTGACTATCATAAGACAATGCGCAGCCGTTTAAAGCAATTGGCGCTGAATATCGAGGCCATGCTTCCTGAATGGCAACATCTCGATATTGGTTCAGATAAAGAGTTTGTTTTTAGACCCTTTAGTGATTCTGCGCCTATCTTTGAGCGGCCTATTGCTGATGCTGCTGGTCTGGGCTGGACAGGTAAGCATACGTTATTAATAAATAAACAAGCTGGTTCGTTTTTTGTGCTGGGTGAGCTGTTTTTGAGCTTAGAGCTTCCCGATGATCAGCCTGTTAAAGAGCATTGTGGCAGTTGCAGTGCTTGTATTGATGTATGCCCTACCCAAGCAATTGTAGCGCCTTATGAGCTCAATGCCTCTGCCTGCATTTCTTATTTAACGATTGAGCACGATGGTGTTATTGATACCAAGTATCGACGCGCGATTGGCAATCGAGTCTTTGGCTGTGATGACTGTCAGCTGATCTGTCCGTGGAATCGTTATGCCAATCTGACTACTGTTGAGGACTTCGCACCGAGGCATGGTCTCGATAACAGCAGTTTGCTTGAATTATGGCAATGGCAAGAAGCAGATTTTTTGAAAAATACACAAGGAAGCCCGCTCAGACGCACAGGCTATATCAATTTTTTACGTAATATCGCGATTGGTCTTGGCAATGCCAATGCCAGTTTGGAAGTGGTTGAGCAGTTAAAATCTAAGCTCACCATACATAGTGCTATGCTGGACGAGCATATCGAGTGGGCATTGGATGAGCAACAAAAAAAGCTGAAGGACTGTATCCAAGTCTAAATATCTCAAGTATTCGCTACTATTGGAACTTCATATCTATTGCTATATCCTTTTAAATAATAAAAAAGCCTCTTTTATAAGAAGCTTTTTTTATCATCGGTTTTTTGTACCGATTATTTATTGCTTGTATCGTCAGTTTATTACGGCTTAGGGATACGTAACACTTGACCTGGATAGATTTTATCTGGGTCAGATAGCATTGGCTTGTTGGCTTCAAAGATTTTCATATAATCGCCAGATTCACCGTAAACGTCTTTAGCAATCTTAGATAGACTATCGCCAGATTTCACCGTATACATCGTCGACTCAGGTGCATCTTCTTCAATATCGATATTGTCAATGACCTTAGCAACGTTTTGGACGTTACCAATAGCAATAATCGCTTTTTCACGATCAGCTTGAGTCTTAGCATTACCGCTAATTTCTGCCGTGTCTGTAGAACCATTATACTTGATTTTTAAATTACTGATATTTAGGTTCTGTTGCTGAATACGACGTAGCAAAATGTTAGCAACTGATTGAGCTGAAGGCTCACTGCTCTTCACCGGTGTATTGGCGTCTGCCTTGGTTTCTGTCTTAGCGTCATGCTTTTCGTCATCACGATTAAAGATTTTATCACCGATATCTTTTGCAAAACTGAACATACCCATATAACTGCTCCTTGAAATATTATTATTTATTATTCATATTTATTTTCGATGATGTGGTACTTAACATCACTGTGCTTTGTACTGTTTACCATGATGAGTATAGACAAAGGGACCAAACGTGAATAGTAAGAGTATGTTGAGTAATGTTAATTGACGTAGCTTATGTTAATGCAACCAATAAATTAAATCACGCTCATAAAAAAACCGCCTATCTATTAAGATAAGCGGCATTATAAAATCGCTAAACGAATAGCAAATTATAGCTGGGCTTGTACGTAATCAATTGCTTTTTGAACAGTAGTCAATTCTGCAGAGTCTTCGTCAGGGATAGTGATACCAAAATCACTTTCAAAAGACATAACCAATTCGACTAGGTCAAGTGAATCTGCACCTAGATCTTCCATGAATGAAGCATCGTTGTTGATGTCTTCAATGTTCATGCCTAGTTGCTCTGCTACTGCTGATTTTACTCTTAGCTCGATATCATTACTCATATAGATCACTCCGTTATCATCTATTATTTTTAATAAACTGCTATAGCGCCTCATTTAAGCTCTGTAGCATGGTATATAAAATGTGTTTGCCAGACGAGCATTGCTGTCTGAGTACTCTATGACTTGTTACACAGTCTGTCTAATAAAGCCCTGCTATAATACAGGGCTTTGAATCAAAAGTATTCGTTATTATAACACCCTTTATTATAGTTTACACTCGTTCACACAGTTTTTTATTATAACTATGTAACGCCTACATATACATGCCACCATTGACCGGAATAACTGCACCGGTGATGTAGCTAGCTTCATCACTGGCTAGGAAATGCACTGCTGCTGCGATGTCTTCTGGTTGACCAAGACGGCTGATAGGAACGGCATCTAGCATAGAATTTAATAGGCGCTCGTCGAGCTCATCTGTCATATCAGTCTCGATCAAACCTGGTGCCACGCAGTTGATAGTCACTTGGCGTGAGCCGATTTCACGTGCAAGCGTACGGCTGAATCCTTCTACACCAGCTTTAGTCGCAGCATAGTTAGATTGACCTGCATTACCCATTTGAGCAACAACAGAGGTAATATTAATAATACGACCACGGCGTGCTTTCATCATACCGCGTACTGCGCGTTTACTCATGCGATAAACTGAGGTCAAGTTCGTATCGATGACATTTGACCAGTCATCGTCTTTCATACGCATTAGTAGACCGTCTTGCGTGATACCTGCATTGTTGACCAATACTTGTACCGCACCATAGACGCTTTCGATCTCTTCGAACAATTTATCAATTTGAGCAGTATCACGTACATCTAAGACGCGACCGATACCACCAGTATCATGAAGATAGTCATTAATCAATTCAGCACCTTTTTCAGTGGTTGCTGTTCCAATGACAAAATGTCCTTCTTTAGCAAAGCGTTTAGCAACGGCCTTTCCAATACCACGGCTCGCGCCAGTCACTAATGTAATCGTACGACTCATGATAACACCTCTAATAATTTCTCTAGACGGGCAGGCTTGTCAGTAGGATAGCTTGTAATTGGCTGTGCTTGACGCTTAGCCAAGTTACTGAGCACATTACCGCTGCCACATTCGATTAATATGTTAATTTGCTTATCAGCCAGCTCTTGCATGGTTTTTGACCATAATACAGGCTCACTCAACTGTTCAGTCAATGCTTGCTTGATACCGACTGCACTGGTTTCAACGCGCGCATAACGATTTTGAATCACAGGAATGGTCGCTTGATCAAATTGAATACCTGCTAATATCTCAGCTAAGGCATTACTTGCTGGCTCCATTAATGCACAATGAGATGGCACACTCACTTTTAGGGGCACAGATTTTTTGCCCGTATTTTTCACTTTGTCGATTACAGCGTTAACGCCAGCAGCATTACCCGAGATCACTACCTGTCCTGGGCTGTTGAAGTTAGCAGCGCCAACTATGGCACCCTCGACATGCTCTGTTGCTTGCTCACACAGATTTTCGACTCGATTATCTTCAAGTCCTAACACGGCAGCCATAGCAGTATCGACACCTACAACAGCCTCTTGCATCAACTGACCGCGCTTATGCACTAGGGTGACGGCATCACCAAGCGATATCACATTGGCAGCACACAGGGCGCTGTACTCGCCTAGAGAGTGACCAGCTAGATAGCAAGGCGTCTCTTCTATTTTTTGTTGTAAGACACGCCAAATGGCAATGCTAGCTGTCAGTAGCGCTGGCTGAGTATATTGAGTTTGATTGAGTTTTTCTTCATCTTGACAGATTGCCCATAAATCCTCACCAAGCGCTTCACTCGCTTCGGTAAATGTATCGCGTATCTCTGGATAGATTTCAGCAAGCTCACTTGTCATCGCGACTGCTTGAGATCCTTGTCCAGGAAAAATGACCGCGATACGAGCGGGTTGCTTTTTTACCATATCGGGTACAGAAGCCATAACCAATATTCCTTATCTGATTAGAAATATCCCTAAAACAATGGGGTGTATTATATTATTAGATGTGATACAAAGCCGTTAGTTCAATTATTTGTATAAGAAAACGGATTGTCAGTAAACTATACACTGACACACACTATTATCATAGCGGATGCAGACCAAACAACGATAGGAAAACACGATACCAATCAAAAGCACTAACGATATGAGTACGCTTTTCTATCTGCTAAAAATAAAAAGTCATCTAAGCAGTGAGTTTAGTCATAAATAACAAAAAGCCAAGTTATCCAGCCACATAATATATGATAGCGAAATAACTTGGCTTTTTTTAGCTCAAAGCTTATTGACTAATGAAAGCTAGACAAATATAACAACAGTCACCAGTACTGTTACTACTTTACCTAGCTATCATAGGACCAATGTCTTAGGCATCTTGACTAACTTTGAATAGCTGACGACCACGGTAGAAACCATCTTTAGTCATGTGATGACGACGATGTTTTTCACCAGTAGTAGCATCTACGCTTAGTTCAGCAATTTCCATACGGTGATGTGAACGGCGCATGTCACGACGAGAACGGCTTTTACGACTTTTTTGAACAGCCATGATATAGCTCCTATACTTAAAAGGGATAAGCTTGAAATTCAGCTTTAGTCGATACTGACAGAGGCTATATAATCACAACAACCTAAGTCTGAAGCATCATTAGTTAAATAGATTGTTACTTACATAAAGCGCTAACTATGTCTGAAATTTATGAAAAATTTACCTAGTCAGCTTCTATCAGCACGCAACAGGTTGCTCGAATGCAATAAACCGGACATTATACGCATGTTTATTAGATTAATAAAGCCCTGCCTTGCACTCTTCTGTACAAAGCAGATAAAAGGCTTCTCAAATACATTAAATAAATAAATTTGGCTCTTATAGCTTGCCTTTTAAGGAAGCTAAAGCAGCGAATGGATTTTCATTCTCTTCTTCTTCTGGTATCTCGCCAAACTGCTCAACTGACATCTCACAATCATCATGCTTTGGCGCCATTGGTGTTTTGAGCAATATCTCATCTTCTACCAGTTTTTTAAATGGTAATAGACGCTCAGGAGACTGCTCAGTGACGATTTCATCAAGTAACAAATAATCTTGCTCGTCATTAACCAGACGCACTTGGCTGTCATTTTCGAGTAGTGCAATGTTGTAATCATCAGACAAGTCTATCGCAATTGGTTGCAAACAGCGTTGGCACGTTAGCCAAACATCACCTGTCAACGTAAATGCCAAATGCAAAACATTATTACGACGATAGAGTTCAGCATTTAGCTGAGTATTTGACTGATCATGCTCGGTACTCAATGTCGTGGCAAGACGTTCAAAAGAGTTTGGATCGACTTCGCCTGACCACTCAAAACCCGTGTCTGCCCACTTGTCCAAAGAAATGTGCTCAGGCATGCTAGTGGACACAGGCGCTTTTTTATTGTCAGCGTAAGGTGCTGACGATTTAGTTTCTGGAGTGCTTGACATGCGCGGCCTCATTCATAAAAACGGTGTATAATATTGCCTGCCATACTAACGGAAAGTGCCATATTCTGCTAGCGCTAGTATGTTAAGATTTTTTGATAGCAAATATGTTCAAGATTTTTTACTACCTACTGTTTTATCTAAAATTTTTTGCCTTTAATATTTATTAAGTCAATGTCTTCTCTATGAACCTATCTGATAACAAAATTAATTTTTCTGATTTGCTTTCTCCTGCTACAGCAAGTTCGTTGATGCAATATCTTACTCAACTAGATCGTCATACTGAAAATGCTCCTAATAATAGATTGTGCCTCGATGAAGATGAGTATTTAAAAGAATGGAGAAGTCAGTGGCAAAAATTATCTACTACTCAGCCTGACAATACTCACTCAACAGAATCGATAATTGATAGCGAACGATTAGCTACTGATTGGCTCATACAGCTATTTAACACTTTATTTACTAACCAGCAAGTGATATTGGTTCGTAGTGAGGGTGAGCCAGAGTATTTCCCTGCTCAAAATAATAAGCCTGCCAGAATTGAATTCGCTCATGGATTTTTTGCCAGTGCCTTGCACGAAATAAGTCATTGGTGCGTGGCTGGTGACGCTCGTAGACAACTATCTGACTTTGGTTACTGGTATGCCCCAGACGGTAGGACAGAGGCTCAGCAGCAAGCATTTGAGCGTGTAGAGATCAAGCCGCAGGCATTAGAGTGTCTATTTACTTTGGCTTGTGGGCGAAACTTCCAAGTCTCACAAGATAATTTGTTTGCCGACTTTGATACGAGTAGTAGCACCTTTGCTAGTGATGTCTATCAGCAAGTAGAAAGCTATATAGCCAAACCTCAAACTCTGCCGCGTGACGCTAAGACTTTACTGACTGCTTTGCTTAGCGTTTGTACTCATTCATCTGAAATCAACGCTTAATTTAAATTACTAAGTGTTCCTACTTATTAACGATTTTCTACGGTTGGTAACGCCTTGCCACTAAACTTATATTTGCTTTAAGCTATACTGATAACTAAAGTAGTATTTTAAAAATACAGATTTGCTTAATTTTTAAAATAACTTTTTTAATATGTCCAATGATTGAACTACATCGAATTAATGAAAAATTTGTCTCAATTAAAAACCAATAATTATAAAATAAGGAACCATTATGGAAGTCTTCTACATTCATCCCGATAATCCTCAGCCACGTCTCATTGAGCAAGCCGCTGACCTACTGCGCAAAGACCAATTAATTATTTACCCAACCGATACCAGTTATGCTTTTGGTTGTCGATTAGGTGCAAAAGACGCTTTGACTAAGCTCAAGCAAATTCGTGAGCTTGACGATAAGCATCAATTTACACTGCTATGCCGTGACCTAAGCGAAATTGCCAACTATGCAACCGTGGATAATGTACAATTTAAGCAACTTAAAGCCCACACCCCTGCCCCGATTACTTTTATTCTTAATGCGACAAAAGATGTACCGAAAAAATTAGCGCATGCGAAGAAAAAAACCATTGGTATTCGTGTGCCTAGTAATCCTATTGCTCAAGCAATATTAGAAGCAATGGATGAACCTATTCTGACCAGCTCGTTAATTCTTCCCAATCGAGATGATATATTGGATGACCCGTTTGAGATTGAAGACTTATTAGGTAATCAAATCGACGGACTCATCAATGCAGGTATAAAAACGACCAAGCTCACCACCATTGTAGACATGACTAGTAGCCGCCCTGAAGTCATTAGGCAAGGTGCTGCTGATGTCGATTCATTACTACTGTGATCAGATAGCAATATGATTAACTAAATTTAAGCACAAAAAAAAGCTCCAATTGAATTGGAGCTTCTTTTATAAAATATGTCTTCAATGCAAAACTAGTCGCGATCAACCAATTCTACATAAGCCATTGGCGCGTTGTCACCATCACGGTAACCACATTTTACGATACGCAAATAACCACCTGGACGCGTCTGGTAGCGAGGACCTAACGTGCCAAATAATTTGCCTACCATAGCTTTGCTACGCATACGGCTGAATGCTAAACGACGGTTAGCAACGCTGTCTTCTTTAGCCATAGTGATCAATGGCTCGGCAACGCGACGTAGTTCTTTAGCTTTTGGTAAAGTTGTTTTGATCAGTTCATGCTCAAATAATGAGTTGGTCATGTTCTGAAACATTGCCTTACGATGACTGCCGGTACGACCCAGCTTGACTCCACTCTTACGATGGCGCATAGTCAAAAATCCTTAAAGTTTAACGGCTACGATAAGAAAAGCGATCATCAACACGTAAATCAGCTGGTGGCCAGTTATCTAGGCGCATACCGAGCTCTAAATCTTTAGACGCTAATACGTCCTTGATTTCTGTTAATGATTTCTTACCAAGATTTGGGGTTTTTAGAAGTTCAGTCTCTGAACGCTGTACCAAATCACCGATATAGTAAATGTTTTCAGCTTTCAAGCAGTTGGCTGAGCGAACCGTTAGTTCAAGATCGTCCACAGGGCGTAATAGCACCGGATCAACCTCTTCTTTTTCTTTCACAGGCTCAGGCGCTTCTTCAGCTTCTAGGTCAACAAAGATAGAAATCTGTTGTTGTAAAATAGTGGCTGCTTTACGAATTGCTTCTTCTGGATCTATAGTGCCATTAGTTTCAAGCTCAACGATAAGACGATCAAGATCAGTACGCTGCTCAACGCGAGCGTTCTCAACCTGATAAGCAACACGAAGCACAGGACTAAAACTTGCATCAAGCTTTAAGCGTCCAATTGCTCTGGTATCACCATCTTCACGGCGCTGGTTTGCTGGCTCATATCCACGACCCATCACTACACGCAAACGCATCTTAAGATGACCACGATCGCTCAATGTACCCAAGACCAATTCTGGATTGATGATGTCAACATTGTGCGGTAACGCGATGTCTGCAGCAGTAATAGTGCCTGGACCTTGTTTATCCAAGGTCAAAAATACTTCATTTTGGTCATGAAGTGTAATTGCCAAGCCTTTTAGGTTCAAAAGCAGGTCAAGTACGTCTTCTTGTAGTCCTTCAAGCGTTGAGTATTCATGGTCAACACCATCAATCTCAGCTTCAATGACTGCAGCACCAGGTAATGAAGATAACAAGATGCGACGCAGAGCATTACCTAGGGTATGCCCAAAGCCGCGTTCTAACGGTTCGAGCGTGACTTTCGCAATCGTTTCGTTAACCGTATCCACATTAATGGCGTTCGGCGTTAGAAACTCAGTTGCATTTAGCATCATGATGTCACCTCGATTTATTAAACTGGTTTAATTAACGTTAATTGCTCAATGCCATTTTCATAACATTGAGCACGACGTTATTACTTAGAGTATAGCTCAACGATCAAGCTTTCGTTGATTTCAGCAGGTAGATCAATACGATCAGGCGCTTTTTTGAACGTGCCTTGTAGTTTGCTGTGATCAACATCCAGCCATTCTGGAATACCACGTTGTGTCGCTAGTTCAATAGCGTTTTTGATACGTAGCTGTTCGCGAGACTTCTCTTGGATAGCGATGACATCACCATCTTGAAGCTGAATTGATGGAATGTTCACACGAACAAACTCATCACGACCAGCTTTTTTTACCATAACAGTACGATGACTGACTAGCTGACGTGCTTCAGCGCGAGTTGAGCCAAAGCCCATGCGATATACCACGTTGTCTAGACGGCTCTCAAGCATAGCTAACAAGTTCTCACCAGTAGCACCGCGCTTACGAGCAGCTTCTTTATAGTAATTAGCGAACTGACGCTCTAATACACCGTAGATACGCTTAACTTTTTGCTTTTCACGCAACTGTAGAGCATATTCTGAGGTCTTGTTACGGCTTACACCGTGTTGACCTGGTGGACGACCAGCTTTTTTCGTTTTTACGTCGTATGGTTTAACGCCAGACTTAAGACCTAAGTCAGTGCCTTCACGACGTGATAATTTAAGTTTTGGTCCAATATAACGGGCCATTGTTATGTCTCCTATAAGCTTTTGGGATAAAAAGCTTCGTCTTTAATATTAGACGCGGCGCTTTTTCGGCGCACGGCAACCATTGTGTGGGATTGGGGTTACATCAGAGATGCTGTTAACTTTATAACCCAATGCACCTAGTGCTCTTACCGCAGACTCACGACCCGGTCCTGGTCCTTTGACCAAAACGTCGATATTCTTAACACCATATTCTTGAGCCGCTTTACCAGCGACTTCAGCTGCAACCTGAGCTGCAAATGGTGTAGATTTACGTGAACCACGGAAGCCTTGTCCACCTGAAGTGGCCCAAGCCAATGCATTACCTTGACGATCGGTAATCGTAACAATGGTGTTATTAAAAGACGCATGGATATGGGCAATGCCCTCCGATACTGAACGACGAGTCACCTTTTTGCGACTACGAGTGTCTTTTGCCATCTTTTAGCTTCCTAAGTTAATTATCTTTTGAGAGGACGTGTCGGACCCTTACGAGTACGAGCGTTGTTCTTGGTATTCTGACCTCTAACTGGTAGGTTACGACGATGGCGGATGCCACGGTAACAACCAAGATCAACTAAACGCTTAATATTCATTGAAACTTCACGACGAAGGTCACCTTCAGTCATGTAATTTGCAACTTGTGCACGGATAGCATCTAACTGTGTATCATCTAACTGACTAACTTTAGTAGTAGGGGCAATGCCAACTGCTTCTAAGATTTTCTGAGCAGTGGTACGACCTACACCAAAGATGTAAGTTAGTGAAATAACAGCATGCTTATTATCCGGAATGTTTACGCCGGCAATACGAGCCATTGATTTCTCTCCATTAAAGAAAAATAAGCGTTATTTATCAATAAGGCATTATTCTTCAGATTTGTTGCTGTTAATACTAGATTTTTTATAACGATAGTCGTTCTTTTGACTTAGTTGAAAGCCTATCGATCGAAAACATTATAAAACATTCTGCATAAACACGGCAAGTGGCGGATGATATCGCATCCGCCGTTATTTTTCAAGTATTAATTTATTTGGTAACAAAAGTTAAAAAACTCATGCTATCAAATATTAACCTTGACGTTGCTTGTGGCGCGGTTCTGCTGTACAGATAATATGTACACGGCCTTTACGGCGCACAACTTTACAGCTACCACAAATCTTTTTAACTGATGCTTGAACTTTCATAGCATGCTCCTTGAAATATCGTACCGCTCATTAAGGTTGAGTGGGCGATTGAATTAACGTCTGATCATGATATTGATGGGTCATCAAATGCGCTTGAATCTGCGAGATGAAATCCATTACCACAACCACCATAATCAGTAGCGACGTACCACCAAGTTGAAACGGTACACCAAACGATGACTGGACGACCATTGGCATTAAACAAATAACCGTCATATACATCGCGCCAATAAAGGTCAGTCGGTTTAATACATGATCGAGGTAACGCTGAGTTTGTTGTCCGGGGCGAATACCTGGGATATACGCACCACTACGTTTAAGGTTCTCTGCTACTTCACGTGGACTAAATACTAGCGCCGTATAAAAATAACAGAAGAAAATAATCATTGCACCAAACAGTACTAAATATAGCGGTTGTCCAGGAGACAGTACCAATGCCATATTTTGTAGTATTTTTTGTACGAAGGTAGGATCAGTTGATTGACCGACCCACTGCCCTAAACTTGCTGGAAACAGCAACAAAGAACTGGCAAAAATAGCTGGGATAACCCCTGCCATGTTGAGCTTCAACGGCAGATGTGACTGCTGCTGAGCATAGATTTTGCGACCTTGCTGTTGCTTCTGTGCATAGTTAACAGGAACACGGCGCTGAGCACGTTCAATATAAACGATACCTGCAGTGACCGCGATGCCCAACAATACAAAAATAAATAGTACAATCAAGTTCATTTGACCTTGATTGACCTGTTCGATAGATTGCGAAATCATACCTGGCGTACCAGCAACAATACTCGCAAAAATGAGCATTGATATACCGTTACCAACGCCGCGTTCTGTAATCTGCTCACCAAGCCACATCAAGAACATTGCGCCCGCTACCAATGAAGTAACGGCTGGAATATAGAACGTCAGACCAGATGATAAGGTAAGATTTTGGCTGATTAAGCCAGCACACATTCCTAATGACTGTACTAGTGCTAAAGCAAGCGTTCCTTGACGGGTATACTTGTTCAGCTTGCGTCGTCCCGCTTCACCCTCTTTTTTGAGAGCTTCAAGCGATGGCAATACCGCAGACATCATCTGTACGATAATCGATGCTGAGATATATGGCATGATGCCTAGCGCCATAATAGACATACGCTCTAGCGCACCACCTGAGAACATGTTAAACATGCTCAAAATGGTATTTTCGTTGCGCGAAAACAGATCAGCCAGATTAACCGGATTAATACCCGGCACTGGAATGTGCGACCCTAAACGATAAACAATCAATGCGCCGATTAAGAATAATAAACGCGACCATAGCTCATCATACTTGCGTATAAATGCGAATGGATTAAGCGGTATACCAGCCGATGACATTGATTGTTTTGACACGTTACTACTCCTCGATGCTACCACCAGCAGCTTCGATTGCTTGCTTAGCACCTTTAGTCACTTTGATACCTTTAAAGGTATAAGCTTTAGTGACTTCGCCTGATAGCATTACACGAGCACGTTTCATATCGTGACGGATAAGGTTAGCAGCTTTAAGTGTTTCAAGGCTAACTACATCGCCTTCAATTTTATTCAGTTCAGAAAGACGTACTTCAGCAGTCTTCATAGCCAGTTTACTGGTAAAACCAAATTTTGGTAGACGACGATATAAAGGCATTTGACCACCTTCAAATCCTGAGCGAATGCTAGAACCTGAACGAGATTTCTGACCTTTTACACCACGACCACCAGTCTTACCAAGACCTGAACCGATACCACGACCACGACGTTGGGCAGTTTTCTTTGCGCCAACACCTGGTGATAATTCATTTAATCTAAGACCCATTACGCTTCCTCCACTTTTACCATGTAGTTAACGCGATTAACCATGCCACGTGTTGAAGGAGTATCTTCTACTACAACAGTGTGATTAATGCGGCGTAAACCCAATCCTTTCAAGCTCGCTTTGTGGCTCTTTAGGCGATGGGCACCCGATTTAAATTGAGTGACTTTCATTTTTTTCATCGTAACTCACCTAGTCTAAGTTAACCCAAGATTTCGTCTACAGATTTACCACGTTTAGCTGCCATCTTCTCTGGAGTTGACATATCACGTAAACCGTTAAACGTTGCACGAACAACGTTAGCAGTATTGGTAGAACCATAACATTTAGTCAAAACATCTTTGACACCAGCAACTTCTAATACAGCACGCATTGCGCCACCAGCGATTACGCCAGTACCTTCAGATGCAGGCTGCATGTAGACTTTACTAGCACCATGACGTGCTTTGATCGGATGATACAAAGTTGCATCATTTAACTCAACAGTAATCATATTACGTTTGGCAGCTTCCAGTGCTTTTTGGATAGCAGCAGGCACTTCACGCGCTTTACCACGACCAAAACCAACACGACCATTACCATCACCCACTACGGTCAACGCAGTGAAAGAGAAAATACGACCACCTTTAACAACTTTTGCAACGCGATCAACGGTAACTAAGCGTTCTACTAGACCGTCAGTCTGTTCATTTTTATCATTTTTATCATTTCTAGCCATGATTAAAACTCCAATCCGTTTTCGCGAGCAGCTTCTGCTAAAGCTTTAACTCGACCATGATATTTGAAACCACTACGGTCAAAGGCAACTTTAGTAATGCCAGCTGCTTTTGCGCGTTCTGCGATCATTTGGCCTACAGACGTTGCTGAATCAGCATTACCAGTCGCGCCTGAACGCAAGCTGCTGTCTAAGGTAGATGCCTGAGCAATCACTTCACCACCATTTGGAGAGATAATCTGGGCATAAATATGTTTTGACGTGCGGTTAACCGTTAAGCGATGAACGCCTAAGAAACGGATATGTGCGCGTGTTTTCTTAGCTCGACGCAGACGAGCTGCTTTTTTATCAAACATTTCAACTCACCTTATTTTTTCTTAGCTTCTTTGCGAATCACATGCTCGTCACTATAACGAATACCTTTACCTTTATAAGGCTCAGGTGGGCGGAAACCACGGATATTAGCCGCTGCTTGACCAAGCTGCTGTTTATTGTTTGATTTCAAAACAATTTCAGTTTGCGTTGGGGTTTCAGCTGACACACCTTCAGGTAACGTGTACTCTACTGGATGAGAGTAACCAACGTTCAAGGTTACTTTGTTACCAGCGACTTGTGCGCGATAACCAACACCAATTAACTGAAGACGTCTTTCAAAGCCTTCGTTCACGCCTTTAACATAGTTGTTAATAAGAGCGCGCATGGTGCCAGTGTGCATCATAGCTTCTTTTGAATCGACTGTAGGTGAGAAAATGATAGCATCATCTTCCTGTTTCAGCTCGACCAATTCATGCAGGTGTAAAGACATAGTACCGTTCTTGCCTTTAACTTCGACCTGCCGATCGTTCAAAGTAACGCTTACGCCATTTGGCAGCGTCACTGGGGCTTTAGCCACACGAGACATAGGAATATTCCTTAAAAAATTTAACTTCTTTATATTAGCGAAAAAACTAACAGGCTAAAAAGCGTGTTAGTTTAGCATAGTTGACTGTGTTAGACACCTATCAATTTGAAATAATTTAACATTACTCAATCGATAGAAGCCTAACCAACATCAAATAGACTTCATCGTCGTATAGCTTACGCTACAAATGCAACGATTTCACCACCGATACCAGCAGCGCGTGCAGCACGATCGCTCATGATACCTTGGCTAGTAGATACGATAGCAACACCCATACCTTGCTTAACAGTAGGGATTTCGTCTTTACCACGGAACTGGCGAAGACCAGGGCGGCTATAACGTTGAATAGTTTCGATAACCGCACGGCCTTCGAAGTATTTCAATTCAATAGTAAGGGTTGCTTTGTTGTTTTCTTGCTCAGTAACAACGGCGCTCGCCACATAACCTTCGCTAACTAGCAAATCAGCAATTGATTTACGTAATTTAGAGCTCGGCATTGCTACCGATACTTTGTTAGCCATTTGTGCGTTACGGATACGGGTTAGCATATCCCCAACGGTATCTTGCATACTCATATAGTTACTCCTTACCAGCTTGCTTTACGAACACCAGGCACATCGCCTTGCATGACACGCTCACGCAGCATATTGCGTGATAAGCCAAACTTGCGGAAGTAACCGTGAGGACGACCGGTGATAGCACAACGATTACGCAGACGTACTGGTGATGAATTGCGTGGAAGAGCTTGTAGCTCTAACATCGCTTCCATACGAGCTTCGTCACTTGCAGTCATATCACTGATAGTTTCTTTTAGCTTGATACGCTTTTCAGCATATTTAGCAACCATTTTTTCGCGCTTTAATTCGCGGTTAATCATGCTCTTCTTTGCCATAACGTCTTTACCTTATTTAAATGGGAAGCCGAATGCTTTAAGCAACGCACGACCTTCTTCATCAGATTGAGCTGACGTGGTGATTGTCACATCCATACCACGGATACGGTCAATCTTGTCAAAATCTACTTCTGGGAATACGATCTGTTCTTTGATACCCAATGAGTAGTTACCACGTCCGTCAAAGGCTTTAGGTGAAAAACCGCGGAAATCACGAATACGAGGAATTGCAATGGCAACGAGACGATCTAAAAATTCGTACATTTGCTCACCGCGTAGCGTTACTTTACAGCCAATTGGCCATTCTTCACGAATCTTAAAGCCAGCAACTGATTTACGCGCTTTGGTGACAACAGGTTTTTGACCAGCAATCGCGGTCATGTCAGCTACAGCACCTTCAAGCAATTTTTTGTCTTGAGACGCGCCGCCCACACCCATGTTAAGTGTGATTTTAGTGATTTTAGGCACTTGCATCACGTTGTCCAAACCAAGATCTTCTTTGATTTGCTGCTTTAATTTATCGTTATATAAAGATTTTAATCTTGCCATTACCATTACACCCTTAGTGTCTTACGCAGTCGCCACTACTTCACCGTTTGAACGATAGACGCGTTGTTTCTTGCCATCTTCGCCAAACTGATAAGTAATACGGTCTGCTTTTTGGGTTTGCGCATTTAAGATTGCGACATTTGAGATATGCAGAAAAGCTTCTTGCTTAAGAATGCCACCTTCAACGCCAGTTGCCTGATTTGGCTTCTGATGTTTAGTGACAATATTAATGCCTTCAACTTTAATACGATCGTTTTTTACAGCTTGTACAGTACCCTGCTTGCCTTTGTCTTTCCCAGCAATCACGATAACTGTATCGCCTTTACGTAATTTTGACATGGATTACCTCACAATACTTCTGGTGCTAGTGATACAATTTTCATAAACTGATCACCACGTAGTTCACGAGTTACCGGTCCAAAAATACGAGTTGCAATCGGCGCTTTGTTTTGGTTCAACAATACCGCAGCATTGTCATCAAAACGTAACACAGAACCATCTGGACGACGAACGCCTTTTTTGGTACGTACAACTACTGCATTCATCACGTCGCCTTTTTTAACACGACCACGAGGAATGGCTTCTTTAACCGTTACTTTAATAATGTCGCCAACTGATGCATAACGACGATGAGAACCACCCAGTACTTTAATGCACTGAACTCGCCTTGCACCGCTATTGTCTGCAACTTCCAGCATTGACTCAACCTGAATCATAGCGTTACTCCACACGTATGAGCAATAAAAACCAGTTGCTGCCGCTAGCACAGAATGAGTAGGACGGCATTTTAATATAAATAACCGCAACTTACTCTTAATGTGAGTGATATACGCTCGGCGCAATCAGCATCCTTAAAAAGGCGGCTATTTTAACAGCTTCTGGCTTTTAATGCAATTTACTTAGATTTTTTCTACTTTTTCAACCACATCAACTAAAGTCCAAGACTTAGTTTTTGAGATTGGACGCGTTTCTTTGATACGGACAAGGTCGCCTTGTTGGCAAACGTTGTTCTCATCATGTGCTTTGATTTTAGTAGAACGACGAAGCTGTTTGCCATACAAAGGATGACGAACCAGACGCTCAATCAAAACTGTGATGGACTTGTCCATCTTGTCGCTGACAACTCGTCCTGTCAATACGCTAGCATTGGTAGCTGTTTGATTGTTATCGCTCATGAGTCGCCTCGTTGTTTCTCGTTGATCAAAGTCTGAAGCTGAGCAATCGTGCGACGATTGCCTCTGACTTCATGGGTATTACCCAACTGACCAGTTGCTTTAGCCATACGAATACGGAAAGCATCAAGTTGCTTTTCATCAAGTAACTGGGTCAGTTCTTCTAATGATTTATCACGTAATTCACTGATCTTCATTACATTATCGTCCGCTTAACAATGGTAGTTTTAAAGGGCAGTTTTGCTGCAGCAAGCGTGAAAGCTTCACGTGCAAGCTCTTCTGGCACCCCTTCAATTTCATATAGCACTTTACCAGGCTTGATTTCGCATACCCAATACTCGACTGGACCTTTACCTTTACCCATACGTACTTCTAATGGTTTGTTGGTAATAGGCTTGTCTGGGAATACACGAATCCAAATCTTACCGCCACGCTTAATTTTACGAGTGATGGTACGACGTGCTGCTTCGATTTGACGGGCTGTCATACGACCGCGCGTCAATGATTTTAGACCAATTTGTCCGAATGCAACGGTGCTTCCACGATGAGCTAGCCCAGTGTTACGACCTTTGTGCATTTTACGAAACTTGGTACGTTTTGGCTGTAACATAGTTTAACCTCTGTCTGAGTTTCGACGGTTTCCGTTTCCGCGACCACGGCGTTTTGGCGCACGAGTCTGCTCTTCTTTGACGGGATTATAAACGCTGTTCATACCGTCAAGGATTTCTCCGCGGAAAATCCAAACTTTAACACCGATGGTGCCGTAAGTTGTCTCTGCACGAATTGACGCATAGTCAATATCAGCACGAAGTGTATGCAATGGCACACGGCCTTCACGATACCATTCGCTACGAGCAATCTCAGCACCGCCAAGACGACCAGACAGCTCAACTTTAATACCTTTAGCACCAGAACGCATGCTGTTTTGTACGGCGCGCTTCATCGCACGACGGAACATAACACGACGCTCAAGCTGGCTACTGATACCTTCTGCTACCAAACGTGCATCAAGGTCAGGTGACGTGATTTCTTCAATGTTGACCTGAGCAGGCACGCCCATAATTTTGGTCAATTCTTTTTGAAGTCTTTCAATATCTTCGCCTTTCTTACCGATAACGATACCAGGGCGCGCAGTGGCGATGGTAATCTTAGCAGCGCCAGTAGGACGCTCGATCATGATGTTGCTGACCATTGCGTTATCTAGCTTTTTGCGTAAATATTCACGGACTTGAATGTCGTTGATTAGGTATTCTGAGTATTGTTTAGGGTTAGCATACCAGTTTGCATTATGCTTTTTTACAACACCAAGACGAATTCCGATTGGATGTACTTTTTGACCCATAACTTATTCTCCTACCTTTATAGTGATGTGACAAGTACGCTTGCTGATACGATCAGCGCGACCTTTGGCACGTGGTAGGATACGTTTTAGCGTAATGCCTTCATCAACATAGATAGTGGCGACTTTAAGGTCGTCGATATCTAGGCCGTGATTATGTTCGGCATTGGCGATGGCTGAGTTAAGACATTTCTTAACAAACACAGCGCCTTTTTTATTGCTATACGTTAGGATATCCAAAGCACGCTCAATAGATTTGCCACGAACTTCATCAGCAACGAGTCTAACTTTTTGTGCCGATATGGCGGCACCGCGTAATTTTGCAGTTACTTCCATGGTAAGCACCTTATCTCTTAGCTTTTTTGTCAATGCCATGACCACGATACGTACGAGTCGGGGCAAATTCACCTAGTTTATGACCAACCATCTGCTCACTTACGATAACCGGTACGTGAGTACGGCCGTTGTGGACAGATAAAGTTAGGCCAACCATTTGTGGTAGGATCATCGAGCGGCGCGACCAAGTTTTAATTGGCTTGCGTGAGTTGGTGTCTAATGCATTCTCAACTTTAGCAAATAAGTGCGCGTCTATGAATGGACCTTTTTTCAATGAACGAGGCATGAAATTCTTCCTTTATTTCTTCTTGGCGCGACGGCGGATGATCATGTTGTCAGTACGCTTGTTATGACGCGTTTTAAGTCCTTTAGACTTCTGACCCCAAGGGCTAGTTGGATGGCGACCTTTGTTACGACCTTCACCACCACCATGTGGGTGATCAACCGGGTTCATAGCGACACCACGAACTGAAGGACGAACACCACGCCAACGTGAAGCACCAGCTTTACCAAGTGATTTCAAGTTGTTTTCAGTGTTAGAAACTTCACCAATAACAGCACGGCAGTTTACGTGTACACGGCGTGTTTCGCCTGAACGTAGACGTAGAATAGCATAGATACCGTCACGGCCTAATAACTGAACGCTAGCACCCGCAGAACGAGCCATCTGTGCACCTTTACCGATTTTAAGTTCGATATTGTGAATCACAGTACCCAATGGGATGTTTTTTAGCGGTAAGCAGTTACCTGGACGAATTGGAGAAGTCTCGCCTGACATTACTGTATCGCCAACTGCTTGTTTTTTAGCAGCGATGATGTAACGACGTTCGCCATCAGCATACTTAAGTAATGCAATATGAGCAGTACGGTTAGGATCGTATTCAATACGCTCTACCACAGCTGGGATATTGTCTTTAGTACGTTTGAAGTCGATAATGCGATAATGTTGCTTATGACCACCGCCAATGTGACGAGTAGTGATACGACCATTATTGTTACGACCACCTGACTTACTTTTTGATTCTAGAAGCGCTGCATAAGGACGACCTTTATAAAGGTGTGGATGCACCACTTTTTCAACAAAACGACGGCCTGGTGATGTTGGCTTTGCTCTTACGATAGGCATGAGTGTAATCCTTATTCGTTATTCGCTGTTTCACTAGTAGAAGTAGTAGTGTTCGCTACGTCTTCACCAGCATCAGCCATTTGTACATCTTGACCAGCTTTTAAGGTAACATAGGCTTTTTTATAGTCGTTACGACGGCCGATGCTTTTACCAAAACGCTTTGTCTTACCTTTAACATTCAAAGTGTTTACTTTAGTAACTTCAACACCTTCAAACATCAACTCAACTGCTTTTTTGACTTCAAGCTTAGTAGCGTTAGAGTCAACTTTAAATACCTGCACACCAAGTGAGTCGCCAAGCATTTGAGATTTTTCTGAGAATACAGGCCCTCTTAAGACCTGATAAAGTCTTGCGTTGTTCATGCTAGTGCTTCCTCAAATTGTTTCGCAGCTTCAACTGACATGATCACTTTATCAAATGCGATCAAGCTCACTGGATCCACTTCGTTTGTACCAAGTACATTGACGTGCGGAATGTTGCGAGCAGCTAAGTATAAGTTTTCGTCAACTTCTTTGGTGACGATTAATGCACGAGGTGCACCAAGCTCATTTAGCTTTGCAATCAGTTCTTTAGTTTTCGGCCCAGAAACGCTCAACTCTTCTACCAAAATCAGACGCTCTTGACGAATCAATTCTGCTAGGATGCACTGCATCGCACCGCGATACATTTTACGGTTTACTTTCTGTGACCAATCTTGTGGTTTTGCAGCGAATGCACGACCACCTGAACGCCAGATTGGGCTACGAATAGAGCCCGCACGAGCGCGACCAGTACCTTTTTGGCGCCATGGCTTAATACCACCGCCAGAAACTTCGGCACGGGTTTTTTGTGCGCGTGTACCTTGGCGAGCACCAGCTAAATAAGCGGTGACGACTTGATGCACTAGTGCTTCGTTGAATTCACGACCAAATGCCGTATCAGAAAGCTCAACCGCCGCACCTGTAACTGTTTTTAAATCCACGTTAATCCCCTTGCTTAGGCTTTGACTGACGGACGTACGATAACATCGCCACCGGTGGCACCTGGGATAGCACCCTTGATGACAAGTAACCCTTTTTCGGCGTCAACCGAAATCACTTCTAGGCCTTGAACAGTAACACGCTTGTTACCCATCTGGCCCGCCATCTTTTTGCCCTTGAATACTTTACCTGGTGACTGGTTTTGACCAGTTGAACCATGTGCACGATGAGACACTGAGTTACCATGAGTAGCATCTTGCATACTAAAGTTGTGACGTTTGATAGGGCCCTGAAAGCCTTTACCCTTGCTCTGTCCTGTCACATCAACCATCTGACCTTGTTCGAACAAGTCAGCTAGAATCTCACCACCAATCTCACGACCTTCAAGATCGCTATCGTTGACACGAAACTCCCAAACACCACGGCCAGCTTTAACGCCAGCTTTCGCGAAGTGACCTTTTTGTGCGGCTGTTACGCGGCTGTCACGACGAGTACCTGTGGTGATTTGGATGGCTTGGTAACCATCTACATCAGTATTTTTTACTTGAGTAATGCGGTTTGCATCGACCTCAACCACTGTTACAGGGATAGATGCACCTGTTTCAGTGAAGACACGGGTCATGCCGCATTTTTTACCGACTAAACCGATCGCCATTTTAGACCTCTTTATATCTTATATTAATGGGTTGGGTGTGTAATGTGCATTAACCCAAAGCAATTTGGACGTCAACACCCGCCGCTAAATCTAATTTCATTAGCGCATCCACAGTTTTGTCAGTAGGCTGAACGATATCAACCATACGCTTGTGAGTACGGATTTCGTACTGGTCACGCGCGTCTTTGTTAACGTGTGGTGAGGTTAGAACGTTGAAGCGCTCAATGCGAGTCGGCAACGGTACAGGACCACAAACTTGCGCACCGGTGCGCTTTGCAGTATCAACAATCTCTTGTGCAGATTGATCGATCAGACGATGATCAAAAGACTTAAGACGGATACGGATTCTCTGGTTAGCCATGCCAGCAAGCTCCTAATATGTGCTTTCGTCATTCTTGCGTCGCAAGATCATGATCAAAAGCAGTTTGGTTAAATATTCACTTAAAGCGGCCTTCTGTTATTAACCAGAATGAGTTCTTTATCCGAACTTATAGCGTGCCAAAAGCAAAATAGTTTAGAGCCCCGCCAACTCTCCTATAATGGATGTCAGCAAAGGCATAATGAAATAGTGCTAGAAACGATGCTCCAGCTGTAATAGCGCTAGCTTTTTTAGTCAGCTGCGCATATATAATTCAGTGGTGTATATTATACACAGTATTTTGGTTATTGCAAGAGCAATCTCTGAAGTGATGAAAGATACCAGCTCTCAAAAATCTGCTTTGCAAGTTGGCGTGTTGCCACCAAAAAATTTTAACTGTACCCAGTGGTATCAGTCTAAAACAATATCATACTGCTCTTGAGTATATAAATTCTCTACATCAAACGTAATAACCCTACCTAGTAGGTACTCTAGATCGGCTACCGTATCTGACTCTGATGTCAGCAATAAATCAATGACGGCCGCATGAGCCACTACTGTGAATTTCTTAGGGGAGTTATAAGTTCGAGCACAGCGCATGATTTCGCGGAATATCTCAAAGCACACCGTCTCTGCTGTTTTTACAAACCCGCGACCTTGGCAGGTTGAGCAAGGCTCACACAGCTGTTGCCCTAGTGATTCACGTGTGCGCTTACGTGTCATCTCTACCAATCCAAGCTCACTAACCTGCGTAATCTTAGTTTTGGCATAGTCTTGGGTCAGCTGTGCCTGCAAGCTCTCTAATACATCATCCTTATGCTGCTGCTCTAGCATATCAATGAAATCAAGAATAATAATACCACCTAGGTTACGCAGGCGCAGCTGACGTGCAATGGCATGTGTGGCTTCTAGGTTGGTCTTGTAGACGGTGTCCTCTAATGAGCGACCGCCCACAAAAGAGCCTGTATTGACATCAATCGTCGTCATTGCTTCTGTTTGGTCAATAATCAGATAGCCACCAGACTTTAGGTCGACACGACGTTTCAATGCATCACGTAAATCATCCTCAACCCGATGCACGTCAAACAGTGACTGCTCTGCCGTATAATGCACGATTTTATCGTAAATAAACGGTACAAACTCTTTGGCAAAGTATCTGACTTGTTCATAGATTTGCGTATTATCAATGATGACTTTTTCGGTATCAGCATGTACCAAGTCACGAATAGAGCGCAGTGGTAGCGATAGTTCTTGATAAATAAGTTCTGAGCTTTGGTGATGATTGATCTCTTGGCGGCGAGCACAGATAGTACGCCATAGCTGCAACAGATAGTAAATATCTTCTTCTAGCTTATCAACAGGGACACGCTCAGCCGCAGTACGAGCAATGAGACCACCTTTTAGATTGACTGTTTGCATCAAACTGCTGAGCTCAGTTTTTAGACGCGTGCGCTCTTCTTCACCATCAATACGCTGTGATATACCGATATGATCGCTTGATGGCAAATAGACCAGATAGCGGGATGGTAAGGATATATTGGTGGTTAAGCGAGCGCCTTTACTACCCAACTGGTCTTTGGTAACTTGTACCAAGACACGCTGGCTTTCGTGTAATCGATGCTGAATCAAGGTCTTAGAAACAGGCATGACCTCCGTACTTTGAGTACTGACAATAGGTGGTGTGACTGCTAAGCTATCCGTGGATGTTTCTGTGGTGGCGCTATTGTCACTATTTTCTTTTTTGTCATTTATAGCGGCTTTGCTTTTGTCTTCTGCAACTGGGCGAGGCTCACGCTGCATATCATTAACATGTAAAAATGCTGTCCGCGATTGACCAATATCAACGAAGGCTGCCTGCATGCCTGGAAGGACACGTACGACTGTACCCAGATAAATATTGCCGACCAAACCCAGTTTGTGATGTCGCTCAATATAAATCTCACCCAAGATGCCATTATCTAAAACCGCAACACGGGATTCCATTGGACTAATATTAATCAGCAGCTCTTCGGACATAGTTTTTTCTCTTATCTCTCAGCTTTCTTATCAGACGGTCATCGTCTATTAGATTGACAGTGTAACAAATGCGCCTTGCTCTTGCCCATTGCCCTACCGTGTCATTATGTGCATATGTAATTATAACGGTTCAACAATATCCTCACTGCCTTCTGTCATGTCTTTGATTAAGGCCAGCGTTTGCGCCAGTGGCAACCCAACGACATTGGTATAACTGCCGTTGATACGACTCACCCAAGCAGCACCCAAACCCTGAATACCATAGCCACCCGCTTTATCAGCAGGCTCCCCACTGTCCCAATAATTGCTCATCATCTCTGTAGTCAATGGTATAAAGGTTACTGCTGTACGCTCAGTAATTTGCTGCTGGTCGATAATTTGAAACGCTTGAGTGCGCTCTGATGCATTGTGTTCTGTTACTTTAGGTAGTCGCTGTATTTTGGTGGCTTGTACAGCAGTCCATACTTCATGGATATTATCTGACATCTGCTGCCACATGCTATAAGCGTGCTCACGATCGGTCGGTTTGACCAGTACTGTCTTGCCATCTGGTAACACACCGATAGTATCAGAAGTCAGTATGATAATTGATTCGCTGACACCGTTCTCATCGATTTCTAATGTTTCGTTTAGTTGCTCTATGGCAGTTATGGTTTTGGTAGCGACCATACGTTCAATATAGTCTTTGGGTAATTCATCATCTTGCGGCGTTTCATCAATATCTACACTCAACACTCTAAAATCTAACTGTGCTCTTGCTAGTAGCTCTCGACGACGCGGCGAACCAGACGCTAAAATGATATCCATCGCTCTTCTCTTCATTTACAGATTTATTAGGTATGTATTTTTTAGATACCTTATAGATAAGTTAATAAACATCATTAACGCGCAAACTTGCGTAGAGCCAGTAAGACAAGTGGCCAGCTGATGATACTCATCATAAGCGACAAAGCAGATTTTGCGATAAAAGTATTTTGGATAAACATCTGCAGCATCCATAAATTTAGCTGAAAAACGATTAACCCTAAACTGGCTATCAACCATGCGCTGATGGTATTTAGTTGTCTAACATAGATACTAGTAATTTTGATCACTAGTGCCACCACGACTGCGGCAAAGGCTTGCTGACCTAGATGGGTGTCCATCAGCAAATCTGCAATAAGCCCAATAGTAAATGCGGTAAAGATACCCACATAGCGCGGCTGGAACAGTAGCCAATATATCAGCACCATGATCATAATCATGGGCCGTAATGTTGCCATACTTGGGCTTAAGGGATAGACATTGAGCGATGAAGCAATGATAAAGCTTAGAACAATGACCACAATCAACAGTGCCGTTGAATTCTCAGAATCAGGATACGACATGAGTACTTACCTTAGCGATTATATAGTGGCTACTGTGATATGGTTGATTGAATACTGATAGGATACTATGGATAAAAAATTTGATGAGCCATTTGGTAGTTTTGCATAAAGTGTTAATGTATCTCTGCTACTGACCAATAGCAGTGTTATTTTTATTGAGTAGCTTGTCTTGGAGTATCAATACGTACGCATTATCAATAAAGTTTGCAGAGGGCGTAACCTCGATACTTCTAAAATTATCCGCTTGCTCATCTTTGATGTGGGCAATACGGCCAACACGATAGCCCGCTGGAATTCGCCCACCCAAACCAGATGATACCAACTCATCACCCACACGCACATCTGAAGTCTTAAAGACATAGTTTAGGCTCAGTGCAGATGGGATACCTTGGCCTGTTACGATAGCACGCTGACCAGTACGTTTGACAGTGACAGCCACTGACTGCTGCTCATCTGTAATCAATAGCAAACGGCTTGTATTAGGATAGACGTTAATGATCTGTCCTAAAATACCATCTTCATCGATGACCGTTTGTCCCACTTGTACACCATCTTGCTTGCCTTTATTGAGCACAACAATCTGTCTGAGTAAGTTGGTATCTGTACCAATGACTTGAGCTAAGTTGAGATCAAACTGCTCAGGCTTAGTGGTTGATAAAATCCCCTGCAAGCGTGCGTTTTGCGCCAAGATATAATCTTGTTGCTGCAGTTTGGCATGTGCATGAATGAGTTGCGATTTTAGTTGCATGTTTTCGCGGCGCAGCGCTTCTTTTGACTGCAAACTACCACTCGCCCAATGCTTGGCATAGCTTGGTAATAAAGATATCTCATAAATAGGCTGCATGGCAGCATGACTGGTACTACGTACTGGATTGAACCATTCCGAGTTTTTGCTATCAAACCACATCAGTATCAAGGCTGCTATCAATACAATGGCAGTCTTACGAAGTGATAACGCTTGGCGCGCAAAGATACTTGGAGTCATAAGTCGTCTAATTTAAGAATTCTAAAATGAGCAATAGCACTTATTTAGAGCATGAATGTTTATCGGTGATATCGGGTTCTAGCATGGATTAATGCAATTAAAGGCAGCGCAATTGGCTACCTTTAATATTATCTACTTGTCATCTCATGGGTTATGTCAGCCATCCTGAAGCGGGATAATAGCGATAGCAAAGGTATGTGGGCATAACACTCATGAGCAAAAGCTGTTTAAACAAAAATCATGTTCAAACTTTTGTTATTGATGAAATCAAGGGCGATACCACCACCACGGCTAACGCAGGTTAATGGGTCTTCTGCTACCGTCACTGGTAAGCCAGTCTCTTGTGAGATAAGCTTGTCAAGATCGCGTAGCAATGCGCCGCCACCCGTCAATACGATACCACGCTCTGCGATGTCCGATGACAACTCTGGCGGTGTCTGCTCAAGGGCAACTTTTACAGCGCTGATAATACCGCTTAATGGGTCAGTCAATGCTTTTTGTACTTCTTCTGAATTGACGATAAAGGTCTTTGGTACGCCTTCTGCCATGCTACGACCACGAACCTCTACTTCTAGCTTGCTGTCTTCATTCAATGCAGAGCCAACTTCTTTTTTGATGCGCTCAGCGGTCGTCTCACCAATCACACAACCATGCGTACGGCGCACATGTGTAATAATCGCCTCATCAAACATGTCGCCACCGATACGGATAGACTCAGCATAGACGCAACCAGATAGCGCGATAACGGCAATCTCAGTCGTACCACCACCGATATCAACGACCATAGAACCACTGGCTTCATGAACAGGCATGCCAGCACCGATAGCCGCAGCCATTGGCTCTTCTAGCAATAATACTTTGCTCGCGCCTGCTGATGATACTGCCTCACGAATCGCCTTACGCTCAACCAAGGTAGACTTACATGGCACACATACCACCACGTTAGGCTGTGCCATAAAACGCTTGGCTTTTACCTTAGTGATAAAGTGTTTTAGCATTTTTTGCGTCACTTCAAAATCAGCAATCACACCGTCTTTTAGCGGGCGAATCGCTGTGATATTGGCAGGCGTACGACCCAGCATTTGCTTGGCATCGATACCCACAGCAGCGACGGTCGGGTTTTGAGTACGATTGCTGCGTAACGCGACCACCGTAGGCTCGTCAAGTACGACGCCTTTATTAGGAATAAAAATAAGGGTGTTCGCAGTACCGAGGTCGATAGCGATATTATTTGATAAAAATCCAAACAGGTTCATGACTAATATATCCAGCGTCTTACGAATGAGGCGAATGAGATTGACTGAGGGGTTACTCGTCAGTGTTGAGCAGGTCGTCGTTAGACATTAACGGGAGCGAAAGTGAATCATCGCAACCAGTCAAACCTAAGCAATAATGATGATATGAAAAACTGTGCTAAATTATACCGATTTAGCTCAAAAAAAACATAGGTATTTGCATCAGTAAGCAAGGATTTTTGCCTGAGACGCTAAAAGTTGTTACAAAGTTTGAAATAGTAGTGACTATCATTCAACTCAATGAAGCCGCTTTTAATGTGATAACTAACAAAGCTCTACAGGCAGATAATTGTTTTGCTTAGTATTAGGTGCATACTGTAACGTATTTTAGAACCTAATTGGGAAGCAATTGAAAATCAATCATGAATTATTCGGTCAGTTTTGCAAGTATTTGTGTATTGCTATGTCAGCACTATGCCTTGATTGATACGGTGTGTTGATGGATATTGTGCACCAATCAAGCCTCATGCTCTGTAAACTTGGGTCAGATGCTTTATAATAAGCCAACTTTATCGCCAATTCTATTTTAGGGCTTACGTATTCTGACTATCGTAGTCAACCACTCTAACAAAACTGTCCTTAACTGGAGAAACTATGTCTCAGCAACCAGCAACGTCTGACAACACTGTCAGCCGCGAAGAAATCCTAGAAGTTGCCAACCTTGCGCGCTTGGGTGTCGATGAAAGCACTGCCGATAGCTATGCCGATGATATCAGTAAAGTATTAAAATTGATGCATACCTTATCTAACGTTGATACGACAGACATCAAACCACTAGCCAATATCCATGAAGCTTGCCAAGAGTTACGTGCTGATGTAGCCAAACACGACATCAATCGCGAGCGCAATCAGTCAGTCGCGCCTGCTGTTGAAGAGGGCTTATACCTTGTACCTCAGGTGATTGAATAATAGTGGCTGAATAATACAACCACGCATTTGCCATTATCCTATTTTATTTTATGCTATTCACATTTTGACGGACGACACCTTATGTCTGAACTTCATTTATTAAGTACCGAGCAGCTGATTGCTGGCTTGCAAAACAAACAATTTAGCAGCGCAGAATTAACCGAGCATTACATCAAGCGTATAGACGCGCTGGACAGCAAGATCAATAGTTTTATTACACATACCTCTGAGACAGCACGTGCACAAGCAAAAGCCGCAGACGAGATGCGTGCACAAGGCGATCAGCGTCCACTACTTGGCGTACCGATGGCGCACAAAGACATCTTTTGTACTCAAGGCGTATTAACGACTTGTGGCTCAAAGATGCTGCATAACTTTGTCTCTCCATATGATGCGACTATTGTTTCTAACATCGACAAAGCTGGCATGATTAGCTTAGGTAAGCTCAATATGGATGAGTTTGCGATGGGCTCAGATAACAGCAGCTCATACTACGGTACGGTACAGAACCCTTGGAACCTAGAGCGCGTCCCTGGTGGCTCATCAGGTGGTAGTGCTGCCGCGGTTGCCGCAGGTTTTGTCCCTGTTGCGACTGGTAGTGATACGGGTGGCTCTATTCGTCAGCCTGCCTCATTCTGTGGCCTAACCGGTATCAAGCCTACTTATGGCCGTGTGTCACGCTTTGGTATGATTGCCTATGCCTCAAGTCTAGATCAAGCTGGTAGCATGGGACGCAGCGCTAAAGATTGCGCTTACCTACTTCAGCCAATGATTGGTCACGATCCGCGCGATGCCACTTCTATTAAATACGATATGCCTAACTACGTACAAGACATCAATGATGCAGAGGCCGCGGCTGGTGATAAGCCATTTGACGGTCTTCGTATTGGTGTGGCTAAAGAATACTTCGGTACAGGGCTTGATAGCGAAGTCGAGCAAGCAGCACGTGCCGCGCTCAAGAAATACGAAGAGCTGGGCGCAACAATTGTAGAAGTGAACATCACTGATCCTGAGATCACGCTTGCCACTTACTACATGCTAGCACCTGCCGAAGCATCATCGAACTTGTCACGCTTCGATGGTGTACGCTTTGGCTATCGCTGTGAAAACCCAACGGACCTGATTGATCTATACACGCGCTCACGCTCTGAAGGCTTTGGCCCTGAAGTACAGCGCCGTATCTTGACAGGTACTTATGCGCTATCTGCTGGTTACTTCGATGCTTACTATACTAAAGCACAAAAAATCCGCCGCTTAATCGTCAAAGACTTCGATGAAGCCTTTGCTAGCTGTGATGTGATTGCTAGCCCAACCGCACCGACGGCAGCTTACAAGCTTACTGACAATCTTGATCCTGCAACGATGTATTTGGGTGACGTTTATACCATCGCGGTCAACTTAGCAGGTCTACCTGCGCTCAGCCAGCCAGTAGGTCTGACGACAGAGGGTCTACCTATTGGCTTGCAATTAATCGGTAAGCACTGGCAAGAAAGTCAATTGCTCACGACTGCGCATCTATTCCAGCAGCATACAGACCATCATCTACAACACTCTACCATCGCAAAGGAGACGGTATAATGAGTACAGCTACTACTGATAACAATGCCGTCCGCGAGCATGCCGTGCGTAAAGAGCTATTCGTCGATGGCTATGAAGTGGTCATCGGTATCGAGATTCACTGCCAGCTAAATACAGAAAGTAAAATATTCTCTAGTGCGCCGACTGACTTTGGTCATGAGCCAAACAGCCAAGCAAGTATCGTCGATCTAGGCTTACCTGGTGTATTACCAGTACTAAATGCTGGCGTGGTCGATCGCGCGCTAAAGTTCGGTATCGGTGTCAATGCTGAGCTGGGTCTATTTAATACCTTTGACCGCAAAAACTACTTTTACCCTGACCTGCCTAAAGGCTATCAAATCACCCAGATGGCCAATCCTATCGTGGGTGAAGGTTACATCGATGTTGTGGTCAACGAAGGTGAGAAGAACGAATATCCTAAACGTATGGGTATCACCCGCGCGCATCTAGAAGAAGATGCAGGTAAATCTGTCCATGACGCAGTCGATGGTATGACGGGTGTGGATTTGAACCGTGCAGGTACGCCACTAATCGAAATCGTCTCTGAGCCAGACATGCGCTCTGCTCACGAAGCACTTGCCTACATCAAAGCCATTCATCAACTAGTCACGTGGCTTGGTATCTCAGACGCAGTGATGGCCGAAGGCTCATTCCGCTGTGACTGTAACGTCTCTGTACGCAAGCCAGGCGCCGACCTCGGTACACGTACTGAGCTAAAAAACCTAAACTCGTTCCGCTTTATCGAGCGTGCTATCAATCGTGAAATCGAACGTCAAATCGATATCTTGGAAGATGGTGGCAAAGTGGTACAAGCAACGATGCTATATGATCCAGAGCGTGATGAAACGCGTACCATGCGTACCAAAGAAGACGCCAACGACTATCGCTACTTCCCTGATCCTGACTTGCTACCTGTCCGAATCGAGCAGCATACTGTCGATGCGATTAAAGCAGCGATGCCAGAGCTGCCAGTCGCTCGTCGCGCACGCTTTGAAGAAGCGCTTGGTCTGTCAGAGTATGACGCTCGTATCTTGACTGGTAGTCGTCAAATTGCCGATTATTTCGAAGCTGTGGTCGCAGAAGTTGGGCAAGCAGATGCCAAAATGGCTGGTAACTGGGTCATGGGCGATTTGCTCGGCGCATTGAACAAAGATGACACCGACATCATCGACTCCCCTATCAGCGCCAAACAACTGGCTGGTATGCTTAAGCGTATCAAAGATGACACGCTATCTGGCAAATTGGCTAAGAAAGTCTTTAGTGCGCTATATGAGCGCGAAGGCGGCAACGATGATGATGCCGCAGATAAAATCATCAAAGACAAAGGCCTCAAGCAAGAAACCGATACTGGCGCTATCAAAGCGATGGTCGAAGAAGTCATCGCAAAAAATGAAGCGATGGTCGAAGAATATCGCGGCGGTAAAGAGAAAGCCTTTAACGGTCTGGTCGGTCAAGTCATGAAAGCCAGCCGCGGTAGTGCTAACCCGCAGCAAGTGAACCAAATTCTAAAAGAATTGTTGGGTTAATACGAGCGGCGCAGCAGTTAGACTGACTATACTGGGCAGAATGGTGTTGTAGATTTTGGCTGATATAAATAGCTCTTGCAATATGCATAATTTTGCGTAAAATAGTCAGTCATTCGGGGCGTAGCGCAGTCTGGTAGCGCACTACACTGGGGGTGTAGTGGTCGCAGGTTCAAATCCTGCCGTTCCGACCAAATATAGCAGTAAAGAGAAAAGCCAATCATTGTTTTCAATGGTTGGCTTTTTTTTGTGCTAAATTTGGCTAGTAATTGTATGATTTTTTGATTGAGCAAATAATAATAAAAATCTTGCAAGGCATGATCAACAATCTAAAGCCAGTCATCCATATAGCTTTAGGCTAGTTTGTCTTATATCTACTTTGATTTAATGGTGTATAGAGGTGTGAATTGTGAAAGGTTATGTGTCTATAGATGAAATGATTAAAATAGCTGAATCGAAAATTAAAGCTTCTATATTTGAGATTTTAGGAACTGAAAAGTTTTTGCAACGAGCTTTAGACAGTGCAGAAATTGAGCCAGTTTTTCATTTTTCAGGTTATGGCGTTTTGCAGGCATTCGTTGAAAATAAATTTTATCGTGAAAATGAAAACATTCAAAATATGTGGCGTTTTGATGGTTACTTTCGTGACAGACACTCTAATATGTTTCATTTCCCGAAGATTTCTAAAGAAAGGTTAAAGTCTTCTTTTAGAAACTTAGAGAACGATAGGTTTATACTACGTTCTAGTGGTGGATATATTATTGATTTGAATTACTTCGAATATGTAGGTAGCCACACGAAAGAAGATCTTAACGATATTGATGTTAAAGGCGAGGTCACTATATTAAATAAAGGAGCTGCTCTTTTTAATGAAAAACCAGTTTATAAAGGGCATTTTGGTCATGAAGATTTGATAGATACAATTATTATTAAAAGAGATGATGTCTATATTGATATTAGGGAATTAAGCAAAGTTTTAAACCTAGAGCCTTCTGCTTATGATTTGACCCTTAATACGCCAAAGGCTATTGAAGGAATAGATAGGGGTCACAAAGTAACTCAACTAAATACACCGATTGATGACGAGCCAACACACCATAAAAGTGTAGGTTCTATGCAAGCGTTAGTCACCACACTTATTAAAATGGCTGAATATGATAAAGAACACTTAGCCGATCCTTATGGAGAACTTAATAAGCTTATTCAAGCCAAAGCCGAGGGACTAGGGCTGTCAGTTAAAAAAGACTTCGTTGCAAAATGGCTAAAGAAAGCTGATGAAGTTCTATAGAACTTTGCCATTTTCTATATAGAACTATCGAATGACCTTACTTCATAAAATAGCAACCATAAACCGTGGCAATCAAGTTACGGTAAATTATGGAGCTAGATACATGAAACAGAAAAATCATATTCCAACTAAGCCACAAGAAAAGTCATCTCAATATCAGCCTAAATGGCAACTCTCTCTACTTAAAGCGGTAGTTAGCATCCTATTACCTTACTTGCTATCACCATCTGATATCAGTATTCATATCCATCACATTAATATCCTGTTTTAAAGCCAAAAAACCGAGCACTGCCCTATCGGATACTTGTCATCTATAGACTTTTATAGAGCGAGCCGTTAGGGTAAATGCTACCTCTTCACACTGGTTTATCCTATGCCCGAACCTATCAATCAGCCTATACCTAATCGCCTCATAGATGATTCACCTTGGGAAGCGTATAAGCGACCTTACGTGCGTGATTTGGCTTATGTATTGGCGTGTCCCAATGTTTTGACGCAGTGGCTAGATTTTGCACCGCATGAGAATACCCACACGGTTACCGTGCATAGTGCAAGCTTTTGGCAGGCGCAGTTTGAAGCGTATGAGCAACGATTAACAGAGCTAGACACCACTACCGCCTATCAAGAGCTGACTCGCTATTTACTCAAACGCCCAAGTCCCAATCGACTGGGATTTCATTTTGAGGGACTGCTATCATTTTGGTTAGAGGATGGCTTTGTGCGCAAGCTGCATCCGTATGAGACACTGGCGAATAATGTACAGCTGTATAATGGCAAACAGACCGTCGGTGAGCTTGATTTGATTTTGTATAATCATGAAGAGGATCTGGTGGAGCATTGGGAACTAGCCATTAAATTTTTTATGGGCTCAGCGCCTTTTGAGCCTGTGAACTGGGTGGGGATTAACTCCAATGATAATCTACAGCGTAAAATGACGCACATGCAAACCAAGCAGTTTCGAGCGGTGTGGGTAGATACAGAAAACCATGGACAGGTAAAAATTAATAAGCGTTATGGCGTGATCAAAGGGCGATTCTTTTTACCGATAAACACAGCTGGTTGCGGTGATTATGACTGGCCATATTGGCTAACGCCGAGTTTTCCAATACATGAGTGGTGCGATAAAAGAGACATGGCAAGTCTTGCAACGATTGACACTACAGCTTTGCGAGCCGCGCATTACATTGAGTGGTTCACCAAGCGCGACTTTTATGATGAGCGAAATGCTTATGGTGGTCATGAGCAGCCAATAGTTTGGTCAGATAGCGAGCTACCTAAGACAGGTTTATATTTCGAAGATAATCGACCAATCGTTATTTACCCAAGACCGTTAGACCAAATAAAAGAATAGTCTGAGCGGAGCTGCTATTTTGTTTATATCATAGCTACCAAGCATACTGCCCGTATAAGCTGACTTCACTGCGCTTAGCCTCGTCCCAATTGAGACTGTCTGTCAGTAGTCTGATACCACCATATTGACTGTCTAGCGCCAGACCTAGTGCGTGCGTCTGCGGCTCTATGAGTCCTGTGATGGTCATTGGATAAGTACGATAATCTGTCTGATAACCTGCCGATAGCTGGTATAAATCCTGAATATCATTTACTTGCCCCTGTAGACCAAGCTGCCAGTGATTATTTATTTGATGCTGAAGACTACCCTCTACCCGCCATGGTAATGTCTGTGTGACATCATCAGTATCAAGCTGCCCTTCTATGGTATATAAAGGTCGACCATTGATATCATAATCTAATGTATAACGGGTACTTGGCATCTCTTTCCAATGCATACGTCCAAGTACATCGTAAGCATCAATAGATAATTTTGTATTCTCGGATAGATCGCCTTTCAGTTGCAAATCAAACGAATAACCATATCCTGAAGGCTTGTTTGGGTTCCAGCCCAGATTTTCTTCACCTAAGGCGGGCTTATCATAATAATAATTGATATCAGCATGCGTCTCATCTAAGCTGTCGCGTATATTTGTCATTTCACTAGCTGGTAGTCCGATTGTACTCAAATCACCTATTATTTTGCCATCTAAAGCATGCAATCCTTGCCATATGTTGGCACGAGTCGTTAATTGCCAGTTTGGCAAAACCTTTTTAGTAAAACCAATATTAGCCCCTACTCTTTCGTTGTGCTTAGCTTCTAAATACAAAGGATAAGTCTGACTGGTGCTTGGGGGCAGCTGGTTTTCATACTGCCAGTAGACCTTAGCAGTCTGCTCACTAAAGCTCATTAAATAATCATAACGCCATCCTAAGCCATAGCTAATCGCACTATTCGCAGGACGAATCTCAAAAGAAGCTCGGCCTTGTACATAAGCATGGTCACCTGAGCCTAAAGGTGCATCCCAGTCGTCCAAAAATTCAGATATAGGCTGAGCTGGGCTATGCGCAGTGGCCATGACTGTCCAAGCACTCTGAGTATCTGTTATTTCAGCGTTAATATCTACGAAGTTTATTGTTTGTGGATTGAGGTAAAAATTCACACCGGCATCATTATCAACCCTATTGCTTTGAGCAATCGTAGAGGTAGATACTATAGCAGATACAATCATACTGGTAGTCGTTGGTGTAATAATCATCCTCATACGTTTATATAGAAATAATACGGCGTTTTCAGGTAGCAAATGACATAGAGTTGAAGCAGAAGTTGACATTGGTTTCTCACATTTGTCAAAGGGCACAAAAAAGAGACAGCTGGTGCTGTCTCTTTTTTCTTTTTTATACCTCAATCATGAATAGAAACATCTGAAAGTGAGGTATGAACATAGCTCAATTAAAGAATTATTAAACTATTATCATTAAACTTAGCGGTAATTTTGCCATCATTATCCATCAAATCGCCATAGTCTTTACCATTAACCATGATATCACCTAACTTGCCCATACTATCTTTGATGAAGTCACCGTCAGCGTCAACCTTTAATGTGATCGACGCTTTATTTTGCTCAACTGTGAACTGTGTACCAGCCACATCATAGTTATTGTCTAAAGTAGATTGGCCTTTTACAAATAACTTTTTACCTTCTACGCTGGCTGTGAGGCCTTGTAATTCGATAATATTACGAGCCGTACGCTTGAGGTTGGCTTGGAAGTCAAGCGGAATAATCGTTGCACTTTCTTTGGTCACGTTTCCTTTGATCGCCAATACGATTTCCATACCGACATATTGGTCTGCTGCTTCTTCGATATTATCCGCCCCATCAATAGTGATAAATTTCTTTATATCATTATCGTTAGCAGTTGCGTTAAGCGTAATCTCTATGTCTGTAGTAGGCTTAGCCTTAGTCAACTTGCCTGTTATTGCAATCTTATAAGGTATCGTTCTGACAGATAAGCTATTATCTGCCAACTTTCTACTGATATCTAATGCTGCAAACTCTAAATTTTTTGCTTCAATAGTACTATCATTGGCAGACAATTTTAGACTACCTAATTTGATAACAGCCTTCTCTAGTGTAATGCCAGCTTCATTGACATCATTCATATCAAAGTCATCATTGACCACAACTTTATCACTAAATTGTCCACTAACTGTTGCGCCCTTGGTACTCGAACTCAAAACAACCGCATCAATACCAGTACCAATTTTAATGCTTTCAAAACCTAAGCTGCCATTGAAGTTAGAGGTACTCGTATTAGAGCTTAGCGCATTTTCATAACCATCAAATACAGTCGTAAAAGTATCTACAATAGCCGTGGTTTCATCATAAACTTTAGTCGCCGGGTTATAAATATAATTATACTCTTGCACATCCACTTTGGTCGTACCCGTCAAAGCAAACTGCCCATCTGCATTGAGCGTTGCCACAAAGTCTGACTCTGGTGTCAGAACGATGTTACCCAGCGAGGTGTCAAATGCTTGATCATTAGACAAGGCCATAATATTCGCTGCGGTAAGCTTTGAGAGATTTTGTTCTTTCATATACTCTTGCAAATCACTTGGGATATGAAACGTATAATTAAGACGCGTGCTTTGATTGTCGGTGAGGATATCACTTGCGCCTTCATAAGCCTCTGTGACTGCTTGGTTGTCACTCACGAATAACTTGGCAGTACGAATCATCTCTTTTGCTTGGTCAAGCTCCGATAGACTATTATCAACAGGTGGCTTGACAGGCACATCTGATGTATTGCCGCCGTTGCCAACAGAGTCGTTGCTATCATCACCGCAGCCTGCTAACGCTAATACACTCGCTAACGCCAATGTACTCAATTTAAAAAATTTCATCGCACGGTCCTTTATAGAGATATTTCAAAGAGTAGAAGTAGCAAAAGTTAGCTCTAATTAAAAACAAACTCAGTCAAGAAGTCTGATAAATAATAGAAAACTTAAGTTTGCTTTTGAATGGAGCAATAATACTCTTATTTGAATAATTTATCTATAAAGTAAACAAATATAACAGTATTGTTACAATAAAAAAGGGAGCAACACAGCTAATTTCATTTTTCTGCTGAAAACAAGTCATCAATAACTCTCAATCACCTGCATTAGCTCATATCTCAGCATATCGGCACTAGGCATACGCTCAGCGTGAAAACGAACGATGGCGATGCCTGCACTGGCAAGGGCTTTGTCTTTTTTATCATCAGCCTTTTGCCGTGCTTTACTACTATGTGTCCAGTCATCAAGCTCGATAGCAACAAGCGTGGTCTGAGCGTCAACATCCACGATCACATAATCAACGCTCTGACGACAAATACGATTGAACCAAAAGCTGCGCTCCGATGTCTCGTCACTATTGGCTTCAATGATTCGTGACAACTGAACTTGCACGAAGATATGATACTCCGGTAGCGCATTTTTTAATTTATTAAAAAATATGACCTCAGTGTCGGTCATGATTGGCATTGGGGCAAATGGCCAGATAGCCAGCTCATCACCGCGCACAGGCTTTGGTTCAGGCTCTGCGACTGGACGTTTCGCCAATAGCTTTGGTAACGTAATCAGCCCTAAAAACCCAACGGCCAAGATTAAAAATATAGCGCCAAATGACATGATATTACCTTATACAATATAACAAGTGACTGGCTAGCGCTCACAACTCTGAATAGTCAACGACTGGCTGATCACCACAGGGCAACCTTTGTAGGCTGACAGGTTATACAAAAATGAGTAATGAAAATGGTGCTCATCGTAACCAAGCTTGCGCCAATCGGCAAACGATAAAACAAAAAACACGACAGCAGATGTCGTGTTTTAATCATTAAATAATAATTCAAGTCAGCACTAAAGAAAATATTTCATCTATCTACCCATCAATCTCTGACAACAGTTGCTGAGTCTACAGCTTAACGCCAGTAAAGCACCCAAGCACCGTTCGTATTGACGTTAGAATCGCTATTGATCTTATCTTTTAATGCCAATGCAGCGACCTTTCCACGTTCAGGACCGACAATGACGCGTACACCGCGACTGGTCGGGCTGGTTTTCACTTGATATCCGGCCTCTTTGAATTTTTTCGCTAACTGATCCGCTTTGGCCTGATTATCTGCGAGCGCTACTTGCACCCCAAAGCTACCTTTCGCATCGGTTTCTTTGACTTCTTGACGAGCCTCACGAAGCTTTTGCTGAGCGTCTCGCTTAGCCTCAGCCGCTTTTTCGGCAGCAGCGGCTTCACGCTCCAGACGTTGCACTTGATTACGCGAAGGTATGGTAATGTTTTGACCCAGCTGTAATGAGGTCGATGGTGAAATGTTATTTGCTTGAGCCAAGACTTCGACAGGCATGTTGTACTGTCTTGCGAGCTTAATCAGCCCATCGCCTTTTTTGACTTGATAATCAGAGGGCGATTTTGGTGGTTCATTTTTAGCCGCTTCAGCTGCCTCTCTCTTTTTTTCGGCCGCAGCTTGAGCGTCCGCTTGTCTTTTTGCTTCTGCTTCTTTTTTACTTTCTGCTAGTTTTTCAGCAGCGGCTTTTTCTTGTTTTGCTTTGGCCTGCTGCTGATCATCTTCCGCCTGCTTTTTTGCTTTGGCTTCATTCACTGCATCATCGGCTGCTTTAACCAATTTTTCAGCATCTTGCACTTCCTTACTTTTGACACTTTTTTCTGTGTCTTTTACGTCTTCTGAACTCTCACTCTGTTCATTTGTCGCCGCGATATTTTTGACATACTGCTGACTTTCAGCGCGGGCTTTGGCCAACGCTTCTGCTTCAGCCACTTCTTGTTCTGTCAAAAACTCCTGTGCGCGTCTCTCCTGCTCGGCAACACGAGCAGCACGTTCTTTTTGCTTTTGCGCAAGGATACGTTTTTCTGTCTCGATGTCAGTCGTTAGCGGTTGCGGAGATTCTTGCTCGGTCGTTGGCTTCTCTATCATCGCTGATGTTGGCTGTGGCTGGTTGCTCTCGCCAATCTGCTGCACCATGGCGTATAACATCACGCTACCGCCTAGAATCATCCCAATGCCCAATAAGGCTTGTCTCGAAAAGTTCATCCGTTTACGTCTCTTAGTTGGTAATAAGGTTGATTGAGCGGCGCAGGGACTGTCTCACAGCAATATAGATAATTGCGCTAATAAACGTCTCGTACCGCCAGTTACTGCCATCAGTGTTCAAAATTTATGCCAGTCTTGCAAATCATTTTGATTATAAAGCATATTTTTCGTGCTGTCTGCTATCAGGCAAGTACTAAGATTAACACTAAACAGGCGCCACCTTAACTTAAATGATCATACGGCAAGTGCAGCGAGCGCCTCTCCAATCGTATGAAACGAACCGCATACGACGATTAGATCTTGTGGCTGACTATCAGCTATCACCGCATACGTCGCTGCATGCAAGCCATCGAATTCATATATGTTGGCCCTATCCACATATTGAGTTAAGACGCCTTGTAGCTGCTCGGTACTCGCGGCACGAGGATAATCAATCTCAGCAATGAACCAATCACTAATCGGCAAGCCTGCTTGAGTCAGACGTTGTACTACTTTGTCGATATCTTTATCACCCAACATAGAGAACAACATTTTGATTTTTGGGAGATCTCTACCAGCTTGGCTACCGTGTTTACTCAAATGCTGCTGCCAAAATGGCAATAACTGCGCTAATAAAAATTCCACGCCTTGCTCGTTGTGCGCCACATCAAACAACCAATGGCGATGATGGCTTTCGCGATAATCAAAGCGCCCTGCCAGTTTGACAGTTTGCAATGCCTGCTCGATGGTACTGATATCGACACTCAACGGGCTTGCAAGTACCGCCGATAGTGCATTGGCAGTATTGATCAAGGACAGCGCAGGGCGTGGTAATTGCAAGGTAACTGCCGCATTACTGTATTGCCAAATCATTGAGTCAATATCGCGGTAGCTAAAGTCTTGACCAATTTGATAACAAGTCGCTTGCTCATTATCGATAGCGTGCTGCACGCTAGATGGCATTTCAGTAGCACCATAAATTAAAGAAATACCTTGGCGCAATATACCTGCTTTCTCGCGACCGATGTCCTCGACATTGTCACCTAGCCAGTCGACATGATCGATACCAATATTAGTAATCACTGCCATATCAGGATCAATAATATTAACCACATCTAACCGTCCACCCAATCCAATTTCTAACACCCACACATCACAGTCTGCCTCAGCAAATATGAGTAATGCTGCCAGCGTTGTCATCTCAAAGAATGACAAGGTCAAATCGCACTCTAAACGTGCTGCTTCTACTTTGCTAAAAGCATCAATCAGCGTCTCATCGCTGACCATCTCGCCATTGATACGCACGCGCTCATTAAAGACACTCAGGTGTGGCGATTGATATAGTGCCGTCTTGTAACCTGCGGCTTTACACATTTCGGCGATGACAGCGGTCGTAGAGCCTTTACCGTTGGTGCCTGCCACAGTGAAGACATAAGCGTCATCTTTGGCTGACTGTACTACTCCTAGCGCTTCGGCAACAGGCAATACACGCGATAGTCCCATATCTATCGCAGACACATGTATTTGCTGCATATAATTTAGCCATTCGGTCAAGCTGGCCAAACCAACTTTGTCGTTAGGGCTACTAGAGTTGGACGCTACAAGATCAGACATGGATAAAACCTATATGAAATTTGATAAGAAATAGAAATATATGTGTTGGCTAAAACCAAAAATAGCATTTACCGTGCAATGACGATAAATGCTATTAGAGGGTCTTGCATATGTAGTAGATGTTAGCACGCTGCTAGGCGTTTATGCACTCAATAATTAACTCATGATACTGAGCCATACATCTTATTAAGCATCTACATTAGGTACGTGGCACAGTTTTGCGAGCAAACGATAGATGGTATCGATCAGTTGATGACGATGCACCACTTCATCTACGACGCCATGCTCTAACAAGAACTCTGCACGTTGGAACGGCTCTTCTAACGTCTCACGCACCGTCTGCTCGATCACACGCTTACCAGCGAAGCCAATCATCGCTTTTGGTTCTGCCAAATGGATATCACCTAGCATGGCCAATGATGCAGTCACACCGCCATAGACAGGGTTAGTCAATACCACGATATAAGGGATGCCAGCGATTCTCAAACGTTCAATCGCTGCCGCCGTGCGTGCCATTTGCATCAATGATAACAGACCTTCTTGCATACGCGCACCGCCAGAAGCAGCGAAGCACACTAACGGTACTTTTTGCTCAAGCGCTCTTTCAGCGGCTTGTACAAAACGGTCGCCAACCACTGACCCCATCGAGCCGCCCATAAAACGGAAATCAAAGGCACAAGCGACAATATCAAGGTTCCGCAACTTGCCGTACATGGCAACTAATGCTTCACTCTCGCCCGTCTTTTCTTGCGCTTCGCTCATACGTGCAGGATAGGGCTTGCTATCCACAAAGCTCAGCGGATCTTTGGCAGTGAACTCCTGCCCTGTCTCGCCGTCTACTTGATCAAGCAACCAATTCAAGCGCTCACGAGCACTCATCGGTAAATGATGATCACAGTGTGGACACACATAGCAGTTAAAAATCAGTGCGGTGTTGGTAATCACAGAATGACAATTGCTGCATTTGGTCGACGGTTCAGTCTCTACCGCGGTCAATTGCGCAGTTAATTGCTGCTTGATACCTGGTATAGGACGGTTAAACCATGACTGCCTATCCGCGTTACTGTTTGGCTCGGCTTTAGCAGTATTATTATCGAGTTTTGTTGCTGTATCAGTCATATTATTTGCCATCATAAAAGGCTTATTGACAAGTTGGCTCATTCGCTTGTCATTGAGAGTTTAATGGTTGTCTAAACAAAGCGTCAAACCCAGTCATAACATGAGCAATTATGCGACACGCTGATGTATCAATCTTACGTGTCGATCATTTGGTTAGGTGCTTGTTGATAGATGATGTGCTTGTTGAGACTTTTTGGCAAATGCTTTTTGAAACTAGTCACTGACAAACCACGGCTATCAGACGCCATATAATAGTCATGTTAGTTTACACTCGTAAACTAAATTTAGCAAAGTCATTTAACGTCATCTTTCAGTAACGTTTTTGAGTCATTGCTTCCCGTTATCTAACTTCGCGATTCAAGGCCAACTACTCAAAATAACCCCTTCAAATCAACTATCGCCTTTATAACTATCACCTTTATCAAATCGCCTCAATGAGATACTTAAAACATCATGCAGCTGTTAGCTCAATAAAGGCAATGCTAGGATAATGAGTATTAAGCACTCAGACTGTCTAATGCTGCACGCAGCTCATCCATTTTTGCCATGATGTTTTGCTGAGCACTTGCTACCGCATCGGTATCATTGGCATCGATATCTGCAAAATTCTGTACCAGCGCACTACCCACGATAACACCATCCGCATGAGTACCAATTGCTTTTGCAGAGGCACCATCACGGATACCAAAGCCAACGCATACTGGCAGGTCTGTCTCTGCTTTGATTGCTTGGACTTGGGTCGCAACATCGTCTGTATCTAGCGTGGCTGAGCCAGTCACACCTTTTAGCGATACATAATAAATATAGCCACCACAATGGGTCAATACTTGCTCACGGCGCTCAGGCAACGTCGTTGGCGATAGCAAGAAAATCTCATTCATCGAATGGTCGGTCAAATGCTGCGTAAAGCTGCCCGCCTCTGCTGGTGGCAAATCTACCATCAATAAACCATCAACGCCTGACTGCTCACATAGCGCGACAAAATTGTCATAGCCGATGATTTCAACAGGATTAAGATAACCCATTAAAATAATTGGCGTCTGCGTATCTGTTTGACGAAACTCTGCCACCATCTTGAGCGCATCACGAGTACTCGTACCTGCTGCTAATGCGCGCTCACCAGCCAACGCAACCACAGGGCCATCTGCCATCGGATCAGAGAACGGCAAGCCAACTTCGATCATATCTGCGCCGTGCTTGACCAAGTCATGCAATAGACCAACGGTCGTTGCAGGATTAGGATCGCCTGCCATCACATAAGGGATTAGAGCTTTTTTATTTTGTGATTTCAGGGTTTCAAAAGTGCTTTCAATTCTGGTCATAATGCTCTCTTATAATTTCGTTAAATAAATTTTTAGCTTATATAAGTGTATTCTTACCAGCCAATATCCATTAAATTATCGTGGTTATCTTGCGACAAATATTTAATACCATCAGTTCTTTGCTTGTGAAAAGTATTCATAATATTTAGAATTTCACGCAAATCAATATAATACCGGCCATTCAAAACATTGTAATGCTCATATAACGTAAATTTTTTGTGAGCTAACAAGCCTTCAAGTCTTTTATCTTTATTTTTCATAGCTGCAACGTGCTGTTTTTTATATATTATCGAAAAACCAATACCAGAATGACTACTTTGATTTAGATAAAACTTTTCAACATCATCAAAGCTTACTATCTGATCATGATGTAGCTTATCAATGAATATAAAGAAGCTAGATAGAAAGCTAATGCTATCTTCTTTAATAACCATGATTGGCACATGCTTCCAAGTCAACCGCTTTGCAACCCATGGATTTGGAACGACAAAACCTCTGTAGGTACGATGCAACCAATATATCATCAGGAATAAAAACAGCATGGGAATAGTTAAAAAAGACCAAAGCCCAATAATACTTCTTAAAATTTCATCAATTGTCGTAACCGTATAACCTGTCGAAAACTCCCAAACGGCCATAAAGACATAAATCACTGACCATACAATGACAACTACAAAGAAACCATAACTCTGCCAAAAACTGACTGTTTCAGTAGGCACACCCACACTTATTGTGACTGGCGCTGTTAGCACCGTTTGATCTGGATATTTGCTCAACTGGCTAGGCTTACTCGGTATTAAGCGGTTCAAATTCATGGAGGTATACTATCAATAATTAAAAAATAGCTAGCAATATTGATAACCACTCTACTCTATAGAGTGGTTATCAATTAGCGTATTGAGATTTATGATACCTAATCGAATCAATACGCTGCTAAACTTTCTTATACAACCATCTAAACTACTCTATTCTTCCTACATCTCAATCCCTTCTGCCTTCATCACCGAATGCAAATCTTTGTCACCGCGACCGGACATATTAACGATAATTGTCTGATCAGGCGTCATGGTTTTGGCCAGTTTCAATGCATAAGCGACGGCATGAGCAGTCTCAAGCGCAGGGATGATGCCTTCTTTACGCGTGGACTCATGGAAGCCTTCTAGCGCTTCTTTATCGGTACAGCCAACATACTCAACGCGCTTCATGTCTTTTAAGAAGCTATGCTCTGGACCAACGCCAGGATAGTCAAGACCCGCTGAGATAGAATGTGTCTCCTGAATCTGGCCATCATCATCTGCCATGAGGTAAGTACGGTTGCCATGTAATACACCGATACGACCCGCAGCCAATGGCGCTGAATGACGACCTGACTCAATACCATCACCTGTCGCCTCGACACCATACATCTTAACGTCAGTATCGTTTAGGAAGTCAAAGAACAAACCGATAGCGTTTGAGCCACCACCGACACAAGCAACCAAGGCATCTGGCATTTTGCCTGTTTTTTCTAAATGCTGAATGCGCGCTTCTTTCCCAATAATCGCTTGGAAATCACGAACCAATAGCGGATAAGGGTGCGGCCCTGCAACGGTACCAATAATATAGTACGTGCTATCGACATTAGTCACCCAATCACGCATGGCTTCGTTCATCGCGTCTTTTAGCGTGCGTGAGCCAGACGTCACTGGCACGACAGTGGCACCAAGCAAACGCATACGATAAACGTTCATTTTTTGACGTTCAACATCGTCAGCACCCATATAGACGATACACTCTAGCCCCAAGCGTGCGGCAATTGTCGCCGTCGCTACGCCATGCTGTCCTGCGCCAGTCTCAGCGATGATACGTTTTTTACCACACATCTTGGCAAGCAATGCCTGACCAATGGTGTTGTTTACTTTGTGCGCGCCTGTATGATTCAAGTCTTCACGCTTAAAATAAATTTGTGCGCCGCCAATCTCATCGCTCAAGCGTTTGGCATGATAAAGCGGTGTTGGACGACCGACATAATTGACCAAATCGTTATGATACTCTTCCCAGAACGCTGGATCTGCCTTGACTTTAGTATAAAGTGTCTCAAGCTCTTCTAATGCCGCCATCAGCGTCTCAGAGACAAAGCGACCACCGTGTACGCCGAAATGTCCGCGTGCATCGGGGTATTGGTTAAAATCCTGTACATTTTCAGGATTGGTAAAGGTGTTTACAGATTGCGCTGTAGTAGATAAATCTTTGTTCGCGACATGACTCATGATAATTCCTACTGTAATAAGTGGTATTTTTTAGAATAAATATAAAGAGAAAAATGAAATAAGATTGGAACGGAAAAATCGGAATAACGATCAAATAAGCCTATTATATATAGAAAACAACCTACGATAACAAACTTAAATGGCGTCAGTGACCGTAGCGTTTTGCCATCGGTCGCGCTTGACTGCTTTCATAAAGGCACGCATTTTGGCGGCGTCTTTTTTACCTTTATCAACCTCAATACCACCACTGACATCGACGCCATAGATAGGCAGATTTGATGTCTCTGCGACATTTTGCGCATCAAGACCACCAGCCAATACAATTGGTAGCGCGCTGTCTTGGGGAATGAGACTCCAGTCAAAGCGCTGCCCTGTTCCGCCATATGCCGTTTGATGATAAGCATCGAGCAAAATACTACTGGCACCTGCGTCAGCAAACTGTGCAATCTGAGCACGAACGCTATCGGGTGTGTCTTGCTCTGCATTGATACGCAATGCCTTGATCCAGCGTTTATTGACTGTGCTTGCTAGCTGCTCGCATTGCTCAGGCGTTTCATCACCGTGAAACTGAATGATATCAAAAGGTACATCGTTTGCTAATTTGACTAGCTCATCTTTAGGCATATTAACCACTAACGCCACCACGCTCACAAAAGCAGGTACGGCAGCGCTCAATGTTTGTGCTTGCTCTATTGTGACCGCACGCGGACTTGGTGGATAAAACACCAAACCGACTGCGTCTGCACCTAACTGTGCCGCAGTCTGTATATCACTAAGCTGAGTAAATCCGCAAAACTTAACGTGCATTTTGTGACCTTGGATTTTATATTCATAAATCTGACATCGATTATAGCGACATCAGATAGCGTCAGACTAAAGATAAATCGTGAGATATGATGAGAATTTGTTACGCAAACGGCAAAGCCATTGCATCCAAAAACTTATCCTAGCATACTTTTATGCTCAGTTTTGTTTATGATTGCGATTGATTAATATAGGGATACTTTGATGTCAAAGACTACTAACAACAATGGTAGCAATAATAAAAATGATGACAGTAGCGATAGCGACAGTCCTTTGCATTACTTGATGTGGTTTCGTCGAGATTTGCGCATTCATGATAATACTGCATTAGCAGCACTGTGCGAACGTGCTAATGAAGACAATGCATCGGTATCCGCCATATTCTTTTTGACGCCTGAGCAGTGGCAACAGCATGATACCTCTCTAGTACAAGTCGACCATATTGCCCGTACGTTACCTATACTAGCAAAAGATCTGAAATCACAACTAAATATCACTTTAACGGTACAGGTCTGTCCAAGCTTTTCTGACTGTATAGATGCTCTGACGAGCTTATGCAAGGACAATGACATCAGCTGCGTCATGGCTAACCATGAATACGAAGGCAATGAGATTGATCGTGATGAGCAATTGTGTGAGCAGCTTGCAAAGGACGACATCGAGTTTGTCCGCTGGCATGACCAATGTATTTTGCCACCGCTGAGTATCACGACAAATGACGGCGATAGTATGTATAAAGTCTTCACGCCATTCTATAAAAAATGGCGGCATACGCTAGACGTTAGCACCATTCAAATGCATGACGCACCAGCAGTCGACTGCGATGATAAAATCAATCTAAAATCATCGAAAGATAGTGCCAATACAGTCAACGATATTAAAGCCCTCAGTGAAGAAATGCTTGGTGATTATCAAAAGACGCTGCAAAAAGAGGACTCGTTAAAGCATATCGATATGAAAGCCCAACTCACAGCCGCAAGGGACGCCTATCCTGCAGGTGAGTCTGCTGCTTGCAAGCGTTTAGATGAGTTTGTCGATGATGATATCAATGACTATGATGTCAGCCGTGATGTGCCGCACCTGCATGCCACCAGTCAGCTATCCGCTTATCTCACTATAGGCACCATTAGCCCTCGGCTCTGCTATCTACAAGCCAGCAAAGTACAAGAAAAGCTACACGGTAATGATGGCGATAATGAAGATATCGACCGCTGGATAAGCGAGCTTGCTTGGCGAGACTTCTATCGTCATGTACTGGTCGATAAGCCAAACCTGATTCGCCATAAAGCGTATAAAGAAGACACTGACACCAAAGTGAGTTGGTCATACGATGAAGATGATTTTGAATCATGGTGCACTGGCAAAACAGGCGTGCCACTCGTTGATGCGGCGATGCGCTGTCTGAACGCTACTGGATTTATGCACAATCGACTAAGAATGGTCACGGCAATGTTTTTGACCAAAGACTTGTTGATTGATTGGCGCTTGGGTGAGCGCTACTTTATGCAGCAGCTCATAGATGGGGATTTTGCCTCCAACAATGGCGGCTGGCAATGGAGCGCATCAACAGGCACTGACTCAGCGCCCTACTTCCGTATTATGAATCCCTTTAGCCAAGGCAGCACTCATGATAAAAAAGCATTGTTCATTAAGACATGGCTACCAGAATTAAAGGATATCCCCGCGAGCACCTTGCATAGTGAAGACAAGATGCGTAAGGCACTATCAAAGGATAGGGAGTTTGCCGATGTTGATTATCCTGCGCCAATGGTCGAGCATAAATCAGCACGTAAGCTCGCCATTGCTGAGTTTAAAAAAGAGTAAATTAGCTATTAGTGACTGCAGGCAACTGACATGCGCCTGCACCTTGCGTGTTGACCGTCACGACAGCACCCGTTAAAGCAAACAGCTGCTGCAATTGCGTTTGGGCGTTTTGCAATGCCATATTCATGACGTCTCCTCGGCAGGCACGCTCTAGCACTTCTTTTTTTGCCATCGTTTGTGCTTGCGCCAATATCTTAGGATCAACTTGCATCATGCCAAAAGCGCCTGTCTGCCAGTCATAAATCTCGATATCATCTAAATATACTGAAAATATCTCTGTGGGCGGTAAGGTAATATTGATTTGTGGCATGGTTGAAATGGGTACATTACTATCTACTTGCGCTTCATCGGCTTGAACAGGCTGTACCACTTGTACCATCTCAGGCGTCAAAGCACTCAGATCAACCCCTGCTTCGACGCGACCATGAGCGATGAACAGCGCTTTTTGTTCATCTTGCCATAACTTCATCCAACTCCCCGGACGCTCACTCGTAATCACCGTATCAACGCTGAACGCGACGGTATGGAGTCTGTTTAATTGCTGGATTTGTGTGACCACGCCTTCTCGAGTAATGGTTTCTATCGGTTCTTCTTCTGTGATTTTTTGCGCGCTATAAATAGCAAAAACGATGGCTGCTAAGCCAATGAGCAGTATCACCCAAGACATCGTGGCAATAGGCTGCTTCGCTGGCTTGTGGGTGCCATTGGTATTATTCATATCAGGACTACTCATAGAAGTTACCTTTATAAGAGTGGATCGTTTTTCAGACGACTAACGATTTTATGCAATTAAAACAACTGCTTAACCTATAAATGTGACTATTGTGCAGTAAATTCAAGTAATGGCTACCAATCTTCTACATAATGAGCAAACTAAGCCCTCTCTAAAGTGTACATTTCCTTTAGCTTAAAAGCTTATCAACAACTCAATTATTCGAGTCTCATCTCAGCCTTTGTATAACGTTCGGTCTGAAAAGACAAAAAGTCATTGCGTCTTAGGCGAACTTTACCTAACATAGTCAGATTGTATGTATAAAATGTCAGTCTTTTAGTATTATCGGGCTTTTGCCCTGAATATATTGCATTTCGGCATGTTCATACCTCAAATCAAATTTGCCTCTCTTGTTTACTCTTATAAGAGTGGTTCTTACTAATGTGCTTTTTTATATCAGCATGTGAGTAACTAGGAAATACCCTAGAATATTGCTAAGTGATAAAGGTAAGCTTGCGGCGGCAATGAAACGATTAGCCATACGCTCAACATCCTACTATTTCTTATTTTTTTATCGTTGATAAGGTTACGCTTTATTTATGAAAGCCAGTCAATTTTTATTTGCCACACTAAAAGAAACCCCAAGTGATGCCGACATCGCCTCAAGCCAATTGATGGTGCGTGCTGGTCTTATCCGCAAGATCGCTTCTGGATTGTATATTTGGTTGCCCATGGGTCTGCGTATTTTGCAAAAGGTTGAGCGCATCGTTCGTGAAGAGATGCAAAGCATCGGCGCACAAGAGTTGCTGATGCCGATGACGCAGCCTGCTGAGCTATGGCAGACCAGCGGACGCTTTGAAGACTACGGCCCTGAGCTACTGCGCTTCAAAGACCGTCATGATCGTGACTTTGTGCTGGGTCCAACGCATGAAGAAGTCATCACCAATCTGGCAAAAGGCGAGCTACGTAGTTATAAGCAACTACCGATTACTTTCTTTCAGATTCAAAGCAAATTCCGTGACGAGATTCGTCCACGCTTTGGTGTGATGCGCGCACGCGAATTTACCATGAAAGATGCTTACTCGTTCCATATCGATCAAGCCTCACTTGCTGAGACTTATCGAGATATGTACGACGCCTATACCCGCATCTTTAGCCGTTTGGGTTTTGACTTTCGCGCGGTACAAGCGGATTCTGGCTCTATCGGCGGCTTTGCCTCACATGAGTTTCATGTTTTGGCAGACAGTGGCGAAGATGACATTGCCTTCTCCACCATCTCTGACTATGCAGCCAATATTGAGCTTGCTGAAGCCATCAGCACGGGCGAGCGTCAGCCTGCGACCCAAGAGCTAACCAACGTTGATACCGTTAACATGCCAACTTGCGAAGCAGTTGCTGAGCATTTAGACATTCCACTTGCCACCACCGTGAAAACCTTGATTGTCAAAGGCCATACGCCAGAAGGCGAAGAGCAGTTGGTTGCGCTGGTACTACGCGGCGATCATACGCTCAATGATATCAAAGCGGAAAAAATCGAAGAAGTAAACACGCCGCTGACTATGGCGAGCGAAGAAGAGCTGAAAGCCGCAGGACTGCTCAAGGGCTATATCGGTGTCGATCTAGACATACCTGTGTTCGTCGATCGCGCAGCAGCTATTCTCTCTGACTTTGTCGCTGGTGCCAACGAAGTCAACAAACACACAACCGGAGTCAATTGGGATCGTGACGCGCACATCACGCGCATCGTTGATATCCGCAACGTACTCGAAGGCGACGCCTCACCTGATGGTCAGGGAACCCTACAAATCAAACGCGGTATCGAAGTTGGTCATATCTTCCAGTTGGGTGATAAGTACTCACAAGCACTTGGCTGCAGCGTCTCAGGCGAAGCTGGCAAGCCGGTAACCTTGATGATGGGCTGCTATGGTATCGGCGTCAGCCGCATCATCGCTGCTGCCATCGAGCAAAACCACGATGATAACGGTATCATGTGGCCACAAACACCTGATGTAAAAGACTCACTTGCGCCTTTTGAAGTGGCTATCGTACCGATGAAGTCAAAAGAAGAGACGGTCATGCAGACTGCCACTGAGCTTTATGAAACGCTAAAAGCCAAAGGCGTCAATATCCTACTGGACGATCGTAACGAACGCCCAGGGGTGAAGTTTGCTGATTTAGAATTGATTGGTATCCCGCACCGCATCGTCGTGTCTGATCGCAACATCGCTGAAGACAAGTACGAATATGTCAATCGCCGTGACGGTGAAAAAGAGTTGCTTAGCCGTGACGAGCTACTGGCAAAACTTGGCTGTGAGTAAATCGCAGTCCAAGCATACAGTGTCAGTAAATTGAACGTCAGATATGCTTGATTTGATGCACAAAAAAAGCGCCTATCCCATTTGATGAGATAGGCGCTTTTTTGTACGACTCATAAACTACTGGCGAATCAGGCGACTGGGTGCAGGCAATAGTGCCATATCACTGACACGGCAAGGATTGATATCGATACCGCCGCGGCGTGTATACCATGCACGAACCATCAACTCACTTGGCTTATAATGCTCACTTAAATCAGCAAATATCTGCTCAACACACTGCTCATGAAAGCCGTTATGCTGACGGAAACTCAATATATAACGTAGCATATTTGCGTTGTTAAAAGTCTTGTCAGTTGTTATCGACACAGCTAGTGTACCCCAATCTGGCTGATTGGTCACAGGGCAATTACTACGCAGCAGATTAGAATAAAACACATAAGGCTGATTGCTGTTATTTGCCAAAATCTCACTGCTCGCTTCTGTTTCATCATTACTCAGCAGTAACGCATCAGGATGCTCAGTTAACGCGATTTTTCCCGTGCTACCTGCCAATGCGTCATCAATACAAATACCTGTTGACTGGGCAATCAGCAGGCTTGCTGCATCATTCAGCGCAAATAATTCCACCTGTACTTCCGCTTGCAAACAAGCTGACAAGTCTTTAGCGATCAACGCTTGGACGTCATTCCAACTGGCGAACTCAGTAAAATTGATACTGTTCAAATATAGCTTGAGCGATTTTGACTCTACAATAAATGGCGAGCTGGCAGGAATACTAAATCGGGCCATCGCCACTTGCGAAATACCTTGCAGATTTAACCAAGAGATCTCGAATGCCTGCCACCAATCTACGCCAACCGTTAGTTTGCCAGCGTGCCAACCAATCGCATCACGTCCCATGCTACGTGCAATAGGATATAACGTCTCTGGGCTATACTCAGTCGGATAATCGGTGGTTTGTTCTCCTAAAATACCATGAATACTCATAAACGGCCCTGACTACTAAATAAGTTGCTAAATAATGTACGTAATATTGATAGGTCGCTATTTTAACGCAATTGGCCTGCCTGTGTGCGCCTTTTGTATGCTTGCGGCTGTCACGCCTTAGCCAATGAGGATAAGCCGATATTCACTTTTATTTCTTAATTTCACATCATTAAATATTGTCTGCCCGAGTTCAGATACCACCCTCCTTAACGCTCTAAATTAACCAAAAAGTATACCGCTTGGAATGGTACAATTGCCTCTTTTTGCTTATCGCTACTTATGATAAAAAAAGTCTCTCTAGGCTCAGGCTGGATGATTATTGCGGCATTCTTGTTTGCTACGATGAGTATTTTGGTCAAAAACGCCGCCACTCACTTGCACATGAATGAATATGAACTGGCGTTTTGGCGCTCCTTGTTGCCTGCCTTAGTCATTTTTGGCACGACCCTTGCGCGAAAAAAAACCCTCAAGACGCCTTTTTTTTGGGGCCACATGCAGCGTAGTCTGGCAGGCACGACGGCATTATTACTGGCATTTTATGGCTTAGGCCATTTACCGCTCGCAACGTCTGTGACGCTGAACTACACCTCTGTCGTTTTTATTGCCTTGCTATCTATTTTTTGGCTCAAAGACAAACCATCGCTCAAAACATGGGGTGCGCTACTACTGGGATTGGCTGGTATTTGTTTGATGTTAAAACCTGCCTTCGCCTCCGACAGACTGTTGGAAACTTTGATTACCTTAAGTGGCGGTATTTTTACGGCGTTTGCGCTGCTACAAGTGCGAGAGCTATCCTTGATGGGTGAGCCTGCGTGGCGGATTGTGTTTTACTTTTCGGCAGTGGCGACCGTTGTCTCAGCCGTAGCAGCGACATGGTTTGGTTGGAGTGCTTTGACGAGTGCGAGTTTGCCTTACATCATTGGTATCGGCGTGGCAGGGCTACTGGCTCAATTAGCAATGACGCATGCTTATCACGTGGGGCAAAAATTCACGGTCGCGGCATTGTCCTACTTAACCGTTGTGTTTTCCGCGGCTTATGGGGTCATTTTTGCCGGTGAAAGCATTGGCTGGATAGAGGTTTTTGGTATTGTAGCGGTCATCTTTGCAGGGGTAATCAGCAGCTTACCTGACAAAAAAGCCGTTAAACTTTCTTAATCAGGCATGAGTCACCTAATCAGGCATGGGTCAGACGCCAGCAAGCTGCTTGCGATACGGATGAATCACTGGCAAGCCTTGATGACTGGTCAAAATCTCAATATCCACGTGATACACTTGGCGTAAAATATCGGATTGCAATACAGCGCTCGGCATACCCTGAGCATGAATGTGACCATCAGCCAACAGTAAAACTTCATCCGAGAATTGAGCAGCTAGGCTCAAATCATGCAACACCATAATACAAATCAGTTGATGCTGCTGAGTATAATGGCTCACTTTGTCCAATAGATTGATTTGATGTGCCATATCAAGTGCGGAGACAGGTTCATCGAGTAACAAAATCTTGGGACGGCGCAGTAAGGCTTGAGCAAACATCGCCAGTTGCCGCTGCCCGCCACTCAATAAGTGGATCGGACGATGTGCCAAATGAGAAATATTCAGCTCTGCCAATAATTCGACCGCTTCTGTTAATAGTTCATCGCCAATATGACGGCTCAAGGCATCCATGCGTCCGAGCAACACCACTTCAAGGGTAGTTAACTCGGCGTCAGTGTGACTGTCTTGCGGCATATAGGCAATGGGTTTTCGCCATGTATTGAGGTGGGCTTTGCTCTGCGCTTTGCCCTGATAGTCAATAGCGCCAGAAAATGCCAACTCACCAAAAATCGCTTTGAGCAAACTCGACTTACCTGCCCCATTTGCTCCCAAAATGGTGTAAATCTTGCCCGACTCAAACTGGGCATCAATCTCCCTAGCAACGGTGTGCGAGCCATATTGGATGGTTAAACGGTTAAGCTTGAGCATAGCGACTTCTTCTATTAAATTGTCAAAAATCAGGGCATGTCTCTACTTAAGCAAATAAACTGCTGAACCAATTCATAAGCTTAGTAAACCACGACACATTTTCAGTGGCGTTTTCAGACATATTGGCAGCAGAATCGGCTTGGGTCGCAGCGGTTGATGCGTTGCCCTGATCTTTTGCTTGAACATTAGCATTGTCGTCACAAATACTTGCTCCACAGCCTAGCTGGATGAAAAACGTACCGTTAGGCTTGACTGGCAAATACTTTTCGTGAAAATCCATGTATGTTTTTTCAGGGTCGACATCAGCAAATGCTGTAGGATATAACGCTTTTGCCATAAATTGTGCGGCTGCCAAATCAGACAACGAGCGAGACGTCGTGTGATAAATGCCATATACGCGGTTGTTCTTCACTGCGGGCAGATTTTCCCAACCGCTACGGGTGGTAAAGCCTTTTAGGCGACGCTGGGCTTCATCAGTTGGGATATCGATTCCCATTGCCATCGCATTGGGCTGCTTCATGCCCACTTCGGTGCCCGAGATCATAATCACGTCAGGTTTACTGACCAAAACTTGTTCTGGGTTAATGATGCCCCAGTCTTCGATGAAGGGTCTACTGATATTATCGCCACCTACCGTGTCTGCAATCGCGCCCCACATGTTTTTACCAAAGGTGAAGCTATGCTCTTGCGGACCTTTATCACCAAACTCCATATAGATTTTGGGCTTAGGTAGCGCTGCGGCTTGTACGCGTTTCTGGATATCTGCGATGCCATCAGCATATTCTTGCGCCGCTTGGTCAGCGCGTTGCTCGCTACCTGCCAATTGTCCAAAAATCTCGGTGCTTTTGACATGGTTTTTTACCGTTTGGTCATTATAATCAACCACCACCACTGGAATGTTTGCCGCTTCAAAACGGGGCATCTCGGCCTTTAGGGTGTCATATTGCCATTTTGCTAACACCACCACATCGGGCTTCATTGCTAAGGTTTTTTCGAAAGAAAACGTGCCTCTGTCAATATTGCCAATATCGCCAATGCTATTTAGATTTGGTAATTTTTCGCTATATAATTCCCAACTACCGGGATTAAAATCTTCCCAAAACTCTCGTGAAATACCCACCACTTGTCCAAATTTTTCCGAGCCTGTCGCCGCAATATAATCAGGATAATAGAACCCTAATACCACACGCTTGGCAGGCACATCGACTTGAACGTCGCGTCCTAGCACATCGTTGATGGTTTTGATTTCTGCATGAGCAGTTAACGTCGTTAACATCAAACCTACTGCCACTGTCCCGCAAATCCAGTTTTTCATCGCTTAGTCCAAATAATCCAGAATAAAAAGGGTACACCCACAAACGACGTGACAATCCCAACCGGAAACAATGCCCCTGGGACAATCACTTTCGATAACACCGATGAGAATGATAAAAACGCTGCGCCTGCGAGCATGGTCGCGGGCAAAAAATAACGTTGGTCTTCACCAACGAGCAACCGTGCCACGTGCGGTGCCACCAAACCGATAAAGCCAATCACCCCAACAAAGCTAATCGCTGTTGCCGTCATCATCGCCACTAAAATCAAGGTTTTAATACGCAGACGCGTGATATTGACACCAAGTGCTGATGCCCGCTGTTCACCCAATCTTAGCGCGGTTAATTTCCAATTGTCGCGCATCAAGAGAGCAATGCAAATGCCACTGACGACAGCGACCACCGACACATTGGACCAAGTAGATTTGGTTAAGCTACCGAATAGCCAAAATAAAATTTGCTGGGAGACCTCAGCTGATGCGGTAAATTGCACCAATGACAATAGTGACTGAAAAATAAATAATAGAGCAATACCCACTAATATCAGTGTAGCAGCCGCAAACTGTCGCAATGACGCAAACAAAAACAGCACCGCAGAGGCGATCATTGTCATCGAAAACGCTCCAATAGGCACAGCATATTGTAGTGGCAAACCAAAACTACCAAACGCAATGACTAAGGAGGCGCCAAATCCTGCTGCTGCCGCAAGCCCTAACGTATAAGGACTTGCCATCGGATTATTGAGTAGTGTCTGCATCTCAGCACCACCGGCACCGAGCGATGCCCCTACTAGCAAAGCCATGAACGCAATAGGCAGGCGCAAATCATAAACAATGGTATGTGAGGTATCATCTACACCGCTTAGCTGCAATAGCGAGCTAATCACCTCTCCCATCGGTAGCATAGAAGGGCCTGTCATTACATCTAGCACCAGACCCACGACACACGCTACCGCAAGTGCCAACAACACCAATCGGCGTTTCGATTCTATGCGACGTTGCTGTCGAATGATTTGTTCGCTGACTGATTGGGTCATTTAGTGTCTCAATTACCAAGGTAACCTGAGGCTACCTTTTATCTTAAAAAATGAGAAGTATAATGCTAATGAGGACTATTCGCAATTAATAGCTTATCTTTCTGCTAAGCAACCCCTGCATTTACGTAACAAGTATCATTTTATTAAAAAAAACGGATAGGCATGATAAGACTGGTGCTTCCTTTTATCACAAAAGAAATTACCAAGACCTACACACCTATCCGAAAAATAATGCGACCAAATTGAATAAAAAAAAAAGAAAGCGTCAAACTACTAACAATCAGCAGCTTAGACGATAAAGCAAACTACAAACGCACGCGCGAACCGTTACTGAGCAAGCGATAAGCAATGGTATAAAATATCGCACAGAACACAAAAATAGCCGCCATCGAATACCAAACGTTGACATCAGAATAGCCCAAGATACCGTAACGGAACGAGTTAACCATATACACGATAGGATTTAATAGCGAGATATTTTGCCAAAATGGCGATAAGTTTTCCATCGAATAAAAGACGCCGCCCAAATAGGTCAGCGGGGTCAATACAAAGCTTGGAATGATAGAGATATCATCGAATGAGCGCGCAAACACCGCATTGATAAAACCGCCTAGTGAAAACAAGATAGACGTACCAAGTACCGTAAATACAGTGACAAATAAATGCTCGATACCAAGGTCAGTAAAGAATAGCGCGACAATCGAAACAATGACACCGATGGCGAGTCCACGGAAAATACCACCGCTGATATAACCCATCAAAATTGCATGTTTAGAGACAGGCGAGACCAAAAGCTCCTCGATACTAGAGGTGAACTTGGCACTAAAAAAGCTCGAAACCACGTTCGAGTAACTGTTGGTAATGATCGACATCATGATCAAACCTGGTACGATAAACTGCATGTAGGGCACACCGCCCATCTCACCCACACGCGAGCCAATCATCTTACCAAAGATGACAAAGTACAAACTCATCGTAATCACTGGCGGTAATAGCGTCTGCGGCCAAATACGCAGAATACGGCGCACTTCTTTGAACCATATCGTACGAAAAGCAATCCACTTTTTACTCAGTGACATCGTTTTATTATGATCGATTAGTTCCTGACTCATAATCCCGCCTCCTTCATGCTGTTTGCACTTTCAATATTTTTGTCAACCAAGCGCATAAACAACTCTTCTAGACGGTTGGCTTTATTACGCATACTGCCGACTTTGATGCCTTTATCGGATAACTGATCAAAGACACCATTTAATGACTCGCCTTCTGTCAGGGTGACTTCTAGCGTCTGCTCATCTGGCTGTGAGATATCTGTCACTCCGGTCAAGGCCAATTGCTCGGTGAGCGGCGTCTCTAGATCAAAGACAAACGTCTCTACAGATAACTGTGCCAATAAATCTTTCATTTCTGTATTGATACGAATCTCACCATGATCCAAGATCGCAATGCGTTTACACAACTGCTCGGCTTCTTCCAGATAATGGGTGGTCAAAATAATCGTGGTGTTTTCTTCAATATTAATCTGCTGCATAAACTCCCACATCGAGCGGCGCAGCTCAATATCGACACCAGCCGTTGGCTCATCAAGAATCAATAATTTTGGCTTATGAATCAATGCTCGCGCAATCATCAGACGACGTTTCATACCGCCAGATAATTCGCGTGATTTGCTGTCACGCTTATCCCAAAGCCCCAGTGCTGTCAGCAGTCTTTTTGCCCTTGGCTTGGCTTCTTTCGCTGGAATACCAAAGTAACCGGCCTGAGTGATCAAAATATCTTCGACTTTTTCAAACATGTTGAAATTGAATTCTTGTGGTACTACTCCAAGGTACTGTTTGGCAATCGAAGGGTTCTCTAATAGATCTGTCCCAAAAATATGGACACTACCCGTGGTTGGCTTAAATAGTGAACTGATAATGCCAATCATGGTGGACTTACCTGCGCCATTTGGCCCAAGTAATGCAAAGAACCCACCTTGTGGTACGGTTAAATCAACCCCTTTTAATGCCGAAAACCCATTATCATAGGTTTTGGATAAGCCTTGGATAGAAAGTGCTGGTACATCAGACATGAAGACCTCTTATTTTTTATCAATTTGTATAAAACACGATTTTAGAATAATAGGCCGTGTTGAACATTCGACTGTCATTATCATAATGGCCTATGCCATATAAAAATGTTCAACACGCTCTACTATCTAGGAGACACGGTGTAATCTCATAAAATGAGGCTACTAATCGCAAATTTCAACTGCTTTATATTTGAAGTACCGTATTAATAATACTCATCATAAAAAAGCGCCTATCTCATTACTGAAATAGGCGCTCATCGATCACTGTTGTAAAAGCCAGCAAAGCCGTTAGCAAAAATTAGCTTGCTTCTGCAACCATATAGTCTACAGCGTTTTGGACTTCTTCATCAGGAATGTCCGCGCCGCCTTTAGCAGGCATCGCATTGAAACCGTTGATAGCATGGGTATATAGCGTATCTTTACCTTTCGCGATACGTGGTCCCCAAGCGCCAGCATCACCGAAGATAGGTGAACCTAACAAACCAGCGGCGTGACAAGTATGGCATACCGCATTGTATACTGCTTTACCATCACGAGGACCGTCGCCTGCAGATGGGCCAGATGAGCGTGCTGTTACGTCACACACTTCATCGTCTTCAAAACATACCGTTGCAACAGGTTGAATACGCGCAATCAGATTAGGATACAAAGCAATCAGCTTTTGTACTTGCGGCGTATCTTGTGGAATAGGCTCTTCGTCAGCGGCAGGCGCTGCAGCAGCGGTCTCTTCGCCTTCTGCTGGAGCGGCACCATCAGCAGGTGCAGCGCCATCTGTTGTGTCTGCAGCAGCTTGGGGCTCACCACCTAGCGTTTGCGGCGCTTCTTCTACGACTTCTTGGCCTTCTGCGACATCAGTCACAGTTACAGGCGTGTCGACAATATCTTCAGCTTGGCTCACCGCGATACTAGCGATTCCTAGAATGGCAGCTGCCGATAACATAACTACTTTTCTCATTCGTCACGTTCTCTTATTACGTATACAAGGACTAGCACAGCTCGGACATTCTGTCTGTCCTCCTTTGACGACCTCTAAGTCCTCAATAGCAGACAGCCATCCCGCGTGCCAGCGCACTTGCAATCGGTGATTATAAATATGAATTCTCCCCAACATTATAAGGGAAAAGGCAGGTAAATTGCCATGCTTGTTTAATGACTTGGCTGTTTTTTCTTAAAAAACCTCAATCACGACTGTCATTTATTGGCTTTATGCGTTTTATTTGTTAGACTAAGCGGTCTTTATTTCTAGGCATCTTATGCTGGTTATCATGCGCATCTAAGCGTGACAGTCAGACATATCGTTATCACATGCGCTCGTAGCTCAGTTGGATAGAGTATCGGTCTCCGAAGCCGAGGGTCACAGGTTCGATCCCTGTCGAGCGCGCCACTATTTACAGCTTAAGTTTTTTTCAAATTTCGCCTCAAACATTATATTGTTTGAGGCTTTTTTATGTTTAAAATCTCCTTTAAAACCCTTATTTATAAGGGCTAGCTGCTATATATTCACCAACCATTAAGAGGCAGTCTACTCTTTAATAATATAATCGCGATAAGTTTGCGTGCATGCACTCTATCCTTTAAAAATTGGTGACCACCTGATTGGTGACCAAACGGTGACCATTTTGTGACCAAGATTGTTAAAAGTCGGTTGTGGTAACGGATCCCTATAATTTATGATTATGGACAAATTCAGTAGCTTAAAATTTAAGAATCAAGCTCAATTTGAGATAAGAATGAAGAGCGTTCTATCAATTCATCCGTAATCATTTTTTCAGTTTGAATATAAAATGGTATGGCCTACAATCTCAATTCTTCTGCTGAATGTAAGCATTTTAAGACTAACAATGTACTAGAAGTTATAGACAGGCATTTGATTTAAGAGAGTAGTGATAAAGTAAGTTAAATTTATCTATGTAAGATTTGCATAAAATTTCATGAACAAAGTTTTTGAAATATCAAAGGTTCGTGACGGATTGGTTCTTTTCCAAATCAGATATTTCATCCTCAATAGCCCGCACAATATTTTCACTTAATGACCTGAACTCTTCCATAATTGCGAGCTTGCCTCTCAAAGACTCTATTTTATCTTGGTTAGCTTTAGACTCACCTTCATCTGGATAAAGGAATCTAAAATTAATAATGGGGTCTTCCAAGAGTCGGCTTATTTCATTCAGCCAGTTCTTGGTATCTTCATCTATAGTTTCTTTAATGGCTTGATCAATACAAAAACAGATAAGAATACGTGCATTCTTATCTAAAGCTTTCGTCATCTTAAGCCAACTGTTCGAATCGGTGTCATTTTTATTTGAAGAGAATTGAGCAAATGGATTAGGTAGGTATCTATAATTTTGACTATTAGGATTTAGAGAATTAAATGTTTTTAAAATGGGCTCAAGATTTTCAAATGGACGTTTGCCATCAGGAAATGAAGAATGTCTTTCCCAGAGTTTAAGTATAGTGTCAAAGCATTCTTTCTTAGTCTCTTCATTATTAGTTTGTTCAGCTAATAATATCTTTTCAGCGATATAGTTACACATCCATGCTGTTATTTCGTCAACTTCATCATCTTTAAAATTATCAATTAATCGCTTACCTAAGTTGATAACGCTTTGTTGCGTCTCTAAGCTTTCCATCTGCAGATAAGAGGAAGGTTTTGCTATAGGGTGGGATATATCCAATGTCATCGTCCTTGCTCCGACTATTATATGAGTCTTTATATGTTCTTTTAATATTCACTTGAATAGCAATTTCTACATTCATTTGCTTACATACGAGAGTTAATAAATCTAGAGACGCTAACGCCTGATTACCATTCCTCATATAATCGTCATTATGACTTGGCTTATCTTCGCTCCAATATCTGCTTTGTAAACATGCCCTATCATCAAGTTGCCAGTCTTTCATATCATCGCTATAAGTACAATGAATTACCTCTTTAATAGAGGAATGTAGTTTAAATGGCTGCATCCTTCTGACACCACCAAGAAACGGATCCATAGAGCCAACACCGTACCTTTGCTCATCTAACTCAAGTAGTTTTACTGCTGTAAACATTTTGTCGTCATGTTCATCATCAATCAAGCAAAAGTCATAGAGGAAGCATTCGTGGACATAGTTCTCGTGATTAATAGTCGTGTTTAATAAGGACTGACTGAAACACTTGGATACTAATATACTTTTGAATGAGACCCGTTCGATTCTATTATGTTCAACCTCTTCCCATTCGCCTTCTACATTCAACCAAGTACTATTACCTTGAGTGCTAACCAGCAAATCAATAAAATCATTCTCTTTTATTTGCCATTGCCATTCTTTAATGTCATCTTCTATCACCCAGTCTCTTCTCTCGATAGGTATGTAATCTCTGCTTTCTGATAACAACTTTAGATTATCATCTAGTAATAAATGCCTATCTAACCACTCTAACCAAGATGATTTTTCGTGATAGCTGACTTGAACAACTGGCATAGTCTTAACTAACCTCGAAGCAACAGCCAGCATTAAATGATAGGAGATATAAAAGCTATAACTGTCGATATCGGGATAACTACCATCTCTACCATGCATATCATACTGACGTGAATGGCTATTTAGCTTTTTCCACAGATTTTTCCTGCTATCGTTTATCCACTTGCCATCAATCACCATACCCCATTCATTAAACAAAATATCCTTTGCTATATCTTCTACTTGTTTCGCTGAAATACCAAATACTCTACCGAGAGGTGGAAGCCACGATTTATCAAAATCATATCCAAAATAGAATTCAGGTAAGTCATTGAAATTTTGGTTTTGATGCCAAGGTGAATCGGTAGAGTAGCCGTATTCTTCACCACTAATAGCGGAGATTTGAGAAACAGCTATTTGATTAATACGATTAAAAGTGGATTCATCAAAACTATTGGGGATACTTCCATAAATTTGCAAGCATATTTGTTTGGCATAATACTGAAATAGAATGCCTTGGCTGTCATCAAGGGCTATGGCGACAAATTCTTCTTTGTGTTTTAGTAAAGGAGTTGCACTAATATGAACACAGCGAGTTAGAGCAGCTAATAAATATAATTTTGCATGTAATGCATAAAATTCATAGGCTGGTGGAATGAAAATATCTAACACACTGTTAGATAGACAGTCCATCAATAAGTCTATTTCCTCATAACATTCCAATTGATATAATCGTACTACTGCATGTACAGCTCGCCAGCGCTCCTCTACAAAAGGAGATCCTAAGTTTGCATAGATATAACTAATTATTGCATGCGCTATGCTGGTCGGTAATAAAAATTCATCCTTCCATACGCCGTCTGCATATTCTGAATCGACATACTTTTCAAAACGACAGAGACCGAAATCTACCAAGTCTTTAGCTTCTGCAACAGTTAGTTGCGATGCATAATAACGCGCAAACTGAAAAAGTGAACCTGCGTCTTCAACCAATCCAGTTTCAGACAATCCTTTGGTTGCTCCTAAACGAATAACCTCTCTAGAAGCCTCATTGATAATAAAGGAACCCAAAAAGTTTTGCTCGTAACGATTATTGTGTGTGAAATTAATAGGAAATCTAGAAGCTAGGTGACTTATCAATACAGACCAATGGCTCAATAAAGCGGGCCGAGTTTTCCATTGTTCTGGGATAGCTTCGAAGGCGTCCCTTATCCCATGAAAGCTTAATTCTTCTGAATTGACAACTATATCTAAAAACACTAGTGACTTTCTAGAACTGACTTGTTCAAAGCAACCTTGCCAAAAATAATCATCGTACTGTCTAGACCTTCTATTATCTTTAAAAATATTAAAAGCTTCTCTAAAGCCATTTTTTGTTAGAATATCTACATGGCCGTAACGTTTTAGCCAGCTCTGATTTTTTTCGCTGTTATCTTTCTTTTTAGCGAGATTAACAATAGGTACTATCTTAGAATCACTTTTTTCATCAGTTCCGATTAATCGTTCTAAATTATTTAATTCATTATTGCTTAAATTGTATTGGCTCGCTATATTTTCGATGGTCTTCCAATCTCTACCAGTACAGCCCTTAACCCTTAACGCTCTAATCACATGATCAAGCATAGTCTGCTGATTCTGCTTATCATATGTTATAGCAACGATCTTATCGAAAAAACCTACCAAACTACTATCAAAACTGAATGCTGTGAATGCCCATAAAATAATCGGATTAATCTCTTTAATATCTAGAATACCACCAACAAGGTTTGAGATACCATGCCATCCAACATTACGTTCTTTCCATCTGTTTGCTATTGCCAACGTTGTTAAAGGTGATATTTTTAAGCAAGTAGAGAATATTTGTCTCTCATCCCAATAGTTTTGTCCCGTATCAGAGTCACCGATCAGCTCTGCCACACGCATATAACGATGGGCAAGCTGTGGACTATATAGTTTGTCTTCAACGCTACGTTGAGCTATAGCAGATATTGCTTCCCATCTGTGGGCTACTTCATTGCCAAAATTTGTGGCTTTCTTTAAGCCCGTATCGAAATAGACTGATGCGGCCTCTGTATCGATAGCTAATACTGCTCTAGCAAAACTTATATAACTATCGGAATACGTCTCTGGTAACTCTTTAATATCAAACTTGTTTAAAAGTTTGTTTAAATCAGACTCAAAAAAATCAACTAATTCTTCAAGCTTATGATGCTGACAACTAGCACTTAAAAAACAAAAATCATTTTGAAGGCTACGTTTGATTACGTCTGTCATGAGCTGTTCGATAAATATATCTATAAATAAGTCGGATTGTCCAAAGAGTATGATCTCAAACTTTGCTTTAGTTGCTAAATAAGCTTTAGGATCGTAATCTTGATAATGACTAGAATGCGACTTGACGAAAACCTCTCTATTCTTATTCAAGTCATCTGAGCTTATGATATTTACATCACTAAAAGCTTTTATCCTCAAGATGTATAGCGGTAGAAACTCATCAATTAAATTACAGCTATCCTCAAACTCTTTTTGCGCTTCATAGCTTTTTTGCCCCTCCCGTTGAAAGCATTGTTTAATAAAGTTTTTTGGATCTATTTTAAATTTATCTTTAAAGCTTGATTGCAAGGATAAAAAGCGTAAGAAATTCTCAACGTCATCCGCATTAGGTCTTATTTCTGAAAGAGCATACGAATAGGGTTTATTGTAGTAATAGTTCAACCCTCTTCTAATATCTTTTATCGGTAGTTTTTCAATTAGGCAAGCTTCAAAAAATGATAGGAAGGTATGGTTAGAATAAGAAGCTCTGTAACCGCTATATTCGCTTGATGCTACAAGTCGTGCTTTAGGATTAATAACTATATTAAGACACCTTGTCAGGCATTCTCGTGGTGGTGCTATACCTACTTGCATAAGTACTTCAGTCGCTGCAAGGACAAAGCTAGGGTTATCTTTTCCATAAATTGCCATCTGAGCTACAGTAGCAATATCACCTCTATCAATTAACCTTTTAAGAAACCGTAGACCTATACGATACATCGTCTCTGGTGGTTTCCACCCCACGATAAAATCCACACTATCCTTGCTTCCAAAAATATTAAAATGTGCTGAAGCAAGCTCTACAATATCAATATCTTCTAGTTTTTCATTAAAGAAACCGTTTTTTTCTTCATCGTTTTCATCTCTTTTTTTAAAATAACGATGCAAAAAGTGTTCAGCAGAACGCAGATAAACTGTAGCCTGTCCTTTTGAATCGGGTAAGCTTGCGAGTAATGACGCCGAATAAACTAATTCAGAACCTTGCCATTTTCCTCTTATGACCTTTTTATGAGCTAGCTCCGTTATTCTGCCTTCTGATAGGTTTTGAGTGACTAAATCAATATTATTTTTGAATACTTCATTTTGACGTTCGTTACTAGCAATTTCTTCACCTGCTAGTAATGCGAGTTTAGTAGCGTCATGAATACGATTAACTTTTAACGAAGCTTTAAAAGCATATTGTAAGCGTATAATCTTAATTAGGCTCTTATCATATGGACTACCTTCAGGTAGATATTTATCAGACAGTGCTAGTGCCACTAATTTATTATACTTTTCGGACTTATGAAGTAATATGGGTAGAGCTTCAGCAATATACGGGCTAATGGTATCAAGTTGTTTGATAGCATCAATATAGCTTGATATTTGATCATTGGTTGCAGTAAAGGTATCCTGAAACCATTTTTCAGTAGGTTCGTCCCGAAACTGAACAGCGTGGTCTGTCAGCCATAAAGGACGCCCTAAATCTGCTACAAAGCTTTTTACTAAGTCCACTGGAACCAGTGCAATAGTAGCTAATACGGATAAAGGAATAAAAGGTGGTAATGTTGCCAGTCCTATACAAATGCTATCGATGTCCTGTCTATAAACTAAAGGAAAGTCATCTTTTAATTCATTAATAGCCTTCGCCAACTGTCTTTCTATCAAATCCTCAACAGTTATGGTTGTTGAGTTAAAGGACAATAGTAACTCATGTAATGACTTATAATTTAAAGCTAATGCATTGGCTTGCACTCGAGGGTTACCCCCCGTCAAACTATTAAACTCTTCTGCTTGCGCTATATTTACATCAGCATAATGTTGTTGAAGATTTTTGAGCGTTTCTTCAATGGTAAAGGGTGATAGCTCTAGTGGTACGATAGAGCTTGGTGGATCAAGTAGCTCCAACCTTTCAGGCCTACAGGTAAAAACCAATCGACAGTTATCTGGCACATCTTCCTTTAAAAGTTGATTAGCAAAGCAACTTTCATTGAACTCATCTGCCGCCATCATGGCGTTGTCCACAGCATCAAATACGATGACCAGTAATGCTTGAGGGTGATCGGCTGTTAAGTTACTACAAACTTCATTTATCCTGTCTAAAAACTGACGAATCCAATGTTCATCAGGCTCATTTCTAGTAGGAATAATTTGTAGGCAATACCCAGCTTTGGCTAATTCATTAATAACCTGCGTCATTGCATCTTTGACAGTATGCCGTTTCTCGCTAGTTTTACGATAACCACCGTTGCCAAAGCAATCATAAGCAATCACTATGTTAGGCATAGGTAAAATATTAACTAAATTACTGCTTAGAATTGACTTGCCTACACCCCCTGATGCCGTGATGATAGTATGAGCATTAGTAGATTGAATACTATTGATTATGGCATCTTGCTGTTGGCGAGGAACATAATTATTTGGAAGTGCTTCAAATTTTGGCGGAGCAGGAAAGAAGTCATTAATATCAGTAATATTAAACGCTTCAAGAATATCCTCTTTTTTTACTGTATTTCTCTTATTCGGCTCTAAACGCTCCCAAACTGTTGCTACCAACAGACGCTCCATATCAGTAACGTTCTTTGATATCCAAATTCTAGATAGCTCTTTATGAATATCTTGCTTTTGTACGTTAAAATTGCCTTCGATATCATGTAAGTTAAGGTGTGAACAAAAATCTTTCAATTCTGTTTCACTAAGCTTGGTATATCTTTTTATAGTGTTGACGAATGCTTTATCTGCTGGAATGCCATGGGCAAGACTACTAATATTTTTTTTAAAGTTAGGACATATTTTTCTATTGGTTGTTACAGTGAATTTATAGCTTTTAAAATGATTACTATTTACGGAGTCTACATATCTTTGGGAAAACCCAATAATAGTGTCTTTCAGGTCAGATATCTTAAAATCTTCATCGGCTCTAACAGTAGAGTGTTTTAGCTGAAAGTATTCTACTGAATTTTCACCATTAGCTGACTTCCTATACTCGGCTAAATCAACAACATTTTCACCACCCTGACTATAATCGTCAGAACCTTCAATCGTAATATGAGTTAAATCCGTATCGAAATCTAACAGCTTCAAGCAGCGTTTGACAGCCCAGCGATAATGAAATATATCACCAGCTCTTGAAAAATTAATCGATGTTGCATTCTGATTCATAGGAAATGGTTCATTCAATGTAATAGTTAAAATAATCCAAGAGGTATTTCATGATTTGCAGATTAATATTTGAATTTAAATATACCAATACCTCACAAAAATTGATAGGTACAAACAATCTCATACGTCAAGTACTGTCGCATCTAGCTAAATAAAAACTAAAAAACATCTAACAATACTCAAAAACCACCATATTCATTCAAGTTTAGATATGTACAATAGTTTATAATTATTGTTTATGAAATTATATAAATGAGATGAAATTATGTGGTCTGACGTTGAATCAAGCGAAGATTATCTAAATTTTGGGGAAGTATCGGATCTTGCGGTCGATATTTTATCTGCTAAAAATATACTGCCTATTTCAATTGGAATCTTCGGTAATTGGGGAGCGGGAAAGTCTTCACTTCTCAAGCTTATTGAAACTAAACTTGAAGATGACGAGCAGGATTATATCGTAATAAATTTTGATGCATGGCTTTATCAAGGTTTCGATGATGCGAGAGCCGCCCTTCTAGAGGTAATAGCTACAAAACTTTTAGAAGAAGCTAAAGGAGATAAAGATTTAGTAGAGAAAGGTAAAGGTTTACTTAAGCGAGTCAATATTTTTAGAGCATTAGGTCTAGCTGCAGAGGGTGCTGCACTATTTGCTGGTGTTCCTACAGCAGGATTTCTTGCGAGAGGAGTTAATGCTATTGGTAATGCAACCGATGGACTTCAAAACGAGGATGAGTATACAGAAGGTCGTGCTGTAGTAGTAGATGTGAAGAATGAGTTTGATAAAACGATAAAACCTAAAGAGTCTAAAACTCCTCCTCAACAAATCCATGCTTTTAGAACAGAGTATGAAGAAATATTAGATGCATTAAATAAGCCTGTAGTTATTATTATTGATAATTTAGATCGCTGTTTGCCTGCTAATGCAATCCACACACTTGAAGCTATTAGATTATTTTTATTCCTTAAAAACACAGCTTTTATAATTGCTGCTGATGAAGAAATGATTAAATCTTCAGTTGCTGAGCATTTTAAAGGTAGTACAGATAGACACCAGCTTGATTATATCGACAAACTCATTCAAGTGCCTATCCGCGTACCCAAAGCTGGTGTGAGAGAGATTCGTTCTTACTTATTTATGCTATATGCAATTGAGGCTAAAGTCTCTGATGATAAACTGAGTGAGCTTAGAATAGGTCTAGAGAAAGCTTTACAACAATCTTGGAAAGATGAACCTATCACAAGAGAACAGGTTTTAAGGCTTATAGGTTATGATGAAAATAGTGACTTAGGACAATCGTTTGAACGAGTTGAGCGTATTGCTCCTATACTTGCCAATTCGCCAATCATTCATGGAAACCCTAGAACTGTAAAACGGCTTTTAAATGTAATAAAAATGCGTGTTAAAACTGCGCAGCGGCGTGAAATGCCGATTAACGAAGCTATTATTACTAAACTAGTAATATTTGAAAGATGTGCTGGAGCAGATGCAACAAAGGAATTCTATAGTGCAATTGATAGAGAGCAAGGAAAACCTAATTTTCTTAAGGCTTTAGAAGACAAAAATGAATCAGTATCTCTACCAGAATCACTAAATCAACGACGCGATTTCATTAATGAGTGGTGCTTACTTGAGCCTAAACTAAGTGAAATTGATCTAAGACCAGCAATTTATTTATCTCGTGAGACTATACCACTAGGTAGTTATGTAACTGGTTTATCTCCAATAGGCAGAGTCGCATTAGAATCCTTAAGTAAGACTAAGAGAGTATCATCTCCAGCTGCTAAGAAAAGTCTGGAAGAGCTTGTAATAGAAGAGCAGGTTCCCGTTATGGAAGGCCTTATTAGTCATTTAAGAAATGTTTCTGATTGGAATACGCAGCCAGAAGGGTTCGCAGGAGCTTTTATACTCGCAGAATACTCTTCAGAAGCTGCAAAAGTTTTTGTTAGATATTTAAGTAGTCTAGATAAAAGTCACCCTTGGATGAAGCAAATGTTAAAAAATCAACCATGGTATAGGGGATAGTAATGGGAACGTCACAATCTAGTTTTGGTCCAGGTGGTAAATCGCCATTAGTACCACCTTGGGCTGATGATACACCTGAAGAAGCCCTTCCAGACGCACAAAACCGTAGATACTCCCCTTATAGACAAGCATTAGGCAGGGCTGCCTCTAATGGTAGTACTTCAGACTTCAAAAAAGCTGTTGGGTATTACGCAAAAAGTAGTAGTGGAGGAAGTACAGCTGCAGTTAGGCGTTTAGGTAGTACAACTAGTGCAGGTTCGCAACTATTCGGCTTATTGACCAATGGCACTGTCACTGTCACTGGTACTGAAACTATTAATTTAGATAGTCTAAATGGTCTTCCCGCTGAAATTGCAATATCTAGAATAGCGCAATCTCTTACAACTGAAGATGGTGATTCAGAAAAGATAAAATTTGCTATGAGTCAAGCTCTAGCAGAAGCTTTAGAAGGCATGGAAACCTTTGACGCCCAAAGTATTACTGATGAAATTATTGTGAATACCATGATAAATTATTTATCCGAGAATATTCTTCTACAAATGATAATGGATTCACGTTATGCTTTTAATAAAGCTGAAGCTTTCACGCAGTCAATTCGTACTGAGAATACTTTACGTGAGTTGATCCATGTAGTTGTTGATAAGCATATGGCAAATAGACTTTCCAATAATATTCGTTTGATCACACAAGATCAATTTAAAGAAATTCAACGACAAACAATTATAGATGTTTGGACTGAGTGGGAAGATTACGTATGACAGAATTAGTATTTCATCATGATTGGCAACAACTTCCCGTAGCGAGTGATTCATTGATACCTGTGCAGTTATACGGAATCGATGGAAGGCACGCTCGTAGAAATATTAGCGTTATCGGTAATCCAATAACAGAGAAAATTCAGCGTTTGGGCGTTGGTATCAGTCCTAAAGCAATTGACTTCCTATCTATTGCTTTAGCTGTTACAGCAGCTGATACGTTTGTGTTACGTTCAGACAGTGCAGACGGATGGACGCGTCAGCTTTCACTTAAACTTCCACTTTGCGAGCCAGAGAGTTGGATTCCACTAAAGCGTGAATTAGAAAAAGCTCTACACTTTTTAAGTGGCGATATATGGAACTTAGAGTTTGTAGAAGGCGGGTATGAACCTCCTATACCTTATGGAGGAAGATTTAAATTAGTTAAACTGGATGAGCTTGATTGCGTAAGTCTATTCTCGGGAGGATTAGATTCAACTATTGGGGTAATAGACCTACTCAGCGATGGGTGTAAACCATTGCTAATTAGTCATGCCTATAAAGGCGATAAATCTCATCAAGAAAAAATAGACCAGATTTTAACAGGTGAGTATTCCCGTTTTAAAGTAAACGCCGACCCTCACAAGGCAACTGGTGTCACAGATATTACAATGCGTACTCGTAGTATCAATTTTCTGGCTTTCGCAGTTGTAGGCGCAAATGCTTTGCAACAAAATAATAATCTACAAAGTGTTGATTTGTATGTCCCTGAGAATGGATTTATTTCTTTAAATGCGCCATTGACACCTAGGCGTATTGGTTCACTGAGTACCAGAACAACTCACCCTCACTTTATTAAAAGCATTCAAGACATTTTTGATCAAGTTGGTATTGCATGCAATATTGTTAATCCTTATCAGTTTAAGACCAAAGGTCAGATGGTATTAGAATGTGCCAATAGAGCCCTACTTGCAAATTTAGTAAATGAAACAGTGTCTTGCAGCCATTGGAAACGTAAAAATCAACAGTGTGGAACTTGTGTACCTTGTATTATTCGTAAAGCATCTCTACACACAGGAGGGATTCAAGAAAATATAACTTATTTTAAAACACTTACTAATGCACTATCTGATCCTGACCATCGGGATGATGTTATGGCGATGTTAATTGCTATAGCACAAAAAGAGCGTAAGAACATTAGCACTTGGGTTCTAAATAGTGGGCCTTTATCTGAAAACGAGTTAGCAGATTATAAGACTGTGTTTACTCAAGGTCTTGATGAAGTTAAGCTATATTTCGAATCAGAAGGTGTGTTATGAAGATAGATATGCATTGTCATTTGGATCTATATCAAAACCCATTTGAAGTAGCTAAAGAATGTGACGATAGAGGCATATATTTATTATCAGTAACTACGACTCCCAAAGCATGGGAAGGAACCAAATTATTAGCACACGACAGTTCTCGTATTAGAACAGCCTTGGGGCTACATCCCCAGCTTGCTCATCATCGAGCACACGAGCTTGAGCTTTTCGATGCTCTACTACCTGAAGCGAAGTATATCGGTGAGATTGGTCTTGATGGAGGAACTAACTTTAAAAAGCATTGGGACATTCAGTTGAAAGTTTTTCGCCATATCCTAAAGACTTCGCACAATTCTGGCGGTCGGATTATGAGTATTCATAGTATAAAGAGTTCTTCTGAGGTTCTAGATGAGTTAGAAAGCATTGATGGCATTCCTTTACTTCACTGGTTTACAGGTACTCAGGGACAGCTTAAAAGAGCGATTAATATGGGTTGTTGGTTCACCGTTGGTCCTGCAATGCTTAATACTAAAAAAGGGCAAGCTTTGGTATCAATGATGCCAAAAGATCGGATTCTTACTGAAACGGATGGCCCATTTGCAAAGTTCAATAGAAAGTCTCTAATGCCATGGGATAGTGATATTGCCACTAAGCAGTTATCTGAATTGTGGCATATACCTGTTGCCTTAGTTCATGAACAGTTAGAAAAGAATCTAAAACATCTAGTAAGGCTTAATCATTAATCGGAGCAAGCCTCAGCTCTTCCCCCTCGTTTAGATATATCTATAAATAAATCACATTTGCAAACAAACCAGAGAGCATCAGCAATCTGGTTATTGAGTACACTCCGAATTTCACCTACCAACTACAATCTCACCTCTAGAAAAACTAATACATGATTCGCAGAACCAAGACGGCTGTTTTCTGATATAAAGAACATCAGCCGGTACATCGGGTTGATACGGTCGTCCACAATACTCACAGTGCAAATCATCTAAGTACACCTGACATTCAGCCAATGTGCCAAACAGAATATGATAATCGATATAATATCGCCTACAGAGTACCTCTATATGCTCTAAATAACGTCCATCATGCCCATATCCCCAATAGTCTTCACATAGTTGTATGTCTGACTGATCTGAATTAGGGTTAAAAATAAGTTTTAAGCTCATGGTTATCTCCAAACCAAATAGTTGACGTCAATCACAACGAATAAGTAATATCGTAATGATTCATAATGGCCAAAAATTTGGTCTCAAGATTCGTTAAGGTATAACGATTTGACACTAATCCTTCATTTAGCTCGCGTTGCACCCATATCCTAATCGCCTCATCATTATAAAATATCGGATTGACGCCTAGCATTTTCGCCAGCTGCGAACCCTGTTGTATTTGCAGGTTCACCATAAGCTTGGTAGATATCGATATCGCTTCAGCACTCAACCAAATCGAAGCATGAGGCGGTTTAATAAATGTGTTCATGTATAATCTCCTATAGATTAATATTTCTTTCTGTTGGGTTTAATAACCTACTACAGATTAAATTATACATATATTTTAAGCTATTGCAACTTAAAATAATCTTCTATAGAACTTTTTATTCTTTTATAGAACATTTATGTTATCTGATTAACGACAGTTTACTGCGTATTGTCTGGTGTAATAACGGCTAAGAGCACCATTAACTTAGATCTTAAAACGAAGATCGTCTATTCTTCTTTGACTAGCTCATAAAGGTCCCCTACTTCAATATCCAAATATAGGCATAGTTTTTCTACGACTTCTAGATCCACTCTAGTCGCTTCTTCGTTATACATGCGCGTAATTGTGCCTCTGTTGACATCGGTGTCTCTAGACACATCCGCAATCTTAAGTCTCTTCTCGCCCATAATTTTAGATAAATTACATTTCACCATAACCTCCTCCATAATAAAATAACCTACTGTAGATAAAAATGTCTTGCAAAAGATTATTTTTAGTGTAAATTATGTTCTATAGCAGGTCATAAAGCTATTAAATAATAACACTTTAATCTTTAGTAAGGATTTTACTATGAGTTATACCTATTTAACAACCGAAGAGCTGTCACAACGCATTAAATATGACAGTAAGACCATACGCAATCAACTTAAAGATGCGGTATTTATTGAGGGGGTTCATTATATCAAGCCGTTTGGAGGGAGGAAAATCCTTTTTATATGGCAAAAAATTGAAGAGTTAATGTTGACAGGCTACGACGATACCATTCCATTTGCAGCGGGAGCATAATCATGGCAAGTATTAATAGCCGTAATGGCAATCTGTATGTAGATTTTAGATATATAGGTCAACGTTGTAGAGAACAAACATTACTGGCTGACACTAAGCCTAATCGAAAGCGTTTAGAAAACTTCGTTAGTAAAATGGAGGCTGAAATTCAGTTGGGTAGTTTTAAATATGAAAACTATTTTCCGCAAAGTAAAAAGATTGAGAAGTTTAAAAGCTTAGAACTTATGAGATCAACAAACAGTCATAAGGATTCAAACTCAAGCTTTGATAGCTTCAGCAAAGTTTGGATAGAGGAGAAAAAGCCAGAATGGCGGGATTCTCAAATAGACAATGTAGAGAATATATTTAGGATTTATCTACTCCCCCATTTTGGCAATGTGCCACTGAATACCATTAACAAAGCTAAAATAATGGCTTTTCGGGGCAATTTAGTCAAAGAAGGAAATAATGGACGACCTTTATCAGCGTCTCGCATCAACCATATTATGACTCCATTACGTATGGTAATTATAGAAGCATCTGAGCGTTTCAATTTTGAGAACCCTTGGAAAAACATAAAGCCACTAAGTGTAGCTAAAAGCAGTGTTAGTCCTTTTACTTTAGAGGAAGTCATGCTGATCATTGAAAACGTTAGAGTAGATTATAAGCCATACTTTACGGTACGGTTTTTTACAGGCATGCGTACAGGTGAAATTGACGGTTTACCTTGGAAAAATATTGATTTTGAGCGTCGACAAATCATTATTGATCAAGCAGTGGTTAAGGGCGTTATAGGTGATACTAAAACTTCCGGCTCTAATCGTATCATTCAGATGAACCAATTGGTTTATGATGCATTGATTGAGCAGCAGAGCCTAACCAAACATCATAGCGAGTTTGTTTTTAGTACAAGAGCAGGTACTCCTTTGAGTCATCGCAATGTGACAAAGCGCGTTTGGTATCCGTTACTGCGATATCTAGAGCTTGATATACGTAACCCCTATCAATCAAGGCATACGGCTGCCACTCTTTGGCTTGCCTCTGGTGAGTCTCCTGAGTGGATTGCTGCACAAATGGGTCATAGCAGCACTACAATGTTGTTCACAGTCTATTCGCGTTATGTGCCCAACCTAACTCGTCAAGATGGAAGTGCTTTAGATAAGCTACTGATAGAGCGAGGTATATTACAAAATCCATGAAAATACCTATATTTAACAAAAAGACATCCAAATAGATGTCTTTTTTTATTTTATGGGTGGATGCTTTGCATAAATGGAGTTACAGTTATTTAAATAGCTTATAAAGGTTGCGTAATCATGGATGGTGAAGATAATATTATTGAGGACTGGTTAAAGCTAAATCTTCTTGAATTCGCTAATCCTAGTGAGATTGAAAGCCTAATAATAGAGCTAAAATTTTTGAAAGATACTTTGCCTGAGCAATTTAGATCAGACTTTTACAACGAGTATAAAATTTTATCTACATGGATAGCGACCAAAGGCTTGGATAGTACTCTAGAAGAGTCAGAAAAGCTAAAGATTTATGAGGAAGGAATAGATCATAAAGTCTTTCTTAAGGGTATAAGAAAACCTCATCAGAACATGAAAGAGCTATATTTAGTTAATTTTTTGGTAAACCGTGCGGAGTCCACTAAAGTAAATACTATTCGTTCTTTGTACCTTTTCTTATGCCTTAGAATGGTAGAACTGAGTGACTATGATAGTCGAATTGAAACTACACTTGATGAATGTCGTTTTTTAACAAATAAAACTCGTAGTTTTTTGATTCCTTTTTTGCCAGATATGACTGAACTCAGAAACTTACAATATATTAAAGAATATCTAATCCAAGCGCAAGAGAACGATAACTATAATAGGTGGTTAAATAGATCTCCTGAAGCATTTGAGTTAGAGATTAAAAAATATAAAAGTAAGCTCTTGAGCGTTGAAGTAGCACTATACTCTAGCGAGGCCCAATCCGAAATTAATGAACGCATAGCTCACTATCTCTACGAATATATCTTGCCATTAGAAAACTTTTTTAAAGATGACTCTGGTATTACCCGAATTACCAGTACTACTTATCATGTTGTTAGTGGCGCATCCTACTATGATGATACAACCGGAAATACAGTCAATGATTTGGTTAATATCGCTGAAGATGTTAGCGATGGTGGAGATTTTGAGGTTGGTGAGCGTCAAGACGATGAGAGAGAGTCTTTTGAGCAAGTACTTATCACCGATCCAAGCAATTACTATATCGACCTTGCAAAAGCTGAAGGTCAGCTGAATAGTCGCCGAAAAAATGCTATGAGCCAGGTCACTGATGTTAATTCAGCGCATGAAGATGAAATAAAAATTCTGGTCGAACACATAGCCAGTAAACTAAGTAAGCTCGATTTTGAGTCGATTGATAGAGAGTACGAATATGAGCATGAGTACGAAGAAAATAAGTTTAGATTCGATATATCTCAACAATCAGTATTATATCTATACATGCTATTACTTACAGGTATTCATGACATATATACTTCTGAACAGTTACGGCTCGGATTCAACGGTTATCGCTATCGATTAACGTTTCAGCCATCACGTAGTCGTATTGATGATGATTGGGACAAATCATTATGCGCTGATAATAGTAGGGATCTTTACTTATTCATGCCACAACCCGTGGGTTTAATGCACGTTGAAATGGTGCGAGATACTAGTGACTCTATAGCGAATTGTATTTATGCCCAAGCAAAAGTTGAACTTCAAGAGCTTAATAAAAAGTTTGGTTTAAGATTGAGTATTAATAAGATTAAAAACTACCTATCGCATTTTTTGACTCAAAAAAGCATAGATAAAGCTCTGATAGAAGTGCTTACTAGTTCCCCCGTGCATCATCATTCAGCCCTACCCTACTTCAATACTAGCCAGTATGACTTATTTAGATGTCAGCGCGAATATATGAACCATCTGATAGCGTTACTCGGTGATAAATATGATCCTGACCACGCCAGCAGTAATATTTATAAGCTGTTTGAATTACCTGATGAGGAGTTAACGAGTTACTGGGATAAGAATATAGGAAGCGCGTTGGCTATCAATCAGATAAAACTAGAAGAGATAGTTATAAAACTACGGAAAGAAGTAGAATATGCTGTTGAAGATCTAGATTTAAGCAAAATGAACACTATTGTGTCTCTACATAATCGTTTTATGGACTATTTATATTTATTGATGTCTATCGCAAGTGGCCATCGTCCTGTTACTGAGCCATTTGGTAGATTATCAGATATAGATACTAGAACAGGAATGTACTTTATCAGCGATAAAGAGGTTCAACTTGATGCTATCGGTAGGTTTATCTATTTACCAAAAATAGTATGCCAGCAGATTGACGAGTATAAAAAATTTATCAAGATAAACGGTAATCTACTGAACAAGCTAGATAATGATCTTGGTCACATCTATATAGATATTTTAGAGGGAAAGATTGGACTAATCACTTATCTAAAATTAGATGTACTCACCAATACTGTCACTGAGCAGAGGCTTGACAGCACATTCATAAAAGAGCGTTTATCAGCATACATTTTGCTCCCTTTAAATTGGCATAGACATTTTATACGTTCACTTAGAAGCTCAGACATTGGCATATATTCATTTGAAACTTACTTATCAGACAAGCCCCTTGGGCACGATGTGGTTAGTGCATGGATGGGACATTCTGATGAGCTGGGCTTTAGTTTCTATGATCGATTTAGTGGACTGAAACGAAGTGATCTTAAAGAATTTGCCCAAATACTTAATGAATTAATTGATGGAATCGGATTTAAAGCTATTCAATTGGAGCTATCATGATGACTAATCGACAATCTGGTATTGAGATTCGAGAAGCAAAGCGTGATAAGCAAGAACAAAAACGCTTTCTATTAGCACAAAAATTAATTGATCAACATATCAGTTTTATCGAAATCGAAGAGTCTCAAGATCAGCAACAGCTTTTTAATTTAATGTGGCAAGAATTTGATAATAAGTTATCCACTAACAAGCATTTTCAAGATATAAAAAAATATTCTGAAGGTTACAATCATGCTATTAAGTACTGCCAAGAGAGGATAGAAGATAAAAATATTGATGTTGGATTTCCAAAACTGATAATCAACTCATTTCGTCCAAAATCTTTTCGCACTAGAGAGTGGTTTGAAAACAGTAAACTAGTACTAGACTTCTATCTGAAGTGGATGAAAACTTTAGAAAATAAAGCTTCGACAGATATAACCGAAAGTGACGTCTTTTTAAGTTTAGTATTTCATAGTGCAGTATTGAAAGCGGCAGTGCTACAGGCAATCCTAGATCAAATATCTAAGAAACGCTTAGTTATTGAAAAAATTTCTGGGCTACCAGTTATCACTATAATTATTGATGATAATTCTTATCATACAAATATGTATATAGACGCGAAAGCTGTGCATCAGGCACAAGTTTTTCTCTCACCATTATCTACATATATGGTTCAGTCTTATCTCAAAAACAGGAAAGGTGCGGTAGTTAATAAATCTGAAAACTTAAATATATACGGGTTTTATAAGCGAATACAGACTATTGAAAAAAATCAGAATGGAAATATAAATTTTGGCTTAAATAAATTTTTGAGTGGAGCAATTTATGTACTTGAAAGCTATTTGTCATTGGATATGCCAGAACACGCTTGGTATATCATTGCTGACACTACAGAGACCACCTATAGTTTATCAACATCTAATTGGCAGTCGCTTATCTACAACGTTAAGCATAATGTAGATAGTCAGCAAGGAGATTTAATTGATCAACAAATAAGCACTTCCAACGCTATAGTAAGATCCAACCCCAAATTAACAGTTGAAATAGCCAAACTATTTAGAAGAAATTCTACTACGAAAATCTCTAAGAAAGTATTTACTAAAGAGCTAACAGAGCTTCACAAAAGATTAATTAGTAATGATGCGCCTCTCAGTGAAATAGTCATTGTTGGTTTCCTACTGTCAAAGACCGCTAGCTGTAAAGTAAGCAGTATTCAAACTTATAGTAATAGAGTTACTAATCGCTGGCTTGCACTTACTCAAAATGTAATTTTAGAGGATTATCAAAAAGAAGATTTTGTAGCACTATATAACGAGATGATTGAGCTTAGCAAGAGTGATAATGCTAAAAATAAAGCTGCTGCAGTCATTAGTGAAGTTCATCAGTATATGGTTCAATACTATAACGTTGAGCCTATGACGAATCTATCTAAAGATGAAAGATCGCACCATAAAGCAGGCTATATTTCAGAAAATATGTTCCAAGCCATCATGGTTAAAATTGACGAACTTAAAGTAACAGTTGATCAGAAGCATGCATTAAGCCTAGCCTTGATATTGGGACACCGTTGTGGTCTTAGAATTGGCGAAATTGTTAAAATACGACTAAGCGATGTATCAAAAACTCAGAATTACTTAGAGATTCGTAGCAATAAACTTGGTAATAATAAAAGTCTATCGGCTACGCGTCGTGTGTTGCTTGCACAGCTACTAACAGAATCTGATATTAAATTGCTAAGGCGTGTTTATGGCAGACGTTCAAATGTTAATGGCCAAACGCTTATTTCTAGTCAAGATGGCATACCTTACAACGCTCAAGCACTATCAAAAATGCTTAGCAGTATTATAAAAGAAGTTACGGGTTTAGGCTATCTCACTACGCATCATCTGCGACATAGTTGTCTAAGTAATTTGCAATTAATTTCGTTTTTATATGATAAAGACTATCAATTTGCCAGTCATCCGAGCACAGCCTTCTTAAAAAGTCTACTGCCTTACGAAGATGATCAAGCTATAGGTATTATGAATTGTTTCGAGACCAATCTTGCTTATAAGAAGATTTATTCATTAGCGGGTATTGCAGGTCATGCCAGTCCCAACACAACGTTTTCATCTTATGTGCATTTTACAGATATTGAAACTGGGCTATTGCTGTGGAATATTGATTTTCAATTATCTGTTGAACACAGTGAACTATTAAAGATACCTAGAAGAAAAAAGTCTATTATTAAAGATGCTTCTCAGGAGATCAACGATTACCTGATGAGCAAACTCAAATTGTCAGAACTACCTAAACCAAAACATAGCAGAATTCTCGATGTAGAGCGCAATGAACAAATTAAAAGATTTGCTTTTGATGAAGTTCACCAGCTTTTGAGTATTTACGACCCCAATGGTAATTTTGAAGATCTTGTAAATCCGTTCGATGTGAGTGAGGAAATAGTAAAACAGTGGTATTACAATGCACAGCAGCTCATCCAAGCGCCTAAATTTCAAACTAAAAAAGATAATCCAAGACTATTTAGTTCGAAGGATATTACTACCCTATTACCTGTTAAAGATAAATACGGTGTTGATAGGAAGGTCATGTTACAAATGACTGATAAATTTCGTAGCTTGTATCAACAGAGTAAAGATGAAGATAAAAAATCTATTCTTCGATTTGTTCATTACATACTTACCCATGCTCAATACCACAGAAACTATATTATGTTTGATCAAGCAGAAGACTTAAGTAGCTATCTTGGAATAATCTGTCAACTTGTATATAAGAAAAACATCCGCTTAAAGCTATATCACTACAAGCAAGCCTCAAAACAAGATAAAGATTCATGGGAGTTTGTGTTGCAAGCTATTTCTCGATCGCAGATAAATAAAATTGAAAATAAAGTAATAAAAAGGATGTTATATCAAAAGAAAATTCGAGTTGAGCTTTCACTGGCTAGTCAAACTGAGTCCGAGAGAATAAAAAACAGAGTGGCCTCGAATATGCCTATCAATCAGTGGAATGTTAGAACAATACAAATATTTTGTCATTACGTATATATCTTGATAGGCGAAAAAATTGAAAAAATCAAACTCAAATAAGGAATAATATTGTGAGATTAGAGGCTAAAACTATTACTATTAACGATAGTACCAATATTAGATTGCATCCGTTAGCTGGGAAGCTTTATAAATTAATGATGAGTGCGTATATCGTAGGAGGGCAAGAGACATACATCAAGTGTATAACTGATAAGTTTAACTGTTATCAGAGCTTACCTATTCATAATGTATCACTAATAAGTGAAGATACTAATAAATATCTGCTAATCGGAGGTTGTTTTTCACCAGTATTCAATCGCAAAGACCTTAATAACCGTAACACTATATTCTTAAGTTACAGAACATCTAAACATAATTTTAAACCAGAGCACAAAAGTGAAATTGATAAGGAATTTGATCAGGATGTTATTGACTTTATTTTTATGGATTTTATTCGAGCAATATCGATGCTGTCATTATCTAAACCTGGAATCCTGTATAAAAGTCTTAAAGAAATAACGCAAAAGCATAAAAGCCCAATATGGAGTGAGATATTTAATAGGGAGGCAAAAAATCCGAAAGACTATGTTTTATTAAACAACGTCGCAGATTTGCTTGATACAACACGCGGAGCATTGAACAATCAGGCTAAACTGGAGAAGTAGCTTTAGTGTTAACAATTTAAATTGATACTATAATTACTAAAACCATCGAATGAATATAGTGATCTCGATTAAAAATAATTAGATAACATTTGTAGCTTTAGCAGTAGCTGTTATGATTTTATTTAATTTAATTATAAAAATCTGAGTGCCTCTTAATATACTTTTAGTCGATTCAAACCATCCTGTTTACTCCAATTGCAATCAACACCAAACTGCTAAGCGCTTCTGCCCAACTGCCGAGCCATGTCCCTGATTGGCGTTCTATATAAGCTCCTAAGACACTTAAAACAGCGGTCGTCAGTGCCATGATTAAACAGGCAACATAAGCATTAACAGCCAACAGGTTTAACGTAAAGCCTGCTGCCATGGCATCGAGACTGGTAGCTATGGCTAACGATAGCAGTGTTTTATGACTTGCATTGATCCGAGTATCGTCATCATTAACTGAACGCGACTCATAAAGCATCCTAATCCTAAACGCGACCAATGCTAGCGCCAATAATAGTATTCCTAGTACAATAAGCCAGTACCTTTTGAGATATTTTTACTCTTAATTTTCTACTTCATATAAGTTTTTAGAATAGATAACACGTCTTCTATTTCTTGTTGTCGTTGTTGCTGGGTAATGCCTTCTGCCCCTAAATGTTCTCTTATATGCTCTTCTAAGACCTCCTTCATAAGACCGTTTACCGCCCCCTTTAATGCCGCTATTTGCTGCAAAAGAGCCATGCATTCAGGATTACCTTCTAATGAAGCCTCTATTGCTACCGATTGACCTTTGATACGTCTGATACGTCCTAGTAGCTTGCTCTTACTTTTTTGAGTGTGTGACATTATTTTTATTACCTTATTTTATACTGGGGGGCAGTATATTTATTGATGATGTTTATAATACATAAGATTGCTATCTTTTCATACACAGCTAAGGATTTAAAACGTGAAAGAATCAACTATTCAGTGGGAACACTCTCATGATTTCGGTGTCGATAGCGCCCAAAACAAATCTAAAGTAAAGATTGTATTTTGGTTGACGACGATAATCATGGTTTTAGAGATCGCTGCTGGTACATGGTCTGGCTCTATGGCATTACTTGCTGATGGGTGGCACATGGGCACGCATTCAGCTGCATTTCTTATTGCCATTTTTGCTTATTCGTACGCTAAAAAGAACGCTAATAATAAATCATTTAGTTTTGGTACGGGTAAGGTAAATTATCTCGGTGGTTTTGCGAGTGCCATTGCATTAGCCATTGTCGCATTATTAATGATTTTAGAATCAGTCCAACGAATAATAGAGCCAAACAATATATATTTTAACGAAGCCATTATCGTTGCTGTTGTCGGTCTAATCGTAAACATAGTGTCGGCATTTATACTTAAAGATGACCATCACCATGACCATGACCACAATATGAAAGCGGCTTATTTACATGTTTTAGCGGATGCACTCACTTCTGTGCTTGCTATCGTGGCGTTATTAATCGGTAAATATATGGGCATCATCTGGATTGATCCTGTCATGGGTATTGTCGGAGCAATAGTGATTCTTCACTGGTCTTATGGATTAATTAAAGAATCGAGTAGCGTGCTTTTAGATCACTCTGTTGATGTTTCAACTTTTGAGAAGATATCGCAGACTCTTGATAAGAGAAATACGTTTATTAACGATATTCATGTCTGGAAAATAGCCTCAACCCACCAAGCTGCCATCCTTTCAGTTTCCTCATCATCCCCTTTAAGTACGGAAGAATACAAAAAAATATTATCAGAATCCCTACCTCAAATTTCTCATGTCTCTGTTGAAATTAATAAAATCTGAATGGAGTGATTCTGTGTCTAGGAGAGTACCTTGAATATATGGCTTAAATACGCAATCACTGCCTCACTGGTTGTTATTATCTCTGAGGTTGCTAAACGTAGCGATAGAATAGGTGCTTTGCTTGCCTCCTTGCCTTTAGTCACGCTCCTTACCTTAATTTGGCTGTATGTTGAAAAACAGCCAATCGCTAAGATAAGTAATCACGCCTACTATACCTTTTGGTATGTTCTCGGAACGTTGCCTTTTTTCTTGTTATTCCCTTACCTGCTCAACAAATTTGGTTTTGGTATGGCACTGTTGTCTAGTAGCTTGCTGACGGCTTTATTTTTTGCACTATTCGCAACCGCACTACAAAGCTTTAAGATTAATCTTTTTTAGTCAAGAATACATACTTTCCCAAGATTTTTAAAAATTTGATAAAACGTCAGACCATTTACAGATCCTTTTATAGAGCAAAATAAATGCGATCTGACTTAAACGCTAGGTAACAAAAACACTAAAGCTAAAAGCGTTACGAGTAGTACAGATGGCGTGATTAGTAAGCCAATCTTCATATACTGACCCCAGCTGATTTTACAATCCTTTTCCGCCAGTATGTGTAGCCATAACAAGGTTGCTAAGCTACCAATTGGGGTGGGTTTTGGCCCTAAATTATTACCAATAACATTGGCATAAATCATCAAATTACGCGTTGCAACGGGACCTTGGGCGCTATCAATCGCCAGTGCTCCTATGAGCGTTGACGGCATATTATTCACTACAGATGCTACGATAGCTGATAGAAAGCCTGTGCCGACCGTCGCAATGACGTTACCTTGATGTCCTAACCAGTTTAGTATTTGCGCGCCATATGCCGTGATTCCTGCGTTACCCAAGCCATAAACCACCAAGTACATAACGATTGAAAACAAGACAATTTGCCAATGAGCCTTGCCTAGAAAAGGGGGCATAGAAAATTTGTTATCACGACCGCTTTGCCACCAGCGACCTGCGGTTGCAAAGGAGATAATAGCTGGCGATATTGTAGCCACCAAACTGCCTATAGAACTGAATCCGAAACATTTATCAGTTCGAACAATAAGAGATAGTACAATTACACTAGGAACTTACATGGGTCCACCGTTCTACAAACATATGACTTACTTCATAGACGGTTACTTAAAAGATGAAGAAAATCCAGATAAAAGTGAACTGATAGATATTAGGATTGTAGGTTTTTGTTTATCTAATAGTAAGATGGTACTTTACATTTACGACTATGAAGTAAGGTAATGTCAAATTATGTATGCTTTTTTCAGACTAATATATGAATAAGAAAAATAGATAAGACTCTATTGGCTTTGTTCAAGATCTTTTAATATGGCACAATCGGCGTTTGCATCACCTGAGCAATGATCAGCAGAAACCTGTAATAAGCTCACCATATCTTGCAATTGAGCTATTTTTTGGTTCAAAGTTGCGATATGGTGCAGTGTCAATTGTTTAACATCAGCACTCTGCCGATCTGTATTTTTCCGCAAATCAAGCAACTCTTTCATCTGTTTGGAGGAAAAACCTAAATCACGAGCCTGTCTCAAAAAGCATAAATCGTCTATATCTTGTTTAGAATAGATTCGATACCCTGAATTTGAACGTTTTGCGGCATCAAGCAATTCGATCTGTTCATAATAGCGGATCATTTTGGGAGAGATTCCTGATTGCTCTGACGCTTGACCGATATTCATAACTTTCCTCCTGATATAAAAAGGGTTAAAGCCAAACAGCTACTTTAACCCTATATTAACAGTATCTACGTTTTAATCACGGGCACCTGAAAATACCTTAAACGTAAGGCATTACCTAGTACAAAAACAGAAGATAAGGCCATTGCTCCTGCTGCAAAAATGGGTGACAACAAAATTCCAAATGCTGGATATAAAACCCCTGCGGCAATTGGAATTAGAGCAATGTTATAGAAAAATGCCCAAAATAGATTTTGTCGAATATTTTTGATAGTGGCCTTACTTAAAGCAATCGCATTAGGAACCCCTTGTAAACTACCTGACATCAACACCACATCTGCTGCCTCAATCGCCACATCTGTCCCTGTCCCAATTGCCAGCCCGACATCAGCTTGAGCGAGAGCGGGTGCATCATTAATACCATCACCAACAAAAGCCACTCGTCCATATTGTTGTTGCAGTTGACGTATCGCATCTACTTTTCCATCAGGCAACACTTCTGCGACCACTTGATCAATATTTAGTTTTGCTGCAATCGCTTGCGCAGTATGGCGATTGTCGCCTGTCATCATCGCCACTTTCAAGCCCAGTTGATGTAAACCTGCAATAGCGGTATAAGTGGTGTCTTTAATAGGGTCTGCAACGGCAATAATAGCAGCCAATTTCTGATCAATCGCGACATATATGGGGGTTTTAGCTTCTTGTCCTAAGTGTGCCGCTTTGTCTTTAAAGGGAGTAACATCAAGTTCTAATTGCTGCATATAACGATCAGCACCAATATGAACGGCTTGACCTGCCACCTCCGCTTTGATTCCAAATCCCGTCATAGAGTCAAAAGTAGTAATCGGTAATAAGCTAATATTTTGTTGCTCAGCTGCCTGAACGATGGCTAAGGCAATGGGATGTTCAGATTTTGCTTCAACCGATGCCACAATACGCAAGACTTGTTCGTGTTCAAATCCTTGTTGGACATAAAAATCCGTTAAGGTTGGTTTGCCTTCAGTCAATGTGCCGGTCTTATCGACCGCAATGACTTGAACGTCTTGTAAAGCTTGTAACGCTTCACCTTTACGGAATAAGACGCCCATTTCTGCACCGCGACCTGTACCAACCATAATGGAGGTAGGTGTTGCCAATCCCATTGCACAGGGACAAGCAATAATTAGGACGGCAACGGCGTTGACAAGACTGAACGTCAAAGCAGGTTCAGGACCAAAAACAAACCACACAGCAAAAGTCAGAGTCGCTAAAAGCATGACCATGGGAACAAACCACATAGTAACTTTATCAACCAATGCCTGAATCGGTAATTTAGCCCCTTGAGCCTGTTCAACCATGCGAATGATTTGCGCCAATACCGACGAGTCGCCAATGGTAGTTGCCCGAAAATTCAATGTGCCATTCTGATTGACCGTTCCTCCTACCACTTGATCACCGACTTGTTTTTTGACAGGAACGGGTTCACCTGTAATCATAGATTCATCAATATAGCTTTGACCTTCAATAACTTCCCCATCGACTGGAACACGCTCACCGGGACGAATCTCAACGATCATTGCAGTGGTCACTTCTGCAATCGGGACTTCAACTACTTGTTCGTTATGATGAATACGCGCTGTTTTTGCTTGCATGCCAACTAAATGCTGGATGGCTTGAGAAGTACGTCCTTTTGCCTTTGCTTCAAAATAACGCCCTAATAAAATTAAGCTTACAATCACAGCCGCTGCTTCGTAATATACATTTACAGTGCCTTTAGGTAGAACTTGTGGAATAAATGTTGCGACTAATGAAAAACCATAAGCCGCCAATGTACCAACCGCTACCAATGAGTTCATATCTGGGGCCAAGCGCCATAATGCCGGAATGCCTTTTTGATAAAAACGTCTCCCTGGAAAGACGAGTACCAGCGTCGTCAAAACACATTGAATTAGCCAGCTTTGTTGAGTGCCGATATTGTGCATCACCCACATATGAAAGGCTGGAATTATATGTGAGCCCATTTCTAGAATAAAAACAGGGACGGCCAAAATCAAAGAGATGATTAAATCTCGTTTGAGCTGCTGCTGTTCCGTGGCTTTCTTATCCTGTTGAACACTCACACTTTGCTCAATCTGTTTAGCCGTGTATCCCGATTTTTTAACGGCTTGAATCAAATCGCTGCTCTGTACTTGAGCGTTGCCTTGTACCCATGCTCGTTCGGTAGCAAGGTTGACGTTTGCTTGTTGTACACCTTCGACTTTTTTTAATGCTTTTTCTACCCGTCCCACGCAGGAAGCACAAGTCATCCCTTCTATCGACAGCTCGATTGGCTGAGATGCCAAAACCTTATAACCGGCTCGTTCTACTGCTTTGGTTACTGCGATAAGATCTAAAGGTTGAGACGAGGAAATCATGGCGTTTTCAGTCGCTAGATTCACCTCAGCATTTTCAACGCCTCCAACCTTTTTTAATGCTTTTTCCACTCGTCCCACACAGGAAGCACAAGTCATACCCTCAATGGGCAATGTTTCATTGTAAAGATAAGGCTTACTATTCTCTGAATTCATAACACCCTCTATTATGTTCAATCTGTTATCAACAGCATATAGGTTGACATAATGGTAAGGTCAAGCATGTTTTTTAAAAATGTGTTTGACCTTACCATCATGACAAGGCTTAAGCTTAGTAATGAAATAAAACTTATTTGGAGAAAGGCTATGAAACTATGGATTACAAACATGAACTGTGGCGGCTGTGCTCGTGGTGTGACAGCCATCATTCACGATATCGACTCAAATGCCAAGGTTGACATGGATCTAGCAGCCAAAATGGTCAGTATCGAAACCATTGCAAGTACTGAGCAGATGACGGCTGCTTTAGCAAAGGGTGGCTTCCCTGCACAAGTGCAATGAATTAATGTTATAAACACGCTGCCCGAATGTTTTAACGGAAAGGAATAATGGGCTTCATAATTTTGAGGACACTGACCATTTAAAGGAAAGCTGGAGTGGGATAAAAGAAGTTGAATTGATAACGCTTAAGTAGGCAAATGCATCTTATTAACGCATTTGCCCCGTGCGCTTGTCATATATGTGCTTTTGAGTATGCTTAGGATTTTAGCTGCAATATACTACTAAGTATATGGCTTCAGGTGACGTTTTATTGTGACTTTAGATAGAATTTAGCTCTAAAACAATCTAGCTCCTTTGGTAATCCCCTCTATCTCTAGCTTCAATTGATTTCGAAGTGTTTTAAAAAGCGTGCCGAAAATAATAGACAATCATAAATATACAACCACCTTTTATTAGGTAAGAAGAATGTTGAATTAGTCAACCGGACTGATCACAGCCTAATGCCATCTAAATAAGACCTAGACGATCACACCTGAAAGACAGGCGCGAACCCACCCCCTGGCTTACGGAAGTTAGTCATCTGACCCTGATACACACGCGCAGCAAGTATCAACAGTTTTCCGCCATACGTATAAAGACGTATATCTACCTTTCTTGTTGTTACGATATCATCAATTTTTAGCACTCGCTCTGTTACAGGCACAAAAGTCTGTGAAATATAATCCTCATCCAGTATGTTCTCAAAAACGCGTCGAGTCAGCTTACTACCACGATAGACGCCCTTGCTTCCATAACCAGCCACTGGCTTAAAAAACAGGTCTCGCCGAGTACGCCACAACTCCGCTGCATCAGCTCTTGCAACTATTCGCGTCTTTGGTACAGAGTTTTCTAGATATTCAACGGCAGCGTTATCTAGCCCCCAAGCACGCAATGTCTGCGTATCGGATAGTAAGGTTAAGTTGTGTTTGTTGGCCAATATAGCATGTACATGAGGATTAGGTGTCACTACCACAGCACCCTCTAGATACGCCTGCTTAAGCAGCGCATGGTCAGGTTCCTCAAATGCGAAGTCGACCAATCGATTATAAATCATGTCAATGGGTTTGCCATAGGCTGTCAGCTTGCCATCAACATAGTTAAGTTCAGACGGATCAAGTACAACGGTATCAATGCCCTTAGCTTGAAGTAGTTTACAAGCCAGCTGAAACTCTAAATACATGAACTGGCTTTTAGGATCATTATCAATAATAGCTATGCGGTTGGGCATGGCAGTAGCTGATTGTCGCTGCCACTCTTGTATGAACATATTAGTGACGGATTCTTGAAACCCTTCAAGCATTTTAGTAGTAGCAGCACTTTGCTCGGAAGGGTGGCAGCATTGTTTTTGTGCGCGGGCAAGTGCTACGTTTAAAAATGCGCCTCCAGCACTAGTATTTATCTCAATAAGCTGAGGACCATCGCTCCCTAAGTGAAAGTCATAGCCCATAAAGGCCCCTATTGGCCCTGGATCGAAAGCCGCGATATTAGGTGCCCATGACAGTACTTGCTGTTGGTACGATGGTAACCTAGCAGCTGATTCAATAGCTTCAACGATTCGCACCATTGTCTCTATCTCTGTTTTGGGTACGAACACAGGTGTTGCTGAAAAAAGCTGATTAAGTTCATTATCTCCTATTGGGTTGTCTCTAGTGTCTGACAATTGATTTTGCAGGCTGGTATTAAGTGCTTTGCGATCTAGAGTATGGCAATAGCACTCTTGATTGAGTTGATCTGCAAGATTGTCATTCTCTTTTTCTTGGTTATTGCTTAGGTGTTCCATTTACATCTCATTACTAAGTTTAGTGAATGTACTGATAGGGTTTAAGGGACAGCCAAAATAAAGAAGGTATATGAAATATTTAAGATAAGGTTATTTCTATAGTTACTGTATAAAATAGTCATTTTGCAATATATCTATTTTATGAATTAGTTACTTTGTAAGGTCAGACAGTTTTACGCTCTTCTTTGATAAGTACTTTTGCTAAAAACAAACCTAGCTCGAATAGTAGCCACATTGGAATTGCTAGCAATAGCATTGAGACACCATCGGGCGGTGTCACTATCGCTGCCACTGCAAAACAACCAACAATAATATATCGGCGTTTACTCTCTAGACTCTGAGTAGATACGATACCAGCCATTATCATCAACAAGGTAACCACTGGAATCTCAAAAGTTAGTCCAAACACCATAAACAATTTGAGCGCAAAGCTCAGATAACTGTCAATATCAGTCATCGGTATGACATTTTGCGGTGCAAATAGGATAAAAAACTTCAATACGCTTTTGAGTACGACAAAATAGGCAAAGGCAACACCCGTATAAAATAGAAATATTGAAGACAGTAATACTGGAATGGCTATTTTTTTCTCTTTTTTATAAAGACCAGGCGCGACGAATGACCAAATTTGATACAAGATATAAGGCATCGCTAAAAATGCAGCGACAAAAATCGTTAAACGAATGGGTGCCATAAAGTTCGAAGTGATATCGGTCGCAATCATAGTCGAATTAGCAGGCAACTGAGCAACCAAAGGGTCTGATAGAAGAGTATAGAGCTCACGTGAAAACCCTACCAATGCTAAAAATATAATCAAAACCGCTACGCATATCTTGATTAAATGGGCGCGTAGCTCTATCAAGTGCGCCGTAATAGGCATGTCACCAAGTGCACTCAGCGCATCATCAGACTTATGACTATCAGCCGTGTCTATTGTCGCCTCAAGCTCTGTATCCGCTATCTTCTGTTGTCGGCTTTTTTGTCGTTTAAATAGATTCATTTATCTGCCTCCTGTGTGGTTAAAGAGGAGGCGCTAGTGGGCTGATGATCTTGCTCATCAAGGGCGACTGGCTGATGTGGCTCATTTAAGTGATGATTCTGTGAGTCTTCAAATTTTTGCATGTTACCGCGCATCTCTGCCAGCTCACGCTTCATATCTGTCTCAGTCTGGCGGATTTTCGCCAACTCGTCTTGCATTTGTTTTCGTGTTTCAGCCAGATCAAGCTCAGACTCTATTTCAGATTGTAGGGTGGATATCATAAGACGCAATTTGGCATACCATTGCCCAGCCGTACGTGCAGCCTGTGGCAGTTTTTCTGGGCCCAATACAATCAAGGCGATGACGCCGAACAAGAGTAACTCGGAAAATCCGATATCAAACATAACAGTCAAATATAGTAATGAATAGGCGAGTGAGTATCGTCAGCTAATGGCACTTTTTATACTTTGTGCTTATCCTCAGTGGTGACAGGTCTAATTTCCATATCATCAACCTGAGTGCCTGACTGTATATTTAAGTCGGTAGCTGAAGTACTATTTTCATGATCAAGCACCTGTTTCTTGCGCGCGTGTTCGGTTTCTTCATCTTTTACCGCTTCTTTAAAACCCTTGACCGCACCACCTAAATCTTTACCCGCATTTTTGAGCTTAGCAGTGCCAAATACGACAACCACTACTACCAATAAAATCAGCCAATGTGTAATAGAGAAACTACCCATAACGTTATCCTTATATTTTGAGGTCTTGATAAAACCCGTAATTATGACTGCGCTAAGAATGTCTTTTACAGTGCCAACATCATAGCTTCAGACGACGTAATCTTAACGCGTTACCTATAACTGATACTGAAGAGAGACTCATGGCTGCTGCCGCTATCATTGGACTGAGCAACAGTCCGAAGAATGGGTACAGCACGCCTGCCGCAAGCGGTATACCAAGCGCATTGTAGAAGAAGGCAAAGAACAGATTTTGCCTAATGTTGCGCATGGTTGAATGGCTTAGTTTATATGCTCTGACAATACCCATTAAGTCACCCTTCACTAAGGTAATACCTGCACTTTCCATAGCCACATCGGTACCTGTGCCCATAGCAATACCGACATCAGCTTGTGCAAGCGCAGGCGCATCATTGATACCGTCTCCCGCCATCGCTACGATTTTGCCGCTACTTTGTAGCTCTTTGATAATTCGGTTCTTGTCCTCTGGGGAGACATCAGCATGGACTTCATCAATATTAAGTTTATTAGCAACGGCTTTGGCAGTTATCTCATTATCTCCTGTCAGCATAACCACCCGCAGACCAGCTTGATGCAATAGTGATATTGCCTCACTAGTACTTGGCTTGATCGGGTCAGCGACTGAGATTAGACCAGCGGCTTGCCCATCTACGGCTACGAACATGACGGTTTCACCATCTTTTCGGCGTTTGTCAGTGCGTTCTGAAAGTGCACTGTCAAAACTATCAAGACGCTTCATAAACTTTGAGTTACCGACCGCTACTTGCTTGCCATTAACGAGAGCCTGTGCGCCCTCGCCTGTGGTGGAGCTAAAATCGCTTGCGTTGACGATATCGAGAGATTTTGCCCTTGCAGCATTGACGATAGCTTCTGCTAAAGGATGCTCGCTGGCGGTCTCTACCGCTGCAACAAGGATAAGCAGCTCATTCTCATCTAAGCCGCCAAGTGCCTCGATAGCCGTGAGTTCTGGCTTACCTGCGGTCAAGGTGCCTGTTTTGTCGACAACGATAGTATCGACTTTTTCCATACTCTCTAACGCTTCAGCGTTTTTGATAAGTACACCATTCTGCGCACCTTTACCCGTGCCCACCATGATTGACATCGGCGTGGCAAGTCCCAGCGCACAAGGGCAAGCGATGATTAAAACCGCAATAGCATTAACCAATGCAAAAGCCATCGCTGGCGTAGGTCCGAATATTGCCCAAACGATAAAAGTGATGACGGAGCAAATAAGGACGATGGGCACGAACCAACCTGCTACTTTATCAACGAGTTTCTGTATGGGCGCGCGGCTGCGTTGGGCTTCGGCAACCATCTTGACGATCTTAGACAATACCGTATCATCACCGACGTCGACCGCTTCGACCAATAGCGTTCCTGTACCATTTACTGTACCGCCAGTAACCGTATCGCCTTGTACCTTTGAAACAGGCAGTGGTTCACCAGTGACCATTGATTCATCAACGTTGCTATTGCCATCAAGCACTGTACCATCTACAGGCAGCTTCTCTCCTGGCTTAACCCGTAATTTGTCACCACTGACGACTTCGTCAAGAGAGACTTCTGTCTCAACGCCGTTGTCATCGACCCGCCTTGCATTTGGTGGTGCGAGCTCAAGCAGTGCTCGGATTGCACCAGAAGTCTGACTTCGGGCTTTAAGCTCTAGAACCTGACCTAATAGTACCAGTGTCGTGATAACCGCTGCCGCTTCATAATACACACCGACTCGACCGGAGGCATCCCTAAAACTGTCTGGAAAAATGCCCGGAATAAAGGTCGCTATCAGACTGAAACCAAACGCGGTACCTACGCCTATCGCAATTAAGGTAAACATATTTAGATTGCGACTTTTTATGGATTGCCAACCTCGTACGAAGAAAGGTGCTGCTCCCCATAACACCACTGGTACCGCAAGCGCCAACTGTATCCACTGCGCAATCTGCCCAGCGATATCACCCTGACCGCCTTGAATGAAGCTGTCCAGATTTATACCTACCATATCGCTCATTGCGTACAAAAACAAAGGGACGGTCAGCACGGTACAAATCCAAAAACGCCGAGTCATGTCATCGAGCTCTGAGGTATCCTCTTCACCACTAGTAACAGTCTCTGATTCAAGTGCCATGCCACATATGGGACAACCACTATTCTCAACATCTCTGACTTCGGGATGCATGGGACAAGTATAAACGGTTCCGCTGTAGCCAGCTGGCACCTTATCGTACTTGCCGCCTTTTATAGAGTTTACCTTAGTACGGTCAGTATCCTTTCCATGACAGTGTGCATGACTGTCTTCATCAGTAACCTCGCCCTCAGGTTTGAGAAACATACCGCATATTGGGCAATCGCTTTTTTCAACATCTCTCACTTCGGGATGCATAGGGCAGGTATAAACGGTTCCGCTGTAGCCAGCTGGCACCTTATCGTAAGCGATATCTTTATTGGATTCTATGCCTGTATTCGCTGTCCCATCACAGCAATCATGGTCTTCGCTGTCCGAAGTACTTTTTGTCGTATCGTGTTTCATGACTATGTTCCCGTTATTGATTGCAATGATAGTTTAGGTCTAAGTCGCCAGCTTTTGATCCCATCCAAGATTGGTGCACTGTCCGTCGTTCTCAGCATAGCTGACCTATCTGAGCCGAAGATTCAATGGCTACGCTAGACTCATCCTGCTTTGGCAAACCAGCGATATAGCGGTACAAACACAATCGCAAAATACCAACCATAAAGATAGGATTCGACAAATCCAATTAGGAAACCTGACCATGTCAGCCACTCAAAACCAGGTAGCAGCGGTGCCCAAGCCTCATGCATGCTTATCTGCTCAGGTGCGAGTAGGCCAAAGCCTATGCACAAGAGATAGCTAATGAGCAGAAACAGAGACACGCTGTTGCCCACAGGACCAATTCTTAAAGTATTCGCTTTTGAATTCAATTCGTTCATCTTGACTCTCCTTGGTGGATGCTATACACCGCTTTCGTCACCACCAAACAACGGTATGGTATATGACCCGAACATCCGAGCCAGAAAGCTCTGCGCAATAATTATAGAAAATTACATCAGCAGAGCATTAAAACCGGTCGTCAAACAGTCTCCATATACTTGATGCAAGTACGTCGCAGCACCGCCAGCTGACGGGTAAGCGTTAGAGATTTTGATATAGGAGTAAGCACTAAAAGAGACAACAATTGCAGCAGCCAGAAGGCCGGTAGGGAAAGTGAACCATGCATACTCAGCCTTTTATTGCTTTTTCATGAGCAATGTTTTGATTCTGTAGTGAAAGTAGCTTTGAATAAAAAGACCTATATGCTTAAGTCTATCATTTGATAGACCATTATTTTATTTGTTTAAAATATTCCTATCAGTATAGATCGTTATTCAAGCTCATCAATCAATTGCTTCATCTCAGCGATTTCACGCTTTTGCGCTTTTATAATATCATCAGCAAGCTTTTGTACACGCGGATCTTCAATATCAGCGCGACTACTAGTGAGAATGGCAATCGAGTGATGCGGTATCATCGCTTGCATCCAATCGACTTGATCGACAGTTGCTTGTGATCTAACACCCCAAATACCAACAGCAAACATCAATACGCTTAGACCATAGATCATTAAATTGACTTTGGTCTTCTTATACATATTCGTCATAAATGCCAACATGACCACTGCCATACCGGCACCCATGTAGAGCGCCATGTAAGCTCGGGTTTCACTAAAATAAATATGATCCCATTCATAAGTATTGAAATACATCATGATGTACATCACAATCGTAGACGTCACAATCATCAGAGTGAACTTTACATAAGGGTTCATGCCCTGTTGATGATTCATGCTGTTTTGATCTGAAGCATTCATAGTATATCCCCTATTATTTTAATAATATTAGAACCAGAATTTGACCCCCGCAGTCAAACTACTGCTATCAACCGATTCATTTTCTTGACGTCGTTGACCACGAGCCTTGCCAAGCGCTGTCTCATAACTAACACCCACATAAGGGGCTAGCTGGCGACTGAATGTCTCGTAAGTCAGCCTAACCTCAGTTTCCATCTCATTAAAACCCTTGGTAATGCCATTATCATGGTCATCTTTACTAAAAGCAGTCAACCCCACCTCCGGTATGACTACCCAATGCTGATCCAAACGCCATTCGTACTCTGCACCTAAATCAAGACGAAGTTGACCATCGGTATATAAGTAGGCTCTCGCATCCGTTTCGATGAAATACGGCGCGGTGCCGACAATACCTGCCATCACTGCAGCGTTATCGTTTTCAGTATCGTAAGCGACACCAGCTTCACCATTCCAAAAAATGCTCAGTGGTTTCCAATAAGCAAGGGAGCTCAAGCTATCTATTTCTTTATCATCTTTAGTCTGAGCACTACCTTCGGTACGTAGTCTTATACGATTGCTATCAGTACCGTACCAACCCGTCGCCTCGAAGTTGATTTGGTCTTCATCAAACTGATAGCCCAAGTCGTCTACTGATACTCCCCATAATGGCATGCTGCCCATCATCATTGGCTTACCATACTGCCCGTAGGGAACCCCATTTGAATAGTCTGGACTACGAGCATTAGCTGGTGGCTGCCCGCCCTGCATCCCAGACATATCCATACTGCCATGATCCATGCCCGACATATCCATGCCGCCGTGATCCATACCAGACATATCCATGCCGCTATGATCCATACCAGACATATCCATGCTGCTATGATCCATATCAGACATATCAGACATATCAGACATATCAGACATATCGCCTGACATATCCATGCCACTGTGATCCATATCAGACATATCGCCCGACATGTCCATACCACTGTGATCCATATCAGACATATCGCCCGACATGTCCATACCACTGTGATCCATATCAGACATATCGCCTGACATATCCATGCCGCTGTGATCCATACCAGACATATCCATGCCGCTGTGGTCCATATCAGACATATCAGCAGCCGTTGCAAAAGATGATGTGAGCAAGACTAGCGATGACAAACCAATGAATGGCAGATTTTTCTTAGATATTTTCATAATAAGCCTCATATTTGAAGGTTTGTTAAACAACGGCAACTTCTCTGAACATACCGGCTTCCATGTGATAAAGCAGATGGCAATGCCATGCCCATCGTCCAACTTCACCCGTCACATCAAAGCTAATCTTTTGTGCTGGTTGCACCACAATCGTATGTTTACGTACCTGAAAGTCTCCAGATGGCGTGCGCAAATCACTCCACATACCATGCAAATGCATCGGATGGTTCATCATAGTGTCATTGACTAAGGTAATACGTACGCGTTCGTTTGGCTTAATATTGACAGGGGTCGCATCCTTAAACATGACACCATCCAACGCCCAAATATAGCGCTCCATGTTACCCGTTAAATGTAGCTCAATCTCTCTAGTAGGTTGGCGCTGCTCCGCAAATATGGCCTCATCGACAGAGCGTAATTGGTCATAAGTTAAAACCTTTCTATCAATCTCACGCAGGTTAATACCAGGATCATCAAGGTTCATACGTGGACTGTCGACGCGCATATCAGATTTGAAGTCATACTCGGTCTTGGCGTGTTTTGCTTTGTAGCCTTTATCACCCATCGCACCCATCATATCTGCCATGGTTAGCCATTCGATCTTGTCCATAGCAGGTATGGCAGCTCGCGCACCTTTTTTGGTTGTAAGCGTGGTCGCGACATAGCCTGAACGATCGATGTTTTGGGCAAATATGGTATGTGCGTCTTTGGTCGGCGTGACGATGACATCATAAGTCTCAGCCACCCCAATACGGAAATCATCAATCGCAACAGGCGCGACATCATTGCCATCCGTTGAGACGACGGTCATTTTTAGACCCGGTATACGCACATCAAATATCGTCTGTGCTGAGGCATTAATAAAGCGTAGTTTGACAGGCTGTCCCGCTTTCACTAGTTGTGTCCAATTGGCTGCGGTGGTTTTACCGTTCATCAGATACGTAAAGGTCTTCTCACCAGATAGATCAGTAAAATCTGTCGGCATCATGCGCATCTGATTCCACATTTTGCGCTTGTCATAAGCAGCTTCTAAATCTGTTGCGGCAATATCAGCCAATAGCTTTTTAAAATCTGGCAAGTGGTAGTTATCAAAGTCTGCACGCTGTTTGAGTAGCTTCAGTAAGTTATGCGGATCGCGGTGTGTCCAATCACTCAGCACGATCACATGATCTTCGGCGACTGGGTGGCGTTCGCGGCCTTTAGACTCAATGACGATAGCGCCGCGCATCCCAGTTTGCTCTTGAAAGCCAGTATGGGAGTGATACCAATACGTACCCGATTGAATGAGTTTGAATTTATAGGTAAAGGTACTGTTCGCAGGAATACCATCAAAGCTAATACCTGGTACCCCATCCATCTCAAATGGAACGAGCAAACCATGCCAATGGATAGAGGTCGACTCATCCATCTGATTATGAACACGAATGGTTACGGTATCGCCTTCTTGCATCTTTAGCGTTGGTGCTGGTAGTGAGTCATTAATCAGTGTTGCCATACTCGACTTGCCATTGACAGTAACGGGCTTCTTGCTGACATACAGGTCAAACTCGTTGCCAGTTAAGATGGGTACGATATGGTCAGCTTTATCACTGTTGACGGCTACGTTTTGTTGACCTTTACCGAGTGCACTATTGGCAATGGACGGCAGCGTAGATAGCATGGATGCCCCTAACAAAGTAGAAGACCCTGTCAAAAAACGCCTGCGATTGAACATATTCTTGTTCATAATAATTTACCTAACTTAATCCGTGAAATGGGAGTTGAGTTCATATAACTGTTGGCTCATTAATAGAACAGAATGAGCTATGTAATGTTTTAATCAAACTAGATTTGCTGCTGCGGTGAGTCAATGGTTGCATAAATGGCTGTTGAGCCATCTTTGTTAAGCTGCATCACTTTATATGGCATAAATTTATCTTGATATTCCATACCAGGGCTACCAACTGGCATGCCAGGTACGGCAAGGCCAATCGCATCACTTGGCGGGTTCTTTAGAAACTGCGCCATATATTTGGCAGGGACATGGCCTTCAAAGACAAAGCCATCGGTAGTAACGGTAGTATGGCAAGAGCGCATTTGCTGTGGTATGCCATAACGATCTTTAAACAAAGACACGTCGGCAACATCATGGACAGCTGCGCTTAACCCATTGTCTTCTGCGTGGCCGACCCACTCTTTACAGCAACCACAATTGGCATCTTTATAGACGGTGGCTGACACATTTCGCAAAATAGTTGATTGGGTATCTGAATGAGCACTGACAGGTATTATTTCGGCTTGTGGTTGCTCTACTAGAGCGGTTTTTTGCGTAGCGGTAGTTGGCTCAGTCGCTGGTTTTGAGTCAGCAGTAGTCGCGTTAGGTTGACTACAAGCGGCTATCGTTAACGATAATGGCAATACCACAATCGCTGAGAGCACACGGCCAGATAACAGGTTGTGTTCATTAATAAATCTATTAGTATAGCGTCTCATAAAACCACTCCTGAGCGTCTATCTGACGATCACATTTATAAAAATTAAAGCCGTAACACTGACCAAAGTAGTACTGGTAAAGCTTAAAACTCAAATCGCAAAAGGCAGCACTATTAAGCACTGCATCTTTTACGAAAAATCAATGTTGCATTCCGGATCCATCACCTGACATATCCATCTCACCATCAAATGACATGCCCAACATATCATCGTCTATCCTAGTCGTTAGCATGGTGTACTGGTTTTCATTTAATTCAGGTAACGATCTGATAAAAGCGACCATTGCCCACATTCTATCATCATCGTGCGAAGCGCCCCATGCTGGCATACCTGATGCCATAATACCGTGTTTAATGGCCCAAAAGGCTTGCTGAGCACCGGCATCTGTTTTATAGCGTTCAACCAATTCAGTATTGGTAAAATTGGGCGGCTTTGGATATAAACTTGCACTAAAATCAGTACTTTCTACCCCAGGAGATAAGTGACAGCCTGCACACATATCTTTATAGTCTGCCCCGCCCGAGCTGATCATTTCTGTCTTTTCTAGGTTTGGAACAGCAATGTCCTTACTAGCATTTGCTATTGAACGCGTACGTGCCGTTTCTAAAAAATTGTAAACCAGCGGACTATGGACTTGATCAGCACCGATATTTATCACGCCACTAGTCACCACAATAAAAATGCCCACAATAGCGACAAAGACAGTAAGCAGTATCCCTAGTAAAAACTTCATAGTTTTGTCCTAAAAATCCATTTTTGTTAATACCCAATTACTGCTCGACAAAACCATCTAACAATAATATTGAATTTCTACGATCAATGTCTAAGAATCACTTTTACTAGTAACACAGTGCTTTTGGTACATCGCTTTCATTTTGCTCATGTTGGTCATCATGGCTTTCATAGCAGGATCCTTCATATCCATTTTACTATGATCCATTTTGCCCATCATTTGCATGTGCTTTTCCATTTTTTCACAGTTCATCTGATCTTTTTCAGCATGCATTTTTGGGTCATGTGCCATAGCAGAGGTTGAAACGACTAGGGCGTGTCTTCAATTCATCTTACAATGAACGATAGTACATGCCAGATAAAGCATTGACTTAAAATTACGAGC
>NZ_JBHZRK010000008.1:0-159886 GCF_043641605.1 Psychrobacter piscatorii | reverse complement strand
AAAGGACTGAGTCCTGTGCAATACAGAACTCAGTCCTTGGGGTAAACTAAACCGTCCAAGTTTTGGGGGGCAGTTCACTTTGAGCTGAGGCTTTTTTGTTTTTTTGATTCTAACTATTTCAAGATTTACCTACCTAGGACAAACTGTCCACCAGAAAAGCTAATACACCCCTCACAAAACCAAGAGTTCAATCTCCTTGCATGAGGAATATCTGCTGGGACATCTAATTGATAGGGACGACCACAGTATTCACAGTGTACGTCATCTAAATAAACCTGACATTTTGCAAGTGTAGCAAATAAAACATCAGTCTCCGTGTTGTGTTCATAACAAAGCAGTTCTAAATGCGCTATATAATCACTGGGCGACACATAGGACCAATACTCATGGCACAAACGCTTTGCTGTATCCTCTAGAGCTGAATCAAAGACGAAGTTCATGCTCATAATACCCTCCTTAGTATCCATAGCCAGTTTGAGGTAGAAGCTCGTAGAGCTCACTCTGTAGCTGACTACACATATCATCAAAGACATAGTCGAGATTAGTTTCTAAGCGCTTCTGTACCCATATGCGCAGTGCCGTATGATTATCAAAGCAACTATCAATACTTAGGAACCTAGCCAAACCAGTACCTGACTGAATACAGAGCTCACAGATAAGGTAGTTAGCAATATTATCTGCACCATTACTGACATAGCCACTAGGTTTAAACGTCGCATGCAGCTTATCGTAATCAATCATCTTCATGGTGAGCCCCCTTATCGGTAGATACTTGAGCAATCTGACTGCGATTGACCAATGCTTCAAATGCACTACCATCCTGGCGAGTCATATTCGGTACGTAACGGCTATACGTGTTGAATAGCATCTTGGTTGTAGAGTGTCCCATTTGACTGGCAATCCATTCAGGACTTTCGCCAGCAGCTAACCATAGCGTTGCTGCGGTATGACGAGTCTGATAAGCATTACGCTTTTTGAGACCCAAAATCTTAAGAGTAGGGTGCCAAACACGTTTGTTCACGTTGTTGTAATCAAGTGGTTCACCCGTATGCGCGCAAAATACATAGTCAGATCGCTTATAAGTGATAGCCTGCTGTTCCTTCAGAGCATCGTAGACCCAAGGTGACATTTGAATCGCACGGTAAGACTCTTGAGTCTTAGGAGGAACAATTTTGCCTTTGACATAAGCTTGTTTGATCACAATCTCACGTCGATTAAAATCAATGTTCTCCCACGTCAACCCATCAATCTCACTCGTACGCATACCTGTAAAAAAACGTACCAGATAATAATTGCGATAGTCTGCTCTCACCCCATTAATAAACGTCCAAACCTCGTTCAGTGTGAATGGTTGAATATCTGTTTTGGGCTGTTTGAGCGCATTGATATCGTAATAAGGATTATCAAACTGATAGCGTTTAGCTGCTTCTTTTAGTATCATACCTAAAGGTACCATGATCGAATTGATGCGTGCCGCTGACAGATGTTTGTTAGCTTTTCCGTAAGTCACTTTGGCGAGGGATGAACGGAAGGCTAATACATCTGTCTTTTTTATGAGATGAATGGGCTTAGACCCAAACTTAGCAATCAAGTACATATCAATAATCTCCTTTATTTTGCGCTTGTAAGTATCACGCCATTCAATTTCTTTTTCAGAAAACCATAATTTTGCAAACTGTTCAAAAGAGGGCGTATCGGTACTAATGCATTCCTTGCGATCATTTAACGCTACCATCTGTGCCGCTTTATCGCTTTTTGGAAAGTACTTAGCGTAGTTGAACAGTCCTAAGATGATTTCTGCTTCCATCTTCTCGATCACTTTTTCAAGCTTCTTCCGATTGGCTGGTGTGTCTGTCAGGTTTGTCTTCTCCCGACAGCGTATACCCATATAGTAAAAATCTACAACAAGCTTGCCGTATCTACTTCTGATACTAGCCATTCTATTTCTCCTTATTGAAGTGCCATGGCATTGACGCTACCGGCGATACCAGTGCGCATATCTTTTTCAATCTCCTCCCAAATATACAAAATCTTACGACCACCAAATGGACGTATGTAATGAATACCCTCGATAAGCACACTATCCTTGAGTTCATTGCGGATAGTACGAGGGTTGTATTTGATAAGCTCAGAAAGCTCTTGGGTAGTTAGGTAGGTATGTGACATAATATGTTCCTTATATAAAGTTTAACCATAATGGTACTTTTAAATACCATAGTTGTAATTTACCATAAATTTATAACTATGCAAGTATTTTTTATAATTATAATTGGAGTTTTTAAGATGATAGTTAACCATCTCCCAACTTTGTTAGCTGAAAGAAGGCTAAAAGTAGCGGATGCCGTACGAGCAACAGGAGTAAGCAAAACGACGTTGCATAAGATATATAACGATCAATCATCTAGAATTGATTTTGATACTATAGATAAGCTTTGTGAGTATTTAGAAGTAGAGGTAGGAGATATTTTTGAATATGTAAAAGAGGATAAAGAGAAAAACACTAAGAAATAGGTTCTAGCTTAGAGTTTGAAGTAGAGGTCAAAAAGAGGGTTTCAATTTTAATAGTTTTTAAGGGTCGGTCACGTTTTGGTCACCATTTGGTCACCGTCACTTTTTTAAATGATTTAAATCTGATTGTATAATCATGACTATGAGTCGATGAAGACAAGTATTTTCCGCTACAGCCCATATTTCACGGACAAAAAAAAAGCCCCAATCTTAAGATTGGGGCTTTTCGAATCTGGTAGGCGTAATCGGATTCGAACCAACGACCTCTACCATGTCAAGGTAGCGCTCTAACCAACTGAGCTATACGCCTATTTAGGTTGAGCATTTTAGCAAGTTTCTCAGACTTTGCAAGCCTTTTTTATAATAATTCTATTTTATTATCATAATATTTTATGTTGCGCGCCATTATCAAATATTGCAGTATGCTTTTTATGTATGTTTTCTAAATATTTAATTTAACACGTTTAGTTTTTATTGTTAATAATAGGGTGAAACCTAATGGATCAGCGCCTATAACTGGTATTATATCTCTCTAACAAATGCGATGGTCATAATAGCAATGACGCAAAGTCATTCGTATTAAACAAGTATTTAATGAAAACTAGAATTAGTCGGAGGATAACATGGGCTTATTGGTAGATGGTAAGTGGCAAGATAAATGGTACGACACGGAAGAAAATGGTGGTCGATTTGAGCGTGAAGATGCCGGGTTTAGGAACTGGGTAACGGTAGATGGCAGTGCAGGGCCTACAGGTGTTGGCGGATTTAAAGCTGAACCCGATCGCTATCACCTATACGTATCGCTAGCCTGTCCTTGGGCACACCGCACTTTGGTTTATCGTAAGCTCAAAGGTCTAGAAGACATCATTCCGATATCTGTGGTCAACCCTTACATGGGAGAGCACGGCTGGACGTTTACGGAGGGCGAGGGCGTGATTGCTGATCCGCTTATCCATGCAGATTATGCTTATGAGCTTTATATTAAAGCAAAACCCAACTATACGGGACGAGTTACTGTTCCGATTTTATGGGACAAAAAGACCAATACGATTGTGAGTAATGAGTCATCAGAGATCATTCGTATGTTTAATTCAGCTTTTGATGAGGTTGGCGCACTAGCAGGAGATTTTTCGCCAGCATCGTTATTGCCAGAAATCGATGACATTAATGCGTTTGTCTATACGACGATTAATAACGGTGTGTACAAGGCTGGATTTTCGACCACACAAGAGGCTTATGAAGAGGCGGTGATTGAGCTGTTTGCTGCATTAGATACACTGGAAGCACGTCTGGCAGATAAGCGTTACCTCACAGGGAGTACTATCACCGAAGCTGATTGGCGACTATTTACCACATTAGTTCGTTTTGACGCGGTTTATGTTGGGCATTTTAAATGCAACCTGCGCCGCATTATCGACTATCCAAACCTGTGGGGCTATCTGCGTGATCTATACCAAGTACCAGGTGTCGCTGAGACGGTGAATATGGCGCACATCAAGCAACATTATTACACCAGCCACGCCAATATCAACCCCACTCGTATCATCCCTATTGGCCCTGCTATTGATTTTACGACAGCACATCATCGTGATCAGCTATAGACATGTTTGCTTTATACATGTGAGTGAGAAAGGCTCAGTATAAATGTAGTATCAATAAAAAACACCCCAGCGACTATGAAGCAGCTGGGGTGTTTTGCGATGTAAAAGGTATTTTAATTGATATTAAGCATTGTTTAGCTGACGGGCTGCCTCTAACGCAAAGTAAGTCAAAATACCGTCAGCACCAGCACGGCGGAAACCAATCAGAGATTCTAAAATCACAGCATCACTGAGCCAACCGTTCTGGATAGCAGCCATGTGCATGGCATATTCACCAGAGACTTGATAGGCAAAGGTTGGTACACCAAAGGTGTTTTTGACTTCACGGATGAGGTCTAAGTATGGCTGACCGGGTTTGATCATGACCATGTCAGCGCCTTCATTGATGTCCATAGCCACTTCATGCAATGCTTCTGCACGATTGCCAAAGTCCATTTGATATTGTTTTTTGTGCCCGCCTTTTAAATTGCCAGCGCTACCAACAGCATCACGGAACGGACCATAGTAAGCAGAGGCATATTTGGCTGAGTAGGCCATAATCGCGGTATTAACAAAGCCTTCTGCTTCAAATGCATCACGCATGGCTTTGATACGCCCATCCATCATGTCACTAGGAGAGATGATGTCAGCACCAGCACGGGCATGCACAAGGGCTTGCTTGACCAATACTTCGGTGGTGGCATCGTTGATCACATAGCCACTGTCGTCGAGCAGACCGTCTTGACCGTGTGAGGTATAAGGGTCTAGTGCGACATCAGTCATGACGACCATCTCTGGTACGGCATCTTTGACCGCTTTGACTGCGCGTGCGGTAAGACCATCCTCGTCGTAAGCAGCTTTGCCATCAGGGGTTTTTAATGCGTTGTCAATGACAGGGAAGATGTCGATGGTAGTGACACCCTCTGCCAAAAGCTCTTTGGCATAATCAATAAGCAAATCGATTGATAAACGCTCAACGCCCGGCATGCTCGAGATCGTCTCGCGCTGATTTTCGCCTTCTAATACAAAGACAGGCGCGATAAAGTGCTTAGGATGTAGTTCGACTTCACGAATCATTGCTCGTACATTGTCGTTATAACGTAGACGACGCAAACGAGTGGCGGGGTATTGGCGGTTAAACGTATAGCTCATAATAATTCCTTACTATCATTTTAATAGTTATGGTGTTGCTCGAGTGAAAATTATTTTATAAGTCATTTTTTATAGCGTCATGCTTTATGGCATTGGCTTCTCAAAAAAGCGACTTATAAAGCGATTTTACTATAACTAAAAGGTTCAAAATAAAGCAAAAAGCCCTACCAAGTTAAGTCGGTAGGGCTGATGATACTTATCGACTATCAACGTGAAGATACGATTACATCACGAGATTATGAACCCATCACTTAAGGCTCAACAATCTGTGTGACAGGCACTTGCTCAACGCTCGCATCATTGAAGCGAGTCTCTTCAGTCACCACACCGACAGCTGCATCTTTTCTACCATCATCATTCACATCGACGATGGCAGTGGGTTCAAAAGTGGTGGTTTTTGTCGTTTGAGATTGCTTGATTGCTAAAGCCTCTTGTGGAGACACAACAGGTGCTGAGCCAGCTGCTTGAATAGCATTTGTTGCTTTGGCTTTTGCACTTTTGGCAGATCCAGTGACGATTTGGGCTAAGTTGGTGTGCTGCGGTACAGGAATCACTGCTGGCACATCAAGGTTAGCACCGCCACCGAGGGCTTGATACAGCTCAACTTGACTGGTGATTTTCTGTAGCTCTAAATCCAATATACCTTGCTGAGTAGAGAATAGAGAACGCTGAGCATCAAGTACGTCTAGATAGTTATCAAGACCGGCTTTGAAGCGGGCATCAGCAATTTGATAAGTCTGCTCAAAGTTATCTTGCAAGCGATACTGCGATTGTAGCTGCTCACCCAAAGTAGCACGCGTAGCCAGTACGTCTGACACTTCACGGAAGGCGGTCTGAATAGCGCTCTCATAACTTGCCAATGTTTGCTTGCGTTCGATTTGCGCGACATCGTAATTGGCATCCAAGCGACCAGCATCAAAAATAGGCACGCTAATGTTAGGACCAAACGACCAACCAACCGCGCTGTTTTTGAACAAATCGCTCAGGCTGCTACTACTCACACCAACGCTACTGGCAAGGCTGATCGAAGGATAATAAGCAGCACGAGCCACTTCGATATTGGCACCAGCCGCTTTTAGGTTATATTCTGCTTGCAACACATCAGGACGGTAACGTAACAGCTCGCTTGGCAGTCCTGCGCTAAATATCTTCTGAGTCGTGATATTGCTGACCGCAGGCGTTGGGATCAGCTCATTTGGTATAGCGCCGCCCACCAAGTACTGCAAGGCATTGCGTGACTGCAGAATACTGCTTTGCGCACGTAGTACCGCCAGCTTAGCATTTTCAAGTGACGCGCTTGCTTGTAGTGACGGTAGCTTGGGATCAATACCTGCCTCAAAGCGCTTATTAGCAATAAACAGGGACTGCTCTCGGCTCTGGACGGTGGCTTCTGCCAATTTTAACTGTGCCAAACTATAGCTGAGATTGGCATAGCTTTGGGCTATATTACTAATCAGGCTGATCTGGGTGGAATCTTTGGCAGCAGTGGTTGCCAAGAAGCTTTGCAGCGCTTGATCTTTTAGGCTGGCTATTCGACCCCAAAAGTCTAGCTCATAGCTGGCAAGACCAAGCTGTACGTTATAGCTGCTGTTTGGGCTAGTGCTGACACGGTTCTGTGCCTGACGAGTATAGCCTGCGCTGCCGTTGATGGATGGGGCGTCATTGATATCGGTGATTTGATATTGTGCGCGTGCTTTTTCAATCGCCAAACGCGCACTTTCAAAGTCTTTGTTCTTCTCAAGACCTAGCGCAATCAGCCCTTTTAAGCGTTCATCGCTATAAAAGTTCTGCCAACGCTGGGCAGCAATACTTGGCTGCTCAGGAGTGCTGATTGTTTCCTCATCGAACGCACCGTAGGTCTGTTCCATGGGGATATTTGGCTCTGCTAGGACAGGACTCATATCCGCTTTTGGGATGGTGTTACAAGCTGCCATGCTCATTGCTAAGGCAGTCAGACCTAATAGGCGACTACCATTTTTGCGCAAGCGTGAGATAGCTGGCTGTGCAGCAGATACTGGTACTGCTGCTGAGTTAGTGATAAACATATTGTGAGCACTCATTATCTATTGTCTCCAAGGCTTGCAGGCTGATAGTTATCAGAAGGCATTGGGTTGTGCGAGTCAGGCGTACCGTTGCCATCATCTCTATCGTTTGGCTTGTTGTTCTCATACTTGTGCGGGAACGCGCTACGCACCCAGATATAGAACATAGGAATAAAGAAGATGCCTAATAATGTGGCAGTGATAACACCACCGACAACACTGGTACCGATAGCGTTCTGACTGCCTGAACCTGGACCATTTGCCAAGAATAATGGCACAACACCCAGTCCAAAGGCAAGTGAGGTCATAATAATCGGACGCAGACGTTGACGTGCGGCTGTCATAACAGCCTCTCTGAGACTATAACCTTCCTCTTGGTGTTCTTTGGCAAACTCGATAATCAAGATGGCGTTTTTGGCAGACAAACCAACGACGGTGAGTAGACCCACTTGCAAGTAAATATCGTTGGCAAAACCACGTAGCCACGTAAATATCACCGCACCCAATACCCCAAGTGGAATGACCAATAGGACAGAGAAGGGGATCGACCAGCTTTCATATAGTGCTGCCAAGCATAAGAACACGACTAGGATTGAAAGCGCATAAAGCATCGGCGCCTGGGCACCTGATTTTTGCTCTTCCAATGACATACCCGTCCACTCGTAACTGATGCCTTCAGGTAATTTGTCTATCATGGCTTCCATTGAGCTCATGGCTTCACCAGTACTCAAGCCTGGGGCTGCGCTACCTTGGATATTCATTGATGGTAAGCTGTTATAACGAGTAAGACGCGGTGAGCCTGACTGCCATTCACTACTAGAGAATGCATCGAATGAAATCATATCATTCGTCTCGTTTCGTACATACCACTTACCGATGTCATCAGGGTTGGTACGGCTGCTGGCTTCACCTTGTACATACACACGTTTGATACGGCCACGATCGATAAAGTCGTTGACGTAGCTTGAGCCCCACGCGGTCGAGATGACGCTATTGATGTTACTCAATGATAGGCCATAAGCGGCCGCCTGCTCTTGGTTGATGTTGACCTTGAGCTGTGGTGAGTCTTCTTGACCGTTAGGACGCACACCAGACACTTGATCGTTCTGTGCTGCCATCCCTAAGAGCATGTTACGGGCTTCAAGTAACCCTTCGTGTCCGAGGTTACCACTGTCCTGAAGCATCAAATCAAAACCACTGGCATTACCAAGCTCAGTAATTGCTGGCGGTACAATGGCGAATACTTGTGCTTCATTTATCTGAGTAAAGAAATAACCCATCGCGCGACCAGCAACGGCTTGCGCTGTGTTTTCATCTCCCGAGCGTTCCTCCCAGTCTGATAAGCGCACAAACGCCAGACCCATGTTTTGACCTTGACCGGCAAAACTAAAACCAGCAATGGTAAAGACAGACGCAATGTTGTCAGTCTCTTGAGTATCATAATAGTTTCTAACTTTATCCAGTACGTCTTGCGTCTCATCTAATGTAGAGCCCGCCGGAAGCTGAACCAAGGTAAACATAATGCCCTGATCTTCTTCTGGTAAAAATGAGCCTGGAATACGTAAGAATACAACTGCCATGATGCCAATAATGGCTGCATAGCCAATCATGTAAAGCCATTTAAAACGAATACTCTTGCCGACAAAGTTTTCGTAAGAGCGGCTAAGTTTGAAGAAGCCACGGTTAAACCAACCAAAGAAACCTTTTTGTTTTTCGGTACTGCCTTTTTCGTGACTTTTGCCACGTTTTAGCAAGGTCACACATAGCGCAGGCGTAAAAATAAGCGCGACCATGGCTGATAGCACCATGCTGGTAATCAGCGTGATGGAGAACTGGCGATAAATCACCCCTGTTGAGCCACCAAAGAACGCCATTGGTATGAATACTGCGGATAAGATAAGCGCGATACCAATAACGATCTTACTAATTTCACCCATCGACTGGGTAGTCGCGTCTTTGATAGAGATATGAGGGTCTTCTTCCAAAATACGCTCGACGTTCTCTACCACAACGATCGCATCATCGACCAGCAGACCGATGGAGAGTACCATAGCAAACATGGTCAATACGTTGATGCTAAAGCCCGCAACGTATAGCACCGCAAACGTACCTAATAGGACAACAGGTACCGCAAGCGTTGGAATGATGGTTGCACGCCAGTTTTGTAAGAAAATGAACATGACGATAAAGACCAGCACGATCGCTTCGATAAGCGTTTTTACCACTTGTTCGATAGATAGACGCACAAACGGGGTGGTGTCATAGGGAACAACCGAAACCAGACCTGATGGGAAGTTTTGCTCCAGCTCTGCCATCCGCGCACCAACAGCCTCACGAGTTTCAAGCGCGTTGGCACCACCAGCAAGTGAGATACCTAGGCCAGCTGCTTCTTGTCCATTATATAAGGACACAACGCTATAGTTTTCACTACCGATTTCGACGTCTGCTACATCACCTAGACGTACTTGCGCACCAGAGACATCAGTTTTCAGCAGAATGTTTTTAAACTCTTCAGGCGTTTGTAGATAGCTTTGGACAGTAACGGTTGCGTTGATGACCTGTTGATCGGTATCGGCAGGTGCCTGTCCTAACTGACCAGCGGATACCTGAGCATTTTGCGCTCGTATCGCATTGACGATATCAGATGGCACCATGTTATAACTGCGTAGGCGTGCAGGATCAAGCCAAACGCGCATGGCATAAGTAGAACCAAAGACCTGAACTTCACCCACACCTTCAACACGACTGATCGAATCGAGAACATTTGAGTTGATATAATCGGCAATATCGGCCCGATCCATACTGCCGTCTTCAGAGACAAAAGCCTGTACCATCAAAAAGCTACTGGATGATTTGTTGACGTTGACACCTTGACGCTGTACTGATTCAGGCAATGAGCTCATCGCAGCTTGCAGTTTGTTCTGTACTTGTACTTGTGCCGTATCAGAGTCCGTACCATTTTCAAAAGTCAGCGTGACTGATGCACCACCATTCGAAGAGCTCGATGATGACATGTACATCAGGCCATCTAGACCTTTCATACGTTGTTCAATGACCTGTACAACGGAGTTTTCAACGGTTTGCGCATTAGCACCAGGGTAGCTTGCACTGACCGAAATCGTCGGTGGCGCAATACGTGGATACTGTTCAATCGGTAGGTTAAGAACCGATAACACCCCGATGAGCATGACCAAAACAGCCAGCACCCAAGCAAAAATAGGGCGATTAATAAAAAAACGTGACATAGTATATCCCTAAGTCTTCTGGTCTTTGAATGGAATTAGTTAGCAGCGGCTTCTGTTGATTTTTCACTAGAAGTGGCATTGCTAGCTGGCTTTTTATCCATTGTTTTTGCAGCTTGCTGCGGCGTCTTAGCATTGGGTGCACTTTGTGCAGATGGCGCTGGATTTGCGCTCTCTAGTGGCTTGGCAACCACCTCTTGCTCAGGTTTAACCTTGGCACCGCCTATCACAACTACTTTGTCACCTGCTTTTAAGCCATCAGTGACAACCCACTGACCATCATAAGTACCGTTGATAGTGACTGGACGTACTTGAATCTTGTTGTTTTCATCAACGATATAAACTTGCGTCTCGCTCTTAGGCGTACGCGTGACAGCACTTTGAGGAACTAGTGCTGCGTTGGTAATGACGCTTTGAGTTAAGCGAGCTGTCACGTACATACCCGGTAGCAAAATATTGTTGCTGTTTGGGAAAATCGCACGCAAGGTAACCGCACCTGTTGACTCATCCACTTTTGCTTCAGACAGTGCAAGCTTGCCACGCACGGGATAGACTGAACCATCCTCTAGCACCAACTCAACTGAGTTCATGCCTGGCTGAGCTGAGCCGTCTGCTATTTGCTGACGTAGCTTGAGCAGCTCAGATGATGACTGACTGATATCAACGTAGATAGGGTCTAAGCGCGAAATGGTAACCAAAGGATCCGCCTGACCGGCGCTAACCAGCGTACCAGCAGTTACGCTTGAGCGATCCGTACGACCGGTGAGAGGCGCACGCACGATAGTACGGTTCAGATCCAATGTGCTAGCATCAAGACCAGCTTGCGCGGTTTGAATGCCTGCTTTTGCGCTTTCGATACCCGCTTGTGTCTGACCGACAGCAGCTGCGGCACTTTGCACCGCTGCCTGCGCGGTACGTACGGCAGTTTGAGCTTGCTCATACTGCTGTTGTGAGATGGCGTTGATACTGACCAAGCCTTGCAAACGTTGTAAGTCATTTTGCGCCTGAGCCAATGACGCTTGGCGGCTGGCAAGCTCAGCTTTTGCATTGGCATTATTTGCCAATGCTGTCTGGTAGTTCGCCTGTGATTGCTGTACGGCGGCTTGGCCACTGCTTACCGAAGAGGCATAGTTATCAGTATTAATGCGATAAAGTGGCTGACCTTTTTTGACATTGCTTCCCTCACGGAATAACACTTCGTCAATGACGCCATTTACTTGTGGGCGGACGTCGGCAGTTTGATAAGCTGCAGTACGTCCAGAAAAAGTCTGTACTTGGGGGATGGTGTCGAGAGTGACAGTCTGAACGTTGACCACCGCAGGCGGCATTTGCTGCTGTGCGGCTTGCTCACCAGCGGCGTCATCGTTTTTGTCACAGCCAACCAGTACAGCTCCAGATAGTACAGATGCTATTACAAGCGCAAGAGTAGAGTGCTTCATCAATGTCCTCGGCAATAGATATAAAATAACGACAGTATAAAAAGTTAAACAATAAATTTTGATGTACGAACTATCGAGGGTCTACTTATTCTGCACATTCATGCCAGTACGGCATACTCAACCTTTGAGTCAATGGATTTAATAAAAATCGCTAGTAAGGCAGCCAGTAGCGAGTTTGATTGAGACGCGATTTGGTAAATGTGATATTAGAAGTGTAGGCAGACCACAAAGTAGGTTAGTAAATTTAAAGAGTTATTATAAACTATTGGGGTAACCCCACAGTCAAGTGGTTCACGATAGGAAAGCTGACAAAAACTGACCGCACTGTGCTCGCTGAGTAAATAAAATCCCGCCATAGTAACCGCTACACCAACTAGCAGCTAATAAGAAGACATACAACCTACTATCGAAATTTATTGTAATTTTTTGTTATAATCGTAAAGCCTTAGTAGTATTAAGGTCTTAAAACAGCAGAAAACCTGCTTTGTAAACAATTCAACAAATTTATCAACCCCTAATTATGACCTTTAAAATATAGCGACTTAGAGCAGTCAGTAGCCTCTAATGAGCGTGGTCAAATATCATCCAACCTTCAAAAATCCTTACATGATTATAGTACTGCAAAGATTTATAAAACTTAAAGAAAGGTAACTATTTAACTGGTACGTTGGTTTTGAAGAGAATAGGTTTTTGAAGAGTGGCGCTTTTAAGTTATGGGATTGCTGTTCATTGATTGCTAAAAGCACTGCTAAAAAATGAGTCGTCTTAATCAGCTGGTTGTTTTAATTAGCCGATTGTCTTAATTAGTCGATAACACAGACGACTCATATTTAATTATACCAATCGTGCGCTAGCAAGCTCAGTCAATTGATACAAACCTGTACGATAGCGATTGTCAGGCAGTGTGCTGAGGGCTTGTTGCGCCAGTTTGGTTTCTTCCAACGCGCGTTGCTTACAATAATCTAATGAGCCTGAGCTACGTACTAACTCAATCAGTTGCTCAGCATTTGGTGTTTTACCCGTTTGCACAGCGATTCGTAGCTGCTCATAACCTTCGTTGTCACTGTCTTTTAGTAGTTCGAGTGCCTTGATAGTTGGCAGAGTAGGTTTACCTTCTGCAAGATCATCGCCTAGGTTTTTGCCCATTACGTCGCTATCGCCACTATAATCAAGGATATCATCGATAATTTGAAACGCATTACCAAAGTGCTGCCCAAAGTCGCCTAATGCGGCCATATATTCTGTTTTGTCTTGCAAAATAGCAGCACCTTGAGTCGCCATCATAAACAGGCGTGAGGTTTTGCCATCGATGATGCGCAAGTAGTCGTCTTCTGTTGCGGCAGGATTGTGCTGATGTTGTAGCTGCAATACTTCGCCTTCAGCAATATCACAAGTACCATCAGAGAAGACTTGCAACAATGGCAAGCTCTGAAAACCAACCAAAAGATTAAAAGCACGGGCAATCAGATAGTCACCGACCAATACAGCGGTGGCATTGTCCCATGTGGCGTTTGCCGTCGGCTTACCACGGCGCTGTCCTGACTCGTCGATCACATCGTCATGGACTAAGGTTGCAGTATGTAGCATCTCAGTAATGGCTGCTAGGTGCATCGCTTTTTCTGATGGATTGTCGTCAAACATACGGGCACACAATAGCGTAATCAGCGGGCGCATACGCTTACCACCGGCATTGATTACATGCTGAGAGACGCTCATGACGAGCTGTACTTTTGAGTTGAGACTACCAAATACTTGCTTGTCCATCACCTCAAAATCATTGGCCACGATACTTTGAATATCAGCATAGCTAGGGGTTGATTGCGGAATGGAATCGTTGTTACTTAAAGAGGTAATAGTCATAATAAATAGTCATATTGATAAGAGTAAAGAGAGTTTTTATAACCTTGACTTCATTTATCTATGGGTAAGGTATGGTTTCGCTTATCATAGCATAGCTGTCTCTGAAAATTGTTGGTTAAAGTACATCACAAGGGTAGCTCAGAGTTAGCTTGTGCGCCTATTATCATGCATAGAAGGCAGTACAAATTAATGAAAGCATTCAATAGTTTGATGGTAAGACTGTTAATTTACCACGAGGTTTTGTCGTCACATAAATGATAGATAAAAGGCTGTAAGTAACTGATTATATAAGTTATAATAGCCCCCATTAGGCTCAAGCCATCATTTATAACCATTGCTATGCTGCTTTTATCAGTATTGTCGTCTACGACGGTTTAATAACTTGTAGCGTATATGACAATGCAGATGATGGTGATTTAGTGTAACCACCTTGCAAAAACAAGACGCGCGGCTTGCTTTTATAAGCAAAAAGCCGTAAAATCTTGCCTTTAATTTTTCCCTGTCGTGTTCGTCGTAAAAGCGTTGGTATAACATCAGCCACGGCACACGGGTTAAACGGAGTCATACAATGTACGCAGTAATTAAAACTGGTGGTAAACAGCACCGTGTAGTCGTCGATGAATTGCTTAAAGTTGAATTGCTAAAAGCAGAAAAAGGCGAGACAATCAAATTTGAAGACGTGTTGATGGTTGTTGACGGCGATGACGTCAAAATCGGTCAGCCTGTTGTTGATGGCGCTAGCGTAGAAGTTGAAGTTGTTGAGCATGGTCGCGGCGAAAAAATCCGTATCATCAAGCACAACCGTCGTAAGCATTATCACAAAGAGCAAGGTCACCGCCAATGGTACACCTTGTTAAAAATCAAAGCCATTAATGCCTAATTACCCGTTTAGCAATGTTTGCTAAATAGCGCACTAAATGCTTAAGAGTTGTCGCATAAGCGATAAGTCACATTAACAAGGAGATTTTCTCATGGCACATAAAAAAGCTGCCGGTTCGAGCCGTAACGGTCGTGATTCAAACCCAAAAATGCTAGGCGTAAAAATCTTTGGTGGCCAAGCTATCACAGCTGGTAACATCATCGTTCGTCAACGTGGTACAGAATTCCACGCAGGCGAAGGCGTTGGCATGGGTCGTGACCATACTTTATTTGCACTAAATGATGGTGTTGTAAAGTTTGAGACCAAAGGTAAATTTAACCGTCGTTATGTAACGGTTGAAAACGCATAATTATCCGTTTAAATCATTTTATTTTTTGAATAAAATGGTTGGATAACTAAAAAGCCCTTACTGCCTGATGGTAGTAGGGGCTTTTTACGTCTATAAGAACTTATCAATTAATATTGGCTTTTGTTAGAGATTGGTTTTTGTTAGAGGTTTGGTCAGCAATTTTATATAGCATAAATACTCGTCACACTTGGCTCACTGGTTTTTTATGAGCACAGCGTTAATAATTTATCATGATAAATGCAAACTTTTACCGTGTAACTGTCTTGGTTACAAGTGTGTATGGCAGGCGTAGTAATGATTGCAAATCATGACTAGGCGCGTAATAAAAAAACTGGCACACTGTTGCCATTGCTGATTGATACCTGTTTTATAATGGTGAGATCGGCATCAATAGGAAAAATTTTAATAAGCTATTTTATTTTTAAGCAACTATTTTTAAAGCGATGATGCTTTTTTAGAGAGGATTACTGATGACTTTATCTACCAAAAAATCGACCAAACAAAAAATGATGACTGGTGCTTTAGCTGGTGTTTTAATGACGTCACTCGGCGTCGCAGCGCCTATGATAGCATTAACTCAGTCTGCTACCGCAGCGCCTGCTGATAATATGACAGCGGCCAAGCGCCTGAATAAATTACTGACCAATACCAAAAGCATGACAGCCAATTTTAGCCAGACCACCAAAGGCGCTAGTAGTGGTACGTTTACAGGCTCTATGAGTGTCCAACGTCCTAATAACTTTCGCTGGGAAACCAAGTCACCATCAGATCAGCTGATCGTTGCCAATGGTAACTCTATGTGGATCTATGACAAGGATCTAGAGCAAGCGACTAAACAAAATGTGGATAGCCAAGTAGGCAATACGCCAGCACTGTTATTATCAGGCGATCCAAGCAAGATTGATCAAAACTTTAAAATCACTCAGCCATATAGCAATAAGAACTACTATGTGTTGTACCCAAAATCTGATAATGCCAGCTTTAAGAGTCTATCAATGAGCTTTAGCGGCGGTAAACCTGTGATGATGGTATTGAACGATACGCTAGGTCAAACGACCTCTATTAAGTTTAGTGGTATCAAAATGAACCCAAGTATCAGTAGCAGTCAGTTTAAGTTTACTCCACCAAAAGGTGTTGATGTTATCAATCAATAAGGACTAGCTAATTAGTTATATTTTGCTATTTACCTAAGGTTGAAAGTATCTAAAATCGAAAGTATCTAAGATTGAAGGCACCTAAGAGTGATAGCCAAATAAAAAGGACAGATCTTATGCGATCTGTCCTTTTTTATGAGCGTAATGATAGTTTGGTCAGCAGAAAAATTAAGACATAGCTCGTATAGATTCCATATCTGGCATTGGGGGCAGCTCATCTAAATGACTCAACCCAAATGCATCTAAGAATTGTGCGGTGGTGTGAAGGAGCGCTGGGCGGCCTAAGGTCTCTTTGTAGCCTTTCTCAATGATCCACCCTTTATCAAATAGCTGGCGTAGTATATTGCTTGATAACGTCACACCGCGCACTTGCTCGATATCACTACGTGTCACGGGCTGTTTATAAGCAATGACGCTCAAAGTTTCAAGTAAGGCTTGGCTCAAACGCTCTTGACGCTGCGGAAAAACCTGCTGAATTAAGCCGCTATAGGCATCGGAAATTTGTAAGCGGTAGCCGCTGGCTGTTTCATGTAGGTTCAGCACACCAGTCTCTAACCGTCGCTCTAGCATCTCTAAGGCTTGCTTTAATGCCTTGCTAGACAATGACAAATGCTTCTTTAGCGATTGTGCTGTCAGCGGCGCCTCTGAAGCGTGTAAGAGCACCTCGATGCGCTTGCTCACGTCTTCAAGAGAGGTATGATTATCCTCAATAGAGGCAGTAGCAGCGGCACGTGTAGGTTCTGCTTTATCATGTTGCTTCGGGTCGTCAATATCTACCATCTAAAGTATGCTCTTATTTTAATATTATGTGTTCGATAACGGGCAAGCTAAGAAGTTAATGTAATACTTGCTATGCCAACCACTGTAGTGTCAGCTCTTGGGATTGATTGTCTATATCGGATGGATCGGTATCATGTTTCATTAGCGTGCTTACATCATTATCGGATTCTGTATAGACCACACCAACCAATTGCCGCTTAATCAGTTCAAGTACAGCGACAAAGCTCACGACCACGCCTATCTTACCCTGTGCTTTGTCTAGTAGCTCATAAAAGGAGCGGGCACCATCAGTACTCAGTTGCCGGCTAATACTAGCGATACGATCAGAAAGTGGTACGGCATCAGTTTTGATGGTATGCATTTGATAGTCTGGCTGTAGCTGCATTTTGAACAAGCTATCGATCAGCAGAGTAGGCGAGTAGCTAGGCAGCTCAGCATTCATAACGTCTTGACTGGGCATACTGACCATTGCTAAAAAAACATCACGCTCTAAGCGTACCAAATCATCTAAGCGCTGACTGGCCACTTTGATTTGCGCGTACTCTTCTAGGCGCTCAATCAGCTCGGCTTTTGGATCACGCTCGTCGGTTGGGGTGTCAGGAGTAGGCAATAGTAATTCGGTTTTGATTGCAATGAGCGTCGACGCCATTAGCAGATAATCGCCTGCCAATTCAAAGTGCTCAGTATCCAACTCACTGATATAAGCCAAATACTGCTCAGTAATGGGTAGAATCGGCATTTGCGTCAAATCAACGTTGTTTTTTTTGACCAAATACAATAAGAAATCTAACGGACCTGCAAATTGCTCTAGCCAAATCGCAAACGCTTGCGGCGGGACATAAAGATCGTCTGGTAGATGCTGTACTGGCGTCTGATAAATGCGCAGCGCAGTCGTGTTGGATGTATCCATAATACTTAATGTTCCTGGCGCACTGCCATAAATAGTCCAGCACCAACATCTAACGTATGACAAATATAACGAGAATCATTGGTGAATTCTGCCAAGAACTCGCTCACCTCATCACGATGAGAGATGACATTATCGACAATAAGTACACTACCGACGTCCAATGCGTTATGCAGACCTCGGATATAGTCAATATAGAATTGCCGCTCTGCATCCAAAAATACCAAGTCAAAGACATCTTCATTGCTATTTAAAAAAATAAAGGCGTCTTGTACGATTAATCTAACAGAGTCAGATAGCCCCGTATTTTGCAGATGCTGGCGAGCAGCATCACTGCGGCTTTTATCGATGTCTAACGATATAAAGTCATATTGAGCCTGATGCCGTAGACCATAAGCCAGCCATAATGTCGAAAAACCCGTTGAAGTACCAATCTCTAATACTTTATTTGGCTTGGTTATCGTAGCAATATTGGCCAAAAATTCAGCAGACTCTGGCTCTACATGGCGGTGACGATTGAGTCTGTCTACTTGCTTAGAATCATACGTACTGTCAGCCTTATATAAAGACTGGCAGTACGACAAAAAATGAGTACGCTCAAAAGACTTATGTACCGACATAAATTATATCCACCGATAACTTATGTGTTACTTAAGCTTGGCAAGTGGGCGGATACCAATAGCGCGGCGCGTCTTGTCTAATTGCTTACGACTATGGCGACGCGCTTTTTCTGCACCCATTTGTAGGATTTCTTCTAGCTCTTTTGGATTGGCCATGAGCTCTTCGTAACGCGCTCGGAACGGCGCAATCTCATCATTGATTTTATCAAATAGTGCTTGCTTAGCGTCACCCCAGCCAATACCTGCGGCGTATTGCGCACGCATATCAGCGATTTCTTCAGGCGTGGCGAATGCTTTATATATCTCAAACAGGGCAGAGTCATCAGGATCTTTTGGCTCATCAGGCAGCTGTGAGTTGGTGACGATTTTCATGATGGCTTTGTGCATTTGTGTTTCAGAGCTAACTTGCGGATTCGGCTCGCCAAACAATGGAATGGTGTTGCTATAACTCTTACTCATTTTGCGGCCGTCTAGGCCAGTAAGTAGTGGTATATCATTGTCTACCACTGCTGACGGTAGGGTAAAGAGCGTTTTATAACGATGGTTAAACGTACCAGCCATGTCACGTGCCATTTCAATGTGCTGGATTTGGTCGCGGCCAACAGGCACATGCGTGGCATTAAACATCAAAATATCAGCGGCCATCAATACAGGATAGCCAAACAAACCCATGTTAATCCCTTGATCAGCATCAACGTCTTCTTTTTCCATATTAGCATCGACTGCTGCTTTGTAGGCATGAGCGCGGTTCATGAGGCCTTTGGCACATGAGGAGCTCAAAATCCATGACAATTCTAGAATCTCAGGCACATCTGACTGACGATAAAAGGTCACGCGCTCAGGATCGAGACCACAGGCGAGCCATGTCGCGGCAATGGCTTTGGTTGACTCGTGAATGATCGCAGGATCATGGCAACCAATAATACTGTGATAATCCGCTAAGAAGAAAAACGCATCGTCATTGCTGTTTTGAATAGACTCGATGGCAGGACGAATCGCGCCAACATAGTTACCAAGGTGCGGAATGCCAGTCGGTTTAATGCCAGTTAGAATGCGCTTGGCTTCGGTTGAGTTATCAGAGGTTTGGCTGTCAGAAGTACGGTTGTTACTCATGAGAAATCCGTTATTTTGTTTATCAAATTATTATAAATGTATGATCAAAGGGTCAAAATACTAATCGCAAAGTATAGCAAATTTTTCAAGCTGTTTTCTTAGCAATCATCGTCTGCTTATTTGTAAATATCAGTACGACCATTTGGCCCATGTTTAAAGCGACGATGAAACCACATCCACTGAGTAGGGTCGATACGTATCAGTCCTTCTAAGACTTCATTAACCCGAGTGGCATCCGCAACCTCATCTTGACTTGGATAGTTTTCTAACTCCGGGGTGATGGTCAGGTGATAATGTGGGCGTTTGCCACGTGGTAGATTATCTGGTGTCTGCCGATAGGTATGTAGCGCCATCACGGCGGGCGGATGCGTTTTGCTGCCTAATTTTGCCATACGGCGTGATGCGGTAATCGTTGCTGCCGGCACCCCAAAAAATGGCGCCATGACCCCTTGTTTAAGACCATAGTCCTGATCGGGAGAATACCAAATCACATGACCTGCTTTGATAGAGGTGACTAAGCTACGCATATCACGGCTGGAGATTTGCTTACCAAATATATTGGTACGACCATTATAAATAAACCAATCGAGTAGAGGGTTATTCTGTGTACGATACATACAATCGACAGGGAAGAATTGCGCACACAGTAAGCCGCCCAGATCGAGCATCGTATAATGCGCACCCAATAGAATAACCGGACGCTGCTCGTTTTGCGCATTAACAAGATGCTGTAACCCCGAAATAGATACCGTTCTAGTAAATATATTTGGACGGAACCAAGCACATAGGGTTTCAAACACGCCAATACCTTGATTGACAAAGACTTGCTTGGCCATCGACTCACGCTCAGCTTCCGGCTTTTCTGGAAATACCAGCTTTAAGTTAATCAGAGTGTCACGCCTACGTGAGCCTACAGCGCTATAAATCAATATGCCGAGCTTACGACCTAGCCAAAATTGCCAGCGTAGTGGCAGATATATCATGGGTAATATCATCAAGAACAATAACCAGATCCCCCAATACTTTGGCAATAAAAACTGCCATTGAAAGGGCTTGTTTTCTGCTTGCGCGGTACGCTTTTGATTTTGCGTAATCGTTGGGGTGCCAGCAGGTATGGCAGGTGACTTAGTCGACTGCTTGGTACTAGGCGGTACGCTACTATTATTCGATGGTTTGCTGGGATCGTATTGTTCTGGCGCTTTCATAATATCCTTCTGCCACACCGTATATCACATTGCAGCTAATGATGAAAAGTTATTGATATGATGGGGTAGGCTCAAACGCTTTGCAAGTTAGAATTTTTAGAAGGTGTCTACTATGCAGTATCGATATGCATTACTTTTCTATAATGAAGTCTTAAAGAGAAATAGTGATAATAAGTGTCGCTATAGGGAGAGTCGTACAGTGAAAGCCGTTATATAGAAATAGCCACATGAGTAGTACGCCTTCAACAGATATAAAAAACCTTGAGACATAAAAAAACCTTATAAGCTGTGACCAGCTTATAAGGTTTTGCAAAACGCTTCTCTTACTTGAGTTTGCTACCATCGCTCCGAGAAAAAGACAACAGTAGCAAAAAGATAAGAAAGTGCTTTGATTAACGTTTTGAGAACTGTGGACGTTTACGTGCTTTACGTAGACCCAGTTTCTTACGTTCAACTTGACGTGAATCACGAGTAACAAAACCAGCTGCTTTTAGGGCAGGCTTCAAAGTTTCGTCAGCTTCGATCAATGCACGTGTGATGCCGTGGCGGATTGCGCCAGCTTGACCACTGATACCACCGCCTGCAACAGTGACATATAAGTCATATTGGTTAGCAGAGTCTAGTAGTTCTAATGGCTGACGAACAACCATGCGTGAAGTTTCACGGCTGAAGTATTCGTCTAATGGCTTACCGTTAACAACGATACTACCAGTACCTTTTGATAAAAAGACACGAGCAGTAGACGTCTTGCGGCGACCAGTTCCGTAATTGCGTTCCATAAGTATATCCTTAGATGTCTAGTTCTTTAGGTTGCTGTGCAGTATGTGGATGTTCAGTACCCGCATATAGTTTCAGCTTCTTGATCATCGCATAGCCAAGAGGGCCCTTTGGAAGCATACCCTTAACTGCTTTGTGTAGAACATCTTCAGGCTTATGTGCAATCAGCTTTGTGAAGTTGGTTTCTTTAATACCACCTGGGTAGCCGCTGTGACGATAGTACTTTTTGTCTTGCGCTTTCTTACCCGTTACCGCGATTTTTTCTGCGTTGATGACAACAATGAAGTCACCAGTATCTACGTGCGGAGTATAAGAAGGCTTGTGCTTGCCACGTAAGCGACTAGCGATTTGAGTGGCTAAGCGACCAAGGGTTTTGCCGTCAGCATCTACGACATACCAGTCATGGGTCACTTCAGCTGGTTTTGCACTAAGTGTTTTCATGATAAAACCTTAAAATTAGAATTCGTTGAGAGTTTAGCTGGGAACGGGGCTCTCAAAAAACAGACTGCACATTATAAGCAGTAGCGCCTACGCTTGCAAGCTGCATTGGGGTTTATTTTCGCCTTTATACATTAAACTGCAGCGTTTGGCCAGTTTTTAAGCGGTTTTAAACATTTTTACAGGTATTGAATGGTTTTACTAAATATTGCTTATTACACAATAACTAACGATGCTTTTAGATATTGCTGTGCAATTATGACGGTGACAGCTGATAAAGTCCAGCGACAACTTGTCCAACTTTGGTTTGTTTCAAGCATTCAAAGCGGATTGTCTGCTGAGTTGTCTCTAGTTGGGTGTCCCGATTTTCATTAAGCCTCTCTTCTAGTTGCTCAAGCTGAGGTGTTAAATCTTTATCCGCTTCTAAGTAAATCAGCGTTGATTGGTCAATCAATGCATTGGTAATCAACGCACTCAAAATAGGCTGCCATAGATCCTGAGCATAAGGTGGATCGATGAATACGATATCAAACGGGTGCTCGATCAATTGATTTTGACTCAGTATTTGCTCAGCCGTGCCAGTGATGACTTGATAAGTAGCCGGATCAAGGCGTAGCTGCTCGGCACTTTGACGCAGCATATTACTTTGCGCTGCATTGATTTCGATAAAAGTAGTATGCGCCGCACCTCGGGACAATGCCTCAAACCCTAACACACCGCTGCCCGCACAGCTATCGAGTACGCGTGCACCATGAATATCAGCCAGTAGCCAGTTAAATAATGTCTCTCGCAGGCGGTCGGGCGTTGGGCGTAGACCATCTGCATCGATGAAGCTGACAATACGGCGCTTGAACTGCCCGCCAATGATACGCACATCACCGGCTGCGGCACTTTTTGCTTTAAGGTTCTTTTTGGCTGCGCGCCCGCTTGTAGGTTTTTTCATGCTAGAGTCTCTTTTATTGTCTTTTTTCTGAGGCATCTCTACTTATTAGACATGACGTTAATGATTAGAAATGTCTATTAAAATGTCGCTATTCAGAGGTGGCTGCTGCTGTTTGTGCTTCTGCTGCTTCCTGTTCTGCTAACGCTTTTGCTTCTTTTTCACGCAATGCGTCTTTCATGGCTTTTTCAAAAGCCTTTTGACGCTTGATGACTTTGAGCTCATCGGCTGAAGGGGGCAATATCGGATCAGTTTTGCGTTGTAGCATCCAGTAATCAAATAGGGCACGGCCAATAGGAGCGGCGGTTGTACTACCACCGCCACCGTTTTCGACCAATACAGCAAGTGCAATCTGTGGATCTTCTACGGGCGCAAAGCCATTGAACCACGCATGATCCCAATGACGCTTATCGATTGCCGATTTATCATAGCGTTTGCCTTGAGCGATAGACTTCACCTGTGCAGTACCAGTTTTGCCAGCGATACGATAGCGCGGGGTATAGATGCCGCGACCTGTGCCGTTTTCTACCACGCTTTCCATCGCAGCATGCATACGTAGCCAGTCAGAAGGCTGACCGTTGTATTCAATTTTGCCATCCGGTTTGGTGATCACTTTTACCTCTGCCGCGCCGTCGCTGCTTTTTAGCAAATGCGGGGTAATGTGATTTCCTTTATTTGCGGTCATGGCTGTGGCGTTGGCAATCTGTAGTGGCGTTGCCAAGAAATAGCCTTGTCCAATACTAACAGAGATGGTTTCACCCGGTAGCCAGTCTTTATCGTAAGTGTCTTTTTTCCATTTTGGTGATGGCATAATGCCTGATTTTTCATTAGGAAGATCAATGCCTGTCTTGTCACCAAAGCCAAAGCGCACCATCCAGTCGTGCAGACGTTGAATACCCATCTCATAAGCCAGTTTGTAATAGTAAGTATCAACCGACATTTGGATAGATTTTTTCAAATCAACCGTACCATGACCCCCACGCTTCCAGTCACGGAATCGATGGCTGTCTCCTGGTAAACTAAAATAGCCAGGATCATAAATAGTACTGTTCCAATCTCGCAAGCCGTAGTGAATACCGCCTAGACCCTCAAATGGTTTGATGGTCGAGCCAGGTGGGTAAGTGCCTTGGAGCGCCCGATTATATAGCGGCTGATCAAGGTCTTCCCGTAGCGCATCATAGTCTTTGAAAGAGATACCTGATATGAAAGGGTTTGGGTCATAGCTTGGGTTACTGACAAATGCCAGCACGTCGCCGTTTTTGGGATCTATTGCGACGATTGCACCGCGGCGTCCGTCTAGCTGCTGTTGGGCGATCTTTTGCAGCCCATAATCTAAGCTCAACGTGATATCGTTACCAGAGGTAGGCGGTTTGGTATCTAATTGACGCAAAATATTGCCGTGAGCATCCGTTTCTACCGATTGGTAACCGGGCTGCCCAAGCAAAATATCTTCGTAATAGTCTTCAATACCAATTTTACCAATCAGATCAGTACCTGCATAGCGGTCCTTATCAATACGCTTAGACTCTTTATCGTTAATACGACCAACGTAACCGATCACATGAGCAAACAGCTCATCATAGGGATAATCACGCGTCAGCTTACTTTGGATAGAGACACCGCGAAAGAACGGCTTACGCTCACTAAATTGAGCCAGCTGTGCCTCTGTTAAGTCGATTTTGATGGTCACAGGGTCGTTTTTGTTTTTGCTCAAGCGCGCCAAAATATCTGTGATGTCTTCTTCTGTCAGATCAAAGATGGGGGCTAACAAGTTTAAGGTGCGCTCAGGGTTGTCAATCTCGTCAGGACTTAGCATAGCCGTAAAGACTGGCTGGTTATCCGCCAAAATGATTCCATTACGATCATAAATATAACCGCGGCTAGGTGGTGCAGATATGAGCTTGATGCGGTTGTTGTCCGCCTGCGTGGTGTACTTATCATGGGCATAGACTTGCAAATAACCATAACGCATTATCAGGCCGCCCAAACCCAGCAATATTAAAATCCCAAAGATAATAATACGGTTGGTAAAGGTACTGTTGACCTGTTCGGTATTGGGAGTTAGCGGTTTATTCATAGAAAATCAGAGCCCAATCGGTCAGTGAGTCAATAAAAGCAGGATACATGGGCGGGTTAGTTAACCAAAGTGCGGTGAGTCTAAAGGATAATACAAAGGATTTCAATCACATAGAGCTATATGATCTAAAATCAACGCGCATTGATTTGTACGTAGATGGTGTCTATCGTTTGACTACAAATTATAACAGAACAAATGAGAAGGCGCAGTACTCAGCCACTTATTTTGTTGTGACCATACGCTATATAAGCGATGAGCCATATTAATCCCTTTATTATCAGATGCAGGGCATGAAATGTGTCATCTTTAGTCACAACTTGCCAAGGGTCTACATGTGCTAATAAATGGCAAGTATGCTAAAATCAGGCGATTTATTTATAGCAGTTATTATGGGCAGAGCGTCTTTTTGAAACGTTCTAATTTTGCTAACGGCTTGTTATCGGTAACGACAATATTAGCAACGACAATCAACCTGTCAGGAACTAGAGAAGTCATGGACGTAAATTCATTGTGGCAGACGATAACTGAGCACCCAGAGTTTTTTGCCATGCTGACCATTCCACCAGTGACGGCATTCGTCACTTGGGTACATGTGTGGATGGCGCTCAAGATGCTGTTTTATCCGATTAAGTTTTGGGGTATTCGTATTCCAAACTTCCCATTCTTTGGGTTGCCGGGTATTGGCTGGCAAGGTATTGTCCCCCGTAAAGCGGGTAAAATATCGGGTGTTATCGTTGATCAGACATTGTCAAAGCTCGGTTCGCTGGATGAGTTTTTCAAAGCGATGGAACCGGAGCAAATGGCGCTATTTGTCACTGATACGGTTGACAAAAACCTTGAGCCGTTGATTGATGAGATTATGCTCGATCATTCACCCGCATTATGGGGTAACCTACCTTATGCCCTAAAGCGCCGTGTCTATGCCCAAGCCCATAAAGAGCTGCCTAGTATCATGCAGTCGCTGGTGACAGATTTGACTTATCATGTCGAAGATCTGGTCGATATGCGCAAGATGATCGTTAATACGATGGAGAACGATCGTCGCCTGATGGTCAATATGTTCTTAAAAGTCGGTCAAAAAGAAATCGATTTTATTTGGCATATCAGTGCTTTGATTGGGTTAGTGTTTGGTATTATCCAGATGTTTATATTTTTGGTGGTGCCGCAGCATTGGACTGTACCGTTTTTTGCCGCGATTTGGGGCTTTTTGACCAATTGGATTGCCATTTGGATGGTGTTTAATCCAGTGGAGCCGCATTTTATCCCGTATTTGAAACTTTTTTCGGTACAGAGCCGCTTCCCCTTTATCAAACCAGTCATGCCGCATATCGCAAGGTATTGTCTGCAAGGTGGCTTTATGAAGCGCCAAGAGGAAGTTTCGGAAGTTTTTGCTGAGATTGTGGTAAAAGATTTGGTTACTTTAGAGAACATCATGAACGAGATGATGTATGGTGATCGCTCAGCACAAACTCGTGAATTGATGAAATCACACCTATATACGGTACTAGAGTCACCAGTAATCAGCACGACATTACGTGTGGGATTGGGCCGCCGTGATTATGGGCAGCTGAAAAATACCATTATTGACAAATCGATTGTGGCAACGATGGTACCGCTGCGTGATCCTGAGCTCAATGAAAGTCGAGCCAGTAAAATATTTGGGCTGTTTCGCGATAGAATACGCGCGCTGACGCCGAATGAGTTTCAGAATCTACTGCGTCCAGCTTTTCGTGAAGATGAGATGACCTTGATTGTTTTGGGTGGTTTGACTGGATTTTTGGCAGGGTGGCTGCATCTTGTGCTAGTGTTCTTTCCCTCGATGCAGTAATACTGGTATTGTGAGTAATAAAACAATGATAAGTATTTTTAAATGGTAACAAGCAACAATATCTAATAGAGTTTGGACAAATAAAAGAATATAAAATAAACCACAATGAAGCATTTTGTATCAACCATTCAGATTGATACGTCACAATGATAGTAGCGGGTTTTAGGTGCTTCTACAGCTATCGAAACCTCAGTTTTTAACCGTAAACTATGACCGCATAAAGGACTATTTAGCGTTTGCCAGTGGCTCACAATGCCATCGGTGAACCCTTAATGGTATCTAAGGTAAACAGGGTTAGACCGTATGTTAATCACAGAATTGGGTTATTTTGCCTTGCTGGCCGCTTTTATACTGGCGATTTTGCAGGTGGTGCTACCAACCATTGGTGTCATGCGCGACCACGTCGCTTGGCAACGTCTAGCACCAAGTCTTGCATGGGCGCAGTTTGCGGCCATGGTCATATCATTTGCTGCACTGATGGCAGGCTTTTATTACAACGATTTTAGTCTCGTCTACGTCACTCAGCACTCCAATACGTTGCTGCCTTGGTATTACAAGCTGTCTGCAACGTGGGGCGGGCATGAAGGGTCATTGCTACTGTGGATGACCATTATGGCCACTTGGTGTGCGCTGGTGTCTTATTTTAGCCGCGGATTACCGCTGTCCATGCGTGCGCGTGTCCTTGTGATATTGGCAGGCGTGCAGATGATGATGCTAGCGATGCTGATCTTTACCTCGTCACCATTTGATCGTACCTTGCCCAATTTGCCAGTTGATGGCGCGGATCTAAACCCTGTCTTGCAAGATTTTGGTTTGATTATTCATCCGCCGATGCTCTACATGGGTTATGTGGGTATGGTCGTGCCATTTGCTTTTTGTATGGCAGCGTTGTGGGAAGGGCGTTTGGATGCGGTCTGGACACGCTGGTCGCGTCCGTGGGCGCTAGCGGCTTGGGGTTTCTTAACGGTTGGTATCGCACTTGGCTCATGGTGGGCTTATTATGAGCTTGGCTGGGGCGGCTGGTGGTTTTGGGATCCAGTAGAGAACGCCTCACTGATGCCATGGCTCGCAGGTACGGCATTGCTACATTCGCTTGCCGTCACTGAAAAGCGCGGTGTGTTCAAAGCATGGACGATCATGCTTGCCATTTTTGCCTTTGCACTTAGTTTGCTAGGCACATTCCTCGTCCGTTCAGGCGTTATTACTTCAGTCCATTCATTTGCTGCTGACCCGACGCGTGGTCTCGTTATTCTAGCCATTCTTGGCGTGATTATCGGCGGTGGTCTGCTGATGTTTGCGGTACGTGGTTGGCGTTTGACGGTTGAAAGCCAGTATCGACTGATCTCACGCGAGTCGTTCTTGGTGATTAACAACGTCATTATTTTGATTTCGACCTTGGTTGTCCTACTTGGTACGCTATACCCCATTATCGCTGATTCTTTTGGCTTAGGTCAGGTATCGGTCGGCCCTCCGTACTTTAATGCGCTATTTGTGCCATTGACATGGTTGCTGCTCATCGCGATGGGGATGGGCTCTAATATCCGCTGGAAACAAGACAGCCGCCCATTATTGGGTGCTGGCATGGTTATCGCTGTGAGCAGTCTGGTATTGGCGGCGATTATCGCTTATTTTACAAGTCCATCAGCGATGCTAAATATTGGCGTCACGTTGGCAGTGAGCTTTTGGGTACTCTTATGGATGGTGGTCGACTTTAGAGACAAAACCAAGAATGCACCGAGCCGTTTAAACGGACTACGCCAGCTGCGTCTAAGCTATTGGGGTCAACAAATCGCTCATATCGGGGTGCTCGTTGCGGTCATTGGTGTGGCATTTACCAGTACACTCAGTATTGAACGTGATGTGGCGCTGGGACCAAATGATAGTGTCAATGTCCAAGGTTATGACTTTACAGTAAAAGGTTTTAGCGAAGTAAAAGGCAGTAACTTTGACGCCACGCAAGCCGAGGTATCGGTGAGCAAAGACGGTCAAACGGTGACGACGCTACATCCTGAAAAACGTAACTATATTATCAGTATGATGCCAATGACCGAGGCGGCGATTGATGCCAGCCTTATGCGTGATGTGTATGTCGCACTTGGTGAGCCAATTGCTGAGGATAGCAACGAGTGGGCGTTCCGTATCTATGTCAAACCGCTGATTCGCTGGATATGGCTAGGTGCGCTTATTATGGCGTTTGGCGCATTGCTCAGCATGCTAGACAATCGTTATCGTATTAAGAAAACCAGAACACCTGCGCAAATCGCCGCCAAAAAATCAGGCTTTGCTACGGTTGCAGATTTGGAATCGCAAGCTATCAAGACAGGGGATCAGTAACATGACGACCTCAAACAATGCACCTGATAAACAGACTCAGCAAAGCAATAAGAATACCAAACGCAAAAAGTCACTCAAGTTAGGATTTTTGATTCCGCTGGTGATTTTCATTGGTCTGGTTGCCATGCTATACATGCGCTTGGGCAAACCGACGGATATCGTGACGAACACAGCACTTGAGCGTCCAGTTCCCGCTTTTGAGTTGCCATTGTTATCCGATACCAGTCGTATCGTGACCAATGATAACCTGCCTGATGAACCGTTCTTGATGAATATCTGGGGATCATGGTGTCCTACTTGCATCATCGAGCATCCTTTCTTAATGAAATTGGAGGAGCGCGGTGTGAACTTGGTAGGTGTCAACTACAAAGATGACATCGGTAATGCACTCGGATACCTGAACAAAGGCGGCGATCCCTTTTCGATGTCTATTCAGGATCTATCGGGGCAGTTTGCTTTAGATTTAGGATTAACTGGCGCGCCTGAGACTTTTGTCGTCGATGGTGAAGGGATTATTCGTCAGCATATTATCGGTGAGGTCAATGAGAGCAACTGGCAAAGCCGTATCGCGCCTTGCTTGATGGTGCTTAATAATGCCAATAATAATGGCGTTAGTTTAGATCCAAGTCAGGTTGAGGAGGCGTGTCAATGATAGCCTATCAAATAAAATCCGTTACGATAAAATTAGCAAGCTTGCTTATCGCTTGTCTATTCAGTATGGCCAGTTTTGCTGCCATCGACGTCTATGATTTTGACTCTGTACAACAAGAGGCACAGTATCGTGGCCTTATCGAAGAGCTGCGTTGTCCAAAATGTCAAAACCAGAATCTGGCAGGCTCTGATGCCCCAATTGCCCAAGACTTAAAGCAAAAAACCTATGATTTGGTCAAAGATGGTCGTAGCGATGGTGAGATTCGTGCCTATATGCAGGAACGTTATGGCGACTTTATTAGCTATAAGCCACCAGTACGTCCTTCAACGTGGATCTTATGGTTCTTTCCACCATTATTGCTCATCATCTTGTTAGTAGGTTGGTTTTGGCAAAGCAAACGACGTCAGCTTGTTGCCAGTGGTGCAAGCGGCATGACAGTAGATAGTACCGCTGAGGCGCTGTCTGTTGCTGAAAAAGCGGAGCTTGAGCGCTTATTATCACGTGTTGATAATAAAGACGATCATGATATTACACGCCTTGGGGACAAAAAATGACCATATTTTCTACGGTTGGCTTATTTATTGCGCTGAGCCTACTTACCGCCTTATTGCTTGCTGTTATTGCGATTAAACCATGGTTGAGAGCACCTCGCACGCATAGTAAGCCTTTGGACAATCAGCTATTAGATATCAACGTAGCGGTCTTTCGGGAGCGCTTAGCGGAGCTGAAAACAGATAAAGACAGCGGCATCATTGATGAGCATCACTATCAAAACCAAAAGCTTGAGCTTGAACGCCAGCTTTTGGATGCTCAGCGTGAAGTCGCGCCTATGGTCACGCCTGGTATTAAGAGTCGATTGATTATCGTCGTCTGGGTGCCTGTACTGTCTGCGATGGCGTACTTGATGGTCGGAGATCGCACGCCTGTATTTGAGCTTTGGGCAAGCGAAGACAAAGTAGGTCAAGTGGCGGATGACTTATTAACTGGCAAGATTGACCAGCCGCCTGCTTGGGCGATCGAAGATGGCAATCAGCTGATTAGTGCCATGCAGACCAATGTCTATCGCCATGCGTACGATTACAACCGTTGGATGCGCCTATCAGAGTTGTTCTTATCATTAGAGGCGACCGATTCAGCATTAGAAGCCTTATCACGTGCGTATCGTTTGTCGCCTGATAACGAAGAAATCGCCATTACTTACGCGCAGATTAATTTCTTTGCTAATAAGGGTCAGTTAGACGAAAATAGTCGCCGAGTGCTAGAAACGGTATTGGCCAAAAACCCACAGCATGAAGGCGCGCAAATGCTCATGGCAATGGGTGAGGCGCGAGCAAATAATTTTGATCAAGCACAAGGCTGGATCAAACGCTTGCGTGACAGTATTTCTGCCAAACCAGGCGATCATACGCAGGCGTTATCCAGTCTAGATGAACTCAGTGCCAATGTGACCATGCAGCAGCAACAAGCCTCTGAAGGTATCGAGGTGACCGTTAAGATCAACTCAAGCCTACTGCCACTGGTCAAAGCGGATGACGTGCTGTTTGTGGCGATTCGTGATGTGAATGGTGGCCCGCCGTTTGCGGCAAAACGATTGCCGATTACTGCCATAAAACAAGGTGAGGCGACTATTAGCCTAAGTGATCTTGATGCCATGATGCCAGAGCGTACCCTAGGATCTGCTCGATCTGACAAAGTACAGTTAGCTGTCATCGCTCGTATTAGCCATAGTGGTACAGCCATCGCAGAATCAGGAGACCTATCAGGCAATCCTGTGGTGATTAGTGCTGATCAAAACCAGGCTAATGTAGAAATTAATCAACAAATCCCCTAGTATTGGGATGTGTCATTGTCAGCATTTGTCGTATCAACGCTGTTGCCCACAAAACGGTGCAACAGTGTTATATGAACACCTAAGTCATGGCAACTTATGACCATAATCATGAAAATACTTGAGGTTTGCAAGGTCACAAGGTAAGGTATCTCTGCAATCCGCCAATCCCTAAGTTTTATTAATCCTAAAATCCCACTCAATTCAGGAGAATCGTGTAATGATGCGTATTATTTTGCTAGGTCCACCAGGCGCCGGTAAAGGTACTCAAGCCCAGTTTATTTCTAAAGAATATGATATTCCGCAGATATCAACGGGTGATATGCTACGTGCTGCTATCAAAGAAGGCAGCGAGCTTGGCAAAAAAGCCAAAGATATCATGAATGCTGGTGGTCTGGTGTCTGATGACCTCATTATCAATCTCGTAAAAGAGCGTATTGCAAAGCCTGATTGTGCCAACGGTTGTATCTTTGATGGTTTTCCACGTACTATTCCTCAAGCGCAAGCACTTGCCGATGCTGATGTTGCCATCGATCACGTGGTAGAGATCAGCGTACCTGATGATGAAATCGTGAGCCGTTTGTCTGGCCGTCGTCAGCACCCAGGGTCAGGCCGCGTTTATCATGTTGATTACAATCCGCCAAAGCAGGAAGGGATCGACGATGTGACTGGCGAAGCGCTTATCCAGCGTGAAGACGACCAAGAAGCGACCATTCGCGACCGTCTGTCGACTTACCATGAGCAAACATCTGCATTGGTTGGTTTTTATCAAGAAAAAGCCACAGAGGGCGCAGATGCACCAAACTACGATAAGTTTGATGGCACGCAAGACATCGAAGCGGTTAAGCAGCAGATTTTGTCTGCGTTAAAAGGCTAATGTTCGATTTTAGCTAATTAATTTAGCCAGTCGATATAGTCATTAAAAACCCTGTTTCATTACAGGGTTTTTTTATACCTCACAGAAAATACCCACAAAAAAACCGCTTACTCATTATAAGTAAACGGTTTTTTATCAAATATACGACTGATAAAGCTCATATATTTTAATTAATGCTTATGCGTTACCTTGAGCATCAACTTGTGCTTGCTGCTGGCTTTGTGCATACGCTTGATCAAAGTTCACAGGCGCAAGCAATAGCTGCGGGAAGCTACCACGCGTCACGATGTCGCTGATGATTTCACGCGCGTATGGGAACAGCACGTTAGGGCAGTATGCACCCAGGATTTGACCGATTTGATCTTCTGGAATGTCTTTTAACAAGAAGATACCTGCTTGATGTACTTCAGCAATGAATGCTGCTTCTTCAGCATTTTTTGCGGTTACGCTTACGGTCAAGATGATTTGATAATGATCATCATCCAGTTTTTCAGCGTTGCTAGACAAATTGATATCAAGCTCTGGGTTCCACTCTTTGGTGAATACGCTAGCGCCTGGTACTTCAAGTGACATATCTTTTACATAGATGCGTTCTAGTGCCAATTGTGGTTGTGCTTGTGCTTGTTCTTCAGCCATGATAAATCCTCTAAAATTAAATCAAGTGATGGGGCAAACGGTCATGTTAATAAAAAGTCATTGTAATATAAACTAAGCGTGTAGCTCGATATTTTTTTAACCTTACTTTTTATTACGGTTTCCAAGCTTGCCACTGTCTATCTTTACATAAATAAAGACAGACAGTAAAGCAAGGTAGCAGATTAACCCGCTAATAGCTCGTCAAGTTTGCCTTGCTGGTTCATCTGGTTGAGCTCATCAAAGCCGCCGACAAAGGTCTCACCAACGAAAATTTGTGGCACAGTACGGTAGTTATTGGTTTTTTTCATCAGTGCTTGACGATCTTCGCTGCTCATGTCGTGCATGCCGATTTCTTCGTAATCAACGCCTTTGGTTTTTAGTAGTTGTTTGGCGTTTGAGCAGTATGGGCAGATAGGGGTCGTGTAAACTTTAACAGATACAGTCATGGTAAATCCTTATTTATAAATTTATGAGATAACAAACCTATTATAGATAGCCTGATAAATTATCATAGTCTCAGTGTTGATAGAATCTGTTATCAATGAGTAAAGTGCAAATGTATTCGATTATGCTCATACTAAAGTGGGGATGAGCATGACAAATTCAAGCCGTTTTAGTTTAAAACCCTCGGCAGCAGTATAAACAGGATATAAAAAAAGACACCTAGTGATAAGGTGTCTTTTTATTTTGCTATCATTAATCAGATGCTGTTTTTAGTCAAAAGCTATATTTCAGATAATCTACTATTTGCTCAAGCTAGGCTTGGTCTTAGCTTTGTTTTTTGATTTGGCGTCTTTTACACCAACCAATGGCATACCAGCGCCTTGCCAGCCGCCAATACCGCCCTCTAAGCGATAGACACTGTCTTTACCAATCATCTGAATGGCTGCGCCTGCTTGTACGCCCATATCACAGATGATAATCACTGGCTGCTCAATCGCGCGAATCTCTGCTAAGCGGTCTTTGAGGTCAGTGAACGGTATGTTGCGGCTGCCTTGTATATAACCTGATTCAAACTTCTTCTTGGCGCGAATATCGATCAGCTGCGCGTTTTGAGAGTTGACCATCATGCCAAGGGTGTTGGGCGATATTTTTCTACCGCTACGTTTGTTTTCAATGGTAAAAAACAGGATAGCAAGTACGGCTAATATACCAAATAAAAACGGGTGGTTGCCCACAAATTCCAGCGCACGATCCAAACCATACCTCCAAAAAAATAGGTGTTCTATTGAGCTGAGAAGCCAGCCCAATGATATTGAACAAGGCGCTATTATACCGATAAGGTCATCTATAGTAAACGGGCGATGACACGGTCAATAATCAAGCCTGCATTTTGCCTTTGAAATGATGCTAACTGAACCTAGTAAGGCTTAGTATCAGCTTCCTCTCGTAGCGTCACAAGGTTTTCAACGCGGCGCTGTAATACAGTACCGTCAGCCACGGCTTGCCATAGTGCACAGCCTTTGCTGTTATGGGTGTGGCGACAGTCGCGGAATTGACAGTCGCCGGCCAGTGGCGCCAGCTCAATGAAGCCTGAGATGATGTCATCAGGCGTCAGATGCCAGATACCATATTCACGGATACCTGGGGTGTCCACGATGCCGCCTTGGGTGAGATCATCTGGATTGAATGGCAGTAGTCGACTGGTCGTTGTCGTATGTTGACCAAGCTTAGAGTTTTGCGAGATGATATTGACGCTTTGACCAGACTCTGGGAGTAGGGCGTTGATTAAGCTGCTTTTGCCAACACCAGACTGCCCTGCAAAGATGACCAGTTTTTTATCTATATAGCGTTTTAACTCATCAAGGCCTTCTTGTTCGTCACTCTCGGCGACGTTTTCAGGACAATCGACCGAAGTCAGAACACTTTCATAACCAAGTGCGGCATACTGTGCCAATAGCTCATTGGTATCGACGCCGTTTTCTTGAGCCAACAGATCAGCTTTGTTGAGGACAAGCAGTGGTTTGACACCTGCATGATGGCATACCACAAGATAGCGATCAATCAAGGTAGGCGCGGCAGCAGGTAATGGGGCAAAGACGATGGCCAGAATATCAACATTGGCGGCAACAGGTTTGAGCTTATGATAGCGGTCAGGGCGAGAAACCAATGAGGTACGAGGTTTGACGGCTTCGATACGGCCAAAGCCTGTGTTGGAGTCGGCACTCCAGCGCACTTGGTCACCAGCGGCTAGCATCGGCAAGTTAGTGCGTACATGGCAGCGCCAAATATCGCCGAGCTCGAGCATCTGCCAAAACGGCTCAGGATCATCAGGTGCAGTCTCTGGCTGCTCAGGTATTACAGCTGGCAGGCTTGTGACTTGTACTTCTAGTTGCTTACCGTAATGCGCCATGACCACACCATCCATCAAGCTATCATCAATACTATCTTGATTGGACAGCTGCTGCTTGTCGATGCGACGAATCTGTTGTTTGGTCAGTTTGCGTTGCCGGATTAATGCCATGGGTTTTTGACCTATTATAAAAATATTGCTAAGTGTAGCGTGAAAATTTGCTAACATACAGCCTAAAGCGTCTGCGGCAGACAGTGGTTTTGTAATATTGTACGACCCTGTAGGTTTTCTGAACCAAGTAGCATGTTGCAATACTGTCTGAGCACGAGTGTCTACGTGTAATACGTTTTTTAAAATTGTTTTTCCAAAATTATGAATGATAGGATATTTTATGGCTACCGGTGACCATCCCAATAAGATTAAGATCAAAAATCAAGGCAAAAAAGGGCTGGTGTGGATTGATTTAGAAATGACCGGACTTGATACCTTAAACGATGAAATTATCGAGATTGCCACCGTCGTGACTGATGAAGATTTGAATGTGCTTGCCGAAGGGCCTGTGTTTGCGATCAAAGTATCGGATCAAGTCCTAAATAAAATGGATGACTGGAATACCAAGCAACATGGCCAGTCAGGATTGGTCGATCGTGTGCGCCGTAGCACAGTGACATTGGCTGAAGCGGAAGCTGAGACCATCAAGTTTCTAAATAAATGGGTCGATAGTGGCAAGTCACCAATGTGCGGCAACTCTATCTGTCAAGATCGTCGATTTATGGCGCGCCAAATGCCAGAGCTTGAGCGTTTCTTCCATTATCGCAATCTTGACGTGTCATCAATTAAAGAGCTTTGTTTCCGCTGGCGTCCTGATATCTTAAAGAACTTCGAAAAAGGTGGTAGTCATTTAGCCCTAGATGATATTCGTGACTCTATCCGTGAGCTAAAGCACTACCGTCAGCATTTCTTTAAGCTAATACCTTAAATAGCTAGCAAGCGATAAGCTATTTAAAAGTGTAGTAAAAGAATTGTAGTAAAAAACAAAAGGGTCTGTTGATATTTCAACAGACCCTTTTGTTTTTTAGATAGATTCAACGATAAAATCAAACAAGCATTGTAAACTCAAACAATTCAAACCCAGCATCATTATTGCTTAAATCGTTACTACTAAAACCGTCATTTGAATGCTCGTCATCTGTCACTGCACCAATCACTGCACTGACTTTAGGCTGGCGTGTGTCGGTATCTAGCAAGCGCCAATCACCAAGCACATAGCGTTTTTTGTCAGCGGTGACGTGATGGATATCTGGGCGATGGGTATGTCCGTGCAGTAGCGCATCGCTAGTAGTAATGGCTTGACGTACGGTCTCATCATTCACATCCATGATATAAGCCGCTTTGTTCGCATTGTTTTGCTGGCTTCTTTTACGCATGTTGTCTGCGATGGCTAAGCGTTTTTCTAATGATTTATTAAGCAAATACCACTGGGTCAGGCGATTGCGCATGATTTTACGAAAGAGTTGATATTTTTTATCATCGGTGCAGAGTGCGTCACCGTGCTCTAAGCGGTAAGTTTGTTGACCGACAGGCAAAGTATATGGCTCGCTTATCAGTTCACCGCCGAATAGATTACAAAATGGCTGTCCTAACAAAAAATCACGGTTGCCGTGCATGACCAATATCTCGCAACCATTGATACGTAGCTGTTTGAGCTTTGCAATCAACGGGGTTAGCCAATGTGCTATCTGCTCGTTTTCTGACAATGATAAATACGTATCATCACCTAGCCATACCTCAAACCAATCACCCAATATAAATAGGCGTTTGAGCGCTGGCAGGGCAAGACAGTCATCGAGCAGAGCCAAAAAAGCCTGCTCTAAGGCAGGCTCCTGAGGCGATAAATGCAAATCGCTAATCATTACTTGCCGCACTTGATGAGGGCGGGTCGTGATTAAATGATCAAAACGCTGCATTTATCTTTATCCTTATCATATAACAGGCATTACCCAATGAAATTTATTGAATAATGCTTGTCAGTTTGCAGTTACTAATTTGCGGTAACTGAATAACGATTACTGAGTAATGATGGTCGCTGAGTTGATAACGACAGGCTCTTTTGGCACATCAGCATGCATGCCGAAACGACCAGTTGGTACGCCTTTCATTTTTTCGATCACATCCATACCGCTAGTGACTTTACCAAATACAGTGTAACCCCAACCTTGCATATTTTTGCCAGAGTGGTTTAGGAAATCGTTGTCTTTTACGTTGATGAAAAACTGGCTAGTTGCTGAATGCGGATCTTGGGTACGCGCCATTGCGATAGTACCTTTGTCGTTTTTCAAACCATTATCCGCTTCGTTTTCGATAGGCGCGTTGGTTGGTTTTTCATTCATCTCAGCATCCATTCCGCCGCCTTGAATCATGAAGCCATCAATAATGCGATGGAAAATCGTACCGTCATATTGACCAGATTTTACGTAGTTCAAAAAATTTTCTACGGTCTTTGGTGCTTTTTCTTCGTTGAGTTCGATAACGATCGCACCCATATTGGTGTCAAGTTCTACTACTGGTGGCATGTCTACCATTGGATATTCCTTTTTGATTGCAGCGCCTTAAATGACGCTGTCAAGTGGTGGTTAAAAATTGGTGGTTAAAAAGTTACGGGTAGTCTAACGGCTTTTTTATCCCGTGTCATGTATCAGGCTGTTAATGCGTTTGCAAAAGCTGATAGAATAACGCAACTTTAGCCATTTTTGATCAGCTTTGACAAATTTTGATAATGCGGTCGCGTTATCTGAGTTTTTATATCCCAATTTATTTTAATAATTTATTTTGAACGTTTTGTGATGCGTGATGGCACGTATTACAAATTGACAATTTGCGTTAGGAGCAATACCCGATGAGTGAGCACTCAAGCAACAATGCACAAAAAGACGAAGCAAAAAACGATTTTATTCGTAATATCATTCGTGACGATGTCAATGCGCAAAAGTATGAGCAAATTGTCACACGTTTTCCGCCTGAGCCAAACGGCTACTTGCATTTAGGTCACGTAAAATCTATCTGCTTAAACTTTGGTGTGGCCAAAGAGTTCGGCGGTGTGTGCAACCTGCGTTTTGATGACACCAACCCAACCGCCGAAAAGCAAGATTTTATCGATAACATCGAAAATGATGTGAAGTGGCTCGGTTTTGAGTGGGCAGGTGAGGCGTATCACGCGTCAAGTTATTTTGACCAGTTACATGCATGGGCAATACAGTTGATTGAACAAGGCGATGCCTATGTCGATTTGCAAACGCCTGAGCAGATTCGCGATAACCGTGGTTCATTCAATGAAGCGGGAAAGCCATCTCCGCAGCGTGATGCCAGTGTTGAAGAAAACCTAGCGCTGTTCAATGATATGAAAGACGGTAAGTACGCTGAAGGTAAGGCGGTATTGCGCGCCAAAATCGATATGGCCAGCCCAAATATGAATCTGCGTGACCCTGTCATCTATCGCGTGATGCATCAGTCTCATCATCAGACTGGTGATAAATGGTGCATTTATCCAATGTATGACTTTGCGCATCCACTCTCTGATGCGCTCGAAGGTATCACCCATTCATTGTGTACGCTTGAGTTTGAAGACCATCGTCCATTCTATGATTGGGTTATCGCGAAGATCGGTTTTGACGTACCGCCGCATCAGTACGAGTTTAGCCGCTTAAATGTGGATCATACATTGACCAGTAAGCGTAAGCTTAAGCAGCTCGTCGATGAAGGCATCGTCAGCGGTTGGGACGATCCCCGTATGCCGACTGTCGCTGGTATGCGCCGCCGTGGTTATACGCCAGAGGGCTTGCGTGATTTTTGTGAGCGTGTGGGCGTGACCAAAGCAGATAGCGTCGTTGATTTTCGCTTATTGGAATTCAGCGTCCGTCAGTCATTAGAGACGACAACTGGTCGCGGCATGGCGGTACTAAAGCCGTTAAAAGTGACCATCACTAACTTCTCTGATGCCGTCAGCAGTTGGGAGTCGCAAAAAGCCGATAGCGTTAATGCCCGTTTTGACGATGCGACTCAGACGCTTTGGTTGACGCAGCCGAACCATCCTAACGTCGATATGGGTGAGCGTGAGATTCCGTTTACCGAGACTTTATATATCGATCAAGGTGATTATGAGATTGAACCACCAGCAGGTTATAAACGCCTATCACCAGAAAAGCCAGAGATTCGTTTGCGTAACACCTACGTGCTAGCCGTCACTGAGCATATCACTGATGAAAATGGTAATGTCGTTGAGCTAAAAGCGACAATTGATCCTACTACTTTGGGCAACAACCCTGAAGGGCGTAAGGTTAAAGGCGTGATTCATTGGGTATCAGCCAGTCAAGGTGTACCAGCGACCGTGCGCATGTATGAGCAGCTATTCAGTGCTGAAGATCCAAGTAGCGTCGCTGATGTCCATCAAGCGCTAAACCCTGACTCGCTCACTGAGCTAAATGCAGTGGTTGAGCCATCTTTAGCCAATGCTGACGCTGGCACGCGTTTCCAGTTTGAGCGTGAAGGGTACTTTATCACCGATAGCGAAGATCACAGCACGGATAAGCCAGTATTTAACCAAATCGTTAGCTTGCGTGATAGCTATAAGCCAGCGTAATCCATATTGGCCCAGTCTCTAAAATGTCATTGCTAAAATGATGTTTTGAAATAATACTGAACAATAGTAGTTTGCAAGCAAGCCCATTTCTAGTACGCTAGGGATGGGCTTTTTTGTGAATAATTATAAATCTACAGACAGTGCTTATTTGTGAGTTATCAAACATGCCCTAAACTTAACTTTAAAAGAGGATGTTATGAGTTTAAATTGCTATAAATGTACTAACCAAAGCTTATCACCGACTAAGCTTGATGATACCCTGTCAGCTTTGGGTTGCGAATCCTGCGAAGGGACTTATCTCGATTTACTAAGCTATCGTACTTGGCTTGAAAACCATCCCGCTGTCAATAATGCGAATGAGACCTTAGACGCTTTTAGTGCGGATGAATTAGACAACACAGATAATGCGCTCATCTGTCAACGTTGTCGTAAGTTTATGCTGAAATATCGCATTAACAATGAGCATAAAAACACCATTAACGTTTGCCACACTTGTGATGATGTTTGGTTAGACCGAGGTGAATGGTCATTACTCAAATATCTAAACATGCAGGATAAACTCACCGCGGTAATGAGTGAGCCGTGGCAACAGCAATTAAGAAATCAAGATCGCGATCAGTCTTTTAAAAAACTTTATCAGCAGAAGTTAGGGACAGACTTTGATAAAGTTGAAGGTTTTGCGACCTGGTTGAGTGAGCATCCACAAAAGAGTGATATTCAGCACTATTTGTCACAATATAAACCTTAATCGGGCTATTATAGAACTGACCCAGATTCTACGTTCTCCGATAGTTTAGAGTGGAATAACCGCATTACAATCCGTCACAAGACATTCATAACCAGTTTGTTACTATAAAGTCAGTTTTTACGGATGTGCTTTGCATTTTTATGGCGAGCACGTCGATGATAATAATAGAGCGCGCGGCCGATGGGTCAATACGAGCGTTCATCAACATAGCTAAGGAATAAAGCATGGCACATTTACGTTTAGGCGATACCGCACCCAATTTTGATGCGACAACCACAGAAGGTGATATCAATTTTCACGAGTGGGCAGGTGATCAGTGGGTGGTTTTTTTCTCGCATCCAGCAGATTTTACGCCAGTATGTACCACTGAGCTTGGTCGTGCAGCAGCACTGAATGGCGAATTTCAAAAGCGCAATGTGAAACCGATCTGTATCTCTGTCGATAGCTTAGAAGACCATAAAGCGTGGGCGAGCGATATCGGTGAGACTCAGGGCACAGAGATGAATTTCCCAATTATCGCTGATCCTAATAAAGAAGTCGCTGAGCTATATGACATGATGCACCCTAATGCAGATAGCACACATACAGTACGTAGCGTTTTCATCATTGATCCAAATAAAAAGGTGCGTCTAACGCTGACGTATCCGGCCAGTTGTGGTCGTAACTTTGATGAAATCATCCGTGTTATTGATGCACTACAACTATCGGATGAGTATAACATCGCAACGCCTGTAGATTGGAAGGACGGTGATGACGTGATCATTCCACCAAGTGTCAAAAACGAAGATATTGCTGCCAAATATCCAAAAGGTCATAAAGAAATCAAGCCGTACCTACGTACGACACCAGCCCCTAATAAATAACTGGACTGGTTGCATAAATATGATTAAATAAAGCCCCGTGACTTAAAGTTATGGGGCTTTTGCTATTTTCGGTTCATGAGTAATAAGCCTTTGCCATGACGGTCAGAGTAAGCTATAACTGTGGTATGGAGTATCAATAGATTGGTGCTCATCAGTACCACCATCATAATAAAGCGTATCAGCGCTAAATTTCTATTCAATCATTCTTACAAGGAGTTCATCATGAAAAAACTATACGTCACCCGTACAGCACCCAACCCGCGCAAAGCCCTTATCTTATTGGCATCAAAAGGTATCGATGTTGATGATATGGATGACATCGATGTGATTGATATTGATTTTGCCAAAAATGAGCAGATGTCAGACGAATTTACCAAAATAAATCCGATGCAGACAGTCCCTGTCTTAACACTAGACGATGGCACCGTGCTCAATGACTCACAAGCAGTCTGCGAATATCTGGATCGCGTCTATGGTGAGCGTTCGGTCATGGGTAATGATGTGGTACAACGTGCCCAGGTTTGCTCTATGCGCCGTATTGCTGAGTTTGAAGTAATGTACAATTTGATGCTAGCATTCCAGCACAGTCACCCGTCCAAAGCACAGCGTGTTGAACAGGTACCAGAGTTCGTCGCACCATCAATTGCTCGAGCTATCAAGGCAATGGGGTATTTTGAGACAATTTTGGAGGGTCGTGAGTATCTAGTGGGTGAGCAATTGAGCTTTGCTGACATCGTGCTGTATTTAGGCTTAGATTTTGGTAAAGTGCTCAAAGTTGATCCTAATGAGCAAGGCAAAAACCTAGCCCGTTTTTATCAAAAGATGAATGAGCGCTTCAGTATTAAAAATATGGCTAAAGCTAAGCCTGCAGAAACCAATGATTAGATAAAAAGATACATCGCAAGCTCTATTGTTTTTAGCTGCTTGCTCATTAAAGATAATATCGGGGATAGCTAATATGTATTAGCTATCCTTTTTTCATCCACGAAATTAGTGATATTAGATAGCAAAATAATAAAAGAATTTAAAACATAATAAAAATCAACATTTTATTACATAAGCTAATAATGCTCGGTCTATAGTGGTTAATCTAACGTGATTATAATAATGATATCCCAGAACGGTTAATTAAATATTTCTTCAGAAGGTGCAGGCCCAGCAAGTATATAGAAATAAGTAATCGAGAAAATTGAGATACGCTTACTAAGAGGTTCGTAATATGGTAGGTAGAGCCAAAAAATCAGCACGGACAACGTTTTTATTGCCCAGTATAGTGGCGGCAAGCTTGATGCTGAGCGCTTGTCAAAAAGAAGACGCTTCTAATGAAAACGAGATATCAGGTACATCTGACATTACTGAAACCGAAGATGCATTATCCAGTGCAAACCTTTTGACCGATAACGAGCCAGCAATGGATGAACCTGGCTCTACCAAACTAAGTGCTAAAGAGAAGCTCGTAACCACCTTATTCCATCATCGCTGGACATTAATGGGTGCAACGGGTGCCAATGAACAGCCTATACCTGAGTTTGCGGATATCAATAGTCAGGTGACCTTAGTGTTCAATCAAGACACACTCAGCTACAGCGTTGGCTGCAATATGGTGAGCGCTGCTTATGAGCTACAGGGACATGCTTTGAGCACTGAAGAAGTCATGAGCACCAAAATGTCTTGTAGCGATCTTGATATGGCAGAAAACACATTAAATACGTTGATGCTAGGTAGCAGTGAATTAAAAATGGAGCAAGGTGAAAGTCCAGTATTGACCCAATTTACTGACGACGATGTGACTTTGGTTTGGAGTGGTAAACTCACACCTCAAGCGAAATACAACAGTAAGGGCAAGACATTATTTTGGGCAGTGAATGCTAAAGAAGTCAATTGTGACATAAATGGTGAAAAGCAGTGTCTCCAAGTTAGGCCCATCACTTACAACGATCAAGGTGTCAAAGTTCGTGAAGGGAAGTGGAGAGTATTTGCAGGAGAGATAGATGGCTACCAGCATGACGGTATGCATGAAGAAGTATTACGATTACAGCGCTACCGATTAGAGACTAACGAATTAATAGAAACAGACGAAACAGCAGAAAATGATACTGACGATGAAAAGTATGCATATGTGCTCGACGCTGTCATTGAAAGTGCAGTTGTAGAGTAGTCCGCTGTAATGTCGTCTTCCAAAAGATAAAAGTGACAGGGCTTGTACTCATAAAAAAACACGCATCCAATGGCGTGTTTTTTTATTGTCTCACTATTTTAATGCTTATTGGTTTTAAAGCTTGTCTGCTTTAACGCCTATCTTTAACGCAAGTTACCCAAATCTTCCTCGGTCAAACGCCAACGACCCTTTTTCTTAGAGCCACCGCGTCCTCGCATAGAGCTATTAAGTAGTATTTTATTCATAGAATGGCTGGAGTGCGCATGACAAATAGCGCAGGCAAGACCATCGGCTGCATCTTGCTGTGGTACGACTTCTAACTGTAGTATGCGGCAAACCATTTCCTGTACTTGCTCTTTAGCAGCAGCGCCATAGCCACACACGGCTTGTTTGATTTGCCGAGCAGTATACTCTGATACTTCTAAATCCAAGGCGACCATCGCTGCAATCGCTGCGCCTCGTGCTTGCCCAAGCTTAAGTGCAGAATCAGGGTTTTCTGCCATAAAGACTTGTTCAATAGCCGTATAGATAGGCTCGTCAGCGTATTTCAAGTGATGCTGGGTGATGCGGGTCAATCCATTAAAAATACGCTTGAGGCGTTCAGGCATCTCTTTGGTATCTGTGCGAATCGTGCCTGCATCGATATAAGTGAGCTTATCACCCGTCTGCTGGACTATTCCATAACCCGTCATGCGTGACCCTGGGTCGATCCCGATAATAATTGCCATAGTATTCCGTCTTGCTTACATTTTGTTTTATGGCTTAAAAATCAGCCGTAAGTTTGATAGTATAGCAACCAATCCCCATATACATCATATGTTAGCCATTTTAATTTGCATGGCGCTCAATTTATTGGTTTTTATTTTATAGGACGACACTTTATGGGTCAGATAGTTGGTATAGCCATCGTTTGGTTTATTATCGAGATGCTACTGTGGTATTTGCTTGCTCAATTCATGAGCGGCTGGTGGGTGTTCATGTGGTTTATTGTCGCAGCAGTGATCGGTATTTCTCTTGTGCGTAAAGGTATGGCTTCTTTGAATCCAATGGCTCAGCAGATGAAAGCAGGTGGTATGATGAACCCTGCAATGCGTCCACCAGAGTCCACCATGATTAAGAGCATTGCCATGGCAGTCGCTGGTATTTTGCTACTTATTCCAGGTGTGCTGAGTGATGTGCTCGCGCTACTCGTGATCTTGCCACCAGTACAAAAGAAACTCAAAGACTTTGCCAATAACTATGTCATGAATAATCAGCAAAAAATGATGGAAATGATGGCAAAACAGATGGGTGGTCAAATGGGCGGCGGCCAAAATCCGTTTGGTGGTATGGGTAGACAGAATCCATTCGGTGGCGCAGGTGGTATGAATAACCAAAATCCATTTGGTCAACAACAGCAAAACCCGTTTGGTGACGTGTTTAAACAACATACGACTGTTGATGGTACGGCCAAAAACATCCCTAAAGATGTGAAAAAAATTACCAAATCTGCTAATGATGAGTAACAGTGATTTAGTCATTCATTAGGCATAGAAAAAGCCCCTTCCGTCATTAACGAAAGGGGCTTTTTAGTGGCAGTAAATATATTAATTATAAAGAACATATTTACAAACCGAATAAAACAACCGAAGTGCCGCTGTAAGATGGTGACCCATGAACCGTGAAGTTCAGGGCGGATGCGTCATCATCTCTGCAGGTTTCCTGATACACCGCAAGCGGTGCAGGCATACACAATGAGACGATAGGTACCACATCCTGGTAAAGCATTATCGGCTCAGGGAATAAACATCTACTAGCCAACACTTCAGAATAGATTCATCTTAACCAATGAGATGAATGATTGCAAGTATGATTTACAGATTGATACGCAGTATTGTTACCTGATATATGTGGTAGGTTTTGGGCTTTTGATAACGATACAAACCTCATCATTTTTTAGTGAAAAATTGTCAGTTTTTCAGCTATTTTAAGATATGTGTTAATATAGAGGGCTTTCCATACCCTAACATAGCATTAAAGGCGTTCATTCACTCGAGGAGCGGTAATATATGACCAGTACCCAGCAAGCATCAGAATCTATTGACGAAAATCAGGCGCAGCAGCTCAGCAGTAAAAAAGAAGGCGGCGCACAGAATAAAAAAACGCCGCATGTCTTAATGATATTAGATGGCTTCGGTCATCGTGAAGAAGATAAAGATAACGCCATTGCTGCGGCAAATATGCCAAATCTAGATAGAATTTACCAAAAATACCCTCATGGACTGATTTCTGCTTCAGGAGAAGATGTGGGTCTGCCAGATGGCCAGTTTGGTAATTCAGAAGTCGGGCACATGAATTTGGGTGCTGGCCGTGTTCTTTATCAAGACTCGACTCGCATCTCAAGTGAACTTGCCAATCGCGAATTTTACAAAAATGAAGCATTGGTTGACGCAGTGAAAGCGGCTAATGAGCTTGGCGGTAATGTACATATTATGGGTCTGCTCTCTGATGGCGGTGTTCACTCACATCAAGACCATATCGAGGGCATGTGCCATTCAGCATTGGTTCATGGTGCCAAGAACGTCTTTATCCATTGCTTCTTAGACGGCCGTGATACTCCGCCTAAATCCGCTGATAAATACATCAATCGTTTGCGTGATTACATTGATAAGCTTAATGCTCATTATGAAGGCGGGCGCGTACAGATTGCCAGCATCATCGGTCGCTACTATGCGATGGACCGAGACAACCGCTGGGATCGCGTACAAAAAGCTTATGAGTTGATTACTGAAGGCAAGGCAGATCGCTTGTCGACACGTGCGGACGGTGCTGTCCAAGCCGCTTACAAAGCACGTGAAACTGACGAATTTATCAGCCCGACGACTGTCATTGGACGTGATGAAGTGCCTTATACCGTCGAAGACAATGATGCGCTGATCTTTATGAATTTCCGTGCCGACCGTGCTCGTGAGCTTGCTCAAGCGTTTGTTTTACCTGATCATGAGTTTTCAGGATTTGCCCGTCAAAAGCAGCCAAAACTTGCTGCCTTTGTGATGTTGACCAAGTACTCAGACGTTTTAGCGGACAATGCAAAAACCAGCATCGCTTACTATCCAACGTCTTTGGCCAATACCTTGGGAGAGTACCTGCAGGATCAAGGTAAAACCCAGCTACGTATCGCGGAAACTGAGAAGTATGCGCATGTGACGTTTTTCTTTAGCGGTGGCCGTGAAGAAGAGTATGAAGGCGAGACGCGTATTTTGGTACCATCTCCAGATGTCGCAACTTATGACTTGAAGCCTGAAATGAGCGCGCCTGAAGTGACGGATAAGTTAGTCGAAGCGATTGAATCTGGCAAATATGACGTGCTAGTAGTCAATTATGCCAATGGGGACATGGTAGGGCATACAGGTATCTTTGACGCTGCGGTCCAAGCCGTAGAAGCCTTGGATGTCTGTGTGGGCCGTGTCGAGTCGGCAGTAAAAGCTGCTGGCGGTGATATGCTTATTACAGCTGATCACGGTAACTGTGAGCAAATGCAAGACTACGAAAGTGGTCAAGTACATACTCAGCATACGACAGAGCATGTACCGCTGATTTATGTAGGCGCACAAAAACTACAGGTACGTCGTGGCGGTAAGCTCAGTGATGTCGCACCGACTATTTTGGCACTAATGAATGTTGATGCACCTACTGAAATGACTGGTGAGAGTTTATTGGTTTCAGCATCGTAAGCCAGTTGTCTCAAGTTATCCATACATCGGATAATCTGTAAAGACATGGCTCATTAGATGAATGATATAAACTAGAAAAGGGAAGGGTAGCTATTACCTTTCCCTTTTTTTATGATGTATTTTGCTTGATGATTTGCAAAACTGCCCTAGTTTGAGAGAGGCCTTTGGTGTTAACTTATACGGTAATACATAACAATAACTTTATACATCCTATTATTTAAATGAGTTTTTTATGCATCCTATCTCTTTTGTGCGCTCATCTTTGTCTAAACAATTAGACCAACGAGTGATGAATTCGTCGCTAGCGACGATTGTGTCTAAATCTGCATTTTTTAAATCTTTATGCTTCAAGCCCACTCTAGCAATGGGTTTACTTGGATTATGTGTTGTCAGTATGGACGCGCAAGCAGCAGTGACCTCAGCCGATGATGCTAGTCCGACATCAAGCCTACAGCTTATCAGTTTGAATGCCGATGATATAGTGGCTGAAGATGACACTGAGATGTTGAATGCGGCAGACGAATCAGATGATTCAATAGATAGTATTCCAGACGAGAGTGCGTTAATAGACGATGATGATAATATCGATACCAGTATTCCATCAGAGGTTTCGCAAGTATCATTGAATGCAATTTCTCCTGAGACATTAAAGACCTTTGTTGCTGTTGTTGATTTAGTGCGCCGTCAGTATGTTGACGCGGTCAATGATGAGGAGTTATTTAATAATGCAATGAGCGGTATGCTAACTAAGCTTGATAGCCATGCCGAGTTTTTGGATGCTGAAGCCTATGAAAATCTACGCGCTTTTACCGAAGGGGACGTAGGTGATATCGGTATCCAAGTGACTTATCAGCCAGAGGTGGGCTATTGGGTCATCACAGAAGTTATCGATGATTCGCCTGCAGATAAAAAAGGCATCGCAGTGGGCGATTATTTACACCAAGTTGGTGAATTCAAACTTGACGAAAATCGGCAAAGTAATGACGTTGAGCAGCTATTAACAGGGATTGCTGGTACCCAAGTAGATATCATCACTTCTAAAGCGGGACGCCGCAAGCATACGACGACATTACAGCGGAATAATAGTCACCCTCAAATTGTTGAGACAAAACTCGTCGATGGCATTGCGATTGTTAAACTACCTGCATTCCAGAACAATAGCCGTGAAAAGCTGTTAGAGGGTTTGATTAATTTAGATGCACCTATCTCAGGCATTCTACTAGATATGCGTGACAATCCGGGCGGTGTACTTACATCAGCGGTGAGCGTTGCCAGTTTATTTATGAATGATACTGATGTGGTACAAGTACAGGCACGTCAAGACAAATCGCGTGTACTAACCACCCAAGGGGATGCGATACTCAAACCTCTACCTATGGTTGTTCTACAAAATCGCTACTCGGCATCCGCGGCCGAGGTTTTGGCCAGTAGTTTACAGGCACAAAAACGCGCTACTATCATCGGCGAAGTGAGCTATGGTAAAGGCTCAGTACAGTCAGTCATACCACTCAATGACGAGCAAGCAGTCAAGCTGACGGTAGCTAACTATATGACAGCATCAGGCAGACAGATCGACGGCATCGGCGTTGAGCCTGACATTGCTTTGTCAGGAATTGAGAGCTCATGGGAGCAGCAGGCGCTGGATTTACTAAAACCCCGTGCTCTCGATTCTGGCATCCGCTTCATTCGAAAGGCGACTGCAAATTAGTATACTGTTGATAGACTAAGACTTAATAATATACCGCCAGACAGCCATTGAATCTCTGAAATAAAAATTCAATGCTCTGATAGACCTACTCAGATTGGTCTTCTGCAATTTCTAGCTTTTTCATACGATAACGTAATGAGCGAAAAGTCGTCCCAAGTAGTTCTGCTGCTTGGGTTTTATTCCAGCCAGTTTGTTTGAGGGCTGTGATGATTAATTGCTTTTCTTGTTCCTGTAGATAATGCTCCAACCCTTGGGCTGGCAATTGACCATTAAGCGGTTCTTGCAGGTTTGCAGGCTCATTCTTTTCTGGTTGAATAGAACGATTGAGCGGTGCTTCCTGATTCGTATCACTTGGACTAATGGATGATTCTGTATGATTAGGCACTGAGCGCTGTGTCATTGAAGGGTAGTGTTGGGTATTAGTACGATAAGGGTGCAAGTTAGTTGTTTCTTGCTTGTGCTTTACAGCCGTTATCTCACTGTCGGATTGAAGCGCCTGTTCACGGTTTTCTGGGGTTTTAGATATTGTTTGGGTGGTTGGTTGAGATTGGCTTTGCTCATCTTCAAAGTCGAGATTAACATCAGGTAGGCCTAAATGACTGATATCAATGTCCGAAGTCTCTGCCAACGTCACTGCACGCTCAAGTAAATTACGTAGTTCACGAACGTTACCGGCAAAGTCATGACGCTGCAAACGTTCGCTGGCTTCGCGCGTTAGAGATGGGGGTGTCTCTAGCTGCCATTCAGCAGAAATCATGGCTAAAAAGTGCTCTGCTAACACAGGGATGTCATCACGTCGATCATTCAGTGTCGGCAGCTTAAGCTCAATCACATTGATACGATAATACAAGTCTTGTCGAAACGCACCATCCTGTACCAAGCGGCTCAAATCTTTATGAGTGGCGGATAAAATGCGGATGTCTACTGGTACTTCTTTGGTGTCACCAATGGCTCTCACAGTCTTTTCTTGGATGGCACGCAATAGCTTCACCTGCATGGCTAATGGTAAATCTGCCACCTCATCCAAAAATAAAGTACCGCCATTGGCTTGCTGAAACAATCCTTGCTTGTCAGCCACAGCCCCTGTAAAACTGCCTTTTTTGTGACCAAAAAACTCTGACTCCATCAGCTCAGAAGGTATTGCGCCGCAGTTCACTGGTACAAAGCTGCCATCTCGCCGTGGACTTAAATCATGAATCAGTCTAGCGACGACCTCTTTACCTGTACCAGATGCGCCAGATAAAAAAACAGGTGCTTGTGAGCGTGCCAATTTTAATATGGTGTTTTTAAGAGGGTGCATGACCGCAGAATCGCCGATTAGCCTAGCGTCCAGCATCTTTTGCTCAGGTGAGGATTCAGGAGTGGCCTGTGCCTCATTATCCTGATGAATAACCTTTAGCGCGTTTTCTACCAATTGACGTAATCTTGGTAGCTCAAGTGGTTTATTGACAAAATCAAAAGCACCAAGCTTCAGTGCTTCAATGGCCAGATCCATACTTCCATGAGCAGTGATGACGGCTATCGGCGTATTCGAGCTGTTGCTGATTTCTTTGACCAGCTCCAACCCTGAGCCATCAGGTAGTTTCAAGTCAGTGAGGCAAAAATCATAAGTATTGTCTTGCCAGTATGATCTTGCTTGCGCCAAAGTATAGGCCACATCACTTTTGATGCCCATCTTAGTCAAAGTGATTTGCATCAATCGGCATAGATCCACTTCGTCATCAACGACTAGCGCGCTTGTTGTCATACATTATCTCGTCAAGTTCAATGGCTACAAAGTATTAATAGCTAGGTCTAAATAGGGGTAAACTTCTTTTACAAAGAAATGTGTAAATCAATCAGGTATGGTGGCTATTAGCTACCAATATATAATGTTCAAAAATTTGTGATTAAGTAGTATCTTGATTCATGACTGGGATTAATAAAGCTTTTCTTCAACGGCTTGAAAAATATTGTCAGAGTCAATAGCAGGCGAAATTAAACGAAAACACGTTTTTTCATGTTCAGGAATATAGAGCAGACGTGCCTGATTGGCTTCACAAAAGGCTTGCGATAAATATAGTCCTAAGCCGGTGCCAGCTTTGTCTGTTGTAAAAAATGGATTAAACAAATGTTTTAAATCTTCAGTCTTGATACCATCACCATTATCCAATATGTCAATTATAACATCGTTGTCTGCGCAGTAAATCTCGATTTCTACATAAGCATGAGGGTGGCTATAACTGCTATAACGCAAGCCATTGTTGATCAAATTAATCAAAATTTGCTCTAACTGGTGAGGATCAAATGATATGGTCGGTTGGGTTTTTACATGTAGAAAAATGTCGTGCCCTTGAAAATAGTTATCCAAAAATGCTGGCATCCATTCAGCCAAAACAATGGCTTGTTGAGAGGCCGCTTGCTGGCGAGACAGTTTTAAAATATCTTCAATAATACGGTTGACGCGTTTGGTTTGTGAAAATATCATCTCATAGAGTTCATGATTGCCACTCATGTCGACGTTTGATGCATTTGCCTCAATTTCGGTCAAGTCTTCCATCAGTAGTTGGCTGGCTTGTGAGATAGCGGCTAGAGGATTTCTAATTTCATGAGCAATACTGGCAGTGAGTTGTCCTAACGACGCCAGTTTTAATTGTTGGGCGCTGGCCTGCTCACGGCGTAAGTCTTCTAATAGGACTAATTTGCTCTCATCTTTTAGCGGGATGATTTGTACGCGTAGCTTACCAAATATCGAAGCGTTTGCCACCTCAGGCACATCGTACGTAAACGTACGCGTTTGTCCTGCAGCCACTGACAAGCAAGCTTGGAGTAGCTGAGAATGCTGTTTACTAAGTTGGTGTTTAAAGTTAAAGAGAGTGGCATGAGGCGTATCGCCTCTCATCTTTTCTGTATCAGTTGAAGTGCTAGATGCACGCAATGATGAGTCCTGTGTGACACTAAGCAGTTGGTGGGCTGCTAGATTTGCAAGGACGATATCCTGTTTATCGATGACAATCACACCATTGACCATTTGTGTAATCACTTCTTGATTGATGACATTGAGTCGTTCAACCTCTTTGGCATGACTTTGTGCAACTTTCTCAAGCTGTACCAAGCGTTGTGAGATAGACCAACTCAAACCACCTACTGCCAAGAAGCTTGCTGACATCAGCAAAGCATCCCCTAGATTGGCCAAATTCATACTATTGGCAATGGCATAAAAAAACTGCTGATAGATAACAAAGATAATAGCCAGTAAGGTGATAACTAGCGCTTGTGAACCATGCAATAGCATAAAGCTGGCGGCGACAACGACCATATAGAGCATGGTCAGTTGTAAGTCCGGCTCACCTGCTGTATACAGCAATAAGCTTAATATAATGACGTCTAATACTAGCCCAAACGCTAACTGTCGGCGCATCTGCTTTGTGACAACATAAAACAACCCAAGCAAAATTAAGCTTAGCATCACATAAAAGCTCAGGGCTGTCTGCTGCAAAAAACTGGGGAGAGAGGCGCTATCACCGGTGCGTGCAGATATATATATCATCAGCATAGAAAATATACTGACGACAAAACGATAACTGCTATAAATAATGCCTAGTCTGCGCAGCTGCGGCAAAGGAAGCGTATCATCGTGGTGTATATAGCGACTAATAGCAGAAATGATGGTGGTAGCAGGTTTCATAAATTGACCGTGATGACAAATGAGATACTAAGCAACTTATGGTTGAATCAAACCATGGCGAATGGCCAAATGGGTTAATTTTACATCACTATCAACCCCGACTTTTTCATAAATACGGTAGCGATAGGTATTGATGGTTTTGACGCTGACAAATAACTGATCAGCAATCTGCTGCGGGCTTTGGCAATTGACCACCATCATAGCCACTTGCTTTTCTCTATCACTCAATAAATCAAAAGGCGAGCTGGCATTATCAGACAATAAGACGTCCGCCAATTGTTCAGCAACGTCTTGGCTAAAGTAACGACCACCTTGATAGATTTTTTTGACCGCGCGTATCATCTCATCAAGTGGCGTGCCTTTCGTGATATAACCATTGACACCAGCTTTGATGAGCATTGAGGGATAGGGCTGTGCAGACATACTACTAACCGCTAAAATCTTGATACCCATATCGAGTTGAATCAAGCGTTTGGTCGCTTCAAGACCACCAATATTAGGCATGTTGACATCTAGCAATACCACGTCAGGACGTAACTGCTTGGCTTGCTTGATAGCCATATCACCACTATCTGCTTCGCCCACTACTTCGATATCGGGGCTGTCTGACAACATACGGCTAATACCCATCCGTACTAAATCATGATCATCGACCACCAACACTTTAATCATAACCATACTCTTTATCGTTTGTCAGAATGAATGTTTTTATAAGGGTTAAATAATAGAAAAAACAAAGTTAACATAAGCCATTTTTTGATTCTAAATACAGTTTTTTGATTTTAAATGCATAGGATACGGCTAATGTGCTGTATCAATATCTTCATTTAATATAATAAAGTACAAAGAATCATAACATTCTAAGTTAAGTTATATTGCTGTATTGTTAATCAGTGTTTCTAAAATATAAATCAGTTGTATCAAAGTTTGAATGAAGCCAAAAAAAACCATTAAATCAGTTTGATAGATTAGACTTAAATGTAAACCATGATACACTAAAAATACAAAAGCTCTATGTGAGTACTTACAAACACATCTATAAACGCTACGTACGTTCTTGACGTCAGGCAGTATGTAACTGGCGTGATAGCGACAGCAGGAGGCATAATGAAGCAACTACCATTAACCAAACAGCAATTGATCGCTGCTATGATTTCATTGAGTTTGGGCAGTGTTGCACAAGCCGCACTTACGATTAATGGTAGCACTGAGACAGCTTCTAGTGCACGCTTGAGTTGGGGCGGTGCGGATAGCTTGTCTGAAGCGCGTAACATCATGTACAAGTCCAATGGCTCTGCTATCAAAAAAGTCGACAATGGCTATGGTACGACCAATATCACGAATAGCAACAGTTTTGCTAGCAGTAACAATACTGCTCGATACAATACGACTTATCGCGGTGCGTTTGGTAGCAGTGATATGATCCCAATCAGTACTGACTCGCGCAGTGTCGCGGTGATTGATGCTGAAACGGGCGAATCTATCTACGAAAAAGACGCCGATATTGCACGTCCTATGGCCAGTATTACCAAAATAATGACAGCCATGGTTGTGCTAGATGCAGGTCTTGATATGCGTGAAGAAATCACGCTTGATCCAGAAGACTTTGTTGGACCGAAACGTGCAAGTTCACGCTTGAAAGCAGGCGATCGCATGAACCGTGCCGAAATCCTATTGATGGCTTTGATGAAGTCTGAAAACCCAGCCGCAAAGAGCTTGGCGCGTAACTATCCAGGTGGCTACAATGCCTTTATCCGTGCCATGAATAGAAAAGCTCAGGATTTAGGTATGACCACGGCGTTTTTCGGTGATCCAACGGGTCTTGATAAGCGTAACGTCGCCTCATCGAATGATCTTGTTAAAATGGTTCGTGCGGCTGGCAACTACGATGTCATTCGTCGCTTCTCTACTACCAAGAGCTATGACTTCTTTGTTTCAAACTACTCAAGTGGCAACCGCACTTATAAAGCCAACAACACTAGTAGCTTGGTTCGTGCAGGTGATTACCCAATCGGCATCTCAAAAACAGGTTTTATTAATGAAGCTGGGCGCTGTGTTGTGATGGAAACGCGAGTTAATAATCGTCCTGCAATTATCGTTATCCTAGGGGCAAACAGCTCAGCCACGCGTTGGGGCGATGCTAAAAACATTCTAAACAGCTTGGCGACACGTCGTACCGTATAAACACGCTGTTCTAAATATATAAAGAAGGCTGTTATATCATATAACAGCCTTTTTATTGTGTTGAGTTTAAGATTAAGGATTTGCCTTATGAACCAGTCACCAATCTCATCTGCGATACCCAAGCTATATTTGCTGACTAATGATGATGAATTTGAATTGTTATATCAAAAGTTAGATGCCGCCTTATCGACAGGACTGATCGCACTATTACAGATTCGGCGCAAGCAAACGCTTAGTCTGCCAGACGGCAAGGTAGCGCTTTATGAAGAAGCCAAACGGATTGTTGATCTGGCCAAAGCGTATAACGTTGCAGTCGTTATGAATGATGATATCGCACTAGCAGCCAAGCTTGGTATTGGTGTGCACCTTGGGCAAGGAGATGGCAAAATTGGTGATGCCTTGCAGTCTCTTGAATCGACTCAAATCATTGGTCGAACTTGCCATGGAAATGTTGAATTGGTTAAAGAGGCGAAGGTTGATGGCGCAAGCTATGCTGCGATGGGTGCCATATTTACATCTACCACAAAACCGAGTGCTGACATTATCTCACGTCAGAACCTAATTGAAGGCTGTCAGCAAGACATACCTATATGTGTGATAGGCGGATTGACCGCAGAAAATATTTCAGAGCTGGCAGACATACCAATTGCGCTTGTGGCGGTAGTAGGCGATATTATGGACTTGCCTGTAGAAAAAATCGCCGAGCGTTGCTATGAATGGCAACAGGCATTTTCTAAATGGAAAACACCTGCTGTATAAAATGTGTTTTAAACAAGGTCTATTAGCTATTCAGCATGTTCCATACATAAAGTAGCGTAGGGCAGCGCTTCTAAACGTTGCTCTTCGATTGGCTCACCGCAGACCTCGCACTCGCCATAAGTACCGTTTTCAATCCGACTTAAGGCATTTTCGACATAGATTAGGCTCTGACGTGCTTCGCTCATTAAATTTTTGCGCATATCATTTTGACGATAGGATATAGCCTGATCTTCCCAGTGCTCATTGAGATCATCTTGTGGGTTTTGGATATGATCTTCGATTTTGTCAATGCGAGACTCGTACTCATCTTTTAGTTTTAATAGATTTTGCTTGGCAGTGTCTAAGTTGATACTCATTGTGTTCTCCTAAAAAGTTATTGTTATTGTCAACGCTTCTATCATAAAGAGCCTGACTGCTGAGTACCACCACGAAATGTTACTGTTTATTGAATGAGTTCAAAGCTAGCAGTTACAACCGTTCCTTATCAATGCTGGGATAAAATTACCCACTCAATATTTTCATGTTTTTAAGAATCGTGAAAGTTTGCTTGTGAGCATCTCATAGAAAACTGATAGAATACACCGCCACTGATTTCTACTCACTTATCTGTTCCAGTAGCTTGGTGTGATAGTTAGTATAAAGGCTCAGTGATAAAGACATAGAAAGATAGCAAGTGTGCAGTCTAATAAGGCTCATTGTTAGAGCGCATATAGTAGATGATTGTTAAAAAATTATTCGTCATATCAATCATGATAGTAATCGTAAATTAATAGATATATTGATGCATAGGAGCAGGTAATGAATTTTTTGCGTATGAGCGAGCTGAACTTAACCGACAAAGTAGTATTGATCCGAGAAGATTTAAATGTTCCTATTAAAGACGGTAAAGTCACGAGTGATGCCCGCTTACAAGCAAGTCTACCTACTATTGAGATGGCGCTAGAGAAGGGTGCCGCTGTTATTGTTTGTTCACATCTGGGACGCCCAACAGAAGGCAATCCTGAGTCTATTTATTCATTGGCACCAGTTGCTGATTATTTGACAGACAAATTGGGCTCGCAATTAGCGTCACCAGTGCGCCTCAATAATGATTACCTAACTCAAGGCGCTTCTGTAAAATCTGGCGAAGTCGTACTACTAGAGAATGTGCGTTTTAACGATGGTGAAAAGAAAAACGATGCGACGTTAGCAAAAAAATACGCGGATTTATGTGATGTCTTTGTCATGGATGCATTTGGTACCGCGCACCGTGCGCAAGCATCAACAGAAGGCGTGACCCAATTGATGCGTCAAGCAGACAAAACTGTTTGTGCAGGGCCTTTATTGGCAGCGGAGCTTGATGCCTTGAGTCTAGCGCTCGAAACACCAGCTCAGCCTATGCTTGCCATCGTTGGTGGCTCAAAAGTGTCTACCAAGTTGGAAGTTTTACATAGCTTGGCTGAAGTCTGTACACAGATTATCGTTGGTGGTGGTATTGCCAATACTTTCTTAGCGGCGCAGGGGCATAGTGTGGGCGCGTCGCTATACGAAGCAGATTTAATCGATACTGCGCGCGATATCATGACCAAGACTGAGATACTACTGCCTGAGTATGTGGTTGTTGCTGATAAGAATGATATCGATTTTGCTGACTTTACTGGCTCGTTGCAAAGGGCAGTTGCGACAATCAAGTCTGTTGATGCCATTGGTGATAATGACATGATATTGGATATCGCGCCACAAAGTGCAAAGCAACTTGCTGATGCCGTTATTCATGCAAAAACGATCTTGTGGAATGGTCCAGTGGGTGTTTTTGAAGTTGATGCTTTTGGTCAAGGGACGCAAATACTGGCAACAGCCGTAAGAGACAGCGACGGTTTTTCAATTGCGGGTGGCGGTGATACATTGGCTGCTATTGATAAATACCAAGTCGCTGATGGTGTCAGTTATATGTCAACGGGCGGCGGTGCATTTTTAGAGTTTGTAGAAGGTAAGGTGCTCCCAGCAGTTGCTGCGTTGCAAATTAATGCTTAACTACTTAACGTTACTCAGTATTTTCGTAACATTAGACGTACAACTAATAGTAAACATCTAAGGTAGTCTGTGAAAATAATATTTTGACTTTTATTTGGCCTATTTATATTGGTATAGCTAAAGTTTATAGTCATTGATTATTAAGCAGTAATTATTTGTTTCTACACTGAAAATTATTATTGCATGTCTCATTCGTACTCTATAAAATAGCGCGACCATGTATCTTGACATGCATTATTTACGAGAGGTTTATTATGTTAAAACGTCATTTGTTACTTGCTAGCATACTTGCTGGTACTTTTGCAGTTACTGCATGTAGCCAACAAACAGAAGAGAACACTGAAGCTGCTGTTGAATCAGCTGGCGATGATGCTGCTGCAAATGCTGATGCCGCTGCTGCTGAAACGGATGCTGCTGCTGCTGAAGCTGAAGCTGCTGCTCAAAACGCTGGTGCTGAAGTTGCTGAAAGTGCAGACACTGCTGGTGCAGCTGCAACAGACGCTCTAGAAAACACTGGTGATGCTATCGCTGAAGGTACTAATACAGCAGTTGAAAATACTGCTGAAGCAGTTGCTGACGGTGCCAATGCTGTTGCTGATGGTGCTAACGATGTTGCAGTTGATGCAGAGCAACAGTACTAAGCTACGCAATAACTATGCGATATAATGGCTGAAATTTTTGAATGCTTTACATTGTAAGTCATTCATTATAATAGCCATTGCTTTATAAGCCTCGAAATATTAAAAAAGCCTTGGTGATTGCCAAGGCTTTTTGCGTTCTATATTATGAGTATAAGAGATAAAACGGTTCAGTTGTCGTAGACACCAATAAGAGAAAGAGACTGATTAGACTGACAAATAGTCAGGCAACCGCTACGAAGACAGCACAATTTTTGCTATAATCACCGCGTGATAATCATATCCCAAATGAGTCAGACTTTGACTGTTATATACATAGTCAGTATGGTCGAGCAGATAGTGGAATGATTGTTACAAAGCTGCATTTAAAATACTATTCAAAATCCAATCAGAGAGCGTCTTATGGCCCTAATATCCTTACGTCAACTTCTAGATCATGCCGCTGAACACAACTACGGTGTTCCTGCCTTTAACGTCAATAACTTAGAGCAAATGCGCGCAATCATGATGGCTGCGGATGCTTGTGATTCACCTGTTATTGTCCAAGCCAGTGCGGGCGCACGTAATTATGCAGGGTCGGCATTTTTGCGTCATTTGATTATTGCTGCTATTGAAGAATGGCCACATATTCCAGTGGTTATGCATCAAGATCACGGTATGTCACCAGCTATCTGCCAGCGCTCGATTCAGCTTGGTTTCTCATCAGTCATGATGGACGGCTCGCTCGGTGAAGATGGCAAAACGCCAATGGATTATGATTACAATGCTAGCGTCACTCGTGAAGTGGTCAAAATGGCACACGCGTGCGGTGTTTCTGTAGAAGGCGAAATCGGTTGCCTAGGTAGCCTTGAGACCGGTATGGCAGGCGAAGAAGATGGTTCTGGCGCAGAAGGCGTATTAGATCATGAGCAGCTTTTGACCAGTGCTGATGAAGCTGAGCAATTTGTCAAAGACACTAATGTTGATGCGCTAGCAATCGCTATCGGTACGAGCCACGGTGCTTACAAATTCACGCGTCCACCGACAGGCGATATTTTATCGATTGAGCGAGTGAAAGAGATTCATGCTCGTATTCCTAACACCCATCTTGTCATGCATGGCTCTTCATCAGTGCCGCAAGAATGGCTAAAAGTCATCAATGAAAATGGCGGTGATATTGGCGAAACTTATGGTGTGCCTGTCGAGCAGATCGTCGAAGCGATCAAGCATGGTGTGCGTAAAGTAAATATCGATACCGATTTGCGTCTAGCATCAACAGGCGCTATCCGTGAGTTTTTGGCAAATAATCCAAGCGAATTTGACCCACGTAAATACTTTAAAGCGTCTATGGTCGCGATGTCAGATATCTGCACCAATCGTTTTGAAGCGTTTGGTTCTGCTGGTCAAGCGCATAAAATTCGTCCAATTAGCCTCGAAGGCATGGTCGATTTTTATCAGTAAGGCTAGGCCAATATTAGCATGAGGCTGTATTGGTACAGGCGTTCTTGTGCAATAAATGGCAGCAGATTTAACTTTATAATAACCGACAGAGGTGAGTGATGATTGGATTGATTACCGGACAGGTGCAATACTTAATGGCGCCAACAGCCTGTATCATGACAACCTCTGGTGTGGGTTATGATATCGAGCTGCCATTGCCGTCATTTTGTCAATTGCATCTCAACGAGCAGGCGAGTATTTGGACACATTTTCATGTACGTGAAGATGCGCAACTGCTCTACGGTTTTATTGACCGTAAAGAGCGCGATGTCTTTCGCCAATTGATTAAGATCAATGGCGTTGGGGCAAAAATGGCATTGGCGATGCTGTCTGCAATGTCAGCGGCTGAGTTAAAAATGCATGTTGAGCAAGAGTCGGAAACGGCATTAACTCGCATCCCCGGTATTGGTAAGAAGACGGCTCAGCGCTTATTGATTGAGCTAAAAGACAAGCTAAAAAATATCGAAGTAGATAACGGCTCGTTTGAGCTTATGCCTCAGCAAACCGCCGTTTCTCACGAAGGCAGTATCATTGCTGAAGTAGAAGGTGCGCTGATCAGCTTGGGCTACAAAGAAAAAGAAGCTCAGCTAGCCATCAAAGCGGCTAAAAGTAAAGGTGATACCTTTGTAGACACTCAGGGCTTGTTAAAAGCAACCTTACAGCAGTTGTCTGGTTTCTAAGATCACGTTCCAAAGTCATCTATCGATAATAACAAAATAGTGCATTTAACAGATAAGCGACATTGAGTGTCGCTTATTTTCGTTTTGGTGCCTGTTTAATGAGGTTTTGCATGACTTATGCGCAGCGTTTGGTTATGCTATTTATTACCTAATTTTTTAATATAATGATAAATTCTATGATGCAAGATCGCTTAATTAATCCGCTAGAAGGCGCGAACGATGCTCCTGACGCCAGTATCCGACCAGCATTATTGGCTGAGTATATTGGTCAGCCAGTGGTGCGTGAGCAAATGGAGGTGTTCATCGGTGCTGCCCGTGGCCGTGATGAAGCGTTAGATCATACGCTCATATTTGGTCCCCCAGGACTGGGTAAGACGACCCTTGCCAATATTATCGCGCGCGAAATGGGTGGTAACCTGCGCTCCACTTCAGGGCCTGTGCTTGAGCGTCCAGGTGATCTAGCTGCTATGCTGACCAATCTAGAAGCGGGTGACGTGCTGTTTATTGATGAGATTCACCGTTTGAGCTCGGTCATTGAGGAGATACTCTATCCAGCGATGGAAGATTTTCAGCTGGATATTATGATTGGTGAAGGGCCCGCTGCGCGCTCTATTAAGCTTGATCTACCGCCTTTCACATTGGTGGCAGCAACGACGAGAGCAGGGCTATTGACCTCACCGTTGCGTGATCGTTTTGGTATCGTACAGCGACTCGAATTTTATAATATTGCTGATCTCACAACAATTGTAAGCCGAGCAGCGCGCTTAATGCGCGTGCCTATGAGCGAGGATGGCGCTATTGAGATTGCTCGCCGTGCACGCGGTACACCAAGGATTGCTAACCGCCTGTTACGCCGTGTGCGTGATTATGCTGAGGTAAAAGGCGATGGTAGTATCAATGGTGCGATTGCAGGTAGTGCGCTAGACATGTTGGCAGTGGATAGACGTGGTCTCGATCATCTAGACAGGCGCTATATAGAGATATTACACGAGCGCTTCGATGGTGGTCCTGCTGGGGTGGAAGCCGTGGCAGCGGCAATGGCAGAGGATAGAGGTACGTTAGAGGACGTGATTGAACCTTATCTTATTCAACAAGGATATGTCCTGCGTACCGCTCGTGGACGGGTACTGACACAGATGGCCATTGATCAAATGTTATAACAATAAATATTGAAAAATCGCCTACTTTCAATCAAAAGTAGGCGATTTTTTTCGGCTATCGCTTTAATAAGGCTATTAGGAAGGAGATAAAGCCTCAGGCCATATTTTTCCTGGGTTGAAAATATTTTTGGGATCAAGGGCTGACTTGATAGCTTGCATCAGCATTAGCGCGTTACCATGCTCTTGCTGCATGTATTTTTGTTTGCCTTGCCCGATGCCGTGCTCGCCCGTACAAGTACCATCCATCTCGATAGCGCGCGTGGCTAAGCGTCCGATAATGCCCTCAGCGGTGGCGACTTCCTCAGGGTTGCCCGCATCGACCAATAACAAGACATGAAAATTGCCATCACCAACGTGACCGACGATAGGACCAATCATACCAGCATCTTCAATATCTTTTGCGGTGGCGCTAACGCACTCAGCTAGACGTGAAATAGGCACACAGGCGTCAGTAGATAACGCGCTAGCTTCAGGTCTCAGAGCAGAACTGGCATAATAAGCATTGTGCCTTGCTTGCCAAAGGCGCTTGCGCTCAGCTTCATTGGTATCCCAAGCAAAATCACGACCACCAAACTCTTCGATGATATCGCTAAAGAGCTTGGCTTGCTCAGCAACGCCTGCTTCTGTACCATGAAATTCGACAAACAACGTCGGTGTTTCGGTTAAATCAAGATTATCATATTGGTTACATGCTTTGATTTGCATGGCGTCAAGCAGCTCGATACGAGCAATAGGTAAGCACATCTGAATGGTCAGCATCACTGCCTGACAGGCATCTTCGATGGTCGAAAAATGACAAATACCACTACCTATACATTCGCTAATGCCAGACAGTTTCAGCGTGATTTCAGTGACAATTCCCAGTGTCCCTTCCGAACCAATCATCAAGCGCGTCAGATCATAGCCTGCGGCAGATTTTTTGGCGCGCGTACCTGTACGTACGATATCGCCGTTCGCAGTCACCACCTCAAGCGCGAGTACCACATCTTTCATGGTGCCATAACGCACCGCATTGGTACCTGAGGCGCGAGTGGCGACCATGCCACCGATACTAGCATTAGCGCCGGGGTCTATCGGAAAAAACAGCCCTGTATCACGTAAGTAGTGATTTAACTGCTCACGCGTCACACCAGGTTGTATCGTAACGGTCAAATCTTCGTTATGAACCTGCAAAATGGCATCCATTGCGTGCATGTCTATGCATAACCCACCATAAGGTGCATTGAGCTGGCCTTCCAAAGACGAACCGATACCAAATGCGATTACTGGCATCTCATACTGATTACAAATCTCGACCGCCGCTGCTACTTCCTGTTTATCCTGTACCGTTAATACTGCATCTGGGGGCTGATTAGTCAGCCACGTCATTGTATGGCCATGCTGCTCACGTACTGTCGAATTCACACTCAGTTTTTTGCCAAAACGTTCCTGTAAGGCTGTAATAGCCTTACTATAGTCTGGCTTGATAGTGTTATGAGTCTGTGACAATGGTAGTGATGACATGATGAATCCTATAGATAATGCGAGTATTTGGCATTAAGTTAGCATATTCAATATCCATTTAATATACTTTAATGACAGGCATTTGTTCTATTTTAACTAAGCTAGGATACGCCATACAACGGCTAAAACAGCTAACAAATAAAACAATGGCGCAAACCAGCCTACTTGAGTTGCAATACCAATATTTATTCCGAATCCAGCCAATGCCAGCCAATCGCGGCGACGGTCGTTGAGCATATCAGCACGAATTTGTTGTATTTCACGCAGTTGGCTGTCTTGCCGTGATCCTTGTGAGGCGAGGCTTTGTAGCCCTTGATCCAGTAGCTTGGGAATATCAGTGGTAGACAAGAGTAGCTCAGGTAACTGTTGGCGTAGCTGTTGTAGATTGCGCATCGGGTCTAACTGTTCTTTAATCCAGCTACTTAGGATTGGTTTGGCAAGTGACCAGATATCAAGATCAGGATACAAGTCACGACCGAGACCCTCTACATGTACCAAGGTTTTGAGTAATAGCATCAGCTGCGGCGGGATACTCATATGATGGCGACGAGCAATGTCTAAAATCTGCATCAGTACACCAGCAAAATCGATATCATTAATTGATTTTTGTAGCATAGGGCCAACAGTGCGCTTCATATCACGCATTAGGGCATGTTTATCAGCATTTGGTGGTATCCAACCTGCACGGCTAACGATGTCAACGACCGCAGTAAAGTTGTTATTCATGACCGCAAGTAGCATACGTGCCACGATAAGCTGATCATCTTTTGACAGGGTACCCATGATGGCGCAATCAAGCCCGATATAGCGTGGCTGATGACCCAAATCAACCGCTGCCATATCTGCATGCAATGTTTTGACAGGCGGTGTTTCTACGAAGACATTACCTGGATGCATATCGGCATGAAAAAAGTTATCACGAAAGACTTGGGTAAAAAATATCGTCAAGCCTTTCTCTGCCAGTGCGGCACGGTCATAACCCAGCTGATCAAACACCTCAACTTGTGAGATAGGAACGCCTTGAATACGTTCCATGACCATCACGTTTTTGGCAGCATCATACACTTCAGGCACATACATCAATGCAGAACCCAAAAAGTTGTTGCGCATCTGCGTAGTATTGTCCGCCTCAAGCGTCAAATCCAGCTCATTGAGCATCACTTGTCGATAGTCTTCGACAATATCGATAATATGGACGGCACGTGCCGCTTCGATACGAGCTGATGCCCAACTTGCCAATTCCCGCAGTAACTCAAAGTCAGAGACAATCACAGTACGAATATCGGGACGCACGACTTTAACCACGACTTCACGCCCATCATGCAAGGCCGCAGTATGGACTTGGGCGATAGAAGCGGCTGCCAGTGGTTTAATATCAAATCGTGCAAACAATGTATCGACGGACTGACCGAGACCATGTTTGGGATGCTCAATTTGGGCGACAGCAATATCAGCGTCAAAAGGTTTAACTTTATCCTGTAGCTGTACTAATTGAGCGATGATCTCAGGCGGTACCAAGTCTCGACGCGTTGATAGCAGTTGGCCTAATTTGAGAAACAGCGTACCCATATCTTCAAGCGCGTACTTGAACCCATTCGGCTGATGCTTTTTACCCCATGCTGCTGGATGCGTACGAATTAATCGTGCTAAAGGTTGCAGCTGCGGCGCTTCTTCGACAGATAAATGGGTATCAAGGCGATAAGTTGCGGCGATACGCCAAAGTTCAAGTAGACGGGCGCGGTGAGATAGTAGCATGGGATTGGGTACTCTGGACAAAAACGAAAATAGGGTAGGCGCTGTGCGTCATTATAGACAATGCTATAAATAATAGCGTGTGCTCATCATTGATAAGATGAGCTACTAGTAAAACAAACTATTGATGAAAAGAATTGTTAAGGAAACGTGCTTGCTCTTCTTTGATAGCCGCAAGCTTGGCCTCTTCACGTTCGACATCAGCACGCAACTTTAGAATCTGCTGTTTGAGATCGTTTACTTCAGCGACTTCGATAGGGTCAGGCGCGCTATTGCCTGCCACATCATTGGCCCAATCGCTGACATCGTCAAATGCACGTTTGGCACTATGACGCCAGCTACCTTTAAGCTGAGAGATAAGAAGATGTAATTGGCTGGCCATTGGTTTGCCGATTAATGGCTCAAGCTGCCCAGCCAAATCAGGATCAAAGCCAGCCACCAGCTGTTTGAGCTGCATCAGTACTTTGTAATCGCCTGCGATTGGTAGGTTACCCTCGGCGCCGCGCATCAGATTGAGAAGTTGAGCTGGATTATCGACAGTAATGGTACAGTCCGGACGGCTATGACCCAAACGGGCACGCTCCATACTGGCTTTTTGGCGCTCACTCATCTGACCACTTGGCTCAAATACGCTGTCTGTCGTGACTGGCTCAAAACGCAAACGTTCATGAGTGAACAATATGTCCAAATGAATGTCAGGCATGCCCATGTTGAGACGCAATACTTTACCAGCAAGCGGCGCTAACCCTGCCTTGGTAATCTCGTCGCTAGCAATGGCAATGTTAATCAGCTTTTCGGCACCAGCCAATAGTAAGACAGTCAGCATAAGGCTCTCGCATCATTAAGTGAGCGCCTTTTCATCAGCGCATAAGTGGTTATCATCAATATGGTTTCACCAAGTGTACTTTGATTTTAAGCTTTAAAACCGCGGTGTACAGCGACAATGCCAGCAGTCAGGTTATGATAATCACAGTTCTCAAATCCTGCTTGTTGCATCATCTGTTTCAGTGTTTGCTGATCAGGATGCATACGAATCGACTCAGCCAAGTATTGATAGCTTTCAGAATCATTCGCAATCAGCTTACCCATGACTGGCAAAGCAGTGAATGAATACAGATCATAGGCTTTAGATAGTGGCTCAAACACGGGTTTTGAAAATTCCAAAATTAATAAGCGACCACCTGGTTTTAGGACACGGTACATCGCACGCAGCGCTGCATCTTTGTCGGTGACATTACGTAAGCCAAAGCTGATGGTGACCAAATCAAAGCTGTTGTCATCAAATGGTGCCAAGGTTTCAGCATTTGCTAATACAAAATCAACGTTATTGCAGCCAGCATTGATTAAGCGCTCGCGGCCCACTTCTAGCATGGCAGCATTGATATCAGATAATACAACATGACCATTTCTACCGACTTCACGGCTGAATACTTTGGCTAAGTCGCCCGTACCGCCAGCGATATCTAATACATGCTGACCCGCACGAACGCCTGATAGACTAATAGCATAGCGCTTCCATAGACGATGAATACCAAATGACATGAGATCATTCATGATATCGTATTTTTTGGCGACAGAGGTGAATACATCAGCCACACGTGCTTGTTTTTCGGCTTTGTTGACCGTCTTATAGCCAAAGTGGGTTTGCTCATTGCCATCAGTTTCAGGCGTATGTGGGTTATTGATATCATCACGCTGATTGAAAAGCGCTTGCCTTTCTGTCCGTACTGAAGTATCCGTGCTGGTTGGTCTTTCGGTATTTGGCATAGTCGTTTGTTGGCCTTGTGGCGTTCCAGTTGGTAGGTCTTGGACTTTAGTAAAGTCATTATTGCTATCATCTTTATTAGATGCAGCTGTCTGCGCGCGTAATATTTGTGCGCTGATATTTTGGTTGTGATCGATACTGTCTTTTACCAATTTGTCTTGCAAATGAGCGTTGTTATTACTTGAAGTGTCGGTCATCACATTGTCCTAGGATTTGTTTTTATGATTGTCTTTATTGAGTGGTTTATAAACTGATTTATCAAAAATTTGATTATTTATCGAAAGTATTAGCCCTATGATACATCAAATGCTACTGGCTTACCGCCATTATGAGTATCGTGAACCTGATCAATAATTGACAGCTCACGCTCACAAAACGGTTCGATAAAATCGCTGACACTACTCAGAGGTTTCATAGCCTTAAAGCCTGTATCAATAAAGTCATACAGCGGTTGATAACCATGACGATAGGCAGTGTTTTTTGCTAGTGAAAAAGCTTTTTTGAGCATGAATGAGTTTAGGTGTTTATCAGTACGATAGCAGACATCTTTTAGGTTGGCTATCTGTAGGCGGCGCTCACCCTCTTCATTGACAGCGCGGTAAGCGACTAGCATATTATCTTCATTTACGGGTAAATTTTTAGCAAGTAGCCACTCAGCCAAATGTAGATCCAGCTCAATCGCAAAAATCGCTGCCTGAATACCCATGCTGCCCGCCTCTAATGCAGACTCCTTAGCAAGACGTTCTAGCTTCTTAGCTTTCGGCAGGATACGGGCCAACTGTTCTGCCAATAGTTTGAACTCTTCGCCTCCATATAGTTGCGTCAAAAAATAATCTGCCATCAACTGGTTTTTGGGTTGTTCAAATAACGCACGATGAGTTTGCTGAAGACGTGCCTGTTGCCATGATTGTACTGCTTTGAGACTAGTGTTTAAAGCTTCATCTTGGTGATGCGGCAATGCCCAAAAGCGAGTCAAATGCTGTTGCAAGTCAGCTAAAGCGGTCATGGTGGTTAGTCCTATAGAAATAGATATCTTTTTGAATTGAATATGAAATAGCTAAACTTACTCAACATACTGGACATTGTAATAGAATTTTAGTTATCTATCTTGGTAAGTGTGCAAAATGGTCCTCACCATAAAAGAAAATAAATGAGAATACAAATGTCAAACTGTTACATAGCAATATTATTTACTCGATTATCGCAATGCTATGATGAAATAGCGTCAAGATTTCTGACGAAATCACTCTAGCATAAAACGCAGTGTCAAAAAGAGTCTGCCAAGCCAGAGTATCTAATATCGTTCAATGGCAAAGCAGTGTAATAACAATATCATTCAATAACAATAAAAGTGAGTCCAATCATGTCCCAGAAAAATGATACTACTGAACCAGAGGCACCACAAGCGGTCAGTTCGCAGTTTAGTGAGCAAGTCGTCGAGGAGCGCCTAACGCCCAATCCTTTGAGTCAGTTTTCTATGGACAAGGATGCACTTAGGCTCGCCTTGGTTACAGCACAGTACGCACTAAGAGCCACCCGGCAACAGACACCGCCAACGCTTAATAAACCAACAGGGCTGCTGGTACTCGTCAATGGGATGGAGCAGGCAGGCAAGGGTACTGCCGTTAAGCAATTGAGGCAATGGGTTGATCCAAGATTGCTTAAAGTTGAGGCAACCGTTGGTCATGCGCCGCTAAGCTATCAGCCTATTTGGCAAGTTCATACTGGCGCAATGCCGCGCCATGGTGATGTGATGGTTTATTTTGGTAATTGGTATGCTGACTTGTTATACAACGTCATGCGCATAGCAACATCAAATACTGAAGATAAAAAGAAGCAATCGAAAAATCAAAAACATATCGATAAAAATGCGCTTCCTATTGCGAAATGGCAAGCTTATTTACAGCAGCAATTAGCTGAGCTCAAAGCATTTGAGCAGGACCTTGTAGCCAATCACACTAGGCTACTGAAATGCTGGTTCCATGTGGATATAGAAACACTGCATAGCCGCCTACAAGATAGTGAGGCTGATCCGCAGTTTTTGTATCAAATTGACTGGAACAGCAAAAAAGTGATCGAAAAGTTTAATGAGGTTGCAGCCACTCTTTTACGGCAACAAGATGACTGGATCATCATTGATGGTGATGATAAATCGGCAGCGGCTGATAATTTTTGTCATGAAGTCCTACATGCGATGCAAATGGCGCTCGTTAGTAGTCGTACCAGTACAACCGAATCTACAGGAAAAAAACCACCGTCCAAGACAAAAAAATCCAAACTAAAAGTTGAACAGGCGCCGTTTGAACCGGTAAAGATACCGAAAAGCTTGACCAATATTGATGATTCAAAGATCAGTAAGTCTGAATATAATGACGCTTTGGCAAAGAAGCAAACACGTCTCGCTGAATTACTACGGGCGCGTCAAGGTCGTCACGTTGTCTTTGCCTTTGAAGGTATGGACGCGGCTGGGAAAGGAGGCGCAATTAAAAGGTTAGTTGCCGCACTCGATCCACGTGAGTATCAAATTTACAATATCGGCGCACCGATGTTATACGAGACTCAGCACCCTTATTTATGGCGTTTTTGGACAAAGTTACCTAATGAGCAAACAAACCATGTTAGCCGTATCGCTATCTTCGATCGCACTTGGTATGGCCGCGTGCTGGTTGAACGTATTGAAGGGTTTGCCACCGATGAAGAGTGGCAGCGTGCCTATGATGAAATCAATCGTTTTGAATCAGACTTAGTGGAGGCTGGGACACTGGTCATCAAATATTGGTTAGCTATTGATAAAAAAGAGCAGCTAAAACGCTTCGAAGCCCGCCAAGAGACGCCGCACAAGCAATTCAAACTCACTGATGATGATTGGCGCAACCGTGATAAATGGTCAGATTATGTGCAATCTGCAGCAGATATGTTGGCACGCACCGATACAAAAACAGCGCCATGGTGTATTATCGCGACCAATGAAAAGCGACAAGCGCGTTTAGATGTCTTAGATCATGCTATACAGCAGTTATCAGAGGCATCTGACAGCAACAAATAGCTATCAGAAAATAATGAAGGTTTACAGGTTATTCATAATTTTAAAAAACCATCTTTTCCCAATTTTGCTTAGGGAAACATACGAAATCTAATCTGTCATTGATAAACAATGAATTCTGTGGACACGCTCACAGTTACAAATCTTGCAATATCATTATGCATTATGTGATTATATTTAATATAATAGGGCCGCAATTGTCTTTACCCTGTCATAAAATGTGCTGACAGATGCATATTTTATGATGAGTACAGATATTTAAAAGACATTATCGCCGTATCTAAGTATTGATAAACACTGTATTGATAAAGACCGTAACATCACCAGAAAGATAAGCCGCAAGATGCTGTAATCAAATGATTGGGCAATATACTTTGCGGCTTTTTGATATGTGATGTGTTTTTACAGAGAAGCGTATCAACGCCCGAATCAAGCGTAGATGAATGATTCTAAGGTACGGCAGCAAAATCCGCTAAAGATTATTGTTTAGCATTCATTGTTTAAAAAGCACGTTGCGCATTTATCATCATGCTGCTTTATTGTGTGATCTTAAAACTCACATGTATAGCTGCGCAATGTTACTAATTGCATATAATTTCAATCAGCTTACGCAGGACGTATCAACGTATGGGTATTAGCAACAGTTCTACAGGGCCAACCCAATCAGTCGGCTCTATGAAAGTAAATCTATTTTTTGCCATTTTATTGATTGCGATGACCATCTACTTTTTGTGGTGGGGTTTAGATTACACCATGCGTCAGCAAACGACGCTGTTTATTGTAGCGACCGCGTTTGGTGTCTTTATGGCATTCAATATCGGTGGTAACGATGTCGCCAACTCCTTTGGTACTTCAGTGGGTGCAGGGACGTTGACTATCCCGCAAGCATTGGGTATTGCAGCGATATTTGAGGTATCGGGAGCTGTATTGGCAGGTGGTGAAGTAACCGATACTATCCGAAGCGGCATTGTCGATTTAGATGGCCTCTCAGTCGAGCCCAACCAGTTTATTTATGTCATGCTCTCAGCGCTGATTGCTGCTGCGTTTTGGTTGTTATTTGCTACCAAAAAAGGTCTGCCAGTGTCTACCACCCACGCGATTATTGGCGGTGTGGTTGGTAGTTCCATCGTATTGGGTATCACGTTAGGTGGTACTGAAATGGCGTTATCGACGGTAAATTGGGGTAAGATTGGTACTATCGCTATCTCTTGGGTTCTATCACCGTTACTAGGCGGCGTTTTGTCTTATATACTATACGGACAAATTAAGAAAAATATTATTGAATATAACGATAGAACAGAAGCGCATATTGGTGAGCTAAAAGCCAATAAAAAAGTATTAAAGCAAAATCATAAAGAGTTTTTGGATGGCTTGACAGAGTCAGAGCAGTTGGCTTACACGTCAGCGATGCTACGTGATCAAGAAATCTATAAAGATGATGATTGCTTGGTTGAAGATTTAGAGACGGATTATTACAAAGAACTTTATAAGCTTGAAAACGAGCGTAGCAACCTCGATACCTTAAAAGCATTGAAGCAATGGGTGCCTATTATTGCGGCTGCGGGCGGTGCAGTCATGGCCTCACTGGTTATCTTTAAAGGTTTGAAAAACGTCAATAACGGTATGACGACGTTGCAAGGCTTTTTAATCATGGGGATGATAGCAGCGTTAGTATGGCTTGCGACTTATATTTATACTAAGAGTATCCGCGGTAAGCACAAAGAAGATCTGACTAAAGCCACCTTTATTATGTTTAGCTGGATGCAGGTCTTTACCGCGTCAGCATTTGCTTTTAGTCACGGCTCAAACGATATTGCCAATGCAGTTGGTCCTTTTGCTGCGATTATGGATGTCATTCGTACCAATAGCATCTCTACGGAGGCGGCTGTACCACCAGCTGTCATGTTGACTTTTGGTGTGGCGCTGATTGTTGGTCTTTGGTTTATTGGTAAAGAAGTGATTCAAACCGTCGGTACCAATCTAGCTAAAATGCATCCAGCTTCTGGATTCTCAGCTGAGCTGGCCGCTGCTGCTGTCGTTATGGGCGCATCAACGATGGGTCTACCTGTATCAAGTACGCATACCTTGGTTGGGGCTGTACTGGGTATTGGTATGGTCAATAAAGATACCAATTGGGCGCTCATGAAGCCAATCGGTTTGGCATGGGTCATCACCTTGCCAGTCGCTGCTGGTTTATCAGCGATCAGCTATATTATATTGAGCAATATTTTTTAATCCTAAGGCGATAGAGTTCTGCACTAAAGCCTATTCTAGAGCCATAAAAAACGCTTATCAGCATCATGCCGATAAGCGTTTTTTAATGTCATATGAGAATTTACTCAGTACCAAACTGCTGGCGTTTTTTTGCAAAAAATCGGTCTAATCTATCCATCGCATTTTCTAAATCAAGCAAGTTAGGTAAAAAGACCAAACGAAAATGATCGGGTTTGTCCCAATTAAAGCCTGTACCTTGTACCATCAGCACGTTTTCTTCGACGAGTAAGTCCATCATAAAGTCCATATCATCCGTGATGGGGTAAACCTCTGGATCCATTTTTGGAAAACAGTAAAACGCACCTTGTGGCATGGTACAAGAAATGCCTTTAATCGCATTGAGACGTGACACCGCCATTTCGCGCTGTTTATATAGGCGACCTGATTCAGAGGTCAAGTCTTGCATACTCTGATGACCGCCCATTGCTGTTTGAATAGCGTATTGTCCTTGAACATTAGAGCATAGGCGCATGGATGCCAGCATATCCAAGCCTTCAATAAAGTCAGCCGCGTGTTGTTTGCGTCCAGACACCATCATCCAACCTGAGCGAAATCCGGCAATACGGTGCGATTTTGACAAGCCGTTGTACGAGAGTACCAATACTTCATCGGTCAAGGTGCTCATCGGGGTATGTACATTATCATCATAGAGAATACGATCGTAAATCTCGTCCGCCATGATGATTAAGTTGTGCTCTTTCGCGACTTCGATAATTTGTTTTAGTAACTCGTCGCTATAAAGGGAGCCTGTCGGGTTATTGGGGTTGATAACGACGATGCCTTTTGTTTTACTGGTAATCTTAGATTTGATGTCCTCAATATCAGGATGCCAGTTGTCTTCCTCATTACAGCGATAGTGCACAGCTGTACCACCAGCGAGGTTAGCCGCTGCTGTCCAAAGCGGATAATCTGGCATCGGGATCAGCACTTCGTCACCATCGTTCATCAGTGCTTGCATAGTCATAACAATCAGCTCAGACACACCGTTGCCCAGATAGACGTCACGTACATCAACTGCTGATAACAAACCTTTGGACTGGTAATATTGCAAAATGGCTTTACGCGCTGAAAAAATCCCTTGTGAGTCTGAATAACCCGTTGCCTCAGATAAATTCATCGCCACGTCACGTAAGATTTCATGAGGCGCTTCTAAACCAAACGGCGCTGGATTGCCGACGTTTAGTTTTAATATACGCTTACCCTCTGCTTCCATTTTATTGGCAGTTTGTAGTAGGGGGCCGCGAATGTCATAGCAGACGTTTTGTAATTTATCGGATTTTTTTATGGTGTTCATAGCGTGACCATTTATCGAGTGGTTGTGTGAAGTTTTATCATGATTAAAAGATGTCGTATTAGGAGATAAAATCGGTTGAGCCGTAGTTGCTTTAGGGCTCGTCGAACTGAGCTCGCTTTGCTTTGTAGATGATGCTAAATCATCGGAATCAGCAGCAGCTTCATTTTTAAGCTCACCGCGCAATAGGTAGCCTTCGCTACAACCCAAAATGCGTGCGAGTGTGGGCAGCTTCGATGAGACGATACCATTAGTGCCGCGCTCCCAGTTGGAGATAGCGCCGCGACTCACCTTTGCACCAGCGGCTGTCATTGCTTGTGCTAGCTGCTCAGCAGTAAATCCTTTGTCTCGGCGCAACTGCACCAGTCGCTGCGCTTGTGTGCTTTTACTATCGTCATCAGACATTGTTATTTGAGCCTTTATCAATCAGTGAACGTGTAGTAGATGATGCAAAATTGAGTATTGTTTTTATAATTTATCAATGCAAGATATTATTGCATTGCAAGTCATATTGCAAGAGATAGAAACGGTTTTTATAAAATGCAAGAATAACTTGCAATATTGTGTCTTTTTCCCTTTCCCTTGATGCTCATATCTATAGATAAGCGAATATTATTGGCTGTATTCTATTCAAAAGGTGCTGCTCAAAGCACTACAAATCACATAGCATTGGCAGTACTCTTTTTGAACATGCCTTGAATAGTGAGTTGTGAACCTTCACATATAACCCATCGTTTTTACAATAATATGGCGATAAAATAGTTATCAATAATAAATAATCGAATGAGGGTAAATTATGCAAGACAATCAATTAAGTAAAGAAGAAATCAGCCAATTGACCGAAGCTGACTGGAAAGAGCGTTTGAGCGCTGACGAGTATCATGTGATGCGTGAAAAGGGCACAGAGCGTCCGTTTACAGGCGTTTATAACGATGCAACTGATGATGGTGTTTATCGCTGCAAAGGCTGCGGAGCCAGTTTGTTTGATTCAAGCAATAAGTTTGATGCGGGTTGTGGTTGGCCAAGTTTCGATCAAGGGGTTGATAACAGTGCGATAGACGAGCATGTCGATAACTCATTGGGTATGACTCGTACCGAAGTCACCTGTAGCAACTGCGGCGCACATTTAGGCCATGTATTCCCTGATGGGCCACGTGAGACAACAGGCATGCGCTATTGCATCAACTCAGTATCTATTGATTTAGATAAATCTGAGAAGTAAGTTCTTTGTCTGATTTTAGAAGTGTGAGAGGGGAAGTACAGAGTGCTTCCTTTTGAAAGGCTTCTAATATTCATATGATAAAGAAAACAGCGTTATTGAAACAGATAATCAAAATAATAAAATTCTCAATTTAAGGATAGATGATGAGTACTATTTATGACTTCACCGCTGAGCGTATGGATGGCAGCTCGCAAGCGTTTTCTGAGTATAAAGATAAAGTATTGCTAATCGTTAACACGGCAAGCAAATGTGGCTTTACCCCGCAGTTCGAAGGATTAGAGTCGCTATATCAACAATATAAGGATCAAGGGCTGGTCGTTGTTGGTTTTCCTTGTAATCAATTTGGTGGTCAAGATCCCGGTAGCAATGATGAGATAGGGGCGTTTTGCCAAAAGAACTATGGTGTCAGCTTTCCTATGATGGCAAAGATTGATGTCAATGGCCCAGACGCTCATCCTATCTATGACTGGCTTAAAGACCAAAAAGGCGGTCTATTGACAGATGGTATCAAATGGAATTTTACTAAGTTTTTAATTGATAGCCAAGGTCAAGTTATCGATCGTTATGCGCCAACGACAAAACCAGAAGCCATCAAAAAAGACATTGAACAAGCATTAACTAATAAGTAAGTATCGAGTCTGAAAAAAATTGATTTTTTATGAAAGTATAAAATCAATAAAAACATATGCTTGCTAAAAATTTCGATATAAAAGTGAAAAATATTCAAAAAAGTGGAAAATAGCGTTTGACAGCCAAGTGTAAATCTATATAATACACACCCACAGCAAGGGGACTTACTTAAATAAGCCCAGCTGATTAAATTAACATTGAGTGTGACAGCTGATGTTAATGAAGCAATACAGAAATTCTATTTAAAGAATTTCTCTTGTAGTAGAAGTTATACCTTATATTGGGTACTGAGCTTCTAGAATTTACGAAAATGTAAATTCTCTTGCGCTCGGACGAAGCAGTGCTTCGTTTGCTCCTCGCTCAGGGTGATTAGCTCAGTTGGTAGAGCGTCTGCCTTACACGCAGAATGTCGGCGGTTCGAATCCGTCATCACCCACCACTTCTTAGCAAGTGGCTAAACAAGCTAAGAGACCTAAGCAGCGGTAGTTCAGTTGGTTAGAATACCGGCCTGTCACGCCGGGGGTCGCGGGTTCGAGTCCCGTCCGCTGCGCCATATTTAAAACGAATTTAGACCTTTGGGTTTAAGCAAGTTTCGCCTCAAACATTAGATTGTTTGGGGTTTTTTTGTGTCTGTAGTTTTTGCTCAATACCATCATGTTTTAGTATATTGCAGATGAGCCCGCCACGATAGCACGATCATCAATCGAAAATCCTTTTTGCCACTATTTTCAATGATATAAAATATAAGTAAAAATTAGTCGTAAAATTATTGGATGAATAAGTCATAGCAGGCATAAATCTCTTTATTTTCGTACGCCTTACACCGCCCATTGTTGACAGTAGTGCTGGCTGACTGATATATCTAATGGCCTAATATACATAGGTAAGTGAGGAATAAGTTTTGGGTGATAGTAAAAAATTGGATATTGATATTGGACAAGATCATATTGTGATACAGCGACGCTACGATGCGTTGGGCGCAGTAAATGACTTACTTATCGCTATTTGGTTTTTGATCGGTAGCTTTTTCTTTTTAAAGGAATCACTGACAACGGACGGTACTTGGCTATTTATCCTTGGTAGTGCGCAGCTACTTATAAAGCCACTGATCAAGCTGGTCAGCTTGATTCATGTCGGTAGGGTATACAAACGATCACAAAATAACAAATAGTAATGCATACATAATCATTTTAGTCAGTGATAGAAAATGAGAAATATAATATGGAAAAAGAAAAGGTTTGGTTATGTGATTCGGTATTGGATTGGTCTGCAAAGATAGAGAGCTATAGTTATACAAACGAGGTAGATCATCTAAGGGCATGCGATCTTTGGAAACATGCTGAGCTAATTTCGACAGGGGGTACAAATGAGTTTGATCGGGTTGATGTCATTTCTAATTTAAAACGCTGCCTCAATCAAAGGCTGAAGTTTATAGAACACGTATATTCGCTCAAGAAAATTGCTGTATCTGATTCACCAAAAGGATATTTAGAATACTTAGAGTCTTTGGGCTTAGTTCGACCTTACATGTTAAAACAGTTAATGCTTATCAGGAACGATATTGAACATAATGATGCTCCACCGCCTAATATTGAGCGTTGTCGAGAATTGTTGGATTTGACTTGGTATTTCTTAAAATCCACGGATAGTTTTATTCTTTGGTATAAAAATAATTTTACATTGAGTTATTTAACAAATAAGGGCGAGGAAACTCAATATTGGTTAAATTTCGATATCGACTTTGAGTAAGGTCATACAACTATGGTTAACGGTTGGGTTCCTGAAGCACTACTCAGCAAAGAGGAAAAGCAAGGCTTTACGTTAATTGAATTAAAGGATTTTGGTTCTAAAGAATCACGCTGGGGAAGCTCTGAAAAACATACAGATAAGCTAGATAACGAATTTTGGATAAATGGTAGCCTCAAACCATCAGAAAAAGTCAGACTCAAAATTGTTAAGCGCTGTCTGCACGCAAACATGTAAGGTACCTACTTGAGAATACGCAATAGTTAATATCATATCGGTAAGAAGGTCAATTACTAAGCATATATTTGGCAGATATGAGTGTTAACTATTTAGATATTCTACTTATCGTCGCATTTTGAGTAAGCTCTGGCACTCCCAAAAGAAAAAAATTCATCCAAAAACCATTGAATTATTTCCATATGTCTGTATTATTGGACATATGGAAATAACTACTGCTACTGCAAGCTTTGCTGCACTCTCTCAAGACACTCGTTTAAAGGCTTTTAGATTGCTAGTCAGCCACGAGCCTGACGGTCTCCCTGCGGGTGAAATAGCTCGTCAGCTCGGTGTGCCACACAACACGATGTCAGCGCATCTAGCGGTGCTGGCACGAGCAGGGTGGGTGGTCTCACAACGACAAAGCCGGCAAATTATCTATCGGGCATCGCTCTCACATATGGATAGTGTCATTCAGTTCTTACTACAAGACTGTTGTGCAGGACATCCAGAATTGTGTGCTTCACTCATCGATAGCTTAAGTGGATGCAGGGTAAATGAATCTGCTGAGCAAAGTAATGATTAACCAATGCTCGATTCAATAAACATACTTATAAAATAGGTAAAATGACGATGAAACCTTTAATTTTTCATAACCCTAACTGCGGCACTTCTCGTAATACCCTTGCCATTATGAAAGCCTCAGGGGAGATGCCTGAAATAGTGGAATATCTAAAAACGCCACCAACGCGAGCGCGTTTAGTTGAATTGTTAGCCCAAATGCAAATCTCTCCAAGAGAATTATTAAGAAGTAAAGAGGCGATCAATGATGAGCTTGGTCTAGACAACCCTGAACTCTCTGATGATCACATTATCGATGCGATGATTGCACACCCTATTTTGATCAATCGTCCGATCGTGGTGACTAATAAAGGTACGGCCTTATGTCGTCCTTCAGAGCGAGTGTTTGAACTGCTGGCAAATCCAGTCAACAGCTTTACCAAAGAAGATGGAGAGGTCATTTATCATGACAAGCACTAAGGCTGAACAAGCAGATGCGCAGGAGTCTACTGTTTCAGCAGCCGCTAGCTTTGCTGATCTATCCAATATCGATGTAGACCAAATTCAACCTATTGATGTTGAGTCGTTGATTGCCCCCAATGATCCACGTCATGCGCCCAAAATACTGGTGTTGTATGGCTCTGTCCGCGCGCGCTCATTCTCCAGATTGGCCGCGGAAGAGTCGAGCCGACTGTTACGTTGGTATGGTTGTGAGGTGCGGATGTTTGATCCCTCAGGCTTGCCATTGCCTGACGATGTAGACTCAGACCATCCCAAAGTACAAGAGCTACGACAGTTGGCACAGTGGTCAGAAGGGATGCTTTGGGTGAGTCCAGAGCGTCATGGCAGTATTACCAGTATTATGAAAGCGCAAATCGATTGGATTCCGCTGTCTTTAGGTGGCGTCCGTCCGACACAGGGTAAAACCTTAGCACTGATGCAAGTCAGTGGCGGTAGTCAGAGCTTTAATACGGTCAATCAAATGCGTATTCTTGGACGTTGGATGCGGATGATTACTATCCCCAATCAGTCCTCTATCCCCAAAGCTTTTTTGGAATTCAATGACGACAATCGCATGGATATGTCTCCGTTATATCTGCGTCTTGTCGATGTCTGCGAGGAGCTGGTGAAGTTTACTTGGCTCACCCGCGGGCGCTCAGCGTATCTCACCGATCGTTATTCAGAACGCGTCGAGAGCGCTGAAGAACTATCCAACCGCGTCAATCAAAAGTCGCTTTGATACGGTTACGCTAATACTGTCCCCCTAATACAATTACATTAACATTATTATATCAGTAAGGCTGTGCCATGCTTGCGTTCGCTATTTTTGTTGTCACTCTGGTGCTGGTCATATGGCAACCGAAAGGGTTGGGTATCGGCTGGAGTGCGCTGGGCGGCGCGTTGGTCGCGTTGGTGCTTGGTGTGGTGCAGCTCTCAGATGTCGGCATCGTTTGGGATATTGTCTGGGATGCGACCTTTACTTTTGTGGCGCTGATTATCATCTCGCTTATCTTAGACAGAGCAGGATTTTTTGGCTGGGCAGCGCTGCATGTAGCAAGGCTTGGTAATGGGCAAGGGCGACTGCTTTTTCCGATGATTGTCGTATTGGGTGCGTTTATTTCTGCCTTTTTTGCCAATGATGGGGCGGCGCTATTACTGACGCCTATTGTGATTGCGATCTTGTTGCGCCTTAATTTTTCGCCGCCATCCGCTTTAGCCTTTATCATCGCGACGGGTTTTATCGCTGATACGGCAAGTCTGCCCTTGGTCACCTCAAACTTAGTCAACATCGTCAGTGCCAATTATTTTGATATTGGTTTTGGTCGTTATGCGGCGGTCATGGTGCCTGTGAATATCGTGTCCGTATTGGCGACGCTACTGGTATTGTGGATGGTCTATGCCCGTCATATTCCCAAGCACTATCCAGTCGATAATCTAAGCGTCCCAGCGTCCGCTATTACCGATCCATTGGTCTTTCGTGCCGCTTTTCCATTGTTGGGTTTGCTATTGGTTGCTTATTTTGCGACCGAGCCGCTAGGGTTGCCTATTTCCCTTGTCACTGGTGCGGCGGCTCTCTTACTGATGGTCATCGCTGGACGCTTGTGGCAAGGCGGACGCGGCGCGGTGATATCTGTCAGTGAGGTCGTACGCAAAGCCCCTTGGCAAATCGTCCTGTTTTCGATCGGCATGTATCTGGTGGTATATGGTTTGGGCAATGCAGGTCTTACCGCCTATGGCGCGCGCGTGCTTAACTGGCTAGGAGGGCAGGGCGCAGTCATTGCCACAGTAGGGACTGGGTTTTTATCTGCCATTGTCGCGTCTATTATGAATAATATGCCAGCCACCCTAGTCGGCGCGCTCGCGATTGATCAGGCACAAGTGCCTGCCGCGACGCGAGAGCTGATGATTTACGCCAATGTGATCGGCAATGATTTGGGGCCTAAGTTTACACCGATTGGCAGTCTTGCGACTTTATTGTGGTTGCATGTGTTGGCAGAAAAAGACTATAAAATCAGTTGGGGACAATATATAAAAATAGGCCTGCTGATTACGCCTCCTGTGTTATTGGTGACGCTTTTGGCCTTGGTTGTTTGGCTGCCTATGCTGCCAAGCTAATCAAAGCATTAGCAAGCTTGATTTGCTAGGACGGCAATTTGATAATAGTATTGATGTTCAGCTTTATTCTGACATGATAAGGTCTAAATGCGATCAGTGTTTTACCAAAAATGAGGCCATAAAATGACAATGCTAACTGTAAAACCTACCGGTAGACCTCGTAATTATCTACTCATGCCAACACGAGGGGCAGCCGTATTAGTGGCTGCGCTCCTATTATCAGCGTGTGCACAGTCTGATAATACTGATGACTTAAGTGTCAACACCAATGCTAAAGAGGCAAACGTTGAAGCGGTGTCAGAATCTACAGCCCAGACGCAAGCGAGCCAAACTGGTATCTTGAAAAATGTATCCGCAACCGTCTACAAAGATGCCAATTGTGGTTGCTGCAAAGAGTGGATAGATCATGCACAGACACATGGCCTAAGCTCGACAGTAAAGCACCCAGCTGATTTATCATTGATTAAAGACCATCATAGCGTGCCTGATGAGCTACGCTCTTGCCACACGGCAGTGACGAGCGATGGCTATGTGTTTGAAGGTCATGTCCCTGCTAAGTATGTGGCAGAGTTTTTGCAGAATCCACCAGAGCAAGCCATTGGTCTCGCTGTACCGGGCATGCCAGTTGGTAGTCCAGGCATGGAGTATCAAGACAAGTTCATGCCGTATCAGATTATGCAAATAAACAAAGACGGGACAAACCAAGTATATGCGGAGGTTGAGTCTATGGCTCAGCAGCTATAATTTGCCAATGATATTATTAAAGCCCAAAAACGCGAGATAAAAGAAATGCAGGCACTTATCAAAGAATTAGAGTAAGTGTAGAGTTTTCTTCAAATCTAAGCCATAAAAAAACCCCCATCAAACTGATGAGGGTTTTGGCAAATGCCATAATTGAATCTATAGTGACTCAAAAGGTTTACTACTAAAATGTGGCTCTCCAACCTGGGCTCGAACCAGGGACACACGGATTAACAGTCCGTTGCTCTACCAACTGAGCTATTGGAGAATAGGTTGTAAGTAACTAATTGCTTACAACGAGCCTTAGAAGTCTCTAACGAGTTCTTGCTAAGTGGGGCGTATTCTAGCAAAGATAAAAAATACGTCAAGCATTTTTTTTGATAATTCGTAAAAAATATCACTTTAATGATGAGACAGAGGGCTTTTGGGGATAAATAGCGAGAATGGGTACAAAAAAGACGCCACATAGCAACTACGCGGCGTCTTTTTTATTAAAGCACTTATAAAACTAACGATGCTGTGTGACTTACTCAGCAACGTCCAAGTCCGCAACGGCTTTTTCGATACGTGACAAGGCATCTTTCAATGTGGCTTCATCAGTCGCGTAAGAGATACGCATATAACCACCAAGACCGAAAGCATCACCAGGTACGACTGCGACACCGACTTTTTCTAGCAACCATTCTGAAAATTCAGTACATGATGATAGGCCAGCGGCTTTGATGAGTGGCACGATATTCGGATAAACATAAAAAGCACCATCAGGGCGCAAGCAAGTGATACCTTTGATGGCGTTTAGGCCATCAACAACTAGGTCGCAGCGCTTCTCAAACGCCGCTACCATTGGCTCTAGTACGCTCTGATCGCCGCTGATTGCTGCTGTCGCAGCCACTTGACTGATGGATGTTGGGCATGAAGTAGACTGTGACTGTACTTTTTTCATTGCGCCGATGAGTTTGGCAGGGCCACCAGCATAGCCAATACGCCAGCCTGTCATCGCATAGGCTTTAGACACACCGTTTAGGATAATGGCACGCTCTTTTAGCTCAGGCGCGGCATTTAGAATATTGTAGAACTTATCACCCGTCCAGCGAATGTGCTCGTACATGTCGTCTGATGCCACATAAACGTGTGGATGCTTTTTCAATACTTCAGCGATGGCTTTTAGCTCGTCCAGTGTATAAATCATACCTGTTGGGTTAGATGGGCTATTTAATACCAACAGTTTGGTTTTTTCAGTGATGGCGTCTTCTAGCTGCTCAGCGGTAATTTTGAAGTCTTGCTCAGCTGGGCACTTTACGATAACTGGTACGCCTTCTGCGATGATAACCATATCAGGATAGCTCACCCAGTATGGTGCTGGGATGATGACTTCGTCGCCAGGGTTGATAAATGCTTGGGCTAGGTTAAAGAATGACTGCTTACCACCGACCGACACTAGGATTTCGTTTGGCTCGTAGCTGATGTCATTGTCACGCTTGAATTTCTCTATGATGGCGGTTTTTAGCTCTGGCGTACCATCAACAGCGGTGTATTTGGTGAAGCCGTCATTAATGGCATCGATTGCAGCTTTTTTGATGTGGTCAGGGGTATCAAAATCAGGCTCGCCTGCGCCCAAACCGATAATGTCTTTGCCAGCGGCTTTTAGTTCTTTTGCTTTATTAGTAATCGCTAGCGTAGGAGAGGGTTTGATGCTATTGACGCGGTCAGACAGTTGCAACTCGCTCATGAGAGATCCTTTTTTATATGGGAGTGGGATTGGTGAAAATCTAATATTAATTATATAACGCTTTTATCACTATCAGGACAAGATATCAGGCAGTTTAGATAATCGCCTCATTTTATCGTGAAGATAGCCACAATTCGATCATAAATGAGACGCTCATCCATGTCTGCGCGGCTATTTTAATATTGTAGCATGCTGATATAGCGCTGTCTTATTACCCCGATAACAAAACATTGCGGACTGTCTTGCAGCATGACTCACTGTAGTAATATGAAAACCACAGTAAAGATAAGATGCTTTTGCTGTGGCAATTGCGAAGTCACAACAATAAACCTATAGCCGACCACTATAATTATTTAGGTTTGTTAAATAAGATGGCGTATAGGTTAATAAAAACAAGCCATATAACAGAGCACAAATACGCTCAGATGAAAGCTTGCATCCGAATTTAAAGACAGATCTATTCAGCTCTTTGTTGAGCGATACGCTTTTCATATTATAAGAACATTTAAAAAGGATATTTACGATGACAGACGCTACTAAAAAACGACATATTCTCATTACTGGTGCGACCTCTGGTATTGGCAATCAATTGACCAAGGATTATCTGCTAGAGGGTCACACGGTTTATGCTGTTGGGCGTGATGATGACGCGCTGGCTGAGCTCAAGTCGCTCGGCGCAGAAACGATTGATTTGGATCTCATGGATCGGGATAAAGTTATTGAAGCTTTTGAAAAGGTCGACAACGTTGATTTGGCGATTTGCGGTGCTGGCATGTGTGAGTATTTAGATATGCCAAACTTTGATAGCGAAGTATTTATGAAAGTGATGTCAGTCAATATGGGCACGTTGTCTCATGCCATCGAAGGCATATTGCCAAAGCTCATTGCGTCTAAAGGTCGCTTAGTCGGTATCGGTTCAGCGTCTGCTTATGTGCCGTTTGCCCGTGCTGAAGCTTATGGTAGCTCAAAAGCTGCGATTCATTATCTGATGAAAACACTACAGATTAGCCTTGCACCACACGATGTGTCGGTGAGCTTGGTCGTACCGGGTTTTGTTGAAACGCCTATGACCAAACAGAATGATTTCCCTATGCCGTTTATCCAGACGCCAAAGCAGGCCAGTCAAGCCATCCGTGATGGCATAGAAAGCGGTCATGAGGTTATCGAGTTCCCCAAAAAACTAACGATGCCTTTGAAAGCATTGGGCACACTACCTGACTTGGTCTGGCAGCAAGTCAGTGAAAAGCTCAATAAAAAGTAATTTATCATTATTAACAAACCTATTGTCCACTATAAAAACAGCAAAAATATAGAAGGGAATGCTTTTATGCCGTTTATTCGTTTCAAGCGTGTAAATAACCAAAAAACTGCAGATAGCAATGATGCCAAAAATGCTGACCATCAGGCAGCACAAAAACGTATCGCTATCATCGGCTCAGGTGTATCAGGACTGACATGCGCGCATTATCTAGGTACGCAACATGAGGTAACCGTCTTTGAGGCCAATGATTATATCGGCGGGCATGTAAACACCATTGATGTGGCACTACAGGACGGCAAAAAAGCAAAGAGTAGTAACGTAGAGAGCAGCGCCATAGACACCGGTTTTATTGTTTTTAATGAACGTACTTATCCCAATTTCTTCCGTTTGCTCCACGATCTGCAAGTGCCATTTCAGGCGACAGATATGAGCTTTTCTGTCAAAAATACCGCACGTCATTTTGAATATAATGGTCATACCCTAAACACCTTATTATCGCAGCGCAAAAACGTACTCAATCCGAAGTTCTGGCAATTTATCAAAGATGTCTTGCAGTTTAATAAGCACATCAAGCAGCTACGTCAAGATTATGATAGTGCGCGTGCTGCGGGGCAAGACATTAGCGGACTTACTGAGCAGACACTCGGTGGTTATCTAGCACAAAAAAACTATGGTCAGCTATTTACCAATAATTATCTGCTACCGATGGTCTCAGCTATTTGGTCAACCAGTCTGGATGAAGTGCAAGATTTCCCATTGGTGTTTTTTGCGCAATTCTTTGACAATCATGGCTTGCTCGATGTGGTCAATCGTCCGCAATGGTTTACGATCAAAGGTGGCTCAAAGCAATACGTTAATAAACTGATTCCACGCTTTATCAAAGCGGGTGGCAAAGTGCGAGTCAACAGCCCAGTACAGTCTGTAACGCGTGATGGTGAGCAAGTGATTTTGACGGTGAAGAATGCTTTGACAGTGCAGGATAAAGGTAACGCTGACAACCGTAGCGAGAACCTTGTATTCGATGAAGTCATTTTTGCCTGTCATGCAGACACCGCACTGAAGATTCTAAAAGATGCCAGTACCGATGAGTCTGAGGTGCTGAGTCACTTCCGCTTTACCAAGAATACGGCTGTATTGCACACCGATACGAGCGTCTTGCCTAAGAAACCACTGGCATGGGCAAGTTGGAATTACCTTATCGATGAAAAAATTTCAGGCAATGTGACAGACAAGAAGCAAGCTGGCGTAAATACACAATCACCTGAAAAACCGGTGCTAACATATCATATGAACATCTTGCAGCGCCTGACCAAGAAGCACAATTATTTGGTGACGCTTAACCATGAAGTCGATGATAAGCAAATCGTCAAAAGCATTGATTATAGCCATCCAGTGTTCGATCTAAAAATGATTGAGGCGCAAACCAAATGGTCAAGCATCTCTGGCGCTGGTTTGCACACGCATTTTTGCGGGGCATATTGGTTTAATGGCTTTCATGAAGATGGTGTACGTAGCGGTCTACGTGTGTGTCAGGCGCTCGGTCATGACATCGATATAAAAGATGAGGTTGATCCTACTCATTTGCCTAATGCGGATAGCGCACATACGCCGTTTCGTTATAAAGACTTACCGATAAAGGCTGACATAAAGGCGCGCAAACTTGAGAAGCGTCAAATTATCACTGCGATCACCAATCAGGAGCTGGTTGAGTATGCTGAGCGCTTACAGAGTGCGACTGATGATAGTAACCAAAGCAAAAAACGTGGTTTATTTGGTCGCCGTAAAGCCAAATAGCCTTGCGAGCAATATTGCAAATTGTTCTATCATCATGTGCCGTTACCGAAGAGAGTGTCTATGACCGTGTCCACCAAACCTACTAATGATATGTCACGTCATGAGTTAGCTTGTGATAATACTGCTTTACCGCATCAATTGCTTGAGGGCACGACATGGCATAGTCGGTTGCTTCCTAGTGTGAATAAATTTGTCTATCCGTATCGTTACTGGGGTATCAATATCAGTGCGTTGGCCGCAGGACAGGATATTCCAGAGGTAGACACGGCAGCTTTGGGGGATCATAAGGTTTTAGGCGTATCACACCTGAGCAAGATATTACCAAAGAAGTTATTAGCAAAAGGGTTGCCTCTATTTTCAGCCAAGACAAAGGCGCTACAACGATTCTGCCCTGATGATTATCTAGAGAGTTTCAATAGCCTAAGTAATAACGAAAGCCTAAATGACAATGAGAACATAAGTGACAATGAGAGCATAAGTGACAATAAAGGTATTGATAGCAATTTACGGTCTAATCAAGCGCTAAAGCAGCGTCTGAGCCAAGCATTTATTAAACATGCAGGAAGTGCACCTGAAGGCGATATGGTGGGATTACTTGTCTGCCGTAATGCAGGTATGTATTTTAGCCCAGTCAATTTTTACCTAGGGTTTGATGAGCAGCAGATGCCTACGCACTTACTGGCTGAAGTTTCCAATACACCTTGGGACAAGCGTCATTACTATGGGTTTTTGTTAGAGGGAGAGAACACTGAGTTTTGTCATGATAAAGACTTTCATGTGTCACCCTTTAATCCTATCGATCAGCTATACCGTTGGCAGGTGACGGTAAAACGTACACAACAAGATACGGCAGATAAGCAATCAAGTACGGGCTTGCAAGTTCGTATTGCTATTGATATCAGTGATGAGCGTGGTGACGTCCTAAAAACGGGTATAAAGATATCAGGAGTGCCGCTGACAAAAACTACTGTTCGCAATAGCTTACGAAAAAACCCACTGATGAACATGACATCGTTAGCGCGTATTTATGGGCAAGCCTTTAAGCTCTATGCGATCAAAAAAGTGCCTTATGTCAATTATGATGAAAAGCTAGCCGACAGTAATCAGAAAACACCTGCCTCTTTAAAAAGCGAAGCTTTAAACGATTGATAATCTAGAAATGCAAAAACCAGCAACACATTTTATATAGTCAATTTCAAAATAAAAGAACCTAAACAAGGACAACCATACGATGTCAGTACGACCGACCGACCGAGCACCAGTGACAAGATTAGAGAAGTTAACCGCTCGCATGAGTAAAGTAGTTAACGAAAGTGCCGTACTACAACCAGTGAGTGATGGCGTGAATCATTTAGCCAGAAAGCTTATATTTCGTGCACTGCAGCATATCCAGTTTGGCAGCCTTACTTTGATTGAGACCTTTGGTAAACAAGAATCTAAGACAACTCGCTTTGGTATTGTCGCCCCTAGCGCAGCAAGTAGTTCAGCGGTTGGTCGTCACCCTCTGCATGTCACACTGCGTATTCATGATAATGCTGTCTATCGTCAACTGCTGTTGGGTGGCTCTATCGCTTTAGCAGACAGTTATATCGATGGCGAGTGGGAGACGGATGATTTGACGGGCTTGATTCGCTTGGCGGCGCGTAATTTAGCAGTGCTCAATAAACTAGAAAATCGTTTTGCTGGTATTAGTAAAGCATTTGAAAAAGCGAAGCATCAGCTACGTAGCAATGATAAATCTGGTTCTAAATCTAATATCCTAGCGCATTATGACTTGGGCAACGATATGTATCAGCGTTTTTTGGACGATACGATGATGTACTCGTCAGCCGTATATCCGACGCCTGATGTGACGCTTAGCGATGCTCAGCAGCACAAGCTGTCGCTAATCTGCCAACGCCTGCAACTCGATGCAGACGATCGTGTGATTGAAATTGGTACAGGGTGGGGCGGATTCGCTATCTATGCAGCTACTCATTATGGCTGCCATGTGACCACCACGACTATCTCTGATGCTCAGTATGATGAGGCGCAGAGACGAGTCGAAGCGGCAGGATTGTCTGATAAGATCACGCTACTCAAACAAGATTACCGCGAGTTGACGGGGCAATACGACAAGCTGGTCAGTATCGAGATGATTGAAGCGGTGGGACATGAGTACTTACCAACATTCTTTGCCAAGTGCAATAGCTTGCTAAAACCGACGGGTCTTATGGTATTGCAGGCCATCACTTTTAATGATCAGAATTATCAAGACTATATCGACTCGGTTGATTTTATCCAAACGCATATTTTCCCAGGTGGCTGTTTGCTTTCCAACCAAGAGCTGACGACACAGTTTACTGAGCAGACTGACATGGTCGTCAAGCAATTACATGATTATGGCTTTGATTATGCATACACGCTGCGTGATTGGCGTGCTGCGTTTATGGCACAGCGTGCAGAGATTCAAGCGCTTGGCTATGACGATGCCTTTATCCGCCTATGGGAGTTTTATTTCTGTTACTGCGAAGGGGGATTCTTGGAGCGTACGATTGGTGTGGTCCAAGTCACTGCGGTGAAGCCTAACAATATCGACACGCTACATTTTTCTGATTTGCCAAGTGCAGTCTTGAAGAACGAAACGGTTTCGAACGATGAGACGGCCTTTCATGACGCAGATATGGCAGACACCGTGTCGGTATAAGTCTGATGATATAGATATGGTTTGTTCATAACATTCATAGGGTCTCATACTGCATAAACAGTTTGAGACCCATATATTGAGAGGTTGTACGTTGAAAGGTTGTATATTTAAAAGTTCTAGGATGTTTTCAGGGCACGCTTATCACGCAGACCGGAATAGCGTGTCACCGCTAATGCCATTAAAGAGATGACAGCACCGATCCAAGCTGTGTCTTGTAATGACATATTTTCAACCACGCTACCACCGATGATTGAGCCTAGTGCAATACCGATATTGAATGCAGCAATGTTCAATCCAGAGGCGACATCGACGGCGTTTGGCGTATACTTTTCAGCTTGTTTGACCACGTAGATTTGTAGGCCCGGTACATTACCAAAGGCGAAAGCACCCCATGCCAAAATAGTGAGTACAGCAGCAATTTTGGATTGCATGGTAAAGGTGAACAGTAAAAGAATGACACTTAAGGTGCTAAATATAATGCTAAGCGCACTAATAGGGCCACGTTTATCTGCAAGTTTGCCGCCCCAGATATTACCGATCGCAACGGACACGCCATATACGAGCATGATAAGACCAATGGCTGATGGCGCAAATTTGGTTTGCTGCTCTAAGATAGGTGCTAGATAAGTAAATGCCGTAAACGTACCACCATAGCCAAGGATAGTCATTAGATAAACCAGTAGTAATTGTGGTTTTACAATGACTTGTAATTGCTCTTTGAAGGTTGCAGGGATAGATTTTTTTAGGTTTTTTGGTACTAATATGGCGCTACCGATTAAAGCGAGTAAACCCAGTGCTGAGACGACTAAAAACGTAGCGTGCCAACCGAAATGCTGTCCAATCCATGTACCAAGGGGTACACCAGTGACGAGTGCCACGGTAAGTCCGGTAAACATAATGGCAATTGCGCTGGCTTCTTTTTCTTTACTGACAAGGCTGGTAGCAATCATGGAACCAATAGAGAAAAATACGCCATGCGCCAGACCGGTCAAGATACGGGCAAGTATTAAGGTTTTATAACTGGGTGCTTGCCAAGCCAGCAAGTTGCCGATGACAAATAAACCCATTAGGCTCATCAGTACTATTTTACGATTCCAGCGGCCAGTGAGTGCGGTAAGTATAGGGGCACCGATAGCGACACCAACGGCATATAGGCTGACGAGCAACCCTGCTGAAGGCAGGCTCACGCCCAGATCGGCGGCAATAGTTGGTACCAATCCAACGATGACAAATTCGGTTGTCCCAATTGCAAATGCGCTTAGAGTAAGCGCCCATAAAGCGAGTGGCATAACGACATCCTGATAATTAAATGATGCACGTAGTTTGACCGATTTATAGTTTGCAAAAAACAGCACAAATGACAAAATACCTTTGTCGATTTTGTAAAGGTCATCATGATGATGGGACATGCTAAAACAGAAGACATAGAGATATTTTTGACCGTATTGGATACGGGCAGCTTTACTGGCGCGGCCAACGTGCTGAATCAGCAAGTCGCTAAAGTATCTCGTGCTGTGTCCAGACTCGAAGATACGCTGCAATGCACGCTGCTAAACAGAACAACACGGCGCTTGGAGCTGACGGAGGAAGGGCATGTCTTTATTAGATATGCGCGTGAGAGTTTAAATACGTTATATACTGGTGAAGAGGCGCTTAAGCTGTTAAAACAAGCGCCGAGTGGGCATCTACGAATTGACGCTGCGAGTCCGTTTGTATTGCATCAGCTGACGCCTTTGGTTGGTGAGTTTGTGCAGCAGTATGCGCATATCACGCTGGATTTGACCTCGCATGACAACATCATCGACTTACTCGAGCACAAGACGGATCTGGCCATCAGAATTGGCGATTTAAAAGACTCAAATTTGCATGCGCGTTTATTGGGTAAAAGTAAGCTGCGGCTAGTAGTCAGTCCTGAATATTTACATCAGCATAATGAGGTAACTCATATTGATGACTTGAGCACTCATAAATTAATTGGCTTTAACGATGCGTCGAAGCTAAATAGCTGGCCACTAAAAACACCAGTGAAACTGAACTTTCATATGACTGGCAGTAGCGGCGAGACCTTGCGTCAGCTGTGTTTAAATCATCAAGGTATCGCTTTACTGTCACATTTTATGATTGGTGAAGACTTGAAATCTGGACGATTGGTTGAGGTGTTGCCTGAGGCGATAGTAACACCAAACAATCGCGAAGCCATACAGGCGGTCTATTACAAAAACAGCGCGGTATCATCGCGTATTTTAGTATTTTTAGACTTTATTCAGCCACGACTGACATTATAAGTTTTATCCGTTTTTATTCATTTTATAAGGGGTATTATCATGGGTTATGTTTTTATTTATCTCGCTGCTGTGGTCATCTTTTTGGGCGTGGACGCTGTTTGGCTAACGACCATGAAAGGGGCTTTTTATGAGTCGCGTATCGGTCATCTATTGGCGGATGAACCAAATATGATGGCCGCTGGTATCTTTTATATGTTTTATATCTTGGCACTCTGCATATTGATTCTATATCCACAAATCAAAGCAGGCGCATCGGTGGGTCATATTTTCTTACTCGGTGGACTGATTGGCCTGATGGCTTACGGTACATATGACTTTACTAACTTGGCACTATACAAGGGCTTTACGTTAGATACAGCGCTCGTTGACTTTGTATGGGGCGGTGTTTTAACGGGTTCGGTTAGCGCGATTGTCGCTTGGCTGGCTTATCGTTTTCACTGGTTAAGCTAACCAAGATCGCCCTTTTTCATAAAAGCTGGCCCTATATAACTCTGATTTACAGAACCCAGACCGATTAGAGACACAGGGCTGTTTGCGCTATTTGGTGTCCTACTGTATAAATGGTAGGCACAACAAATAAGTGTCAAACCATTTAAGGAACGTTATGCCGCAATACAATACCAGCTCGACTGCCAAAAAAGCCCCATTGAACCATGAGCTGTACATGTCGATTTTGATGACGCCTGATATGGCAAACTTCATTGGTAACGTACATGGTGGTGACTTGCTCAAGATGCTCGATCAGGTCGCTTACGCTTGTGCCAGTCGCTATAGTGGCAACTATGTGGTGACATTATCGGTGGATCAGGTCATGTTCCGTGAGCCAATATATGTGGGTGAGCTGGTTACCTTTGCGGCTAGTGTCAACTATGTCGGCACTACGTCAATGGAGATAGGCATTCGCGTCGAAGCAGAAGACGTACGTGCTCGAAAAGTCCGCCACACCAATAGCTGTTACTTTACGATGGTTGCTATCGATGATAATGGTAAGCCAACCGCTGTGCCGCCACTTGATATAAAAAATAATCTACAGCAGTGCCGTGCCGATGCTGCAAAAGAGCGAAAAAAACTGCGGATAGATAGCTCACATCGCCCCAGTTGTGACCTCGAAACAATGAATGGCAAGTTTGATGAAGATAATGCTAAATAAGCTAGCAATTTTGATTATCAAATGCTAGCTGGTTAATAACCAATACCTGATGCAACGACTCACTAAAAAGACACTGATATTGTAAAGCGCTTACTTTAAGCTAATGGGTATTTCAAGCCATTCTTCTATGGTGAATATATTCACTATTAACGTGTTATTCCAGTGAGTTCAGTATGAGTCTAAAGCCATCCGTTGGTAATCCCCAACATCATTCGTCAGCTTCTTCTAAAGTGCCGAGTCATCGTGCGCGTGGAGCTGGCAACCTGACAACCTTCAATGATCCTGAATTAAAGCATACCCTTAACCAAAGTCCCGAAACCAACGATGAGCACTCAGGCTCGCTCATTACGGTGTTGATTGCCGTTGGTGCCAATCTCATTATCGCCATTGCAAAAACAGTGGCCGCTTTTATGACAGGATCTGCTTCCATGATTGCTGAAGCAGCTCATTCATGGGCGGATGCGGGCAATGGTACGTTGCTGATTGTCGCAGAAAAAAAATCTGTTAAACCTGCTGATAAGAGCCATCCATTAGGCTATGGCAAAGAGTCATACGTCTGGTCAATGATTGCTGCTTTTGGTGTATTTACGGCAGGCTCGATTGTGTCTATTTATACGGGTATTAAAGAGTGGAATGCTACTGAATCTGAGACCAATTATACGATTGCTTTTATCGTTTTAGCGGTAGCGTTTATACTTGAAGGATTTTCATTGATTCAAGCATATAGACAAAGTAAAAAGCATGGTGAGGCGCTCGATATTAGCGCGCTTGGCTATGTGGTAGATACCTCTAATCCTACCTTGCGCGGTGTGTTTTTTGAGGATTTAGCTGCCGTTATTGGCTTGGTGGTTGCCGCCGCCGCTATGGGCATGCATGCCTATACTGGAGAGGCATACTGGGATGCGCTTGGTTCTATCATTGTAGGCTTATTACTGGGGGTGGTCGCGATATTTTTGATTAGCCGTAACCGTGATTTTTTGGTGGGGTATAGAGTCACTGACCGTATGCACGAATACGTCTTGAGCGAATTACTCAATCATCCAGATATCGATAGTGTGTCCTATCTACACTTAGAGTGGGTTGGTCCTAAAAAGATCTTTATGGTCGCCGCAGTGGATATCGCAGGCAATCAGAAAGAAGAGCATATCGCTCAAAAGTTTGAAGAGATTGAAAACTTGTTCCGTGATAATGCTGTTTTTCAGGAAGCTATCTTGACATTATCGGTGCCAAATGCTGATATTCTGAAATTAGAAGATATTTGATCTATAAAGCCAGTCAATAAAAGAAAATACAGTAAACGGATTCATTGACAGTAAGCAAATTGTTAGAGATTCAATACGTCATTCGTTGTGTTAGACACAAAAAAGCCGTCAACAATGACGGCTTTTTCTGTTCGTAATTATGAATCTAAAAATCCACTAATTTACGGATACTTATTTCTTTGGCGCATTCGCACCGATGAACCAAGCATCTTTATCGATGATACGGCTAGCTTCTGTAAATAGGTCAGCGGTATCTTCATCACCAGCGTCGCCAGCAGTAGCGATAGCTTCTCTTAATGCTTCTGCTACTTTTTTGTAGCGGCTAGTTAGCTCGCGTACATGCTGATCTACCTCAGTAATATCAGTTGGGTAATCATCTAAGATAGACTCTTTTACCACACGACTTGCTAAGCCGTTTGGTTGGCCGCCCAAAATCACAATACGCTCAGCGATAGTATCTGATACTTCAAGGATACGATCTGACGTTTCGTCTAATAACTGATGTACACCGATGAAACCAGTACCTTGTAGGTTCCAATGGCACTGTTTGCCATCTAAGGTTAGATCAATAACGTTTGCTAGGTTAGCATTTAGCAAATCAATCATTTTTTTGGCGGTATCGTCTGAAATTCCACTTGCGTAACGTTCTCTCATGTTTTACTCCGTTATTTATTTAAAATTATTATATTGAATGAAATGTTCAATGTATTGTTATTAGTCTTTTACTCTTATCTGATGACAATCAATCCAAAATAAACGATATAAAAAATATCTCTATCAATCGGCTGATAATCACCTGCTTGTTAATTCATGATCGATAATAGCAGCTTAAATCAATGTTGGAACCCCTGAGTGTTAGGCTTTGTTAGGTGGTCGTGTAACGGGTTTGTTAACCGTGAAAATCTTTGTAAATTTATCAAAGTCTGTGTGCGTTTTTTATAACAACAGCAGGTTTATTTATCGATAAATAGTATCTTTACGGACTTATATTTTGCGTAGCGCGATATGGCAATATGTATGAGATAAGACTCGTCATTATCCGTTAAAAAGCCTTTAAAAACCGCTGCTCAGACCCCATATTGTTATAAACTTTAATAAGAAGAAAATCATTATGAGAATGCCTGAACCGCGCTCATCGCGTCAGTTAAACCAATTGGCCACTCAGCTCCAAGGCGAAGCTGAAATCAGTGGTGTTAATGCATCGGGGACGCAAATCTCAAGCCGTGCCTTTGAGATGGTCACAGATTTTGAGCCAGCAGGCGATCAGCCGCAAGCCATTGAAAAGCTGGTCAAAGGTATTGATTCTGGGATGGATGAACAGCTATTGCTAGGTGTGACTGGCTCTGGTAAGACTTATACCATGGCCAAGGTCATCTCTGAGTGTCAGCGCCCAACCATCATTATGGCACACAACAAGACGCTTGCTGCTCAGCTATATGGTGAGTTTAAGTCGTTTTTCCCGAACAATGCGGTTGAATACTTCGTTAGCTATTATGACTATTATCAGCCGGAAGCCTATGTCGCCGCCAGTGATACCTTTATCGAAAAAGACAGCGCCATTAACGATCACATTGATCAGATGCGTCTGTCTGCCACTCGTGCACTACTTGAGCGTCGTGATGCGATTATCGTTGCATCGGTATCGTGTATTTATGGTCTGGGTGATCCGGAAAGCTATCTAAAAATGCTGCTACATGTAGTTGTTGGTGATCAGATAGACCGTACGGCAACTATTAAGCGTTTGGTTGAGATGCAGTACACCCGTAATGAGTTAGATTTCGGCCGTGGTACCTATCGTTTGCGTGGTGAGCTGTTAGACATCTATCCTGCTGAGTCGGAGCAGTTGGCGGTACGCGTGCATTTGTTTGACAATGAAGTGGAGAAAATTACTTGGTTTGATCCATTGACGGGCAAAACTGTACGCAGCGTGCCACGTATTACCATTTATCCAAAATCGCATTATGTAACGCCGCGCAATAAGTTAGAAGCGGCCAGTGAAACCATACGCGCTGAGCTGGAGCCGCGTTTGGAGTATTTCCGTGAAAACAATAAGCTGATTGAGGCACAGCGTCTCAAAGAGCGTACCCAGTATGATCTTGAGATGATTCAGCAGCTTGGCTACTGTAATGGTATCGAAAACTACTCACAGCATCTATCTGGTCGTCCATCAGGGGAAGCGCCACCGACGTTGTTTGATTATATTCCAGAAGATGCGTTACTGTTCCTCGATGAATCACACGTTACGGTCTCTCAGATTGGCGCGATGTACAAAGGAGATAGATCACGCAAAGAAAACTTGGTCAACTATGGCTTTCGTCTGCCAAGTGCGATGAATAATCGCCCAATGAAGTTTGAAGAGTGGGAGCGCATCAAACCCAAAACCATTTACGTCAGTGCCACGCCAGCGTTGTATGAGCTGGAACACAGCGAGCAGGTGGTTGAGCAGGTCGTACGTCCAACGGGTTTGATTGACCCTGAGATCGAGATACGTCCGGTCTTGACACAGGTCGATGATGTGCTGTCTGAGATTACCAAACGCCGTGAAAAAGACGAGCGTGTACTGATTACCACATTGACTAAGCGTATGTCAGAAGACTTGACCAGCTATCTAAAAGAGTATGGTGTCAAGGTCGCCTATCTGCATTCGGATATCGACACGGTAGAACGCATGGAGATCATTCATGAGCTACGTACTGGCGTGCATGACGTGCTAGTCGGTATCAACTTGCTGCGTGAAGGTTTGGATATGCCTGAGGTCTCATTGGTGGCGATATTTGACGCTGATAAAGAAGGCTTCTTGCGCTCTGAGCGTTCACTTATTCAGACCATTGGTCGTGCCGCACGTCACTTGAACGGTAAAGCCATTCTCTATGCTGATCGTATTACACCAAGTATGCAAAAGGCGATAGATGAGACCGACCGTCGCCGTGATAAGCAAATCGCCTTTAACCTTGAGCATAACATCACGCCAAAAGGCGCACGCCGTAGTATCACGGATAAAATTGATACGGGTGATGACCACGATGCCAATGACAATCAAGTGATACCAATCAAGAGCAATTTGCCTGATGTGGATATCAATATCTTGCGTAGTCCGGATTTACTTGCCAAAGAAATCAAACGCCTTGAGAAACAAATGCAGCAAATGTCGCGTGACTTGAAGTTTGAGGAAGCAGCAAAGACTCGTGATAAGGTGCTAGAGCTAAAAGCGCATTTGATCTGATAGGTTGGGTATAGCAAAGGTGAGGTGCTTAGGAAGTGCTTCACCTTTTTTCATGGTTGACTCTATAGTAGAGCGTCTAAAAAGATTACGATGTGAAAACCTATATCCACAGAATGCGCGAGCATGGTATTGCTGTTGATTGTGAGTTTGTGTCTATCACGGGCTTTAATCGCTTAACACTGGGCAGGCCTGATGAGATGGCAATATTCGTGGAGGTGCTCAAGTTGTTTCGTGAGAAAGGTTGGTTTAATTAAGTCAGCTAGTATTCAAGACAAGAAAAAATGACGTTGCTCATTGGTCGCTTTTTTTGTTACCTCTATATTGAATATAAAGCCAACCTGCCTTCTTACCAACATCAAACGCAGTTTTACATATCGCACCTTAAAAAACCGCTCTATATCTTATAAAATACTTGTGTAAAGCATGACCCACTAAGCATTTATATAAATGCTGTGCAATAACTATAAAGTTAGGCATGCTCACGTATCTGATAATTATAAAGTTAGGGATGTACTTATGTTTGATATCAAGTCGTTTTTTAAGAGAGAAGTAGAAAAAAAGCTCATCAACGTAGATGATTATATTTTTATGCCTGAGCGCGTAGAGATGGAGCTCGAAGGTGGTCAACTGAACTGTGTATTGAATAGTGATGGTCGAGTAGATATTTTTTATAGTAAAGAAGGCGTGACTGAGGTCGGTTCAGCATCGCGTAAGCATCCGTTTACTGCATTCGAAAAAGAGCTATACCACGGTATCTATGACGACGTTATCAGTGATTTGGTTAAGGAAGTGGATAAAATCATCGACGGCTCTTCTAAGTATTTCCGCCGTGGCCAGTTATTGCCTTTTACCGCTGCTTTGTCACAGAATCCATCGGACTCCAATAAGTTCTAGGCTGCTGAGCTGAACTAGACTGAAAGTATGGTAAAAAAAGGTATGGTAAAAAAGCAAGCGAATAAAAAAGGTGCGTTATAAACAACGCACCTTTTTTATTCGCTTGCTTTGACGTGTAACGATAGAGTGATGCATATCGTTATATAGGTTACGGCTTATTTGACAAAACTGGCATAGCAGCTTTGTAGAGATTTTGCGACAACTCTAGTGACCAGTTGGGTACGATACTGTGAGTCGATAGCGGCGTTGCCCAGTTCAACGATAGTCACTTGCTGCGGCGCTTGCTCACTCACGCAACCACAAACGTTACTTTTGACAGACTCTTGCTGCGCTTCCGTCATGGCGACGCTTGCAACACGCCAAGCGGTTTGTTTTTCAATTTGGCTACGGCATTGGTTGTCGATCGCAGCTCTGAAGACATTCATGCCAATTTCATTTGCGGTACCGATTGCTGTGCCTGTGCCGTTATTTGTAGCACCTGTCGTGGTGCAGCCTGCTAGCGCAAAAGTAGCCAACATAACTGTCGAAGCCAAAAGTTTTTTCATAAATGAATCCTGTAAGGTATTTGATAATCTCTAAAGCTGTATATTATCAGTAAAACATAGCAATGGCATCATTAACCAGTCGCTTGAGACAGTCTGCAATACTGTCACTCACAAAAAAGCCAGCTAAAAAAACTCATAGCTGGCTTTATAGATATGGCATTGCCTAATTTTTATTAGACATTTTTACCATGTTCTTTTTGCTGGATGTCTTTTGCTAGCTTGTAGCATTCGTTGATATGATCAGTAGCGATTTTCTTAAAAATCGTATAACCCATCGTTGCAGCAACCAGTTGACCGCCTAATGGGATAAATTTGGTGACTTGTTTTGCCGCGATACGACCACCAAAGCCTTGAATGGTTTTCTTAACGATACCACGTGTCGCCATCAGCCCTGCAAAATCGACGGTACGGTCTTTGACAGCGCTCCAATGCACTTCGCGTGATTGTAGGTTAATGGCTGATTGACGGTCTTCGATCAGACCAAAACGTTCGCTAATCTCAGGAATCAATTGCGTCAGCATACCAGCATCAACCGCCACATCAAAGAACGGTACAGGAACGATGGCAACACCAGCAGAGACTCTGGCACGTTTTTTTACCATGCCAAGGCATTCTTTTTTAACTTGATCAAGATCCAAGCTAGGATCAATCGTATTTGGTAGTTTTTCAGCAGCTGGTGTGGTTTTCATAAAGTATCCTTATAAATAATTAAAACATTAATAATGTAAAACTCAATAATTAGCAAGTCTCTCAGTTGCTTACTATTCTATGGATTTATAAGCGCCATACAATCATTGCTTTGTAGCAAAATGCAGAAAAATACGGTCACTATGCATCCTTTTTGTAAATAAAGAGCCGTATGCGATGAGTGCCCACTGAACATATTCCTTCAAAGTATTATTTCAGCCAATCCCTTTGGTAAATAAATGCAATATTAGCTAGTGTACAGATACACTATAAATTGTCGTTGTGACCCCGCTTTAAAGGCAGTAAAATACGCTCATGCTAAATTTAACCCCCCGTAATACCAGCACTCGCATTGACGAGTTGCCCGCCGCGTTGCAACCACTGGCCGCCCAATCATTGACGCTCGCTCGCTTATATGCGGGTCGAGGTATCACTACGCCTGATGAGCTGGAGACTGGCTTGTCTGGCCTGTTGCCTGCTGACATGCTGCACGGTATCGCTGAAGCCGTGCGTCTATTGGACATCGCTATCGATGACGGTCAGCGCATCCTGATCGTTGGTGACTTTGACTGTGATGGCGCAACCAGTACCGCGCTGATGATGCGCGCACTCACAAAGATGGGTGCAGTCGTCGATTTTTTAGTGCCCGATCGTTTTAAATACGGTTATGGGCTAACGCCAGAGATCGTCGAATTGGGCATCGCAACCTTTCAGCCAGACATGATAGTGACGGTCGATAACGGTATCTCCAGTCATGAAGGTGTGGCGCGCGCCCAAGCGGATGGTATTACGGTAATTATCACGGACCATCATCTCACGACCAAAGAGACGCCACCCGCTGAAGCCGTTGTCAATCCCAATCAGCTTGCTTGTAATTTCACCAGTAAAGCACTGGTCGGGGTAGGGGTCGCGTTTTATGTGCTCGGACGATTGGCAAAGCTGCGCCGTGACGCTGGTAAGTCTACGGTACAGGTTAGTCAGTATTTAGATTTGGTCGCGCTTGGGACGATTGCTGACGTTGGCGTGCTCGATAAAAACAATCGTATCTTAGTGCATCATGGGCTATCTGCTATTCGTCAAGGTCGCTGCTGTATGGGTATTTTGGCGTTGCTTGAGCAAGCAGGCCGTGACCCCAAGCAATTACACGCGCAGGATTTTGGCTTTGTCTTAGGGCCACGTATCAATGCAGCTGGACGTATGGATAATATGCGTATCGGAATTGAGTGCCTATTGACTGAAGATTGGAGCACCGCCCAGCGTTTGGCGCAAGAGCTTGAGCAACTAAACCGTACACGCCGTCATGTAGAAGGCGAGATGCGTGCGCAGGCAGATAGTATCGTACAGGCATTGGCTACTGAAACTGATATTGAGATCGATGAAAATACAAGTGACAGTGGCGATGACCTCATTACTCAGGAAGTTAATACTCAATTCGCCACTACTCATAAAACAATCCATACAGACACTCGTAGTATCGTTCTGTATCAGGATGATTGGCATCAAGGCGTGATTGGTATTGTCGCTGGACGTTTAAAAGAAAGTCATTACCTACCTAGCATTGTCTTTGCGCCAGCGGATACGGAGCAGACTGGTGAAGACGATGCGATTAAAGGATCAGCCCGGTCGATTGCTGGTGTGCATATTCGTGATGCGATTGAGCAAGTCGCCGAGCGCAATCCTGATCTAATCAGTCATTTTGGTGGTCATGCGATGGCAGCAGGTCTGACCCTAAAGCGTCGTAATTTTGAGGCATTTGTCGCGGCGTTTAATGAAGTTATGGCACAAATGGATGATGACGTATTTGCAGAGCAGAAATTCACTGATGGACCTCTGCAAGCGGGAGATTTTAGCTTGTGTTTCGCTGAACATTTAGCAGATGCTAGCATTTGGGGTCATGGATTTGCACCGCCGATATTTGATGGTGTCTTTGAAGTATTGAGTTTTAAGATATTAAAAGACAAGCACCTTAAACTATCGCTGCGTTATCCAGACGTTCAATATCCGATTGAGGCAATCTGTTTTAACTTTGACAATGATGCTTGGGATTATCGTGCCAAAAAAGTGCATTTATTGTTTCAGCTAGATATCAATGAATGGAACGGCAAACAAAGCTTGCAGCTGATGGTAAAAGACTTGGCTGTGGTAGAGCAGGGTTAAGGCTAGAATATTAAGTGCGGTCAGATTGGAGCGCACTTATACCATTTATTTTATTGCCAGTAGCCTTTTGATTTAGGCTCAGTACTTCCACTCAAGAGTGGGGAACTGCCAATCATAACGAATAGCCAGCATACGCAAGGTAAAAATCGTACTCATCGCAGAGACATCAGCAACCCAATCGGCAACGCCTAAGTTTTTTAGAGCAAAATATAGAATACCCCCAGTTAACGCCGCAGTGATATAAATCTCTTGCTGCAATACCAGTGGAATCTCATTACAAATCATATCGCGAATAATGCCACCAACGATGATGGTGATCACGCCCAATAACAGTGCCACTGGCACATTGGTACCCATGCTATCAGCGACCTTGATACCTATAAGCGTAAAGGCTGATAGACCGATGGTATCGGACAGTTTGAGGAACTTGTCGACTCGTCTTGAGTTTGGATGAAAAAATATCTGCATGGCTAGGGAAGAGATCGTAATGAGCGTCAGATAGCTCATATCTACCATCCAAAACAGCGGATGACGATCCAAAATCACATCGCGTACGGTGCCGCCACCGATGGCTGTGACGATAGAGACTAGTAGGCAACCAAAGACATCAAAGTTCTTATGCTTTGCTAGTATCGTCCCTGAAACGCTACAGGCGATAATCCCAATCATATCAAAAAAATAGATCAAAGAGCGCGGATCAAAAGTAGTGATTAGAGCTGCAGGATCCAACGCGATAGCCAACATAAGCCATTCTCACTATTTTTAATTATCATTTGTCATGTCTAGAGTAATCAATTTACCAAGTAGCTGATTAAGCAACCAGACGAATAGAGGGCAGATGCCAGTCGAACCTAAGCGCCAGCATGCGTACCGCGAAGATCACAAACAGCATAATAAACTCATTGATGCCAGCGCTGACACCGACATACTGTAGGCATAAATACGTCACAGATCCTGCGATACTGGCCGTGATATAAATCTCACGCTGTAATACGAGCGGTATCTCATTACAGATAATATCACGGAGCATCCCACCAATAATGGCTGTCCAGACGCCCATCATAATAGCAACAAGAGGTGACATACCTTGGGTCAATGCGACCTTAAAGCCAATCACGCTAAATGCCGCGAGACCAATGGCATCAAACAGCTTAAGCGCATTATCAATCTTGTGATATAGATGAAAGAATATTTGTAAGATAAGGGATGTCACGGTAATGACGATCACATAGTTGAGATCCGTCATCCAAAACAATGGATGACGATCTAGTGCCATGTCACGTAGCGTACCGCCGCCGATGGCATTGACCATCGAAACCAGGATGCAGCCAGCAATATCAAAGCCTTTGTGCTGAGCGAGCAATGTCCCTGCAATCGCGCAAGCGATGATACCCACCATGTCCAATAAATATAATAGAATATCAGGAAAAATTAAATCATTAACCATGGTTATATTGCCAACTCTTGATCATAAAAAATGATGGGTATTCTCGTTTTAAATGGGTGTTTTGTAGATGAGCCAAACAAAATCAGCGCATCGTTAGAGCGTCATTTAGCCGTCTTTTGCAAAAAATATCAAGCCGATGATAATCAGTACAATACCAACTAGACCTAAGGCTGACGGTAGTGGATTTCCTAGCAGGATCATACCACCAATTAAGGCAAAAATGATTTCGCTGGCTTGGGTCGAGTCAACGCCAGCGACCTCACTTGAGGTCACCGCTTGCTCACGCGCATATAAAAACAGACTGGTCGCGGCCACCCCTGATAACAAGGCGACCAGTAGCGTGTTAAACACCTGCGCGCTACCCGGTAACTCAGGGCGCACTATGATGCCTAAAACGAGCCAAAATGGCAAACTCCCTACGGTCATCAACCACACTTTGTTAAAGGCGTTTTGTAACAGATCCGTCTCGATAACAGGAATACGTCCGATCAAGGTTTGTAGCCTGGAGCTATTCACAGTGTCACGGTCAGCGCCATGCGTATCAGTAGCATCGTGGGCACTGGCCAATAGCGCTGTTTCTGCACGCATCGGCTGCGAGTGGTGCTCACTATCTTGATGCTTATCTTGGTGCCTAGCTTTATGCTGTTTCGCATTGTAAGAGGCCTGCCAAACCAACTGATTGCCAACAGGGTAACTAAACGCCGCGATCAACGCTGGTAGCGCGCCATACAGTAGCATTTGCGTCAGCGGTATGGCATTGGCGTCACTAGGTGCGTGCAAACCTTCACTGACGTTGACCAGTACCACGCCAACAAAGACAATCAACGCATAAAAAATGAATTTTTTATCAAAGCGTTGTCCGAATGCCAGTAAGACAAGCAAACTGGTCACGACGGTAAACATAAAGGTCGCCGCTACGACCCAGCCACTGGCATGATCGCCTGCATAACAGATACCGGTATAAAACACGCCGAAGCCAATACTACCAGTAATGCACCAAAACCCTATATGTTGGCGAAAAATCGCCCATAGCTCACCGATCCGTCCCACGCCATGCTGAACACCAATCATCGCTGTCAATAGCAATAGCATAAAGACATAGCGCAGACTTGCTGACCAAAACCAATGCCCACCAGCAGCGCTCATCAGCTCATTTAATACAAAGGTTGAGCTAAAAAACGCACCTGACAGTAGCCCCAGTAAGATCAGCCGAATCATGTTTCCTCCTTGAAAATATGTGCTTGTATATGAGTTTTTAGTTATCTTTATAAGGGTGGGCAGATATTATGTGCGTGATTGTCGCGTTATTTGCCTTTGGCATCTGCCCAAATGATTTTATGCAATTGCAACTGGAAGCGAACGGGTAAGGCATCTGCCAGCATCCATTCAGCAAGCTCTCTTGCCAATACAGGCACTTCAGGGCTAAGCGCTTCATCAATATCATCGGCAACGTTAAACATCGGAGAAAACCAAACCGTACCGACCAATTCATTTAACTTATGCTCGACTAATTGGTCTTTTGCCCAGTCATAGTCCTTGCGGTTCATGATTACAAACTTGATTTGGTCGTGCTCGGTTAAATGGTCAAGATTTGACCATAAGTTTTTATCGACTTCGCCTGAGCTTGGGGTTTTGAGATCCATCACTTTACTGACGGCTGGCGGTACGTTTTGCACCGAGAGCGCGCCCGCTGTCTCAAGGGATATCTCATAGCCATCGCTGAGCAAGCGTTTCATCAACTCAATCGCGTTTGGCTGTGCTAATGGCTCACCGCCAGTCAAGCAGATACGCTTACATGGGTAGCTTTTGATAATGTCTATGATGGTTTCTAATGACTGACGCTCGCCGCCCGTAAAGGCATATTCGGTATCACAGTAGACGCAGCGCAGCGGACAGCCCGTTAGGCGTACAAATATTGTCGGCAAGCCAGACGTCAGTGCCTCACCCTGTAAGGAATAGAAAATCTCAGTCAAACGTAACCCTGCTTCAGGGTCAGTGACGGGGATAGCGGCTGTGCGCAATAGTGATTCACTCATAATATGTCAAATACAGTTAAAGGTTGATAAGGCGATGAAGCGGTTATCAATCGTAATAAAGAAGAAGGCAGGCTGTGATATTTGTCGTTTTATGTTTGGATAAAACAAAACCAAAAAACGGATTATAACGCAACGCTCTGCATTAGGGTGCAAAAAAGACGCTGAAGTTTTCTTCAGCGTCTTTAGTAAATATAGTTTATCGCCGTCCGTACCGTTCGGGTACGAGGCCATAAATATTAAAAATACTAGGCTAAACGTAATAGCTCATTTACTGATGTTTTAGCACGAGTTTGCGCGTCTACTTTTTTCACGATGATAGCAGCATACAAGCTGTGTGTGCCGTCTTCTGATGGCAAGCTGCCTGGTACGACAACAGAGCCTGCTGGTACACGGCCGCGATGAATCTCGCCAGTCTCACGGTCATAGATACGTGTAGATTGACCAATATAGACGCCCATAGAGATGACAGCGCCTTCTTCGACGATCACGCCTTCAACGATCTCAGAGCGCGCACCGATAAAGCAGTTGTCTTCGATGATAGTTGGGTTGGCTTGTAATGGCTCTAAGACACCGCCGATGCCAACACCGCCTGATAGATGTACATTTTTACCGATTTGCGCACATGAGCCAACGGTTGCCCATGTATCAACCATCGCGCCTTGATCGACATACGCACCGATGTTGACGTATGATGGCATCAATACCGCACCCGCTGCGATATATGAACCTTTGCGAGCAACGGCTGGTGGTACAACGCGAACACCTGCTTCTTTGAACTGAGCTTCGGTCCAGTTGGCAAATTTCGTTGGCACTTTGTCATAGAACTGCACATGTTCGCCAGCTGCTTGAACGTAGTTGTCGTTCAAACGGAAAGATAGTAGTACCGCTTTTTTGGCCCACTGATTGACGATCCATTCGCCATCCTTCTTTTCGGCAACGCGTAGGCTGCCATTATCTAGCTGCTCAAGTACTTGCTCAATCGCTTCGCGCACGTCTTGTGGCATGTTGCTTGGGCTATATTCGTTGCGGTTTTCAAAAGCTTGTTCGATGGTTTGTTGTAATGACATAAAGGTTCCTAAAATGAATGAAAGGGAGGGTGATCTTAATGTTATGGTTAAAGACTTATATGACCCGGCCTAAAGAAAATTCAAGGTATGGCTTGGTCCAAAAACTTGCTTGCCGTATTGTCGCTAATTTGACCACTTTTAGCAAACAAGTTCAGTATTTCATTATGGCAGTGCTCGAGAAAAAGCGCTCAAAAAACTGCTCAAGATGAATTGTTTATCGTGCTTTAAGCGTCTGGTGCAGTGTTTTTTATCCACGCTAAAATGTCTTGATAAACCGTTTGATGATCTGTTTCGTGTAATACTTCATGGCGCATATTGGGATACAGCTGAATATCAACATGGCTAAATTTTTGTTTATGTAGGCGTTTGACCACGCGGCGAATACCGCGTCCCATGTTACCAATAGGATCATCTTCACCGCTGATAAACAGCATTGGGAAGTGTTTAGCAATGGTGGTGGCCCAGCCTTTATTTAGTCCGGTATCCATCAAAGTAAATAATGTCATAAAGCCGTTATTGGTAAAGTCAAAACCAGTCTTTGGATCAGCTTCATAGGCTTCAATATTTGCAGTATTCTCACTCAACCAAGCAAACTTCGATGATGCAGTGCGATCTTTTAGTTGACTGTTCAATACCTTATTCATGGTATTGGCAAGTACTGAGTTCGGCTGTCTAGGTGCCACTTTTGCCAATACTTTATTGATAGGCAGCAAAACTTTGGTCAATGGATTGACGTCCGCCGAGCCCATCAGTATCGCGCCAGTGAAATTATGCGCATGATGCTTAAGTACGTTACGCACGATAAATGAGCCCATGGAATGGCCCATCACAAAATGCGGTACATCAGGATGACGTGCTTTTAGGCTATCTGCCATAACAATCACATCTTTTAGCAGCGACTGCACGGGATGCTCTTCACCAAAAAACCCCAAATCCGCTTCGGTTTTGATGGTCTGTCCATGCCCAAGATGATCATAGGTTGCTACAGCGATGCCATTGTCCGCCAAGAACTGCGCAAAATCTGCATAGCGACCACTGTGCTCTGCCATCCCATGCACAATCAATAGCGTCGCACTGATGGCAACATTTTTGTCACTTGGCTCAAAAAAGTGATGGTGCAAGTAGTGAGTGTTGTCGGAGGAGAGAATGTTATCATTACTGGTATCGAGCGTGTTACTCATATAAGCTTCCTTGACAGGTTTTAATGGTCTGTATTTTTTATGGATCGTCATTTCAAAAACAGTGATCAGTTAGGCGTCGTCATTATGATTTTATTTTACTAGGCGCTGATTGGTCGACCATTTTACCTTATTTTTTTGTGTTACGTGACAGGGTAATGAAATCTATACTTGGTAGCAGCATTTAATGACAAAAATGAGTATGGACAATATTATCTAAGCCATTTATACCATCCACCCGATCATCAGGGTCGTCTATCAGACATATCTTATCTGTAAGCTGCTTTTGTGCTACTTATATGACAGGCACTAGGGCGTCTCCCTAATCCAAACGTTTATCACCATTTTTAAAATAGGGACACGCCCTAGAACTCGCTCGTCAACAACCTATCCATCACTTTGATTGGGATGCCTATGAAACCGCTGTCGCCAAAAAAACTATTATTAGCAGGGGCAGGTCATGCTCATATTGGACTGTTACGTCGGTTTGTTGCTGGGCAGCTAGATAGTACGGATTTCAAGGGAACGGCTATAGACATTGCTTTAATTAGCGAGCATCCGCAGACTATATATTCAGGAATGCTACCTGGTTGGATGGCAGGACATTACTCGCTTGACGATATCAGCATCGATATAAAATCACTTTGTAGGCGGGCGGGTGTACGCTTTATTCAGCAGTCGATCGTGCAGGTCAATGCGGCATCCAATATGGTCGCGACAACGAGTGATGAGCCATTGGCACTTGATTATGATGTGTTGTCATTGAATACTGGTGCAGAGACCGATATGCGATGGTTAGATAAACGAGACAGCTATGCTAAGACGGATACTCACGCCAGCACGGACGTAATCGCTATTCGTCCCTTATCAGAATTTATCACGCATTGGCAGCAGATTTTGGCTGAGGCGCGGCAAGCTAGTCAATACCAATTGGCTATCGTTGGTGCTGGGGCCGCCGCGGCCGAATTGGTCATGGCAGCTCAAGTCGCGCTACAGCATATCAATCCAAATCATCAAGTGACACTGGTGTGCGGTGAGCATCTGTTATCAGGATTTAATCTGCGTTTTCAGCAGCGCGTTATTAGGCAGCTGCATCGCCATGATATTAAGATAGTCCATGAGCGAGCGACTGGTTATCATGATGGTCATTTATTGACCGCACATGACACGCTGCCTATGAATACTGTGATCGCTGCGACGGGAGTGGTAGGATCAGCATGGACCGCTGTCACTGATTTACAGACGGTAGGTAATGGTTTTATGGCCGTTAATGCCATGCAGCAGAGTGTCTCTCACCCTAATGTATTTGCCGTTGGTGACGTAGCCACGCGAGTAGATGCAGATATGGCACATTCAGGCGTTCATGCGGTACATGGCGGCGCGATAGAGGCAGATAACCTATTGGCCTATCTCAAAGACAAACCCATGCAAGACTATCAACCCAAAAAAAACACGCTGTATTTATTGTCTTGCGGGGACAAGTACGCGATTGCCAGTTGGGGAGCGCTCAGTCTGCAAGGTCGCGGGCTTTGGTATCTAAAACGGTATATCGATCAGCGCTTTGTGAAGGCTAAATAGAGCAGTAATGGTTAGCATAAATAACAAAATTGATCTTACAAAACTGATATTACCAGTGATTCACAATCAGGTATGATTGATTAAACAAAATGTAAAATGAAAGGTCAATAAATAAGGTGTGATGTTTATCAAATAGCAAATAAAAGCAATTACTTATATGTAAACATATCTTTTTTGAGTTGTGTTATTAACGGGGTCTATACGATTATGAAATCGACTATCGAACTACTTGAGCACACCGACTTTCCGGCGATCAAACGTCGCGAACTAACGATACTACAAGTCAACATGGGCTACTTATGCAATATGTCTTGCGTCCATTGCCATGTGGCGGCCAGTCCTTATCGAACAGAGATGATGTCACGTGAGTTGGTTGAGCTGATCCCCAAAGTATTGCAAGCGCAAAATATCGATACGCTCGATTTGACGGGCGGTGCGCCTGAGATGCATGAGGACTTCAAATATTTGGTCACAGCGGCGCGTGCTCTGGGCGTCAAAGTGATAGACCGTTGTAACCTGACCATTCTTATGGAAGAGGGCTATGAGGACATGGCGCAGTTTTTAGCAGACAATCAAGTCGAAGTGGTGGCTTCCCTGCCGTGTTACTCCTTAGAAAACGTAGATAAGCAGCGCGGCAAAGGGGCATTTGACGATAGTATATTAGGACTGCAAAAACTCAACCAGTTAGGATATGGTAGGACTGATTCAGGGCTGACCTTAAATTTGGTCTATAATCCGCAAGGCGCGAGCTTACCGCCCAATCAGCAGCAGCTTGAAGCGGACTATAAGCGGGAGCTAAAAGAATATTTTGATATCGAGTTCAACCATCTATTTGCCCTCACTAATATGCCGATTCAGCGTTTTGGCGCGGTACTATTGGCCAAAAATGAATTCCACCCGTACATGGATTTACTCAAAGAAAACTACGTGGCGGACAACTTGAGTGAAGTGATGTGCCGCTCGACAATCAGTGTTAATTGGCTGGGCGAATTGTTCGACTGTGACTTTAATCAGCAATTAGAGATGCCTGTACCCAATAAATTGCGACGTCATCTCAGCGATTTGCTCACCCAAAATCCCTCTGGTGATGCCATTGCTATTGCGGATCACTGCTACGGCTGTACGGCAGGACAAGGCAGCAGCTGCGGCGGCGCGTTAGAAGAAGAGACCGTAGAGCAGACGATAGCAGATACGACCGTTTAGACGCCCATATCTACCATTAAGGGTCGTTGATAATAAACGGTTGTTAGACTATCGAGCTGGACGCCTGCGACAGACAAACATCACCAATTCAAGTGGAGTTAAGTTCATGTCAAGATTAAATGTTTCAACAAAAACCTTGGTTGTGCAACCCATCATTGCGCTTGCGATTTTATCATCAAGCGCGGCTGCCTATGCAGATTTCAACCATCAAAGTTGGGATAGCTTATTAAATAAGCATGTGACCATGACTAATGGCGGTAAGGCTTCCGTGGTGAATTATGCGGGCATGCAAGCGGATAAGAGCAAACTGGCAAGCTATCTTGATGCGACGAGCAAAGTCTCTCAAGCAGAGTTTAATCGGTGGAATAAAAACGAGCAGTTGGCGTTTTTGATCAACGTCTACAACGCTGGCACAGTCGACTTGGTATTGACAAAATATCCTAACATGAAGTCCATCAAAGACATTGGTGGGCTATTTGGATCGCCATGGAAGCAAGAGTTTATTCCATTATTGGGTAAAACGCGCTCGCTTGACGATATCGAGCACAACCTCATTCGTGGTTCCAAACGCTACAACGATCCGCGTATTCACTTCGCTGTTAATTGCGCGAGTATTGGTTGTCCTGCACTGCAAGATGACGCCTTTAGTGGTAAAGGTTTGGATGGTCAATTAGAGCAGGCAACCGCTAAGTTTTTGGCAGATGGTAGTCGCAACAATCTTAAGGGCAATACACTAAGGGTGTCGCCGATTTTTAAATGGTATAAGTCAGATTTTGAGAGTAATTGGCGTGGTACAAAAGATTTAGAAGGGTTTTTGGGTCGTTATAGCTCATCACTAGGGCTAAACAAAGCCCAGACAGCAGAGCTAAACCAAGGCAAAATAAAAATCAGCTATACCGACTACAATTGGAATTTGAACAAAAAATAAGTCAATGCTCGCGAGTTTATTCTTATTAAAACTGGACGTACCTTGAACCTCTCCATCATTATTCCATTGTTAAATGAAGTGGATAATCTGCCCAACCTTATTGCTCATATTAATGCGCTCAGCCCCGCGCCGCAGCAAGTGATAGTGGTAGATGGGGGGTCAACGGATGGCTCGATTACCGCCGTCCATAATTTGCTAAAAGCGTTGCCAAAAACGAGACAGTCATCGATTGACTGGCATGTTATCGAGTCTGTTGCTGGACGCGCTCGGCAGATGAATGCTGGTGCTAAGCGAGCAACTGGAGATGTGCTGCTGTTTCTACATGCTGATACTCGGTTGCCGACTGATGCAATACATCAGGTACAGCGAGCAATGGCAGAACATGACTGGGGGCGCTTTGATGTGCGCTTGGACAGTTCTCATCCGTTATTAAAAATTGTTGGTATGATGATTAATAAGCGCTCACGTTTGGTCAGTATTGCAACGGGCGATCAAGCTATTTTTATCGAAAAATCTCTATTTGAACGACTGGATGGCTATCCTGATCAGCCATTGATGGAAGATGTCGAGCTATGTAAGCGCCTAAAAACCATTAGTAGGCCCGCTTGTTTAAAAAGCACAGTGACGACGTCCGCACGGCGTTGGCAGCAACATGGATATTTCCGCACCATATTTTTGATGTGGCATTTGCGCTTTGATTATTGGCGCGGGATATCGCCTGACAGCTTAAAACAGCGTTATTATAAGTAGGAATGATCCAGCCATATTGGACTAATAACAATAACAAAAAGGGCTTCGTATTGATGCATGCGACCAGCGACCGAACCACTACCATAGATGTCAACTCACAGATAAAAGAGCAACCTACCTGCGTCATCTTATTTGCCAAATATCCAGCACGTGATAAAGCAAAGACTCGTCTGCAACCTGCATTGGGTATCGATGGTGCTGCGGATATGGCAAGGCAGTTGTTATTACATAGTGTCGAGCAAGCTGTGGCGAGCGACTTTGCCATTGAGCTATGCGTGAGTCCAGCGCAAACTGATGCCTGCTGGCAAGCGCTTGATTTACCGGAGTCACTGCAATGGTCTGCTCAGGCAGAAGGTGACTTGGGTAGGCGCATGTTGATAGCCAGTCAGAACGCATTGGAAAAATATGAAAAAGTTGTCTTAATTGGGACGGATTGTCCTAGCCTCACGGCAGAGCGTATACAGACCGCCGTACAGCAGCTAGATGAAGATAACGCGGTGATGATTCCTGCAATCGATGGGGGATATGTGTTGCTCGGATTTAATCAAGTCGATGAAAGCCTTTTTTCAAACATCAGCTGGAGTACGTCTAGCGTCGCTGAAATCACTAAGCAACGTATCGCGGCATTAGGGTGGACACTGGCGCTATTGCCAGCGTTGCATGACATTGATGAGCCTAAAGATTTAGAGCATTTACCATCAGATTGGCGCAATACGCTCAACAAAATCTAAAAATTAAACATGATTTTCTATAGTTATTTACTTAACTTTTAATTGGATTTTACTATTAATAAGGACATTGTTATGCATGACGTTGTGCAAAATTACTATGGCAAAGAGCTGCAAGGTACCGATGATCTAAAAACCTCAGCGTGTTGTGATATTAGCAATATGCCTGAGTGGCTCAAGCCGTTATTGGCAAATATTCATGATGAGGTATTGAGCCGCTATTATGGCTGCGGACTGGTGTGTCCTGCATTGCTTGAGGGTTGCCGGATTTTAGACTTGGGCAGTGGTTCAGGTCGAGATGTCTATGCACTCGCGCAGTTGGTAGGTGAGAGCGGGCATGTGGTTGGTGTGGATATGACGGATGAGCAACTAGCCGTTGCAAAGGAACATCAAGCTTATCATGTTGAGAAGTTTGGCTATGACAATGTGACGTTTTTGCATGGTTATATCGAAAAGCTCGATGAGCTAGATCTGGCTGATGGTAGCTTCGATATTATCGTCTCAAACTGTGTTATCAATTTATCACCAGATAAAGCCGCCGTGATGGCGAGCGTGCAGAGACTACTCAAGCCTGGCGGCGAATTTTATTTTTCTGATGTTTATGCTGATCGCCGTATTCCGCAACACTTGATCGATGATCCTGTATTGTATGGAGAGTGCTTGAGTGGCGCGTTGTATTGGAAAGACTTTATCCGTTTATCAAGAGACGCAGGGTTTTTAGACCCACGTCTGGTCGAAGATCGTCCGCTTGAGATTACAGATCCTGTATTGGCTGCCAAAATTGGTGATATACAGTTTTTTTCGGCCACTTATCGCTTGTTCAAAATTGCAGCGCTAGAAGATGCCTGTGAAGATCATGGACAAGCAGTGATATACAAAGGATCTATCGAGCAATCCCCGCATCGGTTTGATCTAGACAAGCATCATGCGATTGAGGCAGGTCGAGTATTCCCTGTCTGCGGTAATACCTTTCGAATGCTACAAGAATCTCGCTTTGCGCTGCATTTTGAATTTATCGGTGATGACAGCCGCCATTATGGTATCTTTGCAGGGTGCGGTGAGCTGATGCCATTTAGTCAGTCTATAGTGCCATCATCTGGTGCGGGCGGTTGCTGTTAAGAGTGGTGCTGTTAAGAGTAAAGGCATCTGGTTAGCTTTTATCCCAAACAGACTGATTAGAATCATAAAAAGGCCATTAAGTATATTAATGGCCTTTTTGCATGTGCGTAGGATTTGGGTTGTTGTCTTCGTCTCAAACAAGCACTTATCTAAATATGTTTAAATATTTAGTATAACAATGCAGCAAGTCTGATTTTGGTATGTTCGTCCATCATGTCTATAGGCGTGACCAAGGCCTGTGCAAGGGCATTGTGGGCGATGGATTCGGGTAATTCAGCAGCAATCAAAGCAACGGCTTCTTGAATCACCTTTTGAGCGTTTTCAGCATTTTTCATCAGGTTTTTTATCGCATAGTCTGCACTGACGGCTTCTTCGCTAGGATGCCAACAATCAAAATCTGTCACCAAGGCCAATGTCGCATAAGCCATGCTGGCTTCACGTGCCAATTTGGCTTCTGGCATATTGGTCATTCCGATGATATCCGCTTGCATTTGACGATACCACTCCGACTCTGCACGGGTTGAGAACTGCGGCCCTTCGATACAGACATAGGTCGCCTTTTTGTGACAGCTGCCCTCAGCTATATCTGCCTTATTATAGGCACGTGTTAGGATATCTGATAGGGCAGGACAGAGTGGGTCTGCCATCGATACATGAGCGACTGCACCCTCACCAAAAAACGTACTTGCTCGCTGCTTGGTCATATCAATCATTTGATTTGGCACGACCATATCTAGCGGTTTGAGGTGTGCTTGCAACGAGCCGACCGCGGATACTGAGACGATGTAACGTATGCCTAATGTTTTTAGGGCGTATATATTGGCGCGATAGGGTACTTCAGATGGAGTCAGTTTATGACCTTGACCATGCCGCGTCAGAAAAGCAACCGTTACTCCTTCTAATTCACCCAAAACAATGTCATCGGATGGACTGCCATAAGGGGTCTGTATCGTCACGCTGCGCTTATTAGTCAGTGCTTGGATCTGATACAAACCACTGCCACCAATGATGGCAATGTCAGCAGACAATGATTCCAGCGCTTCTGTTGTAGATATTGTCATAAAAATTATCCAAGTTGAGTCATAAAAAATAATGGTTTCGGTTCATATAATGAAGCATTTATCGGCTTACGTAAAAGGTACTCTAGACAAAGCCAATGAATAAAGATTCAGTCAAAATATAGCAGAATCAGAGTGGTAATAAAAATAAATCAAAATATACAGCGCAATACATGTAGATAAACCGCGATAAAGGTTTACAACAGCATCGAAATTTGGTTAAATAAAGATGAAACATTGTTTCACATAGCGGAACAATGTAAGTTTTGGCTATTATATATAATGAAAATATTTTCTCAAAAAGCTTGAAATATAAGGCATCTAAAGCAAAAGAGAAAACAGTCTTTAGTTTATTTATAACAAAAATTGCTATATCATTACTCAGGTGTAACGGATTAATACCTATATATTAATGCCGTTTATTGTATTAAATCGATTATTTCAAGGATGAACTCAATGCTCACTTCTCTAAAATCTCCCTTACTTTTTTCAGCGATATTAAGCGCCATGCTAGGTTTAACCGCCTGCTCATCGCCAAGCTCAGAAGGCAATGAGACGGCTGCTGCGGATAGTACGTCAGCTGATGCGGCTACCGATACACTCGATACTAAGTTCCTAACCATTGCCACAGGCGGTGCGTCTGGCCCTTATAACATCATCGGCACTGCATTGTCCGAAGTCTATGTAAAAAACTTTGGGGTCAACTCAAAGACACAAACCACGGGCGCATCGGTCGAAAACGTCAATCTATTGACCCAAGGCAAAGTCGATATGGTCTTGGCGCTCAGTGATGTGGTCACGGACGCGGTCGAAGGCAAAAATAACTTTGATAAGCCCATTACCAACATTCAGCAGATTGCAGTCTTGTACCCGAACGTGGTGCAAATCGTGACGACAAAAGACTCTGGTATCAAAAATATTGAAGATTTGAGAGGCAAGCGTATTGCCGTTGGCGATCAAGGCTCTGGTACGGAAGTCAATGCTCGAACGCTACTAGAAGGCTTTGGTATCACCTATGATGACATCACTGTTGATTACTTGGGCTTTGCTGAAGCAGCTGATGGTATGAAAGCGGGCAAGATTGAAGCCGCATTCTTTAGTAGTGGTCTGCCAAACTCATCGCTTATGGAGCTAGAGCAAGGTTTAGATTTGCAGTTGGTTACTATCGATCAAGACAAGCTAAAAGAAATCATTGCAACCAAGCCTTACTTCAAAACCTTTGAAATCCCTGCTGGCACGTATGGCAATGATGCTGCGATTCCAACTGCCGCAATCATGAATGCGCTATTGGTGAGCTCTGATCTGTCTGAATCTGATGGCTACAAATTGACTAAGGCGTTATTTGATAATCTGGACGGTCTAAAAACAGCACACCAAGCAGCCAACGACATCAGTCTAGAGACGGCTAGTGAAGGTATGGTCGCTCCAATTCATCCTGGCGCTAAAAAGTACTATGACGAACAAGCAGCCAAATAATTTATTATGGTTATCGACTGGCGCAGCATGTATTGCAGCGCTGGTTTTTTTGACCCTATGGATAGGTGTCGCGCGTCAGTCTGTGGTCGAGGTTCGCGTTGCAATAGAGGGTAGCGACGACAAGGTATGTTATTTCACTGACCCTGACTTTCAGCTGCGCTGGATACATTCTGTAGAAAAGCAGTGGTGGGAAGAGCAGTACCAACGCATAGAAAAAAGCAGCACAGAAGACGCTATGCTACTCCTCACCACCACATACTTTGAAGCATTTGGTGCTGGTACGCCTTCGACCGAACCCCTTGCACCCATACAAAAACCTGGCTATCTGGGTTATCAAGTCAATGAAAAACTACCTAGCCTAAATTGGGTAGTCTCTAGACTGACCAAAGGCGAGATCGATTATACTGGTCACCGTTTTTTGATTCATCATTGGGTGCCAGATTATTCTGAAGTGGTGATCATGCCTAAGACGTATGGTTTAATTGATAGATTTAAAAAGGACTTGTGTCATGAACTCCCAAGTGACGGATCACGGTAGCGTGAATACCACGCCAGATGCCAATGTTGATAAAGATGCTGATGCAGATGCGATCAACAAAGCAGTACTGGAAAAATATGACCGAGAGTCAATCACACGTCATATTACGCAAGGACCAGTAAAGTATTTCATTGCTGGTATTTGTATACTCTATTCACTTTTTCATCTTTATATTACCTTTAACCCGATGCCTGCATTGCTACAGCGCTCTGTACACGTCGGTGTTGGTTTTGCCTTAATTTTCTTGATTTTCCCCGCCAGTAAAAATAGCAGTCGCAGTCGAGTCGCTTGGTATGACTGGATTTGGTTTTTATTGTCTTTGTCCGGTATGAGCTATTTGATCTACGAATATCAAAACATTGTGACCTCACGTGGTGGTATGGCCAATCCGCTTGACGTGATATTTTCGCTGATCACTGTGGTCTGTGTGCTAGAAGGCAGTCGCCGTATCACCGGTTGGATTTTGCCAATATTGGCAGGGATATTTTTGGCCTATCCGTTTGTCAGTCACATGGATTTCATGCCTGATAGATTGCTGACTCGCCCTTATGACATGGGCGATATTTTTGGTCAATTATTCCTAAAAACCGAAGGTCTTTATTCTGTTGCGATTGGCGCGTCAGTGACCTTTATCTTTTTGTTCATTCTCTTTGGTGCATTCTTGGCACGCTCAGGAATGGGACAGCTGTTTAATGATTTGGCATTAGCCATCGCAGGCCATAAAAAAGGCGGACCCGCAAAAGTAGCGGTGATTTCTAGTGGCTTTATGGGTAGTATTAATGGTTCCGCATTATCAAACGTGGTGAGTACCGGAGCCTTTACCATTCCATTGATGAAAAAGGTCGGTTATCACAAAGACTTTGCGGGCGCGGTTGAGGCGAGTGCCTCGGTTGGCGGACAGATTTTGCCACCGATCATGGGAGCCAGTGCGTTCATTATGGCAGAGACCACTGGTCTGCCGTATAGCACGATCGCGCTTGCCGCTTTGTTACCTGCGATATTATACTATTTAGGCGTGATCGCGCAGGTACATTTCCGCGCTGGACGTCGTGATCTAAAAGGTATCGCCAAAGAGAGCTTACCCGCGGTCAAAGAAGTATTGAAAGCCCGCGGTCATATGCTATTACCTATTGTCTTCTTGATTTTCTTATTAATCAGAAACGTACCTGTGGGATATGCAGCAGCTTATACCATTGGTTTCACCGTTGTGATCAGTATGCTACGCGCTGAGACGCGCATGAGCTTTTCTGATATTTTAGGTGCATTAGAAGATGGTGCGCGCCAGTCGCTCGCGGTTATGGCTGCTTGTGCGGTCGTCGGTATTATTATTGGGGTTGTGAGTCTGACCAGTTTTGGTACGGTGATGACGTCATCTATTGTCACGCTAGGCGCAGGATCGCTATTCTTGACCCTTATCTTAACGATGTTGGCATCAATGGTTTTGGGCATGGGATTACCCTCTATTCCTGCCTATATCATTACGGCGACGATGGCTGCACCAGCATTGGCCGGTTTTGATATTCCAATCTTGTCAGCGCACATGTTTGTTTTCTATTTTGGTATCTTTGCCAATATTACACCGCCTGTATGTCTTGCAGCCTTTGCAGGTGCAGGTATATCCGGTGGTGATCCGATGAAAACAGGGTTCTTGTCGCTCAAACTGGCACTTGCCGGATTTATCGTGCCATTTATGTTTATTTATAGTCCGACGATGCTCATGATAGATCCAACTGGTCTGGCAGTTACGGCGAAAGACTTCCCGCTACCGCCTATTTTGGATATTATCACAGTCGTTGTGACCTCAGTGACAGGTGTGATTGCATTAAGCTCAGCGCTTGAGGGGTACTTCAGAGGTGAGATGAATACCATAACCCGTATCATCTTAGCCATTGGCGCTTTATTGCTCATTTATCCTGAAATTACGACTGGTATTGCAGGTGGCGTGATTGTCCTTGGTATTGCTGCATGGAATATGAAAACAAGTAAAGCACCGACACCAACGGTGAGTGTCTAGTCGCTAATATTAGTAGATTTTTGAACCAAAAAAAGGGTGAATAACAGATTTGTTATTCACCCTTTTATATTTTTAGCTATTATCTTTAGTACTTTGATATTGGTTTAACAATAATCAAATCAGCAATTAGCAGCCAAGTTTGCCTTCCGCTTCTAAGGCTTTTTTGCTACGGATAGGCGCTGGGCAATCTTCGCCATAATACTGACGATCAGCAAAGTAGCTTGAGCGTACCATTGGGCCTGCCCAAATGCTAAAGAAGCCAATCTTTTTGCCGTAGTCCATATAGCGTTGGAACTCGTCTGGATGGACATAACGGTCAACAGGGGCATGGTTCTTACTAGGCTGTAGATACTGACCAATCGTGATCATATCTACGTCATGCGCTTTGAGATCATCAAGTAGGGCATAGATCTCTTCTTCTGTCTCGCCAAGACCAACCATAAAGCCGCATTTGGTCGCGATATCAGGACGGCGCTCTTTATAAATCTTGAGCAAGTCGAGTGAATGCTGATAATCAGAACCTGGACGGAAGGCTTTGTATAGACGTGGCACGGTTTCGATGTTGTGGTTAAACACATCAGGCGCAGTCTCTGTCAGTAAGTCCAACGCAATATCCATACGACCACGGAAATCTGGTACTAGGATTTCAATCAAGCAGTTTGGGCTAAGCGCTTTTGACTCTTGGATGACTTCAACGAAATGACCTGCACCGCCGTCTTTTAAATCATCACGGTCAACGGAGGTGATGACAGCATATTTAAGCTGTAAGCCTAAAATGGTCTCCGCAGTATGACGCGGCTCGTCAGCATCGAGCTTGTTTGGGCGACCGTGTGCCACATCACAAAATGGACAGCGACGGGTACAAATATCACCCATGATCATAAAGGTTGCTGTACCGTCACCAAAGCACTGCGGCAAGTTAGGGCAGGCGGCCTCTTCACAGACGGTATAGAGCTTTTGCTCACGCAAAGTCGCTTTGATACGCGCCACTTCAGCAGGCGATGACATTTTTACCCGAATCCAGTCAGGCTTTTTCTTTGCCTCAACGGTCGGGATGACTTTAATTGGGATACGGGCAACTTTATCGTAACCACGTAGTTTTTCGCCTTGGATGGCTTTTTTTGGTTTGACCTTAGCAGCAGGTACATGGGTTTGTACGGCAGTTGTCATAATAGAATTATCTCTTAACCCTTTATAGTATAAGGGTTTATGGAATGATCAGAATGTTTTATGAGTGGCGATATTATAGCAGAAATTTAATAGGCAGTTTTTACACAATATCGCTAAGGTTACTATGATTGTTCTAGCGACCATAGTTTTAAATATCTATATCGATTTCCATCTCATTTAGGGTATCTATGGCGGCACGAAACGCTTCTTGCGTGGCAGGCGCTCCGCAGTATGGGAGGCTATGCATCAGCACTTCTCTTATTTCAGCGACACTTGCCCCGTTATTGATGGCACCGCGGATATGTCCTTTTAACTCGTTTGGGCTTTTTTGCGCAATCAAAAAGGCAATAGTGATTAATGAGCGGTATTTGCGCGGCAATACTGAGTCATCTTGCCATGTGCTACCCCAAGCGTGTTCAATGATCCAGTCTTGTAATGGCTGAGTAAAACCAGTAGCAGCATCAAGCGAGCGTTTGACATGCGCTTCACCCATCACTTCTGTGCGTACCTTGAGGCCATTATCATAGTTGGTGTTGCTATCCATATTGGCTCGTCCTTTAATGTTCTATAAAATGTCTTATAAAATCGTATAACTGTCATATGGTGTCTGCGCACTCATAAAGCAAGCATTTATTGATGACATTCAGCGGTTTAATAGACGCTTCAATAGGCTATCTGGTCGTCTCATTGATACTACTATTTTTATAATAAATGTTCAATATGGCCTTGCTATGAGGCTTTTCCGGGCTGAGCCATTAACATTTATGGCGTTTTGAGCTATGATTGCACGGATAATTATTCCCTATAGTATATAGACGCAGGCGGTCATGCTGACTACCCACGTAATGTGCTAAACCCCAACTGACGAGGACGACTATTGTGTTAGAAGCTTATCGTAAACATGTCGAAGAACGTGCTGAGCTAGGAACGGTTCCGCTACCATTGAATGAAAAACAAGTAGCAGAGTTGGTTGAATTACTAAAGAACCCGCCAGCAGGCGAAGATGCATTTTTGATGAACTTGTTAGAAAACCGTATCCCTGCTGGTGTTGACCAAGCAGCCTACGTGAAAGCGGCATTTTTGGCAGCGATCTTAAAAGGTGAGACGTCATCACCATTGATCAGCAAGCAAAAAGCGGTTCAAATTTTAGGTACGATGCAAGGTGGTTATAACGTTCAGCCATTGGTTGCTGCACTAGATGACAGCGAAGTCGCACAAGACGCTGCTGAAGCATTGAAGAAAACTTTACTAGTATTTGACGCATTCAATGACGTCACTGAAAAAGCTGAAGCGGGCAACACCATTGCTAAAGAAGTCGTTCAATCTTGGGCTGACGCAGAATGGTTCTTGAACCGCCCTGAAGTACCAAAGAAAACCACTTACACGACGTTTAAAGTCACTGGCGAAACCAACACGGATGACTTGTCACCTGCGCAAGACGCATGGAGCCGTCCTGATATCCCATTGCATTCATTAGCCATGCACAAAAACTCTCGCGACGGCATCAATGCTGACGAAGAGGGTGTTGTTGGTCCAATGAAGCAAATAGAAGAATTGAAAGAAAAAGGCCATCCATTAGCTTATGTTGGTGACGTGGTTGGTACGGGTTCTAGCCGTAAGTCTGCCACCAACTCCGTATTGTGGCTCATGGGTGAGGACATCCCGAACGTGCCAAACAAACGTGGTGGCGGTCTAGTACTAGGTAATAATATCGCTCCGATCTTCTTCAACACGATGGAAGATTCTGGCGCATTGCCAATCGAAAAAGTCGCGGTTGATAACCTAAATATGGGTGATGTGTTTGACATCTACCCACATGACGGCAAAATTACCAAGCATGACTCTGATGAAGTGCTATCAACGTTTACGCTGAGCTCACCTACTTTGCTTGACGAAGTGCGTGCTGGTGGCCGTATTCCATTGATCGTTGGTCGTGGTTTGACCAACCGTGCGCGTGAGTACATGGGTCTTGGTCACTCAGACGTGTTTGCTAAGCCAGAAGAGCCAGCCGATACGGGTAAAGGCTTTACGCTAGCGCAGAAAATGGTTGGTAAAGCATGTGGCCTAGAAGGTGTACGTCCAGGTATGTACTGTGAGCCTAAAATGACCACTGTCGGCTCTCAGGATACGACTGGTCCAATGACCCGTGACGAGCTGAAAGACTTGGCATGTTTGGGTTTCCAAGCAGATCTCGTCATGCAGTCATTCTGTCATACGGCGGCTTATCCAAAGCCAGTTGATGTTGAGACTCAGCACACACTACCTGACTTTATCATGAACCGTGGCGGCGTCAGCTTACGTCCAGGTGATGGTATCATTCACTCATGGTTGAACCGCATGCTACTTCCAGATACCGTTGGTACTGGCGGTGACTCGCATACTCGTTTCCCAATGGGTATCTCGTTCCCAGCGGGTTCTGGTTTGGTCGCGTTCGCAGCTGCAACTGGTGTGATGCCACTTGATATGCCTGAATCTGTTCGTGTTCGTTTTGTTGGTGAGCGTCAGCCTGGTATCACCTTGCGTGATCTAGTACATGCGATTCCTTATCAAGCCATCAAAGAAGGTTACTTGACCGTTGATAAGAAAGGTAAAATCAACGAGTTTAACGGCCGTATTCTTGAGATCGAAGGTCTAGAAGATTTGACCGCTGAGCAAGCGTTTGAATTGTCCGATGCCTCAGCTGAGCGTAGTGCTGCTGGTTGTACCATCACTTTATCTGAAGCATCAGTGACTGAGTACCTGAACTCAAACATCACGCTGCTTAAGTGGATGATTTCAGAAGGCTATGGCGATGCACGTACGATCAGCCGCCGTGTTGAGCAAATGCAAGAGTGGTTGGCTAACCCAAGCCTTATGCGCGCTGATGACGATGCTGAATACGCGATCGACATCACCATTGATATGTCAGACATCAAAGAGCCGATCCTTTGCTGCCCGAACGATCCAGATGATGCAAAAACGCTGGCAGACGTGGCTGGCGATACCATTGATGAAGTATTCATTGGTTCATGTATGACTAACATCGGTCATTTCCGTGCCGCTGGTAAATTGCTACAAGACGTACCAGCAGGTAGCCTGAAGACTCGTCTATGGATTGCACCACCTACTAAGATGGATGCACGCCAGTTGATGGAAGAAGGTTACTACAACATCTATGCACAAGCCGGCGCTCGTACTGAAATGCCAGGTTGTTCACTATGTATGGGTAACCAAGCACGTATCGCACCAAAATCGACTGCGGTATCGACCTCAACTCGTAACTTCCCGAACCGTCTGGGTCAAGGCGCTAACGTATACCTAGCTTCTGCAGAGCTTGCAGCCGTCGCAGCGGTACTTGGTAAATTGCCGACTAACGATGAGTATCAGCAGTATGCTGGCATGCTAAACAGCATGGGTGATGAAGTGTATCAATATATGAATTTCGACCGTATGGAAGACTATACGGAAGAAGCAGACAAGATCAACGTTGCTCAGTTGAGCTAAACTTGGTTGACACTTAAGTCAAACGTTTCTAAATAAAGAAAACCCCGTATCGTAATGATGCGGGGTTTTTTGTTATAAAATAAAAATATGAATAAGCATTTGAAAACTTTTATCGAGTGTTATAATCAATTTTACTAATAGAGAAATTTAACTGGCAATTGCTACGTCTAGATATTGTTAGCGATAGCATTTATGGAAGATAAAATATGCTGAATAAAACGACCCCGCCACCATTACCAAAAAATATGACTACGGGCAATCACAATGCTGAAGAAAACTATGGAATCATTGATTGGTTCAAAAAATGCATGAGAAATTATGTCAATTTCTCTGGTCGTGCTCGCCGTAAAGAGTTTTGGTACTTTGCGCTGGTACAAGTGGGTTTGACAGTTCTTGCAATGATAATGGATGCCATAATTTTTAGTGCAGAAACGGGGCTTTTCTATATAGTTGTAGCACTTGGACTATTTTTGCCTAGCCTAGCAGTTACCATTCGCAGGCTGCACGACACAAGTCACTCAGGATGGTGGTTTTTGATATCATTTATACCGCTAGTAGGTTCTATCCTTTTATTAGTATATCTTGTAAGAGATACAACGCCTGAAACCAATCAATGGGGCCCACCAGCAAAATAGTCTGGCCTAGGATAAGGTCGGTTTTTGATAAATCTGTTTGCGTCTGTATAAATGTACTGGCTGATTTTCTAAGTCATCTTATGTATAATATAAGGGCAGGCGGAAACCGTGGCTCTGCACTTCCTTTATCTTTTCTATCTCGGGACGGACCGATACTTTGATACGCACTTTTTTTCTTAAGAATAGGTGCTTTGGAGTCTTGGTTGATGATTACGCTATCACCTCTCAAACGTCGTATTGTCTACGTAACTGTGTTCGAGATTGTCGCAATTATCTCTTCTACCTTTGTATTAATGAAACTCAGCAATAGCGATGCATCGGATTCTCTACCTGTCGCGATGATGGTATCGCTGGCTGCAATCATTTGGAACTTTGTATACAACACCGCTTTTGAGACTTGGGAGGAGCGCAGGCAAATAGCAGAGCGTACGCTGCTTATTCGTAGTGTTCATGCCTTTATATTTGAAGTCGGTTTGGTTTTGATTTGCTTACCGCTATATATGGTTTGGTATCACGTTGGCTTGCTCCAAGCGTTTATGATGGAAGCCGCCTTACTGGTATTCTTCTTGATTTATAATTTCGTGTTCACCTTTATTTTTGACAAGATATTTACCTTACCGTATCACTATAAGTCAGCGTCTGCTTCTTAACCGTAGACATAAACGAAAAGAGGGCTACCGTATTGGCAGCCCTCTTTTTGATACTATAAATAGCGAATTATTTGGTTAGGAATACATTTAGCCGTCAAATCAACCAGACTACTACCCAATTATTTACCTTGATAAACAGGCTTACGCTTTTCGATAAAGGCGCTAACACCTTCGATAAAGTCATCGGTTTTTGCCATAACCGTTTGCTGTTCTACTTCCGTATCTAGCGCATCGCTTAACCCAGCAAACGCATGTACATTGAAGCTCTCTTTCATAGCGGCTAGGGCTTTACCTGGTAATTGGCTTAATCGTAGCGCCAATGCTTGTACGGTGGCATCTAGCTCGTCAGCACTGACTACGTTATTCACCAGATTTAAGCGAGCCATATCTTCTGCTCTTAGCTTATCACCCAGCATCACAAGCTCAGTAGCTTTTGCTGTACCAACTAATTGATTCAATAAATAAATACCGCCTGCATCTGGTACTAAACCTATATTAACAAAGGCTTGGACAAACTTTGCATTGTCTGCCGCAACACGGAAATCACAGGTAAGCGCTAAGTTCATGCCAGCCCCTGCCACGGCACCTTCTAATTTGGCAATGATTGGTTTATGGACATTACGTAGCTTTAAGCTGACTTCGCCTGCACCTTCTACCATACCTCTCAATTTAGTTGAGATAACGTCTTTGTCCAGTCCTTCAGATAGCATCTCTTTAATATCGCCGCCACTTGAAAAATTACCACCAGTGCCTTGCAAGATAATGACTCGTACTTGATCATCAACTGCTGCTTTATCTAGTGCTATTAACACGTTATTTTTTAATGGTGTGCCAAACGCATTTAGGCTTTTTGGATCATTAAACGTGATGGTGGCAATGTGATTATTCACTTGATAATCAACGATAGACTGTGACATCTGAGAGTTCCTTATTTTAAATGATTGTTTTAAGCAGTTATTTTGATTACCTGCATAAGAGTTAGTGATACAAAATAGTGGTAAAAAATAACGCAATGCCGATTACTATAGCAGCTTGCGCGCATTATAAAAGCGGGTTTTGTGGGCGCTTAAGACACATCTACATGGCGGTTAGCTCTTTGAGTTACTCGTACAAACTGTCATGTCTGTATGAACAAAAAGAGTGTATGAATAAGATATAGATAAGACGCATGGTTCATAAAAAGGTGACTTCCTGACTTATTAATAGATTATGCTACTATGCAGGTAGCGCGTTAGGTCATGCGCCGCTCAAATGATTAATCAAAGTTTTCACCAAACAAGGAAGTGATTATGCCAACGATAAAAGTCAACGATGTCGATATCTATTATGAAGACAGTGCGCCAAATGACACGCAAAAACCCGTTATCGTGTTTGCCCATGGTCTGCTGTGGAGCTCGCAGATGTATGATAAGCAGGTAGAATATTTTCAAACGGATTATCGCTGCATTGCGTTTGATTTTCGAGGGCAGGGTCAGTCACAGATTACCAAATCAGGCTATGATATGGAGACATTGACCGAAGATACGCTAGGGTTACTTGACGCACTCGCTATTGCTAAATGTCATTTTGTTGGTTTATCCATGGGCGGATTTGTCGCTCAACGTATTGCGCTTAAGCGACCGGATTTGCTGTTATCATTAACGCTGCTTGAGACGTCAGCCGACCCTGAAGATCCAAAAAACGTCCCTCAGTATCGTAAGTTAGTCAAAGCCATTCGTTGGCTTGGTATGAAGCGCGTGAGTAATAAAGTCATGCCGATTATGTTTGGCAGTACTTTTTTGGCCGACAAGCTGCGCAAATCTGATCGCAAACAGTGGCTGACGATGCTACAAAGCAATCGCAAGGACGGCGTCGTTAAGGCAACAATGGGTGTCATCGATCGCACTGGCACTTATGAGCAATTGGGTAATATCACGACACCGACACTTATCGTCGTGGGTGATGAAGATGCCGCAACGCCTTACGCAAAATCTGAGCGCATGCATTTTGCTATTGCTGGATCTAAGCTTGCCGTTATCAAAGGCGCTGGCCATACGTCGACAGTAGAAGAGCCTGATCAAGTGAACCAAGTGCTCAGTCAGTTTTTGGAAAACTGCGTGTAATGTTTAGCGGTTAATGAGAGGTTTTGTATTGTCAGGTTGTTTAAGCAGTAGTCTATAAAGATGTACAAAAAAAGCCGCTACCAATGGAAGGTAGCGGCTTTTTGCATTGCATTGATGTATCACATAGCTAACGATTACATCCGTGAGCTGTATTGACTGTGGCCATCATCGATAGTGCCAAATGCTTCTGCACGATTGACGATTTCGGTTGCCCATGCACGATGAGTCGCAGGTTCTAGCATAGTGTTATTGTACTTAAACACAGCCTTGGCCTCAGAGTGCAGGATCGCTTGCGCTTCATCCAATTTGCTTAACGGTACACAGTAGGCTTGCTGCACTAATGCAATTTGGCTTGGGTGAATGACGGTTTTGCCTACCAGTCCCAAACTGACATCGCGGTTTAGCTCCTGCATAAAGAGGGTTGGCTGGTCCAAGTACTCAAATACTGGCGCTGTTAGATAAAAACCATGCGGTACAAAGCAGCCAAGCATTTGATAGGCAAGGGTGCCGATAGGCGTATCATAGACAATGCTATTCTTTGGACGACGCAGGCGCAGCGCGGCAAATAAGTCATTACCACCGATACGTAGTGCAAACACTGGCTGACTAAAGGCTTCTTTAAAAGCAATGGCCAGCTCTTGATTATGATGCGGATTGAATAAGGCAGCTGTTTCAAGCGTTGGCATCAGCAGATGGTCAACACTGAGATTCTGACAAGCCATGCGCCAATTGGATAAGCTATACATATCGACTTTTGGCATGACAAAACCATCGATGAGATCAATATGCGCATAGTCAGCCAATTGCTGTAGCATCATCGGGCTACGCGGACGTATAAAGACCAGTGGACGCGTTGGATGCTGTGCGTGAATAGCAGCGGCTCGGGATGGATCATTGATGCTATTGACGTGCTCAGCCCACGTACCCAGCAGCGTGCGCAAACGCTCAAGCGCCAACTCCACATCCTCATGACTGACGGCATCTTCTAAACAAATAATAATACTATTGATCGTTGGTAGCTTGTCGCGCTTAATCACTTGCCAGATGTCTTGGCGAGTGGCAGGCATATATAGGCTAGCACCCAGCTGGTATGGGTGATGTGTGTGCGGTCTGACCATCGCATGACGCTCAGTAATCAGATGCGCATAAGACTGAGTATCCTGATAAAGCTCTGATTCGTTGTGTTGTATATCTGACATAATTGGCATCATAAATAGAGTGTAAAGGGCAAGCGTTCAATCGCGCTAGTGGTGCTCATGCCAAAAGCATTAACTGTCTTTGGCTCGTTGCTTGATAAGGGTGATGGCTTGATAAGGCAGTATTTTATCACCTAATACATCAATAGTGATGCCTCGTTGCGCACATAAATGACGCAGTAGTATGGTATCGGGATGCGCCGCGGTCGCGAGCAATATACGCTCGGGATCACGGCGCAAGATAGCGCGCGTCGCCTCGGCGATAGTTGGCTTGATACGGTTGCGATTGGTAATGTCATAGTCTGCTGCGAGCATATCTATTAATGCTGCCGTCTGGTAGCGCGGCTGCTGATAGGTTGGCAAACGCTCTGGTAGCGTGGTCAGTGAGCGTCTGGCTGCATCAACATGATCGATAAATGCCAAACTATGATCTGCTTCAATCAAATCCTCATAAAAAACACTACGGTGTAGCCCTGATGATGGCTCCGTATATAAGCTGCGTGAAATCAGCCCTGATACGGTGCTATTTAATAAACCCGACGGAATTAACCAATCTTCCTCACTAGCGGCGAGCCAAGCAACACCCGCTGGATCGGCAAGAGTCAGTAGCGGAATGACATCAGCACCTTGATGAAAAATATTGGCAAAGTTAGCGTGAGTGGGATCGCTAAATGTCTCTAAGCTACGAGCCAGCTCCTTATAAATGGCACCTTTACCTGTCCAGCCATCGACGAATACAATCGGACTGTTTGGGTACGCGTCCAGTAGCATTTGTAATGCCACAGTATCCAGCCCGCGATCACGAATGATGCTGATGCCATAATGCTTGCTTGATAAGTGATAGCTACTATCTGAGTCTGACAGTGCGCGCTGCAATAGCACGCCAATTGGTAGCCCTGCCCGTACCAAACTGACCAAGACTAGCGGATGCTCATCACTTACTTTATGCTGAAAGATATCATGCAGGGTATGCGCTAAGCGTGTGGTATCAGTTGCGGCTCTCTCACCACCTTGCTCCAAAGCTTGACGGTATAGCTGCTCATGCATCGCGGTAGGCGCTTGCTCTAAGGTCAACATATCAGAATAGTGACGTTGCCCACTTTGGATAAGTGCCTCTTTTTGACTGACAGGCACATCGGCAACAGCATCTTTATCGACGATATCGAGTAGGACTGTCACATCACTGGCAAGGTAGCTACCTGAGCCATAATTTTTTAGATTGGCTCTGTTGGCCTGTATGTTAGGTAAAGTCATAGTATGAATAATGGCACTCGTGATGATAAAAGGAGGTTCTGTGACTGTTTTTTGGACTAATTTTCTGGGCTGATTTTCTAGGCTAATGATTTAAACGGGTGCTCTAAACTGATCGTTTAGCCTGACGATCTAGCCCGAACAATTAGACAGATAGCTGAGACTGATATTGCTCGTGCATCTGACCGCGGCTTGGCATACCGTACCAGTCAAGTAGTTGCAGAAAAGGCAAATCTGCCAAGCTATCACCAAAGCCAAAACTGGGACGTTGATGGTCTAAATGATGGTCTAATAAAAACTGTACGGCATGACGCTTGTGTACCGAGTGCGGTAATATCGCTAGATTATTGGCATTCACATGCACATAAAAATCTTGCTCAAAATCGCGTATTAACGTGGGCAGTTTTTTAGCCAAATCTATTAACGCTTGATGGTCTTTTTGCGCGTGTTTAATCGCCAGATAAATCTTTAATTCTTCATTTACAGACCCATTGTCAAAGCTATCGACATGCGGCGTAAATACCAAATGACTCTGCTCACTTTTGCTATGACTAGCAAACAGCTCGCTTAGTTGGTTTAACTTATCTTGCAACGGTGCAAGCTTGCTATACATATGTTGCTGCCACGCGCTTAGTAGCTGCCCATCAGCTGTTAAAATAATGGCACCATGAGTCAATACTTGCCAACTATCGAATGGCAGTTTTACACGCTTAATTTCACTACGGTCACGTGCCGTTACTACGATTAATTCAGTACTATTAAGTAGCCAATTAAAGAAGGTCGCTTGGCGCTGACTCATAAAGCTTAGTGGCTCGTTTTGCTTATTGACCGTCGCACAAACCAAGTGTTCTGGCTCTGCAGTCGGCACTTGCCAAGTATTAATTTTACGCTGGGTTTGAAATAATGTGTCGTCCAAATCCATTAGAGAGTAGGGTTTGGTAAGGATTGAATCGGATTGAAAAAATGGTGTGGTCATTGGATTTTCCGTAAGTGCTAAGTTCTAATAATCAGTAGCCTAAATAAGTTATTAATTACTCAAACTTTGGATTGAGTTAGTATAACGATAATCATATTGGAGCGTTAAACAAATGAGCAATAACTATAAAACTTTATTTGGTAACAATGATTGGATTAAGCGAATATGGGAATGGGCAGATGAGTTTGAACTATCTGAAGAGGAAATACCGCGTGATAAATCTTCACTTACAGCCATGACTGAACTAACAATAAATCGAAGTTTATATTCAAAAGATAGAAGCCCATGTTCAAAGAATCCTAGTTTGCCTAAAATTAGCTACCTACCTGATGAGATAGGTTATCTCAATGCATTAACCGCAATGACTATTTCTGACAATCATTTGACCATACTACCTAAAACTATAGGATTGCTAACAGGTTTAAAGAGTTTAAGTCTCTGTGATAATCATCTAACGACTTTACCTGAAACTATTGGCAATTTGACAAACCTAATCTACCTGTCATTCAATAATAACTTACTAGTAGAATTACCGTGTTCTATTTGCCAGCTGACAAGTTTGGAGATATTTGAGTGTTGGAATAATAAGATAAGCATGTTACCTAAAGATATTCATAAATTGAAAAACCTTCAAGAGCTGGATTTCGATAATAATCAACTAACTTCTCTACCACAGACTATAGCCAAGTTAAGCAATTTAACGGATTTAAGTATCGGCGGGAACCAATTTAAGCAATTACCCGAGGTTATCGAACAGTTGCCGCACCTAACCTCGCTAGTGATTGAAAATAATCAACTAAGAGAGTTACCAGAGTGGTTTGGCGAGATGATTAATCTAACTAAGCTTCTTATTGGTGACAATCAGTTGACCACACTGCCAAAGTTTCTTGGGAACTTAAAAAATTTAGACACGCTCTTTATTGAAAACAATCAGCTGACAGTATTGCCTGAATGGATTGGCAAGTTGAGTCAACTGACTGAACTTAATATCAGCTATAACAAAATTAAAGATTTACCTATTAGTATTGGAGACTGTAAAAGTTTAGACACTTTAGATATGAGAGGAAATCCATTAGGTGAATTAAGCATAGCTGTTAAGAAGTGTCTATATAAAATAGAGTTAGTTAGAGAGTAAAAATTTAATTATCAGCACCCACCACCACCACATTATCCAAGTCTTCCCACATCGCATCCACACTATTAGCTGATGTCTCTACACACAACACAATCAAGTCCCACTCGTTAGGATCAACATTATAAGCAAAGTTGGTCATACCCAATCCGTAATTATCATGAAAGCTCAGCATGGTAGTGATAGCTCCGCCAAGCGCAATCGGCGAGCGAGTCAGTGCACTAAATTTAACGATAGCATTTGTGTCAGCTTTGAGGTTTTGAGACGTTGTCTCAAGCCATTCAGCCAATAAAAATGGCAACCAAACAAACTCGTTACTGCCCAATACCAAGATTTTTTTGGGTAATTGAGCGATATCAAAGCTGTCTTGATTATGAAATCCTGCAAATGCTTTTTGAAAGCGCAGCAGATAGCTATCAAACCCATCTGTGCTATTTAATGTAGGAAAGCGTCCCCAGTTGCCCGTAAATCCAAGCGCTTGGCTACCAGCGGCGGTAGTATCAACCGATGGCATGGTGATAGGCTCTGGATTAGGCGCGTCTGTCCATTGCCATGCACCAGACAGTAAATGATGGCGATGAAACTCGATACCAGTCAAACGATCTGCCATGCGCGCAGGCTGAGCGCTATCTGTCTGCTGGTTCGTGTTTTCTTGATCTAATGACCAATCAACCAAAGTCGTTAGATGCACTTGCTCTAATTGTGTCAGCCCTGCATTGCGTAAAGCCGTGACGACATTGACACAAGTATTGCCCGTTGATGCTTCGTCATCGACCATAATTAGCGTTTTGCTGGCGAGTAGCTGTGCTTGCGTGGCAGTATCTGCGCTTTGATAAATCAAGTGCTGGCTGGCATGACTGTGGTCTTCACAAAAAGTCGTTAGTAACGAATCAGCACCATTAGTATCGCTTTGTTCACCCAGTTCAATGCTTTCATCATGCTGAGCATGACGAGTAGAGTTCAGTAGCAATGCCTGCGGATAGCGTACTTGTAGCGCTTGATGGACACCAGCAGATAGACCCACTGCTGTCTCTGCCATACCGATGACTAGAACGGGCTTAGGTAAATCATTAGGAACTAAGTTGGCTAAATCAGTAAAGGCATTCCGCATGGTGCTGGGTACCACGGGGATATGACGACCCAAAACTTTTGAAACAAACAAAAACGCACGTTTTGGGTTAATGCGCTGGGCAAACCCAAGCAGATCTTCTAATTGATAACTGTCGTTTCTTTCTAAACTATTATTAGTTGCTGAGTTGGTCTGATAGGTCAGATCAAGAGTGCCGCGAGGTAGGGTAACTCTGCACTCATAAGTCTTGTTAGATGTTATATTTTGATTCATATCATTCATTGTTTCTTATTGTCCCACGTATTGTCAGATGTCGTTTATTGCTAGTGTTCACTTGGCTTTATGACGTACATAGAGCGTAGAGTTTATCGTTTTGGTTTCGAATATCCCGATATTTTTAATTATGTCAGAGAGTCTGGCATAGCCGTATTTTTTAGGATTTAAGGTTGGGTAGTGTGTCTTCATAGCATTACCAATTAACCCAAAGTTTACCCATCGCTCGTTGTCGGCTCTAGGGTGATCGATAATTGAAGCACGCAGACTATTTAATAATTTTGTATCACATTTTAGGCGACCCTCGTTCCATACTGATATAGCATTGTCATTTGGCGCTACACTTGAAGGTGGCAGTGTATTGTTTTTTAGTTTAATAGAAATTACTTTGTTCACAGTGCGGATGTCATATAACGCCATTGCGGTAATTAACTCTGAAAACTTTGCATAGCCGTATCTATCTAACTTGATATTTGTATGGTGTTGTTTAATCTGGCTAGCAAGATAAGATAAATTTGACCAGCCTTTGGCAGAATTTGGGTCTTCTTTTATCAGCTTGTTTAATATGCTAATAAGATGTGTCTGCTTTTGAAGTGCTTTGGTTGTCCATTTTTCGGGTGATGTTTTGGATTCGGCGACAGGCAGCAATGGTTTTGTCTTAATATCAAAGCTAGGCGTGTCTTTGTGCTCGCTAATGGGTAGTGCTTTTGGTAAAGGTACTAGATCCTCCACGTAGTAAAAACTGTCACAGGCTTGTGTGAATGCTTTAACGGTCTGCTTTTTACCGAAACCAAAGACTTTGATACCATTTCTTCTGATGCGTAGCGCCAAAGCGGTGAAGTCACTATCACTAGATACTAAGCAAAAGCCGTCATAATGACCACTATGTAATAAGTCCATAGCTTCAATAACTAGACCAATATCAGTCGTATTTTTACCTTTAGCATAGGCGAAATGTTGTATTGGGTCGATAGCATGTTTTAGCAGTGCTTCTTGCCAACCTTGAATATGTACATTGCCCCAGTCACCATAGACTTTTTTGCAAGTAACATGACCGATACTCTCTATCTTACGTAAAATATAATTAATGTTATTAGCTGAAGCATTATCGGCATCGATAAGAACGGCTATGTTGTTGAGTTTCATTGATATAACAGTCCTTGATTAATACCGTTTTTCTTTTGATCTTATCATTGTAGTATGTCGTTAACCCTGACAGCCAACCAGCCATAATGCACTGCGACTTTGCTTGCTCAGTTGCGGTGTGGTCAGAGGCGTGGCGCTTGACGAATCAGCCTTACTTTCCAAACTGATCCCAGCGCTCGCAATTAAGGCAGATAATAACTGAAATTTCACCGCATAGTTCATGTTTTGTGCGTGTTCATGAACGAGACTGGCAGTCACCATGCCGACGACCTCACCAGTTGGTAGTAATAAAGGACTACCACTAGAGCCAGGCTGAATGGGCGCGGTAAACTGAAGGTAACGAATATCATCGTTTAAGCCCGTTAGCCCTGAGATACAGCCTTGTGTGACTTGTAGTTGACTGCTTAGCCCTGATAATGGAAATCCTAATGTAGTAATGGTCTCACCCAATATGTCACTGCATTGCTGTGCCAATGGTATATGGCTGGGCAGGGGGTCGCTGACTCTTATAATAGCGGAGTCGCTACCGATATCACTGAGCACGACTTTTGCCTCGCGATCAGGCTGACCCTGCTGACGTATGCCAATCATTTGAGCGGACTCAATCACATGATAGCAGGTAAGCAGGTGGTACGGATCAATGGCAAACGCCGTCCCTGTCCATGTCTCACCTGCCTGCACGTGACGAGGCGGACGCATTTCATTGTGAGGGCAGGCTTGCTGTTGCTGTGCTGCTTGGATACGTGCATGTGTGTTGGGTGGACGAACATCAAGACTGACTTGTACTCGCTGCTCAAGACTCGTCAAACCTTGGGTCGAAGCTTCGCCAAGCGCCCGACATTTGAGTTGTCCATTACGCTGATATACCTCTAATATAATCGCAGCTTTGACGTGGCGTTCGCGCGCTGTAAAGTCGTAGCGAAGTGCACCATCATTCAGTGTTAAGCAAACATTGCTTAGCTCAACCGCAGGCAAGTTCAGGCTAGGCTCATCGTAAGCATAAGCAATCAGCTGTAAAAAATGCACACCTTGTTGCTCAAACAATTTGGGTAGATTAAGCTGCCATTTGCTTGGGTTATTGGTATCATCTATCGTTGCCCAGTCTTTGGGCTCATGTAAATAAGCAGGGCTACAAACAGCCTGACGATTGGCATCTAATGGCAACCAAAGTAGCCCAAGCTGCTGTCCAAACCTAAGCGGAGAAGCGCTAGAAAATGCGACCGAACAGCGCACGTCTGCGATAACAGCATTGGCGCCTAACACGAGTGTGGTCTGTGCTGTCATCGTCTACCTCTTATTGGATATATACTCGGTTGTCAGTCGTTCTTTATGTTGCCTGCTTATTTTTACTTATTCAGCAGTATCTTCAATTTTTACGCATACCATAATGGAGCGTACTTGACAGGGTGTTATTTGCTTTGCGATATCAGCCAGTGTTGGCTTATCAGTTAGACCAAGCCAATAGCCAAAGCCGACTTGTGTCAAATCCACACCGCTATGCGTCGTGTAACCAATACCACCAGACGGGCGGCTATTGATCTCAAGCACACGGTGCTGACCGTCATCATCAGCTTTGGTCTGCACACTGACGATACCATCACAGCCAAAGGCTTTAATCAATGGAATCACCACATCCATGACGGATTGCTCATAGCCGATATGCTGGATTTTGCCTGTTTTATAACGCGTGACAGCTGCCAAGACCTCACCGTATTCGCAGACCACATCGATAGAGTATTCCTGCCCTGATAGATAAGGCATAAGCAGCATAGGAATAGGGCGCTCACGTACCATTAGACTGTTGGTATACGCATTGATAAACTGCGCGCTATTGATTTTTTTCTCTTCGGTAAAGTACAAGTGCTCAAAGCTATCGTAGTGCTCATCAGGTTCTTTGCCTAAATCCAATCGCCAAAACCCTTGAGCAAAAATACCAACAACTGGTTTGACACATAGGGGCTGATGACCATGATCTGCAAGTAAAGCTTCCAGCTCTGTCACATTATCAAAGCGCCAAGCATCAGCGACAGGAATATTGTGCTGGTGACACTGCTGCATAAAGGAAAACTTATCCTCGATCGACTCTAGTGCGGCTACGCTGGTTGCCCCTGTTAGCAAACGAATACCAGCGGCATCAAACGCCTCACGATGCGCTTCGTAATCAACTCCATTGCGGCCCGTCAATAAGACTTTAACGTTGTTCTCTTTTGCGTGTTCCAAGACGAATTGCCAGCGAGGTATAACAGGCTCAGTTGTCTCTTGCGCCTCATCCTCTATGGCTGCTTTTTCTGGATATGGTTCGCGATAGACCCTATCAGCAAATTCAAAAATCTCAGGTCGGTTATGACGGTGTGAGGCAATAATATTAAAAGGGGCGCTAGATTTGCTTTTTAAGTTCTGTAAGCTCTCTAACATATCGCGCTGGCTGGATTGACCTTCAGCTAACCAAGCAGCTATTGATGTGGAGTGGACGCTATCGTTAGCAAGGTTAGTCATAATTCTCTCAGCGTTATTATCATATGTATGGAGTTGGATGAGTGGATACAGTTATTGAAAACTGGCGGCAGTATAGTCAAAATTTGATCATTCAGCAGCATATATTATATACAAATGGCACAGGTTATAAATGCCCCTGATGAAATAGGCAAAAGGATTTGTAAGAGTGATTTTGTAGCTAGTAGCGCGATTGCTCGGTTTAAAATGTTCATAATATTCATGCTACTATATGACGATAGTGAGCATGCCAATTACAACGACGACAACATAATAAAGAATCTAAAGGACGTATGATGAATCAACCTCAACAACTGATCGCAGGTGCCAATGCGCCATTACCAACTGATAATATTAGTGTTCGCATCTTAAGCCAAAACGCCATTGATTGCGCCGCTTATCGTCTGACGACTGATGGTAAAGTACGCGGCGATGGTGACATGATATTTTATGGTCAGAAACGTAGCGATGATGGCAATGTTAGTTTTCGTGGTCATGACAGCGACGGATTTTTTGATATCAACTTATCTGCGCAGCCTGCGAGTATTGAAAAAATTGCCTTGGCATTCTCTAGCGCACAGACGCTGGCACAAGTTGGTGATGTGGATATTCAAGTACTACAAGGCGCTCAGGTATTGATGACTTGTCAGCTGAGCAGTACTGGGCGTAACGAAAAAGCCATTATTTTGGCGGAGTGCTATCGTCGGCAAGGCAGCTGGAAGTTTCGTTTTATCGCCCAAGGATTTGAGGGAGGGTTAAAACCGTTGTCTGAACACTTCGGAGTCGAGATTGCATATGAAGCGCCAGCGCAACATCAGAACGCATCGCAGAATCAGGCTCAGCCGATTAATACGCAGCGACCCATCAATACGCAAAAAGCAGGCAGCACCTCTCAAGCGAGCACCCCGCCACCGATTCCTGCGACTCCTTCGATTAATCTTAGTAAAATCACCTTAACCAAGAACCAATCGAGCATCAATCTGAAAAAGCGTGACGACTTTGGCAAGATTTCAGTGAACTTAGACTGGAACCAACGTCCAGAGAGTAATAAATCAGCACCCAAAAAAGGCCTATTAGGCGATCTGTTTAAACAGCACCAATCAAGTGGTATTGATTTGGATGTTGGCGCGATGATCCATCTAAAAAACGGTGAAAAAACCCTCATTCAAGCATTGGGTGACCGTTTTGGTAGTCTACAATCAGCGCCGTATGTGTGCTTGCGAGCGGATGATAGAACGGGGCAGGTAAGTGGCGGTGAATGGCTCGATATCAACGGTCAGCAGTGGTCACAGATTGAAGAGGTATTTATCTTTGCCTTTATTTATGAGGGCGCGCCCAACTGGGAAAAAACCGATGGGGTCGTGACCATTCATGTGCCCGATCAGTCACCGATTGAGACGCGACTAACAGAAGGGGCTGGTAACTTGCCGATGTGTGCCATCGCACGTTTGGTCAATCAGCAAGGCAGTATCAATATTGAACGTATTAACCAATACTTTAAAGGACATCAAGAGATGGATAAGGCCTTTAATTGGGGCTTTAGCTGGAAGCGTGGTCGTAAATAACAGTGTTAATAATAATCTTTTAGTGTAAAAACCCATTGATAAAAAGAGCGGCCCATCTATCAATAGATGGGCCGCTCTTTTTTGAAACAAAGTATTTAGCTGGATTATTAATTAACTAAGTTATTAATACTCCAGTTAAGGTTCAACTCGATTAAGCATGTGGCGTAATCGCAGGCATTAAGTCATGGAAGGTGCGACCAGACGCAGTCTCGCCAATAGCGTGCATTTTCCATTCGTTGTTATGACGATAGACTTTTGCCATCACCATGGCAGTGTGTCCACCTTGTGCCGACAAGTTGTAGCGAGCTACTTCGCTGTTGTTATTGGCATTAACGATACGGCAAAATGCGTTTTCTACCGTCTCAAACGTCTGACCCGTAAAGCTATTGACCGTAAATACTAGTGAAGTCACGTTGGCTGGGACTTTTGAGAGATCAACATTGATGACTTCATCGTCGCCATCGCCGTCGCCGGTACGGTTATCGCCAGTATGAACGATACTGCCATCTTTTGATTTAAGCTGACTGAACCAGATAGCATCGACCGCTTGTTTGTTTGCGTCAAACATGATGCATGAAGCATCCAAATCGATAGAATCACCGCCGCTACCGCCGCCGAATAATTTACCTAAAAAGCCACCTTTTTTGTCTTGTGGACCTTGAGCGACATCCCAACCTAGACCCAATTTAACTTGAGTCAGCTCGCCGCCTGCTTCTTTGCTTAGGGATATTTTCTGCCCTTTTTGTAGACTAACTGCCATGTGAGTATCCTTATAGTAATTGTGAGTAAAACTGCTTAAACATAGTTCTAAAAGACGCTATAAGATATTATCTAAAAAACCACCGTTGCCGCCGCGTCCACCTGAGCTCGTTCCTAAGACACTTTGCAGCCAACCTTGATAACTGTCACGATTGCGCGAGCAAATAATGACTTTGCCACTGCCTGAGAAGTTCAAAACCATACCTTCGCCACTGGTGACGGAATTGATGATATTGCTCATGATGCCTTTTTTCTTACTGGTCGAGACGGACAGTTTATAATCGAGGTTCGAATCCCAGCAAACCACATGACCATTATCAATGATGACATCTTTGTCTGGTGTGACCTCAATCTCAAACAATGAGCCAAAACCAGATACCACAACCTGACCTTTTCCTTGAGTCTGCATGACCATAAAGCCACCAGTATCACCGAATACCGCGCCGCCTAGATTACGCTGAATATTGGCTCTAATGTCGACACCTGTTTGTGCCGCGACAAAAGCACCATCACTCAAGGTATATTGCTGTAACCCCACCTCGATGATTTGCATATCGCCATCTAGTGTGGGGGCAAGCAAGCAATCACCTTCACCATTGACCGCTTCAATTTGCTGTTGAAACAACGATTCATCATTGGCAAAACGGCGCATAAGCGATTGCATCAGTCCGCCTTGTAGCTTACCTTTTAGCTCAAGGTTAGACTCCATCATCACCATTGCATTGGCTTCACAATAAATTGAATCGCCTTTTTTGAGATTACAATGCAAAAAAGGCTCAATAGTACCGATTAAACTGAATGTTGCGGCCATGGGGTGCAAATCCTTATTCTAATATCTTTGATAGGTGCTCTTAATGTGCGGGTATAGACCTATGTGTTTTAGCGTTCTTATATTGATGGGCCTATTAAATTTAAAGCCATCAAATGCGTTAAAAGAGCACACTTGATGGCTTATGGGCGTCGCCATCAATAAATTGATAGCAACGCTTGGCTCGCTAGATATTTACGTCGATTTAACGTTACACATTTACGCCATAAGACGCTGCTAATGGTCCCAGACCACCGCTGAAACCTTGACCGACGGCACGGAATTTCCAGTCGCCGTTATGACGATATAGCTCACCAAAGATCATAGCCGTTTCAGTGCTGCCATCTTCTGACAAGTCGTAACGGGCAATTTCAGCTGCGCCATTATCGTTTACAACACGGATATACGCATCACCAACTTGACCGAAGTTTTGGTTACGTGATTGGCCTTCATAGATGATGGCACAGATTGCAACTTTGCTGACATCAGATGGGATGCTCGCAAGATTGATTTTGATTTTTTCGTCATCACCATCGCCTTCGCCAGTACGGTTATCGCCAGTGTGCTCAACGGCGCCATTGTCTGATTTTAGGTTGTTAAAAAAGATAAAATCTTGGTCGTTACGAACTTTGCCTGCTTCGTTGACCAAGAAGCCAATAGCATCCAAGTCAAACTCTTGACCGTCAGTTGCGCGTGGATCCCAGCCTAGACCAACTGTGATGTTGGTTAAACCTGGTGCTTCTTTTGATAAGTTTACGTTGCCGCCTTTTGTTAAGCTAATAGCCATACAAATATCCTTTGGATTAATAATTAAGTGGATTGGGTTTAAAAAATAAACTAAAAGTTGTGCAGTGACTGATATGAAAGGACAACTGGTAAAGAACCTGGCTGTACACCACGTCCTGCATATCATTACGTTTTACTATACTAAGCGTTTGCTCACTAAGCAAGGCGTATTTTGTGCGCTTACTATATGCTTACTAAGCGACATAATAACCCTGCATTTTTGATACTTTTTAATCATCTTAGCAATAGTGGTTAACGTATTGTTATGCAAAGGTAAATTATTTAATGGCTGTTTTCTTTGGCTTAAGTCATAGAATGAAGAGAAAAATATCTCAGGTTGCAAAGACATAACCAAAAAAAGCGGGTCGTACCAGATATGTTGGTACGACCCGCTATGAGCTTGACAACTCAATGAAATTTAAACGTAATATGGTGCTGAATAATCCATTGACAAAAGTATTTGGATAAAGCTTTTATTCGGCAAAAACAGACCAGCCCGTTTCTTGTACAAACAGCTCTAATGCTTTTAACCCAAGCTTGGAGTTTCCGATATGGTCCAGCCCTGGCGACCAGACAGCGATAGAGCCTTTGCCGGGGGCTATGGTCAAAATACCGCCACCAACCCCACTTTTACCGGGCAGGCCGACGCGATAGGCAAACTCACCAGACCCATCATAATGACCGCACATCATCATTAGTGAGTTAATCCTTCTGGCTCGGTGCTCGTTGATGACACGTACCCCTGAGTGCTTGTCAACCCCGTTAGAGACCAAATACAGACCGGCGCTGGCTAATTGCTGGCAATTCATCGCAATCGAGCATTGATGAAAGTAAGTACCCAACACCTTATCCACATCGTGCTTGAGACGACCAAAGGATTTCATAAAGTGCGCAAGCGAGGCGTTGCGGTCTTTGTGCTCCATCTCAGACGCTGCCACTTTGTGATCAAAACGGATGGATTCATCGTCCGTAATAAAATGCACAAACTGTAAAATCTCAGCCAATATTTCTCTAGGTTCGTGACCCATCATGATCGCATCCACCACCGCAATGGCACCAGCATTGATAAATGGGTTGCGCGGTCGACCAGTTTCATGTTCTAGCATGACGATTGAGTTAAAAGGGTCACCTGAGGGTTCACGACCAACGTGTGTCCAAAGCCCATCGCCCAACTTGCCAAGACCGATGGTTAGGGTGAAGATCTTAGAGATACTTTGGATCGAAAACAGAGTGCTTGCATCACCTGCTGTATACATTTTTCCGTCAGGTGTCGCGACTGCAATACCAAACTGGTTTGGATCTACATGGGCCAGTTGCGGGATATAGTCCGCTACTTTTCCACGATCGGTTTCAAGTGCCATCTGTGCGGCAATATCATCAAGAATCTGTTGCATAGTGGTTGAAGGGTCTCATTTTTGGTGAGTGATTAAAGGACGAGGATTCTAACCGAATAACGCATGATAGTGATGAAAAAATTGTATGTGAAGCAAAATATGCACCTATTTTGGCGATAGGTAAGGGTTCGCCGTGTGACTAACGCCTGCCATTATAACGCAAAAAAGCAGGCCATATCTGATGATACGACCTGCTCAAAGCTATACAGCATCATGTGGACAACAGATACTAATTAAGCCTTGCTGCTTCAGCTTTACGATGTTTCAGCGATGCCCATAAGGCAAAACCAATAAAGGCAATACCGATAAGACCAGTAATGATTTCTGGTACATGGAACTTCACTGACAACAGCATAATGATGGCCAAGGCACCGATGGCGTAATGCGCACCATGCTCAAGATAAATAAACTCATCAAGCGTACCTTTGTCTACCAAGAAGATAGTCATCGAACGTACGAACATCGCACCAATGGCAAGACCAAGCATGATAACGATGACATCATTGGTAATGGCAAATGCGCCAATCACACCATCGAAACTGAATGAAGCATCAAGAACTTCTAAGTATAAGAAACCAATGATACCGCCTTTCATGATAGCGCTGGTCGCAGCTGCACCACTTCCTTCGTTTTCTAAGTCTTCTTCGAGATCACCTTCTAGCATACCAGATACGACCTGTACACCAAGGTATACTAGAATGCCCCAAACGCCAGCAATGAGCACCGCACTTGACTGCTCTGCACTGGCCCATGATACGGCAATCATTAAGACGATAAGCGCCACAAATACGCTCATCGCATCGACTTTGCCTAGCTTGACCAAACGGCTCTCAAGCCATTCAAACCAATGGACATCTTTGTCATCAAAAATAAAGTTCAAGAAAACCAATAGTAAGAAAATACCACCAAATGCTGAGATTTCAGCATGATGTGCCATCAATCTGGCTGAGTATTCTTGAGGATTGTTCAATGCCAAATCGATCACTTGCATCATACCAAGGTCAGCGGTAACCGCAACGATGACAATAGGGAAGACCAAGCGCATACCGAATACCGCGATTAAAATACCCACGGTTAAAAATATCTTTTTCCAAAATTCGTCCCAGCCCTTAAGGACTGAAGCGTTGACCACCGCGTTATCAAAAGATAACGAAATCTCCATGACGGCCAAAATAGCGGTAATCGATAGTGTAGTGATTAAACCACCCATACCGCCATGTGAATATCCCCACCATGCCGCTATTGCTAAGGCAATGATTGTGAAGATAATGTCTAAATAAAAATGTCTCATGACACATCCTGTCTGGTTGCGTAAAGCTGGTCTAGTATAGACACAAGCCGCAAAAAAGTGGTTATTGCTAACCACTTTTTATGCATAATTTTAAACGAAACGTAAAGCATTACTAGTCATTGGGGCATTAAAAATTGTGACTATTTGCAACGATGGTCGCTTGATATTTTGGACGCGATAATCGGAATGGCTGATAACACAAATGCCAATAAAAATAAGGCTCTAGATATCAACGCCATACTGATGACACATTGCTTGCAAGCCACCTGAATAACCTTGACCTACCGCACGGAATTTCCATTCGCCATTGTGACGATATACTTCACCGAATACCATGGCGGTCTCAACAGAGTAATCTTCTGCTAGATCAAAACGTACCACTTCAGTGCCGGTCTCTTCATTGACAACGCGGATAAAGGCATTGGCTACCTGACCGAAGTTTTGGTTGCGAGTAGCAGCGTCATGGATAGTCACCGTCACGACTACTTTATCAACGTCAGCAGGTACTTGGGTTAAGTTTACTTTGATCACTTCATCATCACCATCGCCTTCGCCAGTACGGTTGTCACCCGTGTGCTCAACCGCGCCATTATCAGATTTGAGCTGATTATAGAAGATAAAGTCATGGTCGCCGCGCACTTTACCTGCACCATTTAGCAAAAATACACTGGCATCAAGATCGAACTCAGCACCAGAGGTGGCGCGCTCATCCCAGCCTAGACCGATCAGCAGCTTGGTCAAATTTGGATCAGTTTTTGTTAGCGATAAATTACCGCCTTTGTTAAGTGATAAAGCCATGGTGTTATCCTTGTTATTAGACGTTAGAGATTTAATGACATAAAAGGCGATGCTTACGCTATAACTGCGCAAATCCATCGCCTAGTAATGCTCTATCATAACAACAAAAAATGACCCAATCAAAGCCGATTGGGTCATGGTTATATTTCATATACATTGGGCAAAAAACCTAAGTTTCAGGTAGTTATACTGCCGCGATGAATTACTCTATTTATATACGAAATGCTTATTCATCAGCGCTTATTTATAAATACTCACTTATAAACTTTAGCGATGGCGAATCTCAAAGCTTTGATGAATAGGCTTTTTGATATTAAAATCAAAACCAATCGTTTTTTGCGTGATATTAACGATATCGTAGCGCTCAACTAACTGCTCATCTAGCTCAAAGCGCGTGAAGTTATTAGAAAAATACAAAACACCATCGGATGTTAAGCGGTTCATCGCACGATTGATAAGGGCAGCATGATCTCGCTGCACATCAAAGGTTCCTTGAAACTTTTTAGAGTTTGAGAATGTCGGTGGATCAATAAAGATAATATCAAACTGCTCGGTATTGTCTTTAATCCACTCAAAAATATCGGCGGCAACGAATTGATATTTATTACGGCTGACGTCTAGACCATTGAGCACAAAGTTTTGTTTGCCCCAGTCTAGATAGTTCTGTGACAAATCAACGCTCGTGACTTTTTTGGCACCAGCAAGCGCTGCATGCACACTGGCGGTACAAGTATAAGCAAACAGGTTAAGTACAGATTTGCCGCGGCTGTTGTCCTTAATACGAGCACGCATATTACGGTGATCGATGAACAGACCCGTATCTAGATAGTCCGTAAAGTTAACATAAAAATAGGCACCATCTTCGCGGGCGACATGAAACTTGCCGCGTTTTTCTGTGGTGTTCTGTTTACTGTACTGATCGTTACCAGACTGACGGGCACGCGTTTTGATAAAGATCTGTTCACGATTAATATCAAACACTTCACGAATACCCATGAGCGCCAAGTTAAAGCGTTTTTTGGCGGTCTCAGGTGGGATAGTCTTAGGCGGTGCATACTCTTGCACGTGGGCATAATCGCCATATAAATCGATAGCGACTTTGAAGTCAGGCAAGTCGGCATCGTAGACGCGAATGTTGCTGACATTGTCTTTTTTAGCCAGTTTCTTAAGCTTGGTCAGGTTTTTTTGTAGACGATTGATAAAGTCCTGTCCATCTTCTACTTCGATCTCACGCTTTTCAAAACGGCTGACAAGATTGCCTGTCTGCCCAGCGATAAGCGTTCCGTAGCGGAAGTACACAGTGATAGCGCCATTATGACAGCGTAACGTTTTTGGTTCTTTAATCGGTAGGATATCTACTTGCTCGACACGAGCAGCTAGTATGCCAAGCATTGGATCGATACCGCTGCCCGCAAAGCTGTCTTGCACAATCAGGCCAATGGCTTGATATAGTGGCTTAATCATTTCTTCATCACCCAAACGCTCACCATAAGGCGGGTTGGTAATGATTAAAGGATTACTCAATCGACCATCATCCACGAGCGGTTTTAGAGCGCTACCAAGTTGATCAAGCGCACGCTGTTCGATGTCGAGTAGCGGGAGTAAATCTTGAAGGCCTGCCGCGATTAGGTTTTTTTCGGTTGCGATGATCGCGCCATTATCAGCATCAAAACCCAACACAAGCGGCAGCTTATCTGGTTGCTCATTGGCAATCTCTAATGCTTCGCGAAAACGTGTCTGTGCATCCTCAATCATCTCCTGCCATAGCGTCTCGTCATGATGCTGCCACTCATAGAATCCAAATTGATTGGCAGCTTTGTCGATACCTACAGCATAATCACAGTGCATGAGTAGCGCTTCGATAAGGAAAGTACCAGAGCCACACATTGGGTCTATTAACGCATTGTAGTAAGGCGCATCGCCTGCGTCGTTTTTCTTGTGCCAACCAGCGCTATAGAGTAGGGCAGCTGCCAAGTTTTCTTTTAATGGGGCTTCTGTCATAGCCACGCGATAACCACGGCGATGCAAACTGGTCCCTGATAAATCTAAATACAACTCGGCTTGTTTGTCATTGACGGTCGCAAAGATAGAGAAGTCTGGATTTTTGCTATCGACATTCGGACGGCTGTCGTACACTTCATTGAAGGTATCCGCAATGGCGTCTTTGACACGTAGCATGGCAAACTGCTGACTGACGGCAACGCGTTTATCAACAGATAGACGAATAGCAAAAGTTTGCTCCAAATTAAACTGCTCTGTCCAATTGACGGATTTTGCCAAACCATATAGCTGCTCTGCAACATCGTATTCTGCATTGATGTTTTTGCGTTTGATGAGCATTAATACCCGCGAAGCCACACGTGACCAAAGGCAGATAGTATACAAGTCGCGTAAATTACCCGTGACGGCAAGACGACCAGTACTTTTGATTTCGCTATCAATACCGAAACTTGTCAGCTCAGTCTGCAGCGGTGCCTCAAGCCCATCGGCACAAGTAATGATAAGATCAAGCGACAATGTAGAAGAGGGTGCAGCTGCGGTTTGTTCGGTCATACGGGTACCTGTGGGCTAAATTGACAAAAGAGGCAAACAATAAAATAAATGTTTTAACCGGTAATTTTACCATAATTCACGGTAGGATGGTTCAAAGTGGCAATGTTTAAGGTGCGATAGGTTTAAGGTGCGATAGCTAAATACATGAAAATAAGTCAGCTACTCACCTTTTGCCAATGATGATTCTCCTGATACAACTTGAGTGGTGGTTGCAAAAGGTTTAGTAGCGATAGGATAGTCGACGTCTTTTGGCATGAGCAGGCGCATATGTGGATAGGGCGTCGAGATATTGGCCGCATCAAAAGCAATTTTTATCTCTTCTTGTAGCACTTCTTTGATTTTGGGTATACGTGCCACGGCTGCTGGTTTGACCCAAAAACGCACGATAAAAAATACGCCATACTCCCCAATTTCTGCTACGGTCGCTGAAGTCTCAGGACGATTGAGTACTGCATCGGTATTGCTGAGTACTTGCAAAATCTCTTTGCGCGCCGTTTCGATATCATCTTCAAAGGCAATACGGACACGAATATCAAAACGTATAAAGTTTTTGGAGGTTAAGTTAATCACTTCTGAGGAGGCGACATTAGAGTTTGGAATAATAACAGTAATATTGTCTCGAGTTAGGATATGGGTAGTGCGTAAAGCAATAAGCACCACGCGCCCCTCATTATCGTTGATATGAATCCAGTCCCCAACCTGAAACGACTGCTCTAGCAAAATGGTGATACCGGCGATAAAGTTGGCAAGCGTCGATTGAGCAGCGAAACCGACGGCTAAGCCGACAATACCCAAACCTGCAACTAACGATACGATATCAAAACCAAATTGTGCCATCACGCTGGCAAGCCCAAGTACCAATAGGAGCACCGACAAGATATTTTTGAGTAGCTGCTCTATTGAGGCATTGAGTCCATAATGCTGTAGGACTTTGTGAATAATTTGACCAGACGACGCCCACAGTACGTAGTAGATACCAGCCCACGTACTTGCTTTTGCTGTCGCCTTGATGGTTTCTGGTTCAAAATTTATCTGACTCATGATCGCTATCAGACTGGCGACAATCCAAACGTAACGTAGTGTTGAGCGGGCAATCTTGGTGCGGCGATCATTTAAACGAATTTTGGCTCTGCTCTGCTTGAGAATATAATTGGCTAACCAATAAAAAAATCCCAACACCGCAAGCAGTATTAGGATCTTTATGCCAGTGCTGGCAAGCTCTACTGCTTGAGAAGACCAATTGAGCGACTCTTCGTCTATAGATCCGCCAAGCGCAAGGTAGAGGCTAGTATGCAGGTCACGAATGATTTCTTTAAAAAAGTCGGTAACACTAGCGATTGGCATTTTTTCGTCCATGCAGGGTGTGTGTATACAAGGTTTGATAAATGAGGTGTCTGGTCACACGTCACATCAAGTTGTCTAGTCAATCAAATATAGCATGAGTGATGACTAAGCCTAACTCTATTTTTTAGAGCAAGGCTTAACTGTAAATTAAAAATTGTCTTCTTGCGCGTCCTGAGATTGGTAGGGTATCTCCATTTTGTCTTGCACATCACGTAATGCTGTACGCAGTCCTTCTAATATCGTAGGGTGATAAAAAGGCGTATCGAGCATGTCTTTAATACTTAAGTCATTGGTAATCGCTGTGGCTAATATATGACCGATGTATTCAGCATCAGGGCCCACCATGCTAGCACCTAATATTCTGTCAGTTTTTTTGCAGCCATAGATATGTAGCAGACCACAATTCACGCCCATCACACGGCTACGCCCTTGGTTGTCAAAACTTACGCTACCAATCACAAACTCTAACTCAGGGTCTTCTTGAATCTCGGGTAGAGACATACCGACATTGACGATTTGCGGCGAGCAAAATACGATAGAAAAAGGGGTAGCTGGCGGACGGATATAGGCATCTTCTGTATTTTCACAGACCATGTTGCCAGCACTATAGCCCTCATCACTTGCTACGTGCAGCAGAGGAATGTGAGCATTGGCGTCTCCAACGATATAAATATTTGAATCGCCAATTTGCCCCGTCTTTTTACTTAAGTTTTTCGGGCGGTTCTTGTCATCGAGTACAACGCCTAGATTTTCGATGCCAAGCTGTTTGATATTATTGCGGCGGCCAGTAGCGACTAACACACACTCACCTTGCCACTGCTGCGATGCACCAGCACTGTCTTCGTATTCAATAAATGCGCTATCGCTACCTACATCAGCCTTTGTGCCGACATCAGTGATTTTACTGCCCAAATGCATGGTTAGCTCACTACTTAAGCAGTCGATTGCTTTGTCGTTGATGTCATCATCTTTTAGGCCAGCCACTCGTTTGACTCGGTTAAATAGCGTCACCTCTACGCCCAAACGCGTAAATGCTTGCGCAAGCTCTAGTCCAATGGCTCCAGCGCCTACCACTGCCATAGAGTTGGGTAAATCTGTAAGCTCAAACACACTATCAGAGGTGAGCAGGGTGTCACCAAGCTTATCCGCCCAACCATCTGGTATAGACGGTGAGCTACCTGTCGCTACAATGATTTGCTCAGCCGCGATGCGCTCATCATTGACCTCGATCAACCCTTGCTCGTTAATATGAGCACGCCCATCGATTTTTTTGTGATCGGGCCAGCTATCTACTTGTTTTTTGATGTAGCTAGCAAAATGACTGCGCTCATCACGTACACGCTGCATCACCTGTTTGCCATCTATTTGCGCAGTTGCATGGATACCAAACTCAGCCGAATGATTGGCATCATGTGCACGATCTGCCGCTGCGATCAATAGTTTGCTCGGCATACAACCGACAGCGATACAAGTTGTTGTCCAAAACCCTTCGTTGATAATGACGACATCGTCTTTGATTTTACTTGCTTGGCGAAAGGCATTTTGACCTGCAGTACCTGCGCCAATAATGGCAACAGATACTTTGCGTGTGACTTCATGCGGTGCATTGTCAGCAATGGTACCAGACTGTTTATTCATATTATTCTCTAGTAAGGAAGGGTGGTAGTGATATTTCCAGTTATCAGCTCAGACTTGTGTATGCGCTCTTTTAGCATTTTTATGGTGAGCAATCTAACCTAGTCTATTGTATAGATTATGGTGCCAATATGGTGAGTAAGCGACTGGTGTAATCTTTGGCACGTAGGTTACGCTGTGCGTGAGTCAGCTCGCCCTCTTTATCAAACACAAATGCCGAGCGTACTAGCCCCAAAGTAATGTTGCCGTACATGTTTTTCTCTTTAATGACTTCAAAATACTGGCATAGCTTTTCATCGGCATCACTGACAAGTGGAATTTGTAGGTCATATTTATCGATGAATTTTTCGTGGGATTCAACGCCATCACGAGAGACGCCAACGATGTCATAGCCTAAGTCATCAAAGTCGTGGATATGCGCCGTGAACTCCGTCGCTTGCGTGGTGCAGCCTGGTGTGTTGTCTTTGGGATAAAAATAGAGAATAAGACCTTTATCGGTATTGGCAACCATTTCTTTGAGACTGATTTCATCATGGATAAAGTTTCCGGCAAGTTTGCGTACGATGGTAACTGGAAAGTCGGGTAGGTTGATGGTTTCTGTTGTTGGCTTTGCCATGGTAAAATCCTTATTAATTTTGGTTATGTATATTGGTTTTTTTGATGGTTGAGATAGGGTTCTATTTATCGTCTTCTTATTATAGGCAGATTGGTAGCAATAAATAATCAGTTTTACACTTTGCTCATTCATTGGCAACAAAAAAGACTGGCAATGGCCAGTCTTTTGTATATCACACGAATAGTAATTAAGCAGGCTTTTGCGGCTGCTTCAAGTCTAAGCCGACTGTGCACTGCTGCAAGTCTTTTTGCATGGTCTTGACGTATGGCAAGCTTGAAGGGTCTTTTTTGTCTTTTGCATAGCTTTCGATTTCCCACATCTGACCAATCGTCATATTGCTACGGACACCAATGGTACAATTACATAATTTGGTAGCGTCGCCCTTGTCAGCAACTTTATATTTGACTGCGCCATTGACACATGAGTTGATATTACTTTGCTTAATATCAGTAGCATTCGCTTGTGGCATTGCAAATACGGCCGCTAAGGCTAGGGGTAATAATGGCAATAACTTCATAAATTTCCTCTTACAGGTAGTGTCAATTTTGTAGATCTTGTAACCAATGCACAGCCAATTCATTAATATAGAGGTGACTGTTACGATTATTGATATCTAATGAAAAATATATCTGGTGGCAGAGATAATTGTCCATACCATAGCAAGTATATTGATTAAAATACAATGTCGACGTGCTGTGTTAATGCAAGCGAATGTTTCGCTAATGTTGATTGATGCCGCTGTTTGATAAAAAGTCAGTATGTCTATCCAGCTTGATAATGAGTAGGGTCAATGACGCCAGCTTGAGCAAAGCCCTGACGGCGCAATGCACAGCTATCACAAACACCGCAAGCGAGACCGTTTGCATCGGCACGATAACAAGAAATCGTCTGTCCATAGTCCACGCCTAATGACAGGCCAAGCTCAATAGTCTGTGCTTTAGACAGCTGTTGCAATGGCGTTTGGATTGATAGGCGGTGGCCGGTAACGCCCGCTTTTGTGGCAAGGTTGGCCATGTGCTCAAATGCTGCTATATATTCTGGACGGCAATCAGGATAGCCAGAGTAGTCAACTGAGCTGACCCCGATGACGATATGATTGGCATCGGCCACTTCTGCAACGGCTAGCGCATAAGACAAAAATATCGTATTGCGCGCAGGCACATAAGTATTTGGAATGGCATCGTTGTCGATTTCATCACGCTTCTTGCTAGGGAATTTGTCCGAATCACCGTCTGGTACAATCATGCTGTGGTCTGTCAATGAAGAGCCACCAAGCTGAGCGATATCAATATCAATGATTCTATGATTGACGCCTGCTGTCTCAGCGATAGTCTTTGCTGCAACAAGCTCACTATTGTGACGCTGACCATAATTGAAGCTGACGGCTGTCACAGAGGCATAGCGCGCTTTTGCCCAATACAGACACGTCACCGAATCGAGGCCACCTGATAAAAGTACAACGGCGTTTTGATTTTTGTTGAGAGTATCTAATTCAGTATCGGACGCTTGGTTGGCCGAGTTATTCTGCAAAGTAACGTTAGTCATAGTGGTATCTATTATTGGTTTACGAAAACGGCTATTTTAGCAAAAATACGGCTATTACAGAACCACGAAGCGACCAATCGCGCGTCACTAAGGTGACAAAGCCATGCTAAGCAGCATTGTAATAAAAATAAAGTGCGTATTACTGTCATCTTTTCAATCTGTTAGCAATATTTGTTATAATTGCCGCTTTTAAAGCATCGATAACCCTACCTCATTGATCGTGCTTTATCGTAAACCGCTTTATAGTAAAATCATCCTTATAAAGATATTGAGTAACTTATGACCGCAGCAACCTTATTTACGCCAAACATCCCTTCTCACTCTGACAATATATCTAATGAAGCGGACTTTAATCGTTATGTTTTAGAGGCTGATGCTGAAGAGGGTAGCAATGAGGATATCGTTGCTGATCAATCTACTGACTCACAATCACCTACTGAATCTGCGGCTTTTCGTAAGCTACAAAAAAAGCTTCGTCGCCAAGTCTCTTGGGCCATTCGTGATTTTAATATGATCGAAGACGGCGATGTGGTGATGGTCTGTGTCTCGGGCGGTAAAGACAGCTATACCTTGCTGGATATTTTGCTCCTACTAAAACGTATCGCCCCCATTCATTTCGATATCGTCGCAGTCAATCTTGATCAAAAGCAGCCCGGTTACCCTGAAGATATTTTGCCTGCTTATCTTAATGAGCAAGGCATTGCGCATTATATCTTGGAAAAAGACACGTACAGTATTGTCAAAAGTGTGGTGCCAGAAGGCAAGACCTATTGCTCAGCGTGCTCACGTCTGCGCCGTGGTTCGTTGTATGGTTTTGCTAAGCAGATTGGTGCGACCAAAATCGCCCTGGGTCATCATCGCGATGACATGCTGGCGACTTTCTTTTTGAATTTATTTCATGGCGGCGCACTCAAATCAATGCCGCCTAAACTGCTGAGTGATGACAAGCAAAACCTGCTGATTCGTCCATTGGCGTATGTCGAAGAAAAAGACATCATCGAATACGCCAAGTTAAAAGAATTTCCGATTATTCCTTGTAATCTATGTGGCAGTCAGACCAATCTACAGCGTGCCATTATCAATGACATGTTACGTGAATGGGATGACGCTCATCCGCAGCGTTTGGCGTCTATCTTTAAGGCAATGCAAAACGTAGCACCATCACAGTTAGCAGATCGTGAGTTGTTTGATTTTGAGACACTCAGTCTTGATCGTGATAATGATGAGCGTTTATTTGAAGGCGACAATATTCAAGCTGGGCAGACGGATAGTTTGGCTGAGATTGGTTTACCTGTATCACCAAGGACGCAAACGTTCAATCCTAAGTTCGCTAGTGATAAGCCTTATTCGACAGAGACGGATAAAGCCGCGCAAAACGAGCGTAAAGCACAGAAAATTCCAACGATTAACCCTGTAATTTAGTAATTGAAAAGTTAGTACGATATTAAATAGTGCTTACTAATTAACACGATATTGAATAGCTCAAAAAAGCCAGCCGATCTCTGACGAGCGGCTGGCTTTTTTATGTCTGGATGCTACTAACAGCATTAACTTTTAGCAAAAACTGGTAGCGGGTCAAAGCTGACCTTTGAACGAGGTAGTTTTGCGACGTCTTGCATACGCCAATCATCTTTACCGTCATTGCTAACCTGAAGGTAATACTTGGCTTTTACAGGATCAATATCGACTTGTGCGCTGTATTTATTGCCCTCAACATGCTTAAGGACAACGTCGCGGTCTTTTTTGATATCCGTTGCATGAGAAATAGAAAGCTCCAACGTATCAGGATAAGTAAGTGGCGTACCATTTAACAGCTTGCCTGACTGCACGCTTTGCTCAGGGTAGTTGAGATAAAACACAATATCGCCATTTTCTGCAAACTGCATTTGTCCATGCAAGTCTAAATCATACGTGAGCTTGTCACGAGACACATCATGATAGAGCGTTTTGCCATCCATATACCAGTCGTCACGTACCACGCTATCACGGATCTGGTAAGAGTAATAAACAAACCAAATACAAGCGATCACGACCGCAGCAGGCATGCCAATCACAAAGATAACGACCATGTAATTTTTATACCATGGCTGCTTATCTTGATGTTTAAAGTTCGGTGCTGGAGTAGACATAAAATACCTATGCATCAGATACGCATTTAATAGATAGCTGTTCATTAGACATCTATAAATGGTATCAACGGATAATTTGGCGGCTAAGCGCTACCAGTTTAATGGTAAAACATTTATTCGATAGCCTATCACTAGAACAATTAGCTATTTAACTACTTGCACTAGTTACAGACTACCGAATGACATACATGAAATTAAACAATGAACATATTAATTGTTTACTGACCTTGGGTCGTAAAGATATTTTGCTTACTTACCTTATACTTGCCATTTTCGCTGCTCACATTTAGCGTGACAGGCGTTTGGCCAAACTCTATTACATCAGGATCACCATAAATACTGACTGGCATATCAAAGCTTTCGCCAGCTTCTAATGGTACATCGTTAAAGCGTAGCTCTAAGCTCAGCCCTTTTTGCGGTGCTAGTGTTATCGTGTAGGTATGAGCATCCTGCGTCTTATTGGTTAGCTTAACGATATAGCTATTTTCAATCATGCCTTGATTGTTGATAGACGATAACTGATTACGGTCACGGCGGATATCAATTTCCAGTGGCACGCGATCGGTTAACGCATATATAACGCCGCCACATAGTACAGCCAACAATGTTAAGTAAGCAAATAGTCGTGGGCGCAGTACGCGGCTTGGCTCTTTTTCTGCCAGCTGACGTTCGGTCGTATAACGAATCAGTCCACGCGGATAGCCGACCTTGTCCATCACTTCATTACAGGCATCGATACAAGCCGCACACTGGATACAGGCAACTTGTAACCCATCACGAATATCGATACCAGTAGGGCAGACCTGCACGCACATGGTACATTCAATGCAGTCGCCTAAGTGCTCTGGATTTGTACCTTTTTTACGAGCGCCGCGCGGCTCACCGCGTTCATAATCATAAGATACGATCAATGTGTCTTTATCAAACATCACACTTTGAAAGCGGCCATAAGGACAAATCTGTACACACATCTGCTCACGCATGTAGCCTGCATTGGCATAAGTAGCGAAGGTGAAGATAAACATTGAAACCCATACCCACGTTGGCCAGTCAGGGAATGGAATCACTCCTATTGACTGCCAGCTATGATATAGAGAGTCTGTTCCCGCCACATAACTAACAAAGGTCGCTGCTGTAATCACAGAAAGCAAAAACCAAATTGAATAAACAACCGTACGCTTGAATACCTTGCTCGCACTTAATGGTGCTTTATCAAACTTGATGCGTTTATTACGATCGCCAATCACCCATTTTTCAACATACTGGTATAGATGCGTCCATATCGTTTGAGGACAAGCATAACCACACCAAACGCGCCCTGCATATACCGTCACCATAAACAGCGTAAACGCGGCAATAATGGCAAATGCAGCAATAAAATAGAAATCTTGCGTCAAAAATGTCATGCCAAAAATATAGTAATGCTGTGATGGCACATCAAACCATATCGCTTGTCTATCATTATAGCGCAGCCATGGCAAAAGTAAAAAAGCCGCCAAAAGAGCATACATCGTGATGACACGAATATTTTGATAAAAACCTGTGACAAACCTTGGGTGTACACGATGCTTGGTTGCATCAAGATCGACTTGTTGTACAGGAATTTTATTGGATTGTTGTGCTGACATAAACGTGCCTCTTTAAAAAAAGAATCAGTCTGCTGGCATGATGAACAAACACCTCTAGCGTCGAGGTATATGAGTGTATGATGTTATCAATGTCAGTAAATAGCGGATAGAAAATGCAATAAAAAATCTTCTAATCTGCTTACCAAATGATCGATTGTAAATATAGTCGGTTCAACATAATTTTGATGCAAGGAAAGGGGAGCAAAGGTACTACAAATAGTAGACTAAACAAGCCTGCATCTAATTTATGTGAAATTGACTATCGTGTTATGTGATTGAGTCAGAGCGATATAAAGCCATGACCAATAGACTATTTAAAAAATAGCTATTTTAGCATTCTCCTTACTAATAATGGGGTGATAATCATAAAAAGCAACGAATATATGAGAATGATTTCTAGTGTTTATAGCCGCTCATCATTGTCATTTCTAAATGAAAATCAATACCACTATACGCAAAAGGGAGAACTGCAATAACAGTTCTCCCTTCATTAAATCTCGTCCATATTCAGTACAGTAACAACGTCTTAGTTAGCAGTTGCTTCTTCAGTCGCAGCAGGCTGAGTAGCTGTAGCAGCCATTGCTACTTCAGGCGATTTGCCAGTCTTATCTGATAGTGAGTAGATATAAGCAGCAAGTAGCATGATACGCTCATTACCTAGCTTAGTTTCCCACTGAGGCATAACGCCAGCACGGCCATAACGTAATGTATTACGTACAGTCTCACGCTCACCGCCATATAACCAGATATTGTCAGTCAAGTTTGGTGCACCTGCTGAAATCATACCTTTACCGCTTTCAGAGTGACATAGTGCACACTGTTGCTTAAAGATTGCTTCGCCTTGATTAACCAAAGTTTGATCAAGTTCACCGTTACTCTTGCTACCGTTGTTTGGAGATAGTGATAATACATACTCAGATGCTGCACGTACACCGTCTTCGCCGATCTGATCGCGCCAAGCAGGCATACCACCGATACGACCATTATGTAGCGTGGTCAGAATGTTGCTAGCTTCGCCGCCATATAACCAATCATTATCGGTTAGGTTGGGGTAACCTGTCGCACCTTTAGCGTTAGAGCCATGACATACAGAACAGTTCTGTAGGAACAAACGGCTACCAACTTTTAACGCATTTGGATTTTCAGACAGTTTTTCGACATAAGGAGCAAGTTCTGCAACTTTTTCGTCAATTTTAGTCTGTAGATCTGCTGGCGGATTTTCACTACGACGCATGGTCGCTTGTAACTCGTTTAGCGTACCAAGTGTCGCAGTCGCACCTGCAGCGTCTGCTTTTACCAAAATGCTTTTTTCAAAGTTATCGGTAAATACTTTGTTGTTGCTTTCAAGCTCACTGAACAACTCGTTTTTAGAGGTCCACGGTACAGTTTCACCGTCAACTTCTACGGTGGCGATACCGTTCCAATGTGCCGGGAACATAGCTGGAAAGAATACCCAGTATGCGACACCCCAAACGATTGAACCAAAAAATATCACCAACCACCATTTAGGAAGTGGTTTGTCGTATTCTCGGATACCATCGTATTCATGACCAGTGGTACCGTCTTCCTCAACGTCTGGTTTGTATTTTAGTACAAACAGCAGAACGCCAAGAATAAAAAGCCAGCAACCGAAACTGATTAGTGTGATCCAAGAACTCCAAAAAAATGTCATCATTTATCCTTATTGCGCTGCTCTTCAGACAGAGATTTTATATCCTCATCATCAAGCGCAAGTTGTGCATCTTCTTCGAAGCGTTTTTTGTTTTTTGGCGAATACGCCCACCATGCAACGCCTACGAAGGCAATAAAGGCAGAAACGGTCGCAATTGTTTGTAATTCACCAATACCCATTAGCGCTGTCCTTCCATTGCGGTACCTAACTGCTGTAGATAGGCGACCAAAGCGTCAAGCTCAGTAGCGCCAAGCACTGCATCTGGAGCACCTTCGATATCTTCTTCAGTATAAGGAACACCGAAGCGATCGCGGAATAGACGCATTTTAGCTTGAACGTTTTCGCCATCTACTTCGTTAGTCGCCAACCAAGGGAAACCAGGCATAACTGACTCAGGCACTAGCGAACGTGGATTGATCAAATGTTGCTTTTGCCAATCTTCAGAATAACGGCCACCAACACGTGCTAAATCTGGTCCAGTACGTTTCGATCCCCATAAGAATGGATGATCCCACGTCGACTCAGCGGCACGTGAATATGGTCCATAACGTTCAACTTCTGCACGTAATGGGCGAACCATTTGAGTATGACAAACGTGACATCCTTCACGGATATAAATATCACGACCTTCAAATTCAAGCGCTGTCCAAGGCTCCATAGCGGGAAGGGGAGCGTTCACCCCACCTTCTTCAGGACCCTTGTTGTCATAGATCAATGGCACGATTTCAACTAGCGTTGCAAAACTAATAGCAATCACGATACCAATGACTAACAAGCCTGTATTTTTTTCAATAATTTCATGCGGTGAACCAGCCATGATCGCTCCTTATACTTTAGCTGTCGAAGGTTTTTCGACACTAGGTTCATGATCCGTTGGATCAGCGACATCTACAGGCTTACCTTCTGGCATTTTGAGTGTTTTATAGCAGTTATAAGCCATTACAAACATACCCGATACATATAAGAAGCCACCAAATGCACGGCCAATATATGGGAAATGCGAGAATTCAACAGTATCAACGAAGCTATATACCAAAGTACCGTCTGGGTTAGTAGCAAGCCACATCATGCCTTGGCCAATACCTGAGATCCACATAGACACGATATAGAAGATCGTTCCTGCAGTCGCAAGCCAGAAATGCGTGGTGATTAAGCTGATAGAGTACATCTTCGGTTTGTTATAAATACGTGGTAACAGTACGTATAGCGAACCAATCGTAATCATACCAACCCAGCCAAGTGCGCCTGAGTGTACGTGACCAACTGTCCAATCAGTGTTATGCGATAGCGCATTCACTGTTTTGATAGACATCATTGGGCCTTCGAACGTCGACATCGCGTAGAACGACAATGCAACAATCATAAAGCGAATGATTGGATCGGTACGCAGCTTATCCCAACTACCTGATAGCGTTAGTACACCGTTAATCATACCACCCCAAGATGGTGCAAACAGGATGATTGAGAAGACCATAGCAAGAGACTGCGTCCAATCAGGAAGCGCTGAATAATGCAAATGGTGACCACCAGCCCACATATATGAAGCAATCAATGCCCAAAAGTGAACGATAGACAAACGATAAGAATAGATAGGACGACCAATCTGTACAGGAACGAAATAATACATCATTCCAAGGAAGGCTGCCGTTAAGTAAAAACCTACCGCATTATGCCCGTACCACCACTGCACCATCGCATCAGTTGCACCGCCAAATAGCGAATAAGATTTGAACGCGCTAACTGGAATCGCCATGCTGTTTACGATGTGTAGTAATGCAATCGTAATGATGAAAGCGGCAAAGAACCAGTTAGCCACATAGATATGTGAGGTTTTACGTTTGATGAGCGTACCAAAAAATACAATGGCATAAGAGATCCATACCAAGGCAATTAGGATATCGATCGGCCACTCAAGCTCAGCGTATTCTTTAGTCGAGGTCAAACCTAGAGGAAGGGTAATAACAGCGGATACGATAACCGCTTGCCAACCCCAAAAGGTAAACCAAGCCAAATATGGCGCAAATAAACGCGTCTTACAGGTACGCTGAACGATGTAGTAAGACGTTGCGAACAGGGCAGAGCCACCGAACGCAAAAATCACCGCATTGGTATGCAGTGGTCTTAAACGACTAAAGGTCAGCCATGGAATGTCAAAGTTGAGTGCTGGCCATGCTAACTGTGAAGCAATGAACACACCAAGACTCATGCCGACGATGCCCCAAACGACAGCCATGATCGTAAAAAATCTTACGATAGTAATTTCATACTCACGGTCAACTGGGGCGACTGCTGTGTTTTGTAAACTCATTGGATGATTCCTTTACAGCCCGAATTATCAACAGAATTAACCAACAATCTATGTTGTCTGCACTATAAATACTCTCAAATTTGTATTTATACTAGCGCCAACACATGTTGTTTTTTGGCTTATTTAGCGCAATGACGTCATTAACTATCGATTTAGGCCCTTACTGTCTATTAGTTAATACTAATAAATAGAAATAGGCATTTCATACACCTTGCTCAAGGTCAATCGATAGTAGGATTGTTAATAGATCATCAAGGTAAATAAGAAGACGCGCCGTTTTGAGCATCAAACATCTCATAAGGCTAAATATGTATCTTAATTATTACGAAAAAATCTGTACTAATGAAGATAGATACCCATATCTATAGGGCTATTAAAACGCATTGACCATAGATGTATGCTAGCGGCGGCTGACAAAAAACACGATTATGTAATGTTTGGTTAAAACTCCCGACTCTGTTTAAGGGTATTGTAACGCAATCCTAATTAAATATCATCAGAACTATGCGCCAAAATACAAACTCTTTGGTATAAATGTTAGCGAGCAACTTATTATTGCTGTGCTACTCCTCTATTTTATACACAATTTTGTCACTATTCTAGATGCTCATTTTGATTGAATATGGGAAGCGCTCGCTAGACATAAGCGTAGGCTTGCAAAGAAGTTTTGTAACAATAACATTGCTGAGCCGATAAATAGGTTTTACTTCTTATCAAGTCGCCCTTTATAATGAGGCTGAACGTCATTAATGGCTATGTATCGCATAGGTCTATTGATAGCAATCATTTTAATAATTCTAATAGTTAGGCCAATAGTGCCTCAAGGGATATTGGTCTGACAGAATATCAATTAAGGATAATATAATATGGCAGTTTTTTTGACAGATGAATGGTTTGAGCAAGTAGAAAAAATGGGCAACGAAGCAGGTGAGTTAAACCTACCACCAGCGCTTGCTAACATGATCGTTAACCTAAAAGTATCTGATACTGAAAAAGACATCGAAGCCAACTTTGCCGATGGTTTATTACATCGTGGTCTAAATAGTAATGGCACGACAACTTTGTTATTAGATCGTAGCATTCTACAGTCTATCATCACTGATTTTGACACCAACCAAATTATGGGTGCCTTCATGAGCGGTAAAATTCGCGTTGAAGGCGATATGTCACAATTGATGGCAGTACAGACTGCTCGTCCAAGCGCTGAGCAAAAAGAGCTGTACAAGCGTATCAAATCAATGACGACGATGGCTTAACCGTTGGCTTAATCGTTTTTATTGAAGATTTGTAGATCATAAGCAATAGTAAGTTGTAAAAAAGCCCCTAATTCATACTGAACTGACCCCCATAAGTTGGACACAACTTATGGGGTATTTTTATGCGTTACGATCTGGACTTTAAGATGCAAG
>NZ_JBHZRK010000007.1:0-169013 GCF_043641605.1 Psychrobacter piscatorii | reverse complement strand
GCGAGCCGACTATCTTATCATAATGATTTGAATTGTCAAGCTTTATTTTAATTTGTTTCAACAGGTTAACTGGGTTAGTAATATGTAATTTACATATTCGTTGCCGCTAGTCCGTCTGATGAGGGCGTATTATAGAGGGTTTAATTTTTGTGTCAACCTGTTTTGTTAATGTTTCTTGGTTTATTTTCAAATATATTGAAACTGGTAATACTTTCAATGGGTTAGATATTCAATGATTTGAGCTAATTGATGGGTAGTTGGAAATGCGTTCTAAACGATAGACCTGTTAGATATGTTATTGGGTTTTACTGACTGCATAAGCTTCTCTATTTCTAATACCCATCTATAAAGAGTTATCTTTTATATTACAACTTACCCACCCTCTCAAAGAACGCTTTATATGCAGCGACTTTCTTATCCAACGATAACGGATAGGCACGTGAGGTTGAAGGTAATCTATACAAGGTTAAATCATTAACATCTATTTTTTTATTATCCGCATCCTGCCACTGATAAGGATAATCCATACTCTGATTGGTTTTTGGATACTTTGATTTAGCAATCGGCTCGACTAATAACCCGAGCAGTACTTCGGTCGCCTTGCCTCCTGTCGTGAACAATGACTTTACCTTTGGCACTTGCGGCAAGATAACATCTAAATCAACGGGTGTGACTACCGTTAGGTTTTTATCCGAAGCATTACCTGTCTCACGAATGGCTTGCTTTACTGTCGGACAAGAAGCGATGCCACGCTCGAACATAAAATCTCGAATACGCTCAGGGTCAAAGCGCTTCTCATCGCCGACTCTAAAGTAATCAGCGTCCTCAAAAAACACTCGGCCATAGATGCGCCACATATCATTATAAAAATTGGGATAATGAAAGCTCATTGCCCATTTATCGCTAGTCGGCGGAAATGTACCCATCATCATGACCGTGGCATTGGGCGGTAAGACAGGCTCAAAGGGGTGATTTTCAAGCTCTGTGGCTTTATCATCAAATGATGTCGGTTTAGTATCAGCATTTTTTTGGGTGCTTGGTGTTTTTATAGTCATGATATTCTTCATCAGAAAAGCGGTTTTTTTGGTATCATAGCAAGTCTAAACACTACCTCACTTATAATCACGTTATATAGTCAAACTTAGTCGGTTCAATCAGTTGACTTAAGATAGCGCGATATCATTTTACTTAGCCTGAATTGCTTAGGCTTTGATGGCAGCTGTGAACGCAAATATTGTCATCGCGATAAATGCGCACTGTCGTAAAATAGTTGATTAGCTTGATTGTGAAGGCATTAACTTTACTCTTGATATGCCAAAGATATGGTTAAAGTGCGGTAAGTGTTTGTATCTTTTATACTAATAGCAACCGCAGTAATTGCGCAAGCATCAGACAAGAAACCGAGAGAGATTCTATGAGTGACTTAAACAGCGATTTAAAAATTACGGTAATCGATCATCCATTAGTCCGTCATAAACTCAGCCTCATGCGCGAAAAAGACTGTAGTACTTATAAATTTCGTACATTGACCAAAGAGCTTGCACGCTTGATGGCTTATGAAGCAAGCCGTGATTTTGAGATTGAGACTTTCCCAATGCAAGGCTGGTGCGGCGAAATCACTGGTGAGCAAATCATCGGTAAGACGGCAACTATCGTACCGATTCTACGCGCAGGTATTGGCATGCTTGACGGGGTGCTCGACTTAATCCCTACTGCTAAGATTTCTGTGGTAGGTCTACAACGTGATGAAGAAACGTTGCAGCCAGTACCATTCTTTGAAAAATTTGTCAGTCACATGGACAAACGTCCTGCGCTTATCATTGACCCAATGCTAGCCACGGGTGGCTCAATGGTTGCGACTATTGAGATGCTAAAGAAAAATGGCTGTACGAATATTAAAGCATTGGTACTCGTGGCTGCACCTGAAGGCGTACGTTTGGTCAATGAAGCGCATCCTGACGTGACTATTTATACCGCTGCGCTAGACAGTCATTTGGATGAGCATGGTTATATTATTCCCGGTCTGGGTGATGCGGGTGATAAAATCTTTGGCAAGCAATTATCAAATAGATAAACCGTCTTAGCATAAAAAGTAGTCATCAAGATTATGGTAAAAATCTAGCACATCAATAATAAGGACAGGCAATGAATGTATTGATTACAGGAGCAAGCGCAGGTTTTGGTAAAGCACTGGCAGAGCGTTTGGTTGCAAATGGTCATCGTGTGGTTGGGTGCGCTAGACGTATCGACAAACTGAATGCTTTGGCAGATACTTTGGGTGAGAACTTTTTACCTGTGGTGATGGATGTGAGCGATACGGATTCTATCCCGCAAATCATTGCTGACTTGCCTGATGACTTTAAACAGATTGATGTTTTGGTCAATAATGCAGGATTGGCACTCGGTACAGAGCCTGCCCACAAAGCCAGTCTCGATGATTGGATGCGCATGACGGATACCAATGTTAAAGGTCTAATGGCATTGACTCATGCAGTCTTGCCAGCGATGGTTGAGCGCGATAGTGGTTATATCATCAATGTCGGCTCGATTGCTGGTAGCTGGCCGTACTTTGGTGGCAATGTGTACGGCGCAACTAAAGCGTTTGTCAAACAATTTAGCCTAAATTTACGTGCTGATCTTATTGGTACGCAGGTGCGTGTGACCAATATTGAACCGGGCGTAGTTGCGGGTACTGAGTTTTCAAACGTGCGCTATCATGGTGATGATGACAAAGCAGCTAAAGTCTATGATGGCTTTAAGACCATGACAGGTGAAGATATCGGCGATATATTACTGTGGCTGATTGAGTCGCCTGCGCATATCAATGTTAATCGTTTGGAAGTGATGCCAGTCGCACAAACCTATAACGGTCTGACGGTGGCTAAAAAAGACCGTTAAAAGCGCATCTATTTAACAATCAACGTAACTCGTAAGACCGAAGCAATATAGATGACTCTATATTGCTTTTTTTTATATCTTCAATCGTCACCTCATTGACCAAGCGCAAATCCTCAAAGTCCATAATCAATACTTCATTACGCAGGCGCTCGCTAGTGCGCTTATTGTGACGTATGGGAAACCCTAATACTTGCTTACCGACGATGGTGATTTGATTAACGATTACCTTTGAATGAGAAACCTGATGAGTTGCCATTTTTTGTGCGTTAATGATGGCCGTGGCAGGATTTACGGTGGTGGTGAGCAGCTTTGTTTGTCGTACCACTTTTGGCATCTCTCCTGCAAAAAATAATACCTGATCTAATGGCATATATTGCGCATGGCGGGTCAGCTCTTGACGAAACAAGGCAGGCATTTCTACATTAAAACTGTCTTCTGTTTGTTGATAAAACGCGGTAAAGTTGCGATGCAAATACCGTCCAAACACCGTGGCATTAATCCATTCTTGATAAATATCGTTCGCCAGTAGTCGCTTGGAAAAGCTATTGGCATCTACCGTAACCTCATTATTTAGTATCGATAATAAAAGCGCTTGTGGACTGGTAAATGTCTGCTGCTCCCAAACTTGTGGATACAAGCTACTATCCAATGACGACAATATCGATTTGCTCATACCCTTCTATCCTTATCAGTTATCGCTACTGCTTTTACCGTTAGCCAAATTCTATGCTATGGTCAGATGACTGCTTCAATATAACAGTCTTTTATTCGCGGTATGAATACGTTTGTAAAAATACATCTTGACCACTCAACCAAGATGGCTTGATAACCAAAAGTGATGTCATTCTATGAAAAAAACTCTTCTTCCCCTACCCGCGTCATATCAATTACGAACAATCAATATAAAGACAGCTGATGGTACGGCGCTACCCGTGTCTGTCATTGGGAATGGCAAACCCGTCATGATGATGCATGCTTATGGCATGGATGCGCGTGAATTTTTACCTTTTATACTGCCACTAATGGGTAAATATGAGTTTTACTTGCCGCATTTTCGAGGTTTTGGTGCAGCAAAAAATATTGAGTTGACGCAGTTTGATTTTATACGTCAGTATGCTGATGATGTCGATGCGGTGATTAAACACGTCTGCCTGAGGCGTCACGTAGAGTCGCTACTTGTAGCCGCGATTTCTATGGGGGCACTCGTCATGTGGTCTTATTTTGAACGTTTTGGTACAGCTAGAGTCAGTCGCTATCTGAATATTGATCAAAGCCCTGTGATTCACAATCAACCAGATTGGCAAGGCGGCTTGTTTGGGGATCGACAAAAAGAGATGTTTGCCGTGTTTCAAGACATTGTCGATAGGACACTACCCTATGCGCAAGTTGAACACTTTACGCACTTGCCGTTTTCTCTCAAACGCCATGTGACCGATGTCGAAAGATTGTTTTCTTTACTCTCTGTCAGCCGTCCACGCTCGAAAGCTGTCGTTCAGACACTTACTCATCAAAACGATCATAAGCTGGCATTTTATAATCACCAAACATGGCAACATAAAATGCGCTGCCTGCAAGCATATCTGGCGATATCTTACGATTTTCGTGCAGGTATAGAGAACGTCATCATCCCAGTGGTCAGTCTCATTGGTGGACAATCAAAACTCTATGACCCCAAATGGCAGCAAGAAACCACACGTATGCTACCTAATGCTCGTGACGTTATCCTGCCGCGCTCAGGACATGCCGTACCCGTCGATGAGCCATTGCGATTTCATAAGATATTAAAAGAATTTCTACAAGATTGACTAGGATTTTACACAACCGCTTTATAATTACTACTATAACTTTACAACCTGTCGTAGCAATTAACTTGGGCTGATTCTATACTAAAAAGCTGATGCAAATCCTTAATGACTCACTATGAACGACAGTCACTGATAAGCATCAACATAAAAATATATGAATATAATAATACCAAAAGGATAAGATCATGCCCTACGCTACCGTTGCGACTCAAGACGATCAACCGGTCGAACTCTATTACGAAACCCAAGGTACTGGCAAACCTGTCATACTCATTCATGGCTGGCCACTTAGTGGACGCGCTTGGGAAGCACAGCTACCTGCGCTAGTCGAAGCTGGTTATCAAGTCATTACCTATGACAGACGTGGCTTTGGTCAATCGTCCAAACCATGGAATGGATACGACTACGACACCCTAGCCCAAGACTTGAAAGGCTTGATGGAGGCGCTCGATTTACAAGATGCGACCATCGTTGGCTTCTCTATGGGTGGCGGTGAAGTGGCTCGCTATCTTGGCAAATATGGCTCAGAGCGTGTGAGCAAAGCGGTACTGGCGTCTGCTGTTCCGCCGTATCTGTTTAAGGCAGATGATAACCCTGATGGCGGTCTTGAAGAAGCAGACATTCAAGGATTCTTGGATGGCGTGAGCGATGATCGTATTGCCTTTTTGAATGACTTTACCAAGAATTTCTTTACGCCAAAAGACGGTAAGTCGCTGGTCAGTAAGCCTATGCGCTTATACAACCGCGATATCGCTGCTTTCGCCTCTGCCAAAGCAACCTTTGATTGCGTCAAATCGTTCAGCTACACGGACTTCCGCGATGATTTAAAAGCGTTTGATGTGCCAACCTTAGTCATACATGGTGATGCCGATCAAATCGTCCCGTTTGAAGCAAGCGGTGAACGCTCTCACGATATGATTGCAGACAGTAAACTGCATGTCGTTGAAGGTGGTCCACATGGTATCAATGTGACCCATAGCGAAGAGTTCAATAAAACATTGATTGCATTTTTAAACAGTTAATTGACTGTCTATATATAAAATAAAAAAACGACCTCAACGGGTCGTTTTTTATTGGATGAAATTTATATTCGATCATAATTCATTATTAATCGTTTAAGCACTGAATCAATTCGAACCTTGGAATTTCTTTGCCCTCAACGGTGATCATTTCAGTAAACATGGTAAGCGGGCGTACCCACACGCCATACTCACCGTAAAGACAACGGTACACCACAAGCGACTCTTCGGTTTCTGAGTGCTTTGCCGTGTGCAGCACTTGATAAATGTTACCTTTGTAATGGCGGTAAATGCCTTGGACTACCGTGTTTTGATTTTGTTGAGACATAAACCACTCATTTATATTAATAGTTAAAAGATTAATAAACGCTTTGTACTTTTGTTGCAAGCTTGGGCTTTACATCTGCCCATTCAGAGCTAACGATACTGTACATAACTGTATCTGAAATAATGCCATCACGGCGTACTCGATTGCCACGAATCACCCCATCCTTTTTAGCACCTAAGCGTTCGATAGCCTGTTGTGAGCGGTAATTATCAATATCTGTACGCCATCTTACGGTTTGATATTCTAGCGTTTCAAATACATAGGTGAGCAGCATAAGCTTACAGGTGGTATTGACATGCGTGCGCCAGTAAGATTTAGCATACCATGTATAGCCAATCTCTAAGCGTTTGGTAGTCGGCAAAATGTCATGAAAGCTCGTTGACCCAATCGCTTTGCCCATACGCTCATCACGGCAAAAGCTTGTCTGTCAGGCATTGAATCTGCAATATTAATATAGTCAATGACTTTGTCTGGCTCAGGTACAGATGTCACGTTTATTTTCCACAATTTACCATCTTGGCAAGCCTCAACCAAGTCAGTGGCATGAGCGAGCGTTAATGGCTCAAGGATAATGCCATTACTCGATAAGGTAACCTGTTCTAGCATTTATCTCTCCTCAAGCCATTATTGATGTGAGCAAGCGCTTAAGCAACCGTCACTTTTGCATAGGCTTTCTTGCCTGCTTGAATCACAACCGTTTGACCTGAGCTTAAGCTAAAGCCAGCATTGACCTCTTCACCATCGACTTTGACTGCATTGCGCTTGATCATGTCTTTTGCTGCGGCACTATTTTTAGTCAAACCTGCTTGGTTTAATATCTGTGTGATAAACAATGCCTCTTGACCTTCTTCAAGCGTTAATGTCACTTCTGGCAAATCCACTGGCAACTCACCATCTGCTAAGACATTGCCTGCTGATTTGTGCGCATTTGCCGCGGCGTCAGCATCATGGAAACGCTCGATTAATTCTTCAGCAAGGATACGTTTGATTTCTTGTGGATTGCGCCCGTCTTTCATTTCGCGCATTAAGCCTTCGATCTCTTCCATTGGCTTAAAGCTCAAAAACTCAAAGTAGCGATGGATCAAGGTATCTGGCATCGATAGGATTTTTTGGTACATGGTGCCTGGCGCATCATAGATGGCGACATAGTTGCCTAGAGATTTAGACATTTTATTGACACCGTCTAGCCCCTCTAAGATTGGCACAGTAATACAAACTTGTTGCTCTTGGTCATAGCGGCCTTGCAACGTACGACCCATCAATAAGTTGAAGGTTTGATCCGTACCACCAAGCTCAACATCGGCTTTTAGGGCGATAGAATCATAGCCTTGTACTAACGGATAGAGAAACTCATGAATTGAGATAGGTGTTTGCGACGCATAACGTTTCGAGAAGTCATCACGCTCAAGCATACGCGAGACCGTCTGCTGACTGGCAAGCTGAATCATATCAGCGGCGCTCATATCATTGAACCACTCAGAGTTGAAGACCACGCGGGTCTTTTCTTTGTCCAAGATTTTAAATACTTGCTCAGCATAGGTCGTAGCATTGGCTTTGATTTGCTCATCAGTCAATGGCGGACGCGTAGAGTTCTTACCAGAAGGGTCGCCAATCTTGGCAGTATAGTCACCAATCAAGAAATAAATCTCATGACCCAAATCTTGAAAATGCTTGAGCTTGTTGATCAAAACCGTGTGACCTAAATGCAGATCAGGCGCGGTAGGATCAAAGCCTGCTTTAATACGTAGCGGACGGTTGAGCTTTAGCTTGGCGACTAAGTCGTCTTCAGATAAAATCTCTTGCGTACCGCGCTGAATAAGGGCCAGCTGTTCTTCTAGGGTGTAAGTTTGATTGGTCATGGTTCTCTCTATATGTCTCTTTAATTAGGATTTTTATAAATGACGGTTACTGGCTCAACACCTTATGACGTTTAGAAGCTCAAAAGGTCAGAAAAAATGCTAGAATTTGACGGATATACTAGCGTTTTTTAAGGTAAATTGCCATGACCAACCCCGCATCGATTGCTGATACTGACCATAATGCCCTCGCAGACTTGCTTATGAATAATGGTTTGGGTAATAGCTCAGACGATATTGATGATTTGACCTCGGATAATTCGAACTATGCCACACTGACCGATGCGCTTGAGCAAACGGTGTTTGAAAGCTTTGATGACGGCTTATATATCGGCATGATGTCGGGTACCAGCTTGGATGGTATGGACGCGGTTATTTGTCAGTTTAATCATGACACGGGCGATACAGAAAATCCCAGTAATAAAGAAAACACCCAACCGCCAATGCAGCTGCTGGCGACATATAGTCAAGATTTTCCACCACGATTGCGTGAGGTCCTATTGGCATTATGTCAGCCAAATGGTGTGAATCAATTAACACCAACAGCAGAAGAGCCAAACAGCGAGCTTGACTGGTTTGGTTGGGCAAGTCGCGAATATGCGGAGTTCGCAAGCGAGGTGGTCAATACATTATTACAGCAAGCAGATATCGATGCTGAATCAGTACTGGCGATTGGCTGTCATGGGCAAACAGTACGCCATCGCCCGCAGATGGGTTTTAGCTTGCAATTGGTCGATGCCAATATCATCGCTGAGCGTACTGGTATTAGCGTCGTCAGTGATTTTCGTCGCCGTGATATGGCCGTCGGTGGTCAAGGTGCGCCATTGGTTCCTGCCTTCCACCAAGCACTGTTTGGCGCATCCGATCACACACGCGTGATATTAAATTTGGGCGGTATTGCCAATATAACCGTCTTGCCTGCTGATGGAAAAGATCTGGTTGTTGGCTACGATACTGGACCTGCAAACTTACTATTGGATGCGTGGACAGCATTGCATACTGATAATAGCTATGATGCGAGTGGTGCTTGGGCACAGTCTGGAATCATCATTGAACCGCTATTAGAGCAGCTTTTGGCACATCCATTTTTTGCTCAGTCTCATCCCAAAAGTACGGGCCGCGAAGATTTTAACTTGGCTTGGCTACAGGATGAGTTGCAAACATTCGATCAGACTTCTGTCTATACTCGCTACTCATCTGCAGATGTACAAGCCACATTGACTGAGCTAACCGCTATTAGTGCAAGTACACAAATCAATATGTTTATCAATGCTAAAGAAAATAGCTCAGTATCTGTCTGCGGTGGCGGTGCATTAAATGACTATTTGATGACGCGTCTACGAGCTCACTTACTCCACTCTACAGTAATGACCACGGATCATTTAGGGCTGGCACCAACATGGGTAGAGGCCGTGGCTTTTGCTTGGTTAGCTAGACAAACACTGATGGGCGAAACTGGTAATTTACCTGCTGTAACTGGTGCCAATAAAGGCGTGGTATTGGGACAAGTTTGTTTTGCCTGACCAGTTAGATTTTAGTTTACATACGTGCACCTATGTGTTTTATAATAACTTTAAAAACGCCATCCTCTTAGGACCCGTAAGTATAGGACATATCGCATGAGCCAACACAGCACTTCACCTATCGACCAAGCCACCAATGATGACACAAATAATATGACCGCAGCTCCTGTATACAAATCGCGTCAAAAACCCCCTCATTACGAGCGCTCTGATGATACGCGTGTGGTCGTGACAGGTATGGGTGCCATTACTCCGCTTGGTCTAGATGTTGATAGCTCATGGAGCAAGCTACTCAATGGTGATAGTGGTATCTCACCGATTACGCATTTTGATGCAACTGGTTACCGCGCGCAAATCGCAGGTGTGATCAAAGACTTTGAGGCTAAGCAGTACATGAGCGCCAAAGATGCGCGCCGCTATGATGAGTTTATACACTACGGGATTGCAGCGTCCTCTATGGCACTACAGCACGCTGGTCTTATCAATGAAGTCAGTGCTGCTGATGCGCCAGTACAAGGGGTTGATCAAGATCGCTTTGGTATTATCTTGGGTTCAGGTATTGGTGGTATCCAAACCATCGAAAACAGTCGCGATACCCTACACGAAAAAGGGGCTGCCAAAGTCTCACCCTTTATCATCCCAGGCTCTATTGTCAATATGGCAGCAGGATTGGTCGCGATTAAACACAACTTAAAAGGGCCAAATCTTGCGACATCAACGGCCTGTACTACCGCAACTCACGCTATCGGTCTTGCTGCGCGTTTGATCGCCTATGGTGATGCCGATGTCATGCTGGCTGGCGGTAGTGAAAAAGGCTCAAGCCCACTTGGTATAGCAGGCTTTAGCGCGATGCATGCCCTCTCCACGCGTAACGATGAGCCAACCAAAGCATCACGTCCGTTTGATAAAGGCCGTGACGGTTTTGTACTTGGTGACGGTGCTGGTATGGTCGTCTTAGAAAGCCTTGCCCACGCCAAAGCGCGCGGTGCAACGATATTGGCAGAGCTGGTCGGGTTTGGCATGAGCGATGACGCCAGTCATATTACCGCACCACCAGAAGATGGTAGCGGCGCTGCAAAAGCCATGCGCAATGCCCTCAATGATGCTGGGATTGAACCCGCAAGCGTCGGTTATGTCAATGCGCACGGTACCAGTACACCTGCAGGTGATGTCGCTGAATCAATTGCTATTGAAACCGTGTTTTCACCAGTGAAAGACAGTATTTTGGTGAGCTCAACCAAATCTATGACAGGACACTTACTTGGTGCAGCAGGCGGTGTGGAAGCCATATTTACCGTGCTTGCCCTACAGCATCAGCACGTACCACCCACCATTAACCTAGAAGATGTAGAAGATAACTGCAATCTCGATTATGTGGCCAACCAATCACGTAAAGTCGATAACTTGCAATATGCTGTATCCAACAGCTTCGGCTTTGGCGGTACCAATGGATCCTTGATATTTGCACGCTGGCCTATCAACCACTAATAACCAAAAGCATATCGTGCGATGCGATACCGCGTTTTTGCATTACCGCGTTGCCGAATTGTCGAATTGTCATTTTGATACGTCTGAACATTGTAACGTTGTTGTCAGTTTGGCTACGTTTGTCCACTTGCAGCCCCTTATCGTACTTGCGTATGATAAGGGGTAATTTTTGGAACATTTATGGAAGATACCATGTCAAGCTACTCATTTTCCCATCAGTTTTATCAGCGCTGGACGTGTGCACCGGATCCAGTACGCGCTGCAATTACCCAAGAGCTAAAAGACATCACCACCCTACTGCAAGCAGATACCGTATTTGAAAGCTTCACTTTTCATACACATGACTTGAATACCCATGTGGACGAGCTGTATGATAACTATAATGCCGAGCAAGCCATCGCTAAGGCAATCATAGATAAACAAGAACAAGAGCGCGCAGCGACTGAAAAACAACAGTTAGAAGAACAGAAAAAAGAGGCCGAAGAGACTGCGCGTAAAGCAGAAGCTACGCGACGTGAACAAGCAGAAACGGCTCAAAAAGAACAAGAAAAAAATGAGCAGCGAGCAGCCGACAAAAGCAGTATGGATGAAAAAGCCATCTCCGATAAAGGCGTCACAGACAACGATACTGATGACAACTCAAAAATCGAAAAGACTGACTCTGAAGTAGCCAATAGTGAGAGTAGGACTAGCGATCATAAAAACGCTGATAGCAAAACCATGAGCGATCAAACTCATGCGCTGGTCAATCATCATATCAAAGACATTAATAATAATACCAGTGCAGCCATCAACTTGGTGTTAGAAGACAGTGAGCTGGATCCGGCGGATCAAACGTTAATTCGTGAGCTTGAAAACCAAATCGACGACTACTTGAGTGAGCAAATGATGCTCATGTCGGAAAATCTGAAATCTTGGCTACGTGCTGAGATGACTCAGCATTTCAGTGAGCAAAATATGTCAGCTACTACTGAAAACGCGGCTAAGAAAAATATTCACTAACGGCAACAATCTCTATTTTCTAAAAAGCCCTGTAGCACAAACATTAAAAAGCCCCGTAAATTATTTACGGGGCTTTTTAGTACTTTTAGTTAATGTTTTGAGCTTGGTATTAAATGGCTTTGGTACGTTCAGTCAACCACTCAAGGGCGGCACCTTCTACGCGATCATTTAGCTCAGCATATACTTGGCTATGATAGCTATTTAACCAATCAATCTCGGTTTGATCCAATAGTGATGGCTCGATCAGGCGCGTGTCGATTGGGCAATAAGTGATGGTTTCAAAGTGTAAGAATTGACCAAACTCTGTCTCAGTAGGATTGGCAACTGGTGTATTCACGACCAAGTTCTCAATACGGATACCCCATTTGCCCTCGCGGTACAAACCTGGCTCATTACTTGAAATCATACCGACTTTCATCGCACGCTCTTTTGGTGTACTGGCGCTATAAGCGATCACTTGCGGGCCTTCATGCACGTTTAAGAAATAACCAACACCGTGACCAGTACCATGACCATAGTCCATCTGAGCCTGCCACAATGGTGCGCGGCAAATCGCATCAATCAATGGAGAGGCGATACCATCAGGGAAGTAAGCACGGGCAAGCGCAATATGGGCTTTGAGTACGGTCGTAAAGTCACGTTTGTGCTCAGCGGTAACTTGTCCAATACCGACCACGCGGGTGATATCTGTCGTACCATTTTGATACTGAGCGCCTGAGTCAATGAGTAGTAAACCACCTTCACCCTCAGCCACATCAAGATAACTAAATTTTTCTGGCGTTGCGCGGTAATGCGGCAATGCACCATTTTCATTAAAACCAGCGATGGTTGGGAAGCTTGGCGATACATAATGCGGCTGACGGCTACGCACCTCTATCAGCATACTATCTACATCCAGCTCACTTAGGCGCTCGCCTGCTGCTAGACGCTGCTCAAACTCAGAAAAGAATTCAGCTAAAGCCGCGCCGTCTTGACGCATTGCCTCACGCACATGCTCGATATCTGAGTCAGACTTAACAGACTTAAGCAGTGTACTCGGTGCCATCTGCTCAATAAAGCCAACATCGTCTGCCATTTTGGACAAGGTACCGACTGCGACTTTACTTGGGTCTAATAGTAATAGATCTTCTGGTGTTAACGAACTCAATGCCTCTTGTACAGCAGAATAATCAGCCAATGTGATACCGCTGTCTTTTAGACTTTGTGCAATATCTTCGCTCACTTTATCGGTATCAACAAATAATGTTGCACTGTCTGTATCAATCAGCATATGTGCTAAGAACACTGGGTTGTAATCAACGTCAGCACCGCGCAAGTTCGTCAGCCAAGCGATGTCATCTAAGCTTGAGAGTAGATGATGGGTTGCGCCAGCATCCTTCATGCCTGCGCGTACTGCCGCAAGTTTTGAAGTCGCAGACTGTGCAAGAAACTGCTCATCATGTGCATACAATTTGGCATTAGGCAGTGCTGGACGATCTGTCCAAACGCTCGTCAATACATCACGTTCAGTGATCAAGGTAATATCACTGGCATCAAATGCATTCAATAGTCGATCTTGCTCAGCGATAGAGAGCACATTGCCATCAACTGCCACGCTATCTCCTTCTTGCAAATGATCGACCAGCCAGTCGATATGATTTGGTTGACCAGGTGCCAGCTTCTCCAAAGTGATACCCGTATCCTCTAGCTGCTCAGCGGCATGTACCCAATAACGGCTATCCGTCCATAGACCAGCAAAATCAGCTGTCACGACAAGTGTCCCTACTGAACCCGTAAACCCTGATAGCCACTGACGGGTTTGCCAATACTCTGGCAAATACTCAGACAGATGTGGATCGGCAGAGGGTACGATGATCGCAGTGAGGTCTTGAGCCACTAGCGTTTTGCGTAGCGTATCGATACGCTCTTGGATGATTTGTTTGTTCATGATAGGTGTCCTTATTTATTTTAGATAAATTATTTAGAAATCGAGGGGTGAGTAGCAACTATGAATAGTCGTCTTATTAGATGCTGCTTGATAGTATTGCAGCAGAACATAACTAGATGTTTGGGCAGAATGTAGGCTTTCAATAGCCTAAAAAATATCTCACTGATTAGAACAATAAAACGTGCTGCCAGTTATGGTAACACGTCTTATCATAGGTTATGGACTGATTCTATGGGCATGATAGAGGATTTGCATACACCAATTATCTGTCTTTATTGGCTTACCTCGTCAGCGTGCTCGCTTTTTTGCAGCATATTATTGATAGGCTTAGCCAATACCAACAGTATCACGGCAGAGACTACCAAGAAGATCGTCATAGTGGTAAACAAAGTCGGTAAACCTTCGATTTTATCCGCTGAGACATGGCCACCAAAGAATGCCGCAACCAAGTTACCCATCGCAATAGAAGCAAAGAAGAGCCCCATCATCTGACCTTGCATGCCTTTTGGTGCAAGCTTGGTCATTGATGACAGACCTACCGGGCTAAGCGCAAGCTCACCAAGGGTCAATAACAGCAGACTCCCCACCAACCATAAAGGCGATGCTAAGCCAGCACCAGGCGCTAAGATGCTTTTTGATGCAAAAATCATCAAGGCAAAACCAGCGGCTGCAAGTAGCATACCGAGTGCAAATTTCGCCATACTGCTCGGCTCAAGACCTCGATTACCCAGCTTGACCCAGATAATACTAACGATAGGCGCCAATATTAAAATAAATAGTGGGTTCAACGATTGAAACCAAATGCTTGGTATTTCGAACCCCATAACATTTAGATCCGTATAACGATCGGCAAATAAGTTAAAAGAGGTTGGCTGCTGCTCAAAACTTGACCAAAATAGCGTCGAGCCAATGATTAAAATAAAGCAGATCAGCAAGCGTAGTTTGTCCGTCTTATCCAATCGCGGTGAAATAAACATAATGGCAAAGTAAAGTATAACGACGGCAGCAATGATATAGGTCATATACTCCGCGACCAGCTCAGGGTTGAACGACACCATACCTGTAGAAACTAACAGCACAATGGCGACTAACAGCGCAACAAAACCACCTACCCAGCGGCCAATGTTTTTGTAGCGGTCATTGGAGTGTTCCCACTCGGCATCGATACCTTTGGCTCGCGCAAAACGCGTTAAATTCTTTTGGGCGACAAAACGATAGATGAGCAAGGACACTAGCATCCCCAAACCACCAACGCCAAAGCCGACGTGCCACATGCCTTTTTCTTTAAACACACCAACGATAAGTGCAGCCAATAACGCGCCGATGTTAATACCCATATAAAACAAGGTAAAACCGCCATCACGGCGAGAGTCACCCTTAGGATACAAAGCGCCAACCATCACTGAGATACAGGTCTTAAATAGCCCTGACCCCAAGACGATACAGATCAAACCAACGAAAAATAACGCCATTCCGAACACAGCGGAGAGTGCAATACATAAGTGACCAAGGGCAATCATAATACTACCCCACCACAGTGCACGCTCTTGACCCAGCCAGTTATCTGCTAGCCAACCGCCCGGTACGGCTGCCAAATATAATGAACCGGCAAAAATACCATAGATAGCAGAAGCCGTGACTTCATCGAACCCAAAACCACCACTACTCACTGTTGCTACCATAAATAGCACGAGTAGCGGACGGATACTATAGTAAGAGAAACGCTCCCACATCTCAGTAAAAAACAACGAGCGTAATGGCGCAGGGTGTCCCATAAAGCCATTGTCTAGTGCTTGTAGCTCAGCCGCACTAGCTTCTGATTTTGATTGTGTACTCACAACTTTATTCCTTTAAAGATTATTTTGGTAATGACCAAATGCCTAATTATTCCGATAAGCGGTCATATAGGCGGAACATTGTTTCACTTGGTTATAACCAAGTAAAGAAAAAGTTGGCTAAAAATTACACAAATACCCACAAAAAAGCTCGCTCTCAATCGCTGAGAGCGAGCTTTTTTTCGCTATAAAAAACCGTATTATCAAGGTGATATTACCGTTCGTAAATGCTTTATTTTTAAGTTACTTGCGAGTCACTTTCACTATTTATTTGGATAAACAGTCAGTCACTATATCAGGATTACTGTGCTGCTGTCTCATCAGCGACGTTACCAGTATCGACAGCATCCCCAGCATCTAAGTCACCATCCGCTTGCTCAGCAGTTAAATCAGCATCGGCAACTGCCGCTTGGCTTACTGTACCAGAAGCGGTCGCTGTACCTGCTTCTGCAGTGACGACTGCACTATCTTCATCTGTCGCTGGTGTGACGGTTGCATCTGCAGCAGTATCAGGTGCTGCTACATCTGCTGGTGCTGTTTCAGCATTTGCTTCAGCTGGGGCAGCGTCTTCGGTAGCAATGGCTTCTGCTTCATCAGCGGCCTCTGATGCTTCCGTTGGCGTAGCCGTGATATGCTCACCGGCTGGACGCAAAAATGCAGAAATACCAATAAGTAAAACAATACCTAAAAATAAGGCAATGCCACCTAGAGTGTATAACAGCTCTTTTTTTGGATTGTTATTGACGATACCTTCTGACATACCTTATCCACCTTGCACAAAATATTTGAAATATTGACCTATTATATCGCAATTTATACTGATTTGTGAAAACCCTTAAGTATTTAAAGGGTTTATTATCGACAATTTTACTATTCGCTTTTAGCGTTGATGACAGTTATTTACTCAAACGTACTGACGTCTTCGGACGCTTACCTAAGTAACTCAGTATCAGCAGCAGCGCCATAATAAACAAAATAGGATATTGGCCAAAACGCATAAACGGCGTATTACCAACGCGTGCCTGTATATTACCGCGTAGTACAGTGCGCTCAAACTGCGGAGCACGCGCTACGATGCGACCTTTATGATCGATGATAGCTGTCACCCCCGTGTTGGTCGCACGCATAAACCAGCGACCATTTTCGAGCGCGCGCATCTGTACCATTTGCAAATGCTGTAGCGGGCCTGCCGACGTACCGAACCACGCATCGTTTGAGATGGTCAATAAAAAGTCTGTGCCAATCGCGTTTTTGCGCGTGGTATCTGGATACGCGACTTCATAGCAGATAGCCGCACCCAAGTTATGGCCTCGTACACGCAGCGGTGACTGATGATCACTGCCGCGGCTATAGCTCATGATATCTTGGCTGCCTGCCAGATTTGGCAGGATATCAAGCACACCTTCAAACGGAATATATTCACCAAAGGGTACCAGACGCTGTTTTTTGTACAAACCATCTGCCTGAGCCCCTAGCGCAACCACACTATTATAAAATGGCGCATATTTATCTTTACTGGCATCAAACGCGGCTTCGTCTTTATAAGGAATGCCCGTCACCCATGTCGTGTCCGTCTCTTTGGCCATTTTTACCATTTCATTGATAAAACCAACCGCTTCTGTCTGAAACATCGGAATCGATGACTCAGGCCACAGCACAATGTCACGTCCCCACTCGTCACGAGTCAAGGTTGCGTAGATTTTTAGGGTTTCTATTTGATACTCAGTAAGCCATTTTAGATCTTGCGGGATATTGCCTTGAATCAAAGACACTGATAAATCAGGCGTACCTTTTGGTTTGGTCCACTGCGGATTGATCAACCATAGCGAGCAGCTAACAACCAACAAGGCTATCGACGGAATCATATAGCCTGCGCGACGACGCAACAGCTCAACGAGACTGGCAGCCAGAAGCACCGCCACAAAGGAAACAGCAAAGACACCCGCAACAGGCGCTAGCGAAGACAACCAATATTGCTCAGTAAATGCATAACCGACGAATAGCCAAGGAAAGCCTGTGAATAGCCACGTTTTCATCCACTCTTGGAGTATCCAAAGCGCAGCAAAAGATAATGGCTGCTTGCCAACCACTCGATTAAAAATCAGCGCCAAAAAGCCATGGAACAACCCCATGCCGAGACCCATCAGCGCAATCATAATCAGCGCAAGCCATACGGGCGTCGAACCATAGACATGGATAGATGTGTACAGCCAAAACGCACCCACACACCAAAGCCCCGTACCATATGCCTGCCCAATGAGGAAGGCGCGGCGACCTGTCATCTCTGGCATCAACAACGCATATAAAATGGCAGGTGATAGCAACGCAACTGGCCAAATCCCGTAAGGCGCGAGCGCAAGTGTGAAAGCGCCTCCTGCCAGCAAAGCGATCAGTACCGTCAGTCCCAGATGTAAGCCTTTTGGCTGTTCAGGGTTCAGGCGTTTTTGTAAATCAACAGTAGACAGACGCATAGCAGTTATCCAAGACCATATTTTTCAAAATTTTACAGCTCAGCACTGAGACAAAACCCAAGCAAAAACTGACTGCATAATGCTTTATGCAGGACCACAAATAAAATCCACCCATGATACCAGTCAAAACCCATCAGTGGGTAAATTTGCGTAGCGAAAACCTCATACCAAAATACAAAAGACAGAAAGCAAAAAACACGATGATTCATCGTGTTTTTTATTGAGCTTGCTAAGAATGTTTTATCACCAATTATTGATTATGGGAATACATACAAATTAATGGCTGCCTATCAGTATCTGCTGATCCCCATTGGTTTTGGTCAGCTCTAGATTTTGGATAAATCGTCCTTCAACATCGGTGATGGTGATTTGCCAATCATCTATCACCACGCTCTCGCCCTCCAAATCACCAACGAAACCGAGTGCTTGCATGACCAGACCGCCCATGGTATCGACATCGGTATCATCAAAACGACTGCCAAGCTCATCATTACAGTCCTCAATCACTGTAGATGCTTGCACGCGCCATGTGTTTGGCTTTTCAGGATCAGCGACGATATTATTAATATCGCTGTCTTCATCAAAATCATCATGCTCATCAACGATGTCACCAACGATTTCCTCTAACAAGTCTTCCATGGTAACGACACCACCAAAGTTGCCAAACTCATCGACGACGATCGCCATATGCACTTGCGTGCGCTGCAATGAGCGCAGCAGGGTATCAGAACGAGCTGTTTCACTGATATATAATGGCTGGCGCACCAAGTCTTTTAGACGTTTGCTATCGATTTTGTCTTCTTGGTTGCGTACCATGTGCACCAGAATAGGAATCAAATCTTTTGCCAATAGGATACCAATGACGGCATCATCATCTTGACTGTCAAAAACAGGATAGCGCGAGTGCGTCGTATCAAGAATGATATCCATCACTTCGTCAAGGCTAGTGCTTTCGTGCAGACCAATCACTTGCGGTCGCGGTGTCATGATTTCGCGCACTTGTGTCGCCGGCAGATCGAGCACGCCTTCTAACATATCGACCGTATCGGGCTCTAAAAACTGGCGCGAGTCTTGTACCAGACGAATCAATTCATCACGGGTTTCGGGGGCGGTCGATAGCCAGCGTTTTAAGCCGCGCATCGACCAACTACTCGGGCTGGGAGTGTCGTCAGACATGGTGGTGTGATTTAACCTCTTTAGTTAATGGCAATTAGAATAACCGTTCATAAGATAAGTAGATCATAGATGGGGACAAAAGCGCCAAATAAAACAGCGAGCTTATCATTATCTGTGTAACAAACAACAGACATACCAGCACAATTTAGCTTCACTTTATCGCAAGCCTCACCGACATTCAACGACAAATTCACTCAAATTGTATTGTCAGTGTGTTATAAACTTTGCTATGGTCAAAGCCATTATTTATCAAAACAAACTTTATGTCGCTACGCTCCGTTTTTTCCCGCTTATTATCATCGCGTTCACGCAGCCAGCTTGTAGACAGCCATTTTGTCAGTCGTGAGTTGGACAACAGATCAGCAGATAACAAACCACCAAGACCGACATGGCGACATCGTCTCGTGGTTTTTTTGATCGCTATCACAATATTGCTATCAGCAGTGTGGTTGCTATTAGCGATTTGGTACCAGTACGGGATAAGCTCCGTACTCACTTGGCTGGCAACACTCATCATCGTGGGTATATTAGCCGCACTGCTTGGTACGCGTTATTGGCATACAGTCACAAAGATACTGCACAGTGACTCATCGGCTGATAAAGCGTCCATTGGCAAAAAGTCGGTTGGTAAAAACACAGCACTTAAAAATACAGCACTTAAAAACATAGCGTCTAAAAATACAGCTACTAAGTGGCTTATTGGTTTATACGGAGCAACTTGGCTCATAGGTCTAGGCTGGTTTTTTTCTATCGAACCCCAGCAAGAGCGTGATTGGATGGCTGAGGTCGACCAACGGGTCTCTTATGAGCGCGATGCGACCAACCCTGATTTGATTACCTTAACCAATGTCCGTAATTTTGATTGGCGCACAGACGAGGACGCCACAGAGCATTGGGAGACGCGCACGATTGATTTATCTAAACTCTCTGGCGTTGATGTGACCAACTCTTATTGGATGGGGCCACTGATTGCTCATACTTTGGTCAGTTTTCGCTTTGAAGACGATAGACCACTTGCCTTCTCATTCGAAATTCGTAAAGAAAATGGCGAGTCGTTTTCGGCACTGGCGGGATTTTTTCGACGGTATGAGCTGAGCCTGATTGCCGCAGAAGAGCGCGATATTATCTATACGCGTAGCAACGCACGCGGTGAGCAAGTCTATCTGTTTCCTATCAGCAATTTGCAGCAACATGAGGTGAGATCGTTGTTTGAATCTTATCTAACGGCAATGGATGAGCTAAATACCAAACCCGCTTGGTACAACACGTTGACGAGTAACTGTACTAATATTATCTTTTATATGGCGCGTATCGTTAGTGGTGATCGCTTGCCGTGGGATTATCGAATTTGGGTCTCTGGCTGGCTGCCAAACTATCTATATGATGTCGGTATGCTGGATGCTGCGCCTGAAAAGCAAAACCAGCCTTGGTCAATGGATACGTGGTATGAGCGCACTCATATTAATCCAAAGACGCTCGGATTTGATAACCTGCACTCTATTGCCAATAGCCGTCAGTTCTCTCGGCAAATTCGTCAAGACATTCCGATACCACCATTGGCCGACTCTCAATCTAGTGCTGAAGCAAAAGCCAAATCGACTGCTCAGGCATCTTATTAGCGTGATAATCTGCCCTATAGCAGTTATGGATTCACCCAATTAACCACACGTGTTTCCATCTCTTCATCAGACATACCAATCTCCGATATACAGCGGCCAGCGACACCCACGTTGGCCGCACGCATCTCGTGTTGTGTGACTACAACATCCTGAGTCAATAACAGATGCCAGCTTGGCAAATTCTGCCCTTTATACAAACGCTTGTAGGCGCAATGCGATGGCAGCCACATCATATTAGGCAAGTTATCCATGGTCAGCTGAATACAGTCTGGTACATGCTCTTGGCGCGTCGCATAATGTTGGCAATAGCCTGTCGCACAGTCCATGAGCTGGCACGTCACATCGGTATACTCGACTAACTCTTCGTCATCATCATTATCGATGTATTTGATTAAGCAGCAGCTGCCGCAGCCATCGCACAACGCTTCCCATTCGCTATGGTTTAGCTCGTTTAAGGCAAATCGTGACCAAAACTGCGGGCGTAGTGGCTCAGAACTAGAATCAGTATCCGCACTATCAGGAAATAAACTTACCGATTGCGCAAGCTTACCATCTGGATTGACGCCTGAATGCAAGTCTGATTGTTCATCATTTTTGTTTAATAAGTTTATAGTCATAGGGTCGCAGTAGCATTTTGATAAAGAGCGTTACACTATTATAGCTGTTTTTGCTAGATATGGGCGTTAAGGTAGTACGAGTTAGAAAACGAACCATCACAATGACAAATAATCAAAACGACGAATAATTAAAACTCATAACATAAAAAAGGACAATCATATGTCAGTTAAGACTTTCGAATTAATCAGTACCACCGAAAATGGTGTTGAACTTATCAGCTATGTGGCACTACCAGAAAACGCTTCTGATGATAACCCAGCAGCAGGTATCTTGGTCGCACCAGAATGGTGGGGCGTGGTCGATCATCCAAAATCAGTAGTAGAGCGTTTGGCAGAAGCTGGTTATGCAGCGGTCGCAATGGACGTTTATGGCGAAGGCAAACTCACTACCGATGCCGCACAAGCGAACATGTGGATGGAGCAAGTGCTTGCTGATCAAGACATGCTAATGGCCCGCTGCCGCTTGATTTTGAACGACTTTAGCGATCAGTTATCAGTTGACGGCGACAATCTAGGCGCAATCGGTTACTGCTTCGGTGGTAAAGTTGTATTAGATATGGCCCGCGAAGGCATGCCGCTAAAAGCGGTTGCTACCTTCCATGGTAACCCAACGCCAAAACAACCAGCAGATAAAAACTTTACTGCAAAAGTACTGGTCGCTCATGGTCGTGATGACTCAATGGTATCAATGGACGCCATCGAAGGCCTAAAATCAGAGCTAGATGCCGCTGACGTAGACTACACTATCGATGTCTATGACAATGCCAAGCATGGCTTTACCAACCCACATGCCGATGAGCGTGCTGAAAAAAATGAAGTAGATCTTGGCTATAACGAAGCAGCCGCTAAGCAAAGCTGGGAAAATATGCTTGAGTTTATGAAAGCCAATTTGGCATAAAAAAGATCTGGTATAAAACTCATCAAGAAGGGCAGCTTAACTATTAAGCTGCCCTTTTATTTTGAGTCTTGTTTTATCGATGACCTTTTGGATGAGTAATCAGAGCAGCCTTGTGCTTCTTAGCAAATCACGTCATTATCACATTACTATCAATTTGATTGAGCGACGACGATGTTATATCTATTGGTAACCCAGTTGGGTTGGCTGGCTTTTACAATTTTATTGATCGTGGTGGTCGCGCTATACACCAAGATAAAGCGACAAATTGTGCATCTGCGCCGCGATGTCATAAAACTACAAGCGGATCTTGAGCAGCAAAAAAATCGTAGTATGAACACTTTATCTACCCATTTGGCTGATGAGCATGTTTATACGCGCGCGAGCGCTAGTAAAGGCAATACTGCTGAGAATGACGCCACTAAGCATGCAATTTTTGATTCACAACAGCGGTCTATAGATAATCCTTCAACCCTGTCATCTACATCATTGCCACCACCACTGCCTGTTACTACTCCAACTCCGACCAAAAATAAAATAGTAAGTGCTCCGATTGAGCCTGATGAACGCTCACTCCCTATCGTCACGTCGCTCATTCATTCAATCAAAAACTGGTTTTTTGGCGGTAATCTTGTCGTACGAGTTGGCGTATTGGTACTGCTGGTGGGTGTGGTACTGCTGCTGCGCTTGCTCAGCGAATATATCGAGATTTCAATTACCACAAAGCTCGTGGCAATTGGTATCGCGGGGCTTGCGTTGGCAGCACTTGGGTTAAAGCTCACGGCAAAACGTTTCTCGTATGGGATTACGCTGCAGGGCGCAGGCTTAGCGATTACATATTTGAGCACCTTTTTTGCTTACAGCGTTTATGAAATCATTCCGAGTATTCCAAGCTTTATTGGGCTTGGATTATTGTCTGCTATGACCATTGCCCTCGCCGTACGTCAAAACGCTTTTCCGCTCGCATTGTTAGCATTGTCTGGTGGATTTTTTGCGCCGATTTTGACCAGTGAAGATACGGGTAGTTTGGTCGCTCTATTTAGCTATTATCTACTATTGAATGTCACGATCGCTGTGATTGCTCATTATCGTCCATGGAAAATATTGAATCTATTTGGCGTGATTGTCACGTTTGGACTGGCCTACTATTGGGGCAGCACACAGAATCTTGATCCTATTATCGAAACGCAGCTTTGGCCATTGGTACTGCTTATCACATTGCATTGGTTGCTTTACTTATTTGTGGTCATTCGTTATGCGCAGCAAGTTATCGCCTATAACACACTTAGTGAAAAAACTCTTAGCCTTATAGATAGTACAAATAATATAAAGCGTTTAGACAAAGCTGCCATAGGCAACGATACTTATTTGTTTCCCATCGATACTGGCTTACTGTTTTCAGTACCGCTTCTGTCTTTCGGCTTATTTTCTGCTTTACTTGATAAGATTCCCAACGCCTTAACCATCACTAGCGCGATTTTGGCGACTGTCTACCTTGGGCTGGGCTGGTTGTTTATCCAGCGCAGTGAGCGCTATGCCTTAATTACTGAAGGCATGCTGGCTTTAGGATTTGGGTTTTTGGCGCTGATGATTCCGCTGGCGCTAGATGCGGAATGGATTGCTTTTGGTTGGTCAGTACAGGGACTTGCTCTGGTATGGTTTGGCAGGCGTTCACTGCGGTCGTGGTCAGTATTATTTGGTCTACTATTGCAACTCATAAGCATTGGCATGCTAATGACCACCGTGATATTTTCTATCAAAGACTATCCCGTTTTAGCCTTTAGTATTTCAGCAATTGCTTATCTGGCGACCACCTTTATCTTACGCGCCAGCAACTCCCCTGCGATGTTGATGAATAAGCTAGATAACAGTAATAGTCAAAATCGTGACGCTATAACGACTTCTGCCACAAAGGTACAAAAGCGTGACAACCCATCAGATACGATGACCAATTACGCTCATGCACTGGGTATTAACAATCAAGCAGCACAGCAATGGCTGAACGCTATCAATCATCAAAGCCATATATTCAAACTCGTCTGGCACAGCCCTAGATTAATAAAGTTTTTAACATTGACGGCGATAGCGTGGATGCTACAAGTGCTGATACTTGATTTACATCATTGGCTCGATATCTGGCAATCAGATACGACAGTCATTGCGCTGTCAGCACTCATCAGCCTGGCCGCCTATTGGGTCATCAACCGCTATCGTCCGTGGGCGGAGGTTAGACAACTGAGTCGTGGATTATTGTTATTGTTTTATTTTATGCTAGTGCTGCAACTGCCACAAAAATTCGAGCGAAATCTAATATGGGTAACAGCGGAGTGGTTGGTATTCATAGGTTTGATAATTGGCTGGTTACTGATAGGTCAGCTATGGCTGAAAACTTGGTCTGATACTAAAAACACGGCGCGTTACACTGAGGTAAGCTGGCTCGGTACAGGGCTGTTGCTGATTGCTGCGGCTGCGCATTATGGCCTACCAGACTCTGATGGCGTGATGGCTATCTTGTTTTCAGCGGCACTCATATTGTCAGGGTTATGGCTCAATCATCGTTATCTTAGTCAAAATGAAGAAAGCACCTCGACTGATAAAGCTTCAGAACAAGGCCTGCTGTATTGGTTTGATTGGCAACAGGCACTGTTAGGATGCGCCGCCATCTTTGCTCCCATTGCTTTACTGTGGGTTGTTCTTACGAATTGGTATTATGACGGTATAATTTGGGGACTGCCCTATTTTCCGTTAGTGAACCTATATGACATCACCTCATGGCTGACGCTATCGGTTGGTTTTAGTCTGTACTACATCAGCCAACGCCGTCGCAATGAAACCGTTGTCGAGTCGGGTGGAACTGCCAAATCTAAGCGCATCTTTACCGCTGAGAGTCTACTAATTATATTGGGACTGATCAGCTTTTGGTTAATCTCCAGCATGTTGGTCAGAACGCTACATGCCTTTATCGGTACGCCACTTTGGGACGGTGCTCAGGGCGGTGCATGGGGTAGCGAGCAAGTACAAACAGGACTGACGATTTTATGGACGCTCTTAGCCTTGGTCGCCACCATTATGGCGAGTCGCTATTGGCAGCGCGCGCTTTGGTTTATGGGGATTGGTCTACTAGGCATTGTCGTACTCAAACTGGTCCTGGTCGATTTGTCACAGACCGAGGCAATTTGGCGGGTGATTTCCTTCCTTGGCGCAGGCAGCTTAATACTATTGATTGGGTATTTGGCACCTTTACCACCAGCGCACGAGGAAATAGAAAACCAAGATCAGAGATAATGGCAAATCGGGTCGAGTGAAATTGTCCCGTGAGCAATGTGGTTCTGTAGTAAACTGGACACCATTAGAAAGTAAACGTTGATCGTTTTACTTTTAGCATTTTTTATAAAAGGTTATGAAAGCAGATGGATAAGAGAGCAAGTATTCAGTGGTTCCCTGGGCATATGAACAAAGCCCGTAACGAAATCAAAGAAATCATGCCGCAGATGGATGTGGTCATCGAGGTCATCGATGCGCGTATTCCCTATAGTAGTGAAAACCCAATGGTCGCAGCACTGCGCGGCGAAAAACCCGTCATCAAAATCCTGAACAAAGCCGATCTTGCCGATCCTGAGTTGACGCAAGCTTGGATGGATTATCTCGAACAGCAAGATGGGGTCAAAGCCATTGCTTGCGACACTGAAAAAGCCAATGATGTCAAACGCATCATCGCCATCTGTAAGCATCTCGTACCCAATAAAGTCGGGACTGGTCGTCAAATCAAAGCGATGATTATGGGTATTCCAAACGTTGGCAAATCAACGCTGATCAATACGCTAGCAGGACGCGCTGTGGCAAAGACAGGCGACGAGCCAGCCGTGACCAAATCGCAGCAGCTGATTAAGCTCGACGATGACATCATGCTCTATGACACGCCCGGTATGCTATGGCCAAAAGTCGAAAACGAAAACTCTGGCTATCGTCTGGCAGCGACGGGCGGTATCCGTGATACGGCGTTTGATTTCGCTGATGTCGCAAGCTATACGGCTGAGTATTTGATGCACGCTTATCCTGAGCTGCTAAAAACTCGCTACAAAATTGAAGAGCTGCCGAAAACCGACTGGGAGTTTTTTGAAGTGGCGGGGCGTAATCGTGGCTGTGTGCGTTCGGGCAATCAGGTCGATACCTACCGCATGTCTGAGATTCTCATTAACGAGCTACGTAGCGCAAAAATTGGTCGTATCACGCTAGAAACACCAGCGATGATAGAAGCAGAAGAAATCGTCGTCGCAGAACAACGCATCGCTGCTGAAGAGAAGAAAAAAGCCCGTGAGGAAGAAAAGCGTCTGCGTCGTTTGAAAACACGGAAGAATAGGAAGTAGGTTTAATAAACGTAAGACCAATCATGTAGAAGTGAAAATTTTCCCGTCAGGCAAAGAAACCAACCCTAGCAAATAATAAAACACCAACCCATGTTTCTTTGCCAATGGTGCAATTACTCTAGCAGCTTCTTGCATATTACTATCTGGCAGAGGTAGAGAGACAGCAAAGGTATCTTGTAGCTGTACATGAGCGACCGTTGCTCCAAATGCTAATGAGAGCTCGAATGATAAATCACCTTCATGGGCAAATTGCTGTAGCTCAGTGGCAAACTCGAATATGTTTTCGCTATGAGCGCTGACTTCTACTTCTAGAAGCTGCGGTAGTAATACACCAGCGCTATCATATGAGTCTGGTAGATACTCATCACCATGACCCAAACTTGCATCCCAAATATAAAACAAAGTATATTCAGTCATAACTGGTTACTCCAACGGCTCTACGGTAAATAAAATCTCTAAAAGTCTATCCCAGCGCTCATTCATTCTATTCTTAGCATACTCGTTTGGTGAGTTATCTATCAGATCACGATACTGTATAACCAACTCATCGAAGTCCTCTCGACCTGCAAGTTTGGCTAAAATAAGGTGTTTATCCACACTCTCACCATAGCCGTGCCCTCTTGCAATCCTGTTGTGCAGTAACAAAAAAAGTTGATTATAGCTGTCTATTTTATCTGCTTCATCCAGTTTACTGGCAAACTCAGTATTGATAAATTCAGGAATCTGTTTTTGCTTATCTGTAAAGTTTCTATCGCATACATTAATGTAATGTAGCTTTAAATAAGGAAACTGCTGTCTAAGCTCAGTTGGCGGCGATACTTTGTCATAAATCTCTTCAAACGCTGGTGATACAAAATACGCATGAATTTTTAATCTAAAATAGCCGTTCTTACCTTCCGCTCCTCCGGTTAGACGCACATGACCATAAGGCATGGCCTTGGTACAACCATCGACTTTAAGAGAATCATTAACGTTAGCGCTTGATATTTGGCTGGTTTGATAACCGTAGCGTTCTAAGCAATCATGCATGAATGGGTGCAGTATTTTTTCAAAATCTTCTCTATCTCTGGGAACGTCTGCCTCTGGCTTATAGATATCGGCAGACTGTTTTGCCAGCGCCCGCTTTTCTTTTAGCAGTGCCATACCTCTTGCGATGTTAGGCGGATAGATCGTACCATCTGGATAGGCGACCATACCCCGAGTGTCATAAAACACTAGCCCTGATTCTTCACATAAAGGGGCGATAACATCTAACGCTTCACCGTGCAGTGCTTCAGGTGTGGGTATGGCTACGCAAGCGGTCTTAGGATGCGTTTTCATCTCTAAATTTGTATTTGCGTAGGTTTCATAAAAAACTTCTGAATAATCCAAGGTGCTGGCTTCGTCCACGAGACGATCTGCTAGCTCAATAATGTTTGGACTGATATCATCCACTGGCTGCTGACTCAAAGCTTCAAAGTCTTGAGTTGCTTGCTCCCACGAACTGTCTTTACTTGGTATACAAGTAACTTGCTGGATATCCCAGACAAAAAAGGTTTGTGCTGACAAGATACTATCTCCTAAACCATTAATGAAAACATTGGTTTTACTTATTATCAAACCGAAAGTGCAAAACACATAATAACTAACTAATGCTTTTCCTTAAAAATAACAAACCATTGCATAGCGAGTCAGCCCACCCCATAAATTAGTTAACCTTTTATGGTCTAATATTTTTTATTAATTGACAAGGATTATTCTTGCCTACTTTATTCTCTCAACCTGAGTCATCTCTAAACTCCTTTGCCCCGCGCCTACTTGATTGGTTTGCCGAAAATGGTCGCCACGATTTACCTTGGCAACAGCATCAAACTGATACACCCAATCCTTATATCGTTTGGCTATCCGAAGTGATGCTTCAGCAAACACAAGTGACCACAGTACTGCCCTACTTTGCGCGCTTTATGGCATCGTTTCCGACTGTGCAGGATTTAGCCGCAGCAGAATGGGATTTGGTTGCTGAGCATTGGGCAGGGCTGGGCTACTATGCGCGAGCGCGTAATTTGCATAAAGGAGCGAAGCAGTTGGTTGCAGTGATTGATGAGACAGGCGAGTTTCCGCAGACGCTCGCAGGTTGGGAGGCGATTTCTGGCGTTGGCCCATCAACTGCTGGGGCGATTATGGCGATGGGATTGCACCGTTATGGCGTCATTTGTGATGGCAATGTCAAACGGGTATTGACGCGCTGGGCAGCCATTGACGGCGATATCACTAAATCTGCTACAACCAAAGAGCTATGGGCATTGGCAGAACGCCTAACACCGACAGAGAACTCAGGATTGTTTGCGCAAGCCATGATGGATATGGGCGCGACATTGTGTACCCGTAGCAAGCCTGCTTGCCTGTTATGTCCATTAAAAGACGACTGCTTGGCACATGCACAGGGACGCGAAATCGATTACCCCGTCAAAGCAAAAAAACAGCCCAAGCCAAGTAAGTTTAGCGATGCATTGCTGATAGAAAGCGTAGACGGTGAGATACTGTGGCTACAACGCCCTGATAATGGCATTTGGGGCGGCCTATGGAGCTTACCATTGCAGTTTGTCGAAAAAGTCGATGGTAAAAATAATAAAAAGGCTACCGTTAAAAATACGCTAGCTAGCGATGATAAGCCATCAAACACAGCAAACGATGTCCGTAGTGATGAAAAAGTATACGAAGCAGAATTTACTACTGCTGAGCAAATCATCAACGAATGGCTAATAAAGAATGAAATGGTAACCGAATCAGTTAGCAATACATTATTAGATGACGCCCCTATTAAGCACTCATTGACGCATTTCCACTGGTATTTGACCCCGTGTAAACTCACTGTCGACACCGCGCAAATACTAGAACTCAACGAGAAGTTAGCAGCAGCCGAGATTGAATTCAAATGGCTGACCGAACAAACAGCGCAAGACAGTCTAGGATTGCCTCGTGCGATGATTAAGATTTTGGAATAAAAATTAGCATAAAAAAAAGCGACTCATTATTGATAGTGAGTCGCTTTTTTTATGACAGTATAATGAGAACTAATAACAGCGCTAAGGCTAGGGTTAAGACTTTGGCACACGCAAGCGCATCAAGCCTTCTTGTTGCACGGTGGCGACCAGTTTACCATCTTGCCAAAACTGACCATGGTTCAGCCCTTTAGCATTGGACGTGGTATCACTCCACATGTCATAGAGCAGCCAATCATTCAGATCAAACTCACGGTGGAAGTGCATAGAGTGATCGATACTAGCGGCTTGCAAACCACTGGTCATAAAGCTCACGCCATGTGACATCAGCCCTGTACCGACCAAGTAAAAATCAGACGAAAACGCAAGCAGCGCCTGCTGAATAGCCACTGGCTGGTTACCCAGTTTGTGGATGCGTAGCCAGTTTGCTTGCTTGGGTTTCATCGGTTCTGGATTGATCGGGTTACGCGGCTTGACAGGTTTTATCTCGACATGACGGCGGCGCATAAACCGTGCTTTGAGCGCATCTGGTACTTTGCCCACATACTCTTCTTTTAAATCTTGCTCTGTCAATAGATCTTCTGGCGGTGGATAAACAGGCATGTCTTCTTGATAGGCTAAGCCCTCCTCCATCGGTGAAAACGAGGCAATCATCGAAAATATCACTTGCTCAATCGGTGGTTTCCCGCGTACTTCTTTATACTGAATAGCTGTCACTTCACGGGCAGATAGACTGCGACCATCACGCAGACGGCGCACTTGATAGATCACTGGTTGATTGATATCACCACCACGCAAAAAATACCCATGCAGCGAGTGACAAGGCTTGTCTTGATCTAATGTATGCGCTGCTGCCATGATCGCTTGGGCCAATACTTGCCCGCCAAATATACGACTGCCCACATAATCATGGCTCTTACCCTCAAAGACATCAGGGGTAACCTCAATAAGCGCGATCGTAGCCAGCAGCTCATCAATCAGTTGTGAATTATCGGACATGACAATATGTTTCCTTATTTTTATCAAACACGCTCAGCATCCGAACATATGCATCTTATAATCTCGATGCCATATAGACGCTGCGCTTGAATTTAAAATAATATGAGATCGCTTGCGGAAATACACAAGGGAGACTTTAGAACAAACACACAGCCATAGCTCATCAGGCCATGGCTATCTGTTCATTTTCGATAGAAAAGGTAAACATCTTACCCAATATTGGTAGCTTTGACTAGTTACTGTCAGCTTACTCATAAGTATTGCTTAACTATTTGTACGAGACAAATCGCACTTAATTCACTGATTCAAGCAATCTAATTCATAAAAAAACGAGATGTCTAATAACATCTCGTTTTTGACAATTATCTAAAATTTTATGGCTTGACGGCGACCAGTACGCGAATAGAGTCCGGTACTAGCGATAAGTTACCAAGCGCTTGCTCTCCTTGAGCCTTGAGCTGCTCTAGGCGCTCAATCTCTTCAGGACGTACGTTTGGATTGATGGTTTGCAAGTGCTTGAGACGTTTGATCTCGCGTGACCACTGCTGGCTAAAGCGCGCGCTTGCTTGCTCACCAATCTCAGCGATTTGCTGACGGGCGATGTCTTCAGCCTCGTAATAACGCTGCTCTATCACATCGCCGCGCACTTTAATTACTTGGCGGGCACGGTTTTTGTCCAAACGTTCCACATGCGGCATGATCATATCAGCGCTGATACGGGCCGATAAGTCACTGCCCTGCTCACTGATAAAGACACGAATATTTTGCGTGGTCAATGTCGCTGGCAGATTAAGCACTTTTGGTGCGATGGCTTCTACACGGAAGTTTACTTCTAGTAGTACCATCCCTTGCGGCACAGCGGCACTTTTTAGCATAGCAACGGTCGTATTACCAAAGGTGCTGGTACTCGCCAGCTCATAGATGGCACGCATCAATGGATGCTCGTGCGTGATAAATTCGATGTCTTCGCGTTGAAGCGCTTGCTCACGCTCAAAGGTCAACGTCATGCCGTCTTCATCACCAAGCGGCAAGCCATCGATATAGTCGCTGATCTCAGTACTATCGATCGGTGCGATGACCCACGAACCATCACGTTGAATATTATGGTCGATATTGGCAGACGCAAAAAAGCGCTCGATAAAATGTGGCAGCAAGTTATTGCCATCAAAATCACGCATGGCATCAGCAATACGTCCAGCGACACGCGGACGGCATGAGTTGTACTCTAGCAGACGATCGCGGCCAGCTTGCAGCTGTGCTTCTAGCCCCAATCGCGTCTGTAGCGCCTCATCAATAACGTCTTGTAAAATGACATTATTTTCAGCAGTGTCCGCGCCTTCCAGCATTGGCTTGAGCTCTTGAATATACTGCTCTTGCACGCTTTGTGCCGTTGGCGATATCTGGTTAAACATATTTAGTGCATCGTTATACCAATGATACAGACGCTCTTGCGCCGTGCCCTGTACGTAAGGGACATGCAGCATGATTTGTTGCGTCTGACCGATACGATCTAGGCGACCGATACGCTGCTCCAAGGTATCTGGATTGGCCGGTAAATCCCATAGGATCAGCTGGCTTGCAAACTGGAAGTTACGACCTTCCGATCCAATCTCTGAGCACAGTAGTATCTGTGCGCCTTCGCTATCCGCGAAAAACGCTGCTGCTTGGTCACGCTCAAGCAGAGTCATTTGCTCAGTAAAGATAGCGGTTTTGATACCTGCATGCAGACGCAATACGGCTTCTAAACTCTCTACCGTCGCACCACTACGAGCGATTAATAGCACTTTTTGCTGCTTAAGTTCACCACGTAAGATATCAACCAACCAAGAGACGCGTGGGTCATCTTCTAGCCAGCCACCATCTGGTTGGTTTTCTTCGCCCCATAGCTGTTCACGCAATTTGCCATTGGTTTGATAGCTGTCTTTCCATGCGTCAGGGAGTGGCAGTGGATGCGGTTGGCTGCTACGACCGTAGAACCCTTTCACACTCTCACGCGTATTACGGAACAAAATACGACCGGTACCGTGACGATCTAATAGCTCGTTGAGCGCATAGGTGCGCAGTTTGTCGTCTTCATTGATCGTGGACAGCTCATCCATACTGATGTCTAACAAGCTACTCAGAGCAGCGATTTGACCGTCATTGAGCGGCTTGTCTTCTATTAATACACCAGCGACTGCTGCTGTCTCTGCAAAGGCTTCTTGACCATCGATAAACTCATCTAGATCATCGAAGCGATCTGGATCAAGCAGACGCAAACGGGCAAAGTGACTTTGCGCGCCAAGCTGCTCTGGTGTCGCTGTCAATAGCATGACGCCTGGGGTCTCTTCTGCAAAGTCTGCCACTAGGTCATACTTATCATTGCCGCCTTGCGCCTCATCCCAATGCAGATGATGTGCCTCGTCCACAACTAATAGATCAAATCCTGCCTCCATCGCTTGATCATACAAGTCTGGATGGTCAATCAACAAGTCCATACCGGCGATGATACATTGCTCAGTGGCAAAGACGTTTTGCTCAGGATCATGTTCTTTAATCGCCGCCGTACGTACCAAGTCAAATAGCGCAAAGTTTAGATTAAAGCGACGACGTAGCTCAATCATCCATTGATACTGCAAGCTATCTGGCACCAAAATCAAAACGCGCTCAGCTTTACCCGTTAGCAGCTGCTGATGAATAATCATGCCCGCTTCGATGGTTTTACCAAGGCCCACTTCATCAGCCAGTAGGACACGCGGCGCGATACGCTTACCGACTTCGTGTGCGATATACAGCTGATGCTCAATGATATCAACACGTGCGCCCATCAACCCTTTGAGTGGATGACCTGCCAACGCTGATTGCATACGTAAGATATCTTGGCGCAGCTCGTACCAATCGCCGCGCTCGATACGACCAGCGAGCAGACGCTCAAGCGGCTTGGCTAGCGTGATATTGGCAGCAAGGCGCGTCTCCATGATACCGCGCTCATGCTCGTCGACGCCATATTTGAGCACGCCCATGACTTCATCGACAGCATTGACTGTATAGCTTTTGCCATCTTGGTCATAGATAGTATCGCCAACCTTAAACACCACACGCGATAATGGCGCAGAGTTTTTTGCGTAGACGCGCGTCTCTTCACTCTGTGGGAATAAAATATGCACACATCGATCATCGACATCGATAACCACACCTAAGCCAAGCTCAGACTCCGTATCAGATAAATAACGTTGGCCAACGGCGAATTCAGTACTGTGCAATGAAGCAATAGAGATAGTCATAAGGCGATGTCTTTTGTACTCAGATAATTAAAAATTAGATAGCAATGGTGGCTTGTGATAGCAGTCAGGTTAAAAATGAGGCAAATCGTCAATAGATGCAAATGCAGTGTCATAATCTTAGTAAAACCGAAACCAGCAGCCAAGCCGTACCATTATATAACGTTAGCGGCTAGATGAGTGCGTTAAGTTCAATTTTCAAGAGGCGGCTTATGATACCCATGACTTTATAAGGTCTTTGTGCCCAATCATGCTAAGTAAATCCGCTCATGATATAAATTACTTTGTTTTTAAACGCTTATGCCGACTTAACCAAGAGGCGCTTATACCAACTTAGCCAATATTTAATGGATTCGTTTTTGACTAAAAACACCAACGTGCTACATTAAGCCGATAACGATTCATTTGACAACTATTACCATCTATAGGACAACAATAAATAAGGAAGCACGATGCAAGCCGTTTTTTTGGATAAAGGCACTTTTTCTGATGGTATTGACTTACCTGCACCGGCAGGCGTGAGCGATTACATCACTTATAACGACACACCAAAAGACACAGACCTCATCATTGAGCGTTGTAAAGATGCCGATATCATCATCACCAATAAAGTGCAAATTGGCGCGGAGGTGATCGCTGGCCTACCTAAGCTAAAATTGATTCAATTGACCGCTACTGGCATGAATAACGTCGATCAAGCCGCTTGCGATAAACATGGCGTAGCACTTTATAATGTGGCGGGATATGCAGTCAAAAGCGTGCCTGAACATACCTTTATGTTAATGCTGACAGCGATGCGTGCCGGTATTCATTATCATCAAAAAGTTGCTGATGGCACATGGCTAGCAAACGGGAATTTTTGCCTGCTGGATATTCCGCTGATAGATTTGGAAGACAAGACGCTAGGCATCATTGGTATTGGCACCATTGGCAAACGCGTGACCAAAATCGCCCGCGCTTTTGGTATGACAGTTCTATGGGCCGAGCATCAAGGGCGCACGCCTCGCAGCGATGAGTACACGGCATTTGATGAGGTGCTGGCTCGTGCAGATGTGATTAGTCTTCATTGCCCATTGAATGAGCAAACCGAGCATCTCGTTAATAAAGACACCTTGGCAAAAATGAGCAAGCAGCCGCTCATCGTCAATGTCGCTCGTGGCGGTGTCGTCGACAGCCAAGCATTGACCGACGCGATTAACAACGAGCAAATTCTAGGCTATGCCAGTGACGTGTTCGAACAGGAACCCATCGCTGACAATGACCCACTGCTCAGTCTCAGCGATCATCCGCGCGTCATATTTAGTCCGCACAATGCTTGGGGCAGCAAAAGCGCCCAAGAGACCTTGTGGCAGATATTAAGCAAACAAGTGGCTGACTTTATTGACCATCAGCATTAATAGCAATCATCGGTCAATTAAAACCTAACGACTAAACCGCAACCAGTCGTCTTTTATTTTGCGGTATTTGAGCATCACACGGTCACTAAGATAATTATTGGTCACGTACCACGGGTAGCGATCGCCTTGCTTAGGCAGTCTGTCTTTGGCACGCCTGACATATCCAGACGACAGCGAGCCCATCACTGTATCTGCTTGAGCATGGGCGGTAGCATTCGCCGTCTGTGCCTGTGGCAGTGCGACTTGGTAGCGGTTTTTGTGCATATAGCTCAGTAGCCGCACCAAATACTGACACGCCAAATCAATCTTTAGCGTCCATGAGGCGTTAGTGTAGCCAAATAAGGCAGCCATGTTAGGCACGCCTTCGATCATGACTGCTTTATAAGTCATACGCGTCCCAATATCGATAGCCTGTCCGTCGATATATACTGTTGCCCCGCCTAGCATTTGCAGCTTTAACCCCGTTGCTGTGACGATGATATCAGCCTCAAGATGCTCGCCTGATTGCAACATGATACCTGTCTCGGTAAAGCGGTCGATCTGATCGGTCACCACTGCTGCACGCTCGCCGTGCAAAGACTTAAACAAATCACTGTCTGGTACAGCGCAAACGCGTTGATCCCAAGGATTATAGTCGGGCATAAAGTGCTCGATATCAACGCCGCTACCTTTTAACTCTTTAGTCACGCCGCCTTTTAGGACGGCTTTCATCAGCTTCGGCGCGTGAGTGGCTAATTTATACAGCCCTTGCTGCCGTAACACATTGCGCGCACGTAATGCCGTATAGGCCTGCTCTTTTGATAAAGGGGAGAACTTGCCCGATAGCCAGTCGATAGCATGATCATCGCCCGGTACGCTTGCCACATAAGTGGGCGTCCGCTGTAGCATCGTGACATGGCGCGCACACTGCTCACTGTCTTCATCCACTAGCGCAGGCAATAGCGTCATTGCGGTGGCACCGCTACCAATAATGACCACTTTTTTGTCGTTATAGTCTAAATTATCCCAATGCTGCGGATGAACGATACGACCACGGAAATCTTCTTCTCCCTCAAAATGAGGTCGATAGCCTTGCTCATAGTCGTAATAGCCCGTAGCACCGACCACGAACTTTGCCGTCTTAATGAACACTTCTCCGCTGGCATGGTTTTTTATGGTTGCTGTCCATAATTGATCAATGCTAGACCATACTATTTGCTGAACTTCATGCTCGTAGCGAATATGCTCAGTAATACCAAACTCGCGCGCCGTATCAGCGATATAACGCTTGATATCACCACCTGCTGCCAGCATTCTGTAATCTAGCCACGGTCTAAAATTATAGCCAAAGGTTAAGGCATCAGAGTCAGAGCGAATACCAGGATAGGTAAATAAATCCCACGTCCCGCCGAGATCAGCTCGTTTTTCTAATATAGCAAAGCGCTGCGAGGTTTTGTTCTTGTTAACTGATTTGTTCTTCCTTTGTTTTTTTGCGCCCTTATGACCAAATAGATTTTTATGCGCTACTTGCTGTAAACGGCACGCCATACCAATACCCGCAATACCCGCACCAATAATCAGCACTTCATAATCAGCAGGCTTATCCCTTTGCGACTGTCTACGTGTGAGGCGACTTTTAATCGCCTGTTTGGTAGTAGTGATATCAAGCATATTCTCATCCTTGTATTTGCATGACTGGCGTAGCGACTCTATGGAGCGCGCATCAAAACGGACAAGGACTTTCCCAGTCCATCCAAGCACCCAATACCGGATGCTTTAAACGCAATTGCTGCGCATGTAGGTTTAGCCTTGGCGCAATCTTGAGTGCCGCGCCTTCAGCATAGATCGGATCACCAATCATCACATGACCTGCATGCACCATATGCACGCGTAGCTGATGGCTGCGACCCGTAACAGGTTTAAGCATCACTCGGGTAACTGGTTGACCATCACACATTTCGTGCGCTATGACTTCATACAGTGTTAAAGCATGCTTTGACCAGTCGTGATCGACGATGTGACGCGGTTTGGTAGTCGGCTCATAGCGTACTGGCACGGATATTTTACCCGTTGCGCCGACCTGCTCCCACGCGCCAAAAACTCGTGCTTGGTATTTTTTCTGCGGTAAGCGTTCAATAAACTGTTTACTGATATTGGTTTGGGCGGCGGCATTTTTTGAAAAAATAATTAGCCCTGACGTGTCCATGTCCAGTCGATGAATCAGTTTTACCGCTGGATTGGCGCGCTCAAGCCGAGCAAGCAGACTCACTTTGAGAGTCTTGCCATCGACACTTAATAGGCCTGCAGGTTTATCAACCACCCAAATATCATCGTCTTCGTAAACGGTAATCTCTTGCGCAAAATCCTTGAAAAATTCAAGCGGATAGGCATTTTCTTGCACGTTAAGGGCATCGACTTCTTCATCAGTAAAAGGCATAACAGTAACTACTTATATAAATTGAATGAAATACGTGGATTTTTGACTGCTGGTATATTTGGTACAATGGCGGATTTTTTATGAAACTCAAAACAGGAAAGTTCAACGCCGCAAACGACCACTGGAAGGCTATTAAAATAACGCTTTAGAGCATTTTTTAGCAGAGCGCTGGTGTTAAGTAACAGAGAAAACCGAACCTGTGTCATTCTGTTTCGATTTATTGTGCTAATCGTAATTGTTAAACAATTTAACCAGCCTGTCTCTGTCAAGCCTGAACAAACATGTTAATATAATGGCACATTTTCACCGTTTCTAAACGATTCTTTGACCACTGACCAGCTTATTATTAGACCAATATGACTGCTTGCTCGTGGTGACAGAATAAATAAAACAAGAGAGATAAAATTATGTCAGACCTTATTGTTAATACTACCGACACCAACTTTGACCAAGACGTTCTAGAATCAGATGTGCCTGTATTGGTAGATTTTTGGGCAACTTGGTGTGGTCCTTGTAAAGCGATTGCGCCTATTTTAGAAGATTTAGCGACTGAGTACCAAGGTAAAGTTAAGATCGTTAAAGTTGACGTGGATAGCAACCCACAAGCAGCGAGCCGTTTTGGTATCCGTAACATCCCAACGCTATTTGTCTTCAAAGATGGCGAAAAAGTTGACTCAGTCATGGGCCTACAGCCAAAAGCTGAACTAGCCAAAGTATTAGACAAGCATTTATAAGCTGAATCTACTCGTTTCAGCTGACTTTAAACGGACGAGATAGACTCATCAAGAAAGCCATTATCTGACTATGATAGTGGCTTTTTTGCTTGTTTTTTGTGCAAAAAACTTGATTATATGACTTTTTTGGCAAAATTTATTGACAACGCTATTGTGAAGACCGTATAGTCTGCTGACAAGAGAAAACCAACTGTTTTCCTAGTATCTTGTCGCTATTCTCCTCGTGTTTATCAACAAAAACACAATCGTCATTATAAACACCATTGCTGAACAAAATGACTAAACGCAATTACTGATATTGGGTTTTTGACGCAGACTCTTATGTAGCCTTTTTTATCCTTATTTCTTATTACCTTGCATTCCATGATTGCAGTGCGTACATAAGCAGACATGCAAAACCACAACTACATAAAATACAGCGCTGTGCTCACACCTATATCATCATATTACCGTTATTTTAATCACTGTCGTGATTTGTGCTGCTAATGGCATCTCTCATCTGATCAATTGCTAATGACCTATCTATGAATCTTACTGAATTAAAGAAAAAATCAATCGCTGAGCTATTGGCTATCGCCAAAGAAATGGGTCTTGATAATATGGCGCGTAGCCGTAAACAAGACATTATCTTTGCTATCCTAAAAACCCATGCGCGGAACGGTGAAGCTATCTATGGTGATGGCGTACTTGAGGTTCTTCCTGATGGTTTTGGATTTTTGCGCTCATCAGAAGGCTCATATCTAGCCGGTCCTGACGATATCTATGTCAGCCCAAGCCAAATTCGCCGCTTCAGCCTAAAAACTGGTGACAGTATCGCTGGTACGATTCGTCCACCAAAAGATTCTGAGCGTTATTTTGCGTTATTGAAAGTCGGCGAGATTAACTTTGATACGCCAGATCGCTCACGTCATAAGCTTATCTTTGAGAACCTAACGCCACTTTTCCCAACCGAGCATTTAAAACTTGAACTTGGTAATGGAACCACTGAAGATCTGACTGGTCGTATCATCGATCTAATCGCGCCAATTGGTAAAGGTCAGCGCTCTATCATCGTCGCACCACCGAAAGCGGGTAAAACGATGCTGCTACAGACCATCGCGCAGTCAATTACCCGTAATAACCCTGAATGCTATCTAATCGTACTATTGATTGATGAGCGTCCAGAAGAAGTCACCGAGATGGTACGTACGGTACGCGGTGAAGTGGTTGCCTCTACCTTTGATGAGCCGCCACAGCGTCACGTACAAGTGGCTGAAATGGTGATCGAAAAGGCCAAGCGTTTGGTCGAGCACAAGCAAGACGTGGTTATTTTGCTTGATTCAATCACCCGTCTCGCCCGTGCTTATAACACGGTTATCCCATCATCAGGCAAAGTACTAACTGGTGGTTTGGATGCCAATGCCCTAGAGCGTCCAAAGCGTTTCTTTGGTGCTGCGCGTAATGTCGAGGAAGGCGGTAGTTTGACCATTATTGCTAGTGCATTGATCGATACTGGTAGTAAGATGGATAGCGTTATTTTTGAAGAGTTTAAAGGAACTGGTAACCAAGAGATTACGCTTGAGCGTGACTTGGCTGAAAAACGTGTATTCCCTGCGATTAATATCAAAAAATCTGGTACACGCCGCGAAGAGCGTCTATTGGACGAAGACAAGCTGCGTAAAGTCTGGATCTTGCGTAAATTGCTGCAACCGATGGATGGTGTTCAAGCAACTGAGTTCTTGTTAGATCGTCTAAAAGAAGCAAAAACTAATGATGAATTCTTTGAGCAAATGAAACGCAAATCACAGAATTAATTAGCGAGCATTATTCTAAAATTATTTATATTAAGACTGCCAATAGGTGGTCTTTTTTATTACCAATTGCCAAGATACTACCCTACCTATTTTTGAGCTAAGTACCACGTATAAGTAAGTACTTGTTTGATGATACAGTCTGGAAACATCAATTACATGTTGTTTGCAAAGTTTAGCGCTTTTACTACGACTATATAGTCAGCAACCGACTATCATGGCAGATAGTAGGAATACATTTCAAACTACCATGGACATTGTTTTTTAAAGGTCTTACATTTTAAATTTGATGGATAAATAGGTGATAATATGAAATTTGCTAAAACGATCGCAATGACAGCAATTACGAGCTCAGCACTAATCATGACTGGTTGTAATTCATATGGTGGCGGTATGAGCAATACTGCTAAAGGTGCTACTGCTGGCGCTGCTGCTGGTGCTCTTATCAGAAGTAAAGGCGATAGCAAAGACATCGCTCGTGGCGCATTAGCTGGTGCAGCTATCGGCGGCGCTGGTGGTTACATTCTTGATAATAACTAAATCCTTCTACTCTGATATCTCTTCATCATTAAATTGAGTGATATCAACCAGAGGATAAAAAAAGCCTGCAATCAATTGCAGGCTTTTTTATGTCAAATTTTCGCATGGCTATTATTGCACTGACAACCCATAGGCGGAGTTGTCAAAAGTAATATCACTTTTAGAGCGCACCGCTAAACGTATCACAAGATTGTACGTTGCCACTCTCTAGGCCACGAGTGAACCATTCAACACGCTGCTGGCTGGTACCGTGAGTGAAGTTATCAGGTGCGACCGCTCTGCCACTCGCCTGTGCCAATCGATCATCGCCGATCTGACCGGCAGCATTGATAGCCTCATCAATATCGCCCGCTTCTAAAAACTGTACACGCTCTTGGTTACGCTGCGCCCAAACGCCAGCAAGGCAATCTGCCTGCAGCTCTTGTAACACTGATAACTTATTGGACTGTGCTTGGGTCACTTGCTGACGGGCTTCATTGACCTGTTGACTAATACCCAATAGCGTCTGAACATGATGTCCAACTTCATGTGCGATGACATAGGCCTGCGCGAAATCACCCGCTTTGCCTTGATTTTCTTGACTACCTGATCCTTGCTGATCCCCTGAAATACCGAGGTTTTGACGCATCTCCACAAAGAAGGACGTATCTAAATAAATCGTCTGATCTCCTGGGCAGTAAAACGGACCTGTTGCCGCGCTAGCACCACCACAAGCTGAATTCACTTGACCATTGAACAAAATCAATGAAGGCTCTTTATAAGTACTACCCGCTTCGTTAAATATCTGATGCCAGACCTCTTCAGTATCCGCCAGCACAACTTTGACAAACTGGGTATCTCGATCATCGCTTGTCGCAGGCTCGCTAGAGGTTCCATTACCACCACCACCAGCGATTACCTGACCTGTTTGCAGCGCAGTCATTGGATTTACCCCAAATACCAGCCATAAAATACCTGCGATAATGATACCGCCGATACCACCACCTATCATTTTCCCGCCGCCCGTACTGGAGCGCACGTTAGAACTGCCCCGTCTGCCTTGCCATTTCATAGTTCGTTCCTCAAATATACGATATATAGCCGTTCGTATCAGTCATTATTTATTTTGTACCGCTCCTAACCAGATCCTTCAAATCAATATTTTAGCCAGCTACATTTCACTCAATTATCGTAAAAGCAAGCGATTTAAAAATACTTTCTCATAAGGTCAATCATTATTGACTCCTAATATCTTAATAATCGGCGTGTCTACTTCTATTTTGCTCGATAAAACATGATAAATACTAAAAAACCATGCTAATAAATGGACACCAAGAGTTCTCTGCAATAGGCTGATGTCATTGATTATACGTCGATTAATTTGGTTTGTTGTATTAAAAATACTATCGAACAGCTGAAGTAAAATATTATTTTAAATATTATTGTTACTTAATTGTACAACCCTATTTCCATTTTCATATAAAACATATAGAATGCGTGGAAGCTGAGTAGCTGTGACTAAGACTAGTTGAATTCTGAGAAATCTCGGAATTCGACCTTTGTTGCTGCTACTGCTCATTTCATTTTCCGGAGAAAACCTTATGAAACTTAAATTACTTGCTCTAGCTGGTATCATGACTGCAACTATGGGCCTAACTGCCTGTGACAGCAACAAAGAAAACGCTGCTGAAGATTTATCTGATGCGCAAGAAGAAGTGCAAGACGCTTCTGCAGAGCTAGATGATGCTGCTGCTGAAGGCGAAATGACTGCTGATGCTGACGCTGCTGTTGCTGACGCTGAAGCGAACATCGCTGATGCACAAGCTGCAACTGCTACTGACGAAATGGACGCTGAAGTTCCTGTAGACGGTACTACTACTAGCGTTGACGTAGCTAGCGAAACTGATACTGCTACTGCTGATCCTGCTGCTGTTGAAGCTGCTGACACAGTTGTTGTTGAAGAGCCAGCTCAGTAATTTATTGTTCATACAATAAATAAGTGGTAATAAAAAAAGAGAGCCTATGCTCTCTTTTTTTATGCCTGCAATTTATGACAGCTAGTCACCCATAACCATACTTGGTACTTATTGGCTATACAAGATACATGCAGCGCAAGATTAAAAAATCATAATTACAGTCACGCGCAAACACATATCAATATTTCTACAAGGCTATAGCGAAAACAAGCAGGCTTTCATACTCAATAACACATTAAGTATCAAATAAACGCTCATCAACTTTCTGACGAAATTTTTGTCCCGTTTTGAACGTAACCACGCGGCGCGCGGATACTGCGACAGGCTCCCCTGTTTTAGGGTTACGACCTGGACGGCTGTTCTTATCTTTAAGCTCAAAGTTGCCAAAGCCTGAAAGCTTGACCTCTTTGCCATCAATCAAACTCTCTGACAGCTCATCAAAAAAGTTCTCCACCAGACAGCGACCTTCTTGGCGTGTCAGATTTAGATGACTCATTAAGTGCTCAATCATGTCAGATTTGGTTAAGGTGCTCACAGTACGACTCCTATGCTATGTCGTGATGTCGAATATCATGGTTTAGCGGTATGAGGGTTAAGTCTAATTATTATAAAGGTTTTTTGAGCAGTTTTTAACAAACTATGCATTAAAATCCTTTATTAATAATGACTTAACTTATTCTACAAGTAAAAGGGTTATAAATAATAGTTTTTACGAATAGCAATGCTCCATAGCCTCATAACTGAAAAGGCTATAGAGTATTGGGTATTTTAAAGACTAAATATTAGCTGTCACGTAACTGGACTGCGTGTTGATCCGTTAATGCCTGTACAACCTTATCGGTGGCAGCCTTTACAGCTTCATCCGATAGGGTTTGTGTAGCATCTTGCCATACGAGTGCAAACGCTAATGAACGCTGACCTACTGGTACTTTATCGCCTTGATACACATCAAATAGCCACAGATCAGTCAACAGATCACCTGCCGCAGCTCGTATTGTCGATTCTAACGTCTGCAAACTGATATCACTGTCTACTAAGATAGCGATATCACGGCGCACTTGTGGGAACTTGCTAGGCGTCGTAATCGCATGCTGCTCACGAGCAAGCGTCAATAGCGGTGCCAGTGACAATTGAGCGACCCATGTCGTCGGCAGATCTAACTGCTTAGCAGTATTTGGATGTAGCTGACCCAACCAACCAACATATATATCATCGATATATAACTCAGCGCTTTGTCCTGGATGGAGGAAGCTCAGCGTACTACGCTCGTAGCGGATGCGTGCATTATCGATCTGCGCTGGTAATAACTGTTCAATATCGTGTTTTAGATCATAAAAGTCTAGCGCACGATTTTGATACGCTTGCTCGCTCCATATATCACCCACTGCGACCAAGGCAATGCTTGGGGTTTGGACCAAATCACTGATACTTTGTCCCACAAAGCTAAGACCCGTTTCAAAGAAACGTACGCGTGGCTGCTGACGATTCAAGTTATATTGCACGCAAGGCAGTAGGCTCGATAGCAAGGTACGACGCATGACCGCCAAATCACTAGAGATAGGGTTTGCCAGTGCCAACACCTCCCCTAGCGCTTCATCATCAAGCAATGCTTCTAATTTTGCATCACTAAAGCTAAAGCTGATCGCTTCCATATAACCATTATCGACCAGTGCTAGCTTCATCCCATGAGTCAAATCTGCAGTATCGTCATAATCCATGCTGACTTGCAAATGTGGCAGGACGCTTGGAATATTGTCATAGCCATAGATACGGGCAATTTCTTCGATGAGATCTTCGCGGATACTCATATCAAAACGATAAGACGGTGGCTTACAAATTAGTGCGTCGTTTTGCTGCTCTACCTCAAAACCTAATTGGGTTAAGATACGCACCATCTCTGATGGATCGATATCAATCCCAATGACATCACGAACTTTCGCGATTGGCAATGTAATCGGTGCGCGTACTGGCAAATGCTCAAGGTTTTCGGTCGTGACTATTTGACCTGCTTCGCCGCCCGTAATGCTTGTGATCAAATCACAAGCGCGTGCCAAGGCAAGTTTCGGCAATTCAAAATCGACCCCACGCTCAAAACGCTGCGAAGCATCGGTGTGCAATCCAAAACGACGGGCGCGTGCAGCGATAGCCAGTTGATTAAAGAAAGCGCTTTCTACAACGATATTGGTCGTACTATCGGTGACACTGCTACGCTGACCACCCATAATGCCAGCTAGTGCCAAAGCACCTTTGTCGTCAGCAATTACAAGCTCATCACCGGTTAGCGTAACCGTTTGCTCGTTGAGCAAAGTGATGGTTTCATCAGGCTGTGCCAAACGTACAACGATATCACCGACGATGGTATCAGCATCAAAAGCGTGTAGCGGCTGACCCAATTCCATCAACACATAATTGGTCACATCGACCAAGAAGTTGTGTGAACGTAGTCCTGACTGTACCAATGCATCTTGCATCCATTTTGGAGTATCGATGCCACGATCAATATTGCTAATTGATTGCAACAGATAGCGAGGGCACGCTTCTACCGCATCAACGATTACAGCGGGCGTTGTACCATTATCAGAAGCGACTACATTGTCAGGAATCTCTAGCAACTGTACAGGCAAATCATTGATGACTGAAATCTCGCGAGCGATACCGCGAACGCTAAAGCAATCACCACGGTTTGGGGTGATAGAGATATCCAGTATCTGATTATTTAGACCTAAATATTCACGGATATCGGTACCAACTGGTGCATCTTCAGGCAATTCAAGCAGACCATCGATATCATCGACCAAGTCAATTTCAGAGGCGCCGCATAGCATGCCGTTTGAGGCAACACCGCGTAATTTGCTTTTTTTGATCTTAAAGCCTTTGCCATCGTCGCTTGGCAATACCGCACCAACGGTAGCAACCGGCGCTTTCATACCGACGGTCACATTGGGCGCGCCGCAGACAATTTGTAGCGGCTCAGCATCGCCAATATTTACCTGCGTGACACGCAGTTTGTCTGCATCTGGGTGCTGCTCAACGCTGATGACTTCACCGATGACCACACCGCTAAATTCACGGGCAACTGCGTAACGATCATCAATTTCAAGCCCTGCCATGGTCAGCTGTTCAGCCAACTGCTCGCTGGTATTTTGGGGGTTTACCCATTGACGTAGCCACTGTTCGCTAATTTTCATAAATATCTCGGATCAGAATTTTATAATAAAGATGTTGGAGTAAAGCTTGGCAAATTAACTTGTTGTATTAACAAGGAGCACTTTTATATCAACAAAAGCTCTCTAGCCAAATTGCTTTAAGAAGCGTACGTCATTTTGGAAAAATAAACGCAAGTCATCAATACCGTAATACAGCATCGCAAAACGCTCGATACCCATACCAAACGCAAAGCCTGTGTGTTTATCGCTATCAATACCGCAGTTGGTCAATACTTGTGGATGCACCATACCGCAGCCCATCACTTCAAGCCACTTGCCATTGTCATCTAAAATATCCACTTCTGCAGACGGCTCAGTGAATGGGAAGAATGAAGGACGGAAACGTACGGTCAGCTCTTTGGCGAAAAATGCTTCCAAAAACTCACTAATCAGACCTTTTAGCTCAGCAAAAGTGCTCGACTCGGTGACCATAAGACCTTCTAGCTGATGAAACATTGGTGAGTGGGTTTGGTCTGAGTCGTTACGATAAACACGACCAGGACAAATAATACGAATCGGCGGCTCATTCTTTTCCATGGTACGGATCTGTACCGGGCTGGTATGCGTACGCAATAGATAATGCGCATCAAAATAAAAAGTATCATGCATCGCGCGCGCAGGATGGTGCGACGGAATATTTAATGCTTCAAAGTTATAGTAATCGCTCTCAACTTCAGGGCCAGTCGCGACATTGAAGCCCGCTTGAATAAAATACTGCTGCATACGCTGAGTAATCATCGTGACTGGATGCAGATGACCTTTTTGACCACCGCGAGCAGGCAACGTAATATCAATACTTTCACTCTCTAGCTTAGCATTGAGTGCTGCGACTTCTAACTGCTGCTGTTGATCAGTCAATGCTTGCTGAATGCGGCTACGCACCTCATGCAACCAGCCGCCGTAGGTTTTTTTGTCGTCAGCATCGAGTTTGCCCATCTGCTTTGACCAGCCCGTCAATGGGCTCTTTTTGCCAGTCAATTGCACACGCAAATCTTGCAACGTACGCGCATCAGTTACTTGTAGAATTAAAGCTTCAGCAGCACTCGCAAAGTCGGTAAGCTGAGCTTCATTGAGCTCATTGAGCTCTGAAGACAAGGTCGGTAGCGCCGACAAGTCGTTGGTAGCAGCAGGGTTAGTCATAAGACGCATTATTCCTGATTTGAACGGACTATTAATTGTAGGGGTTTGACCAAATATTGCAAACCATTTATCCAGTTATGTTTATATAAAAAATTGATATAAATACTGTTTATAAGAATGGCTTGAGTATTTAGTCGATGACAAACGTATTTCGTAACGACAAAGCCTCGACGTCGAACAGGCGTAGAATAATTTCATATAAAAAAAGCCACCGACCAGCGGTAGCTTTTATTAATATCGTACTATTAATCAATATTAGTTCTATTCGTTTAGATGCTTACTTAGATAAATTTTATATCTACTTAATCTCTAAAGAGTAGTTAATATTTATGCTAGTTCCGCTTTTGCTTTTTCGACCAATGCTGTGAAAGTCGCTGCATCATGCATAGCGATGTCTGCTAGAACGCGACGATCGATTGCGATGTTTGCTTTTTTCATGCCATTGATAAAGCGGCTATAGCTCAAACCGTTTAAGCGTGCACCAGCATTGATACGTGCGATCCAAAGACGACGGAAAGTACGTTTTTTGTTGCGACGGTCACGATAAGCATATTGACCAGCTTTGGTCACTGCCTGTACCGCTACGCGGTAAACACGTGAACGGGCACCGTAGTAGCCTTTTGCGCGTTTTAAGATTTTTTTGTGACGGCGATTTGCCTGTACACCACGTTTTACACGGGCCATAATTTACTCCAAGATTTTGTAATCACTGTTAAGCGAGTGATGATGCTGTCAAATAACAAACATCATTGTCAGATTGCAAAGTCAAATATCATTTCATCAGATAGTTTTCAATCAAAGATAGATGACAGTAGGCTATTAGATGTATGGGCACATACGACGAACTGCTGCTTCGTCAGATTTATGTACCAACTTAAGACCACGCAACTGGCGAATACGCTTAGGTGATTTCTTGGTCAAAATATGGCTTTTGAATGCTTGCTTACGTTTAAAGCCGTTTGCTGTTTTTTTGAAGCGTTTAGCGGCACCGCTTCTGGTTTTCATCTTAACTTTCATGATGATTTGCCTCTTTTTCTGTTTTAGAACCTGGTCGTCAAATAGTCATACCGAATAATCGTCATATAAATAACAACTAAACCTCTATTTGCCTCGAGGTGGGAGGCGCTATTTTAGCAGATAGTGCCTTGTTTTGCCAAGTAAAGTTTTGGCTAGCCTTTACTTGGCAACAAAGACCGTTAGTCAGCATAAGTAGAACTGCAGCGCAGCTCTCAAAAACCTCATGAAAATGGTCAATTTTCATCCAAATAGATTGAATGTCAGCTGAAGCTGTGCTTAAGTAGATACTTAAGTTACATCATAATATGGGTGTCATGGAAGCAAACTCATTTATTAAGTGTATACAGCCTTATTAGCTGTTCATCATTATTATGATTCTGCCAGCCTATCGCATGATAAGTAGCATAATTGTTTGCCATCACTTTAGGAGATAGTGTGTCAAAGCAAGAGTTGGTATTTGAGGATTATTTATTTGTTTTTGAGACAGTGATGCGCGTGCGTCATACCGAAATCGACTTGGGACAGCATGTGACCATCGAATCTCTGACTGCCCTTCTGTCCGAAGCGCGACTAAGGTTTCTACAGGCTAAAGGTATTAAAGAAATCAATTCAGATAAACAGGGTTTGATTATTGATAAATTGCAGTTGGTTATTTTGAGTCGTATACAAGCGCGTGAAGAGCTTTTGTTTGAAGTCGGTGTTGAGCCAATATATGATAATGGCGGTAATATAGTGATAAAAGTTACCCGTATGCACACGGGCGAAACGGTCGTAAAAGCACGGCAGCATTTTAGAAATTATGATTTTAATCTCAATAAAGTGATTAAGCTCGATAACACGACCAAAGAGGCTCTATATCCTCATTTATTTAGGCTGTAAAATAGCGAGTCAATAGTACCCCTTTTATTCTAATGCTCGCGCAGCTTTCATATGACATCATATTTCAGAGCACTTCAGAGCATTTTAGACAATCTCCTCGCTCCAATCATAAGTAGTATAATTACTTATTGATATTTTTATTCTCTAACTACAAGACGACACATACATTATGACTCTACCTGCTTGGCTGACTGCCGTAACTTTTAATGCTGATGGTTTGATTCCTGCAATTGCTCAAGATCACGAGTCAGGCCGTATTTTGATGATGGCTTGGATGAATGCAGACGCATTACAGCTCACCGCACAAACGCAGACCGCGGTTTATTTTTCGCGATCGCGTGGCAAATTGTGGCACAAAGGCGAATCATCAGGTCATACGCAAACCGTCCACGATATTCGTCTAGACTGTGACGCAGACGTGATTGTGTTAAGCGTGACTCAAGCGGGCGGTATTGCTTGTCATACAGGCCGCGAGTCTTGTTTTTATCAGCGTTTAGATTTGTCTGGTCCAACGCCAGAGTGGCAAACTGTCGATAAAATATTAAAAGACCCTGCGGATATTTATCATTCTGATAAATCTGCTAGCACCAGTTCTGAAAACGAAAATGCTAGCGCGACCACCGACTCGAATAACACTCAAGCGCAAGTCGATACTACTCAAGCGCCAATTGATAAAGGCTCTGTGCTAAAACAGCTCGATCAGGTATTGGCAGAGCGCAAACAAGCCGATGCCGACAGCTCTTATGTCGCCAGCCTATACGCTAAAGGCTTGAATAAAATATTAGAAAAAGTCGGTGAAGAGAGTACAGAGAGCATCATTGCTGCCAAAGATTTTGCTCACTGCGATGAAGGTAAAGACAAAGCTGCTTTTGAGGCGGCGCGCCATGAGCTGATCTATGAAGTGGCAGATGTCTGGTTTCATACTTTAGTCGGACTGGCATGGTTTGACATAGAGTCAGACGCTGTACTAAATGAGCTAGGAAGACGGTTTGGCTTATCAGGTATCGACGAAAAAGCGGCTAGATAGTTATTAAGATACAAAAAAAAGCATCGACCCTGTTTGATTATCGTTGATTTCACCTATTTGTAATAACTGCGGGTTATAATATAGCTCTGTTTTATCTCGCATTATATGTGATGCTTTTTTTGATACATAACTCTTTTATCAATTCAAAGCAGGCTTTATCAACACAAAGCAGACATATAAAGACTGAAAACTAAGTCACAAAACCAGGTCACAAAACCAGGTCACAAGGATACCATTATGGGTAGTTTTTCTATTACGCATTGGCTGATACTATTGGTCGTCGTCGTTGTCGTGTTTGGCACTGCAAAACTAAAAAATGCTGGCAAAGATTTGGGCGGTGCGGTTAAAGGCTTTAAAGAAGCGGTCAAAGATGAAAATACAGAGCATGCCAAAAAACGCGTGGTGCTTGACCATGATGGCACAGCCCATACCGACGAGCGCCCAGCAACCATTAAGGTTGATGACAAGCATAATGTATAGCATCTAGACAGTGATAGCGGACCATTATGTTTGATATCGGGTTTTCTGAACTACTTCTCTTTGGCGTAATCGCCCTAATCGTCTTGGGCCCAGAAAAACTGCCACAGGCAGCACGTACGGCTGGGCAATGGTATGCCAAAATTCGCCGCACCGTCTCGACCTTGCAGTCTGAGATAGAGGCAGAGCTAGACTTGGCTGAGACACGCCAGCAAATGCAAAAAGAACTTGCCAAAATTCGTCAAACCGAAGCCGATATGAGGCGCGAAATGGCGGAGATGCGCGGCAATATGAAGGCTTTTGAAAGCTCACAAAGCCATTCTCTAAAAGCATCGAATGAAGCGGTCGCGAATGATAGAAATAGCAAAGCTGACGACACAAAAAATCATCAGCAATCAGCCATACCAAAAGCATTCGACTATTCTTATGCAACTGACGAGCATCAAGATACATTAGAGAACGGTCAATTATCAAAGCGCGGTAACAGCAACGATGATAGCGATATGGCCGCTCCAGTTACTCAAATCCTTAATACCCGACCATGGGAAAATATGTGGTTCCGTTTGGGTGCTTACGATAAAGCCCGTCGCCTCCCAATGCCGCCTTATCTACCGAACTATAAAGCCGATACCTTACTAAATAGCTCGGTAAGTACGCAGACTTCTGATAATAAGCAGGGGACTGACTGATGCAACTACTCAAACGAAAAAAAAGCCGCCAAGAAAAACTCACTGTTTCAGATATTCCTGCTTTAGATGGCATTAATCAAGACGATAAAGCAACAACTGATAGCACTCAAAATGAATCATCAGAGGATGTTTTAAGCGCATTGGGTGACATGCCTATCACCGAGCATTTGATTGAGCTACGTCGCCATTTAATTAAAATATGCGTGGCTGTCTTGATCATCTTTTTGGGTTTGGTCGGTTACTCACGTGAGCTGTATAACTTTTTATCAGATCCGTTGGTGGCGCAATTGCCTGCCAATTCGACCATGATTGCCACAGATATCACCTCGAACTTTATGGCACCGATACGTTTGACGGTCTTCGTCGCCGCCTTTTTGGCGATGCCTTATATTCTTTATCAAATTTGGTCGTTTGTCGCGCCAGGGTTATATAAGAAAGAAAAGAGAATCGCTATTCCAGTGCTGCTGTCTTCCATATTTTTGTTTTATGCAGGGGTGGCTTTTTCTTACTTTATTGTGCTCAAAGGGGTCTTAAAATTCTTTATTATGTTTGCCCCGCAAAACGTACTACCGATGACGGATATCGATAGCTATCTGAGTTTTGCTTTAAAGCTATTTATGGTGTTTGGCTTGACGTTTGAGATTCCTGTTGTGACCTTGCTATTGATATTGGCCGGCATTGTCTCCATTCAGAGTCTAGAAGAAAAGCGCCGATATATCATTGTGGGCTGTTTTGCTGTGGCTGCCGTGGTCACGCCGCCTGACGGGGTATCTATGCTGATGCTGGCAATCCCGATGTGGTTACTGTTTGAGCTTGGGTTGTTTTTGGCCAAAATTTTGATCAAAGAAGAACCTAGCGCTGACCTGATATCAACAGTCAAAGAATAAAGCATTTACCCGTCTGACTTATCTTGTTTTCTTCTTGCCCCACGCGTAAGCTTAGTGCTTATTGTCACGATTGAGTACCACCATCTATAAGCCATTGTTTATCCAGTGGCTTTTTTTGCCCCTTGTGTTTTTAATCACTTTTGTATTTAGGTAGCTTTATTATGTCCGCATCGATGCCAGCTTATATGAGCGATCCCACTGATGAGCAGCTCGCTGCGCTGAATATGGCGATGGACCACAAATCATTTAAAGTGGTGGCGTATGCAGGCGCTGGTAAGACCACGACACTCAAGCTAATCGGTGAGCGTTTACGGGGTCGCGGATTGTATCTGGCCTTTAACAAAGCGATTGCCAATGATGCTCGTTCAAAGTTCCCACCACATGTAGAATGCCGCACTTTTCATTCATTGGCTTATCGTCATGTTGCTCGTGATATTACCGCCAAGCTATCTTTACCGCGCTTCTCTCCTAAGCGTCTGGGGGATGATTTGGGCTTGCAGCCTGTACAAGTCCGTCGGCAGATGGAAGGCGTTAATAAATATATTACGCTCACGCCAGCGCGTTTGTCTCGGTTCGTCAGCGATGCGGTCAGTAACTTCTGTAGTACGCATGCCAGCTATCCTGCGCCAAGGCACATCCTGTTCCCCAGTTGGCTCGATGCGTCGGACGCGGAGCAGCTACGCGAGATGCTCTACCCTGCCGTAGAGCAGCGTTGGCTACAGTCGATCGATGCGCGTCATCCTGCGGGCATTGGGCATGATATTTATCTCAAACTATGGGCATTGTCCAAGCCGAGTATCCCTGCGGACTTTATTTTATTTGACGAAGCGCAAGATGCTGATCCACTGATGATGGGTATCTTGACCCAGCAATCGAGACAAGTCATCTATGTGGGCGACGCGCATCAGCAGATTTATGAATGGCGCGGTGCGGTCAATGCGATGAAAAAACTGCCGCTACCGCAGACATTACTCACGCAGTCCTTTCGCTTTGGTGAGCCGATTGCAGAAGTGGCCAATACTTTATTAAAAGCATTACAAGAAGACGTACCGCTAAAAGGCAATCCGAACAAACAATCCTCTACCGATAAGGGCATGGTACACAGTAAAAAGGACGCCATTCTCTGCCGTACCAATGCCGCCGCCATGTCGCAATTACTCACAGGGTTAAAGCACGGCCATCGCGTGGCGCTACAAGCGGATACTGACCGTATGCTCAAATTCTGTCAGGCGGCGGAAAACTTAAAAAATGGTAAATCAGCTTACGGTGTACCCGAGCTGGCTTATTTTTATAATTGGGGTGATGTACAAGAATATGCTGAAACCAATGAAGGCAGTGATCTTAAAACATTGGTCAAACTGGTCGATGATCACGGTACCAATGTCTTGAGTCAAGCGGTTAATAGTCTGACTAGCATTGAAAACGCTGACTATGTCATCTCCACCGCGCATAAGGCCAAAGGGCTTGAGTGGGGTAAAGTACAGCTAGATGATGATTTTTACTACGATGTGACTACCAATGCGGTCAAGATAAGCCCAGAAGAATTACGCCTGCTTTATGTCGCTTGTACGCGGGCGCAGAGTAATCTAGATATTCATAATATCAAAGACTTGATATCAGGATTACAGACAGGGAAAAAGGTGATTTTTGGCAACACTTAGTCACTTTTCATGTTTGCCAATTTTAGTCCCTAGTCTACCTCTATTTATAACGACCTTTTAGCAGTGAATAACCAGCATGAATCAGAGCCAACAACTTCAAGAACGCCAAAATACCGTTAACCAGTTATTTGCAGCTCCCGTCCGCCTCCTCGCCCCGATGGAGGGCTTAACCGATCCGTTGATGCGCCAAATTTTAACGCAGATTGCGACGGATTTGGGTCGTCCTTATAATTGGTCGGTCAGCGAGTTTATTCGTATCACCCAGCATGTCTTGCCGGCGCATGTATTTTATAAATACGTGCCTGAGTTACATCACAATGCCAAAACTGCCTCTGGCACGCCGATTCATGTGCAGCTTTTGGGTAGCGACGCGCAGCTCATGGCAGAAAACGCCGCGTACGCTTGTGAGCTTGGTGCGCCTGCTATCGATATCAACTTTGGCTGTCCTGCAAAAACGGTCAATAGCCATCGGGGTGGTTCTGTACTGTTAGATGAACCTGAAACCATGTATCAGATTATCAGTGCCGTACGCCAAGCCGTTCCCGCCCATATACCAGTATCAGCTAAGATTCGTCTAGGCTATACCGATACCAGTCGCATGGATGATATTCGCGGCGCAATTAACGATAGCGGTGCCGATTGGCTAACCATTCATGCACGCACCAAAACCCAAGGCTATAAGCCGCCTGCCTATTGGGACAAAATCCAGAGTTTTAATGCGCTCGATATTCCAGTCATTGCCAATGGCGAGATATGGACAGCAGCGCAAGCAAGCGACTGTATGACTCAGGCAGGAACGTCACATCTCATGCTAGGTCGCGGCGCAGTAACACGTCCTGATTTAGTGGCACAGGTTGATAATGATACTGAAAAAAGTACTGACAGCGGAGAGAATACGGCGACATTGTTATGGCAAGATTTAATTGCGCATCAAATTAAGTTTTTGGAAGGTGAGGCAAAGAACGATGTGGTATTGGTTGGGCGTTATAAACAGTGGCTGGGTATGCTCACCAAAGGCTATGCTGAGGCGCAAATAGTATGGGAGGGTATCAAGCGAGAGAAAAACAAAGCGGTGATCATTCGTGCACTACAAGCGAGTGTTCAAGAATAATCACCTATTCTGATTTGATGTATTTGATAAGTATGGATGGGTAGCGCTATACACTCACTCGTATTGCCAGATAAAACAGCATCAGACAGCATGCCATTGATAATACCCAAAGGATAGAGCGAAACGTCGATAAGTTGGTGATATAAGCGGTGCAATAACCAATCCGAATGATCACATAGAGCCAAGCCAATACATTGATAATCGATTGTGGTACAAAGAACAGCATAGCCACCAGCACTGCCGCCAAAAATACCGGTAAAGTCTCATAGCTGTTTTTTTGTGCAGCATCAGCGCGTGCCGCCATCCCTGTTGCATTTTTAAAAAAATCGCGAGGATGTGCATTATTTCTGACCCTAAAGCCGCCAGATACTTTTGCAATTATTGATACAGCCCATGGCAGTAAGCTCGCTACCACCATCGCCCAAATGGCAGACGCCACTTTGTCAGTTACCAACTCAAAAAATGCACTTATCATTGTATAAGTCCCTAGCCTGCAACCACTTCAAAGTCATGGGTGATATTGACCCCACCCGCGACCAGCATGCGACTGGCTGAGCAGTATTTTTCTGCGGATAGATGAATGGCTTTTTCGACCTGTTTGTCTTTAATGTCTTGACCAGTAACCACAAAATGCAGGTGAATATCGGTGTAAACGGCTGGTGTAGTCTCGGCGCGCTGCGCAGTTAGCTCACAACGCACGTCTGTCACTGCTTGACGTGATTTTTGGAGAATTGACACCACATCATAGCTCGCACAACCACCCAGCCCTAATAAAACCAGTTCCATTGGGCTTGAGCCTTTTTCTTTGTCGGCATCGATTTGTACGTTATGTCCTGATGGTGACACGCCCATAAAGGCTTTGTTCTCTTGCCATGTAACGCTTGCTTTTGACTCTGACATTGTAAATGTTCCTTACTTTAATTGGCATGTCGCCTATTTTTATTGTTTGAAATATATGCAGCTTCGCTAGTGTAGCATAAGCCAAAGCAAGATTTTATAAAGCCATTGTTTGGCTATGGTGTCGTGAGAAAACAATTTCTTGGTCTCACCCTCTTTTTTAATAAATGATTTGAGCACTATGCAGCTATCGTTACTCGCATCAATATTTATTAAATTTTTATTTGAAAAACCTACAAAAGTCTGTTTATAAATAGTTGATTTTAAAAGGTAAAACTCGTGAAACATTTTATAGCAAAATACTGTTACACATTTTGCTTGTTTCTTGGTTTAATAACGGTAATGAATCTTGTTTTGAGCTGATATCGATAACAATCACCTTATAATAATTACGATTGCTATCATGGTTTTAATTCAAAACGAGCTATTTTTAAACAAATTAAAAGGTTTAGTCATGATAGATGCAGACGGCTTTCGCGCCAATGTCGGCATCATCTTGGCAAATACACAAGGGCAGGTTCTGTGGGCAAAACGTATTGGTCACAACGCTTGGCAATTTCCGCAGGGTGGTATCGACCGCGGGGAGACGCCGATGGATGCAATGTATCGCGAACTCTGGGAAGAGGTCGGTTTACATCCGCGTCACGTAGACTTATTGGCAGTCACGCAAGACTGGCTGCGCTATCGTCTGCCAAAACGTTACGTACGCCATGGCCAGCACCCCTTATGTATTGGGCAAAAACAAAAATGGTTTTTGCTACGCTTAGATGAGCCGAATACCCAACATATCCGCTTTGATGAAGGGAAACCTGAATTTGACCATTGGCAATGGGTCAGTTACTGGTATCCACTCGGACAAGTGATTCACTTTAAACGAGGCGTTTATCGTCGCGCCTTACAAGAATTGGTACGAGAACTTCCCTTAAAGCAAGAACTGATCATTCCTGAGCAAAATAATCATTTGATTCAGTCTTAATTTCTAAAATGTCCTTTTACTTTTTTATATAAAAAATGAAAAGCCTGTATCCAGTGATACAGGCTTTTTTGTGTGAATGGTTTTAATAATGATGTATAGGTTCTCGTGAAATCAGTAGAAGTTATCACTGACATTGAATAATAAGTTTTTACTCACTAGCCATTGAATGCGGATACTCTCGACTGACAATGTGAGCGGTGATCTCTGAATCTACCCTGCCATTTTTGCTCAAAGTTAAAATACTCTGGGTCCGTGTGCCATAAGTAGGCTTGCTGGTGTCAGTGTTGCCAAAGCTCACAGGCTCAATATAAACAGACGACAGAGTTTGCTCAAGCTCAGTGCTCATCCCTGTATCTGGTAGCTGATCATCTGGTGCCTTGGTATTATCTGACAACACATTGAATGCAGCTGCTTGCCAGTAGCTAGCCGCGCTGTCTTCGGCAATTAGTGGTAGCACCTCTTGGCGCAAACGACCACGCAACCGCTCCGTCTTAAACCAAGCTGATTCTGGCTGACCGTTTGAAATCACATGCAAACCTGCATGCAGTGGCGTGGGGGCATGACCGCGATTATTAACGATGACCGCTTGGCTGGCATCACCAATAACAAGATTGAAGCCTGCGTAGTTTTGCAAATCAATCTGCCGTGCAAAGGCCATCGGACTGAGCGTACTGGTCAAAAAACGCGTGACCAACTCACCGCGCGAACGTTCATTGGCACTTGCCTGCACACCGTCCCGAAAGTTGAGTACCGCCGCCCAGCGACCATTTTGCTGATAAATAATGTCATCCTCGCCTGCCGTATCTGTTAGCGACTGCTGATGAATACCTAACCATGTGCCACCGCTTTGACTGTCGCGCCCTGCATAAATCGGCTGGTCAGACCATTGATGCAGCGATTTTGTCGGACGCTGCAAAAACTCATCGCGATTGGACAATAGCACTAATGGCAGCTCGTCAAATAACTGCCAAGCAATGGCAACAATACACATAGCATTCCTTTTATATTTATCATCTGATTTATCGATACGCTAAAATAAAAAATAAGCGATATCGCATAAAACCTTACTAATCAGTAGAACCTAACTGGTAAATTCTAACTTATCGATTACCACTCAATATTTTATTGGCAGGATAGCTTATTTGCGAGGTTGAGCGTATCACTTGTGACTGCTTACTTGGCAGATCAAACTCCCACGCTACCATGCCTTGATTGTCATTCCAATTGCGCTCAGTGACAGGCGGCGTGTGCGTGACCGTAACTTTCAGACTATCATCACGGCTGATAGGCTCGCTACCCAATACTTGCAAACGCACAGGACGGTTATGCTGATTGGTAAACTGATAGGCTTGGGTCGTTGTTAAGGTTTGTGTGCGGTTCAACACGCCTTTTTCACCTTGCTTGTCTTCATTGGTTAACTCTTTGACCATCATACTTGGATCACGACCAAAACCAATCCCTTGCTCTTTTAACATTTGATAGTTATAGCGTGATTGTCCAACATAGTTGTCATCGCGGTACAGCTGTAATGAGCCGTCTACCCAATCTGGCGTCAAGAACGGCGCTGACGCATACCAATAGGCCGCCGTCTGGGCACTCGGTGTACTGCGCACCCACAGCTTACTGCTGCCAGATTGCTCACCAATGACGGTACGCACTCGTCTACCAACGCTGGGTATCGTTACTCGCTGCGGCAAGCGATACTCAATGATACCGTTTTTATTTTGGCTACTGACCGTAAAGTTCGGCAATGGTGCCATATTTGGTGCTCTAGAATCGTCGCTATAGCCCTCTCTGGCAGAGACTACGACAGGCATAGCCTCCGACATGGGCGGTACATTGACCACATTGTTGTTTCTATTTTCTTCATATAGCGATAGGCGTGGCACATAAGGTAATTGTCCTGTGGCACTTTGATTAGGATTCGCGGTACTGAGAGTCACAGGTACGTTGGTCCAGTTCTCGCCTGTTTGTTGGGCGATGATCGCCGAGGCGGTGATACTTAACTGGTCGCTATTGGTGTTGAGACGTGCCTGATACGTAGGCTCCCACCCTGCACCGCGCACTTGATAATGCAACTTAATGCTACTAGGCACGCGACTAGCAGTGCGTACACTCACCTGTGTCACATTACTCGCCGTTGACGCGGCACTACCTGCCATCAGCTGATTCATTGTATCTTGGGCGCTTGCTTGTCGCCGCTCCATCTCAATAATACTTTGGTTAATACGGGTCGCCTGCGCCTCTATATCGCGTGCGTTGCTAGCAATCGTACTCGCCGTGCTGACTTGCGTGGCCTTAGTCAAATTTTGCAAATAGGCTTTTGCTAAGCGTGCCGCTTCTAATTCCGCATTGATACTAGCCAAGGTATTTTGCTGTGTTTGTACCTTGGCGTCACCTTGATATTGGCACTGGATTGCTTGCTCTCCTGTTAATTCCTCAATACTGATTTCACCAATATTCACATTACCTATTGCCTGTACGCTGAGACTGTCTTTATCCATATAAGGCGAAAGACACGAAAATATCACGGTTTGCTCACCGCTACCAGTAATGGGTAGTGCTCGTGTCACACTCGCCAAGCCTTGATAAACCGTCACTTGCTCGATACTACTCGTTGCCGCTTGGGCGACGGGTAACCCTAATATTGCACTGCTGCCAAGCATCAGTGGCAGAACAACAAACCGCGATATTTGAGGGCGTGGCGATAATGCGCGTGCAGGATCCGTCAGTCCAGACCACTGTGTTGGGTATGCGTTCATATGTCTTTCCTTAGAAGTGAAATCAATCATAGCGTCAATGCTCATCGGAGATAAGCAAGTAAGACAACAGTTATTCAAACGTATTGAGATCGCTTTTTTGGTGAGTGTTGATGTTCAATATCTTTATACGGTTATCATCTATTCTATGATATTTCTCAAAACTATAGTGTACTCTTATCAACTATTAATACTACCAACGATCAATACTACCATTGTCACCCCAAAAAATTATCTATCGTGACTTCTACCATCACTACTGTCATGAGACCTACCTCACTTCATTTATCTCATCTCGTGACTACTAAGCGTAAGATTAAGCATCAGTTTAACGCTATAAACCGTCAATACTGCGTGATGGCCTTGATAGCAATTGTGTATGACCAGCGCTTGAAATTTGCTATTATAGTCAGCACTTTATTATCAATATTATGACACCCTTATGATGATTCATCCTCAGTACGATCCTGTCGCCTTGGCACTTGGGCCCGTCGAAGTCCACTGGTATGGGCTGATGTATTTACTGGCGTTTGCTGCCGCTTACGGTCTGGCATGGTATCGCAGCACCAAGCGTGAGGGCTGGACGACAGACATGGTCTCAGATCTCGTGTTCTTTGGCGCACTGGGCGTCATCTTGGGTGGTCGTGTCGGTTACGTGTTGTTTTATCAATTTGGCGAGTTGCTACAAAACCCTGCTTACCTCTTCAAGGTTTGGGAAGGCGGCATGTCATTCCATGGTGGCCTGATCGGTGTCATGCTAGGGATGCTGTACTTTGCTCGCAAATATAAAAAGACCCCGTTTCAAGTGCTCGATTTTATCGTGCCCTGCGTCCCGACAGGTTTGCTGTTTGGTCGCATCGGTAACTATATCAATGGCGAGTTATGGGGCCGTGTCTCTGATGGTGGCTACAATTGGCTCACCTACTTTCCTCAAGCGGCTGGCTTTGATATGCAGCAACTGCAAGCCAATCCTGAGCTACAAGAGGTGATGACTGAGGTAAATGGTCAGTACTTATTACCTCGTCACCCATCACAACTGTACGAGGCCTTTGCCGAAGGTCTGCTGTTGTTTTTATTCTTGTGGTGGTACTCATCAAAACCTCGTCCGCGCATGGCAGTGACGGGTGTCTTTATGTTGGGCTATGGCTTGAGCCGCTTCATCATTGAGTTCTTCCGTCAGCCAGACGTTGACCAAGGATTTATTTTGTTAGGTTGGGTGACCAAAGGGCAAATATTGAGCACGCCGATGATTATTATCGGTCTGTTCTTAATCGGTTACGCTTACAAACGCGGTATTTACGATTGGGGTAAGCACGCCGCTTACTAAGGGTCTCGCCTTACCGATAAAACGATTAATCACTTGAATAAGAGGGTACGCCTCATAACGCATACCCTAGCAATACTTTTAACAATGATAGCGTCTATATGGATTACTAGCCTAATCTGTGGACGCTGTCAGCAGTAATTAAAGAGCACTTTTATGAGCAATGGCACCCAAAGTAACAACGAGCAAGCGTATCTTGATTTGCTGCGCCACGTCTTAGACAACGGTACTGAAAAAGGCGATCGTACGGGTACGGGTACGCTGAGTCATTTCGGCGCACAGCTGCGTTTTGACTTAGCGGCAGGTTTTCCACTATTGACGACCAAAAAAGTTCACTTCAAATCCATCGCCTACGAGCTATTATGGTTTTTGAGTGGCAGCACCCACGTTCAATACTTGCAAGACAATGGTGTGCGTATCTGGAATGAATGGGCGACAGCGGAGCAGACCGCACGCTTTAACCGTCCTGCAGGCGACTTAGGTCCCGTATATGGTCATCAGTGGCGTAACTATGGTGCAAGTAAAGGCGCAGACGGCAGCTATAACGATGATGGTGTCGATCAAGTCGCACAGGTCGTTGAGCAAATCAAAACCAATCCCAACTCGCGGCGCTTGATTGTTTCTGGCTGGAATCCAGGGGAGGCAGAGCAAGTGGCACTACCCCCGTGTCATACACTGTTCCAGTTTTTTGTGGCGGATGGTAAACTCTCCTGCCAGCTATATCAACGTTCGGCTGATCTTTTTTTAGGTGTGCCTTTTAACATTGCCAGTTATGCGTTATTGACGCATATGGTTGCGCAGGTTTGCGGCTTAGAGGTTGGTGAGTTTGTTTGGACAGGTGGTGATTGCCATATCTACCAAAACCATCGTGAGCAAGCTGAGCTACAATTGACACGCTCGCTATATACGCCGCCAACATTGATACTGAACCCAAAAGTTAAAGATATTTTTGCTTTTGAATACGACGATATTAGCGTCAATAACTATGAGTCTCATCCGACTATCAAAGCCAAAGTTGCCGTTTAAAGTACGTCTCATGCACGACAATAAATAAGACTGTGAGTTAAAATACAGACGTTTAAAAATATAATAGAAAGGACACATTATGAGTTATGCCCACACTGAAGTTGCCCAAATCGCCGCCATAAGTAGCAATCGCTGTATCGGTAAGAACAATGAGCTGCCGTGGCATATCTCACAAGACCTGCAGCACTTTAAACAATTGACCACACGTGACCCGCAGAATACGGCCTCGAGTAGCGATATGCAAGGCATCGTCATCATGGGTCGCAAGACATTTGAATCAATGGGTAGCAAGCCATTACCAAAGCGTGTGAACTTCATTGTCTCCACTCAGATGGACTACGCAGAGCAAAAAGGACTGGTAGGACACGCCCACGCGCATGTGGTTCACAACTTAGATGATGCACTGACGCATGCAGCAAGTTTGGCACATGGGCTGCATTTAGATACTATTTGGGTGATCGGCGGTGAACGTATATTCAATGATGCCATGATGTACACGGATCGCATTGAGCTGACCCATGTAGACACTGACATTACCGATGGTGATGCTTTTTATCCTAAGCTACCCGCGCGCTATAAAGTAGCTGAGGAGTCTGAGCAAATGCATGACGAAAAAAGTGATTTAAGCTTTAAATTTGTGACTTATAAAGTAGAGAAGACTGATTAAGAGCATTTGATTAACTCAAGAAAAGGGCTGCCGCAAATAAATCAAATTATCTGCAGCAGCCCTTTTTTTTGGACGTTATCAAGTTATTGGTAAAAATAATAGATCAAGCTACTCGTGCAGTACTTTATAAACCGTCTTCGCCAGTACAGGTCCAATACCTTGAACGCCTGCCAGTTCCTGCTGTGACGCGCCAAGCAGTTGCTGCATACCGCCAAAGTGATTGAGCAAATCGCGGCGGCGCTTTTCACCCAGACCCGGAATCACCTCAAGCACTGATGATGAGCGACGCTTATCACGTTTTTTACGATGGGCGGTAATGGCAAAACGATGCGCCTCATCACGAATATGCATCAACAAATGCAATGCTTTGCTATCCATTGGCAAATCGAGCGGCTCATGATCCAAAAAGTGCAAGACTTCGAGTCCCGCCTTACGTCCTTCTCCTTTCGCGACGCCAATGATCAACGTATCACCGAGAATACCCAATTCAACCAGTACTTCTTTTGCCATACTCAGCTGACCCTTACCACCATCAATCAGCAGTAAATCAGGCAACGGCTGCTTTTTATACCGCCTTGTCAGTACTTGTTTCATCGCTGCATAGTCATCGCCGCCTTGGATATCATGAATCGCATATTGACGGTAGTCACGCCTGCGTGCGCCGCCTTGATCAAACACCACGCAGCTACCAATGGTCGCCTCGCCCATGGTATGCGAGATATCAAAACATTCGATGCGATCGACCGTTCTGTCTGTCACATCTGATAATAGATCTTTTAGCGCGCCAAAGCGTGCGTGCAATTCTAAATAATCACCAAGCTTGGTCTTTAGCGCATTACTGGTATTCAGCGTTGCTAAGTCCAGCCACTCTGAGCGATGCTCACGCACATTGGTTTTGATGACCACTTTATTGCCAAAATGCGTTGCTAATGCTTCACTGACCGCCACCTGATCGGGGATCTCATGACTCAATATAATCTCGGCTGGTAGATCGTCCGTCACCTGAAAATAAAACGAGGTAATAAAAGCCGATAGGTTATCTGCTAGCGGCTCGCTACTGTCCACATCAGGGAAATAATTTTTGCCGCCCAATACTCGGCCGCCGCGTACGGTTAGTACATTGACACACGTCATGCCCGCTTGACTGGCAATGGCTATCACATCTGCCTCACCTTGCACCGTATAGACGGCCTGCTTTGCTTGCACTTCGCGTAGCATCGACAGCTGATCACGATAAAGGACGGCTTTTTCAAAATCTAGTGCTTCAGCCGCGCCTTCCATCTTCTCAATCAGCGTGGTATGAATATCGCTAGAATCACCCTTCAAAAACCGAATGGTATTATTAACGTCCTCTTTATATTCTTCTGGCGATACCAATCCTACGCAAGGCGCACGGCAACGCTTAATCTGATACTCCAGACAAGGACGCTGGCGCTGCTTAAAAAAAGTATTGGTACATTGGCGCATCTGAAACATTTTTTGCATCAACACCAGCGTTTCTTTTGCTGCATGGGCAGAGGGGAACGGCCCGAAAAAACGGCCTTTTTGATGATTGCCTTTGCCGCGCCCATACGCCAAACGAGGATAAGGCTTATCCGCTGAAATAAACACGTATAGATACGACTTATCATCACGCAGCAAGACGTTATAAGGCGGGCGATATTCTTTAATTAAGTTCTGCTCGAGCAACAGCGCTTCGGTCTCACTACGCGTGATAATGGTCTCAATATTATGAATCCGTGCCACTAGCGCCCGCGTCTTTGGATGATCAATCGTCTTGGCAAAGTAACTATTCACGCGGCTTTTTAGCGACTTGGCTTTACCAACATATAAAATATCGCCGTTTTTGCCCAGCATCTTATATACCCCTGGCAAATTAGGCAGGTTCTTGATCAGATGTTTAAGACGGGCTTTTTTATCATCGACAGGACTCGATTCTGAGACAGTAACCATAGAATTTATTGCTCTTAAAAATCTTAGTAATACTGCTAGTTATGGGGCAGGAATCGTGGTTTTGCAAGCTGATTATTGCCTCAATAGCACGCATAAAAAAGCCAGCTTTATGCTGACTTCGTTTGTTCGGTCATATGCTAATCATGAATGGTCTAATGACGGAAGTTTGCCATCAATGCTGGAATACCTGGCAACATACCAACAATAGCCATCACACCAGTCAGTACCACAAACATAATACCCGGTATGATCCAGCGACTCATTTTAGTCAAACTGGCACTGCGCTCTTTTGAGCCAATCAAGCCCAAATTATCAAGCAATAGCGTGAGTGACCAACCAAAGGCTGGGTTCACCAAGGCAGAAGCAAACACCACAATAGCAGCAGACTGCGTGGTTTTACCTTCGCGCGTCATCTCCATGCCAGCCTCTAAGAGTGGGATGAAAACCCCAACGATCAATGCCACGCACATCACTGGTTGCCAGATAGCCAAATCCATTGGATAGCCCCAGACACCTGCGATAATACAGAACAAGGCCGTCAATAAAGCACCAGCAGGAATCGGACGTTTCGCAATCGCCGCAGGAACAATATAAGTACCCCAAGAGGACGCAAAGTTGGCACCGCCTAGCACAGAGCCAACTACCTGACGAAATGAAGCGCTGGTCATCGTATCATCGATGTCCATGAGCACTTTTTCAGTACGCTTAGGGTAGCTGATTTTTTGGAATACCTGATGGCCCAAGAAATCTGGTGACCACATTGCCACGGCCAAAATAGCAAAGGGCAATACCACAATGAAGCTTTCAATCGTCGGTAGCCCTAACATCCAACCTGTATTCTCACCCCACCAATACATTGGGTTCATATGCGGTAGACCTGGTGCTGTTTTGAACGCAAAAGGTGCGCCCAATGCAAAAGCAAGACCGCCACCTAACACGCAGCTGAGCGGAACCGCAAGCCAACGTTTTTGCCAATGTTCAAGTAATGCATATAGTAGGATAGTCGCTAAAATAATAAAGAAAGCAATGTGCGACATACCAATCCCTTCTGCCCAAGCAAAAAGGTTCTTAACCTGTGAGGTGGTTCCGATAAACCCTAAGTAAATCAACAGGCCACCGCATACGCCTTTACTGGTTAAATTGGCCAGTAAGCTCCCCCCTTTACTAATAGCGAGCAGCAGACCAAAAGCCCCAATCAGTAGGCCAAAAGCCATCGGATGACCACCTGCAGCAACAACAATGGGAATCAATGGAATAAGTGGCCCATGAGTACCGGCAAGGTTGGCCGTCGGTAGCAGAAATCCAGAAAACAAGACAATAAAGAACGAGACAATCAACAACTCATAACGAACGTTTTCTAAAACAAAGGCATCACCTAGGCCGAGTGGGCCTGCAAAGGTTGCCGCAATCGCGCCCACCATGACCACTTTACCGATGGTCGCTGCCATCGCTGGGATAGTATCTTCATACTCAAAACGATAATCACGAAATGGTAAATTGGGACGCCAGCGTTTTGGCTGCATGATTTGCAATTCATGATTTAGATAAGCGTCACGACTGTCAAAACTTGAGCTTGGCTTATGCAAATCTATATAACTGCCTTGCAATTCGCTATCTTGATTTTCTGGATTTGATTCCGGCGTGTTAGACCTTAAAGATGAGGTCTGAATGTTACTCATCACATTTCCTTGTGTTGATTGCATTTTTAATTGGCTAACGATTTTAATTTGATATTCGCTAAATGACCGGTCGGTCACAATAAGCGGAAAACCATTGTATGTTAAGGGATAAGAAAATGCGAATTTAAGGTGAATTAAAGAGACTATGTGTATCGTTATAATATATAAATTAAAGTTTTCATTGGATACAGGAATGAACTTAATAGGAAACTAACAGGAAAAAACAGCGCCAATTTGGACGTAAAATTAAATCAAAGGCCAGTTTTCTTAAGAATGACTTACATCTGAATATTTTTTATCATATAACTAAATACTAAAGATAGTTATAATAAATACTAAATATTACTTTGCGATAGCTATAAAGACTATGCCCAGTTACGCTTTAAAACTAGCGAGCGCAGTCATTTTTAACTATGATAAATGTCTTTGTCGTTTATCATCTAATAGCAAGCACTAAAAAACAGCGCTACCCATATCACTGAAAAATCAATAAAAGCAACAGGATAGATTTATGAGTGTACTACCCAGCAATTTTGAGACTTTGAAGCGTCGAGCCAAGCAAAGTATCATGCCGCTACTGACCCCGCACCTACTGAAGTTGCGACTCAATACTTACGCGCCCTATATCGGTGCAGGCATCAAAATCGATCACATCAGCCTCGATCAGGGATTGTGTGTGGTCAGCATGGGACTGACCACTCTCAACAAAAATATCGTCGGTACTCAATTCGGCGGTAGCTTATACTCCATGGTTGATCCCTTCTATATGCTCATGCTGATGCATCAATTGGGTAGTAACTATGTGGTCTGGGACAAAAGCTCACATGTTGATTTTGTCGCGCCCGGTAATAGCAGAGTCACAGCACGAATGAAAATACCTAGCACTGAAGTGATTACCATTCAAGAGTTAGCAAAAGACGGTGAACCTGTGTTTCGTGAATATAAAGTCGATATCGTAGACGACCAGCAAAAACTCATTGCTACCGTCACCAAAACCTTGTATATCAGACTACGCAAATACAGCAAATCTAAAGAGCAAGCTAGCCGAATTGAAACGCCCCATACCTGAATAGTTTTCGACTATTCGCAAAAAGTAGCACCTATTAGCTGTGAATATCCAGCTAATCACCCCGCAAGCCTAAATTGATAAGCGTTCACATACAAAAACCCCAATCCAGCATTCGCATAGATTGGGGTTTTGTCTTTTTTGGTATGGCCCGCTTATTTATAAATAAACCTATGAATAAGGGCTTGTATCTACTATTACCTTGTTTTGAGTCAATTCTAAAACCATACAATCAACTCAAAACGGCAAACTTGTACTTAGATACCAGGTGCAGTATCAACTGCATCAGGTACGCCAGCGTCAGTCTTTTTCTGAGCTGGACGTGGCGCAAGTTTTTCGCGGATACGTGCTGATTTACCAGAACGCTCACGTAAGTAGTACAGTTTCGCACGGCGAACAGCACCACGACGTTTCACTTCAATGCTATCGATGATTGGTGAGTGCAATTGGAATGCACGCTCAACGCCAACGCCGCTTGAGATTTTACGTACGGTAAACGCTGAGTTTAAACCGCGGTTACGCTTAGCAATTACAACGCCTTCAAAAGCCTGTAAACGCTCACGCTCACCTTCACGTACTTTTACTTGTACCACAACGGTATCGCCGGGTGCAAAGTTTGGGCGCTCGATCAATTGAGCGTTTTCGATGACCTGAACCAATGGATGCTTGTTGCTCATGAGAGTTATCTCCTCACATTAGATAATAGAGGCTTTACGCATATCACCTGTTTGTAATAATTAATCGTATCTCTTTATAGTGAGATACAACATAAATGGGTTATAACCAACGGCCACTATGCGATGACTCGTTTTATTATTGCTCAAAATTCTGTTTCTTAACTGTTTATCAAGCTTAATGACGATAAAATCAGGTATCAACAACCTACTTTTTATCTGCTTTTGCTAGTGCTTTAAGCCACTTCGCTTGCTCTACCGTCGGAGTAAACGCTTGCCACAAATCCGGACGACGCGCTTGCGTACGACTGACTTGCTGACTAAAGCGCCACTTAGCGATATTGGCATGGTGACCCGAAAGTAACACTTCAGGAACCGCCATACCCGCAAACTCATGCGGCTTGGTATAGTGTGGACAATCAAGCAATCCATCGACAAACGAGTCTTGCTCTGCTGACTTATCATCACCCATGATATCGGGTAGACGACGTATCACACTATCCATCAGCACCATTGCTGGTAGCTCACCACCAGTCAACACGTAATCACCTAGTGATACTTCCATATCGACATATTGTGACAGCAGGCGCTCGTCGATGCCTTCATAACGACCGCATAATAAAATCATGCCATCATAATCAGTCATACCGACTACGCTACTCTCACTAAGCGTTTGCCCTTGCGGTGACATATAAATCACCGGACAATGCTCACTATCGACACGGCAACCGTATTGCTTGGCACGCAAGCGTGCATCCTCAATGGCTTTCGACAATGGCTCAGCCATCATCACCATCCCAGGACCGCCACCATACGGGCGCTCGTCAATACGGCGATAGTTATCAGTGGTATAATCACGTGGATTAATGCATTCAATCGTAACTTGCTCCTGAGTCACTGCCCGTCCCGTGATTCCAAACTCACGAATCGTGGCAAACATCTCAGGAAAAATACTAATTACGGCAAAATACATCTGATGTCTACTTGCATTGAGGCTAAAACAATCGGTGTGACTATCAATGAACACTAACTAAAAGCTAGAATCGATATTAATAATCACTCGGCCATGCCACAAGTACTGTTTTTTCAGTCATATTGACCTCTATCACAGTTTGCTTATGCCATGGAATTAGGCGCTCTTCATTATCCAAACTGTCTGAATTGGCTGCCACGCGCATAATGTCGTGGGCACCAGTTTCAAACATTTCAGTGATATTGCCTAAATACTCGTTCTGCTCGTTCATCACGCGCAAACTGACCAAATCCGACCAATAATATTCGTCTTCAGCTGTTTCAGGCAAGACGTTTTGTTCGACCCAAACGGTAACACCGTTCATGGTCTCAGCAACATTACGATCAGGAATCTGCTCAAATTGAGCCACAATTCCTGTTCCTTGCTCACGCCAAGCTTTGACAGTCAAAGGTTTCATGCCAGTGGCGGTTTTCATCCACCACGGCTTCATGTCGAATATCGCTGTACGATCATCCGTATCGCTAAATACCCAAAGCCAGCCTTTGATGCCATAAGGCTTCTTAAGCTGACCGATTTTCATAAGGGCACTAGCGTTTGGAGTGGATGACATAGCAGCTAACCTAACAATGATTAAAACAGCAATTGCAAAAACAATTGTGTCAAAAGCGATAAACAGTTAATGGCGCACCCTGGTCAAACCAGTTACGCTATGTATTCTAAAGTCTACTGAATCGTCTTGTAGTCATACTACAAGTGGCTCAGTAGCAACGAAAACTTAAGCAGTTGCTTCAGTTTGTGCTGCAGACTTGTTGTAAGCTTTTGCTAATGAAGCAACGCGATCTGAAGGTTGTGCACCTTTTGCGATCCACGCATTGTACGCTTCCATGTTTAGGCGTACTGCTTCTTCAGACTCTTTAGCGAGTGGGTTAAAAAAGCCGATGTTTTCAATATAGCGACCGTCACGCGCGCGGCGTTGATCAGCAACAACTACTTGATAAAATGGGCGTTTCTTGGCACCGCCCCGTGCTAAACGAATAACAACCATGTGAATTCTCTCTTTCGCAGGTATACCAAAAAGGGCATAATTATATCACAGTCTTTATTTGTTGAAAACATAAACCGTGCATATTTAATTATTTATTAACAATAGCTTAAATACCCGTCTATGTAAAACATAATCGAGCATAACCGTGCGTTTTATACAATTATTAAGGACTCTCTATCTTAATCAGTTACTAAAATATACCGCGCTTTAGGTTTGGTATTATTAAAATAGTGGAGAGGTACATAACAAACTGCTTAAATGAATAGCGTCACAGTACGATTCATTGGTTATGCTATTCTATGGTGTGTTGAAGTAGACTGACACACCCTACTCTCAGCCACCATGTTTAGAAATAACCCGCTCTTTCTCCAAAATACAATCGCGGCTTAACTCAAAACCAAATTTAATCAGACATCTTTCTTAATCTGCTGGATTTATATGATTACTCCAAACTCAAAGCCCCGTCGCAAAGGTTGGCTACCACGTTCTTATTCCAATACTTGGCTGACAACCTTGATGGTCGCTTTTATTGTTCTCATCAGTGTGAGTTTGTCGATTTTATTCTTTTGGCGTAGTCTTTATCTGCCAGAACTCAAAAACCATGCGCGTTATTTGACAAGCGAGCTGCGATTAATTAATAGTGTGAATAAAGACTGGCAATATCGTCCTGATATCCGCCAATGGGTGTATCAGCATTCTCATGTCGTGGTGGTGAACAACCCCAGTGACTTTCCGGAGGTGGCTGACAAAGCATTTGTGAGCTTCTTTACTGATGTACTTCAGTATGAGATTGGTGCGCAGCTGGGTCGACCTGTCGAAGTTTATTTCAAGTTCAAACCAACACCGCAGCTTTGGGTACAAGACAGCCGCGATGACAGTTTCTGGATTCGTGAGCCAGTGGTTTACTACTCGCAGTACAGCCCAACATTGCTCATATTGTTTTTGATTGGATTGCCTATCTTATCGCTGCTGACCATTATTTTGTTAGCACGTCAATTGAACCGCCCTTTACGTTATTTGCAACGTGCAGCGACTAACTATATTCGTCTGGGTCATGCGACTACACTGCCAACGCAAAAAGGCCCTACCGAGATACGTCAAGTGAATATGGCTTTCAACCGTCTATTTACAACGTTAAATCAAGCCCAAAAAGAGCGAACCATCATGCTCGCTGGTATCTCACATGACCTGCGGACACCTTTGACTCGTATGCGTCTGACTGCTGAGATGCTACCAGATGATTTTTTTCGTGAAGGGCTAATTTACGATATTGAAGATATGGATGCGATTTTGGAGCAGTTCATCTCATTTATGAAAGATGGCTCCGATGAGCCAGTTAGCTTGACCAATTTGGACACGATATTTAATGAAATAATGGTGCAGTTTGCACCGATGAAGTTCGTTTATCAATCAGAGTGTCACAAAGTCGTTCCTGTACGCCCCTTATCCATCAAGCGTCTCATCATCAATCTGATCAATAACGCCAATCGTTATGGTAAACCGCCGATTTATCTATCAGCCACGGTGATACCAACATTTATAGAAACGGTTGAAGAAGAAGATAGCGATGTCGTCAGTGAAAACGTTGTCAATAAGGAAGCACAAGAGCAACTGATGATTTGTGTGCGTGACTGCGGTGATGGTGTGGCAGAGGATCAATTGGAGCGTATCATGCAGCCATTTGAGCGTGGAGAGACCGCACGTACTACCCAAGGTAGCGGTCTAGGGCTGGCCATTGTAGATCGCATTGCGCGGTTACATCATGGTACGGTCGAGGCGATTAATCACCCTGATGGTGGGTTACAAGTATGCGTGCGCATACCCCTACTCTCTAAAGTTGCTGGAGACAATACCTTGGCTGCTGATGCAGTCGATGACACATCTACAGTCGATAGTATTACATCGAATGAAGACAATCCTTAACACGATCGCTTAAACAAACCCTGCGTGGATAAATTAATCTTTGCTACCAATGATAGGCGGAATATATTCAGCACTATTAGTAAACGTCAATGGCTGAGTAATTTCTTCTTTGGCTGTCTTTAGCGTTTGGGTTGTTGATGGCTGCTTTAGAAACAAGTAGTAACCCAGCGTAATCGCATTTAATAGCACCAAGCCACCAAATAAATATGGCATCCTTTGCCTCCTATATTGTCAAACTACCCTAGAATAAGCTGCTGCAAACAAGACACCTGATTATCAAAATACTGATGATCGGGTTCGTTTAATGATGACAAATTTTTTACTTGTCATCATTGTTTAGTTGTCATCATTGTTCAACGTCATTATTTAGTGTCAAAATCGCGTTCGCTTTTTTCTTGCGTCAATTCGTCAGCAGCCAAAATTTGCGTCAATGGCTTGATAGGCCATGTCATTACGAATCTTGCGCCGCCAAGATCTCGGCTTTCATCTACTTTCATACTACCATTAAACCAAAAGGCAATGCGCGATACAATAGACAGACCTAGGCCGTAGCCGCCTGATGCTCGTGTACGGCTATCATCCAAGCGCGAAAACGGTATAAATACTTTTTCACGATCAGCCTCAGGAATCCCATGACCGTCATCTTCGACGCTGACAAATGCATTACCCTTTTTGACACCAGCACTAATAATGATCGTGGTCTCGGCATAACGTAAAGCATTACCTGCAAGATTCTGAATCACACGGTGCAGATAGCGTCGATCGGCAATCGCGGTTACTTTTGCATTTGGCAAGTTGGTCACTATTTTAATCGGCTTACCTAGTGCATTGGTCTCACGCTCAATCTGCTGTAGCAATTCTCTGAGATTTACTGGTTCTAAATCTAATTTTGGCGAGCCCTCTTCGAGCTTAGCATAAGTCAAAATCTCATCAATCAAGCCATTAAGTGATTCGATATCTTCATCGATATAGTCACGCTGCATAAAGCGTGAATCTTCGTCATCAGTATCAGCCAGCATATCTACCGCAAATCGAATACGAGCAACTGGCGTACGAAGCTCATGTGATACGGCTCGCGTGAGCTCTCGTTGCGACTCAATCAAACGCTTGATATGTGACGTCATCGCGTTAAAGGTCGCTGATAAACGTGCGATCTCATCTTGACCAATTACTTGTACTTGAATATCAAGGTTGCCTTTACTCACCTCATTAACACCAACTTGAATCAGCTGTAGCTTGCGCTCAAGTGGGAAAATGAGCGCATAAACACCCAAACTGATTAAAAACATACTAATCAGAATCATACTAATAATCAAATTAAGTGGGAACCAATTAAACAATGGTACAGGGCCTATCAGGACTGCCATATCATTAATTTCAGACGGAACCACTATCTTGATGGCCGAACTACTGGTACTGCTATTAGGGTCTTGTAATGAGATGACCACTTCATCACGGCGTAGGCGTGACATTTGATCTGAATCTAAATCGAGCGTGTTAACAGGCACAAATGCCAGAGGGAAAGAAAATTTCTCCTCAAGTTCGGCCAAGCGCGCACGTTTATCAGACAAGGTGACTTCATAAGACAAGTCGTCCAATAAAAAGACAGCAATTGCTCTGACTTGCTGTTCCGTGACTTCCGATATTCGTGCTGTTAGGACATTCTCATTATCCGGCAAGCGATAATAGACATCTGCATACACAGGCTGTTCGACGTAACGAACGACAGTATTATCATTTTTAAAGCGGCGTAGCTCGCTGGCAGTAAAATCTACTTCATCAATAGGTATGATTTTGAAATTTGCACCAAACAAACTACTGGCATCAGACAGCCAGTATTCACGCTCTTCTGCAGTATTTTGGTGAGAGATACCTTCGCTCACCAAATGAAAAGCCCCCATTGCCATGTTTTCACGGTAGGACTGTACACGCTCCTTATTGATAGTACCCATCAATAACTGCGCAAACAATGCTACGCACAAACAGACTATGAGTAGTCCAGCATAGATACGGACAAAAATACTGTGTTTTAAAGAAGAGACTAATGACATACGTGCCGTGACCAACTTAATAAATAAAAACTGCTGATATCATCTAGCATATAAGCACTGCTATGTGATTGATATCGAACACTGTTGAATAGGATTATCAGACGCTAAATAGTATATTTTAATGGATATGCAATAATCATCCAAAAAGAATAGACATTTTATACATTTAGTTCGCGTCCATAATAAGTGCTTAATTAAACCACATAACACCGCATTTAAGTTCAAAAATTAGAATTTAGCCATAAAAAAACCAGCAACTAGGCTGGTTTTTTCAAACGACGATCAATATTTAGTCATTAAATGAGCAAAAATGACTTAGTTACCTTCTTTCACAAACAGATAGCCCTTACTACGTACCGTCTTAATACGTTTTGGATTTTCTGGATCATCACCGATTTTTGGACGGATACGTGAGATACGTACATCGATTGAGCGATCTTGTCCATCATACTCAATACCGCGTAGACGCTCAAAAATATCTTCACGAGATAAGATACGGCCTGCGTTAGACGCAAGTAACCATAGTAGATCGTATTCTGCACTGGTGAAATCAACCAATTCATCACCTAGATTGACTGAACGACCACCGTTATCGATGACTAGCTCGCCAAACTCTAGACGCTGTGGCACGTCTTCTGACGGTGCATTTTCTGAACGACGTAGCAAGGCACGAATACGGGCAAGCAATACACGCGGCTGGGCAGGCTTGGCAACATAATCGTCAGCACCCATCTCAAGACCCAATACTTGATCCATATCTTCAGTACGCGCAGTCAACATCAAAATCGGATTTTGATAATGCGGACGCACTTCACGACAAACCGTCAATCCGTCGCTACCAGGAAGCATAACATCAAGTACGACCATGTCTGGTTGCTCATTGACGATACGGCGAATAGCGCGGTTACCATCAGTTTCAATTGCTACTTCTAAACCATTTTTGACCAAGTAATCTTGAGTCAACATGGCCAGACGCTCATCATCTTCAACAATCAAGATTCGGGGGGTGTTGTCTTCTTCAGTCGTTGTCATTGTTATATCCTCTAATACATCTAATTTAAAAGCAGTAAAAGTAAGAGCGGTAAAAATTAATAGCACCATAAAATGGCACAATCGATGTTCGTATAGCTGTTACAAACTTAGCAGCACAGTATACTATTAAACGTATCGCTTCCTATACTATAGCTGATAGTCGTTAACAAAACCTATAAACTACATCGACTAAAACTTTAGTTTACGTCCAAAAATAATGTCATATATTTCCGCATTAGCTAATGGTTTTACTTTTGCAGACTACTTAATATCTAAGTGCATATAAATTATCAAATGAATGATTAAGGTTGCTCAAATACACTCAACCATCGCTGTTTATTTACGATGTTCCATTATCTAATATAACGACATATTACGATTGTCGCCAGTAACTTTTCGGAATATTCTAATATTGTTTCTCTCAATCATAGATGAACGATTTTACTTTAAAGAATAGAGAATTCATTTATTCATACCTCAGATCTGAGCGAGGTCAATCATGATAAAGTGAATCAATCATTAACGAGTAGACATAAAAAAACAGCCCATATAATGGACTGTCTTTTTATCATTACTTGGAACAGTAAACTAAAGCGAATATTTACGGTTATTAGTAATAGATTACGCGCGGTTTTTATACTTACGGATAGTCTGTAGTTGTCCTACTGACTCTGCAAGTGAGGCCAAAGCCGCATTGGTTTGTAATGTGTCAGATTGATTGACCAGCATTTGCTCCGCTTTTTTGCGTGCTTCAACGATTTTACTTTCGTCAAGATTATGCGCACGCATGGCTGTATCCGCCAATACGGTAACCATTTTTGGTTGTACTTCTAATACACCACCTGAAACATAGATCACTTCTTCTTCGCCGTTTGCTTTTTGCACTCGCATTGCACCCGGTTTTAGCAAAGTAATAAGCGGTGTGTGACCTGGCAATACACCAATCTCGCCTTCGGTGCCAGTAGCTATTAACATGCTAATTTCGCCTGAATACAACTCTTCACGAGCACTTACGACGCGACATTGTAACGTTGCCATACTTAACTCCTTACCATAAAAGCGCGATCAAAAAACAGTAAAACTGCGATGCGTTACTAAAGAGTAGATATAAGGTTGATATTATATCTACTCTTTAGCTTATACGCATACAACTTACGCTGACTTAGACTTCATTTTTTCAGCTTTAGCAACAACTTCATCGATGCTACCAGCCATGTAGAACGCTTGCTCTGGTAGGTCGTCGTATTCACCAGCGATGATTGCTTTAAAGCTAGCAATGGTATCGCGTAGTGGTACGTATTTACCAGGTGCACCAGTGAATACTTCGGCTACATGGAATGGCTGAGACAAGAAGCGCTGGATCTTACGAGCACGATAAACAACCAGTTTATCTTCTTCTGATAACTCATCCATACCCAAGATAGCGATGATGTCTTTAAGCTCTTTATAACGCTGTAGAACTTCCTGAACACCACGAGCAACATTGTAATGCTCTTCGCCGATTACTTGTGGATCTAGCTGACGTGAGGTTGAATCGAGTGGATCAACCGCAGGATAGATACCTTGTGATGCGATGTCACGGCTTAGTACAACTGTTGCATCCAAGTGAGCAAACGTCGTAGCAGGTGATGGATCGGTCAAATCATCCGCAGGTACGTATACCGCCTGAACTGAAGTAATAGAGCCTGACTGAGTTGACGTAATACGTTCTTGTAGTAAGCCCATCTCTTCAGCTAGTGTTGGCTGATAACCAACCGCTGACGGCATACGACCAAGTAGTGCTGATACTTCTGTACCAGCTAGTGTATAACGGTAGATGTTATCAACAAACAATAGTACGTCACGACCTTTGCCAGTAACAGGATCTTTGGTATCACGGAAGTATTCAGCCATGGTCAAACCAGACAGTGCAACACGTAAACGGTTACCCGGTGGCTCATTCATCTGGCCATATACCATTGCAACTTTAGACTTACTGAAGTCTTCGGTGTTTACAACGCCAGCTTCCTGCATTTCGTGATAGAAATCGTTACCTTCACGAGTACGCTCACCAACACCAGCAAATACTGACAAACCTTCATGTTTTAGAGCGATGTTGTTGATCAGCTCCATCATGTTAACGGTTTTACCAACACCAGCACCGCCAAACAGACCAACTTTACCACCTTTAGCGAATGGGCAAAGTAGATCGATAACTTTAATACCAGTCTCTAGCAGCTCAGTGCTATTTGACTGATCCGCGTAGCTTGGTGCTTCACGGTGGATAGACCATTTATCGTCAGCAACAACGGGACCTTCTTCATCGATAGGACGACCAAGAACATCCATGATGCGACCTAGCGTACCAGTACCAACAGGCACAGAGATAGGTGCACCAGTATTAGTAACAGGTAGGTTACGCTTTAAACCTTCGGTTGAACCCATTGCAATAGTACGTACGATACCATCACCTAGCTGTTGCTGTACTTCTAGGGTGGTTTCGGTACCATCTACTTGCAAGGCATCAAAAATTTGAGGAACTTCATTACGGTTGAACTCAACGTCAAGAACCGCGCCAATAATCTGTACAATACGACCGCTACTCATTGCGTTCTCCTTGAACTTCTATATATAGGTGTAGTCAATTATGAAACAGCAGCAGCACCGCCAACGATTTCCGAGATTTCTCGGGTAATCGCCGCTTGACGCAGCTTGTTATAAACCAACTGTAAATCGTTAATAAGGTCACCAGCATTATCTGTTGCCGCTTTCATCGCAACCATACGTGAAGACTGCTCAGAGGCAATGTTTTCCATTACCGCTTGATAAACAATCGACTCGATGTAGCGACCAAGCAATTCATCAATCAACGTCTTGATGTCAGGCTCGTAGATATAATCCCAGCTAAGTTCTGTCTGTAGACCACTATCTTCATCACCAAATGACTGCTCTGGTAGAGGAACCAACTGATTGACTGTTGGTTTCTGAGTCATCGCATTGATGAATCGGTTGTAGACCACATAGATACGGTCAATATTGCCGTTACTATAGTCTTCAAGCATAGCCTGAACCGGTGCATTCAATTGCTCAAACGTTGGTTTATCGCCATAGTCGGTCACAGCCGATGTAACTTTACCACCAAAGTTTTTGAAGAAACTCACACCTTTGGCACCGATGACTGCAAACTCAGCTTGTACTGACTGACCTTGATAATCTTGGATACTTTTAGTTAAAGCTTTGAATAGGTTAATATTCAAACCACCCGCTAGGCCACGGTCAGAGGTAATGACAATATAGCCAACCTTATTGACTGGACGCGATACCATATACGGATGTTTATAGTCTGATGAGGCATGCACCAAATGTGAAATAACCCGGCGCATACTATCAGCATACGGGCGACCCACTTCCATGCGCTCTTGGGCACGGCGCATTTTACTTGCCGCTACCATTTGCATCGCACGAGTAATTTTCTGGGTGCTTTTAATACTGGTGACTTTGGCACGTATCTCTTTTAAGCTTGCCATAATGATTCCAATATAAGAGGGTTAAAAAGCATTGGCGCATGCGACAATCGTTTGATATACAACATCACTTTTATAGAATAACATTTTATATCTTGTGGCATTACGCGATCTAATACCGATCATGGTTAAAACAGTGGCGCAAATATCTGATCAGACAACGCGCCACTTTTTAAATACCAGTTATAACCAATTCGGCTTAACCCGTTAAATTAATAACTGTGATTTTGTTTAAAGGTCTCTAGAGATGACTTTAAACGACCTGCGATATCGTCGTTGTAGTTCGCAGTGTCATCAATTTCACGCATCAATTCACTTTGCTCATCATGCATATAACGCAAGTACGCTTCTTCGAAAGAACCAATCTTTTCGACAGGTACGTCAGCTAAGAAGCCTTCGTTTGAAGCATAGATAACGGCTGCTTGCTCAGAGATTGACATCGGCTGATACTGCTTTTGCTTCATCAATTCAGTCACACGCTCACCATGATCAAGCTGCTCGCGCGTTGCGTCATCAAGATCTGAGGCAAACTGAGCGAATGCTGCTAGTTCACGATACTGAGCTAGAGCGGTACGGATACCACCAGATAGCTTTTTGATGATCTTAGTCTGAGCGGCCCCGCCCACACGAGATACCGAGATACCAGCGTTGACTGCTGGACGGATACCTGAGGCGAATAAACTAGACTCTAAGAATATCTGACCATCAGTGATCGAAATCACGTTGGTTGGTACGAATGCAGATACGTCACCAGCTTGGGTTTCGATGATTGGTAGTGCGGTTAAAGAACCAGTTTTACCTTTCACTTCACCGTTAGTGAACTTTTCTACATAATCAGCGTTTACGCGTGATGCACGCTCAAGTAGGCGTGAGTGTAAATAGAATACGTCACCAGGATACGCTTCACGACCTGGCGGACGGCGTAATAGTAGTGAAATCTGACGATAAGCAACGGCTTGTTTTGATAAATCATCAAATACAATCAGTGCATCTTCGCCGCGGTCACGGAAGTATTCGCCCATCGTACAACCTGAGTACGGTGCGATGTACTGAAGTGCTGCAGGCTCTGACGCTGAAGCAACCACAACGGTGGTGTATTCTAGTGCGCCAGTTTGCTCAAGCTTACGTACGACGTTAGCGATAGTCGAACGTTTCTGTCCGATAGCCACGTATACACATTTAATGCCAGAAGCTTTCTGTGCAATGATCGCATCGATAGCCATCGCTGTTTTACCAGTCTGACGGTCACCAATGATAAGCTCACGCTGACCACGACCGATTGGAATCATGGTGTCAACGGCTTTATAACCAGTCATTACTGGTTGATCTACTGATTGACGGTCGATAACGCCTGGAGCGATCTTTTCGACTTTATCAGTCATCTTGGCATTGATTGGACCTTTGCCATCAATAGGATTACCCAAAGCATCAACAACACGGCCTAACAGCTCAGGACCTACTGGTACTTCAAGAATACGACCAGTACAATAGGCTTTTTGACCTTCTTGCAGCTTTAGGTAATCGCCAAGTACTACCGCGCCAACAGAATCACGCTCTAAGTTTAGAGCCATTCCGTAGATTTCGCCTTCAAACTCAATCATTTCGCCGTACATGGCATCTTCAAGACCATGAATCTGCACGATACCGTCAGATACTTTGACAATCGTGCCTTCATTCTTTGCAGTTGCACCCGCATCAAGGTCTTGAATACGCTGCTTAATCAGGTTACTGATTTCCGCTGGATTCAATTGTTGCATTGCCTTGTTTCCTTTAATTTATGATAACCCGCCCACTGACTCAAATGCTCTTGCTATGACGCAGATAATATATGACTGCATCAATAAATGGCATTAGGCAGTTAGCTGTGTTTTTAACTGTTGTAACTTGCCGCGCATCGAATCATCAATGACTTTATCACCGACTTTGATTGTAGCGCCTGCCAATAAACTTGGATCAACTGATTCGTGAATCACTACACTGGCATTTAGCGAGGCAGCAAGACGCGTTTGTAGCATTTGACGCTGGTCATCAGTCAATGGGTAGGCAGAAGTCACATATGCGTCAAGCTGCTTTAAGCTTATTGCCTTGTGACGGCGATAATGCTCATAAACTTCAGGAAGCAGCGCTAGACGCTCTTGTTGCGCCAACTGCTTAACAAAATTATTGAGCTGGGGTGATACTTTAGGGTAGCTAATACTATTACCGTAGCGAGAACCTTTGCTCTCGCCTAGTAGCTGTTTAAAAGCAGAGTCGCTATCACCGGCCACTTGTGAGTCATAAAGATCGACCAAAGCAGCTGACTTATGCTCAGCAGAAACAGCTGGATTGTCTAGCCAAGTACTGAACGACTTGTCATTGACAACAGTGCTAGCGACAAGTAAGAAATCTTCCCACTCGTGTACAGCGCCGTTTTCATTGGCATAGTCAAACGCGGCTTTAGCGTACGGTCGTGCTAAGGTTGATAAGTCAGCCATTATATCCTCACAATTACAGCTTCGCCGCCAGTTGGTCTAACATACTGGCATGTTTTTGCACATCGACTTTGTCTTGCAAAATCTTCTCTGCACCAAGTACAGCCAGTTCAGCAACTTGGGCACGTAATGATTCACGCGCTTGATTGATTTCTTGGTCGATAGACGCTTGCGCTTGTTGACGAATGCGCTCGCCTTCCGCTTGGGCTTGCGATTTTGCATCTTCGATGAGCTGATTGGCACTCTTGTTTGCTTGCTCGATTAGAGCGGCAGCCTTGGTCTTTGCAAGATCAAGTTCCTGCTGGACATTTTGCTCCGCGGTCGCCAAATCTGCTTTTGCTTTTTCTGCGGCATTCAGACCTTCAGCAATTTTACGCTGACGCTCATTGATGGCACCGATAAGTGGTGGCCACACGAATTTCATGCAAAAAATCACAAATATTGCAAAAGCAATGGCTTGACCGACGAGGGTAAAATTGATATTCACGTGATCACCTCTTTGTTAATGAAAAATCAGTTTCATTGATCATGTTTGGTAGTCAAATCTTGACTATATTTAATAGAAAACCCTTGAGCACCAAACATGTACAACTGAGCTTTCGGATTAACCTGCTAGAGGGTTAGCGAACAACAATAGCATAGCAATACCAACACCGATCATCGGAATAGCATCCAAAAGACCTGCTACGATGAACATACGAGTTTGCAACTGTGAGCCAAGCTCTGGTTGACGAGCAACGCCTTCTAAGAATTTACCACCTAGAATAGCAAAACCAATACCTGTGCCAAGTGCGCCAAGACCGATAAGTAGTGCTACTGCGATAACTGTGTAACCACCTAATACTGGATCCATTGATGTATCCTCATTTACCTATTGAATGTCTAATTAATGTTCAGTTGATGATGCAAGCGACATATAAACTATCGTCAGCATCATGAATACGAACGCTTGAAGTGTAATAACTAAGATGTGGAAGATAGCCCACGGTACCGATAACGCCCATTGAATCCAAAACGGCATTAGAGCAATCAGTATGAAAATCAATTCCCCAGCATACATGTTACCGAATAGACGCAAACCAAGTGATACAGGTTTTGCTATTAAGGTAACTGCTTCTAGGATGAAGTTGATCGGGATCAAAATCGCTTGTACGATTGGGTTTTTGGCGCTAAATGGATGCAGTGTTAACTCACCGATAAAGCCGCCCAACCCTTTTTCTTTAATGCTATAAAAGATAATCAGTGCAAAGACAGAGAACGACATGCCAAGCGTGATGTTAGGATCAGTCGTTGGAACAATCTTAAAGAAAACATGATGTGGATCGTGACCCATAGCAGCGCCAACTTGTCCTGCAATACCTGGAATAAAATCAACAGGTATCAAATCCATCAAGTTCATCAAGAAGATCCAAACAAAAATAGTCAACGCCAATGGCGCGATCAATTTTGATGTACCACTGTACGAATCACGAACGTTGTTATCAACAAACTCAACGATCATCTCAACCGCTGCCTGAGTTTTGCTTGGTACGCCTGAGGTGACTTTTTTGGCAACCATCCAAAAGATGGTACAAAATAAAATACCTAGACCAACTGACCATAGCATAGAATCAAGATGGATAGCGTTAAAGCCCATTTGCCCTGCTTCTTCAGCATCATAGGCAACTTTCCAACCTTCGCCCGGCAGATAGCCGTACGTCCAATTCGTTAAGTGGTGAGAGATATATTCTGATGATGTTTGCTCGGATGCCATAATGTAAGCTTCTTATTAATCAACGATTTAATCAACTACCAAAAATATGGTTGTCATCTGATGGGGTTTAGTGTTTCTATTTGCCTTGCAATTAAGCAAACAAATAAATCATACTAAAAGCACCCATGTAACCAACAACATCCAACCCATAGTTCTATTACTAATGCTATATTTGATAACTTGACATAAATTTTAGCTATCAAAAAAGGGCTTATGATAACTCAGTAATAGCCCTTGCATGTATACGCAAAATTATTATATATGTGCTTGTCTACTGGCCATTTTTTACGACCGGCGCTTAGTGTAGCGCTCATAAACAAAATATTTAGCTGCCTATATTAATGCAGCGTTGTATTCGTGTAAAGTCAATTATGATTTTATTATCCACTGTATGAATAAGTTAGCTGACAATAACGGCTACTAATATAGTTAGTCGTCCATAACTAAACTGTAAAAATTTAATCATCAGTGAGGTTAATAGCTTGGTCAGCTCTACCCCATCACTGTGTCGTTGCATACTGCGCCTGACATAGAGGCTCATACTTCGATTTTTATAATCATTGGTGCTGTCGTGGGACAGTTTTGTACTTTGACTTTCTGAACTAGTCATAGAGAAGTTGGACGGCAGGGTGACTTGCCAGTACTATGAATAAATTATCTATGTAGTGATCATTTATTAGCGCTAGCGTATATGCCACAACATCCAACTGTGACTAATTTGCATTACCATAAAACCGATAAACAGCGCAGGCGCAGATAGGGGTTGTACGGTAATAAAAATTAGTGCGAAACCAAACACAGTCAACAGCCATTTAGCCATTTGACCTCGATATAGCTGGCTAACGATATGTTGGCGCGCGCGATATCCAGTGTACCAAAAGATAAAAAAAGCAAAAACGGCTTGAGTCGTGAAACTGAGCAGTGCACCAATGGCGACGCTCTTTGCTACAGTAAGCTCACTACGTAACCAAATCGTATCTATCATCCAAGCAATAATGATAAGGATAAACAATATCCATGCTTGCCGTTTGATATAGATGCCTATTTTATCTTTTTGCGTGCGTTTGGCAGGCTTGGTCATCGATATTCCTATAGCCTTTCAGCATTGGGATAATATAGCATACTTGCGACACTTTTATCCGTAAATGACTTACTCTACAGGCATTACCTTTAAACCAAAATAAAACGCCACTTATTATAAGGAGACAGCCACTATTAAGCAAGTAAAATATGACTTTTATCAGTCACCTAACGCAACCCACTGGTATTGCTATGTTACGTAGCCGTACCAGATACTTGAAAAACAGCTGTCTCACTCTTTTTAAAAACTTTAGCCTCTAAAACAACCCTAACGAATGGCTTCCTATTCTAAGATATGCATTGGTGGATTTGCTGAGCCATTGCTGTCCATCCTTCTACAAAGTCTTCGCTATCGCTCATGTCTTCGATTTGGACAGTGGTATTGATAGGTTGCAATTTGGCAAGCAATCCTTTGCTAGCGGTGCTTTGATTGACCAAGCACATTTGTTTGGCTGGACGATTGTCATTAAGCCAGCGCAATTGACTTGCTTTTGGGGCAAGGTGATGGTCTGGGCTTAAGCTACCTGCCAGCTTTATTTGTGTGGCACTTTCAATATATTGATAGGCGTCGTGATAGGCCCAGTAAGGACGCTGTTTTTGTGTGGATTGCTGTATCTTCGCTACAGCATTGTCCATACGCTGTGCAAACTTTTTGGCGTTGGCTTGGTAGGTACTTTTATACTTTGGATTGGCATGGCTATGAATAACAGCTAAGGCACGAGTAATGGCCTTTGCATTTTCAGGATCAAGCCAGATATGTGGGTCGAATGTGCCCGCAATAGGTTTTCCTTGAATATCACGAAGAGGATGTCGAGTAAAAGCATCAAAAGCAAACAGGTCAATGGCATTAGGTGCCATCTCTAAACTGCCAGTCAGGCTGTTCTCTAATGAGGGACCAAACCAAACCACAAATTTACTGTCTTGAATGGCTTTCTTATCACTTGGACTAATACTACCATGGTGCCCCACATCGCCAGCTTGTAAAATTTGGTTAGCAGAAGGCGTGCCTTCCGTCACAGCTTGGCTGAGTAAAAACATGGGATGATTGCTGACACTGACCGTTGCTGCGTGCGCGCTTAATGTAAAAGAGCCTAAGACTACCAATCCTGTAATCAGTAAGCGCTGTAACGTAATGATTGAGCGTCGTAAATAAGTAAAAACAGAGTTCATGGTAAGCTCTTTAATGAGTGAGTAACAAAGTTATGAATCACAGTGTCGTGCCGCATCATTGGATAAAAAATGATCATTATATATAAGAGAGGTAAGACAACTGATTCGATTCTACGTTTATTATGTTATACTATAACAATAAAAAACGCTATCATAAAAAACGTCATGCGATTACCATGCTATTTTTGGGAGCCTGTACTATGTCTACTACCTCATCGAATTGCGAACATTTACATGATGTGCAAGATTTGACTCCGCATGACGTTATTGAACGCTTAGCAGCAGCAAAAGAGCACTGTCGTCTGAGTGGGGCACGTTTTACCCCTTTGCGCCAGCAGATATATCAGCTGGTTTTAGAGTCTGATCAACCTGTTGGTGCTTATGACTTAATCACGCAATTGCAGCAGATGCGTCTCTTTGAAATGGATGATGGTGATACGCTAAAAGCATCAGGCTTATCAAAGCAATCTGTAGAAAAACCATCAACCAAAAAGCGAGCACCAAAAAATGTTGCGCCGCCAACGGTTTACCGCAGCTTAGAGTTTTTACTAAGTGAAGGTTTGATTCATCAATTAACGTCTATCAATGCTTATGTTCCTTGCTGCCATCCCAGAGCACAACACACGGCTGCCTTTTTAATCTGCGATCAGTGTCAGCGAGTTCAGGAATGTAGCAGCTTACCAGTACAAGAAATGATGAGTTTCGCTGAGCAAGATGTTGGTTTTACGGTTGAGCGTAGTGTTATTGAGCTTAGCGGTCGTTGCCAAGTTTGCCAGTAAGATTGATTCAGGCTCTTTGGTTGCTTGAGAAGTATGTCACTGTCATTGATTGTTTATTTGTATTATCTATTCACCTATTCGTTGTCATCCTATGAGCCTGTCTACCTCACCCTCTAACCAATCAACTACTGCTATTGTGAATAGTAGTCCCACGAATGAAGCTGGCAAACTGCTGAGCTTGAACAACGTCAGTTACCATATCGGGCACCAACGTTTGCTCTCACATATTGATATTGATATTGCAATCAATGAAACCGTTAGTATTATCGGACCTAATGGTGCCGGTAAGTCAACGTTGGTCAAGCTTATTTTGGGTCTGATCGAATCCACAAAAGGCAGTATCACAGCCCATCAACAGCTACAGCTTGGCTATGTGCCGCAGCGATTTACTGTGCCGCCCATATTGCCGCTGCGTGTCTGCGATTTGTTGGGGCAAGCAGATAAGAAGCGTCTCACTTCTGAGCAGCGACAGTTTATCTTTGATAATTTGTCACTAACGCATTTGTTGTCACGACAAATGCTGCACTTGTCAGGTGGTGAGACGCAGCGAGTACTACTGGCGAGGGCGCTATTAGATAAGCCAAATTTGCTTATTCTAGATGAACCGATGCAGGGTCTCGATCCTGACACCGAGGTTTGGTTATATCAATTTATCGATGAGCTGCCGGATTTCTTACGCTGTGCGATGCTGGTGGTATCGCATGATTTGCACTGGGTGATGAAAGGCAGTCGCCGTGTCATTTGTCTCAACAAGCACATTTGCTGTGAAGGACAACCAAGCGAGCTTGCTATCAGCTCTGAGTTTCAAAAGCTATTTGGTCATCATTATGAGCAGCCGTATGTGCATCAGCCACATGCTTGCGAGCATCATGCACCAAGCGAGTTATAACGATAATGACCAAAAACAATGATGATCTAAATCTAAAATAGCTGACATCAAACTCGTTAAAGCTAGCTTTACCAGACCGATAGACAGCACTAACTTTTTCTTATAAAAATTTTACGGACACTTCTTATGACCGCTTGGTTAGCCATTATTGCACCTGCTTGGATCGCTGGCAGTATTTTAGCACTACTATCAGCGCCTTTAGGATGCTTAGTCTTGTGGCGACGCATGGCATTCTTTGCCGATGCTTTAGCACATGGTACCTTGCTTGGAGTCGCACTTGCTGCTTGGTGGCAGTTGCCCATGGGTATAGGTGTGGCGTTGGTTAGTGCAGCGGTGGTGCTGTGTCTGGTACTGATGGATGATGACCGTCTGCCAGCCGATGCCGTGCTTGCGGTGGTTGCCGTAACGCTGTTGTGTCTGGGGCTATTGACTTTAACGCAGCTGACCAATCAACAAGCCAATGTCCTGGGGTTTTTATTTGGCAACTTACTTGAGCTGGACTGGGCGGATTTACCACTACTCGCTGGTAGCGTACTGGCTGGGTTGGGGCTACTGTTGTATATTTGGCCCACCCAAATAAAACTTGCGACTCATGAAGCATTGGCACGCATTCAAGGCATTAATCCGACCCGCCAGCGACTATTTTTTATGGGCGTTCTTGCAGGGTTTTGTGCGATTGCGCTACAGGCTGTTGGCAGCTTATTGATCAGCGGTTTATTGGTATTACCTGCACTGACGGCACGCTTATGGTCTTCATCGCCAAAGCAAATGGTGGTCACAGCATTTATCATTGCGCAGCTCGGCGTGACGCTCGGCGTGTGGGGAAGTATCTGGCTAGATATCCAGACTGGACTCTCTATCGTATTGATATTAGCGATATTGTTTTTTATCGCGTTAATTGTTTCCAAGCTAGCCAAAATAAAATTTCGGTCAGCGCGCTAGCGTGCTGATATATAGGCTATAGCAGCATTATACATTTCCTTTAGTCAACTTTATTTCATTAATATTACTAGAGCTTTCATTCGCTTTATGTTATAAACTTGCTTTACCATTGTTTGTACCGATTCACTATATGACTCGTCATTAATTAGTGTTAATAACAGATTAATATAATTTTGAAAATAGTAGATCATTTATCCATACTCGTTCTCACAATGACCATTGTTTTGATTCGATAAGGGACCGACCCAATGCCGAACTATCCTGTCAATAAAATCAGCACGTCCGATGAACAGATAAATATTTTACAAATCACTGATTTGCATCTATCTACGCCTGTCGCTGCTGATACTGACAGTAGTCATGTCAATGAGGTGGGGGATTGTCAGCGTAATTTTGAAGCTGTACTACAGCAAGCACTGAATGAAGATATTCGCTGTGATTTGATTATCGTGACTGGCGATCTGGTCAGTAAAGTAAAGCCCGCCACCTATGACCATATCTTTGCCGTACTACAGGCAACCCAAATTCCTTTTGTATGTATCGCTGGCAATCACGATGTGACTGATGAGAATGGTGAAGATTTGCCATTTTTTCAGCGGACACTCATTGCCCAGCCTGCTGACTCACGCTTACTCAGTCGGCACATCATTGAGAGTGATCACTGGCAGCTACTGTTATTAGACTCGTCTATCACAGGGAAAGTGGCAGGTGAGATAACCACCACAGATATTGATTGGTTATGCAAACAGCTTGAGGCATGTGATAAGCCTGCGCTTATCGCCCTACACCATCACCTCATCCCAGTAGATTCTGACTGGATTGACACCCATATGGCGCAAAACGCTGAAACTTTTTGGGAGTATATGGCGCCTTTTGAGCATTTACAGGTGATTATTAGCGGTCATACTCACCAAGAGCAGATTCGTTATCGCCAAGGTGTGACTGTTTATAGCACGCCATCTACCTGCTATCAATTCAAACCTTATTCGCATGATTTTGCTTACGACGAAGCGTGTTCGCCTGGTTACCGCTGGTTGCAATTAGCCAACAATGGAAAGGTTGCAAGCTGGATTGAAAGACTGGATACTTAATGCCCATATTTATTGGTGCATAAAATAGCTATAGCGCTTACACCTCAAGGATTTAGCACCTATTAATTGAAGTGGCGCTAGAGAGTAGATTAAGAAAAAATGAGATCAGTATAAAAAATAACTTCATTATTATTAAAAACAATGATACAACTTGTAAAATGAAGCGAAATGACCTGATATCTCACATTAGTCAGCAATATAGTAGCTAAGATCGTTTTTCACAGTCAGTAATTTACCACATGATTGCAACCATGCTATTGAACCAAGATGTTGCATCGCAGTATACCTAAGCAATGGTGTGTCGATACCGATAGGCCAACATAACGATATTATTTGATCAGCTGTGTTACTTGTGTTACCAAGTGGTAAAACGTTTGATAAAGGGACAAATTATAGCGTTTGTAAAACTAATAACGTCTTGTCTTTTGATACGTCGTTTTATTGAATTAATTTGAAAAAGTAGGATACCCATATGAGCACCGTGACCACAAATCCAAGTGAAGTCAAGTTTACTCCTTATGTGCCAGCCCCAGACGAAGAGTATATGTCTGATGCACAGTTAGAGCATTTTAAGGCGATTTTGTTGGAATGGAAAAACCAACTGATTGGCGAAGCGGATCGTACCAAAAACTACATCCAAGACGAATCAAGCGCCATGCCTGATATCAATGACCGTGCAACTCAAGAAGAAGAGTTTGCGCTAGCCTTGCGCACACGCGACCGTGAACGCAAACTTATCCGCAAAATTGACAAGTCTATGCTAGAAATCGAAAATGATGATTATGGATTTTGTGAAACTTGTGGCGTAGAGATTGGTTTGCGCCGTCTTGAAGCACGTCCAACAGCGACCCAATGTATCGACTGTAAGACTTTGTCTGAGATTAAAGAACGCCAAAACCAAGGCGCTTAAATCAGGTAGAACTAAGATGACTGTAAAACAAAGCGACCCTATGAGTGGTCGCTTTTTGCATTTTAGATGACCGTTTAGACGACCGCCTCTTCACGCAAACGCTCCCCCTACTCTGTATTGAGTATATGACTGATAAAGCATTGGTGAAATGTTGCCCTTGCTCACGAAACAATCTCATTTAATAAATATCTTTTGAACCTAATTTTTATTATTCTATCTATATTATTTTTATCGATAGCCATTTATTGTGAAAACTATTCCTACTGACACGCCATCTCACACCAAATCATCCCAGCCTATTGGCCGCTTTGCGCCTTCACCAACGGGTGAGTTGCACCTTGGTTCTTTAACCACGGCACTTGCAAGCTTTTGCCATATCAAATCGCTTGGTGGGCAGTGGCTGCTGCGTATCGAAGATACCGACACCGAGCGCTGTGATAGACAGTTCACTGAACAGATTTTCATGGACTTAGAGGTGCTTGGGTTGCACTGGGACGGTGATGTCATTTATCAATCTGAACGTATTGATATTTATAACGAATACTTGTCTTCATCATTACGCCCATTGACCTATGGTTGCCAGTGCTCACGCAAAGATTTAGAGCAATATTGGGCGCAAGAGGAAATTAATAGACATCACAATAATGCGGACTTAACACAACCATGCAATCAAACGCAGCCAAACAGACAGCGTTACCCACGACGCTGTGTTGCATCCGGCCTTGATAGACAACAGCATAAATTACGTATACAGCTACCAGACTATAAAATTGGCTTTCACGATGGTATCCAAGGACTGCAATGGGACAATCCGCAGCAGACACTAGGAGATATGGTGGCTCGTCGTCAAGACGGCATGATCAATTATATACTGGCAGCCAGCATTGATGACGGCCTACAACAGGTGACTCATATCATGCGTGGTTTAGATATTTTACCCATGACCACAGCACAGATCAGTATCATGCAGGCGGCACAACTGCCAACCATCGACCATTGGTATCATCTGCCATTAATCAACAATGCTGATGGTCAAAAGCTCTCTAAGCAAAATCTTGCACAGCCAATTGATACCTCAGACCCAAGCCAGCTGATTGCTGATGCCTTAAAACTCCTGCAGCAACCAAAGATCGATATTGATATACCAGAGAATATGCTCAAGCAAGCAATTGCTCAATGGGACAATACGCCGCTACAAGGAAAACAGCAGTTGAATTCGCCTTATTGAAGATAACTAAAAAGTAATTCACAAAAGACAGATAGCAAAAAGCGCCACTGTTTGCGGCGCTTTTTTAGTGCTTGATCATAGAATGTATAGACTAACTTAAACTTTTTAGTAGTAGCGGCATTGGCTTTTTTCAATCTCGGGACTTTCTTTATATATTTTCAATAATAAAGCCACCATCACTAAGCTGATTAACATTGAAGAACCGCCATAACTAAAGAATGGCATGGTGAGGCCTTTGGTAGGAATAGCACCCATGTTCATCGCCGCATTAATAATCGTCTGTGCAATAAACATCACACCGATACCGAACGCAGTATAGCTCATGCGCATCTGGCGACGTTTTAGTGCGTTGTAGCTGATACGCATCGCACTACCGATAATCAGTGCTTCGAGTATCAATACCATACTGACACCAACAAAGCCCAACTCTTCACCCGTAATCGCCAATAAAAAGTCGGTATGCGCTTCAGGCAAATGCGACAGTTTTTGCACACTTTCGCCATAGCCAACCCCAGTAAACTGTCCACGGCCAAAAGCAATCAGACTACGTGCCAGCTGATAATCGGTATCCTGCACATCATCAAACGGATCCATGAACGACATCACACGCACCAGTCGGTACTCTGCCGTGGTCACCATCAACACTGCGCCACCAACGGCAGCCGCACCTAATGCTAAGAAGTGCTTATAAGGTGCTCCAGCGATATAAAAAATCGCGAACAGCGTCCCCAAAATAACGACAAAAGAACCGAAATCTGGCTGCGACAATAGCAGTATCGTTATCAGTGCCACCACTAGCATAATGCGTAAAAATCCATCTAGGCCATTACGAACCTCAAAAGAGCGGCGCACCACAAAATCAGAGACAAACACAATCATGACCAGCTTGGCCAACTCTGCTACCTGAAAGTTAAAGCCTCCTAGCGTGAGCCAGCGTTTAGAGCCGTTAATGGGCGTACTAAACAGCGTTGCCACCAGCAAGATACCGGTGATACCCAACAAAAGAAACTGAGTTTCAGTCTTATAGAGCGTCCGTAAAGACACACCATAGTAAGGGATAATGGCGACGATTAACCCAATCGTCATATACAGTAGCTGATTATTGAAAAAATACAGCTCCGTCATACCGCGACTGAGCGCAAAAGGAATAGAAGCAGAAGCCACCATCAGCAGACTGAGTACCATGATACAGCCGACGCTCGATAATAAAATTGCGCGCGCTGATGGCATAGAAAGGACACCGTCTGAGCCAGAGGCTTGCTTGGTTTTGGGCGAAGAACGAAAAAAAGAAGAGAGCGCCATAATTTTATATACACTAACAAACGAAAAAACACGGCGTCTATGAAACGCCACCGTTTAAAAAATCATAAAATAAATCTTACTAGATAGACGATGGTAAAAACCTTCAACCATCAAAAAATGCTTGAGCAATCATTTATCTAGCAATCAGAGTCGTTACGGTTGACAGTAGCAGCAATTTATAAGCAAAACAATCATTTATACGAGAAATGCTGCTCTGGTTAATAAGTAACTCACGTGCTACTACACCATCTATGCTGGCCTATTCGAGCCTATAGCCATTTAAAAATTTTAACTGATAATAGTGCTATCTGATTGTGCCGTATCTAACTGAGCAACCAATCGACTGAAGTGTTCACCGCGAGCCGCGTAGCCACTGTATTGATCAAAACTGGCACAGGCAGGTGATAACAATACCGCTTGCACTTGCGATAGGCTGCTAGCAGTGACTTGCTGAATAGTGACAAAGGCGTTTTCTAATGTTTGGCATTGGTGCAATGTGACATCATCGCTTAATTTCGTTGCGCGTAAATGCTGCTCAATTTGCTTGCCATCCTCCCCAATAAACAGCACTTGGCTGACGTACTGATTCATAAAGGGCGTCAACTCACCAAACTGCTGACCTTTACCTTGTCCGCCCAAAATCAATAATAGCTTACCATCTTTTGGTGCGTAGACCGCGCCTAGCCCTTCGATAGCAGCCATGGTCGAGCCGATATTGGTGCCTTTAGAATCATCAAAATAGTCGATATTAGCAAAGCTTCCTACATACTGGCAGCGATGCTTAAGACCTGTGAATTGCTGTAACGTCTCGAGCATACTCTCAAGCGGCAAACCTGCAAGCTCACCAAGCGCTAAAGCTGCTTGCGCGTTTAGCAGATTATGACGCCCTTTAATCAACAGTTTGTCTGCGGACAGTAATCTTTCTGTACCGCGTGCAAGATAAGTTTGGCCTTCTGTGTCTGTAATGAGACCGTACTGACCTTTATCGGGCGCATGGATACCCGTACTGATTCTGGGTAGGTTGTCTGCGACCAATGGACGGGTGAGTGCATCTTCGCGGTTAATGACTACTGACTTGGCACCTTGAAAGATACGATGCTTGGCTTGATGATAGCCAAGCATATCACCGTGACGATCTAAATGATCAGGTGACATATTGAGGACAGTTGCTACTTTTGCCCCCAAGTTAGTGACAGTTTCTAACTGAAAGCTAGACAACTCCAGCACTGCCAACTCCATATCCGCATTATCAAGCAAAGTCAGTGCTGGCACGCCAATATTGCCACCAACACCAACATTGACGCCAGCATCTACCGCCATTTGTCCAACTAAGGTCGTTACGGTACTTTTAGCATTGGAGCCTGTGATCGCCACTATCGGTGCAGTACAGGCTTCGCAAAATAGCTGAATATCGCTAACTACTGGAATATTTGCTTGGCGCGCGGCTACAATTGCATCATTTTCGAGCGAAATGCCTGGGCTGATAATAATGCGTGCCGCTTGTTGTAAGAGCTCTGCGTCAATCGCACCAAACTGACGAACCTCGATCTCAGCGGGCAGTTGCTCCGTCAATTTAGGCGCGGCTTGTGCATCTGTTACCGCTACTCGATAGCCTTGCTTGGCAAGATAATGCGCGACCGATAACCCAGACTGTCCCAAACCGACCACGACCTGTAGACCGTTGCCTTTATGGATTAAGGTTTCTGTTGCGGTATTAGCGGTCATATCTATTCCTTCTATTGAACGAGCAAAATGGCGTCAAGCAAACTGAGCGTACAGCGACTCTAAATGACACCGCCAAGATGACAAGCATCATAACGGTATCGTTCATATTTCGGTACTGATTTTTTATGACTTTGTGCTATTATTCGCCTGTTTTTATATTCAGTGGCTAATGCTATAATAGTTAGCTTGATTGATATGTGACATTGTTATGTGACAAGGCGTTTCGCCTGACTGTTTTAGTTTAGCATGTTGTCACATTTATCGCGCTATTGTCACGTCTCTTTAGCAAAGATTCGTGTGTGATAATGATATGCCAGATAGTAGTCATGATTTGGCAGATTTTTTATCACCCTCTACTGCAGCAAGCGATTGCTGATTCTATGTCTTATGATAGGTATTTTTTTATAGCCTATTTTAAGCAACCTGATTCAAACCATATTTTTAGGTAATTTTACTGTCCTTATCATCGTATTGATTATTGATGAGCGTATTCGTGATACTAAAAAAAATCAGTAGACATACTTATTATTGACCTTTCACACTCCAACACAGCAACATGATCCAGTACATGTTGACGTAAAAGAAAGATGAATAGCTATTATTAGCGACGCGATCATTTTATAAATGAGTAATGATTACTTTTTTTGCCTCTAACCCTATGTAGTTTACTTATGACATCTTTTATTGATAACTTGCGTGACGAGTGGTTTTCCAATGTTCGCGGTGACGTTTTATCGGGCTTGGTTGTCGCCTTGGCGCTTATTCCAGAAGCCATTGCCTTTTCTATTATCGCAGGTGTTGATCCAAAAGTCGGCCTATATGCCTCATTCTGTATCGCGGTCGTGATCAGTTTTGTTGGTGGTCGTCCAGGTATGATTTCGGCAGCAACGGGTGCTATGGCCTTAGTCATGGTCGATTTGGTTGCCGACCATGGTTTGCGGTATTTACTGGCTGCAACCTTGCTGTGCGGCGTCATTCAGGTCGTCATGGGCATTCTAAAGCTTGGTAATTTGATGCGCTTTGTCTCGCGCTCAGTCGTCATTGGCTTTGTCAATGCATTGGCAATACTGATATTCGCCGCCCAGTTACCAGAACTGAATCCTATGACCGAGCGTGTCGGTATGACTGTTTATATCATGACCGCTGTAGGCTTGGGGATTATCTACCTGTTTCCACTTATCCCTAAAATCGGTCGCATCATTCCGTCACCATTGATTTGTATCGTTGGGTTGACGGCTGTTGCGATGTATATGAATCTTGATATTCGTAACGTCGGTAGCATGGGTGATTTGCCAGATTCGTTGCCTGTGTTTTTGTTGCCGGATATTCCATTAAACCTAAATACATTGCTGATTATTGCGCCTTATTCTATTGCGCTTGCCATTGTGGGTTTACTAGAGTCTATGATGACTGCAACGATTGTCGATGAGCTAACCGATACGCCAAGTGATAAGAACAAAGAGTGCCGTGGTCAAGGCATAGCCAACGTGGTGTCAGGTTTCTTCGGTGGTATGGCAGGCTGTGCGATGATTGGTCAGTCAATGATTAATGTAAAATCTGGTGGACGCACGCGCCTTTCTACCTTGATCGCAGGTGTGGTACTGCTCATCATGGTGGTATTCTTAAGTGAATGGGTCAGCCAAATCCCAATGGCAGCCCTCGTTGCTGTCATGATTATGGTATCGATTGGCACGTTTAACTGGCAATCTATTCGTGAATTCAAAACGCATCCTATGTCATTCAATATAGTGATGCTAGCGACGGTATTGACCACTGTCTTTACGCACAACTTAGCTTATGGCGTTGGTGTTGGCGTGTTGCTATCTGCCTTAGCATTTGCCAATAAGATTGGTCAGTTCTTAACCATATTCAGTGAGTACGATGATAATAGCAATACCCGTTATTATTATGTTCAAGGGCAGGTGTTCTTTGCCTCTACGACACAGTTTTTGAATAGCTTTGATACCAAAGAAGCGGTAGACAGCATTCAAATTGACGTCAGCCATGCTCATTTTTGGGACATCAGTGCTGTTGATACTTTGGACAAGCTGGTCATGCGCTTGCAACGTGAAGGTATTGATGTCAAAGTGGTAGGACTCAACAATGCGAGTCGAACACTGATTGACCGCTTCTCTGTTCACGATCGCCGAGATATTGGCTTATTAGATTAAGCAAATCTGCGTCTGCCTTGTCATTGATGTATGGCAAGGTTTTGTGAATCGATGAATGATTTGTGAATCGATGGATAAATAGACAGCTGCGTTGGTCAAAAGCGTTGGGTATGTACATGATGCCTTAGCCCTAAACTGAGTGGCTGATTTTTATGATTAGAATGATGTGGCCGTTTTATGAGTAACTTAAAACCAGATAGTGTCATTGCTTGCTTGGACTGTCCTGATCATGTTCAAGCTGTATTAGAGGCCAGCATGTGGGCTTCTATTCGCTTGCGCGCGCCTGTAGGACTATTACACTCAGTCCCAAGCTTACAGCAAAAAGCTGCAGTCAACTATTCTGGTTGCCTCAATATCGATGATGAAAATGCCTTGCTTGAGCAGTTCACAACCAAAGAGCATTTGAGCAACTGTGAGCTAAAAGCACAGGGCAGATTGCTACTGTCTCAAGCAACCACGTATTGCGAGCAAAAGCCTCATAAGCTCAAAACTTATACCTTGCATCGTCATGAAAACCTGAACCAGAGTATCGATTACGTCGATGACAAGGCACAATTGATCGTTATCGGTCATCATGTCACGTGCAAATCGACATTAGGACAACTGATTAGGGTCAGCCACTGCCCCATTTTGGTGACACATGCACCATTTTTGCCCCCTACTACCGCTTTATTTGCTTTTGACAACAGTCCAACATGCCATAAGTTACTTAATTGGTTGTGTAAGACCCCGCTCGTACGTGCCTTGACCATTCATATTGTCATGATCGGTAAAGAAACTTCTGATAACTGTGATGCCCTGCGTGAAGCATACGCGAAGCTCAAGCAAGCAGGCATCAAATCTAAAAAAACATTATTAGACTGCCGTGATGTTGCGGCGGCTTTAAATTACTACCAAGACCAGAACGATATCGGCCTACTCATAACAGGCGCGTTTGGCCAGTCGCGTTTACGTGGGTTGCTACAAGGCAGCGATACTAAGAAGTTACTGGGAAGCACTAAAACACCATATCTCCTTTTTCCTAAGGCTTAAGCGTCGGTTTATCTACACTAACATAGCCTATCTATTTAAGCGCAGAGCACCAGCGACTCTCTTGGTCTCTGCCGCTTACCGCGACTTCTCCTCTATTTAGCTTTAATCAGCTGTCATCAAACGTTCATTTTATTACTAAACTCAAGTTAGCAAATCGTCACATGAAATAGAGGGATAGCCTCCCCAAGCACCTAAAAAGTTGGTTATAATAAAGTTTTCATTAACCAAACGCTAAAGGTTGATTCACTTTCACTATGTTTATAATGATGGCTCTCATCATTACATCGTCACTCATATGCTCTGTTGCAACCGCGGTTATTTTTGAATAAATAAACCCAATTCTACCTCCCCCTTGAGTAGGTTGGCACAGTTCTTGAATAACTTACCGTAAGCAAAGCAGAGATACGACGATGCACCATAATGCCTCTATCAATCTGCGGCATCACACAAATAAGGAATTTTTTATGAAGCTAATCACTGCGATCTTAAAACCGTTTAAGCTCGACGATGTGCGTGAAGCGCTTTCTGACATCGGTGTTAAAGGTGTTACTGTCACTGAAGTCAAAGGTTTCGGTCGTCAAAAAGGTCACACAGAGCTCTATCGCGGCGCAGAATACGTGGTGGACTTTTTACCTAAGGTAAAAGTCGAAGTCGCTGTGATCGACGAGATGGTCGAACCTGCTATTGAAGCAATCACTCGTATCGCCAGCACTGGCAAGATTGGCGACGGCAAAATCTTCGTCACTGCGCTTGAGCAAGTCATTCGTATCCGTACGGGCGAAACCGGACCTGATGCTATCTAGATTTGAGGCCATATCTATAAACATCGATTTATAGGGAAAGGCTCTTACTGCATTTTTATCTATCGGTCACACCGATATCTATATCGTAAATTCAAGGGGAATTTAAATGGAAAGTCAAATCTTTGAGCTCCAGTATGCGCTCGATACGTTTTACTTTTTGATCTGTGGGGCGTTGGTCATGTGGATGGCAGCCGGCTTCACTATGTTAGAGGCCGGACTGGTCCGATCAAAAAATACGGTCGAAATCTTAACTAAGAATGTCGCGCTATTTGCAACTGCCAGTATCATGTATATGATATGCGGCTACGCTATTATGTATGGTGGCGATCTGTTCTTGAGCGGAATTGCAGGCGGCGATACCTTGGTAGAAGACGCGTTAGCAGCCTCTGCCGAAAATGGCTTTGGTGGTGACTCTGTCTACTCTGCAGCATCAGATTTTTTCTTCCAAGTAGTCTTTGTAGCGACTTGTATGTCAATCGTTTCAGGTGCTGTCGCTGAGCGTATGAAACTATGGGCTTTCTTATTATTTGCTGTTGTCATGACTGGTGTTATATATCCATTAGAAGGCAGTTGGACTTGGGGCGGAAACGATGTCTTTGGGTTATTTAACCTAGGTGACATGGGCTTCTCTGACTTTGCAGGCTCTGGTATCGTCCATATGGCGGGTGCTGCTGCTGCTCTAGCAGGTGTATTGCTCTTAGGGTCACGTAAAGGTAAATACGGTCCTAACGGTGAGATACGTGCGATTCCTGGTGCTAACCTACCACTGGCAGCGCTTGGTACGCTAATCCTATGGATGGGTTGGTTCGGCTTCAACGGTGGTTCAGTACTTAAACTTGGCGATATCGCCAGTGCCAACTCTGTCGCCATGGTATTCTTGAACACCAATGCTGCTGCCGCTGGCGGTGCTGTAGGCGCTCTGATAATCGCTCGTATCATCTTTGGCAAAGCAGATCTAACCATGCTCCTAAACGGTGCATTAGCAGGCCTAGTCGCCATTACTGCAGAGCCATCAACCCCTTCTGCGCTACAAGCCACTCTTTTTGGTGTTATCGCTGGTGTCATCGTCGTATTATCAATCTTAGCGTTAGATAAAATCAAAATTGATGATCCAGTGGGTGCAATCTCAGTTCATGGCGTGGTTGGTCTGTTTGGTCTACTAATCGTACCAATTACCAACCCAGCCTCTACCTTTATCGGTCAGATTGTAGGTGCGGCGACCATCTTTGCTTGGGTATTCATCGCTAGCTTGATCGTTTGGGGAATCCTCAAAGCAGTCATCGGTATCCGTATCTCTGAAGAAGATGAATATGAAGGTGCTGATATTGCAGAATGTGGTATGGAAGCTTATCCAGAATTTATCAGATAAGATTTCTCAATAGTCTAAACCCTATCATTCGATACGCTGATACTACTTACCGTAGTGTCAGCGTTTATTACTCTAGTCATCAAGCAATCCCCTTTCTTAAAACGATAAAATAAGAAGTATAAAAAATCCCGCAAAACCTTTCGGTAATGCGGGATTTTTATCTATCAGGTTCAGACTTAATAGTTAGGTTCTTTATGGATTTATTTCTTTTTCCATACTTGACTACGTGAGAATGGACCGATATAACCTTTTATGTTTAACGAGTTACCGTTTAGAGTTGCAGTCATACGATAATCTTTACCTTTTGCTGGATCAGTAATCGTACCACCACTATATTTACCGTTACCATCAGACTTCAGACCCTTGATGACCGTCGTACCAACATGCTTTTTGCCTTTAGCCGTATTGGCAGCAATAAGTGTACCGGTTAACACGCCGTTTGACTCAGTGATTTTTACCGTGCCTTTTGGCTCACCATCGTCGTATGTCTGCCAAGTAGTATTGGCTAATGGATCAGCGGCAAATGCCATACTAGCAACACTAATACCAGCAACTGCCAAAGTGGTTTTTGTAAATAATTTCATAGATTGACTCCCTTCATACAATGATTGCTCGAAACATTATGTTTCTGATGTCCTATGCTTATCCTTTGCTAGAATCTTTTATTACAAGCTTTACGACTCTCTACTTATAAAGCGTAGGTTATCGATATTGCTCATAACTCTTTATCAAAGATTTTGAGCGACATAAGCGATGTCTTGACTCATTATAAGCAATTTTCCGACTTTGCCTAGTAATTTTTTTATACTTTATTATTTCTATAAAATAAAACCATATCAAAGACTTACAAGAAGGGATTGTCGATATCTTTGCCCGATTGGTCATCATTTTCTTTTGACTTATCATCATTATTACTATAAAGGTTTTTGCTTTCAAATGCGTTTATGACCCGACTCATTAGCTCATGCAATTGCTGAGCGTGTTCATATCCGGATGCATCCAAAGTCAGGTCAATATCACCATAGATGATGACTTTGTCCTTTTGGTTTTCGATAACAAGATCACCAACCTGCATGCTCTGGTGATTATTGGCGAATGGGTCAATCATGTGATCATCCTTATGGTGTATTTAAAACCCAACAAGTATTCTACGTTTTGCTCTATGCCTTTAGCTGTGCAAGTAACCACTCCAAAATAGCCCAGACAAATAGCATCCAATCCGGCTCCTGAGCGGGCGTATCAATTGTGTCTGAACTCTCACCTGCCTTCAATGGCAAATCCAATGCTTCTCGCTTGGTTTGAATGTCCAACATCGGCAAGACATCGATACCGGTTTCAGCGGTCAGCTCATCGATACTAATAACATCGATGCGCTCCGACTCGTCATTTGGTGCGTAATATACCCCTGCTTGATTGGTCGCGGGTATATACACTGCTTTGAAAAAATGGCTGGGTACAAGCACACGATTGGCGAGCTGCTTAGTTTTTTTATTGGTAAACGCGACACCTGTAATGGTATAAACCTCACCGTATTGCTGCGTCAAATACCGAGTAGCAGACTCAATATTACGCCAAATATAACGATTGTTACGTGGTGACTGCGGCGCGATATTGGCCAGACTGAAGCTATCATACTGTTGGCTGCGCGTTGCCATATCGGCATTTGGTGCTAGGTGTCCGCGATCATAACCAGAGCCTGAATAATCAGATAATGACGCGCGTGCTGACTCTGGGAGCTTGCTTTCTTCATGGAAGCTATCTTCACGGTCGATCTGTTTGGCTTGCTGCAGACGTGTGCGATCTAGATGCTCTGCTGACCACAGCGGTGTGCGTGATACACCAGAGTACATAACGGCAAAGCCATCCATGCATAATGCTTGTGTCTTATTACTTAGCTTGGTGTTGGTAAATTCAGGATAGATACCACCATAAAAAGATTGGCTGCACTGCGTGAAATCATCAGCATGCGCCTGAGTGATACCTATTGCAACTGTCATGACAGTCATTAGCATGCTGTGTTTAAGCCCATATGTGCGCTCACGGAAACTTATCATTCAACTTTCAACCATTTATACTCATCATTGCGTATCTGCTATCCTAGCAGGCAGTTAGCAATAAAGAAAGATAGCGTGCAAGTCGTGACATTTTAAATGGTATCCGCTATACTTAGGCGTTCAAAAAACGGTGAAGTGGGTGAGTGGCTGAAACCGCACGCCTGGAAAGTGTGTATACGTTAATCGCGTATCGAGGGTTCGAATCCCTCCTTCACCGCCAATCTTATTAAATCGTCTCAAATATCAGCTTTCCTAGCTTATCCCCAACACTCCCAAATACCTCTGAAAACCTTTATAAATAACGCGTCTAGCGTCTTTTTTATGCTTGTTATTTACCTATAGTTAATATTCCAATTGTAGATGACTCAGCCGTGTCGATGATATTAGCTCATGATTAGAAATAATTCATAAAAATGCCCCAAACCACTAAAAAGTTGCTTGAGGCAAAAAATCGATATGGGCTATCAATAATTAATCGTCATGATCCACATGACTACTCAAAACCTTACCCGTCAAGCTATCGACCACGACGTAATGAACTTGATTGCCTTTACCAATTTCAATCTTATAAACAGGCTTATTAGCATCCATGTCAAACTCAGCTTCAAGCACTGTACCGTTTAGCATTGTATTGGCATTTTTTATGGCTTGCGATAGGCTAGTTTTTGCTTGTTTCATGGCGTTATATTCGGCCAAGTCATCTCTATCTAAACGCTCCATCTCATCTTTTATCACTTCGCCTGTATTGGTATTTACGATGACTTCTTGCTCATTGTTATTGGCAATAATTTTAATCTCATAATGGTTATTTTCCATACGATCTTCTTGATCAAAGCCTGCACTAATAATATTGCCTGCTACCGCCTTATTGGCGAGAACCATCGCTTGCTCTAGGCTGATTTTACTCTGCGAAGCCGTGACGGTTTCATTCATTGACGTGGCCGCTTGGCTCATTGGAATAGCAGCTGCGCTAAGGGTGGCGACACTCAATGCTACTACTAATGATTTTTTTAATGTTGATATGTTTTTCATAATAAGTCCTTCAGGTTTTCCAAATACGTTATCGAGGTCGTTATTTATTGAATAATGTCGTAAAAAATGGTGACACAGTCCGCCGCGTCCTGTCTAAATGATTTATGCTGATAAAACGTAACTTATGTTGTGTTTACAAGGTAAAATATTTTGTAACTATGTCAAAGCGTGGCCGAATTGTTTACTACTTTTGACATATAGGTGCTATCAAAACTACCCTCAAAGCTTACTGCCAGAAGCATTAAAGGATGGAAATCCATTCAATATCTTGAGATTAGTTAATGGCGAGACGACTCGAAATAAAATTTAATATAAGAGATTAACAAAAAAAAAGAGACCAATTAATGGTCTCTTTTTTTACTGTATATACTATTAAAAAATGACGCCCATTTAAGGCGTCATTTTTGGATTATCGAAGGTTAGTCTTAAGAACGATGTTCGTGAGTATTTTTACCTTGATATTTACCTTTCACCTTATATTTAGTAGCTGCCGCCTTTGATCTATAGTGAGAATCCTTCGCCTTATTTTTGACAACTTTATGCTTACTATCTGCCTTGTTACCATGTTTTTGGTGTTGTACTTGAGACGCATGATGTTGTGAATAATTTGGTGCAGCATTGGCTTGGCTAACCATCGACAAACAAGCAGTAGCGGCTAGAATCGAACTTACTATTATCTTTTTCATTGTTTTTCCTAATTTAATTCATATTAATAAATTATGATTAAAGATACCTTATGAAGTATCACGATAAAGCATCGCTCTATCGACAAAGAAAATGATAACTGGTTCTCGTATTAAGTAGCTTTATGAAACTTGAAGAAAGGTTGCGATTGTTACCACTGCTAAGCGCATTCATACACTAAACGGTAAAAAACTACAGAGTTGCACTATTGGCTGGTATCGACTGAACCGATCAGCCTATGTATGATGCTTTTGGCAGGCGTACAAAGAATTTATAGCGCTTAGCATCTGACAACTATATACAGTGCGACTCTTCTGTCAGCGCTGATTGGATAACAAATTTATGTGTGGGTTATTACGTGTTTTATTAACCGTACTTGGGGCGATACTGATTATCGACTGCGTTGCTTTGATGGCTGTTGATAAGATTAATTTTGGTACAGTGCTGCCTTTTCTGATAGGCGTGGTTTTTGTAGGCCATGGACTGTTTGCGCCCTTAATTACGAAAATACTTTCCAACAATCCTTTATTGCGGCGTATTTGGTACGGATTGTGGCTAATGTTTGGATTATGGCTCGTTAGCTTTTTAGTCTTTTTTTATTCATTGCAGCAGCAGATTGCACAGGGCAGACAAGATTTGCCACCTGTAGCGGCTATTATTGTACTAGGTTCTGGGACGGTCGATGGTAAGCCTACACCTACCTTAGCTAGTCGCTTAGATACGGCCGCACGACTGATCGAGCAGCAGCCACAGGCGCTCATTATTACGAGTGGCGGTGTGGGGTATGAGCGCACGCGCAGTGAGGCGGACATCATGGCGACTTACTTGCAGCAAGCACATGACATTCCACTAGATCGTATTTATCAAGAAGGTAAAAGCACCAGTACTGAAGAAAATCTGGCCTACAGTCAAGTCATACTTGAACAGCATGGTATTGACAAAGAGGCACCCGTCGCGATTGTCACTAGCGATTTTCATACTATCCGCGCGGCTGCTATAGCTCGCCATCAAGGTTACGCGCAACCAATCACGCTTGCCAGTTCAACACCGCTGTCTATTCGCTACAATGCATGGTTTCGTGAGTATTTTGCCTTTGGTAGCGGTTGGCTACTACAAGAATACTGATCAATGGATGGCGTAACAAAAATATTAAAAGGCGCTCAACTGGACGCCTTTTTTTGCAAAATATAAACCACGAATTTTGCCTCTGTTTTAAATGATGCTTTCTCTACTGCTGTCAGCAACGCTTGTCTTTTTTCACTACGTGCGCGGTAGGCATATGGGGTCATGGTCATTAAATCAGCCAAATCATCCGCTGATAATGCCATCTCTGTACTAACATGGTCAGTCCCAATCAACGTAAAGTATGGTGCCAACTCGTGCAAAAACTTATCAGAATCATGCTCACGCACATCATCAAACAAAGCCTCTCGCATCGTCGCTAAATGTCCGGCATCTGGTTTGGCAATGATTAAATAGCCATCATCAGTCAATACCTCAGCGAACGCTTCAGGCAAAATAGGACTAAAAATACTGCTAATACCTGTCACACTATGAGAGCGTAACGGTAGATGCGCGGCGCTGGTCACTAATGGATAAATCACCGTCGTCTTGGCAGCGTTAGTATTCTTGCACTGATACCAAAGACGACCTGCCGCTTTACTCACTTTAGCCAATTCCACCAATGCAGGTTTACTGATATCCGCCGCTATGAGCGTGTCTATGGCATTCGTGCCTATTTGCGCCATTGCTTGCGTGTAGTAGCCTTCGCCGCAACCAATATCAAGCCAATTCACAGACTTGGTATCTTTCACCTCTGTGGCCTCACTTTTTGACAGTAACGCTGCCATCTTTTGGAAAATCAGATTCTGTAACGGCGCATAGTGACCATGGTTCAAAAATCGCTTGCGGGCATTGATAGATTCTTGACTGTCGCCAGGTGCTTTTGATTTCTTCTGCTGTACAGGCAACAGGTTGACGTAACCTTGGCGAGCCACATCAAACGGGTGCGAGGTTTGCTTGGGGTGCAAACTACCATCACAGCGCCAAGTATCTGCAGTAGGCTGTAGTGGCGACTGACAAAGTGGACAAATAAATAAGGACACAGGTATCTCAAAGTCATAGCAATATGACCCGCATTTTAACAAATTTCGTGTGCCTTAAACGATAAAAAGCCACCTCAATACTCATTGAGATGGCTTCTAAGCAGGAAAGTTAGGTATATTTGAGGCTTGTTTTTCTAACGCAGCTTCAAGGTCATTAGCCCAAGGATGACGAGAATGATGGCGATAATCCAAAACCGCGTCACCACTTGCGTTTCTTTCCAGCCAATTTCTTCAAAATGATGATGCAATGGTGCCATACGGAAGACGCGTTTTTTGCGCAATTTATAAGAACCTACTTGCAACATCACTGATAGCGCTTCGGCAACAAATAGACCGCCCATAATGGCAAAGGCAATCTCTTGTCGTGTCATCACGGCAATCGTACCGAGCATCGCACCCAGCGCCAGCGCGCCCACGTCGCCCATAAATACTTGTGCAGGATGCGCATTGAACCACAAAAACCCAAGACCTGCCCCGACCATGGCACCACAAACGATAATGACTTCAGAGTTATAGGGAATATACGGAACGTGCAAATAATCCGCAAAGCGCACATCGCCCGATACATAAGCCATCGCGCCCAAGCCTGCTGCGACAAGCACTACTGGTAGGATTGCCAAACCATCCAAGCCGTCGGTTAAGTTAACCGCATTTGACGCACCATTGATCACAAAGTAGGTAAAGATAATAAAACCAATACCAAAAGGTACTGCCGAAAATGGAATCATCCAATCTTTAAAGATCGGTATCAACAAGTCCTGCATCTCGCGAGTGGTGTTGATATCCGGCTGTAGTGTGGCGATGTAGTATAAAGAGACGCCGACGAATAATGCGCCCATCGATAACCAAAAATATTTCTTTCGCGCAATCAGACCTTTGGGGTCTTTGTACTTGATTTTGAGCCAATCATCCGCCCAACCTACAGCACCAAAGATCACCATAACAACGAGCAAAATCCACACATAAGGATTGTTCAAACGTGCCCATAGCAAAGTCGACACCCCAATAGCACTGAGAATCAATACCCCGCCCATGGTTGGTGTACCGGTCTTGACCAAATGCGATTGAGGCCCATCATTGCGAATGGCCTGACCGTATTTGAGTGAACGCAGGTGTTGAATGACACGTCCGCCAAAAAACATACTAAATGCGAGGGCAGTGACCACCGCAAGCAGCGCTCGCAACGTCAACGAAGAAACCGCAGAAAACGGCGTATAATACTGGCCAAGCCAGCCAAACAACCAAACTAACACCGCCTACTCCTCTACTAGCGCATGAATAAGTGTTTCCATTGTCATGGAACGCGAGCCTTTGAATAACACAGTACAAGGCTTAGCTTGTTGCGCTTGCAAATACGGCTGTAAATACTGTAATAAACTGTCTTTGTCTACGAATGCCTGAGCATTGATATCAGCAATCTCTTTCGCACCAGCAACGGTAGCATTGGCGTATTCGCCAACGCAGAGCAGCACATCGATACCTGTGGTCGCGATAGTACGGCCGAGGCTTTGATGCTCACTAACTGCCGCCTCTCCGAGCTCACCGATATCACCCAACACCATCACTTGCGTACCCGTTTGTGCAGCCAATACTTTGGCAGCGGCACGTACCGAGTGTGGGTTGGCATTATACGTATCATCAATTAGGCGGTGCTTACCCAGTATTTGACTGTTCAGACGACCTTTGGCTGGACGCGCATTTTCAAGGCCGATCACAATGTCACTGACGTCGATATTTAACGCATGCGCACAGGCTGCAGCAGCCAAAGCATTATTGACATTGTGTTCGCCTGCTAATGGCAAGTTGATATCATGAATCTGATTACCGATATGTAGCTTAAACTCACTACGCTCTGGCTCTACATCTAAATGGCTCGCGCTGACATCGGTATTACCAAAGCCAATCACATGTGACGTGTGGTTTTCAGCAATGCGGCGCAATTGGTTGGTAAAATCGTCTTTATCAGGAACAATCGCAAACTGCGCATCCGTCAAGGTGTGATAAATCTCCGCCTTGGTTTGGCAAATACCTTCACGACTACCGAACTCACCCAAATGAGCCGTACCAATATTTAGGATACAGGCCACATCAGGGCGCACAATCTCAGTGGTATAGGCGATCTCACCAATGTGGTTGGCACCTAACTCTAAAATGGCATAGCGATGATGATCTGATAACTCAAGCAGCATCATTGGCACACCCAAATCATTATTGAGGTTACCACGGGTAATCAATGTCGGTGCCAGTCGACCAAAAATGCTACCTAGCATTTCTTTACAGGTAGTTTTACCGCTAGAACCAGTAATCGCGATCACGGTCAGATCTTCATGCTGCTGACGACGATAGCTTGCCAACTGCCCTAACGCCAAACGTGTATCACTGACAACCAGCTGCGGAATCGCATTTGATTCAGATAAGATAGGACGAGACACGATGGCTGCAATGGCACCTTTTGATGCTGCCATATCGATATAGTCATGACCATCGAAGTTCTCACCACTTAACGCCAAAAAGATATCACCGGGTTTTATAGTACGGGTGTCGGTCGCAATACGCTTACTGGCTAATGATGCCTGTCCTGCATCTGCATAGTCTTGTGGCAACTGCCAATGACTATCGAGCGATGCTGTCGCTGCGAGCATATTATCCATTTGCCAGACATAAAGCCCTTGCGACTGGATGGTGTTATCGTGGTCGGCTGTCATAATGGTTACCTTATATAATGACTACTTCATTTTTATATTTAATAATTAATTTTTTGATAATAAGCGTATCGATAGTCAATCGACTATATGCGGCCGGCTTTATCTAACGCTTGCTGCAAAATAACACTGTCATCAAAATCATAACGGACGTTATTAATCTCTTGATAGGTCTCGTGGCCTTTACCAGCGATGACGACAATATCGTCTACACCTGCCTGACTCACGACATACTTAATGGCCTTTTGGCGAGCAGGTTCTATATGCGTACGCTGATATTGCTCAGCACTCATCCCAGCCTGCATATCCTGCAAGATTGCATTAGGGTCTTCGGTACGTGGATTATCAGCGGTCAAGACAACTTGATCAGCACCTGTGAGGCCAGCCTGCGCCATCAATGGACGCTTACCTGCATCACGATCGCCGCCACAACCAAACACTGCCCATAGCTGGCCTTTACAGTGAGTTTTCAGGCTCGCCAGCACTTGACTTAAGGCATCTGGCGTATGCGCATAATCAACGATAAAACAGCCGTCATTGGATGGCACACGTTGCATACGCCCAACCGCACCTTGTAGCTGCGTGACCGCAGTCGCAATGCGCCCAATATCCACATTTGACTCAGTAGCAGACTCAGTACTAGTAACAATACCAGTCGCTACTGCTGCTGCGATAGCGGCAAGCAAATTAGCAACATTAAAGCGGCCGAGTAATGGACTGATAATCTCGATAATATCCGTTTTCTCATCACCAACTGTTTTATCATTAAAGTCAGTACGCAGACTTATCTTGACACCCTGTAGACTTGGCTCGATATCAGCAGCGACAAAAGTAGCAGATGTTGCAGGCTCTAGACTATATGTCCATACCGTCAAGTCACTAGCAGTGGCTGTATCAAGCATAATCTGAGCATGCTCATCATCGACGTTGATGATGGCATGGGTCAAATCTGGGAAGTGAGCTTTATCAAACAGCTTGGCTTTGGCAGACGCGTATTCTTCCATATCAGCATGATAGTCTAAGTGGTCACGACTCAGATTGGTATAAATCGCAATGCTAACTGGCACGCCTTGTAAACGCTGCTGATCCAAACCATGAGAGCTGGCCTCTAACGCCAATATTTCAGCATTTTCGGTGCCCATTTGATACAAGAACTGCTGTACAGCCAAGGCGTCTCCAGTGGTATGGCTGGCTTGCACCAAAGCGCCAAGGCGACCATTACCTGCCGTACCCATCACTGCACTGCTCATGCCTGTTAATTGGGTCAGCTGCGCCACCAATTGACTGATGGTGGTTTTACCATTGGTGCCCGTGACAGCGACCACCTTTGGCAGGGTCACTGGCTGCTGATATTGCAGATATGCTTGGATTAAGCTACCTAAGAAATCACGAATATTAGGGACGTATAAGATTGGGCACGGCAGCGCTGCTAATTGCTGCTGTGCGTTAGACTCACCATTCATATTCAGCGGAGTATTTGCTTCGCTAATCAAGGCAACAGGATCCATTTCTGAGAGGACAAAAGCGGCCTTCTCAGCGGCTTGTAGCAGATAATGTCGGCTCTTTTGGTAGTTTGGATTGTGGCTTTTTAAAAGGATAAATACGTCATTATTGGATAGTTGACGGCTGTCTAGTTGGAACTGCTGAAAAGGAATATGAGCAACAGATTGAATCTGATCCGCCCCTGACTGACTCGATGCCTGTTGAACCGATGTTGCGATCATCGCGGTTAGCTGTTGCGCCAGCCTATTATCGCTCGTATCGATAAGCTGCTGTAGAGTGGCCGTCGTAACAGTGGCGCTATTTGGCGATAAGGTAGGCATAGTCATGGGCAAATCCTAAACAGTTAATACAAATCAGCCCCTAAAGAGCTGACTACTTAAAATCATTAAACGCCTACTGTGGTTCTGTTTTAAGCGGCTTATCCAAAGGCACATTGTATAATCGTAACGCTTCTTTCATCACGTTGTGGAATACAGGTGCGACCGTTAGACCCGCATAAATCTGACCGCGCGGATCTTCAATAAGCATGACGCCCACAAGCTTTGGATTAGACGCTGGTGCCATACCAGCAAAGACGTTACGATACTGATCAGTATAATACCCGCCTTCTGGATTGATACGGCGCGAGGTACCAGTCTTGCCTGCCACACGGTATCCATCAATGGCGGCGGCTTTAGCTGTACCACCTGCCTCGGTCACACTCTCAAGCATCTGTACAATAGACATCGCCTGCTCGCGCGCCATAATGCGTTTGCTTGGTTGCGGTTTGTCGTTCTTAATCAAAGTCAACGGGTGCATCACTCCGCCTGCTGCGAGGGCTGAATAAGCCTGCGCTACCTGCGCTAGTGTCACTTGTAAACCATAACCATAACTGACTGTCGCACGGCGTGAGGTTTCTTTCTCTTTTGGTGTCACAATGAGACCACTGCCTTCACCTGGGAACTGTAAAGGTGTTTTTGAACCAAAGCCAAACTGTCTTTGCATATTAGTGATGGCATCAGGCGGTAGCGACAACGCAATCTTAGTCGAAGCCACGTTACTAGACTTCTGTAGTAGCGTTGCCATATTGATCATGCCCAAGTTATTATGATCGCGGATGGTATAGCCACGCACGCGAATTGAACCTGGGTTGGTATCAATCAAAGTAGTCGGCGTATATTTGCCTGAGTCTAGGGCGGCGGCAACGGTAAAGGGCTTCATCACCGAACCTGGTTCAAACACATCCAACAGCGCACGGTTACGCTGGTTTTCACCAGTCATCTCATTGAGGTTGTTTGAGTTGAATGATGGCCATGTGGATAGCGCCAGCACTTCACCAGTCTGTACATCGACGATCATACCCGTCGACCAGCGCGCTTTTTGCAGACGCCCTGCTTTTTCTAGCTCTTTATAGAGCAAATACTGCAACCGCGAATCAATCGTCAGCGCCACATCTTTGCCTGGTATCTCAGGCTCAAGTTGCTTGATCTCTTTTAAGCTGTTTTGTTTGGCATCTTTTAAAACAAGCACCTTGCCATCATCACCTGCTAAATCTTTTTCATACTGGCGCTCAATACCAGCACGTCCTTCATAACCACCCTCAGGGTCGTTGGCGTTTTGCCCCATAAATCCTAACAGCTGCGCGTTAGATTGCGGCTGCGGATAATAACGCTGAAAGAAGTTTTTCTCATGGACACCAGGAAAATCAAGCGAGCTAACACTTTGCGCAATCTCAGGTGTGACTTTGTTGAGAAGGGGTAAATAATGCGAGCCTGCACCAGACGGCAGCGCCGCTTTGACTGCTGCTTCATCGGTCACATCAATACTATCATCGATTGCTGTGGCTTTTTTTAGCTCATCGACAGAGATATTGGCAGCCGCAGCCAGTGTGGTCAGATCCATATTGTCCAGACGCTTTTGCATACGCGCCTGCAATTGTGGACTGCTAGGATTGGTCAAGATAATACGTTTAAGCTCGTAGTATTCACTCGCATAATCATGCGGGCTAAACGACACGGTCGCCAGCGGTGCGCTCACCGCAAGCGGTAAATCATTACGGTCGGTAATCATACCTCGATAGGATTTTTGCGTGCGCTCACTGGTAATGAGCTCATTGCCTTTGTCTTGATAGAACTGCGCGTTGGCTACCTGAATATAGTAGGCACGGCCAATCAATAGCACCAATATAACCAGCGCCAAACCCCAAACGGTACGGAAACGGTTTTTATCCTGCTCAAAGCCGCCACGAGAGGACGCGCCAGAGGCTTTACCTAAAAACCCTCTTTTACTCTTTGGGTTTCTGGCACTAGCATGCGTCCCTTTCGTGTCACTCTTTTTGATACGATCAAATAATTTGGCTTTACGACTGCCTGCCGCTTTATCACTCGTTTGTCCAGATTTGGCAGCACTCGCACGGCGTAATGGTTTGGTCACCTTGCCACTGGATGGTTTTTTGCTGGTGTTTTTTGCTGGTGTGGATTTAGGTTTTTTGTCACTCATTGTCCTGCCTCCGCTACCGGTTCTTCAGGGGAGATATCGGTAGAGGCTCGTGGTCCGACCACATCCAAATCTAACTCATCTTCGTCATCATCAGAGACTACTGGTGCCAAGGCGGTGGCGACACCCGGTTGAATAATCAGTTTATCCTTCAATGTCGGTGAGTACATACCCAATTCCGCCACTGCACGACTGGCGATTTGCGGTGTCGCGCTAAAAGTTTGCTGCTCAATCAATAGACGCTGATGTTCTATTTGTAGCTTACGCTCTTGTTTTTTCATGTCTTGCAAGGTTTTATAATCCTGATGATATTGCTGAACGGCTTCGGCAGTCTTGATGCCGCTCCATACGATTGCGGCTGCCAAGAGCAGTAATACGACCACATAAATGCTCACCACATTGAACCGACGCACGAATAGCTCGCCGATATCGGTGTTATAGGGCGCGGCGGCGCGGCGGTTTGCAGGTTTGTCAGATATTGCCATGACGATCTCAAAAAGTGAACGTAAACGATAAAGTAGATAATGGTCTGCAAACAATGAACGCATCATTGCTCAGCCATACCATTGATAAAAATAAAACCAAAGATAACCGCCTTATAACGGCAACAGCCTACCGCTATAGCGATATGTCATATCAAAACCTGCTGTCTTACCAAACCTGCTGTCTTGCAAAGTCGAATAGGTCGAATAAATAACCATGTGATTTTAGAGTAAAGAATGACTGAGTTACTTGATCTCTCAGCCACTCTCAACTAATAAATGACAGAAAATTATTTGCTGAGCCTAACAGACAATATTTACAGCTTTTTAACAGTGGCGTAGCGATTAAGACATTTATGCATCATTCAGACAAACAATAGCAATCATATGCGATTTGCTCAGTGTTTTCACCCATGATTTATGGCGCGGCCATCTGCTGATGCTCTGTGTCAGTGCGAGTTGCCATACGTAACCATGCACTGCGCGCGCGCGGGTTTTGACTCGTTTCAGCTTTGCTTGGGCCAACGCGTTTAGGTTTGCTAAAGTAACGTGGACGATTGGGCGGCATCGGCAGGTTTTCGTCTTCTGGATATTGCCCTTTGCTATGTCGCTGCAAAAACTGCTTGATACGGCGATCTTCTAATGAATGAAAGCTAATCACGGCAAGCTGTCCGCCTGACTTTAAGATGGGAATACTTTGCGCTAAAAAGTCGTCGACATCGCCCAGCTCATTGTTAATAAAAATACGCATGGCCTGAAAGCTTTGTGTGGCTGGGTGTTTGCCACGCTGCCAATTGGGATGCGCCACTTTGATCACCTCTGCCAGCTCAAGCGTAGACTCATAGCTGTCCATCTGTTTGATAGCGCGAGCAATACGGCGACTGTGACGCTCTTCACCAAACTCATAGAGCACATTGGCCAATGTCTCATCGTCAACCTGCTCAAGCCACTCGGCAACTGACTGGCCTCGACTGGTGTCCATACGCATGTCTACTGCCCCGTCACGCATAAAGCTAAAGCCGCGACTACCATCATCAATCTGCGGTGATGAAATGCCCAAATCTGCCATCAATCCATCAACTTCAGTGATGCCCATAGCAGCCAGACTATCGGTCAACGTCGCAAAACTATCATGAACCACACGCACACGGCTGTCTTTGCTTGCCAGCTCTTGCGCCACACTAATGGCGGTCGGATCTTTGTCAAAGACAATCAGTGTTGCATCATCGGCAAGTTGACTTAATAGTAGCCTGCTATGGCCGCCACGGCCAAAAGTTGCATCAACATAGATACCACTTATATTTAAGCTATGTTGGTCGCCTTCTTTTTGCTTGGGCAAGGATTTTACGCCGAGTACTGCAGCGACAGTCTCTTGCAACAGTACCGCATCATGGATAAAACTTAATACATCAGACGTGATATCGCCCTCATGACGGGCGTGAGTAACATCCAGATCGACATCTTGCGTAGACGCATCCTTTACAGCAGAAGGATTAGGCACTGACTCAGAGAGATCAGCGGCGGCAGAAGGACTGGCTTTCGATTTTGGCTTAGACTTTGATAGGGACACAAACAACTCAATAGATGACGACCATACTGGCCAGTAATTAGATGAAAATAAACAAGTTATGACTTGCTTAGCATTATTATCGCAAGGATACACCTGTAGTCAAGCTCTAGAAGGGCTTTTCATTAAAAATATCACATGTCTCTGTTATACTAGCGCTATATTTTACGCTATTTCTTAACATCGACTTCATATCTTTCATCGCTATTTATACTGATAGCTTATATCGATAGCAAACTTTGAGACTTTTATCATGCAAACCTCTACTGACAGCACGCGCCCTGTGCGCACGCGTATCGCCCCATCACCAACTGGCTTCCCGCACGTAGGTACTGCCTATATTGCCCTGTTTAACTTGGCTTTTGCCAAAGCTCACGGCGGCGAATTCATCTTACGTATCGAAGACACCGACCAGACTCGCTCGACTGAGCAATCAGAACAAATGATTTTGGATGCTCTACGCTGGGTTGGTCTAGATTGGAGCGAGGGCCCAGATATTGGCGGCCCACACGCCCCTTATCGTCAGAGCGAGCGTAGCGATATCTATAAAAAGCACGCTGAAATACTTATAGAAAAAGACCATGCGTTCCGCTGTTTTTGTACCAGTGAAGAGTTAGATGCTATGCGCGCTGAACAAATGGCCAATGGCGAGACCCCTCGTTATGATGGTCGCTGTGCCCATCTTGCACCAGAAAAAACCGAGCAATTGGTAAGCGAGGGCAAACCGCACGTGATTCGTATGCGTGTACCGACCGAAGGCACTTGTCAGGTACAAGACATGCTACGTGGCACCGTTGAGTTCCCTTGGACTCAAGTCGATATGCAAGTACTGCTAAAAACAGACGGCATGCCAACCTATCATTTAGCCAACGTCGTTGATGATCACTTGATGGAAATCACTCATGTGATGCGCGGTGAAGAGTGGCTGAACTCTGCGCCTAAGCATCAACTGCTATATGATTATTTTGGTTGGGAAATGCCGACCCTTTGCCACATGCCGCTACTGCGTAACCCTGATAAGTCAAAACTGTCTAAGCGTAAAAACCCAACCTCTATCACCTACTATCGTGATGCAGGCGTGCTACCTGAAGCATTGCTAAACTATCTCGGTCGTATGGGCTACTCAATGCCTAATGATGCTGAGCAGTTTACGCTAGAAGAGATGATTGCCAGCTTTGATATTCAGCGTGTGTCGCTTGGCGGCCCTATCTTCGATATCGAAAAGCTAAACTGGCTTAATGCAGAATGGCTACGTGCGCTTACTCCTGAAGAATTGAAGAACAAAATCCTTGAATGGGCCAGCAACAGTGACAAGCTAACTGCTATTGCAGCGGCGATTCAGCCACGTATCGAGCTATTGACTGATGCGGTGAATTGGGGTGGTTTCTACTTCCAAAACCTACCTGATATCAATGCTGAGAGTTTCACTCATAAATCACTCACGCCTGAGCAAATTATCGAGATGCTGCAATTAGCGCTTTGGCAATTAGAAGTCTTGCCAACTTGGTCAGAAGAAAACATTTATGCCACGCTAAAAGGCCTTGCTGCTCATCTGGATATCAAGATGCGCGACTTTATGGCGCCGTTCTTTATCGCGATTGCTGGTAGCACTTCATCGACGCCAGTCATGAACTCTATGGCGATTATCGGCGCTGACATGACCCTGACTCGCTTGCGTCATGCAGTTGATGTACTGGGTGGTCTCGGTAAAAAGAAATTGAAAAAACTTGAGAAACAAGCGGCAGAATTGCCAGATTTCTTAGCTGCTGCTGAATAGTTCAGAAGCTGAACAACTTATCTACTAAACAGTTAACTAGCTAAACTTGTCGAATGTAAAAGGGTCAGGCCATCTCTGGCCCTTTTTTCGTTGTTAATCAGTACAACTATCTTCGTACTATTAAACGTCTTTTATTAAATATTTCAATTGGAAATAAACATGGCCGCTAAAACCGTCACGATAGAAAGCAAAGATTATGTCTTTAATACCCTAAAAGAAGCACAGAAATATTATGATGCCATCGTAAAGGAGCTGTTTGATGCAACCTTGACCCTGACCAAGGGCCAAGACTTCGAAGATTTAAAATGGATATACAGCACTTACTGTGGTTATACCAAACATAATCTAGATAAATTGGGCAAATATGACATCATTGGCGTCAAAGGTATCAGAACGATCAGAGAGAAAGGCGGTCAATATATGCCAACAGAATGCTGTGCGATCATTTTTTCTGATGGTAGCGAAGAAGAGTTTTATACCGATAAAGCCATTAAAGAGATCGCGCTTAAGCAAAATCCACGCTAATTTGGGCTTATTAAGCCTTTAAAATAGGTTAAATCACTTTTTTTTGCATATTTATGAATTATTTTTAAAATAGTTGTTGACAAGACTGCCGCTCTTACATAAAATACGCACACTCTTAGCGAGGGGCTATAGCTCAGTTGGTAGAGCACTTGCATGGCATGCAAGGGGTCAACGGTTCGACTCCGTTTAGCTCCACCATACTTATTTATAGCAACGCTCAGTATTACTGAAACGTAATCATAAATACTCGCTAGTAGGACGATATCAGCACCTAGGCAACGCTTATTTACTAAGCTATCTGATATTGTGAAGTACCGTTGTAACCACTGGTTATAACACTCTATGCGTCCCCATCGTCTAGAGGCCTAGGACACCGCCCTTTCACGGCGGTAACGGGGGTTCGAATCCCCCTGGGGACGCCACTATTCGGCGTCACTTATTAGCACTTTTGCTTAGCATCAGATCAGACTAATAAGCGAACAATAAAAAAAGCCCAGTCATCATACGGTGACTGGGCTTTTTTACGTCTGTCATTTCTCCAATATGTCTTAACGCTGCTCTCACTGCCTTATGGCTATCTGCGCTATTGCCAACCTATTCAATGCTCGCTACTATCTATCCCATCAGCATTTTATACAATATAAAAATGCCCTACGACGTATGGATTTTTGGTGCTATTAAAGGAAGGGATTAGCTATGTTTGGTATTGAGAATTACCTAGGGTTTGTCCTAGCCGCTATTTTATTAAACCTAACGCCCGGCACCGATAGCATGTATATCATCACCCGCAGTGTCTCGCAAGGACAAGCGGCAGGGGTTTATTCTGTGTTAGGCATCACCACAGGTGCTCTGGTGCATACATTATTCGCAGCTCTAGGACTGTCAGTACTGCTCGCCAACTCCCCTACGGCATTTATGCTCGTGAAATATATTGGTGCGTCTTACTTGTGTTATTTAGGCTTTAAAATGCTAACGAGCAAAAACTCGAACTCAATAGCGAACCATTTGTCTAAAGCTCAGAATGTGACTAACCAAAAGGCCGTAGACGGCTGGAAAATCTATCAGCAAGGCGTGTTGACCAATGTATTTAATCCAAAGGTAGCCTTGTTCTTCTTGGCATTCTTTCCGCAGTTTATCGACGCTAGTTATGCTTATGGCATGCTGTCATTTCTGATATTGGGACTGACTTTTGCCACCACTGGCTTTATATGGTGTACCTGTTTGGCGCTATTGGCGGCGCGATTTAGTACTCGCTTGCGGGAAAACCCCTCTATTGAAACGATGTTAAATAGAATCAGTGGTATGGTATTTATTGGCTTGGGAATTAAGTTATTGACTGAAAAGGCTTAAAGAGTAAAGCAACAAGAAAAAAAGTCTTCCATAAAAAAACCCAATCCCCCTACTTTGAAGGAGGTTGGGCTTTTTATCATACAAAGCTTAACTAATTACTAGCCTGCTTCTTTGCTCTCGCTTGCCAACTGACGTAGTACATAGTGCAACACACCGCCATGACGTACGTATTCGCGCTCTTTTGGTGTTTGTAGACCGACATTTACTTCAAAGGTTTCTGCCGAACCATCAGCACGCGTAGCAGTGACTTTGGCAGTTTTGCTCTCACCATTATCCAGACCTGTGATGCTCAGAACTTCAGAACCATCTAGTTTGTAAGTCTCTGCATTTTGACCATCTTTAAACGTCAATGGTAACACGCCCATACCCACGAGGTTTGAGCGGTGAATACGCTCAAACGAGCTGGTCAATACCGCTTTTACGCCGAGCAAGATCGTACCTTTGGCTGCCCAGTCACGACTAGAGCCTGAACCATACTCTGACCCACCAAGTACGACGAGCGGACGCTGATCTTCTTTATACTTCATCGCTGCGTTATAGATAGGCATTTCTTCACCATCTTGTAGCGTAGCGCTATCATCTTTGAAGTAATAGGTATAGCCGCCCTCTTTGCCACCCATCATGGTATTTTTGATACGGATATTGGCAAAAGTACCACGAGTCATGACTGCATCATTACCACGGCGTGAACCATAGCTGTTGAAGTCTGCTTCCATCACACCGCGCTCTTGCAAGTACTTACCTGCTGGTGAGTCTGGATCGATATTACCTGCTGGTGAGATATGATCGGTGGTGATTGAATCACCAAATAAACCTAAGATACGTGCGCCTTCGATATCAGGGATGCCTTCTGGCTCCATGGTCATGCCATCAAAGAACGGCGGGTTTTTGATATAGGTCGATCCTTCATCCCACGGATACAGTTGACTATCCGCTGAGCTAATGGCGTTCCATGCGGCACTACCGTCGAACACTTCGCCGTAGTTTTTGCGGAACATATCAGCATCGATGTTATTGGCAATCAACTCGTTAATTTCTTCTGAAGTTGGCCAGATGTCTTTTAAGAATACATCATTACCGTCTTGGTCTTGGCCTAGCGGATGGGTCGTCATATCGATATCGACTGTACCTGCCAATGCGTAGGCGACCACTAGCGGTGGTGATGCCAAGTAACTGGCCTTCACGTGAGAATGAATACGACCTTCAAAGTTACGGTTACCAGACAGTACTGCCGCCGCTACCAAATCATTCTCTTCAATGCCTTTTTCAATCTCTTCTGACAATGGGCCTGAGTTACCAATACAAGTGGTACAACCATAACCGACGAGGTAAAAGCCTGTTTTTTCTAGCTCATCCATCAGATGGGTTTTTTCTAAATAATCAGTAACGACTTTAGAACCCGGTGCCAGTGAGGTTTTGACCCATGGCTTAGCTTTTAGGCCTTTAGCAGCGGCTTTTTTGGCAACTAGACCGGCACCAATCATAACGGCTGGGTTTGAGGTATTGGTACAAGAAGTAATGGCAGCAATCACGACTGAACCGTCACGCAGTTTGTGCTCTTTGTCGTCAATATTAACGCTTGAGAACACATTATTAGCTGGCTGGTAGCCTTTACTATCGTCAGTTTCGGTATCAACGTCGATGTTTGGTTCGGCTGCCAAGTGTTCCGCTTGCTCTTGCTCGCCGCCTTCTTGATCAAAGCGTACTTTACCTTCGACTTCTGACTTGCGATCTTTGGTCATTTTTTCTAACGTTTCGCCAAACTTCTCATGCATATCAGACAGGTTGATACGCTGCTGTGGCAAGTTTGGCCCTGCTAATGCGGGCTGTACTGACGACAGATCTAACTCTAGCTTGCTCGAATAAGTCGCCGCTGGCGTATCGGCATCGTGCCATAGACCTTGCGCTTTGGCATATTTTTCGACCAGTTCAATCTGCGCTTCTTCGCGACCTGATAGACGCAGATAATCAATCGCCATTTGGTCAATCGGGAAAATACCACAAGTTGCGCCATACTCTGGTGACATATTAGCAATCGTGGCACGATCAGCTAGCGGCATACTGTGTAAGCCTTCGCCATAAAACTCGACGAACTTACCAACTACACCATGTGCACGCAGCATCTCAACGACACGTAATACCAAATCGGTTGCAGTAACACCCTCGGTTAGCTTGCCTTTTAGCTCAAAACCGACTACTTGCGGAATCAGCATAGAAGACGGTTGGCCTAGCATCGCGGCTTCCGCTTCGATACCGCCCACACCCCAACCAAGTACACCGATACCATTAATCATGGTGGTATGACTGTCGGTACCAAACACCGTATCTGGATAAGCCATGAGTTCGCCATCAACATCAGCTGCCATCACGACACGGGCTAGATACTCAAGGTTGACCTGATGCACAATACCCGTCGCTGGTGGCACGACAACGAAGTTTTCAAAGGCTTGCTTGCCCCAATGCAAAAACTCATAACGCTCGTTGTTGCGTTTAAATTCAATCTTTTCGTTCAAATCGAGCGCGTCTTCTCGGCCATAAGCATCGACCTGTACAGAGTGATCGACGACCAGCTCACTAGGGATAAATGGGTTAATCTGTTCCGCTTTGCCGCCAAGCTCGACCACTGCATCACGCATCGCAGCCAAATCAACGACTGAGGGCACACCAGTGAAATCCTGCAACACCACTCGCGCTGGCATAAAGGCGATTTCTTTTGACGCCTCAGCGCCCGCATCCCAGTTAGCAACCGCTTCGATATGGTTTTTGCCGACTGACTGACCACCGTCTTCGTTACGCAATAGATTCTCTAACACCACCTTCATACAAAAGGGTAGCGTTTTGATATGCTCGTAAGTTTCGGTAAGTTTGGGCAGGCTGTAGTAGGCATGTTCCTTGCCCGCAACTGAAAGGGTGTCTTTTACATTAAAAATATCACTCATGATAGCTTCCTTATCGTTGTTATAGATCCTAGACATAAATTATTATAAGTTTATGTATAACTGGTGGCTCAATAGATGATCGATATATCTTTAATCAGCAGAGCAGTTTAATAAAACGGTCTGATGTGACTCTGTGTTAACAAAAGAGATAACCATCTCTTTCCTGTTTAACAGAAACGTCCTTTTACCATAACAAACATATGAGGCTTTGTTAACGTCTGGACGTTGTCAAATCGTGGCACAATCGTAAACGTAACAAAGGTTTGGCTAACCAATCTTGAGTGACTCATTCCTCTTTATTTTTTATTCTTTTGGCGTCGACCACTGCGAAATACATAGCTGTCTTCATAAAAGTCAGTATCAGTATTTTCTGCCCAAAAATACGGCACACCTAAGATTGGCAATGGCGCAAGTTGGCGCGGTGTCACGTCATCTTTTGATAATAATGTGTCCATGTATTCGGCAACTTTGTCATCCAAATAGCTCATACGCTCAGCTAATGGTAGGGTAAAGAAACTTTGCGTCACGTAAATGACAATGCTGTGCGCACATAAGGGTTTGCGCGGCTGTAGTAACTGCTCTAGCAAGGCATGCCCAAAAATATAGACTGCGGCTTGAGCGCTGTTATCAGGCTGGGTTGGGTTATCCCATTTAGCACGGGGCGTCACCAAACTTGCCTGCCAGTCAAAATCAATCAATGCCTCACCGATACTAGCATCAGAAGTCACTAGCACTGCGCCATTCTCATCAAAAACAGTGATGGTATCGCGCACACGCCCTCGGCGCTCACTGATGCCTTGTTTGGCGATTTCCAACATGTGGTAATAATTCAGCACCGCTTTAGTCTTGGGAAAGGTCAGCCAGATACTGCCGTTAAATAAGTCATGCAAGTTATCACGCGTCGGAATGTTGCCAGTTGTGCCGATGAAATGCTCGTAAGCCTCTCCTTCAGGTAATGCGTTTTGAGAGACAAACTGTAGCGTTTGAGGCGCTTGGTTATGGATAGGTTTGGTCTGCGGTAACGGCTGCACTAAATGATTGGCCTGCTGCTGCATCGCCGTTTTTAAGATGTTGGCAACCGTGTCAGGCGTACTGATGTCAGAAGCATTTACATACTGCTCATCTAAACTATCCGATTCACTTAAGCTATTCTGCTGACTTGGCCTACTGAGATGCACAATGCTGTTGCTGAGGTAATTTAGTTGAACGATATGTGACAACCATGGTGCTTGCCAATCAATCTCAGCAAAACTGTTATCAAGCTGACCTCCTAATACCGGCAGCTCCTTAGTATGAGTATCAGAGTTAAGTGTGGCGGGTAAATCATTGGCAGGCATAGGCGCTATCCCTTAAAGGCTATCTCTGTTAGACGTATGGACGGTCTATGGTATCATGGTGCGCTTTTTTACAGCTAGATGCACCGCTCGAAAGGTCTTTTTGAGCGCTATGGATGAATGAGTTTTATGGCAAATTTTAATACCCACCTAAATGTCGCTTTTATGGTCAGCGGCACACTGAGTTTGACGGTTTATAAAGCAGGATTGAATGAGTTTTATGGCAAATTTTAATACCCACCTAAATGTCGCTTTTATGGTCAGCGGCACACTGAGTTTGACGGTTTATAAAGCAGGATTGATTGATGATTCAGGGTTTTTAGTATGCGTGGCGCTTGGTACCATCGGTGGATTGCTGCCAGATTTGGATTCAGATAATTCAACACCGATTAAGCTGGGTTTTAATATTACCTCGTTTGTCTTTGCCTTTGGCCTGGTCATGCATTGGCGCAGTGATTTGAGCTTGCTCGCATTGATCGCATTATGGCTGGCAGGTTATGGTTTTATGCGTTATGTGATCTTTCATATTTTTACTACTATGACAGTACATCGCGGCGTTATCCATTCTGTGCCATATATGGCGATACTGGGGTTGGGTCTGACTTGCTTAAGTTATTACGGTCTAAACCTACCGCTGACGACCAGTTGGTTTTATGGTCTGTTTTTATTTGGGGGCGCGATGGTGCATTTGTCATTAGACGAGCTATATAGTGTCAATTTGTCCAATATGAAAATGAAACGTTCATCGGGCACGGCAATGAAGTTTTATCAGCCAAAAGACAAATGGTGGTATCTGCTCTTATATACTATCCTTGCACTACTAGTATATGTTGCCCCGCCTTTTGAGATGTTTTGGTCACGACTGAGCGACCCTTCTGCATGGGCGCAGCTTAAGGTTGGTATATTGCCAGAGTTAATAAAGAGTATGCTGCAATAAAGTTATCATAAGACCATTGAGCATAAACGAATAAACCCAGACGAATATTAGAGTCAAATATGCAACCTTCCCTACGTACTTGCCCTTGCCAAATCAATCCAACAGCAGAAATGGCAAACACGGCTCTATCCTATCAAGACTGCTGCCAGCCGTACCACGAATCACTTGCCGCTCCTGATGCTGAGCGGTTAATGCGGTCGCGCTATAGTGCGTTTGTATTAATTAAGCCAGAGTATATCGTCAAGACCACAGTACCTGCGCAGCAAGGCTTGCTTGACGTTCAGGCAATTAAGAGCTGGGCCAAAGAGACAGACTGGGCAGGATTGGAAATCGTACAGCACATACCTAAGCTGGGCAAAAGACATGCACAGGTTGAGTTTAAGGCTTATTTTAATACCAAAGATAATACAAATGATTTAGCAGGAAAAACACAAGCGCATCATGAGTTGTCTACCTTTGTAAAAGCAAAAGACAAGACTAATAACGATGCGCGTTGGTACTTTTTAGATCCCACGGTTGCGATGACGGTGACGCAAAAACAACCGTGTATTTGCGGGTCTGGAGAGAAGTTTAAGCGGTGTTGTGGGGCTTATATTTAAACAACATTAGATATATATTAGCCGCTAAACACTCGCCCCAACTTCCCGTGCAATCGCAATGCCTTCGTCCACTGTCAAAAACTTGCGCTGGCTAGGGCTGTCTTTATAAATGACATCACCATCTTGAAATATTAAGCATTCATTGACCGCCAATTGCTGCCATTTCTCATTTTCAGTCAATGGCACAGTGACCAAAATCGTGACTTTATCCGTGTCTGTAGTCACGTCACCAAAGTTAATCGCCATATCATCGTCCGCCAGTTTGGCTTCACCAAATGGCGCTTTGCGCGTGAGATAAAACAGTAAGCTACCTGCATAAGCCAGTTGCCACCTGCCATTGGATATTAAGCAATTAAATAGCCCATTGGCCGATAGATAACGACATTGCGTGGTCAAAAAATTAAACAGCGTTTTGTCATCAGGACGCGATTTAAAGCTGCTTTTTAGACGATTGACCAAATAGCAGAATGCCATCTCAGAATCAGTTGAACCGACTGGCTGGCAGTGTGAGGCATTGCCGTTGTCTTGCAGGCGCTGACAGCGTTTGATAAATTCGCTATTCATCTGTCCATTGTGCGCAAACACCCACTGCTCGCCCCATACCTCACGGACGAACGGATGGGTGTTTGCCAAGCAGTTCTGCCCTTGTGTCGCCTTGCGGATATGCGCAATGACATTCATGGCTTTGATTGGGTAATTATTGACCAAATCAGCGACTGGCGACAGATGGCTTGGACGATTATCATGAAACAGACGCAGACCCGTTGAGTCATTTGCCGTTTCATCGTTAATTCTGTCATTATTGCTGCATTCGCTGCGCTCAAAAAAGGCAATACCAAAGCCATCTTCATGACTGTCCGTCATTCCGCCACGCTTGCGAAACCCTGCAAAGCTAAAGCCAATATCTGTTGGGGTATTACAGTTCATTCCTAAGAGTTGACACATTTATCATTCACCGTCTTTATTATTTTGTATGGCATGCTCATCATCTGATCTATGGTGGCGAGCAGACTCAGGGGTAATTCCAAGCTCTGCATCACTCATATTGGCAAGTAAGTCAGCGCCCGCATTGTCGTCTGTGTCGATACTGGCTAGGATGCGCTGGGCTTGTGCCAAGTCACCATGATCTACCCACAGAACGATACCAGAATTCATACCAGGAATGGCGCTGAGCGGCTGCAAAGAGACCGTGATACCGTTATTACGCAATAGGTTGGCGCGCAGCTCGCCTTGTATATTAGTGTCAAAGCGCGCCAGTTTGTGCCAGTTGTCAACGTGATCGGTCATAGGATCGCCTCTAAGGTTTCGGTACTAAAATTAGCCTAGCATTGGTACTAGGATATATGAATAAGCAACGCTTACGACAATTGATCAAGCTTATACTCTTCGATTGTAAACTCACTACTATTTAATATTTGCTGCGCTTGCTCAGCTTGGGTGATACTGCTAAACACACCGACTATTTGATTGTCTGGTTTGGTTAATAATACAAATACGGTATTTTGCGACTTTTCAACATGCGCCCAATGGTAAGCGGCCAGACGTTTCATCAAGTCAGGGTTTTTGACCATGATGTTATCACCCGTACGGCCTTCGGTACGGTTGTAGTGAATCACATTTAGACGTAATAACCAGAAAATCACCGCCGCCTTTGCCAGCATAACAGGTAGTGCACGTTTTTCGTCGTTATTTAGCGGGCGGATCGATTCATAACCTTGTAAGAACGCCGCCATTTTACTGCGGTCAAAGTTCACAGATTCGCCTTGTTCTGCAACGCCCCACGTGGTACAAAAATCATTGATAGTGATCGCAATATCCATCACGTAATGCTCGACGCTGACTTCGGTAAAGTCCAACAGGCCTGTCAGACGCGCTTCGCCTTTTTGTAGATTCCATAAGGTATTATCGGCAAACATATCTAAATGGCATAGACCTTTTGGCAAAGTGGCCAGTGGCAATTCTGAATAAGCGCACCAGATATCGCTCATCAGCTTGGCTTCGTCACCTGGCATGAACTGCATTTCACGGTCGCGCACCTCGCTCCACGGGTACAAAGGCACGCCGTACTGCTCGCTTGGTTGTAGTGCTTGGAGTGTCTCATGCAGCATCGCTAATGCCGCTCCAATATCGTGACACATTGCTTGCGTGGTTTGCTCGGGATGTGAGCCTGCTAGGCATGGCACTAGCGTAATCGCTTTGTCTTCGTAATGGATGACATAGCGTTTATCATCGATGGCGCTATCCGCCTGAGCACTATTTGATTCAATAACGGCTAGCGGCGCAGCGACTGGTAACTTGCCATTCAATTGATTGAGAATAACGGCCATTTTTTCGATATCAGCGGGCGGACGCTCTTCAAATAAAGTAAACACGTAAGAGTACGTGCCGTCCACATCGTCAGTCGTTTGAATAAACCAGTTTGAGTTTTTAATACCCTGAGTGATCGGAATCGCGCGGGCAAACGATACGCCAAAGCTTTGGCAAAAGGCGGCAAACTGGTCATCGGTTAACTGGGTATAGACGGACATGACATCTCACTTATAGCAATTGGATAAGAAGTTAAATAGGATAAATTTCTGCGGTAATGACAGCAATTGTACCGCGCATGATAAAACGATGGTGAAAAGCGTAATAATCTTGCGAAAACCTGCCTGAAATAGCAGTGATTTTGCTAGACTAGCGCCTATGAATTGATTATAAGGTGAAAGACCCTATGTTAGCAAAGCGTATCATTCCTTGCTTGGACGTTGACAATGGCCGCGTGGTCAAAGGCGTGCAGTTTGTCGATATCAAAGATGCAGGCGATCCTGTCGAAGTCGCCCGCCGCTACAATGAACAAGGCGCTGATGAGATTACTTTTTTGGATATTACTGCGACTAATGATGAGCGCGATACCACTTATCATACTGTTGAGCGCATGGCGGAAACGGTATTCGTTCCGCTGACTGTTGGCGGCGGCGTGCGTAAAATCGCTGATATTCGCAATTTGCTCAATGCGGGCGCGGATAAAGTGGCGATTAACTCAGCAGCCGTATTTACGCCGGAGTTCGTTGGTGAAGCGGCACAGAAGTTTGGCAACCAATGTATCGTTGTGGCCATCGATGCCAAACGCGTTGCTGATATCAACGTCGATGGGATTACTGTGCCGCGTTGGGAGATTTTCACTCACGGCGGTCGCAAGCCAACGGGTATCGATGCCGTCGCTTGGGCGAGCAAAATGGCTGAACTGGGCGCTGGTGAATTACTAGTCACTTCGATGGACGGTGATGGCACCAAAAAAGGCTATGATTTGGCATTGATGAAGCAAATTACGAGCCGCGTCAATGTGCCTGTTATTGCCTCAGGCGGTGTTGGTAACCTGCAACATTTGGCAGAAGGCGTACTAGAAGGCGGCGTCGATGCCGTACTTGCCGCCAGTATTTTTCACTTCGGTGAGTATACGGTACAAGAGGCCAAAGAATATATGGCAGCAAAAGGGATACAGATGCGTCTTTAGTACGCTCGTAATATACAAATAAAACCCAAAAAAATGCTATCATAGCGCTAACCATTTATTTTCGTTCAATTAACTAGAGCAACGCCAAAATAATAGGCGGCTAAGTCGATTGAGCGCATCAGACTATTTAGCTATTTATTGACGCCTATATTTCAATTGAACGCTTATTAAGCAAAGGATTTTTTATGTCGAATTTACAACAGCAGCGCAACGACGTGACTCATATCGATGGTAACTTGCATCAAAACGCTGATGCTCGCATTGGTATCGTCGTCGGTCGTTTCAATGGTTTTGTCGTTGAGTCATTGGTCGATGGTGCCATCGATGCCCTACTCCGTCATGGCGTATTGGGTAGCAACATTACTGTTATTCGCGTACCTGGCGCATTCGAGCTACCACTTGTGGCCCAACGTGCTGCTGAGTCAGATCGTTTTGACGCGATTGTGGCATTGGGTGCAATCATCCGTGGCAGTACGCCACATTTTGATATTGTAGCCAGCGAGTCGGCCAAAGGTTTGAGTGCTGTGGCAATGGATTATAATATTCCTGTTGCTAACGGTATCATCACTACTGATAGCATCGAGCAAGCTATTGAGCGCTCTGGTACAAAAGCAGGTAATAAAGGCTCTGAAGCTGCGATGGTTGTGCTAGAGATGATCGCTGTTTTGTCACAGCTAGACATCGACGACGATATCGATGAAGCTTAAGCCTTAAAGCTCAAATTTATTAGTCTAACTGGTGCTGCTATTGAGCAATAGCAGCACCTCATAGCCCAGGCCAGCTATCAAAATAATTGGCTATTTTTTGAATTTTCGCCGTATTTCTATACCCTTTAAAATTTTGAATAAACAAAGCTAAAAAGCTACTTTGTTATTTATATTTTGACTGGGTATCATCTCAAAAATTTAGGTACAGACCCCCTATGACTGACCAACTCAAGCGCGCTATTAGCGCTGCGAAAACCGCACAAGCCAATCAAGCTGAAGCTACCCGTATAGCGAGCAGTAGTGCAGGTGATCAAACCTTCGATATGAGTGAGTCTTCTTATAAGACCAGTCACACTGCTATCCGTAAGGCGCGCCGCTTTGCCATGCAAGGTCTATACGAGTGGCTCGTCACCGACCGCCGCTTTGATGTAGATGGCAAGCTTGGCTGGAAAGACAATGCACCGCATGATATCGCGGCACGCACGCGCGCAACCAACGCTATGCACACCGTCCATATCGGCTACTATCACGAAATGATGCGCGATATCCCAGAGCAAATTGAAGCGTTAGATGCGCTTATCAGCCAGCATCTCGATCGTGAGGTTGATAAGTTAGATACGGTTGAACATGCTATTTTGCTCATTGGTGCGTACGAGCTACAAAACCGTATGGAGATTCCATATAAGGTTGTGCTTGATGAAGCGATGAAGCTAAATAATCACTTTGGCGCGACGGATGCTCATAAACTGATCAATGCGGTACTGGACAAAATGGCTGGTGAGCTGCGTGCTTTAGAGGTACAAGCAGACACCAATGCCAATCTACGTACGTCACAAAAAGCGGCGGCTAAACAATCTGAAGCGAGTTCGGCTGAAGTAACGGTAGCTGACAATATCGAAGCGGCTGCTGAAACAGAAAGCGCGATCGATAATGTACCGACTGCATCAAATAAGCCGCGTATCAGCGCCAACAAAGCTAACGTTAAACGCAGTAGTGCCAGTAAAGCCAGTGCCAATATCAGTGACTTTAAGGCGAGCAAGAAAAACGCTAACGATACCAAAGACTAAGACTAGTTATGAACGAGTTTGAGCTGATTGAGCGTATATTCTCACAGATGCAGGCCACGCATGCGCCATTAACGGGTATCGAAAAAGGTATCGGTGATGACGCGGCTGTGATGGCATTGCCAGCAGGATCACGCTTGGTTAGCTGTATTGATACACTGGTTCAAGGGCGTCACTTTCATGCTGACTTTGCACAAGTAGATAAGCTTGCGTTTGAAATTGGTTATAAAGCTGTCGCGGTTAATGTTTCAGACATTGCAGCGATGGGTGCGACGCCGCATAGTATTTTACTAGCATTGGCATTGCCCGAGCGTCTAGCGAATCATGAATGGCTCACGACATTTGCCAAAGGATTGTTTCATGCCTGCCAGCTGTTTGGCGTCACGCTGATCGGCGGAGATACCACCCGCAGTGAGCGCCTAGTGCTGAGCGTCAGTGCGCAAGGATTGCTTGCCGCAGGTACACCAGCTGTTTATCGCTCAGGGGCACAAGTTGGCGATAAAATCTATGTCTCAGGCACCCTTGGTGATGCCGCTTTCGCCTTACAGCATCCTGACAGCACACAAGGTATCAAGTTGGCTCATCGTCTACATATGCCAACGCCGCGTATTGTGCTAGGTGCAGCATTGGCAGGAGCTGGTGCCACATCGATGATCGATATCTCTGACGGTCTTTATCAAGACCTTGGTCATATCTGTCAGCAAAGCTCAGTCAGTATGCATATTCATTTAGATCAATTACCGAGTAGCGAGTCACTAGCCACGGTAGAGTTATCTGAGCGTTTGTTATGTCAATTAGCAGGTGGCGATGACTACGAATTGGCGTTTACCTTGCCTGCACATATTGAGCCACCTGTTGCCAATACGCCTGTCACTTGTATTGGAGAAGTCGTTGCGCTCGCAGATTATATTGCGACAGATGCCAAATCGCCTCATCACTCACGTCTTGAACTGTTTTATCAAAATCAGCCAGTCACGCCGACACAATCTGCACCCTTCTCTACGTGGCCTAATCTCACCGGTTATCAACATTTCACAGGCTAATCCATGACTGATCAACACCTATCTAAGCCTGATATCCGACAAGCAAATGACTGTCCACCTCTACCAATCGGTGCCAGTATGCTTGACCGCATGGTTTATTGGCTCGGACTAGGTTTGGGCAGCGGACTACCTCGACGCGCGCCCGGTACGTGGGGCACGGTTGGTGGTCTGATTGTGGGTGTGCCACTCATGAGCTTGGGTTTTGTTCCTTTTTTGGTGCTAACGATTTTATCGTGTTTGGTTGGTGTTTGGATTTGCGGGCGTACGTCTGAGTTGATGCAGGTACACGATGATCCACATATTGTGTGGGATGAATGGGCTGGCATGTGGATTACCCTATTGCCGTTATCTTACATACTGTCCTATGTATTTCCTACGTCTGAAAGCACCTTATCAATAATGATGCTGCCGATGTTTTGGGGCTGGCTACCGACCGCTTTTATCCTATTTCGCGTATTTGATATTTTAAAGCCACCACCGATTGGCTGGGCAGACAAAAAGGTTGCGGGCGGCCTTGGGGTGATGTTGGATGACATTATTGCAGGGATTATGGCAGCAGTGATTTGGCTGATTATTTACGTCATTGTGATGATGTTTATGTCTTTTTGATATTGTTCCGCAGAAATAATTACTTCGGTTTAGCATTCTTGCTCATTTGATTTTGCTTGCTTAGGTTTTGGGTATTCGAGTTACAAAGCCTGCACGTCATAATTTTTTTTGTGCAAGTTTTTACGCTATAATTCAAAATTATATTTTGTTACATTTGTAGGCTTATTATGACATCTCCTCTTTCTGTAATTATTTTAGCGGCCGGTAAAGGCACACGTATGCAGTCGGCAAAGCCAAAGGTTTTGCAGACCCTAGCTGGTAAGTCATTATTGGCCCATGTATTAGATACTTGTCATCAGCTCACTGTTGATGAAACCATCATTGTCCATGGTTTTGGCGGTGATCAAGTAAAGTCAGAGATTACCAACCAATATACACAGTCGTCGTTTACTTGGGTTGCTCAAACTGAGCAGTTAGGAACGGGTCATGCGGTCAAAGTGACATTATCTGATTTACCGAAATCAGGGCAAAGTCTCATTCTGTATGGTGATGTGCCATTGGTCAGTTGCCAGACATTAGCTGCTTTAAAAGCTGCCAATACTGACGGTATGTCTATGCTGACGTTGACTGTCGATAATCCGTTCGGGTTGGGTCGTATCAAACGTGACCAAAACGGCAATATTGAAGCCATCGTTGAGCAAAAAGATGCCAATGCTGACGAGCAAAACATTAGAGAGATCAACAGTGGTATTTACTGCGTAGACAACGCCCTACTGCATAAGTATTTACCTGAGCTCTCTAACAATAACGCGCAACAAGAATATTACCTCACTGACATCGTCAAAATGGCCGTCGCTGATGGTATTACGATTGCGGCGATTGAGCCTGAGCATACGTTTGAGATTGAAGGGGTTAATAACCGCCAACAACTCGCAAGCCTAGAGCGCACGTGGCAACGCAAAATAGTCGCTGACTTACAAGAAGCGGGCGTTCAATTTGCCGATCCCACGCGCGTGGACATTCGCGGGTCGTTGAGTGCCGGACAAGATGTATTTATTGACGTCAACGTGGTCTTTGAAGGCGACTGCACTTTAGGCGACAATGTCTATATTGAGGCGGGCTGTGTTATCAAAAACGCTCAGATAGGCAATGCTTGTTATATTAAGCCTTACTGTGTGATTGATCGCGCTGACATCGGAGCGGGTGTCGACATAGGACCTTTTGCACACCTGCGTCCTGATACGGTATTGTCTGACAACAGCAAAGTCGGTAACTTTGTAGAGATTAAAAAATCAACAATCGGTCAAGGCACTAAAGTAAATCACCTAAGCTACATCGGTGATGCAACTGTCGGCACAGGCGTCAATGTCGGTGCAGGAGTCATTACTTGTAATTACGATGGCGTCAACAAGTCGAAAACTATCATTGGAGACAATGCCTTTATTGGCTCCAATGCGAGCTTAGTCGCGCCTGTAACCATCGGAGATACGGCTACCATCGCTGCAGGTTCTGTCATTACAAAAGACGTTGATAGTAGCGCTCTAGCATTTGGCCGAGCTCGTCAGGTACAAAAAAAGGACTTTCAACGACCGACTAAAAAATAACTGCTTTATCGAAAGTTTGATCAATCGCCGTCATTCTTGAGTAAACCTAAGCAGTACGGCAAACTTGATGGTACTGCTTCATCATACTTTTGAGCTAATGACTGAGCATTGGTAGCTAACGAAGTTTATTAGTCTTGTACCATCATATACTGAATCATTAAAAAACAAATTTAAGGAAAAGCCATGTGCGGAATCGTTGGCGCAGTTGCTGAGCGCAATATTGCGAATATCTTGCTTGAAGGTCTTAAGCGTCTAGAATATCGGGGCTATGATTCGGCTGGTTTAACTGTCATTCGTGATGGTGAATTACATCGTGAGCGTCAAGTGGGTAAAGTACAAGCGCTGGTCGATGCTGTCTCTATCAATCCAGAATTTTTTGATGGGCATATTGGTATCGCTCATACCCGCTGGGCCACGCATGGCGAGCCTGCGCAGCACAATGCACATCCACATGTCTCAGGTAAGATTGCAGTTGTTCATAATGGCATCGTCGAAAACTACGCTGAACTCAAAAAAGAGCTCATCGCAAAAGGCTACGAGTTCACCTCACAGACCGACACCGAAGTGGTGGCGCATCTGATTCATGACATTTATGAGCAAACCAATGATTTGCTAGAAGCGGTACGTGCAGTGATTCCTAAGCTGCATGGTGCATTTGCTTTAGGCATCATTCACGTGGACACACCAGACGAGCTGGTCACGGTACGCTTAGGCTCGCCTTTGGTCATCGGTGTTGGTATCGGCGAAAACTTTATCGCCTCAGATCAGCTGGCACTATTGCCAGTCACCAACCGCTTTATGTACTTAGAAGAAGGCGATATTGCCAAATTGACCCGTGACAGTATTAAAGTCTATGTCGATGGCGAAGAAGTCAGCCGCGAAGTGCATGAAATCGATGCCAAGCAGCACAATGCCGACAAAGGCGAGTTCAAGCACTATATGCTCAAAGAAATCTATGAGCAGCCAGATGCCGTTGCTCGTACGCTTGAAATGGCCATTGACAATCGCCAAGCGTCAACCTTACGTGATGACTTTTTAGCACGCAATGAGTCGCAGCTATCAGGCGTACAGCATGTACAGATCATCGCCTGTGGCACTAGTTATCATGCGGGGATGGTTGCTAAATATTGGTTTGAGAGCTTGATGCGCCTATCCTGCTCTGTTGAGGTGGCCAGTGAATTCCGCTATCGCAATCCTGTGGTACTCGACAACTCGCTGGTGATTTGTATCTCTCAGTCTGGTGAAACAGCCGATACCTTATCAGCCCTACGCGATATCAAAAAGCAAAACCCAGCAGGCCTTGTGAGTCTAGCGCTATGTAACGTGCCTACCTCATCATTGGTTCGCGAGACAGACATATTCTTGCCGACCCTTGCAGGTCCTGAAATTGGTGTGGCATCGACCAAAGCCTTTACCACCCAGCTGGTCGCACTCATGCTATTGATCTTAAAAACAGGCGCAGTACAGCAGCGCATCGACAGCGCAAACCTAAGTACCTTACTTGGCGAGCTACAAAAGCTGCCCGGTCAACTCTATGCTAGCTTGCACCTTGATGCTCCGATCAAAGCGATGGCAGAGCACTTCGAGGATAAGAGAAGTTGCTTATTTTTAGGGCGCGGTCTACAGTTCCCTATCGCTCTAGAAGGCGCATTGAAGCTCAAAGAAATCTCTTATATCCACGCTGAAGGCTACGCCGCAGGTGAGCTCAAGCACGGTCCGTTAGCGCTTGTTGACAAGGACATGCCAATCGTAGTGCTGGCACCCAAAGACAGCATGCTCGATAAGCTCAAAGCCAATATGCAAGAAGTACACGCCCGTCACGGCGAGCTGTTCGTCTTTGCTAGTGAAGACAGTCACATCACTGCCGAAGACCGCCTGCATGTGGTATACGTCAAAGAGGTTTGTGAGACACTTGCCCCTATCGTCTACAGCGTACCTGTACAGCTACTGTCTTATCATGTGGCCGTGATGCGTGGTACTGATGTCGATCAGCCGCGTAACCTTGCCAAATCAGTAACGGTCGAGTAAATTAAGTTATTGATTTTATTATAATTTTTATTAATAAATTACCTATCATACTATTGTGTGACGATTCATCCTTTGCTATCTTGTATCAACGAGGTGGCAAAGGATTTTTTTTGAATAATGAAATAAGAAACTATCCATCATTTATATGGTTCTAGTCTCTACAGTATAGGCATTGAACACATGGAAATCGAAAGCGAAAACGCTAACCAAATAGACATCATCTATGAAGATGAACATCTGGTAGCGATTAATAAAGAAGCGGGCCTGCTGGTGCATCGCAGTTGGCTGGATAAAGGCGAGACGCGCTTTGCCATGCAGCTCACCCGTGATGCGGTCGGTTGTCATGTGTTTCCCGTGCATCGGTTAGACAAGCCGACATCAGGTGTGTTGTTGTTTGCCAAAAGCTCAGGCGTGGCTCGCACCTTGACCGAAGCATTTACTGAACGCAGGGTTACCAAGCAGTATTTGGCCGTGGTACGCGGTTTTATGCCGGAACAAGGGACGGTTGATTATGCGCTTAGCTTTAAGCCCGACGCCATCGCTGATAAGTTTGCCAACTTAGACAAACCCGCTCAAGAGGCGGTGACTCACTGGCAAAGTTTGGCGCAGATTGAGCTGCCATTTGCAGTGTCAAAAAAGCACGCCACTAGCCGTTATAGCCTTGTACGCTTGACACCTGAGACGGGACGCAAGCATCAGCTGCGTCGGCACATGAGACATGTATTCCATCATATCATCGGTGATACCAGCCACGGTGATATACGGCACACGCGATTTTTTCGCACTCATTATGACTGTACGCGCATGCTCTTACATGCTCAGACGTTGGCGATCAGCCACCCCGTCACTGGTGAGCCATTATTGCTAAAAGCAGGACTGGACGATCAATGGATGCGTATACTCGAAGAGTTTTCTTGGGTCAGTAGTGCTGAAGCTTAAACTTGTCTAAAATAATCAGTAAAAAAAGCCAATATACCGCTATTAACAGTTCGGTAACCTAGTGAGGACTTGGATACTAAGCTATAGACTAATAATATCGGTAGTTTTGGTTAATTAGATCATAGTATTGTACTTCACAGTACACATGTAACAAGGAATTCAAGAACAGATATGACCATTTTTTTATTGTGAACTCACTATAATGACTACACGTTATTACAGAGCTTTCAAATTTCAATAACTAATATATCTATCTTTATCATACATTTTCTTCACTGACTCAGGCGTGATCTCAACAGGATTATCCAAAAACAGATCTATCTCTTCATTAAGTAAATTTTCATCTATTTTTTCTAGATGCTTATAATCACCATTTAACGAGTAAACATATTTTTTAAATGATTCAGGAAGATTTAATTGATAATTTTTCATATAATATATATGAGATTCGGCCCAACAATATTTGCCATCAGATAAAGAAGCTGTAGGTATTGAGCTAAAACTATTGACAACATCTCGCTCACTAAAAACACCGCCACAATAAATACCTTTTTCCATATACTTCACTAGGATTTCCATTTCCTTTTTTCCTAGAGTTCCTATGTGGTCTTTAATTCTTGGATAACGAGATAATATAACTTCTCCCAGATAATATTCTGAGTTAGGACTTCTAAGTTTGTCAGGTATTTCTTCGTAGTAATGAGGTAGTAATTTAAATTTTTTCATTGTATGAACAGCCCCGACTATATTGGAGATTCTTTATTTAAATTAGGCCGCTTGGCTTAAGCGATTAAGTACCTTTACTGGTTCGATGCGCTATACAGGAGTCGAACTGCTTTGGAAAATTATTTTATTCTAACATCCTTTATATCTAGGAGTTTTCCACAACTCAGGCATATGAGGGAAATTTACAAACTCTTCATCTATTCTCTCAATATATGTTAATCCATCTATAGCAACATAGTCTTCATCGAACAAATAGCTCCATAAATTAAGTAGAAATTTATTATATGCAATATGCCAATCGCCCACTTCTTCAATTCCTGGAAGATATATATCAATGGGGACGGTTTCGTTTGAATGAATGACTTTTCTTAAGCTTGTTTTATATAATTCATACCCTTGATTTGTCTCCTTATCTATTTTGTACAATAGTCTATTCAACCATTTCAGTAGTTGTTCTTCGTCCTTAAAATCTGCATCATAATAATCTTCGTACTCTTCTTTCAAGTGATGCTCTAATGAATCATCTGTTAGGGCAAAGAGCAAATTCGATACATGATACGGTGAGTACTCTAAAACAATATTCTCTTTATTATTTTTAAATGAAATCATTTTTAATAGATCCTTTGTTTGTAGTGGTCAACTAATTTAGGGTATACCCCAGTAGAACCAGTCATCTCATCCTTCAAACCTATTAATAAACCACCCAAAATAGACCAAACCAATAAAACTACTTATACCAGACTACTAAACTAGGCGTGATTTTCAATATTAAGCAACATCATATCGTTCTTAGTCTTCATATTTCAAACACACCAATCCAAATCCTCAAAACAACCCTTTATACAAGAAAAAGCAGCTCACAATCATGAGTAGCACCGCAAAGCATTTTTTTAATAAAATCGGCGAGAGTTGGTGCGCGACTTTTGCGCCCACTTTTGCGGTGAAAAAGCTCATGATGCTAATACCCAAAAATGCATAAATATGCACAAAGCCAATCGCGTTGGGGATATTGACGTGTTCTTTCATCCCAAACACCATAAAGCCAAGCGCGCCAGCAATCGCAATCGGCAGACCACAAGCCGCGGACGTGCCCACTGCCTTTTGCATCACTACATTATAGCGGGTGAGATATGGCACCGTTAAACTGCCTCCGCCGATGCCAAAAATGGCAGAAGCCACGCCAATACTTGCCCCTGCTGCTAGCTGCTTAGGTGTTGACGGTAATACAGTATCGCCAGTACTGACATCGGAACCTAGCCGCTTTTTGCCGCCCGTAAACATGTTAAAGGCGACCCATAGCAAAAACGTACCAACGATGATTTGTAGATGACCGCCTGAGATCGCGCCTGCAATTCCTGCCCCAAAAAAGCAGCCAATCGCCATGCCCGGTGTGAGATTTTTGAAAACAGGCCACATGACCGCGCCTTTTTTATTGTGCGCCATGAGCGAGCTGATAGAGGTGACGATGATGGTGGCAAGCGAGGTGCCGAGTGCCAAATGCATGACCGTATCAGGACTATAGTCCATCTGGGTAAAGACGATGAATAATAACGGTACGATGATGGTGCCACCGCCCACCCCAAACAGGCCTGCTGCAAAGCCTGCTACCGCCCCAATGATTAAAAAAATGATAAGTTCCACAGAGTCTTTACTTTTGGTTGGATGATGGAAGGATAAGGTTAAGCCATATCAATTTGACAGACTTGACCAACCGAGTGATAGCGACGATTGAAATAGACCAAGCTCTCGTCTGGCTCGCCCGCTCGCTCAGAATGCTTGATGGCAACCACACGGCACATAAAAACACTGTGCGTACCCACGGCTTGTACTTGCTCAATCTCACAATCGAAGCTTACGAGTGCATCGTCTAGCACAGGCGCGCCCGTTGCCAAGGTGTGCCATACGCCATGGGCAAAGCGCTCATCTGACTCAAGCTTTGAGGCAAAGGCATTGGATAGTTGCTCATGATGTGCACCAAGTACGTTGACGGTCAAGACTTTATTGTCCACAAAAGGGGTGTGCGAGCGCGATGATTGATTCATACAGACCAGCAAGGTCGGTGGATTATCACTGACACTGCACACCGCCGAGGCAGTGAATCCATGCTCGCCTGCATCGCCTGCGGTCGTGACCACATTGACCGCCGTCGTCAGCAATGACATGGCGTTTCTAAAACTGCTTGCTTCACTCATCACTCACACCCCAAATTTGGATTATTACTGATTGTCCACTTAACCTGCCAGCTCTTGACGAACGATATCTGCGCCTGCGCTCAGCGCTTGCAATTTGCCTTTTGCCACTTGGCGCGACAACGGTGCCATGCCACAATTGGTCGAGGGATATAGTTTGTCGGCATCGACGAACTGCAATGCTTTACGTAAGGTATCAGCGACTGCTTCAGGCGTCTCAATGTCATTGGTCGCCACATCAATCGCACCGACCATCACTTTTTTACCACGAATCAGTTCAATCAAGTCTATCGGTACACGCGAGTTCTGACACTCAAGCGAGACAATATCGATTTTTGACTGTTGCAGTTTAGGAAAGGCTTTTTCGTATTGACGCCATTCTGAACCAAGCGTCTTTTTCCAATCGTTGTTGGCTTTGATACCGTAGCCGTAGCAAATATGTACCGCCGTTTCGCATTTTAAGCCTTCGATAGCGCGCTCAAGCGTGGCAATACCCCAGTCGTTGACATCATCGAAGAACACGTTAAAGGCAGGTTCATCGAACTGAATGATATCCACGCCAGCCGCTTCCAATTCTTTGGCTTCTTGATTAAGAATCGTCGCGAACTCCCACGCCAGCTTTTCGCGGCTTTTATAGTGATTGTCATATAAGGTGTCAATCATGGTCATCGGCCCAGGCAATGCCCACTTGATCGGCTTATCAGTATGCTGACGTAAAAACTTGGCATCTTCGACAAACACAGGCTTTTGGCGGCTCACGGCACCCACAACTGTCGGTACGCTGGCATCATAGCGATTGCGGATACGCACGGTTTCACGCTGATTAAAATCCACACCGTCTAAATGCTCAATAAAGGTAGTGACAAAGTGCTGACGGGTCTGCTCGCCGTCACTGACGATATCGACGCCTGCTCGCACTTGCTCTTGCAATGACACCAGCAGCGCATCCTGTTTGGCTTGGAGCAATTCTTCACCGTCAAGTTGCCACGGCGACCAAATTTTCTCAGGTTCTGCCAGCCAAGAGGGTTTTGGTAAGCTGCCAGCGGTCGATGTTGGTAATAATAAAGTCATGTCGTATTGTCTTCTCTATTTCAGGTGTTCTCTATTTTAGGTGTTATAGCGTGCGCTTTTATATTTGGATTTTTTAAGCGACGTTCTTGTTTACAGCGTAATTGGCCGCCCATGTTTCAAGAATATCTTGGTAAGGCTTGATAAAATGCGTTTCGGTAAATTTACCTTGCTTGACCGCCATTTGGCTGCGCTCAACGCGATCATAGACCACTTGCGTCAATGAATAATCTTGGTAGTTCAGGCTGGGCTGATACACTTGACCCGCGCTTGAATTGGCGTTGTAAATTTCAGGACGGTAGATCTTTTGAAAGGTCTCCATGGTGCTGATTGCACTGATGAGCTCAAGATCGGTATAGTCGCTGGTTAAATCACCCGCAAAATAAAACGCTAATGGCGCCGCGCTGCCCTCAGGCTTGAAGTAGCGCACGGTTAAGCCCATTTTATGAAAATAGTCGTCGGTTAACGAGTATTCGTCTTGCTGGTACTCAACGCCCAATACCGGATGCTGATTGGTAGTACGATAATAGGTCTTGCTGGTTGAGACACTCAAGCAGATGACTGGTTTTTTATCAAAATTGGCTTTATAAGCTTCGGAATTCAGTAAATATTGAAATAATTTGCCGTGCAAATCGCCAAAGTCGTCAGGCGCTTTTGTATTTGGGTGCTTATTGAAATGCTCCAGTAGCACCACGCTAAAGTCATAATCGCGCACGTAAGAAGAAAAACTGTTGCCAATCATGCCATCGATGCGCTTGTTTTCTTTGTGATCGATGATCGTCGTTTTTAGCGTTTCGATAACAGGAAAAGCATCGCCATTGCCCGCAATATCCATGTCTACAGAGATGATGTCGACTTCGACAGAATAACGGTCGGCATTCGGGTTGTCCCAATGCGCCAGCGCATTGAAGCGATTGTTGATCATCGTCAATGTTTTGCGTAGATTATCCTCACGCTGCTCGCCGCGTGCCAAATTGGCAAAGTTCGTCGTCAGACGCGTGCTGTCAGCAGGCTGATAGTTTTCATCGAAACGAATGCTCTTAATGGAACAGTTAAATTCTTTAATCATGGCGATTCACTACCTTAATATCAAATAGAACAAAATGTCGGTATGGGTGAATCATACCCAAATCCTCACATGAATAAAAACGATACTATTTTAGTATAAGATGAATAAAATTCATGGTAGCAGCAGTTTGAAAGGCAATGTAGCTAAATAGTCGTAGTTCTGACTACTAAACTAAAGAGGATTTAAGCCTATAAAGTAGTGAGAAATGAGGGCTTTGGTCATTGAATAGGACAGATAATTGACGTACAACTAGAGTTTGTAGACGAGTGATAAAGTATTGTCCTAGTTATTAAAATAACGCCCCCCTACTACACTGAATTGAATAGCAGGGTTTTGATTTTTCAAATTTTCATGCTGCCAAGAGCGTGTAAAACGGACTTAACTGACCTCTTTGGGCTTAGGTTTATTACTCGAATAAATAAAGTACAGCGCAATCGCTAAGCACACCAACGCACTAATACGACTGCCTGACAGGCTTATCGCTTCATTGCCGAGCCAACCAAAGTTATCGATCAATACGCTCATACTCAGTTGACCAAAGATCACCGCCACCGTAGCCACAGCTGTGCCAATACGCTGTACCGCAACTACCATGATGACGATATAAGGCACACCGCACAATGCGCCAAGCAGCTGCCATTTAGGTACATCCATGAGCGTTACCGCGTGATTGGGCTCAAAGAAGAAAATCAGCAAGGCCGTCACCACGGCACCAACAGAAAATGTCAAAAACGCACTTTTGAACACGCCAACATTACTACCCAACCGACCATTCAATGCCGCTTGTACACTCAAAGTAGCACCACCAATTATCGCTAATACAATCATTAAAATAAGCATCATGTGGTCTACCCCTTTGCCATAAAAATAAGTGCTGCAATAATGAAACCTAACGCAATCACTCGTCTAATATCTATTTTGCGCTCCTCGGTTTCAAACAGCCCATAGTGGTCAATGATCAAGCTCTGAAAGACCTGACCTGCAAGTATGCCAATCATCGTCAATGCAATCCCAATGACGGGTGTGACGACTGTTAGCACCACCACATAGACAGGCCCTAAAATGCCACCAATCAATAGCAGTGGCGGCTGTGAGAAAAATGAGGGGCTCTCTCGCGGACTAAAAAACAGCATCAAAAAGAACGTCAATGCGGCCCCAACACCAAAGATACTGAGCGTCGCCCACAGCTCACCCACCTGACTGCCTAGGGGGCCAAGCAGTCCAGCCTCGACCGACAACCCCATACCGCCTAAAACCACCACCAGTATCAATAAAATCTGCATAAAACAATCCTCAATGAGCAATGCCGCGTAGTTTACCGCAGCCTATACCCACGAAAAACGCTATAATGTAGAAATGACTTTTGCATAAGTTGCACAGATGAATAACGTCGACAACATCAGCATACAAACCTTACTGTTTTTTATCAGCGTCTTTAATGCCCAGAGCTTCTCTGTCGTGGCACGAAAAGAAGGGGTATCTGCTTCAAAAGTGTCTCGTATCATCAAGCAACTAGAAGACTCGCTAGGGCAGCAGCTTTTTTATCGTAATACACGCGCTGTCATTCCTACTGAGGCGGGACGTGTGTTTATGAGCTACGCGCATGCGATAACCGAAAGCATGAATGCGGCGCAGAAGGAGTTGCAAGACAGGACTTTAGAGCCGGGTGGTTTATTAAGAATTAACGCCCCTGTGTTTTTTGGTCAACGGCACATCGCACCTTGGATACCAGCACTGAGTACTCGCTATCCCAAATTACAAATAGACTTAACGCTCACCGATGATTTTGTGGATCCTCATCATTATGCAACCGACGTTATTTTTCGCATTGGCACCTTAAATGATTCGACCTTTCATGCGCGTATTTTTGGTGAACAAACCTATCACCTTGCGGCCGCTCCAGAATATATAAATAAGCATAACACCCTACAAGCGCCATCTAACTTGACTCATCATAAATGCTTGGTTTATAAAGGCTCATCAGGGCCAAACCGCTGGTTTTTCAAGAAAAATGATGAAAACTGGACACCATTTGCCGCCCCTGCATTGCTTATGTCAAACAATGCAGAGTCATTGCTGGTATCAGCGCTCAAAGGAATGGGAATTGTACTGTTTCCAGATTGGTTGATCGGTGATCATCTTAAGAGCGGTAAATTGGTGAAGCTGCTGCCTGACTATGAGGCTGCTATTAAGACGACGCCTCAGCATGTCGCCGCTATCTACCCCAATACGCGTCACATCTCTTTAAATGTTAGAACCTTGATCGATTATTTCGCTGAGGTTTACGGTGAGCCTCTGTATTGGCAAGTTAGCTAAGAAGCCATGAATGAAACGCCATAACCTACCGCAAGTTTTATAGAAAAATTCAGATAGAACAAGAAAAATAACATCAAGCATTTATATCAGACAAAAAAATAGCGATACATCATCTGTTAAATGACCTATCGCTACTATGATAAAAGTTCGCTATCTTTAGAGGCTATAGTGGATTGACTATAGTCGCTTTTAGCAATTTTTATTCTCTTTCTAACACCACTCTATAGCGAGCATTACCGCTTTCTAAGCGCTCAAATGCTTCGCTGATCTCAGACATTTTATAGGTTTCAGTTACTGGCTGGATATTATGTCGCGCCGCAAAATCTAGCATTTTGCGCAGTGTCGATGGTGAGCCGACTGGTGAGCCTGATAGGCTTTTCTGAGCCATAATCATGGGCGCGGCCGATATCTCTAGCGGCGCTTCTAATATACCAACAAAGTGTAGTTTGCCCTTTGGCTTCAAGGTCTTAATGACAAGATCCCAATTCATATCGACGTTCACGGTTGAGATGATTAAATCAAAAGAACCCGCTACTTTTTCGATTTCGCTGTCTTCTCTTGAATTCAGCGAATGATGAGCACCCATCTCTTTTGCTTCTTCCAGTTTCGACTCGCTAGTAAACGCCGTCACTTCACAGCCCCATGCATTGGCAAACTGTAACGCAAGGTGACCCAAGCCGCCGATACCGATCACGGCTACTCTTGAGGTTGGTGTGATACCGTACTCTATAAGTGGGTTAAACACCGTGACGCCGCCACACAGCAGTGGTCCTACCGCATTAAAATCTAGGCCTTCAGGGACTTTTATGACACTGGTATCTTTTGCACGTACTTTATCTGCAAAGCCGCCATGGTTGCCGATGATGGTTCCTTCTTGCTCAGGGCACAGGTTATGGTCGCCATCGATACACAGATCACAAACGTTGCAATACCCTTTATGCCAGCCAAGTCCGACTTTATCGCCTAACTCCAGATGTTTGACATGTTTGCCTTTTGCTAGGACTTTGCCAGCAACTTCATGACCACCCACGAACGGATACTCGGTCATACCCCATTCGTTTTGCCACATTGACAAATCACTATGGCAGATACCGCAGCTATGCACTTCGATTTCTACTTCGTGATCGCCCAGTGTGCCAGGGTCGTACTCATAAGGTTCAAACTTGCCACCTTTCTCTTTTGCTGCATATGCATTAATCATAGTTATTCCTTGTTTTTAGTATGGATGGAGGCTGGTTTATATCGATAACAAGATATAAAAACTTTCTTTGATAACCTTAACTAAAACGACTATAGCAAAGAGCTGTTCGAGCGCACCACCCTACTTAACAAATTAGGACTAGGCTAATACAAAGTGTCATACTTGATAGCGATTGAGTCCTCACATTTAACATTCATCTATCGCAACCTGCATATTTAGCTAATAGGTAGCCTGTGATTGTCTGGATATACTTTTTGCTTTGGCGTTTTAATGACTTGCAATGACAGACAGATCACCATCAGTCCCATCCCTAGCCAACCGATGGGAGAGAATGTCTCGCCGATGATAAGGATGGCAAGTATGGTCGCCACGATAGGCTCTAGTAGTGTGATGAGTGTCGCTTGGCTCGCTTCAATCACTTTTAACGCTTGACCAAAAAGTAGGTAACCCAAAAACATGGGCGCGATGGCCATATATAACGAAACACTGATATGTTTAATGTCTAAAAATAAGTTGTCACCCGTAAATAGCAATGACGGCAATAGTAAGATGGCTGATAGACCAAACATGCTTGCCATGGCTGATTTGGCATTGACCCCATTTTCTATCATTTGGCGCGCTGACCATGAATAGGTGGCGTAAGTCAGTCCAGCAACCAGTCCGAGCAACACGCCCAACACCTGATTGCTCGACGCTACAGTTACGTCCAAATAGTGCGTTTTCCCCAAGGTTAGCAAGATAACGCCAATGGCACCAAAGGTAAAGCTTATCTTCCAGCGTCTAGTGATGTGCTTATTGCTGATCAGACGCTCCATCATGACCGTAAAGAAAGGTGCACTCGCAATGGAAATAACAGTGCCGATAGCAACACCCGCAAGCCGCATGGAGGAATAAAAAGCCAGAGGATAGATGGCAACACAGAGACTGCCGATGAATAAAACTTTCGGCTGAGACAGTAGTTTTGCTTTATCGCTGACTAGGTGTTTTTTGGCATTTAATACCAATAAAATACCGCCTACGCCCATTGCAAACGCCCCGATACCTAACGGACTCACGTCAGGTATAAAAGCAGAAGCAGTCCCTGTCGTTCCCCAAAAGATACTGGCGACCACCACACATAATACTGCGCTCAAACCAGATTGAATCTGCAACATAATGGTCATCTCAAAAGTTATCATGAATGATACTATTATAGAGCGCTAGTTATGAGATACTTTGCAGATAGGACGGTTTTGTTGGCTGGTTAGACGTGTTTTAGTGTGGAGGGAGCTACCCCGAAATACTGTGAGAATCGGCGGCTAAACGCGCTAACATCGGTATAACCGACCAGCTCAGCGACAATAGAAACGGGACAATCTGTATGTAGTAGTAGAGCCTGCGCCTTTTGCATTCTGAGTTTGGTTATGTACTCGGTCACTGTCTGCTCAGTTTGCGACTTGAAGTTCTTTTTGAGCTGCGTGGGACTCAAACACGCAATATTGGCCAACACATCTATGGTGAGATTTGTCGAGAGGTTATGAGTGATATAAAACACGACTTCTCTGATTCTGTGATCGTATTGAAAAAACAGTTTTTGTTCTGCTAATAGCTTATAAAAAGTAGCAAACATCAACGCTTCAATCTCAGGATTTATCTGGTGCTTTAATTGACTCTCCGAAAACGCCAAAAATGATAGCAATGGCGCGCTGATCGAAAAAACAATATGTTCTGAATGCAAAATATGAGATGGCAAACTGTCTGTGTCCACAACGATAAACTTGGCATTCTCTTCGGCATTAAAGTAGTGCGTTTCGTTGGCTTTGACGATGACACATTCGCTTGGCGTCACTTTACCGCGATAGCTTGCCACTTCAATATTTATCACACCTCGCAGTGGCAAAACAATCTGATGAAAGTCATGAGAATGCCCACGGGTTTGACGAGTATACGATCTAATGGAGAGTGTATTGATCATTGATCGTATCCCGCATACATCGTTCTTCCTATTGATACGGCCATTTGACTCTCTACTTTATATCACGCTGTTTACCATGTGGCACTAGCCATTTGGCAAACCAGCCTGACACATCGTCCATCAACGTATAGACAACTGGAATGACCACCAGACTGAGTAGCGTTGACGTCACTAGCCCGCCCAATACCGCTGCTGCCATCGGTCGTCTAAAGGTAGGATCGGCATCGCCCCAGCCAAAGACCAGTGGCAACATCCCTGCACCCATCGCAATGGTGGTCATGATGATAGGCCGCGCACGCTTGCGACAGGCATCCATAATGGCCTCAAAACGCGCCAGCCCTCGACGCTGAGCAATCAGCGCGTAATCGACGAGTAGGATTGAGTTTTTGGTTGCGATACCCATGAGCATAATAAATCCAATCATCGACGGCATCGACAGACTGCTATTGGTAATCACCAAACCCACAAACGCGCCGCCTATCGACAACGGCAATGCCATCAAAATGGTAAATGGCTGCAATAAACGACCGAACAATAAAATAAGAACGCCTAAGATACAGACCACACCCACCGACATCGCAATGATAAACCCACTAAAGAGATCCGCCATGTTCTCGGCTTGACCTTGATCAATGATGGTAATCGAAGGCGGTAATTGCTGCATCGTTGGCACGGATTTGACCGCTTGCACCAAATCACCTAGCTCGCCATCTGCTGGTTGCACTGTGATGCTAATTGCACGCTCTCGATCCAACCTGCTAATCTGCGCAGGCCCTGTACCAAAGTCTAGCGCTGCGACTTCGCCCACACGCACTCCTTGCCCTGCAGGCATAGTACTCGGCACGTACAGTCCTTCTAACTGACTGACGTTTTGCTTGGCAACATCTGGTAGACGCACTACGATAGGAATCTGACGCGTATCAAGATTGAGCTTAGACAAGCGCTGCTCATAGTCGCCAACAGTCGCCACACGTAACGTGGTCGCAATATCTTGCGTCGTCACGCCTTTGTCCGCCATCGCCAGTCTATCGGGTGTTACCGTCAGCTCTTGACGTGGCAGGCTGCGATCACTGGTGACAGCGCCAGCACTTGGCAAACCGCGTATCTCAGTCATGATTTGCTGAGCCGTTTGCTCAAGCAGTTGAGGATTGGTACTGGTTAATGAAAAGTTATAACCACTCTCCCCGCCGCTCGATAGTCCAACCGTAAAGCGAGCACCGGGTACTTCGGTCATGAGCTGGCTAATTTTGCGTTCGATCTCTTGCTTGGTGCCTCGTTCTGCACGTGGGGCTAGTACGATATCTAAGCCCGCAATATTTTCAGCTTTACCGCCGCCACCATCCGACGCACCCATCGACGCCTGCGCCTCTCCCACTGAGGTAAAGATATTCGTCACCTCAGGCATGGCTAGAATACGAGCACTGGCAAGCGCTGCCACCCGTTCTGTATCTTCTAATGCCACATCAGGCGTCAGTTCAATCGCCACTCTCGTTTGATCGATATCGTTATCAGGGATAAATGCGGTTGGCAATAGCTTGACCAGACCAAGCGATGCCACAAACAGCACCAGCGTTGCTCCCATCGTCAGCCAGCGACGATGCAATGTCCATGAGACGATTTTGAGATAGTATCCCATCATCGCACTTTGTTTTTCGACGTGGTTTTTTTCAGGTCGAAGTATGTATGCCGCCATCATCGGTGTAATCAAACGCGCCACCATGAGCGATGCGAAAATAGATAACGCCGCCGTCCAGCCAAACTGACGAAAAAACTGTCCAACGATACCGCCCATAAAGGCTGTTGGTAAAAATACCGCAATCAAAGTAAAGGTCGTAGCTACCACTGCCAGACCAATCTCATCAGCCGCTTCCATCGCCGCTTCATAAGGGGTCTTGCCCATACGCAAATGTCGTATGATGTTTTCGACCTCAACGATCGCATCATCGACCAGTACGCCAATGACGAGTGATAAGGCCAGTAGCGAGATAATATTGAGGCTAAAACCAAAGAGATACATGCCCAAAAAGGTAGGAATCACGGATAAAGGCAAAGCGACGGCTGCAACAATCGTCGCTCGAATATTACGTAAGAACAGAAATACAACGACGACCGCTAAAATGCCACCTTCGATTAACATCCGCAGAGATGCTTCATAATCCTCAGCAATGGGCGTCGCACGATCATAGACTTTTTCGATACTGATATTGCCAGTATCAGCAGTCAGCTTGGCAAGCTCATCATCAACCAGCGCCATGACATCGACTTCACTGGCACCGCGCGAGCGAGTGATGTTAAAAGCCACTACTGTTTTACCGTCAAGCTTAGCAATCGAGCTTGGGTCGGCTGCGCCATCAGTGATTTGTGCCATCCGCCCAAGGGCTTGTGTGCCACCAGTGGGAACTGCGACTTGTACATCGTTAAGTTCATTCGCCCGCTCAACCGCACCAAGGACACGAATAGTCTGCGTCGTATTTCCAACTTCTGCCTCACCGCCAGAGCTGTCTTGCTGGATGCCTGCGATTTGCTGCGAGAGCTGCGAGATGGATAATTTTAAACCATTCAGCGCAATCGGATCAGCGGCAACGGTAATCTCACGCTGAAGCCCCCCAACACGGCTGACGGTACTCACACCCGGTATATCAGAGAGCCGCTTGGTGACCGTATCATCCACAAACCACGACAGATCCTCTACGCTCATATTGTCAGAAGCCACAGAGTACGTGACTACTGGGAACCCTGCGGTAGATACCTTGGTAATAATAGGATCGTTAGCAGCGGCTGGTAGATCGCCACGTACCTCACCCACCGCCGAGCGTACATCGTCGACGGCTTCTTGAATGTCTTTTTCTAACACAAACTCGGTCGCCATTGTCGCAGCACCAGTCTGCAACGTGGTGCGGATATGACTTACACCTTCGATACTGGTCAGTTTGTTTTCAATTTTCTTAGCGATATCGTTTTCAAGCTGCGAGGGCGCGGCACCAGGCAACGTGACTGTCACTACCACAGCGGGCAGGTCGATATCCGGAAACTGCTGCACCTTCATTTTCATAAAGCCATAGATGCCGCCCAATGTCAGGAGCACAAATAGCAAGATTGCGACGAGCGGGTTTTTGATCGAGTAAGCGGAGACGTTTAGACTCATGACTGTGCCTGCGCTGCTGTATTGACGGCGGTACTGATTTGGCTCACACCATTAACGATACGTACCAAATCTCCATCATTTAAGAAACTACCACCTTGCTGCACAATATGGCTGTCACTTGGCAATGGTTCTAGTACGGCGACGTTTTCACCAAGTCGCTCGCCCAATGTCACTCGTTGTTGCTTGATACGACCCATCGACTTACCGTCTGTCGTGGTCAGATCAGTCACTAGCATCACATAGTCATAGCCATCGTTACTGACGATAGCGCTATTCGGAATCGTTTGAGTGCTGGCACTGCCGAGCAGGAACTCACCAGTCTGATACATGCCAGCGCGGATTTTTGAATTAGCCGCGAGGCTGGCATAAATCGTGATTTGGCGATTATTATCTGCCGTCGGTGCGATACGGCTCACCTGTCCCATCACACTATCATCACTCGGTAGAGCGACTCGTACGGGTGTACCAATATTGATATCGCCAATCAGCTTCGGATCTAACTCTGCTCGCCACTCCAATATGCCGCCTTTGATAATCGTAAATAATGGATCACCACCTGCGACCTGCCCAACCTCGATCATTTTTTCACTGATGATGCCACTGACAGGGGCAACCACTGTGGCATTGTCGAGCGTCAAACGCTGATTGCTTAAACGGGCTTTGGACGCTTGCAACGCTGCGCGGGCACGTACCTCAGAGGTACGGTAGCGATCGGCTTCTTGTTTACTGATGGCATCGATATCGATGAGTGGTAATACGCGGGCCGCATCGGCGCTGGCGTTGGCAAGTGTGGCTTCTGCCTCTGCCACGTCTGCCTCAGCTTGCAGCACTTGCTGCTCCATCGCATCGGTATCAAACATGGCGAGCATTTGCCCCGCTCTCACGCGGTCGCCCTCTTCGACCAATACACGCTCGATGGCCACACCACTGACTTTTGCACTGACATTAGCAATATCTTTGGCGTTGATGGTGCCATCAGCGCTGAGTGTGCGACCAATATCATCTTGGCTTGGGCTGACGGTTTCTACTGACAAGACAGACTGCTCCGTACTCGCAGCGCTATCAGCTTCATTGCCACCTGCCACACCACTAGAGGCTACCGGCTCATCTCGTAACTCGTCTGTATTACCGCCCCAATACTTACCAAGCAATACTCCAATCACAAGCACCGCAACCAATGCTGGCAACAACCATAGTGGCATTTTTGCAGGAAAGTTTTTAGATAAGGCATCAGATTGACGATACGGTGGTAGCTCAGCGTGTTGAGGTGTCTCAATATTGGTTTGCTGTCCGTTAGTCGGTTCTTGCTTATTATCAGGGTCTTTAAAGTCACTCATAGTCGGTCTCTATAAATACGGATAATAATAAAAGCAGCGCTTAAACGTTCACTTAAACCATCACTCAAAAACAATCACTGGACAGCCACTAGTCAGAACAGCCTATGAATTAGTGGTTAGTGCGCCATCTTTTTGTAGCAAGCTCATTGCTAGATTTTTTGCAAACGATTTAAGCTGTTGTTGTAACTCTGGTTGTTCATAAACCGACCCGCCAAGCGTGGCTTGTTGTAGTGACGAGTCAGTAAAAATACCGATGGTAAAATAAAGCAAGGTGAACAGGCGCAATGGCTTAGTATGATCGTCAGTGGGACCAAGAAATGTGGACAGATAGCCTTGAAACCGTGCCAATACTTGAATGTCATGTTCAAACAAAGTCACCATTTCTGGGTTATTTTGTACTGAGATATTCTGTGACGCTAGCTTAGCAATCGCTGGATTCTCAATCAGTAAATCCAAAGTTTTATCGATCCACTGCTCTAGCGCTTGGGCGGGCTCAAGTGTGCTATCTGCAATCGCGGCTTCCGTTTGAGATACAAAAGCCAACAGCTGACGAGCATGCATTCTACATACCGCTTCATACAGCGACCGTTTGCTTTGCCAGTGAAAGTGAATAGTGGAGATATTCTTGCCAGATGCTTTTGCAATATCTCGAGTAGTAACCGCTTTAAAGCCTTTAGCCGAAAACAGCACTTCGGCACATCGTAAAATGGAGGCGGCGCTACTATTAGGTTCAGATTCGACTCGATCAAGCGCGGTTTCAAAGTCAATTTCAGATAATTTTGTCATGGGTTATTATTAATCAATCAATTGATTGAGTCAAACATTTTAGATATCCAAACGGTATATAATAATAGCCCTTTTAAGCATTGGTATAACGACTCGCCTCAGGCATCCAGCGGTGAATCAGTTGGCTGACATCCGCTTTTCTCGCAGGATCTGCAATCAAGTGCTTGGCCAAACGCTGCGCAATGGCAAATAACTGCTCATCACGGATAAGATCGGCTAAATAGTAGCCAATATTACCTGTCTGACGTTTACCGAGCAGTTCACCCGGCCCACGCAGCTCTAAGTCTTTTTGAGCAATGACAAAACCATCGGTGCTATCACGTAGCACGTTCAAACGCTCTGTGCCTGTTTCTGATAATGGTTTTTGGTATAACAACACACAAAAGCTCTTAGTTGAGCCGCGCCCAACGCGCCCGCGCAACTGATGCAATTGTGAAAGCCCTAGACGCTCCGCATTTTCGATCACCATGAGCGACGCGTTGGGTACATCAACGCCCACCTCAATCACGGTGGTGGCAATTAACAAATCCAAATCACCCGCCTTGAATGCTTGCATGATGGCTTGTTTATCCGCAGATTTCATTTTGCCGTGTACCAAGCCGATGCGAATATCTAAGCGCTCATTTAAATCCTCATACGTGGCTTCAGCTGCTTGCGCATCGAGCACGCTAGATGCTTCTACTAAGGAGCACACCCAGTATGCTTGCCTACCCGCTTCGCAATTCACGGCAATGCGTTCGATCACCTCATCGCGGCGATTACGATCGATGGTCACCGTCGTAATTGGGGTACGTCCCGGCGGCAGCTCATCAATGATAGAGGTATCCATATCACCATAGACGCTCATCGCAAGCGTACGCGGAATGGGGGTAGCTGTCATAATCAGCTGATGCGGCGTACTATTGGCCACACCTTTATTGGTCAAGGCCATACGCTGCTCAACACCAAATCGATGCTGCTCATCAATGATCACGAGGCCTAGCTTGGCAAACTGTACTTGCTCTTGAAATAGTGCATGCGTACCAACGATGACTTGTACGGTGTTTTCTGCAACCGCTTCCAATGCCTCACGACGCTGTTTAGCAGTTTGCTTACCAGCGAGCCAACCAACACCAATACCTAGCGGCTCAAACCATTGTTTAAAATTCACGAGGTGCTGCTCTGCCAAAATCTCAGTCGGCGCCATGACTGCCACCTGCCAACCACTATCAAGCGCATAACCCGCCGCTCCTGCTGCGACCAAAGTCTTGCCAGCGCCCACATCACCTTGTACCAGTCGTAGCATGGGAATAGAGGTTGCCATGTCGGTCGTGATATCTTTCATCACTCGTTTTTGTGCACCTGTCAGATCAAACGGCAATGCGCCGAACAGCTTATCAGCCAGCGGACTGCGGGTAGTACATTTGGGTGCTTTATGCTGATGCAGCTGTTGACGACGGTACAACAGGCTAAGCTGATGGGCGGTCAGCTCTTCAATAATTAAACGCTGACAGGCAGCATGAGTACGCGCAGTCAGTTGGGTCAACAGTTTATATTGCTGGCTTGCATTAGTATAAGTGGGCGGCGTGTGCAGCAGCACTAACGCTTCAAATATCGTTAAGTTGTAGACATTACTATGAGCGATGCGAGCAGCCGCGCTATGAACATCGTTATTGACGTTGTAAACGGACGCAGTAGGCCTATTCACACTACTGCCAATCATATTATCAGGCACACTTCGCGCCAGCGTCGAAAAAATATCTTCTGGAAATTCTGTCTCTAACAGTACAGATTTGGCTGGCTCAAAAGGCACTAAGGGTAGATCAGCCACAACGGCAAAATCCTCCGTCGTAAACAGCGTCATCGGTAGACCTTGACTACGAACTGTTTGCAGGGCCAGTTTGATCAAAGTGCGTAGCTTATTTTGGTGCAAGCCTTTGACAGTAGGATAAATGGGCTGTAGACCCGTATCGGTCGTGGCTATATTATCTGTGATAATTTGATATTCAGGATGGTGTATTTGTTTGCCGTAACGACTGACTTTGACTTCACCAAACAGCTGTAGCCGTGTCCCCAGATTCATGGTCTGCGCAAGACCACGATAGACTTTGAAAAACCGCAAAGCTATGGTGCCTGTATCATCGTCCACAGTGACGGTCATGCCGCTACGTTTAGTATCGACATGGACCACGCGTCCGGTAATCATAGCCGACTGTCCGTGCACCACCTCTGCAATCGATACCAGTCGACTTCGATCTTCATAATCACGCGGCAAATGCAGTAGCAAATCAAATATCCGTTTGATATTCAATTGTGCCAATTGCTCGGCTACCTTTGTCCCGACACCTGCCAGCGCCGTCAATGGCATATCTAACGCCGAGAGTGGCAAGTCAGGCCTTATATGGTCTGCTGAATTGGCTGAAGAAACATTCACCGATACTGGCATCAAAGATCCTAACAAGGTTATTTATTATTTTTATCTGCGTCGTCGACTGTTTTAAATATAACTCACCTAAGGAAGATTGTCATAAAATTACCCGTAAAAACAGCAAAATATAAACATCGATTCATCTCATTATAGCTGAACAGTCAATGACTTATGCTAAGCTATTCCGTCATGACTGCAAAACCCTTTAAGACAACTTGTTTCCTTCTATTATATGAATAGTAGCTGTCTTATTTTCTACATCATGGTTTTTCTGCATCATGGTTTTTATAAATCACGGTCATTTTATAAGGTGTTTTTTATGTCAGACTCTGCTCTGTATCGACCGTCTTATCAAGGTTTAAGTATATTACGTCTTAGTATGCTTGCCATAGTTGGGTTATGTGTCAGTGCTTGCAGTACCCTAACACCCACTGCTCAAATACCTCAAACGCCAGAGCCTATCGTAGAGTTACCTAGTGTCGCCTTGGTATTGGGTGGCGGCGGTGCCAAAGGGTTTGCTCATGTGGGTGTGATAAAGGCATTGGAAGAGAATGGCATCAAACCAACACTGATCGTCGGCACGAGTGTCGGTAGCTTAATCGGTAGCCTGTATGCTAGTGGGTACACGCCGTTACAGCTTGAGCAATTGGCACTGACCACCAGCGATAGCCAGTTGACGGACTTTACGTTGTCCAATCAAGGCTTTGTCGAGGGCATCAAACTCAAAAACTTTGTGAATGAAAAAGTTCGTGGACAAGTCATAGAAGACTTTCCAATTACCTTTGCCGCCGTTGCAGCAGAAAAAGACACTCTAAAAAAAGCTGTGCTGACCACTGGCAATGCAGGGCTTGCTGTCCAAGCATCCTGTAGCGTGCCAAATATTTTTATCGCCCCGCGTATTCCAGAAAAAATTGGTAAAAAATATATTGACGGTGGCGTGGTCAGCCTCGTACCCGTTGATAGTGCACGCGACTTGGGCGCTGATATTGTTATCGCTGTTGATGTAACTACCGCTCAAGTCAATGGCCCTATTGATAATAGAGCACTAACCATCAGCTCATTAAGCGACTTTTGGGGCTTTCTCGAAACCAATGTGGTGTCCCCTACCAATCGCTCCCCATCAATACGCCGCGAACGAGATCGCGCGGACATTGTCATTACGCCTAATGTTGGTCGTAATAGCTCAATAGATACCAGACAACGTCGTGCGCTGATAGAAGCAGGTGCACAAGCCACGACGCCACAAATCCATGCCATTAAACAGCTAATTCGAGAGAAATCTACTAGCAAATACGTAACGCTTTAAGTAACTCTATCTAAATACTAATGAATACGGATTTCAATCAACGTCGAACACAGCACATAAAAAAGCACCAACGTTATAAACGGTGGTGCTTTATCAATAATAAACATCAATATCTGGCGAACTTTTTACTATAAAGGTCTTAGCCTTATTTAACACGCGCGCGATATTTTACTGCAACGGTATCATTCAAGCCGACACCTTCAAGATCCCAACGAACCGCTTTATAATATTTTAGTGCGACATCTTGTAGTTGATTGTCTACCTTGGTACGTAGTGGCATACGGGCGAAGTTGTTGCCATCGACGCTACCATATGGGAATTCAGGTGACACTGTACTCAAAAGCTCTACTTGATCTGGAATACTCATGGTGACCGTCATCTTACGGACGCGATCAGCATTGGTGTTGGTAAAGTATCCTTGATACTCCAATACATTACCTGATTGCAAACGAGTGTTGGTATCGACAGGGACGAGTACTTCTTGACCATTGGCATCAACACTGACCAACGATGCTGTGATTTTACTATTGACCGCTTGAGCACTTGAGTTGCTGCTCGCATTTGTATTGGCTTGAACTGCCATTGAGCTATCAACTGCTTGCTCTGGTGTCGGTAGCATGGCAGATGCCTGCGTGACTACCATCGCACCGATGAGCGTACCGGCAACAACGTGAAATAAGCGATGACCGCTCCAAGCACTAAATGGGCTAGCAAATTGGTTACTTTTTTTCATAATTCTCATTATCCCTGATTGATATATCGGTAAAGCACAGATGGCAAAAACTGAGTTGTCTTAACACATAGTCAATAATTAAAAGAATCAGATTCATTATTTTTATTGATTATCTTCGTTCATTGACAGTAAAGCAATAGCGCTTAGCATAGCAAAAAGCATTTGTGTGTACATTAACCCCGTGTTGAGGTTGTGTATATCACTGATGGGCAATAAAAAGACCTTAACACAGCTGAAATAAAAGATAGCTCATAACCGCGTTTTTTGCTATGGTAAATCTTTAGCGTTAGGCATTTTTTTGCTACGCCCTTTTTCTTATTCTAACGACTACTGCTCCCATTATGACTACTAGTTCCATGCCACAGATTAACCCTGAATACGTCCATTGGTTCCGTAACTCTGCCCCATACATTAATACGCATCGCGGCAAGACCTTCGTGATTATGTTTGGCGGTGAAGCGGTCAATCATCCTAACTTCAGCACGCTGATTCATGACTTTGCCTTGCTCCATAGCTTGGGTATCAAGCTGGTACTGGTACACGGGGCGCGACCGCAGATCGAAAAAAACCTAAAAGACGATAATATTGAATCTCCACTGCATCAAGACATTCGTATCACGCCGCGTGCTGCAATGCCCGCTATCCTGCAAGCGGTTGGCGCGATTCGCTTACAGATCGAAGCACAGCTGTCGATGGGACTGGCCAATTCTCCTATGTACGGCTCACGTATTGACGCCATCTCAGGCAATTTTGTCACGGCGCGCCCTTATGGCATTCGTGAAGGCATTGATTATCAGATGACGGGTGAAGTGCGCTCTATTGACGTTGAAGCCATCAAAAACAACCTACTGCATGACCATATCGTGATTTTAGGCTCTATGGGCTATTCTGCGACGGGTGAAGTATTCAATTTGCTCGCTGAAGACGTTGCGCTTAGCGCAGCGGTAGAGCTGGGTGCTGATAAGCTGATATTCTTGGGCGAAGAAGCAGGTATCAATGATGGTGATCGTTTGCTACATGAGATGATTCCAAACGAAGTGGATCGCTTCTTACGTGACCGTGATTTGAACTGTGAAATCAATTATTTCTTGAACTGCGCCAGTTTGGCTTGCCGTCAAGGTGTCCATCGCACGCATATCATCTCCTATGCCAAAAACGGTGCACTATTAGAAGAATTATTCACTCGTGACGGTTCTGGTACGCTGATTAGCCATGATCCTTATGAAGAAATTCGCCGTGCCAATATCGATGACGTCGTTGGCCTTATCGAGCTGTTATCGCCTCTAGAAGAACAAGGTATTTTGGTCAGCCGCTCACGTGAACGCTTAGAGCAAGAAATCGACAACTATAGCGTCATCGAACGTGATGGTATGATTTTGGGTTGTGCAGCGCTACATACGTTAGATGCAGAGTCCGCAGAAATCGCTTGCGTTGCCGTACGCCCTGAATATCGTAGTGGCAGCCGCGGTGCTGATTTGCTCGCGTTTTTAGAGCAGCAAGCGCGCAGCCATGGTTTGTACAAGCTATTTGTTTTGACGACTCGTACCGCGCATTGGTTCGTGGAGCAAGGCTTTGCGGAAGTTGAGGCAAGTGTCTTACCAGCAGCACGTCTGGAGAAGTACCACAATGGTCGTAACTCTAAAGTCTTTCAAAAAAACCTATAGTTTATAGCCAAACTGATATAAAACCTTTGCTCACAAAAAAGCCTTCATAATCATTATGAAGGCTTTTTTTATATACTAATGCTTCAACCGCGCATTACTTTACTTTCAATAGCTCAACCGTAAAGATAAGCGTGCTGTTTGGCTCAATACCAGCGTTACCCGCTTCGCCATAGGCGATGTCTGATGGGATATAGAACTCGTACTTGCCGCCCTCTTTCATCAACTGTAGACCTTCCGTCCAGCCAGCGATTACTTGGTTCAGTGGAAACTCAATTGGCTCACCACGCTCATATGAGCTGTCAAATACGGTACCATCGATCAATTTACCTTCGTAGTTCACTTCCACCACGTCAGTTGCTTTTGGCGATTTACCTGTACCTTCTTTCAATACTTTATATTGCAGGCCAGAATCTGTTTGCTTCACGCCTTCTTTCTTCGCATTTTCTGCTAAGAATGCTGTGCCAGCAGTTTTATTTTCTGTCGCTTTGGTTTGCATGTCTTTTGCGAACTGTTCTTCTTGCTCTTTTTGATACGTCATCAATACTTCTTGCATTTGCTCTTGGGTCAATGCTGAATCATTGCCTTCGTAACCATCACGGAAACCTTTTTCAAAAGTATCGAGGTTCAAATCTTTGACAGCTTCTTTATTGCCTTCTGCCATCATGAATCCTAAGCTATAGCCCACTTTTTCACTTGCTGAGCTCTGTTCAGTGATAGAAACGCTTTGAGCAGCTGTTTCTTGACTGCCGTTATTGGTGCTACAGCCAGTCATTAACAACATAGCACTAGCAAGGGCGCTAATGCTTAAAGTAGTGATTTTTTTCATAGATTACTCTCTGATTGTAAGAATAGTGGCGAGATGTCACATTGCTCTATAATAACAAATCTAAGTTTTGGGAACCACGCTTTACATGAAATTATCGGGCGAATGTACAGTCTGTGTTAATATTCCCTATTATAATAACAAGTTATCACACAAATATAGTGGCAGGTAAAGCTTTCTATCTTTAAATCCATCAATACATAGGCTAAGCTAAATTGGTTAAGGAGATAAGTAATCGAATGTTGGTATTTATCGTTGATATATGAGTGTCAGTAGCAAAGCGATAACTAAAAACCAGACTGATACTTTTGATAATCCTCTTTATTCGAAAATTATAATATCTTCGCCTAACTCAATTTAAAGACACTATTTATAATAAACCATCTATATATTTGTCTCGTTCAACAGTGATTGTACTAACAATACTTTTGAGTGTTACCTATAGGATGATTCAAGGAGGATAAGATGAACCCAATGTATACATCTTTTAACGGTTATCTTGGTGGGCCTATCGGTTCTATCATTGGCGCTATTTTGATATTTATCATTGGTTGGCTGGTCGCACTCGGTATCGCAGCACTTGTCCGCGGTGTGCTCTCTAAAGTCAATCTTAATCAACGCATGAACTCTTCAACCGGTAAAACTTACGATCTTGAGGGAATTATCTCCAAGATTGTTTTTTGGTTTATCTTTATCATTGCTATTTCAGGGGCGCTGAGCCAACTAAACTTAAACTCAATTTCGGCACCATTTGCAAATATGGTTAATCAAGTATTGGCATTTATCCCTAACCTCATCGGTGCGATTGCACTTGGTGTGATTGGGTGGGTCATCGCCACGGTAGCACGCACTGCAATCAATGCGGCGCTTTCTAAAACAACAATGGACGAGCGTCTAAGCGCACAAGCAGGCGTAAAACCGATGAGCAGCACCATCGCTGATATGGTTTACTGGTTCATCTTATTGGTTGTTTTGACCATGGTACTCGGTCAGCTAGAGCTTGATGGTTTGTTTGCACCATTGACAAATATGGTCGACAAAATCTTCAGCTTTATCCCTAACATTCTAATCGCTGGTGTGGTCTTTGTCGTTGGTTATATCATTGCCAAAGTCGTACGCGGCATTGTGACCAACCTTGTTTCTACTTTTAATGTTCAAGAGTTAGCGACGAAAGCTGGCTTGAGTGAACAAAACAGCCTACCTAATATTGCCGGTTCGCTAGCATTTTTAGTGGTTATTATCCCAACGATTATTGCTGCTTTGAATGCATTAAAAATCGACGTTATTGCTCGCCCTGCGACCAATATGTTGAATAAAATCATGGAAGCATTGCCAAACATCTTCATGGCAGTGGCTATCTTGTTTGTGACTTTTTATGTTGTACGTATGGTTGCAAATATTGTCAAAGGATTGCTTGAAAACACTCAAATCAATCAAATGCCTGCCAAAGTTGGCTTGCAAGAGACTATGGGTGACAAGAGAATCTCTGACTTAGTTGCTTATGCGATTATCTTCTTTGCTATGCTATTTGCTGCTATTGCAGCTGCTGATTTACTAGGTTTTGAGCCTATCTCAGCTATTATTACTATGTTTATCGCATTTGGCGCTAACATCATCTTAGGTGCGATTATCCTGTTTATCGGATTTTGGCTTGCCAATATCATTGCAGGTGTTGTTGAGCGTTCTGAGCAAGGTTCACAATTCTTAGCAAATATTGTCCGTGTATTGATTATGGGCCTTGTACTTGCTATGGGTCTAAAAGCAATGGGTATTGCAGATTCAATCGTGAATCTAGCATTTGGCCTAACGCTAGGTGCCGTAGCCGTCGCCTTTGCCCTATCATTTGGTCTTGGTGGTCAAGAAGCAGCCGCACGCTTCCTACGTAAAATGCAAGATAAAATGGATCGTGAGCGCGACGAAGCAAAAGCAAAATCTACGCTGCAGCCAAGCTCATCAACACAAGAAAAAGTTGCTGATTCAGTTCGTGACAACACACCTTCAGCTGCTAGCACGTCAACGACTAGCTTGCGTACTGATGTGATTGACACTCCTCGCGTAGATACTGATACCAATGATATCTATAACAGTGATCAAATCCTTCCTGGTAATGATCTTAACGATGACATCAATAAATAAGTATCAATAATTACCTACTCTTAGATAAGAAAAAGACAGCCTAGGCTGTCTTTTTTTGTGAGTGTCAGTATAAGTTTGGCTTACAGCAGCTTCTAACAGAATACCCAGCTCGATTTCCAAAGTATGTTACGTGCTCATTATTTCTTTCGCGCAGGTACAGTAAGACTTAGACGTACTTGAGGCAAGTTTTCAGATTGAGGATGACTTTCAGAGTTTTGAGCGGTTTTCTTCTCCGCCTCTTGCGTATTTTGATGCGATTTTTTACTCTTTAGTTGTTGTATTTGCTTCGTTAGCTGCCGCTCTCTTTGCGTCATCGCGTCCACTGACTGAATCCACACATCAATATCGATAAATGTTTCATTTGCCTCAGTAATAAAGTCGATACCGAGTACAACGATATGATGCAGCTCTGCTATCGGCAATCGAGTCGCAACATCCTGTGCAATCTTGGCTAGATTCGGTTGAATAGCATTTTTGCTATTGTGTGCTTGAGCGTCTTGTCCATAGAATATCAGTACATAATGTCGCCCCAAGCTTTCGTAAGAATGCTGATGTACGATATAACCATCTTGTTGCAGCGCCTTACTTTGCTTAGGATGTCTATATAGCGTACGGATCAACTCATGACGCGAAAATAGAGACTCATCTAATAGTTGTTGCTGCCAACGAAACCCTAGCAGCTCGGTTAATGATTTTTGGTCATTATTAGATGTCTGCTTATCAGCATATGCTGCTATCATTTGTGTACTGAGCTGCGACCATAGCGTGGCTGCCTGCTGCATATGCTGTTGATACATCTGCGCAGTCGTGCTCTGATTCTTATATGCAAGTGCCATAGCCACCAATGCTGGATTGGGTTTATCCTGAATGTCGTACTTGATAAGTGCATTGTCTACTTTGATCGCAGGTGTGAATAAAGAGGCATTTTGCAAAAATTCAGCGACTAGCACTTCTTCTGATACAAAACTTGGGACATGGCTGATAGCCGAATACTGTAGTTGCTCTAAGTGATGACTCAAAAACCGCCATAACTCACAGGGTGTTTGTACCGCGATCAGTATTGAATGCCAGTCGTGCCAGCTGAAGACTTGCAATTGCTGCCCGCCCTCACTCATGTCTACAACCAAGTCCTCCAAAAAATAACGAGCACCAAAAGCATGTTGCAAGTGATTTGCTTGCTTGCTGTCCTGACTATCAGTATTTTTCTCATGACTATCTACTACATCATCAGTAAGCTGAATATCAAAAACCAAAACATCATGAGTCTCTGCAACATGTTCATTTTGAGACAATGATGATTTATGCCATGCCAGCGCAGCCTTTATAGCAGCCATACGTGCTCGCTCCATATCAGCTGAGCTTGTACTCATGGGCAAGTATAATGTCAGTGCCAGCAGTTGCAGCTTGCCGGCCGAGAGCTGGTAATGATAGTGGCGGGTGCTATAGCGAGCATCATATTGCTGTTCAATAGTCTGCATACCAGCCAAAGCGATGTCTACCGCTGCTGCCTGTAAGTAACAGGCCAGCTCACTAGCAAGATAGCCCCCATCGGATATTGTAGTAGACGAATGAGACACAGATTCTAGCCCTTTATAATCTTATGATATGTGATGAATGACATTTTGGCTGATTAAAATGACGGCATATTTATAAATATAGTTATCAGCGTTTCAACATTTTTACGAATGTAAAATTACGCTACATAAGCACTATCAGACACAGTCGCTTTCAACGTAATGACTTGTTATGATGATATCAAAGCAGCAATGCTTGTGCGTGGATCTTATAGTTATAAGCTGCGCTCACGTATCAATGTCAGGTACGTTTATCGAATTTTAATAAGCACTATATAATAACAAGGATTGAGCATTATGAAGCGTTTTAAAGAAAAAACCGTCATCGTTACTGGAGCAGGCTCAGGTATTGGCCGGGCAACTGCTATTCGCTTCGCCGAGGAAGGCGCGAGAGTCGTTTTGGTAGGACGTACGGCTGAAACATTAGAGCAGACAGCAGCAGAGTTCCCAGAAGATCATACGTGGATTCATACCGACAACTACCTATGTGTTACTTGTGATATCAGCGTACAAAGCCAAGTACAAGGGATGATTAGCAGCGCGATTGATAAGTTCGAGAAGATTGATATTTTGGTAAATAACGCAGGAAAAGCGATTCAAGGTAAAATAACAAACCTATCCTCTGACGATTGGCACTCGGCTATCAATATCAATTTAAATGGTACATTCTATGTCTGCCAAGCCGCCATGCCTCATCTAATCGCCACCAAGGGCAATATCGTCAATGTCTCATCTCTCTCAGGTATGGGCGGTGATTGGAACATGGCCGCTTATAACGCTGCTAAAGCGGGTGTCACTAACTTGACGCGTACGCTAGCAATGGATCACGGCCCTGATGGTGTGCGTGTCAACGCCGTCAACCCAAGCGTGACCAAAACCAATATGACGACTGCTATTCAAGACAATGACAGCAAAATAGATAAGTTTCTAGCCCGTTGTCCACTTGGACGTTTGGCAGCACCAGAAGATATTGCCGCCGCAATTACCTTTTTAGCCAGTAATGATGCCTCTATGATTACTGGGGTAAACCTACCAGTTGATGGTGGTGTCAGCGCATCTAATGGGCAGCCACAGTTTTAGTATATTGGCTGTTTGATTGATAAATACTAAAGTAATCCAATTAAAAAAGCCCCTAATAATTTCATATCAGGGGCTTTTTTGTTTTTAGAGCTAAATTATAAAAACTTATTAAAATTAGTACCAATAATGCTGCCATAAGCTTTATTCAGCTGCGTTATTAACATCCTGTAGCGGCTGCGATAAACGCTCAGGGTGGCGCGGCATCACGCCTTGGTACTGGGCATAGATTTTTGGCAAATCTGCTTCGATATCGCCAGTTGGATGGACCAGAGACAAAAAACGAACTTCCTTGGTATTATAATCTAGCGCAACTGGCAAGATAGGAACACCAGCACCGACGGCCAAATAATAAAACCCCGTCTTCCAGCTTTCGGTATATTCTCGTGTACCCTCTGGCGCCAACCCCAAAAATAGCGGCTTTCCCGTTTTAAATTTATCGATACTTGATTGTAGTACTGAGCCTTTATCACTACGATTGATAGGAATGACCCCTATCCAATTCAATAATTGCGCAAATACAGGCACCTTAAATAGTGTGTGCTTACCCATGATACTAATTTTCAAATCCAGCGCAAATAAGCTAGGAATAGCGTAAACCCCATCAACATTAGAGGTATGCGGTAGTGCCAATACCACGGCCTGAGAGATATTAGGTATCTCACCGACCGTCCGCCATCCCGCTGTTTTCATCAACCATGAGCCGATGACGGGCGATACTTTATTGCCACGCCTAGGCACGTTTTCACCCACCTGCTCTCTACTAAGATTCGGCAGTATTTTTGAGCGTGCAGACGGAGCAGCATCAGACTTAGAGCGTTTAAAAATCTTTGGTATCATGACAATATAATATAATGAATATATTGATATCATAACATTAAGCCTCTAGGGCGAGGCTGATTTTTGCGTGCTTTTACTATGGCAAAAATTGCTTAGCTATAAATATAAGTAATGACCCATTACGATATTTTATACATGCATTTCTGAAAACTCACTGCTACTTCTTAAGAAATATCAGCCAAATCGCCCTTGCTCTCTAGCCACGACTTACGATCAGCGGCACGTTTTTTCGCTAGTAACATATCCATAATGCCATTGGTCAATACCATATCATCCATATCTAGCTGTACTAACCTGCGTGTATCACGGCTCATCGTCGTCTCGCGCAATTGCTCAGCACTCATCTCACCGAGTCCTTTAAAACGGGTAATTTGCGCTTTTTTATTACCCGGTACCTTGGCTAAGATATGCGCAAGCTCTGGCTCATCTAACGCGTAATGCACCTCTTTACCCACATCGACACGGTACAACGGCGGCATGGCCACAAATAAATGACCGGCATCCACTAGCGCAGGGAAATGCTTCACAAATAACGCGCAGATCAGCGTCGCAATATGTAAGCCGTCAGAGTCAGCATCTGCCAAGATACATATCTTGTCATAGCGCAGCTCGGACAGATCATCGGAGGCAGGATCCACACCGATCGCAATGGCGATATCATGAATCTCTTGGCTGGATAGTACCGTGTCTGATGACACTTCCCACGTATTCAAAATCTTACCACGCAATGGCAATATCGCTTGATAATGACGATCACGTGCTTGCTTGGCACTACCACCTGCCGAGTCACCCTCTACTAAGAACAGTTCCGCACCATCACGCAGATCACCGCGGCAATCTGCCAATTTACCCGGTAGGGCAGGTCCTTGTGTGATTTTTTTACGAGCGACTTTTTTGGCTGATTTTAGGCGGCGTCCAGCTTTATTAATCGCCAATTCCGCAATCTGCGTACCCATATCAGCATGTTGGTTTAGCCACAAGCTAAAAGCATCTTTTGCCAAGGTCTGTACAGCGCCAGCAGCCTCGCGGCTAGATAAACGTTCTTTGGTCTGACCAGAGAACTGCGGCTCAGAGAACTTCAAGGATAAGATATAGTTCACGCCATCCCACACATCTTCTGCCGTTAGCTTTACACTGCGCGGTAGCAAGTTATGAATATCACAAAACTCACGCAACGCTTCTAAAATACCTGTACGCAGTCCATTGACGTGGGTACCGCCCTGCGCTGTCGGGATCAGGTTCACATAGCTTTCCTGAATCGGTGTGCCACCATCAGGCAACCAAGACAATGCAAAGGTAATAGCAGCACGTTCACCCGCTTTTGCATCATAATTATAATAAAACGGTGCTTCTGGCAATGTTTCAAGGCCGTCTAGCTGCTCGCTTAGATACTCAACCACCCCATCCGTAAACTGCCAAACGACCTTTTCATCATTAATATCATCGGTGAACTCAATCGTTAGTCCCGCGGCCAAAACTGCTTTGGCTTTTAGATTGTGCTTGAGCTGCTTAACGTTAAATTTTGGCGTATCAAAAAAGCTACCATCTGCCCAAAAGTGCACTCTGGTACCACGTTTGCGTTTGTTGGAGCTGACCGCTTCCGTCAACGGCGTCACGGCTGCGCCATTTTCAAATGCCATATCAAACTGGGTGCTATCACGCCATACCGTCACTTCAACACGTGTGGATAGCGCATTGACGACAGAGATACCCACCCCATGCAGACCGCCTGACACCTCATAATTAGAAGTCGAAAACTTACCACCCGCATGCAAACGGGTCAAAATCAGCTCGATGCCGGATTGACCAAACTCAGGGTGAATATCAGTCGGCATACCGCGCCCATCATCTTCGACAGACAACGACCCATCACTGTGCAATTGCACCTTGATGGTTTTGGCATAACCCGCCAACGCTTCATCCACCGAGTTATCAATGACCTCTTGCGCCAAATGGTTTGGACGCGTGGTATCGGTATACATACCTGGGCGACGACGAACGGGTTCAAGCCCTTCTAAAACTTCTAACGATTGCGCATTATATTGACTCACAAATGCATCCTTAACTATTCATGTGCGTTTAACTCTATAAAACCATTATAACGAAAAACAGCGACGTTAAGGTCAATAGTCCATCGTTCACGTCATATAATGTCGTCTATCTAAGAATTTACTAACTCTCGTAGCATCTCTATCACCATCGGTAACTGCTCACCAAAATCACTAAAGCGATGGTCTCCACCTGCTTGTACAGTTACTGATGCACCCTGACTTTGATAAAAGGCCTGAGACAACTCAGAGTTTAATAACTCATCTCCTTGTTTAAGCAGTACAGCGACTTTATTGGGATAAGTGACTTGGGATATTTGATGATCTGCAAACCACTGTAAATCTGACGGCGTAATACCCCAACCGCCAGCCGTTGTATGCAGGACGTTGTTATCCGATGACCCATCACTATTGTCTTGAGCGAATATTGAAGAATCAGAAAAACGCTGTAGCGTGATATGAGGTTGAATACTAGGATTTAGCAGCAATGCAGGACAACCTATTTGATTGCTTATTAAAGTGGAAAAATAACCACCCAATGAGCTACCGACCAATACCGTGTTGGACGATTCCGTCTGCTCATCTTGGCTATTGTTTAACCCTTCTATCAATGACAACAGCTGCTCACGCACTTGCGCAGGCGATTTATTCAAATCAGGACGCAGCACCGTGATATCAGGATGATGCTGCTTGCAATGTTTTTCTAACAGCATGCCTTTGGTCGAGTTTGCATCGCTGTCCAGTCCATGGATATAAATCAGGTTCACGTATCATCTCACTTATTAATTTTGTTATGATTGTCTTATATAGGCCAGTAGCGCTAAGCATAGCAACCGATGCACAAAAATAATAACAATAAAACGGCACACTATTAGTCGGTATTTGCGACATAATAATATGGTCATAATCGTTTTGTGCCAGTCAAAGGAATGACGGTAATAGCAATGGAGTCGCCATGAATCAACAGTTTGAGCTGTTCGACATTGACAACCCTTGTATCGGTGTCTGTGAAAGCAATAAAAAAGGCTATTGCTTTGGTTGCCTGCGCAGTCGAGCCGAGCGCCAACGATGGCATCATATGACGACAGAGCAGCAACGCGAGGTGCTAAGGCTGATCGCAGGACGTAAGCTACGTATTGAGCTCATGCGACTGCGTAAAAACGAGCAGTTGGGGTTTGATTTTGAAGAAGACGTTGAGATGGGTGAGTTGTTTTAGGGTTTTAAGAATTGCCACATAGAATCAATCTTTCAATGCATATTCTAATTATTTTTTAAATTAACCGGATAAGTTTTATTACCTAAAGTCAAGGTAACTGGCACCCCTATCTTCATTAATTCAAAACCTAAGTGTGATGGCTTTTCTATGCCATTTGGCATCATAGAGATATAAATATCTATGCCGCCGTAGAACCTAAGATATAAAAGATAAATACCAAATTGATCAGGTTCAGAAAATTGATAGTAAAAAACTTCAGAATTTTCACCTTGCTTAGGTATACCTGACAAATCTATTTGAGCTCTATCCTTAATAAACTGAACAAAATTATTATTACTTACATCTGTATTATGAAGATAACCAAGTAAGACCTTCACTTCACCGCTAAATTTATGATTAAAATGTTTAAGATACAATTCATAAGCTATGTGTTCAAAGCATCTATTTAATCTAATATGATCTGGTGTTCCCCAAATGACTTCTAAAAAATCATTATTCTTTGTTTGTATGAAATAATGCTTCTTTTTAGTAAAGGCCTTATCTATAAGTCTCGTCGAGCTTCTTCTAATAGCTCTATCAACTTTGCCAAATTTATGCCTATAACCAATCGAGTTGTTGCCAAATATATCGGCTAAGCTAACTAAAAGAAACTCATCATCTTTACTCTTGCTACTGTTATGTACTTCACAAGATGGAACTGTAATTAAGTCTTTTCGATAGTTTTCACCAGCTACATCTTTTTGCTCTGGAAAAATGCATTTTGGAGGTACATGTTCTTTAGAAACAGCTTTTTCCTCACACATGTAGCAATATTCAAATTTCAAAATAAAAATCCATACAAAATTAACATAGCGTCAAGTAGGCAAAAAATATTAATAATAATATGAGCAAGAGTAAAACCTACTGCCTGTTTTAGTTCTATTTATAATACAAGTGGAAGAATATTCCAAGCGACATTATGTTTTTGCTCATAGCAATCATAGACAAATAAGTCTGTTCTAGTGTTAACAGGGAGATCTATTTTCGGTATGTAATACGTAGATGGGTCGCTTTCATTAAGGCTAATTTTAAAATGTTGATTGATTAAAGAAGATAGCGTGTTGTTATTGTTAAGCAGGCTGAATGGGCTAAACCTCGCACAGAACATAACTATATTAGCTGAAACTGCATCTAAGACATTTTCTAATGTCGCTTCGTTGAATGAAGAATTTCGATCATGTTTAGTCTTGTTGTATGAGTCGTACCATTTTAATGATTTTGTCGGTTGAGATATATCCCATTGAGAAAATGGTATGAAGCTTCGTAACTCATTATAATTCTTGAAAATAATTTGAAATTCATTTAAACGAGCTTTAGACAATAGTTTTACATAATCATTTGTGGTAAAAATCCGATTGTTTTGAGGTAATACTCCTGAACTTTTAAATATTGATACCCATAAGTTTTCAACCTCTGTACATGCCAAAATAAGTAGTTCTCTGGATTTATGTCCGTAAGATTTTAATCCATTCTGATCTGGTTCAATATACAGTAGCAAGTCATCTAATTTTTCTATCAATACTCTCAATGCTTGCTCGGCTGAACGTTGCTCAAAAGCGTTGATTTTCAAAGCATCATGAATGTCCTGTGTATAATATAGAGATGGCCTCCAAAGGTTTTCTATGGAATTACCAATGGGTAATTGTAATGGCGTTATATCTTGAGCTCCAAACACTCTAATTACCCAATCATGCAAACTGTCGCTTTTACCTTCAATTACTGTCAGACCGACAGAAATAACATTGAAACCATAATTTTTACCGTAAATATGAACGAAATGTGAGTCTGTTTCGTAGGCATAACCTAGAGCATTTCTTTCATGCAAATTATCTATCCATCCAGGTATGTTAGTTTGCGTATTTGTATAAAAAACTCCGTTCAATGTTCTCTCTCGCTCTATATGTACCATCATAATGTAAAAAATAACTATTAAAGAAAATATTTATAACTGATTGAAAAAGTATCTATTAACGTAGTTTTTCTAAGCATTCAGCCACTGACTCCAATTTAATTTTGACCATCCACCTAAAGGATTTAATGGTTTTAGAGGTTGAAGTGGATTTAAAGGCTTCAGTGGACGAAGTGGTTGTAACGGCTTTAACGGCCTCAAAGGAGTAAGTGGCTTTAAAGTACCACTTGGAGTAGTCCCATCAAGCCATAAAACAGGTTTACCATTGCGATCAAGTAGCGAACCTCTGTTAAATGGACCTAACCACTGCAATGAATTCGACGAAAAGAAATTACCGTCGCTTAAGAAAGCAACCCACTGTAGATTTAAATCAAAAACGTTTTCTCCATCAAACCAGCCTGATAGCTCTGCATATTGATCAAATATTGGCGTCATAAATTTTCCTATATATGTTTAGTATTATTTTATAAATTTGGATTTAATTGTAAAGTTTATCAATCCTATAGAAGTTATACCATATATTATTAAACACCTGTTGATAATATATTAAATGTGAATTGTTGAGGATCTTATTAGCACGCAAAGAAAAGCCCCCTTCTGTTTTCACAGAAGGGGGCTTTTACTTAGAATAGAGAGCTGACGATGACCTACTCTCACATGGGCGAACCACACTACCATTGGCGCAACGATGTTTCACTTC
>NZ_JBHZRK010000006.1:0-186044 GCF_043641605.1 Psychrobacter piscatorii | reverse complement strand
GGACTGAGTCCTGTGCAATACAGAACTCAGTCCTTGGGGTAAACTAAACCGTCCAAGTTTTGGGGGGCAGTTCAGATATGAATATTGTCGTGGGGTTTTTCTTATTATACTGTTATGTGCTGTTAAGCATCAGGATGCATACGCACATTTAGATCATCAATCACTTCTACCCATGCTGCATCTTTTTGCCATTCTTCTTGTAAGAACATACGCTGGCTATCGGTCCAAACATCAGCTTCTATCAATTTCTCTTCACTTGATAACTGGTTGTCTGCAATGAATTTATCAATCGCTTCATCAGAGCTATCTAGACCTAACTGAGCAAATAGCTCATTCATATTATATTCTGGCTCACCCAACATATTTTTCTCCTTAAATGGTGTAGTGGTAATTGTGCCTATCATTCAAATTAACCCATTTATTGTAGCAAGCTTTATGCTAATAGCTGTTAATCAACGTTTATCTAACGTTATCAATTGTATTGGCAGCAAACAGATATTGCCATTTCAAAGGATGCGATAGATTACTTTTTATTTCATCATATCTTTTGGATAAAAAAAACCTTATAGACACAAAAAAGCCCTCCTATTTAAGAGGGCTTTTTTTTCACTCATTACTTAAGTTAAGACAGCTATATAACTGCTTAGCTTATGGTAGCAGGTGTGCCACTGCATCACGCTCTTCACTAAGCTCTTGCTCAGTGGCAGCCATTTTCTCTTTAGAGAAATCTGATGATACATCAACGCCGTCTACGATAGACCAGTCGCCGTTAGTACATGTGCATGGGAATGAGTAGATCAAACCTTCAGCGATACCGTATTCGCCGTTTGAGTAAACACCCATAGAGACCCAATCGTTCTCGTCAGTACCTAGTGCCCACGTACGCATATGTGCGATAGCAGCGTTGGCAGCAGAAGCGGCAGATGACGCACCGCGAGCTTTGATGATCGCAGCACCGCGTTGTTGTACTTCTGGGATATACGTGTTTTCGTACCAGTCGCGATCAACAAGATCTAACGCAGGCTTACCGTTTACTGTACAAGCGGTTAGATCTGGATACTGAGTTGACGAATGGTTGCCCCAGATAGTCATGTTTTTGATGTCATTCACTGTGCTGTCAGTCTTGTCAGCCAACTGCGCCATCGCACGGTTGTGATCTAGACGAGTCATGGCAGTGAAGTTACGTGGATCAAGATCTGGTGCGTTACGCTGAGCGATAAGCGCGTTAGTGTTGGCAGGGTTACCGACGACCAATACTTTTACATCACGGCTAGCGACTTCGTTCAATGCTTTACCTTGTGCTGAGAAGATCGCAGCATTGGCTTCTAGCAAGTCCTTACGCTCCATGCCTGGGCCACGAGGACGTGCGCCAACTAGCAAAGCATAATCGATATCTTCGAATGCAACATTAGCATCATCAGTTTGGACAATACCAGCAAGCAATGGGAATGCACAGTCTTCTAATTCCATGACCACACCCTTTAGGGCGTCAAGCGCTGGCGTAATTTCAAGTAATTGCAAAATAACTGGCTGATCTTTACCTAGCATCTCGCCAGATGCAATACGAAATAGCATCGCGTAGCTGATATTACCAGCGGCACCAGTGACGGCAACACGTAAAGGCTGTTTCATTGACATTGAATACTCCCTAATTGATGATTGGATAATGCATAGTTTTAATTGATGATTATCATTATAGATATCGACTTGTCTGCCGCATTGCAGCATACATAAACCGAGAGCTAGTGTAGCACTTCATCACAGCGACCGTCTAGATACAGTCATAGACCCATCAGGGACTATATTGTTACATTTTATACGAAAAGAATATTTATAAGCTCAAAGCCTATGTGTAAAGGGCTGTGGAATTTTTAGATACAGTCCATAGTGTGTTTTATCGCTATGAGACGAATAAATAAGAGCATAAAAATGACAATGTAATACTGCCAAGTTCACTTAGATTTCATTAAAAATAGGACCGAAAAGGATGTAAAGAAAGAACGGTGGATTATCTAAAAAATAGTTAAATAAAAGCTATCTACCACCTGAAATGATGAATTGGCTACCGCAGTTATCTACAACATTGTGACAAGTGCCAAAACTGCTACCCTCATAGCACACATGAATATCCGTCAATATCGATTGACGACGACTGCCTTCCTGGCAAATGAGATCGACACTATTTGATGACATACCACTATTTAGGCGCGTCATTTGACTAATAAATCGAGATTTAGAGACTGTATAACTGTTGCCCGTATTCAGCTCGTTAGGCAGTTTTAGTTCACCAGCGTAGTTAGTGATTTGTCGAAAGTAACTACTGGCACTCAATGGGCTACAAGCACCATAGCGCTGCCACGTTTGGCTACGTACTGTCGTATCAGGCATGATGCGATTGACAACCTTTAGCTGTAGTGGCGTCAAACGTGGCTCGCTACCACGACCACAGCGTTCGCCGTAGCCCATGTCTAGACCTGAAACTGTCAATGAATAGCCTTCTAGACATTGACGCATGCGGGCTCTTGTCGGCTGCATGCTACATAACGCGGGGGTCATTTCGACCATCAATACGCGCTGACCAGCTTTGGCCGTACTCGCCGCATATGCTGGCGTAAGCATAAGACCTTGTATGATTAACAAAGCACCAAAACTCGTCGTCTTATTAACTTTACCCATATGATGCCTATTTATCAAACTTCCACTTATCAAACTTCCACGGAACTGTACCAAGAAACTGGATGTCTTAAATTTTGAGCTTGTTTCTGCTTTTGTATTAGATAACGGGGGCACCTGAATCAGTAACGGTTGCCGAGTTTTCAATAATACAGACAGTTTGAAGTATTTTTTGATCATAAGGCTGGGAGCAATTAGCAATGATAAAACATGGGCTATCACTTAAATCATTGTGCTAACAGCATTAAACACATAGCGATCTAAGAACAAGACTAAAGAACATAAATGTCAATTAAAGCAATGGTAACAAAATGTCTTTTTTAATCTATAGCAAAAACGTAAACGTTGTCGGGTTCGTCAACAATTACAAAGCTAAGTCCAGTATTTATTATGCAGAATACGAAAGCTTACTGTCATTCAGACCATAAAAAATAGACCGCTAACTATAAAAGCTAGTGGTCTATTAAATATGAATTCACTGATTAAAATGCAGCAGGTACTGTACCCATACGTTGACTGATTGGCTGGCTACGACCCAACAGACTACTATAGATAGTGGCGTTTTCCATCACGTGTTTGACATAGTTACGCGTTTCAGGAAAGGCAATCGATTCGACATATTGATCTGCGGCGATTGCGCCATAGGTTGGCTGCCAGCGTTTGGCATTATTAGGACCCGCGTTATAGCCTGCGGTTGCCAATACAGGCTGATAGTTCAGTTTACTTAAGATATCACCCATATACCATGTACCATAACGGATATTGGTATCACCACTGTTGGCACGGCTCGCACTATAAGTCTCACCTAAGTTACGCGCGATGTATTTTGCGGTATCAGGCATCACTTGCATCAATCCACTGGCGCCCACGTTTGAGCGCGCAGAAGACACAAAACGGCTCTCTTGACGCATAATGCCATAAGCCCACGCTGGATCAATACCTGCTGACTGGCTATAGCGTACCACTGAATCTTGGTGCGGCATTGGATGCGAAAGTGCCAAGCTATCAACTCTATCGGTATTATCAACCGCATAAATCGCCCGATCGAGCCAGCCCATGTCATAGGCTTGACGCGCCGCCGCAATGATCAGATTATCATCACGATTATCTCGTGCTTTCTTCACAGCCCAGTTCCACTCGCGGTTGGCATACGCGCGACTAGCATCAGAGTTATATAAGGCAAATGCACGAGCAAAGTTGGCATCTTGCATCACGCGAGCGCGGTCAGCGGTACTAACATTAGGCAGATTACTACCACCTAAGCGGCTGGCATCAAATCGCTGACCGATTCTGTCTTTTGCCATCAAGCCATAGTAATCGTTACTTTTCGCTAGGTTTTGATACATCTTTTTGGCAGTATTGCGTTTGCTACTATTGCTTGATTGCTCATAAGCACGTGCCAGCCAGTATTGCCACTGACCATCCTTTTGAATTTCACCATCCATTTTTGAGATAGCTTCAACCACATCATCCCAGCGACCAAAGCGGATCGCTGCCATGGCGTAGTCTTCAGCTTCTTCAAAGTTAAAGTCATCATCTAGGCTATTGCGGAACCAATCTACTGCTTCAGCATTAAAGCCGTCATCTGTATTGTGGTTCATACGCTTAACGCCAAGCGTACGATAGGCGTAACGGCGGGTTTCATCGTTCAATATTTTGATAGCGCGCTGATTGTCTTGCTTGATATCAAAATCTAATTGTAGTGCTGCTTCTCGATAGGATTTATCTGCGACACGGCCAATAGCATATAGGTATAGGTATTGATTGGTTTGGCTGGCAGGCTCGCGGCCAAAGCGGCTAAAAAACGACGAGGGGTTTAGCTGAATTTCACTGAGCGCCGAATAAGCAATCGGTGTACCTAGGCGTGACGACAGCGCCATAATGTCACCCGTTTTGCCTATTCGTAGCATACGTTTGAGACGAGAAGCGCGATCCTGATTGCTAATAAGCGCATTATTATTCATCTCCATCGCTAGCTGGTCACACAAGGCGGGCTGCTTTTTGGTGGTTAGCCAAACATCAGATTTGGCAGCCATGGCACGCATGGTATCACCGCCATTATTGAACCCAAGGGCGATAGCGCAGCGCTCACTGGCATCTGCATTGGTAATCAAATTGGCTACTTGTCTGACAGAGGCGTAGTCATTCGATCCCGCTTTGGTCTCCGCAAAGTCAGCCACCAGCTTCTCGGCCATGACCGTATCTGGATACTGGCGTACAAACTGCGATACTGCCGCTGAACTTTGTGAATTGAGGTCTAGATTCATCCGCCAGTAAGTTGGATACATGGCAAATAGACCACCGCTCATTATTTGCTCATAATTATAGAGCGCACCCACATCACCGCGATCCGCTGCGATAGCCGCCGCTGTAAACGAATCAATACTGCTGTCTTGTTGATAGTTGCTCTCTTGTTGGTAGCTTTCCTCATCGCCCCACGTTAACTCCGCGCAAGCCACTTGCGACATACCAAGTGCACTTACCGCTGTTGCCACGCTAAACGCACTCATCCGTAACGTACCGACTGCGATCCGCTTCGACGCGCGCTTTTGACTGACTGATTCTTCATCCTTGATGCTATGCGCAACACGCAACTTTGTCATACTGACTCTCTTTATGATATCTCTATAAATATATGAATAACGGTTCGCTAGGTACCGCCAAGGGTATATCAATCATCATACTATACTCATAGTACTTTCAACTATCTCCTTTACCTTTTGTTAATAAATAGGACAGCACGGTGTAACATAGAAATGATAACGAGCCTCAGTTTTTATAAATGGTAAGATTAATCACAGTAAATAATTGATACTGCTATGAATTATTTATCATATTGACGACCCATCGCCTATGCTAATTTTTCACATTGGTACAGGGTTGTGATAAAATACGCCACTTGTTAATCGGCTACTCCGCTATATTTTTGGTCAATCATGGACTTCCCCTTATGAGTGTTACTGTATTCAATCCCCGCATCGATGACGATGCTGCTGCTGAGACGACTGTCACCGCACGTGCTGTCACTGCACTCAAGGAGCAAAGTTCAGCCCAAGCGCCCGTCGAAAAAGCCGCAACCAAGAAGGTATTCATCACCACCCAAGGCTGTCAGATGAATGTCTATGATTCAGACAAAATGCTCGATGTGCTCGGTGATTCACACGGTATGGAAGTGACTCATGACATTGATGAGGCCGACGTACTGCTGATGAACACCTGCTCCATCCGTGAAAAAGCCCAAGAAAAAGTATTTTCAGAATTAGGCCGCTGGCGCAAGCTCAAAGAAAAACGTCCTGATCTCGTGATTGGCGTTGGCGGCTGCGTGGCCTCACAAGAAGGCGACAATATCCAAAAACGCGCACCCTATGTCGATATGGTGTTTGGCCCGCAAACCTTACACCGTTTGCCTGAGCTATATGATCAATCACATGAGCAGCGTGATATCGCGCCCAAAAACCGTATTGGTACGATTGACGTGTCCTTCCCCAGTATTGAAAAGTTTGACTTTTTACCAGAGCCAAGAGTAGAAGGCTACAAAGCGTTTGTCTCGATTATGGAAGGCTGCTCAAAGTATTGCTCATTTTGCGTGGTGCCTTATACGCGCGGTGAAGAGTTGTCGCGTCCACTTGATGATGTATTGGCTGAAATTGATAGCCTTGCTGAGCAAGGTGTACGTGAAATCAACCTACTCGGTCAAAACGTCAACGGCTATCGCGGTGAAAAAGACGATGGCAGTATTTGCCGTTTCGCTGAGCTGTTGCATTATGTCTCGCACGTCGATGGTGTTGAGCGTATTCGCTATACAACCAGTCATCCGCTTGAGTTCACCGATGATATCATTGATGCTTATGCACAATTACCAGAGCTAGTATCACACTTGCATCTACCAGTACAAAGTGGCTCAAATGCTATCTTGGCAGCGATGAAGCGCAACCATACCATTGATGTTTATATCAATCAGATCAATAAGCTTAAAGCCATTCGTCCAGATATTCACTTGTCGAGCGACTTTATCATTGGCTTCCCAGGTGAGACGGAACAAGATTTCCAAGATACCTTAAACTTGGCAAAAGAATTGAACTTCGATCATTCGTACAGCTTTATCTACTCTAAACGTCCAGGCACGCCAGCGGCAGAGCTGCCGGATGATGTGAGTTTTACGACCAAAAAAGCACGCTTGGCTGAGTTCCAAAAAGTCATTATTGATTCAACGCTTGCCAAAACGCATGAGATGGTCGGTACAATAACGCGTGTCTTGGTTGAACAAATCGCCAATCGCCATCCTGATTGCCTAATCGGTACGGCAGATAACACCCGTACGGTGATGTTCCCTTATGAAGAAGATAAGATGAATGAATTACTTGGTAAAATCGTCAGCGTGCGCATTACCGATTTTGTCAGCCCGCATATGGTAAAAGGCGAGCTGATCGAAGTTTTGGCGTAAGGATTGAAAGACAATTCTAAGCAAATAGAAAAAGCCGTTCACGATAGATAGTGAGCGGCTTTTTTGTGGGTGAATGTTAATCATCACTATTCTGATAACCAATCTGTCTTCCGTAATTGTTGCTTAGTCTCACGGCGACGTTTTTTGCGGACGATATCGATGTCTTCTTTTTCGTGAATACCGCCTTTTCTTAACAGCGGATCAAGCGCCAAATAATTACGCGGCTTCACTGCGCCGTGCGATTGCTGTACACCTGCTTCAGCTTGTTGTTCTAACTGCCGTTCAATCTGTTTGGCCTTTTTTAAGGTTTGTTTTAAGCTCATATGTTTACCTATTTTTTAATTCTTTTTAGATACCAACGCCGAAAATCATCTTAGCGAGGAAAACAAGCGCAAATTGTACATCCAGTACATTAAGCAAGTTTGACGACGCTAAGATAATTTGCAGGCTTGGTATTAGCCTTTGATGCACATGACTTGTTTCAAAGTATGCACCACTTCAACCAAGTCTTTTTGATTAGCCATCACTTCATCAATGTCTTTATACGCGCCGGGGATTTCATCGATAACGCCTTTGTCTTTGCGACATTCGACACCATCGGTCTGCGCTTTTAGCTCATCAATGGTGAACGCGCGCACCGCTTTGCCGCGGCTCATTTGCCGCCCTGCGCCGTGCGAGCACGAGCAAAATGACTCTGTCGCGCCAAGGCCACGGACGATAAAGGATTTTGCGCCCATCGAGCCGGGGATAATGCCAAGCTCACCGGCATAGGCACTGATTGCGCCTTTGCGGGTCACGTAAACCTGCTCGCCAAAATGCACCTCTTCATTGACATAGTTGTGATGACAGTTAATGGCTTCTTTGGTTAGCTGAAATCGTGGTAACCCTGCTTGCGGTGATTGCAGCGCCTTGATCACCAAACGCATCATCTCGCGGCGATTCTCTAGCGCGTAATCCTGCGCCCAGCCGACTGCCTCAACATAATCAGCAAAGCTGTCAGAGCCTTGGGCAAAATAAGACAAATCACGATCGGGCACATGACCAAAGCGCGATTGACGCTCTTTTTTGGCCAGATTGATAAAATAGCGCCCGATACAGTTACCAATACCGCGGCTACCAGAATGCAGCATCACCCAGACATCTTGGTTTTCATCCAAGCACAGCTCAATGAAATGATTGCCACCGCCCAGCGTGCCAAGCTGTTTGGCCCAAGTACGCTCAAAGCCTTTAAGCATTTTGAGCAGGCCCGGATGCTTATCGGTAATCGGTTTTAGGCGTTTGCCAAGCGGGTCAAGTGTGGAGCTTTTTGCTTGGATTTGCTTGTGCATATTAAAACCCACAGGTACTTGCTGCTCGACCACCAAGCGTAGTGACTTTAAGCTATCGGGCAAATCGCTTGCCGTCAGCGACAAACGTACCGCGTTCATACCGCAGCCAATATCCACGCCCACTGCCGCAGGTATCACGGCTGACTTAGTTGGAATCACGCTACCAACAGTTGCGCCTTTGCCCACATGTACATCAGGCATGACCGCAATATGCGAGTGTATAAACTCCAGCTGCGCCAAGTTGCGTAATTGCTGCATCGCGCCTTGCTCGACATCTGAGGTGTAGATTTTGACAGGCACGCCATGCTTGCCACTTTTATTTAACGTTAATTGAATGCTCATTATTTTTATTTCCATTCTTTTATTTTAAAGCCATTTATTTTTTAATTTACCTATTTATATTTTTTAGACACAGTTATTCGTCTTAAATAAACACAATGTCTAATAAGAAAATAAATATGAAATAAAAAATTTAGGCAATAAAAAACCATATTTTTATTAATTAAAAATCAATAAAAATTCATGGCTGCTTTATTATGGACATTTTAAAGAAGAATCTTTCATACCAAAAATAAGGGCGTAAAAATTATGCGCACAGGTAGACAATCGCTAAATATTAGCGTGAATAATTTTTTGGTAATAAAGATACAGCAGAATGTTGGATAAACAGATAACAGCAAACACGAAACTACTTAGCACTATCGCATCGCTATTTTAACAAAGTAGATGTAGAAGAAGGATGGAGCGAGTACATATAGGAGGCTATTCATTGATATGAATAGCTAGAATATCACTCAATAGCTATATATAAATTTAGCCAAACCTTTTCGAAGTCTTCATTGTTGTCATGCTTTTCATACATTCAATCTTTAAAAACGTCTTAACAGTTATATAGGACACGATGATTCCTCCATAGGTTATGGCTAATGTCAGGGCGACAGTAGCAGATTTATTAAAAATTTATAGCAAGACTATAAATCAGTGAAATAATGATAACGATTTAAAAAATATTGTCAACTATTAATTTTTAAATAACAAAAAAAACGCAATGCCCGAGAATAATAATTTAATAGAGTAATTATTTCAAATAATAACTAATAGCTTTTTATACCATAAAACTATTAATTACTTCAGCAAACAAAGCCGCTGCAATTATGATAAATATGATGCCGCAACCACGATTGAGCCATGCTAAGCGATTACCGACATCAAGCCAGCTTGCCAGCTTTTTACCACCTAGTGTATATACGATCTGCCAAATGGTTTCACTCATGAATAGCCCAATGGTCAATAAGATATATTGCGGCCATAGCGGCGCACTGAAGTTAATAAACTTAGGAAAAAAGGCCGCAAAGAACAAAATGGCTTTTGGATTGGATAAGGATACCCAAACACCCGTACGAAACAGAATAAGATTACTGGGGCTTGCCTTGACCGCTGCACTCGACAGCGAGCGCGGCTGCGGTGTACCAGCTTGACCCTCAGCAGCAGCATAGTCGGCCTCGACCTCGGTACTTAACTCTTTAGCATCGCTCATCAAGCTACTATCGCCCGCATCACGCCATGAACTAATCCCCAAATACACCAAGTATGCCGCGCCCACCGCTTTGATAATTGTGAGTAGCCAAGGCGATTGACGGCTGATCACATCCAGCCCCAGCAATGTCGATAGCAGTAATACAAATAGACCAAGGCTTAACCCTGCCAGCGTCCATAATGTGCGCTTCACGCCATAGTTCATACCATACTGGAATGCCAGTAGCATATTGGGACCTGGGGTCGCGGAAATCAAAAACGTACTTGCGAAAAACACTGCAAACAGATGCCAAGACATCAGCTAACCCCTACTTTGTTATATATAAATGGTTCTTATACAGACAGCCATATCGACAAAAAAAGAAATACCGCCATGAAGACGGTATTTTTTATACTTACTTATATTATATACATATGTTTGGCAGTTTTATAGACTACTTGACGGCACAACTGTCTAATAGTTTTTGCAAAAAGCCGTCACAACGTTCGATTTCGATCAACTCAACATATTCATCCGCTTTGTGCGCCTGCTCAATGCTACCAGGACCGCAGATGATCGTTGGGATACCTGCATTGGTAAACTGACCACCTTCCGTTGCGTAAGCGACTTTATGACGCTCATCGTCACCAGTCAGCGCCGCTATCAATGACTGTAGCTCAGCGCTGTCATTATCCGTCATTGCTGGGACGCTCTCTTCTTGCATCAGCTCAATGCCCGTCTCAGGCGCACGTGCTTGCATTTGAGCATTTAATTCAGCGACTTTTGCTTGAATAGGCGCCAGTATATCGTCTTGCGTCATGTGTGGCAGGTTGCGGTAGTCAAAGGTGAACTCGCACAGATTGGGCACGATATTGGTGGCTGTGCCGCCGTGTATGGTACCTACTGATAATGTCGAATAAGGCACGGTAAATAGCGTATCGTTATCATCACGAGCGCTCAGCTCTTCAGCAAGCGTATCGACATAGCCAACCAATTTGCTTGCATAGCTAATAGCATTGACCCCTTGTGCAATCAATGAAGAATGCGCTGATTTGCCATGGACACGGCAACGATATACTGCGATACCTTTGTGCGCGACCACCATCGCCATATTGGTCGGCTCACCGACGATACAGTAATCAGGGGTGATACCGCGCGCTTTTAGGTCTGCCAAAATCAATGGCGCACCCAAGCAGCCCACCTCTTCATCGAACGACAGTGCCAAATGCAATGGACGACGCAGCTGACCGCTATTGGATAACTGTACTGCTTGCGGCAACATCGTTAACGCACACGCGATAAAACCTTTCATATCGCACGCACCGCGTCCATATAGTTTGTCACCACGTATCGTCGCGGTGAACGGCTCTGACGTCCAGTCCTGACCATCGACTGGCACTACATCCGTATGACCTGAGAGTACTAAACCGTTATTGATTTGGTCGGCATCTTCGCCAGCGGGTACGGTCGCAAACAAGTTGGCCTTGGTTTTTGCCTCGTTAAAGGTCAAATCTACCGCCAAACCTAACTGCTCACAGTACGCTTGCACGTCTTCAATAAGTGCTAGGTTGGAATGTCGACTGACCGTGTCAAAGGCGATCAGGCGCGTCAGCCAGTCAAGGCTTTGTGTTGGATGCTCAGTATTATCGAACTGGCTGTCGTTGTTATTGCTAGCGTTACTACCATTAGCTGTATTATTAATATCTTGGATCATAAAATATCCTTATTACGATATAGTGCCAACTCCAAAATACACCACTCGCTGAGTTAAACTTGCCAAGCTTATCAAACATACTAGCACCCGTTTACTCGCAATTTTGGTTTTCGAGATGGCATAAAATAAGTAGGCGCTATCCTTTTTGGAATGAGCGCCGCTGTAAAGCTCTTACTTCTTCATCCAGACCTGAAATAGGTCCTGTCACTGGCACGTTGGGAGCAACAGCTTGAATGGGTAAACTACTGACTGGTGACGTAGACTCCGCACCCATCTCCTTCATCCATTCGCTCAGTTGCTTGGATGAGCTGATATAGACAATGCGACCAAGACCTGCCCAAGCATGGGCCGCCGCGCACATAGCACAGTGCTCACCTGAGGTATAAACCACAGCTGTGGCTCGTGCATCAACCGTCATGTTTTGAGCCGCCCATTTTGCGACAGCAATTTCAGGATGATAAGTGGCATCGACTGTATTGATACGATTGCGATCCTCATATAGCACATGACCTTCATCATCAACCAACACACTACCGAACGGCTCATCACCTGCGTCTAAGGCCTCTGTGGCGAGCTCAACACAGCGACGCAAATATTCCATGTCACGGTCGGTTATCATCTTTACCTTCCTTTGTTCTTTTATCGCAAATCACGATGGCTATTGTCAAATAGTATCACTTATGATGGATTATTCTGATTCATGACGTCAAGCACTGGCGGCATGGGTTTTGGTAACCTGCCTTCTGCTTGTAGCTCTTTAGTAGTTTTGGCATTGATAGATAGTCCAGCAATCAGCGCAATGTCTTTTACAGGCTTGCGTTTACGCGTGGCAAAGCTTACTGGCACCATACGTGCAAACTCATAGATATATAGATAGGACTCTTCACCACCTTCGAAATCTTCATCTTCCTCTAAACGAATCGCACCAATCTTAGCCAAATCAGATAACATCTCATTCTCTTCACTGGTCAGACCGCAATCAGTAATACCAAAACCAGTCATAAAGCCGTTTGACCACTGTTTCAATGCCATCACACGCTCGTATAAATCATGTTCATCATCAGGGATGAGTGGCATATAGGCGTAGGCATCATCTTTATCTTTTAGCTGAAACACGGTGTCTTCTGCTTCCTCTGTCAACAAGGTCAATGCAGCCTCTGGTAGAGGCGCAAAGCTCAGCTCTTCAAACACCTTTGCCCATGTTGCTTCATCAGGCGCATTACAGGCCGTCATGAGCCCTGTCATCAGGCCATGCACTTCACTGATAGACACGTCAGTCCAGTCATCAAACGCAGTCAGCCAAGTATTCCAGCCAGAGATATTATCATTCATAACAGATGTCCTAGTGATTAAGTGTTACTTATAAAATAAAAAAATCGCGATAAAATGTCGGGGACAAATCATCGATAAATAAAAGTAAAAATACAAAGCCTTGTGCTTGTAATTACTTTGTTGATATAGATATTATGCGGTCACCTATGGCATTATTAAATGCAGCGAACAAAATTCATTCACGCTTACTTGTTAAGGATAAAAACTGACTATGTATGATCAACTTAGAATATTAGAAAAAATGGTACTCGACATCAAAAAACAGTATCAGCTTGTCAGTGCTGAACTTAGCAGCCTCAAACAACATCCTGTCACCGACTCTAAAGAATTTGCCGCTCTAAAGACCAAGCTCGATAATAGTCATAGCGAACGTGATGGTGCCAAAAAGCAACTGAACGATCTCGACAAGCGCTATCAGAGTCTCGCAGAAGCGCATCATATGATCGGTGAAGAACAAGACAAACTGCAAAAACAAATCAGCCAATTACAACAACAAAATAGCGAGCTGCAAAAGCACAATAATGAATTGAAGCAGCAATACAGCGATATCAAACAACAAAACAGTGAACTGCAAAAGAAAAACCAATTGGCAGCCGAGCGCACGCAAGTTGTATTGCAACGCCTGACCCTTATCGATCAAGCAGAAGGCTAGCGCGTCCCTGTAATAGATAGCAAAATATGCTACTTATTAAACCGCCCAACGCTATTTGTAAAACCTGATATCACTCATTTCACTGACCAGACATTGTAGGATGTATCATGAACGATGACCAAAGCAAATCGATAGATAAACAACCAAAAAACACTCAAGCGCCAAATGCACCATCAACAGCGCAAAAAACGACAGCCACAGGATCAAATATATCAAGCGCCATGGCACAATCTAATACCAAGACACCTAAAGCACCAGAACCACAAATCAAAAAAGTAGATATCGCGATTGCTGGTGTTACTTATCCAATTTTTTGTCCAGTACATGAGCAAGAAGAGCTACTATCGGCGGTCTCTTATATCAATAACTATGCGCTTGATTTAAAGCGAGATGCACCAAGCCTCAGTCAAGAAAGCATACTGGTGCTGTGTTGCTTAAATTTATACGAAAAAATCCATGCCAATCAAAGAAGTGATGAAGACCGTGTACAAAAAGATAAGCAATCACAGGCATTGTTAAATAAAATCATGAAAGACGCCCACTCTATTTTGTAATAGTCGCGGTGTTGTCTCAGCAGACAGATCGTTCAAAACATGCATGATCTAATAGTGTGCGATATGATGAAAAAGCATCAAATCTATTAGCGCTTAGCCTACTAAAGCTAAGCGCTTTTTTATGGTCAATCGTTTTTATCTATTTGCTTATGCATAAGGTTTGTAAGTCTTGCCTGCGTGAAAGTCTGCCTGATGCTCATAATTACAAAAGAATAATTCTTGATTGGCGTCGATAGCGTTATCACTATTGGCAGCGACATTCGGCCTGGTTTCAAGGACACCGCGATACTCCGCCAAACTGTTACCACAAAAATCACACTGACGCGGCGTGATGACATCACCCTCTTTTGGCATCATGCTTTTGGGTGGACGTGGGTACATAAACTTGTAGAACGCCCACATTGATGCCCAGATAATAAGAATTACAATAATAACGGCAAACACGGCAGTGCTCCTTCAATGACAGATAAACGTAATAAATAACAAGAGTGATGACGCTCACCATGATTCAATACGCTCTAATGCATAAATTTTACCGTCAATAATGGTAATGGCACAATGCCTTTACGGTTAATTGTTGATTGTGCTGGATTGTCATTAATGGTACTGACAAATACCCAAGTGCTATAGCAACAAAAAACTGGCTACATTGAGCCAGTTTTTATATCAAAACCTAAGATTAAAGGCTAGCAGTTATAGCTGTAGCTCGCTGATATCAGCCACAGTCAAGAACAAGGCGCGAACCTGCTTGAGCAATGCCAGGCGGTTGTTTTTCAAGGCCTCATCGTCGCTATTAACCATCACATTATCAAAGAACTGTGTCAATGGCTCATCTAAGCTCGCTAGTGTCTGCAATACTTGCGTATAGTCAGCTTGCTCAAGTAGCGGCGTCACCGCCATTTGTGCCTCGCGAACATGGTTATACAAGTTCTGTTCAGCAGGCTCAGACAGTAGCGTCTCATCAACCGTATCAGCAACGCTCACTTCTGACTTGGCTAATATATTAGCAACACGCTTGTTTGAATCAGCGAGCATTGACGCTTGTGACAGCTCACTAAATGCTTGTACGGCGCGAATACGCTGATCAAAATCAAGGGGCATATGCGGGTTAATCGCTTGTACGGCCTGAATCGTATCAACGCTAACGCCCTGCTCTGTATACATCGCACGATAGCGCGAGTTTAGGAACGCCATGACTTGAGTAAAGGTATCGCCCATTTTGGCAATTTTGCTGCCTTCAGCATCACTATATCCTTTAATCGCCTGCTCAACCAATGCCACCAGATTAATCGGTAACTGCTTTTCAATCAAAATACGCAAAATACCAATGGCAGAACGACGTAAGCTAAACGGATCTTTTGATCCCGTTGGCGCTTGGTCAATAGCAAAAATACCAACGAGCGTATCTAAGCGATCAGCCAGTGCTAGGCAAATACCAACTGGTGTCTGTGGTAAGACATCACCACTGAACTTGGGCAGATATTGCTCCTCTAAACTTGCCGCAACTGCTTCAGGCTCCTCATTTAAACGCGCATAATACGTACCTGCGATACCCTGCAATTCAGGATATTCACCAACGAGTGAGCTGGCCAAATCTGCTTTGGATAAAATACCCGCACGTACGGTGTCATCGACGTTGATATCGTGGCCTTGCTGCTGCATCAACGTGGCAATAAATGCTGCAAGCTTAGCAATACGCTCAGACTTCTCCCAAATCGTACCCAGTTTGTCTTGGAATACGCGAGTTTTTAAGCTCTCTGTGAGTGCAAACAAGGGCTGTTTCTGATCTTGTAAAAAGAAAAACTCGGCATCAGCCAAACGTGGACGCACGACTTTTTCGTTACCTTCGATAATCTGATTGGGGTCTTTAGACTCAATATTGGTGATAAAGATAAAGTACGGCTGCAATTTGCCCGTTTTATCGGTTAAGCAGAAATATTTCTGATCCGCTTGCATGGTCGAGATAAGCGCTTCTTGCGGCACTTGTAAAAAGCGCGCCTCAAAGCTTGCTCGTAGCGCAATGGGGAAATCAACCAATGCGGTGACTTCGTCCAACAACTCTTGCGGTACGATAGCATCAGAATTGACTTCATCTGCCAATGCTTTAACTTGGTTTTTGATCAGCATTTGACGCTTATCAAAATCTGCCACGACTTTTAGACCATCTAGTAGCTGCTCATAGTCATTGGCATGATTGATATTATGATAGTCAGGACTGTGGAAACGGTGGCCACGAGTTTGGGAGCCTGTTTGATGCCCTTGAATAGTCGCGTCAATGACAGTGTCATCCTGCATCAATACTACCCACTGGACTGGACGGACAAACTCATTACGACTGGCACCTGAACGCATACGTTTGGCAATTGGTAGGCTATCTAGCGCCGTTTGAAAAATAGCCGGCAGTAGCTCGGTAGTCGCTTGACCACTGATCGTTTGCTCATAGCCGACATAGTCACCTTTATCGGTGTTAATGGTCGTAAGCTCGCTCGCTTCAATGCCTAAACCTTTGGCAAAGCCCATCGCAGCACGCGTTGGATTGCCATCGCTATCAAATGCCGCTTTGATGGCTGGTCCACGTTTTTGCTCAGTGCGGTCAGGTTGCTTGTCGCTAATGCCTTCAATTTTAATCGCCAAACGGCGCGGTGCGGCGAAGGCTTTGATGCTATCAAAAGTGATATCAGCATCAGTCAGTTGCTCAGTGACACTGGCTTGCAGCGCATCGCGTAATGGTTTTAAACTCTTTGGAGGTAGTTCTTCACACCCCAGTTCAAATAGAATAGTACTCATGGGATGCTCCTATTGCTTGTTCGTCGGTTGGTTATTGTCAGTGCTTGGTTTGGCCAAGCTTTCTTCTGCTGGCGCATCTTCTTTTGGCAAATACTTCTCAAGAGCCTCGGCACGGTGTGCCTCATCAGCCAATGGGAAGCCTAACTTGGCACGAGCTTCAACATAACCAAACGCGACCTTACGCGCAAGTGTACGTACACGCAGGATAAAACGCTGACGCTCAGTGACCGAAATCGCACCGCGTGCGTCGAGTAAATTAAACGCATGAGAGGCTTTTAACACCATCTCATAGGCGGGCAATGGCAATCCTGCTTCCACTAACTTATCGGCCTGCTGCTCATAAAAATCGAACATCTCACCCATCATTGGCACATCAGCGTGCTCAAAGTTATAGGTCGACTGCTCGACTTCGTTTTGATGAAAGACATCGCCATACGTAACGCGGCCAAACTCACCGTCTGCCCAGACCAAATCATAAACGCTATCGACGCCCTGTACATACATGGCCAAGCGCTCAAGTCCGTAAGTAATTTCGCCAGTGACTGGGAAGCACTCGATACCGCCGACTTGCTGGAAGTAGGTGAACTGCGTGACTTCCATACCGTTTAACCAGATCTCCCAGCCAAGTCCCCACGCGCCCAGCGTTGGTGACTCCCAGTTGTCTTCGACAAAGCGCACATCATGCACCAATGGATCGATACCAATCGCGCGTAGTGAGTCCAAATACAGCTCTTGAATATTGGGTGGATTGGGCTTTAGCACCACTTGGAACTGGTAATAATGCTGCAAGCGGTTGGGGTTGTCACCGTAGCGACCATCGGTTGGACGGCGTGATGGCTGCACGTAGGCGGCGTTCCAACGCTCAGGCCCTAATGAGCGCAAAAAAGTGGCGGTATGAAACGTTCCCGCGCCGACTTCCATATCGTAAGGTTGCAATACCACGCAGCCCTTGTCAGCCCAATAATTCTGTAGGGTTAGGATTAAGTCCTGAAAAGTCATCGGTTGAGAGTCTTTGTCTTGTATCATCGGGGTTGTCGCTTCGGATGTCATAGTTTGGGTTTTCATAGTAAGTCACTGTGAAATGGGTATGATTAAATAAATCTCTGATAGCATTCGTCACCTATTTGGCAACGACGCTATTTGCCTGCTCACCTTACTAAAAATTGACTATTTTATCCATATTTACGTTAACTAAATTTGCATTGTCGATAAAAACACGCGGCTATATCCCTGATTTACGACCAAATCATCGTAAAAAACATATGACCAGCGACTAATCCTAAAAACAAAAAAATACCCAAATGCGTGAGCATTCGGGCAGGAGGAAAATTGTATCTTGGGCATCCTGATTATTCAGGCTTTTTATTTTTTGGGACTACTTTTTGGACAACTGCTTGTGGTACACACTTACTTCTTTTAACCGGTATTAATGTCTAAATATTAAACTTGGTTATTGATAGGAATCGCTATTGGCTTTTGGCATGATTATCCATAACACGATATAGATCAAAATACCCGGTACAGCAGCACTCAGTGATGAGACAATTACAAATAGTAATCTGACCCACGTAGGTGACCAACCGACATATTCTGCAATACCGCCCATCACGCCCGCTATCATGCGATTATTTTGTGAGCGATGTAATTTTGCTAACTTAGCCAAACTAAATACCTCTCTATTGTCTATTTTTATAATGTATTTTTTCTTCTTGTCTTACTTTTTTAGTCTCAAGGTTACCTTGCCTTGCCAACTTACAAATAAGTATATCAATTCTTGAAAATTTATCTGTTGAAGGTATAGACGTACTTTGTGAGTTTATGATACGTAAGCTTGCCCTAACCTGTCATACCACCACGCAAGCCCCTGATTTTAAATAGTTATTTCAAAATGTTTCAGAATCCACTTTGTTGCTAAAACCTTACTTCATCTACTTATATATCTTATTATTTTCTAAATGAATCAAAGAGATAAGCGGCGTTTTGCTAAATATTTGATAGTAATAATGACCACTCAAACCTTCAACTGTCAAAAAATCACCACTCGCTTTTTATTTTTAGATTCACACAAAAACCGATGATGAAAAAGTTAAGAATCTGCATAAGAGTCAAATATAAGTCAGATTTACAATAACCTACCTGTAAATCCTCCAAAACCTTTATACCATGCTGATAAGTAACTCAGGTTTTAAAGGATTTATCCTTAAATCTGAAACAAATATAAGCCTAAAACAAAATAAGGATGGCTATGTACGACAACGGATTGATGATTGGACACTTTGAGCCCTTACATTTGGGGCAAATGCGCAGCATATTAGAAGCAGCAGGACAAGCAAAGAACCTGCATATCGTCATTATGGCGCATCCATCACCGCATCCAGATTTTACGATCACCTTACAAGACAAAGCGCGTTGGCTACAGATGGCCTGTGCGGATTTGCCATTTGTTCATATTCATACCACTAATGAGATCGAGTTGCCGCTTCATGAGCATCTTTATGATAGCAGTGAGGATGTCAGGATCGATGTGGCGACTAGTAATGCTAAGTTGCAGCGCTTGATAGAGGCACTAGCACTCCCTGCAGAGACAGTATTGTTTATGGCGGAAAACCACCCACTGACGCAGAGTGATGTACAGGAGCAACTTATCCTACAAGTGGTCACAACAGCGCTACAGCCTGAGTTTGATTCGTACGCCATTGCTAGTAATCCAGTCGCCCATTGGTCAGCGATTCATCCAGAGGCCCGCGTTGATTATACTAAGACCGTAGCTATCGTCGGCGGTGAAAGCTCTGGCAAGACAACATTGGTGCATAAGCTTGCCAATTATTATGGCGCCAGCTTTGCGCTGGAGATGGGGCGTATATATGTGGGCACAGATTTGGGCGGTAGCGAGGTTGGACTACAGTACAGCGATTACGGCCCTATTTGCCTCAACCATGCGCAAGCGATACGCGATGCTAAAGCCAATGCAACTGCACCGATCACGATCGTTGATACGGATTTTGTGACCACGCAAGCATTTTGTGAAGAGTACGAAGGTCGCACCCATCCTTTTGTCGCTGCTTGCGTTGATGAGTTTCGCTTAGACCATACCATCATGCTAGATAACAATACGCCATGGGTTGATGACGGCATGCGCTCTTTAGGTACGCCTGAAGCACGTGGACGGTTTGAGCAGCGCCTACTAGACATTTTTGCGCGTCACGACATCATGCCGCATATGATTGACCAGCCGGATTACGATGCTCGCTATCAGCAAGCGTTGTTATTTATCGATCAGCACATCTATGGCAAAACATCATAAGCTATACCAATAAGCCCCCTATTTATAATAATAATTTATTCAGCTAACGCAGTGCCGTTAGCCTCATATTGAAATCAGTGTCAATTTTAGAGGAAAAAGTTATGCGTATTCAGCTATTGGACAACATCACCGGAAAATGGTCGATGCAATGGATTGTCATTTGGTTTATTTGCGGTGTGATTGCTCTGTCCGCCGGTTTTTGGCTCACTACAGATCACACTACGCTTGATTGGTTTTACTTGGCTGTCTCATTTATTGGCTTGGTTTGCGTCGTCTCGCTGTCATTTCGCAAAAACGTCATGGGCAATGGCTTTGGTATGGGCGCAACCGCAGGGGAGGTCATTGTACAAGCAACGTCTGGCGCAGTGGGTCTGATGCTCGCGCCTCTATTTAACTTTTTCACTCATGTGTATGGCATCTTTTACTGGTCAAAACACACCGACCCTGATGGCGACATGATACCAAAATCAGCGAGCAAAGCCGTTTGGTTAATCACTGCTGCATTTATCATCGTTGGTCTTGCCCTTTTCCCAACCGTCAATAATCTACTGGCAAGCTACGGTTATGCAGTCGTAGAAGATGATAATAGTCTGTTTTTGGGATTCATCTCTTTCTTTTGGATCAACGTCATTGCCTTTGTACTTTCTATTACCGCGCAAGCCGCCATGATTCTACGTTATTCCTTTAACTGGTGGTTATGGATTATCGTCAATTTTGTGTGGCTGATCGTCAATCTCATGTCTGGTAACTATATTTTTGCGATTCAAACCATGGTTTATCAAGTAAACGCCTTTGTCGGTCTCTATGAATGGCACCGCAGCGAACGAGGTTAATGGCAACATCTGTAGAAAAAAGCGTTTGAGATATTGAGATAAGTCTTACTAATATCGCGTTAGTAATACGAGCGAAATTGACTGTACCGTCTATCAGATAAAATGGTAGACACGCGCAATTAGTGCTACAACTGGTACTAATTGCGCGTGTTGATATTTAAATTGATAGTGCATGTCAGTGTCTTATTTCATTTACTAACAAGGAGGTTAGTATGTCTCGTCAACCCAAAATGTCCAAACGCACGCTTGAGCAGTGGCTCAGTGAGTACGCGGTCAGTCACCAAAACTTAATCAACAAAAAGATCCATTGGCTATGTGTCCCAACGATTTTTGTTAGCCTGCTGGGCATGGGAATGTCGCTGTCTGTGTGGTTTACTCTCGTACTGAGCGCGTTGGTATTACTGTTTTATATACGCTTATCTACGCCGCTATTTTTGGCAATGGGGCTGTTTATTCTGATTTGTCTGTCGGTTATGGCGGCTATGCCATGGGGATTCAAAGCGTGGGCGGCAGTATTTGTCGTTGCTTGGATTGGTCAGTTCATTGGTCATAAAATCGAAGGCAAAAAACCCTCGTTTTTTGAAGATTTACAGTTTTTGTTAATCGGTCCAGCGTGGGTCGCCAACAGTTTGATGCAACGTAAATAATCATTAAATTGTCGCATCAGTTCTGCAAACATTCAGTGTGGCTGTACTGTCTTTAATTTTTATTATTCATAAAAAAACGCCATCCAATGATTGGGTGGCGTTTTTTATGTGGCATATGTTTTATTTAGGATACTTCCTAAATAAAACAATAGGCTGCTTATCTTAAGCACCAAACACTTTCATACGCTCATCAAGTGGCTTGAATTCTTTGTCGCCTGCTGGCTGCTCAATCTTACCAAATACCATTTGCGCTTTTAGCTCCCAATCTGCATCGATGTTCCAAGTACTCGCGACTTTCTGATCGATTACTGGATTGTAGTGTTGCAAGTTTGCACCGACATCAATGCTTGCTAGTGCCGTCCAGATGACGTACTGATGCATTGCGTTGGTCTGAGTTGCCCAAATTGGGAAGTTGTCTGCATATAAAGGCGCCGCTTCTTGCATGCCTCTCACCACTGCTTTATCTTCAAAGAACAATACCGTACCAGCACCCGCTCTAAAACCAGCAATTTTGTCTTTAGTTGACTTAAATGCTTCTTCATCACCAACGATTGCACGTAGTGCGTCTTCAGTCATATCCCATAGTTTGTGATGATCATCACCGAATAACACAACGACACGCGTTGATTGCGAGTTAAACGATGATGGGGTATGCAAGACAGCATGCTCAACTACCTTTACGACTTCATCGTTAGATACTGGCAACTGGTCGCTTAGTGCATAAATAGTACGGCGTTTCTCTGCTAATTGCTGTAAGTCTTTTAGTTCTGACATGGTACTTCTCCATATTGTTGTAGGAATTATTTGCTCTGGGTTGATAGACATTGTCGATCTTGTGATCAACAAGTCGTTATAAAATAGTTTATTTATGTGGGCTATTATCGGAACAATTTACCTGAAACCCCATGTAATTTTTGTAAAAAAAACTTAACGATGATAATTATCTTTGAAAAATAGGTTAATAAATTTTGCGTATGAGTGGTTAACCTTTTAAACCTTTGGGTACTTCTGGCGCCACCAGACGCTGCATATTAGAATCCACTTCACCAAAACGCTCATGACCATTGTTCCAATCAATGACCGATTGCTTGAGCTCTTCTTTATTGTCAGCGACAAAATTCCACCACAGTAGTACTTGGTTGCTTAGAGGCTCACCACCAATGAACATCAAACGTGTACCCTTCTTGGCGACCAGCGTTATCGTTGTATCGTTAGTCACGTCAATACGATGAAAACGCAATAATTGGTCTTTTTTGTATACCTGACCTTCAGACTCCAGCTCTCCGGCGACGACCAAAATGCCATACTCAAAGCTTGACTCCAAATTTAGCGTGATATCTCCATCTTCTAAAAAATGCACATCAATTCCGACCAGCTTAGAGTATTGTAGCGTTGGTGCTTGATAAAGCTTGCCAGATACTGATTGATAACTGCCCGTGGTCAAAATCAGCTCAACATTGCCTTCAGTCCATGTTGGCAGCTCTGGGTAATGGTGAAAACTGCGTTCGACCTGCTGATTAGTGGGCAAAGCAATCCATAGCTGTATCATATTGATGTGGCGATGAGCAGCGCTTGAGTGAGCAGCATCTGAGTCAGCACTGTCCAAAAAAACGCTTTGCTCTGTATGGCTGATACCTTGTGTCAGCCCAGTACCTGCTGTCATGAGGTTGACTTGGTTTTTGGCAATGACTTGCGCGCTACCCAAGCTGTCTTTGTGTAAAATCTCACCATCAATCATCCAACTAAACGTCTGTAGATTGGTATGCGGATGGCGCCCAACTTGCACACCTAAATCATCTTGAGCAAACTCAGCTGGCCCTGCATGATCCAAAAAGCACCACGCGCCAATGGGCTGTTTGCCTTTGTTAGGCAATAATCGAGCAATAGGCACACCGCCAACCTCAGTCATTCGTGGCTCTAGAGTTCTAATTGTCATGTGACACCTCTTGGTATATGTCCTATTTATCTACAAAGAAAGCGGTACTTCCATCACCAATACTTTTGCAGCCTCTTCCGCTTCCATAGTGAAGTGCTTAGTATCCCAAACCCCAAGGCCATCTCGAGTAGCCAAAATGTTACCGTTTACAACGACTTTGCCACTGATAACAAAAATATAAGCACCATTATTAGGATTGTTTAGCTGATAGGTCTGCGTCACGCCTTCATCAAACTCTCCCATACTGAACCAAGCATCTTGATGAATCCAAACCCCTGCATCATCCGCATTTGGTGATAGCACCTGATTGAATTCATTGGGTGTCATGATGGTCCCCATGTGCACTTGCTGATAGCGAGGAGCAACGTTCATTTTATTTGGCATGACCCAGATTTGTAAAAACCTTACGGCTTCTTCACGACTGCCATTCATTTCACTATGAGTGATGCCTGTGCCCGCTGACATGACTTGGATCTCACCTGTCTCAATCATGCCCTCATTGCCGATGCTATCGCCATGCGCCAGTTTGCCAGCTAAAGGAATGCTGATAATTTCCATATCACGGTGCGAGTGGTTGCCAAACCCTTGACCACCAATGACAAAATCATCATTAATGACACGTAACACCCCAAAGCCCATACGCTCAGGATTATAGTAATTGGCAAAGCTAAAGGTATGACGGCTTTTGAGCCAGCCATGGTTGGCATTACCGCGGGAGTCTGCTGCATGATAGATCGTTTTCATCATTTATCCTTAATTATCAACACGTTTATCATCTATATATTTGTTATTAATTTACGTGATTGAACAATGTATCTATTATAATTGTTGACTATACAGAGATAAACAGACATAAATGCAAATAACTATTCTTTTTATAAGAACAATCATGAGGCATCGATAATGGGACAATTAGAAGACATGGCGATGTTTGTACGTATTGTCGAGGCAGGCAGTATCACTAAAGCTGCCGAGCAATTAAATATTGCAAAGTCAGCCGTCAGCCGCCGCCTAAAAGACTTGGAGACGCGCCTAGGCACTCAGCTGATCAGCCGTACGACGCGCCACTCTCACTTGACACAAGCAGGTGAGCAGTATTATCAGCAGGTCAACAGTATCTTAAACGCGGTTGATGCCTTGAACGAGACTACCAGTGACACGCCAACGCGCATTGGGGGTACGCTAAAGATGACAGCGCCATTGTCGTTTGGTCTTATGCATCTGACTGATGTGATTGATGAATACGCCAATCAGCACCCAAACCTAAAGTTTGAGTTGGATTTTTCTGATCGGCATGTTGATTTGATTGAAGAAGGATATGAGCTGGCTATTCGAATCAGAGAGCTACGAGATTCTAGTTATCAAGCAAAGCCGCTGGCACGGATTCGTTGCGTCATCTGCGCCAGCCCCGACTATTTAAAAAGAATGGGCACACCTGATACATTAGAAGATTTGGAGGGGCATGAGTTTTTGCAATACAGTCTTGGTCAAACAAACAGCATAGAACTGATTGATGCACAAGGAAAAAAGCATTATCACGCGATGAACGCCAAAATTAAAGCCACCAATGGTGAGTTTTTAACGGATTTGGCAGTAAAAGGACATGGCATTACCGTCATTCCAACTTTTATCGCTTATAAAAAACTGGCGCGTGGCGAGCTTGTACCGATTTTGCAGCAGTATCAATTGCCAATACTAAACGCGTATGCCGTCTATCCAAAAAATCGGTTTTTATCGCAGCGTTGTCGTTATTTGATTGACTTCATTGCCGAGCGCTTTGGTGATCATCCCTATTGGGATGATTTTTGATAGGATTTGTTTGAGCAAGGTTAATCTTTTACAAAGTATAGCGCCGTAGTTATTCTACGAAGCGCTCTACTATCAATAACTTCAATTTACTCAGTAATCGCTGAGATTTCACCAATCAGCTTCTTAGTCTTATATCTTGCTTCTGCTAATGCCATCTTGTCTTGTGCCACAACGGTCAATACACATGGCTTGCCGATATAGTCCGTTTTGACAAATAGCATGTTTCCAGACGTGGCTTCAACGATCGTGATATCGCACTTACCTTGTTTCATCTGGGTAGCTGATGAGTCGCTGAGCGCTGATAGCGTACTACTCATCGCCGCAAACTTATCGGATTGGTTGCTCAACTCTTTGATCGAAAAGCAGCTGATAGGAAAACCATCTGTGGTGCATAAGCTGACCAATATGATTTCTCTATTGGCTTCACACAAGGCTTTCATGTGACCCAAAAGTGCTATTTTCGCTGGTGATTTTTCGTTTTGTGTAGTCATATCTAACATTAACCTTGATTGTTCAGGGTATTAAATAATGATAATAGAGACACGGCGGACTCTTTATTTCTAGGATCTGTATTGATTACTGGAGCCACTATGTCGTGCTCCATCAGCATGACTCTGATTTCTTGTCCGAGCGCTGCCAAGCTTTGTTTATCAGCATCTTCGCAATGGGTAATACCAATAATACAAGTCGTCTGCTTTTCTGCTGGTGCAAAAAAATGTAGCAATTTATCTAAGTTAGCATAATCAGGCGTCTCGCCATGCTTGATCAAGATCAGCAAACCCCACAAGGAGTGATTGACGAATTCCCACAAAAACGAAAAACGCTCTTGACCTGGAACCCCATAGATACCTAATGCCATATCATCAGACAGGGTGATTCTTCCATAATCAATACCGACGGTGGTGTACTCTTTACCAATATCGATACTAGATTTTGCTTCTGTCTCGAAAGGACTTATCTCACTCAACGTCTTAACCATTCGAGTTTTTCCGGCGCCCACTTCACCAATGATAGCTAGCTTTTGATAATTCAATTTTTTACCTCATTCCTAAGAATTTTTTGATCGCACCGTAAAATTTGTTAGGCTTTTTTTCACTAACCTTTTGCTCATCTAATGGCTGTGCATCTGTCACATTTAGTATACCTGATTGCTCAAATCCTACTATCATTTTTGTGACTTGATCAAGTGAGCCAAACTCACCACTATCTACTAACGCATCAAATGGATACGGTTTCTTAGTCAATTTAACACACAAATCCATAATCATTTGAGGGTTACTTTCATGATTTAAGTCAGGCCAAGCCAATAACTTAAGACTTTTGCCTTTATAGTCCTTTTTTGACGCGTTATTAGATTTTTTTGTGTCAAAGAAAGGCTGAATACGCTTGGTTTGTAGTTCATCAAAACTATTTAAAACCGCACTATTTTTTTCAATAAAAGTATCAAAAAAAGTGCCTTTATCTACAAAGTCAAATACGCTGACGCCCCAATTATTAAAGCTACGCTCTGTCACATTTTTTTCGAGAAAAACCCAAATATCTTCATGTCTAGGATCAGATGCTATCTTGGCCATCAACTTATCTACTGCAGCATAAGGACCTTCAAGCACTTGAAGGTACTGCCCTTCGCGATAGGATATGATACCAGTGATTTGTAACTCTGGATTATGCTTGCTAGAGACTCTGACAATATCTGATAATCCAGCAGGCATACGAACACTGCGATCTTTGATAGGCGCTCTGCTGACATATGCAACACATTTCATTTTGTCACCATTTGATAGAACATCCAAAACTCAATGAATTCTTTATAACCATGTATAAAATAATAATTCGTTATACACCGTACGCATATAACGAATTTGGCTCTATTGCTGATAATGTTCAACACGCTATCAGCAATAAGCAGGACTCAACAAACCGACGACGGCTTGATTGATGTTAGCCAAATTATATTTCTAATTTGCTTTCAATTGATTGTACTTTACGGCGTGCCAATGCAAGGTTCGCTTTTGATTTATCAAGTACTAGGTAAATAAATAAATCTTCATGACTGGCTGTCGGGCGAATGATGTGCAGCTGAGACTCTAGTGTGATCAACATATCTTCGATTTCACCTTTGATGTCTAGTGATTTCATCGTTGCTACTTTTGCTTTTACGACTTGCGAGTTACCGGCAGCAGCCAGCTCTAAATCAACACCGCCACCAATCATGCCTAGTACCATACCTGACATGTAATCAACGATACAGGCACCCATAGCACCATCAAGATCCATTAATTCTTTCAAAGACTCATTAATATTTGACATACTTTTTTCCTATCCATTTGTTTGTGTGTAGATGAGATAATTTCTCTTGAAAACGCTTGTGCAATTCAATCGTAATAAACTGCATGATACTTATTCACTACTTACCTAATCATTAGCTAAACTTAAATTTTTTCATTTATATTGAAGAAGATGATGATAATTCAATACAGACATTTAAGTGTATTTTTAGGTACAGGAACTATAGCGTGCTCGTAAACAAAGCCGTCATCCCATATCAATTATTATATGCTATATCGCGACTCAGAGCACATTTGTACCTAACCACTCAAGAACAAATAACGACCGCTGAGTAGGAAAAACCATACCAATCAATAATCATTCTATTTTAAAGCGTAAAAATTACATCTTTAACTTTGAATTTAATAGATTTTTTCGCCGACCTCATCAAACAATAAGAGAAACATAATGTCAGATTTACTCATAAAAAATGCCCGATTGGCCAATCGAGAAAATTTGGTCAATATCAGTATAAATGGCTCTCATATTGAGAGTATTGACAACATCTCGGAGGCATCTAAAAATAATGACAATGAGCCAACCGCTATTTTTGATGCTAAAGGCAATTTTGTCTGCTCAGGATTTTTTGAGAGTCACATTCATCTTGATAAAGCCTGCATCCTAAATCGTTGCACGATAGAGCAAGGCGATTTAGACGAAGCCGTTGAAGAAACCAGCAAGGCAAAAGCAGATTTTACGGAAGCAGATGTGTTTGAGCGCGCATCAAAAGTTATTGAAATGGCCATCAAAAAAGGCACGGTTGGTCTACGTAGTTTTGTCGAAACCGATTCAAAGACAGAAATGCGGGCGTTTAATGCAATAAAAAAAGCGCAGGATAAGTACGCATTTGCCATCGATATAGAGATTTGTGCTTTTGCCCAATCAGGATTAACCAATGCGCCACATACCTATGAGCTATTAAAACTCGCATTGTCGCAAGGCGCTGATTTAGTTGGCGGTTGTCCTTATAAAGATGATAACCCTGACAAACATATCGAGATGGTGTTTGATTTGGCAGAACAATTTGACGTCGATGTTGATTTTCATCTCGATTTTGATTTGGATCCAAAAAACTCCAGTATTCCAAAACTGGTTGAAGAAACCATCAAGCGCCATTACCAAGGCCGTGTGTCTATCGGCCATGTGACCAAACTGTCTGCAATGGACAAAGACAAGCGCACAGAGATGGCAGCGTTATTGAAACTCGCTGATATTACTTTGACTGTTTTACCTTCTACCGATATATTTTTGAATGGGCGGGATTATGATTTGCTAATTCCTAGAGGCATGGTGAATGCTAATGAGATTTTAGAGATGGGTATCAATACGACCCTCTCTAGTAATAATATTTTGAATGCTTTCACACCTTATGGCGATGCCTCATTGGTCAGAATGGCGAATATGTACGCCAATATCGCACAGTTGGCAAAAGATAAGCAGATAGCAGATGTGTTCAACATGATTACCAAGAATGCAGCTCAGCTACTCTCAAAGCAGACAGAGATAGCAGTAGGAGCACCAGCGACGTTCGTGATACTAGAAGCAAAAGATGCGGTAGAGACCATTAGAACCAACGCTCAAGCATTGGCAGGCTTTAAAAATGGTAAGCAAACATTCTGTAATGACGCCGCTCGCATTTGTTTTGAATGATATAAACGATATCACTTGGGGATATTCAATTAATTGAACGACTGAATCTATCAAAGCGCCACATGTCTAAAAATTTTTATTAATTTAAAAGTTTTTATTAAAAAGTGTCATGACTAAAATCATAAAAGCATCATCCGACTACTCATTTGATGATGCTTTTTGCGGCTTATATACGTCTACTCTACTATCACGCTCAGATATCTACACTCTCAAATGAAGCAATACGTGTCTCACCACAAATAACTGCACTCATATAATGCTTCGGATCTTAAGATAAGAAATAAGTTAACTATTATAGAAATAGCACTATCTATAAACTGTCCTTATTAAAATCACTACCTGCTTACCCTCTTACTAATCGTCACCCCCGTAAAGCCGAATAGCAGTGTTAATAGCAGTGACAAATAACAGAAGAACGCATACGGCAAATACTCTAATACCGGCACCCCTAATGCCTGACTGATAAACACCCCGCACACACTCCAAGGCACCAGCGGATTAATCACCGTTCCTGCATCCTCAATCGTCCGAGACAAATTCTTCGGATGTAAGTTCAAACGCTCAAACGTTGAACGAAATGCCGTACCGGATAATAGAATACTCAAATACTGCTCACCGATCAGCACGTTAATGCTCAGTGCCGACATCGCTGCCGCAAAGATCGCTCGTCCTGATGTCGTCAATGTGTCCTTAATACCAGACAGCAGTGCTGGCAGAATACCTAGTGCTGTTAATAACCCACCTAAGCTTAATGCCAGTATCACAATTGCCTGTGTAAAGAACATACTCTGTACACCGCCGCGTGACAGCATACCGCCCACCTCACCCAGCTCTAATGACTCAGCAGGCGCATAACCGGCAAACAGATAACCGCCCAACTGACCAAAGCTTGGTGAACTGTGTACATAAGTAATGATGAGTGCTGCTGCAATCGTACAAATAATCGTATAAATCGCATTGACCCGAAACAGAGCTAACCCCACCAATATCACAAAAGGCAGTACCGAATACCCATGAACCAGGCCACTGTCTATCAGCTGTCCTTGTAGTATGGTCACTTGACTCAAATCAGCGCTGGTCGTCTGCCCTGAGAACATCCAGAACAGAATTACCGTGAGTATCCACGCAGGCACTGTCGTATACATCATGTTGCGAATGTGCTCAAACAGATCAATACCCACCACAGAGGACGCAATGGTACAGGTATCAGACAAAGGCGACATCTTATCACCAAAGAACGCACCTGATACCACCGCACCAGCCGCTATCGCCACATTGGCATCAAAGGCATTACTCATGCCGATGAAGGCCACCCCCAGTGTGGCAGCCGTGGTCAAACTACTACCTAAAGCGATACCAATAATGGAGGTCAAGATAAAAGCGGAGATGTAGTAGTACTCAGGTGAGATGAGCTGAAAACCAAAATACATGAGTGTGGGAATGGCCCCTGACATCATGAGAGCCGCAACCATCAGACCAATAAAGAAGAACAAATAGATGGCACCAATACCGCGCATGACGCCTGAGGCCATTTGTGCTTGCATGTCATCAAAGCTCAGACCTTTGGTCATACCGATAGCGAGCAGGACGCAGATGACCAAGATAAGAGACAAATGCGGTACCCAGCCAAAGCCAATCATGGTAATACCCATAATGGCGATGACGATGGCTGAGATAATAAAGGCAAGCTTGGCGCTGATCTGGGTGAGCGGTTTTGGTGGCATGACGTGCCCTTATATTGCTTATAGATTGAAAATACTCAAGTATTTAGGTTGATACGTCTAGTGCATAGCACCCATGACAGCCATTGCTACTTTGTCTTCTTTCCATAGAGCGTCGATCTGTCCTTCATCTTCCATTATTCATTTAAAAAGTAGCGCTAAGTTGGATTTTACGCATAAAAAAAAGCCTCACTATGAAGTGAGGCTTTTTGCGCTTTTTCAAGCCATATTTGGAGCGGGAAAAGAGATTCGAACTCTCGACCCCAACCTTGGCAAGGTTATGCTCTACCACTGAGCTATTCCCGCTTATTATCGAATCATCGTGTTGTTAACAACTACTCCGTCTCGATAGGCTGGCTATTTTAGCAAATATTCTGTGGGTGTCAACACCTTTTTTAAAAATTATGGCTAATATTTTTAGTCCAGACCTTCGTTTTTGAGGAAATGCAACATAAGCAATTGATTTAAAAACAGGAATTACTTTTAGAGAAATATAAATTATTTTATATTAATAATAGCACTTTGAGGTTTATCCTCTGTCATTGATACCTATTACTTCGGTTAAACCTTATCAGTCTACAATTTACCTTATGTCACATTTGTAAATGACTATAATTTTTTTTGCTATCACTAAAAGCAAAACGTTACTTCGTTATGAGCAATGTCTGTTTCACTTACAATCATACGCTCTATTGTTACTTTTCCTATCTTGGTTTTACTTGGTTAACATTATTATACTTATCTACAATGACAGCTCGAACAGGCTTTTACTGTCTTAGTAGATGATTGGGCGTCAATAAAGAGCCATAAAAAATAGCGCAATCACCTACTGCAACGCGATTTACTTTGTTTGATTTTGCTTTTTATCATTTATCGAGAGGATGCTTTTCATGAAAAAACTATTGACCACTAGTGTGATGGCGGCTTCATTGTCCGCGCTGACATTGACTGGTTGTACCAGTACGACCAATACTGGTGCCATCGGCGTCGATCGTCAGCAGTTATTGTTGGTCTCTAGCGAGCAAGTACTGCAGCTATCTGCACAGAGCTACGCTAAGACATTGCAAGATGCAAGATCCAAAGGTGTATTGGATACCAATACCGCCCAATTAAATCGCTTGAAAAATATTGCTAATCGTTTGGTTGGTCAAGTGGGTGTTTATCGTGCAGATGCAGCAAAATGGAAATGGGAAGTACACACGATCAAATCTGACCAGTTAAATGCTTTTGTTATGCCAGGTGGTAAGGTTATGTTTTACTCAGGCATCATTGATCGTCTGAACTTAACTGATGATGAGATTGCTGCAATCATGGGTCATGAAATCTCTCACGCATTACGTGAGCACTCACGTGAACGTATCTCACGCGAGTACGCGACCCAAACAGGCATCGGTGTTGCTGCCAGTATCTTTGGTCTATCACAAGGTCAAGCACAGCTAGCAAGCGTTGCTGGCGATCTAGGCTTGAGCCGTCCGCACAGTCGTACCCAAGAGAGCGAAGCTGATCAAATTGGTCTTGAGTTAATGGCACGTGCAGGTTACAACCCGCAAGCCGCTATTACTTTATGGCAAAAAATGCAGCGTGCGAGCCAAGGCGAGCCGCCTCAATTCCTAAGCACTCACCCAACAAGTAGCAGCCGTATCGCGGAGCTACAATCGTTGATGCCAAAAGTAATGCCACTGTATCAAAGGTCACGTCGTTAATACGTCGCCCTCCACTTCGATGTTTGATTTATCAAGTATGTAAATACAAAAAGCAAAGTACAACCAACGTGTTGTGCTTTGCTTTTTTATTGGGGTTTGCTTAGACAGTAAAGGCTTTTTAATCACGTACTATATCGATTGCTCTGTCTGCTATAATGTCGATAGATATCATTTGCAGATTGCCTAATAGAATTGCGCAATATACATTGAAGGATTGTTATGAGCACTACACCTACCGCCGATGCACTTCATGCCAAGCTACAGGCTCTAGACCCGCAGCACATCGAGCTGATCAATGAGTCAATGGCCCATGCTGGCTACTTCGAAGGCAAAGAAAGCCACTTTAAGCTCACTATTGTCAGTGAGGCATTCGAGGGCAAGCGATTGGTCGGGCGTCATCAGCTAATATATGGATTGGTTACGTCTTTATTGACGTCACAAGGCGGTCAAGTACATGCCTTAGCCATTCATGCCTACACGCCGACAGAATGGCAAGGTCAAAGCCCTGACAGTCCATTATGCGCGGGTCAAAATAAGTAGCTGAAAATAAAATGTTTTAAATAAGCCCATATAATGCAGTTCTAGCAGGAGCAATATTCGATGAAACACCTACATATGCTGATGGCGGTACTGACCATTGTGCTGTTCTTATATCAAAGCTACTTAGTGCTCAGCGCAAATAGACGCGCGCCACGTGTGGTCAAAATCGCCACTCATATTATCTACGCACTACTGATCCTGTCAGGTGCGATCATGCTCATGCAACTGATGAGTGTTAATGCCCCTGTACAGTGGGTATTTGCCAAAATTATCTTACTTATCGCGGCGATTAGCTCAAGCATCAAAGCCTTTAATGCCCATGCGACACCCACTCAGAGCAAAACAGGTATCCTGATTGCAGCTGTCGCGTATGTTGGCATTGTGATACTTGCCTTTGCCAAACCCGCCAACCTATTTTGATAAGTAATTGTTGTTGTAGCAGAGCTTCAATATTTTGAGTAAATATCGTACTGCTATCGCACAAGCGGCAGTATTGATAAGACAATAAAATATTTAACCATTTATATTTTTTCAATATCTTAATCATGCTATTTTTGCTATCTTAAATAGATATAAATACAATCACTTAGCCTAATGGAGCCACTATGAAAACGTTTACCACAGCGACACTACTGGCAACAGTTGGCGTTTTTGCGCTCTCAGGCTGTGCCTCTACTGGCAATGTCACGCCGCAATATGTGCCGCCAAGTACTTATCAAAACTATGATTGCCAAGCATTGAGCCAAGAATACAATCGCGTCAACCGTTATGTCGAAGCGGCGCGCAATGAGCAATCTACCTTGTCGGCCTCGGGTGTTGGGGTTGGCGTCTCTGCAGGACGTTGGGGTATCTCTCCCAATATTAGCTTTGGGGTTGGCAAAAGCAATAATACCAAAGCGCGTGATGCAAAGTTATCGCGGCTCTATGGTGAGCGTGATGCCATTGTCCAATCTGCCCGTATTCAACGCTGTAGTTTTGCCAATGGCATCAAAATTTATGGTGAATAAGATTTAGGCCAAGAAAAATCTAGCGGTAATACAGTACTGTTAAATTATTATCATGACACAAGAAAAAAGCCAATACGCGATAAACGTACTGGCTTTTTTCTGGCTATAACTTTGATAAGTCATAATCTGATCTGAGTAATACTACTTTACTAAGCTCTATGCCTGCAAGCTTTGCACCCACTGAACAATTTGGTTGCTTGGTAGTGCGCCTGACTGACGCGCGACTTCCTTACCATTTCTAAAAGCAACCATCGTCGGTAAGCTTCGGATATTATAAGGGGCTGCCGCTTGCTCGTATTTATCTGTTTGTACTTTGGCAAACACCACCTGCGGCAATTGATCAGCAGCCGTCTTGAACTCTGGCGCCATCATAATACACGGCTGACACCAGCTCGCCCAAAAATCCACGATGGTCAATACGTCGTTTTTTTGGATAACCTTATTTGCCGTTTGTGCATTCAGCTCATGCGGGCTTGCGGTCAATAATGGTTGACTACATTTGCCGCATTTTGGTGCCGCGCTCAGCCGTGCAGCAGGCACGCGATTGGTTGCTTGGCAATGTGGGCATACTAAATGAAAACTGTGTTCGCTCATCATTTGACTCCTATTTTAATTATTCTAATCGCTTTGCTTCTTAAAGATTTGTTATTGGTATCTGCGAATAAAAGCTGTCTGCACAAAATACTTACATAAATCATTTTAACATAGTTGCTGATACTCGTTCTTTATACCACTTGCTGTGCCACACCACTATACACATAGCTCATCGGTCGTGGACCGGGTAAGTACGCTTCGCTCAACTCATCGATGAAAAAACCACCTGCTCTAATTAACGCTGGAATATCACGATCTAAATGACAACCGCCTGCCATCGGTTTCCAAAAAGGCGTCAATCGATGCTGCCAGCGCTCGACAGAAATGTCTGGCGCCAAGCCATGCTCACAGAATAACAAGCGACCGTCAGGTTTCAGCACACGCGTCATTTCTTGTAATGCTGAGATCGGATCGTCGATACTGCATAGGGTAAAGGTCATAACAATAGTATCAAATCGATCCGTATCAGCATGAATACCCTGCACATCCACCGCTACCACATCAACTGGAATGCTAATGTCAGCGGCTCGCTGCCGTGCTAGCGTCTGCATCTGAGCCGCTGGGTCAATACCGATAATAGCAGAGACTTTTTTGGAATCATAAAACTGCAAATTTAGACCGCTACCAATGCCAACCTCTAATACCTCACCGAGCGCCTGAGGAACAATTTTGGACCGAGCTTTCATTACATTGCCTGTGCTACAAGCGACATCTATCAGCTTTGGCAATACATAACGCTCGTATGGATTCACTGTCTTCTCCCTTTATTGAACCACTTAGCGCTTGCAGGTATTCATACCAAGCATGCTATACAGAGGGCAAAAACGCGATAATCCTGTTAGTAAAGGAACTAAGCCGATTACGCCCCACCAACTGCCATAATATATACCTAATGCGATAATCACCACGCCAACAATAATACGTAGTAACCGTTCAGTACTGCCGATATTTATTTTCATGGCTGTGCCTTTTATATGTCATTTATTAAGTAGTAACGATCGTCAATGGCGCAACTTGGTTTATTCACCGAGTACATTGATGGGTACTTTCAGATAACGCGTACCGTTGTCTTCTGGCTCTGGAAAATGCCCCGCATCAATATTCACTTGTACCGCTGGGATAATCAGACGCGGCATGTCCAAGGTCGCATCGCGGCGCTCACGCATTTGCACAAACTCTGCTTCGTTGATACTGTCTTTGACATGGATATTTTCTAATTTTTGCGCCGCAACCGTGGTCGTTGGGCAATGCTGGCGACCCTTACTAGGATAATCATGACACAAGTACATCACAGTATCTTCAGGGAGTGCGAGCAGTTTTTGAATAGAGCGATAAAGCGTCTTTGCGTCACCACCTGGGAAATCACAGCGAGCGGTACCCACGTCAGGCGCAAACAATGTATCGCCGACGAACACCACTGTTTTCTCATTATCAGCAGCCATATAAGCCATATCAGCACGGGTATGTCCTGGCACATACATCGCAGTGATAGTGATACTACCAAGCGCTAGCGTCTCACCATCGTCCGTCAAAATATCAAACTGACTGGCATCAGTGCGGAAACTGGTATCAAAGTTAAAGATTTGCTTAAATATTTTTTGTACTTCAGTGATGTGCTGCCCAATGACCAATTGCCCACCAAGGCTTTCTTTGACGTGGATAGCTGCCGATAAATGATCAGCATGCGCATGAGTTTCAATAATGTATTCGAGCGTCCAATCATTCTCACGTACGAACTCAATGACCTCGTCAACGCTGCTCGTGCTCGTCCTGCCTGATTTTGCATCAAAATTTAATACGGGATCGACAATCGCACACACTTGCTGCTCGACATCGGCAAGTACATGAGTGTAGGTTTCTGTGTCTCTATCTAAGAAAGAATGAACTTGCATGGTTGCCTCTTTACTTATCTATGAATGTTTTTGCTATAGGGCTTTTTTTATCTCTAATTAACCCTTAAGTATGATATTGAGTCGTATATAATGTTTGCTTATATTTACGACTTTTTGTTATCACCAATATAGCAACTGCAATACATTTTATCAATTTATATAATGTAAATAATGATATCTTGCTATGTGGCGCGATATCATTGATAATCAACCATATATTATTAAAAATAATATGGCAGTGACTGCCTTATTATATAAGGAGCTTATTCTGGCTACTTCTAATTCAGCAATGAGTATGTCTACTCATAGCGCTAACGATGATGTGTCATCTGATAGCGCAGACTTTTCATCTATCGATCTTGCTAAACAAATGCAACAAGCCTCGATGCAAGCCAGCCAGCTACTAAAGTCGCTCTCGCATCCTGATCGCCTACTTCTACTCTGCCAGTTGACACAAGGTGAATATTGCGTCGGTGAGCTTGAAGGACTGGTCGGTGTTGGACAACCAAGTTTGTCGCAGCAGCTGGGTATCTTGCGTAAAGACGAGCTGGTTGCGACACGCCGTGAAGGCAAGCAAATCTACTATAGCATCGCAAGTGATGATGCCTTGGCCGTACTAGAGCTGCTTTATCAGAGATTTTGTGCCAAAACCGAATAATGCCGTATTCGCCTGACTGTTTTATACTGCTTTCTATCTTGGTGATGTATTGATATGTCTTCTCTCGCTGCTCGTCTGATTCCTACTTGGCTGCGCCAATACCAGCTCACAGCGTTACCGACCGATCTCGTCGCAGGACTGGTGGTGGGCGTACTGGTGATACCGCAAAGCCTAGGCTATGCAGTCCTTGCTGGTCTACCGCCCGTGTATGGTCTATATTCTGCGATCGTGCCTGTGCTCGTCTATGCTTGGCTGGGTTCTAGCAACGTACAAGCGGTTGGGCCCGTCGCGATCACCGCTATTATGACGGCCAGTGGTTTGCTACCTTATGCTGAGCAAGGCACAGAGCAGTATGCTCTGATGGCGAGTTTGCTGGCACTCATGGTAGGGGCGCTGCTGTGGATTGCAGGGCGGCTGAAGCTTGGCTGGATCATGCAGTTTATCAGTCGCGGCGTCTCAGCAGGGTTTGTGAGCGGGGCTGCAGTGCTTATCTTTGTCAGTCAGCTAAAGTATCTGATGGCGATACCCATCGCTGGTAGCAGCTTGGTTGGCTATTTATCTACCATGCAGCGCTATGCCAGTCAGGTGCATCCGCTAACCTTAGTGATTGGTATTACCGCGTTTGCGCTCTTGGTCGCTAACCGCTATGCGAGTCAATGGGTATGGCGAACGTGGCTGTCGTCATCGTATGCCAAATGGGCCGAACGCTTATTTCCACTGGTTTTAATAGGTATTGCCATTGTTCTGAGCATGCTATTACACTGGAATTCGCTAGGGGTTGCGACTATTGGTAGTATTCCACAAGGTTTACCCAGCTTTACGCTACCGCATATGACCGACCTGCAAGAAGCGCTCAAGCTCTTGCCGACCGCAGGGTTGATGGCACTGATCGTCTTTGTCTCTAGCAGTTCTGTTGCAAGTACTTATGCACGATTGCGCGGTGAGAGCTTCGATGCCAACCATGAGCTGACTGGTCTTGGTCTTGCCAATCTATCTGGCGGGCTGTTTCAAAGCTTTGCGGTCGCAGGTGGCTTTTCGCGCACGGCGATCAATGCTGACTCAGGAGCAAAGACACCCCTTGCCAGCCTTGTGACGGTGCTGGTAATGATTGCCGCGCTGATTGCCTTTAGTAATGCACTCGCACCCTTGCCTTATGCGCTACTCGGTGCAACCATCATGGCTTCTATCATTGGCCTGATAGATATTGCGACCTTAAAGTCTGCTTGGCAACGCGATCGCTTGGATGGGTCTAGCTTCTTGGCAGCGTTCGTCGGTGTGCTTATATTTGGGCTCAATACAGGTTTGGTCATTGGCCTAATGGTGTCATTCGCCAGCCTGATTTGGCAATCAAGTAAGCCACATGTCGCCATCGTGGGACAGCTAGGCGGTACAGGACACTTTCGCAATATCAATCGTCACGATGTGGTGACTTTTAACAATTTACTGATGCTGCGTATCGATGAGAGTCTGTTTTTTGGTAATAGTGAATCGGTACACCGCCGTATTCTAAATGCCATGCAGCAATATCCAGCAGCGCAGGAAATTATTTTGATCATGGCCGCGGTCAATCATATTGATCTGACAGCACAAGAGATGCTCAGTACCTTAAATAAAGAGCTTGCGCTGCAAGACAAGCGCTTACATTTTAGCTTTATTAAGGGCCCTGTCATGGATATCATCGGCCAGACCCCGCTCATTAGCGAGCTGTCAGGGCAGGTCTATCTCAGTACGTTAGATGCGGTTGATGCGTTAACACCCCACTAGTTGCTACCGCGGCGTATATCAGACTCGCAGTCTGCTATCGTGGTCTATCACCACATATCGCTATCATAGCGCCTGTGTTATGCTAGAGCGGCTGAGCATAGGCTAATGGAGCGTGAACGCCTATCACTTTGGTCTCAATAATACTTGATCACCCGATGATAATTTTTGCCAAAACCTCAATGATAAACGCCTATTAATAACGATAATAGACCCTATTTATGACTGATGATCTAACGATTTATAAGCAAATCTATCCAAGCCAATGTATCAAAATTGCCGAGCTTGGCTATCGCTCAGTACTTAATATACGTCCAGACGCTGAGATCGAGACACAGCCTAATAGCTGCGATTTTGCAAATGCTACTAAGGACGCAAATCTAACCTACCATCATTTGCCATTTGATGATGAGCGCTTGAGTATGCTGACCGTAGAGCAGTTTGCTGAGTTTTACCATGCAATGCCAAAACCTATATTGATGTTTTGCGGTACGGGCGCACGCGCCAAACTGCTGTATCAGAGCGCGTTGATGCAAGGCCTGCTATAGCTACATTTATCGCTTTAGTTGAATGACCAATTATTTTATAACACCCACCGAACCAATAAAAAAAGGAGCTCCTATGAGCCATGAAGTTAGCTTTACCGGACAGATTACCCCTGACCAAGTCCCTATGATTGCCGAAAACGGCTTTAAAACCATCATCAACAATCGTCCTGATGGTGAAGAGCCAAATCAGCCAACCAGTGCAGAGATTGAAGCCGCTGCTAAAGAAGCAGGACTTGCTTATAAAGAGATTTCATTCTCAGGTAATGGCTTGACGCAGCAGCATGTCGAAGCATTTGCAGATTTCTTTAATCAAGCTGAGCAACCAATGCTTATCTTTTGCCGTACGGGCAATCGCTCAAACGGTATCTATGAAGCCGCCAAGCAAATGGATTTGTTAGATGACTAGTCTTTCATCAAATTAATAAAATTTGCTACCGCTGAAAATAAAAATGCCCGTCCACATATTGGATGGGCTTTTTTTTGGGATATCATTTAAATGATAGAGATATCACGCAAATTATAGATTGGTTAATTCTCAATATTGAGTACATAATAAAATTTTATAGACATGGATTGATAGGACTGTATGATGCAAAAACCACTACTGATCATCGGCAATAAAAACTACTCATCTTGGTCGCTGCGCGCTTGGCTATTGCTAAAAGCGTTCAATGTTGACTTTGACGAGCAGCTGATTGAATTGTTTGATGCCTCAGCCCGCCCAATACTTGAGGCGCATTCGCCAACGGGAAAAGTCCCTGTATTGGTCTACGGTGAAGGTGATGAAAAAGTCACTGTCTGGGATACGCTCGCCATTGCGATGCATGTTAATGAGTATTTTACGGATATCAATATTTGGACAGGCATCAAAAAATCTGTCACTAACGCTCAAACTGACCATCAAAACAGAATCAACAGCGCTTATTGCCAAAGCATCATTGCTGAGATGCATTCAGGATTATCAGGTATTCGTAATGAGATGCCGATGAATATCAGAGCAACTGCTAAAATACATCCAAGTGAGGTGTGCTTATCTGATATTGCTCGTATTGAGGCTATTTTTGCCGATTGCTTAAAGGGACGTTCAGAAGACAGTTATTTGTTTGGACATTTCACAGCAGCTGATGTCTTTTTTGCCCCAGTAGTGCTGCGATTACAGACCTACGCCGATGCGTCCAATATCACTTTGCAACCGCTTACCAAGCAGTATTGCCAGACCATGCTGAATAATCCGCATATCAAGACTTGGATTCAAGCAGCACTACAAGAGACACGGATTATCGAAGAAGATGAAGCGGGTGAGATTGTCTCGTTATCGGGTGTTTTGTCAGCTAAATAATACTTTCCACAAAAAAACCACTTCAGCTGAGCCAAAGTGGTTTTTTTTAATAAGACGTTAAGCGTATTACTGTTTTTGCTCTAACGCCTCTTTTACTGCTTTTTTGCCCCATGCACTCAGATCGAGATCTAATTTCTCATACTCTTGCGCATCGAATAATGGCTCTTTGACGCCTGATTTTAATTGACGGGCAAAGTCGTCAAGTAAGCGCTTGGCACGTGGGAACAGCATAATTAATGCGAGTAAGTTGGCTAGTGCGAGTACGCCCATCAATGGATCAGCGAAGAAGAAGACAGTGGTTGCCGCAGGTGCTACCGCGCCCAAGAACAAGATCGCAATCACCACAATGCGTAATACCAAGGTCGCTGCTTTGATATTCTTCTTGACCAAGAAGTTAATCGCATTTTCGCCCATATAGTAGTTATACATGATAGAGCTTAGTGCAAACAGCAATAGCGAGATGGTTAATACATACTGTGACCAGTCGCCCAGCTGAGCGGTGAGCGCTTGCTGCGCCAGTACAATACCATCGACTTCGGCACCTGGCTGATAAACGCCGCTGAGCAAAATCATGAATGCCGTAGCACTACACACAACAATCGTATCAATAAATACCGATAGGGACTGCGAGATACCTTGGCTCACAGGATGCGTGGCATAAGCGGTCGCCGCGATGTTAGGCGCAGAACCCAAACCTGCCTCATTAGAGAACAGACCGCGCTTCATGCCTTGCTCAATCGCCACACCGATACCACCGCCAACGACGGATTCAATACCAAATGCATTTTTAACAATCATCGCCATCAATGCAGGCAGATCGGCGATATTCAACACGATGATAATTAGTGCCATCCCAATGTAAATCAGCGCCATTACAGGAATCACAACGTCAGCGACTTTTGCAATACGCTGGATACCACCAAAGACGATAAATCCACCCGCAACCACCAGTACCGCACCTGATATCCAGCGATCAATCCCGAAGCTCTCAAGCGCGGAACCTGCTACCGTATTACCTTGGAATGCGATAAATCCAATGGAGAAAGATAGGAGTAAAGCAATAGCATAAATGACAGCGAGCCAACGATAATCTTTACCTAAACCGTGTAAAATATAAGTTGCAGGGCCGCCGCGAAAGTTACCATCATTGTCTCTGCGCTTGTAAAGCTGAGCCAAGCTACACTCAACAATACTGGTCATCATGCCGATGAGGGCCACAACCCACATCCAAAAAACCGCACCGGGACCACCCAAAGAGATTGCAACGGCAACACCAGCAATGTTACCACCACCAACACGTCCACCGATCGACACGAGCAACGCCTGACGGGCAGAAATCCCATCGTCTCCTACTTCGTCCGTTTTAAACACACGGAACATACGTTTAAAATATGTAAACTGAGCGAACCTGCCCACAATGGTAAATAATAGACCAAAAATAATTAACATAGGCACGAGTGCCCAGCCCCACGTTAGATCCCCGACTAGGGCAAAAAAAGATTCTATATATTCCATGCCTATTTTCCTTATAGTTCATGATGCTATGATAGGTTTTATTGGGCTTATTATCGCATCTAAGACCCGTATTTGTAACGCAAATGGCGCATTTGTAACGTAAATGATGACATTTTTCGAGAGAAATTGCTTTATTCACTCATCAAAATGACTGGTTTTTAAACTTTAGGCGCTATTCTATAGAAAAATTCCTATAAAAACGCAAAAAAAAGCCACCTCAATTGAGATGGCTTTTTCTTCTGAGACTAATTCTGATACTGAAGCTTACTGCATAACCAAATATTCAAACGCTGACAATGCTGCTTTACTACCCTCGCCCATTGCAATATTAATCTGCTTGAATGGTACGGTAGTTACATCACCACAGGCAAAGATACCTTTGCGATCTGTACGGCAGCGCTCATCGATCTCAATCTCACCAAAGCGGTTTAAATCGACAAAGCCTTTGATAAATTCAGTGTTTGGCACGAGACCAATCTGTACAAACACACCTGATAAATCACGCTCATGCGTCTCACCTGTGCTGCGATCTTGATAGACGATAGATGATACCTTACCATCAGTCGCCTTAATCTCTTGCGTCGCCGCACCAGTAATGAATTCAATATTGGATTTTTCTTTGGCCTTATTGATCAATACCTGGTCTGCTTTTAACTCATCAGCGAACTCTAATACAGTGACGTGCTTAACAATACCTGCCAAATCTAACGCAGCCTCGACGCCTGAGTTGCCACCGCCGATCACTGAGATGTCTTTACCTTTGAAGAATGGACCGTCACAGTGGGCACAAAACGCCACGCCTTTACCGATGTTTTCTTCTTCGCCTGGTACGCCAAGCTTACGCCACTGGGCACCTGTCGCCAAGATAATACTGCGAGTCTCAAACGTCTCACCGGTATTTAGGTTGATGCTGTAGTTTTCTTCTTCTGTCTCGCTGATGTCTTTTACACTTACATGCTCTTTTAGCGTGATGTTGTATTCAGCCAAGTGCTTGACGAAATTAGTCGATAAATCAGTACCATTCGTTAAAGGCACAGATATTAAGTTTTCGATATCTTGCGTGTCTTTGACCTGTCCACCGATACGGTCAGCAACCATGGTCACTTTCAGACCTTTACGCGCGGTATAAATAGCTGCTGCAACGCCTGCAGGACCCGCACCGATGATAGTGACATCTTGCTGCTCTAATTGCTCAGCGTCATCTTCCACATCTGCCAGCAAATCTGGAAACTGCTCTTGTAATTTTCCAATCAGTTTGGCAGTGTCAATCAGACCATTGGCAAACGGTTTGCCGTTCAAGAATACTGCTGGTACACCTTGGATTTTGTTTGCTTCTACTTGCTCTTGGAATAGCGCGCCATCGATCATCTCATTGCTTATGCCATCGTTTAACAGCGCAAATTGGTTTAGCGCCTGAACCACTTCTGGGCAGCTATGGCACGATAATGATACGTAGGTCTGAAACTGTAACGGCTTATTAAAGCGCTTGACCAGCTTTTGAATACCTTCATCCAATTTCAGCGTATGACCACCCGCTTGTAGGATTGCCAAAATCAATGACGTGAATTCATGCCCACCAGGAATACCACTAAATATGATGCCTGTGTCAGCAATCTCTCCATCAACATGACTGACTACTTTAAAACTAATCGCGCTTGGTAAGCTGTCATCATTCGCTTCTGCATCGAAGTTAATTTTGTCCGTTGTACCCGCAATCTTGGTCAAAAAATCAACCAGTTCAGCACGCTTATTATGCTCACCGCTACCCAATACAAAAGTAATCGGGCGCGTCATGTTTTCGCTATATGTCTTAACCGCATCTAATAAATTCTGATCTATCATGTTTGTTCCTCATTATGACTGAATATGTAACGGCAACTGTCATGCTGCACGCTTAAATATGAAATTCTTACACTTAATAATTTTATAAAAAATATTGTATATATCGAGCTTTCGCTCTTGAATGACCCTATTATCAGGTGTTCGCAGCATTTGGGCAAGCTGAGAAACTCAAACCTTATGTTTTATAAAACTAATCATTAATAGGTTTGATTAATTAAATACAAATACACTGGTGGATAATAGCCATAGTATCTAGGCTATTTTTTCGCTACAATCGAGAATAGTTCTTAAGTTAAGCCGTTTTTTTAACACCATACGCGATTGCTTGTGACAAGCTTGCGTTTAATGACAAGGATGAACACATGAGAAAAACAGATACTTTCCACGATAATAGAGATACTATTACCGAACTGAAGCTCAAAGACAGTCATTTTGCGAGTATTTTTGATGAGCATACCGAGCTTGACCAAAAGATCAATTACCTCGAAAAAGATCTAGTCAAGCATGCCAGCCGTGAAGAAGAAATAGAACAAATGAAACGGCGTAAATTGCATCTCAAAGACGAGATTTATAAGATTATTGATAAAAATAAAGAACAATCTCGCGCCTAATACTACGCCTACTACGCTTATGATCAACAAATAAGACTCATAAGATTGTAGCTAGCGCCATAAAAAGACCCCATCAACATCAGTTAATGGGGTCTTTATTTATAGAGCTGATTCCAATAAAAGTATGAAATTCAGCACTACCTTATCTAAGGGATGAAATAGCTACTTAGATTTTACCAACTAGGTCAAGACTTGGCTTAAGTGTATCGCCGCCTTGTTCCCAAGCTGCTGGACAAACTTCGCCGTCGTTTTCACGAACGTACTGAGCTGCTTTTACTTTACGTAGCATGTCTTTTGCGCTACGGCCAATACCGCCAGCGTGGATTTCTGCTACTTGAATCAAGCCATCAGGATCTACTAAGAACGTACCGCGCTCAGCCAAACCTGCTTCTTCAATCATGACGTTGAAGCCACGAGTGATTTTACCAGTAGGATCGCCGATCATTGGATACTGTACTTTGCCGATTGCTTCTGAAGAATCATGCCATGCTTTGTGCGTGAAATGCGTGTCGGTTGATACTGAGTATACTTCAACACCCAAACCTTTTAGCTCGTCGTAATGAGCAGCCATGTCTTCTAGCTCAGTTGGGCAAACAAAGGTAAAATCAGCTGGGTAAAATAGGAAAATCGCCCAGTTGCCTCTTACGTCTTCTGACGTGATGGTTTTGAACTCACCGTTTACATACGCATCAGCTGAAAATTCTGGGATTTCTTGATTGATAATAGACGCCATGATTGGCTCCTTTATAGTGAATTAAATTAAAAATTATTTGTATGGTTTTTTAACTAGCCCTTTAGCTTTCTGGGCTACCCGACAAACTATACGCGAATCCTATGGTTAATCCAGTTAAAAGTTTTTAATGTGATGTTTTGTTTTATTAAACTTGTTAAACTATTCTCTCTATATCCTATCATTAGTACACAACTGGTCATTTGCTGCCTTATAAAGGTTGGCTGACATGATAAATTACATTAAAAACCCATTAAAAGAGAGGTTTTATGATTACTTTACGACAACTTGAGTTTGCGCTCGCCGTCGCCAAACATCGTCACTTCAAACGTGCTGCCGAAGATTGCAATATTTCGCAGTCTGCTCTGAGCTTGGGTATCGCAGAATTAGAAAAACAGTTAGATACGCAGATTTTTGAGCGTAATAACAAGCAAGTACTGATTACCCCTATCGGTCAAGAAATCCTCACAAGGGCGCAACGAGTGTTCTCTGAAGTGAGTGATTTGACCACGCGCGCGCATAGCCATCAGACACCGCTGGCGTACCCGATGACCGTTGGTATCATTCCCACGATTGCCCCTTACTTGCTACCAAAGGTGCTGCCTGCGCTGCGTGCTCAGTATCCAGAGTTCCGCATGACTATCGTTGAGCAACAAACCGAGCGGTTGCTCGAACAAGTGCGCTATGGTCATATCGATACCGCTATCATTGCGCTGCCGTATGCTGTAGATGGCCTGCACAGTTTTGAGTTTTGGAGTGAAGACTTCTTTGCCGTGTTCCCAAAAGACGATGTACATGCCAAGCTTGATACCATCAATGCTGACGAGTTGGCCACTGCCAATCTCATGCTATTAGGCGAAGGGCACTGCCTAACTGATCAGACGCTATCTGTCTGTCATTTTGACCGTGCACAGATGAAGTCAAGCTTCTCGGATGCCAGTCTAAACACTTTGATTCAAATGGCACTTGCCAATATGGGTACGACGCTAGTGCCTGAAATGGCTCTCGATCAGTTGCACCTGCAAAACCAAAATGCCGTCGCTGTACCACTGGCTGAAGAAGGACCACACCGCCATATTGCCTTTGTCACCCGCTTAAACTATGCGCGTGTCGATGATGTTAGCTTGCTTGGTGATGTATTTAACAAAGCGTTTAAAGATGCGGCCAATACAAAATAATTGGCAGGCGAAAAAGGTTAACTATGAATGAATTGCCACTCATAAATATGGATCTAGGCAATCGTTTTTACTTATTCTTGTCTGCTCTCAATAGTGATGTAATGCCAGAAAATGCACAAGCGCTCTGGCAAGATATCTCTGTGCGTTATGGCGAATCACAACGTGCTTATCATACCCTGAGTCATATTGAGCAGTTACTAGTACAATTCGACAATATTAAACACTATTTGGCTGAGCCGCATATCGTGGCGTTGGCACTGTATTATCATGATGTAATATACGACCCAACACGCGCAGATAATGAGCAAAAAAGCGCTGAATATGCAGTAGACGCACTGAGTTCTTATCTAAGCCCAGAACAGTGCCAATATATCTACGCACTCATCATGATGACAGCCAATCATCAAATAGACGAGTCGACAGATAGTGTTAAATACAGTGATGCGGCATACTTATTGGATATGGATTTGAGTATTTTGGGTGCGCCTTGGTCTACCTATGAGCAGTATGCAAACGCAATACGTCAAGAATATGCACACGTCGCAGATGATAACTACCGTGATGGGCGCACTGCGTTATTACAAGGATTATTAGCGCATCCCAAACTCTATCTGACTGATTATTACTATAATCAATTAGAAGCGCAAGCTCGGGACAATATCAACCGCGAGCTTACTTCGCTCGCAGCTTTATAAATAACTCACTACCGTGCCTTGCTGGATGTGAATTATAGCTCGTCTCCATAATATCGATATCAAAATGGCTTTGAAAACGCTGCTGGTACTCTTCCTTAGTGCCACCAAATGGTGGCTCCTCTCGTCCAAAGTCGGTATCAAATAACAAACCAACCAGTTTGCCTTGTGGTTTTAGTAACTTTGCCATCTGCTGCACATACTCATCACGGCGCGCTGGATTAATCGCACAAAAAAACGTCTGCTCCAGTACCCAATCAAATTGATATTGCTCAACTGATAAACTAAAAAAGTCCGCACAGACTAAATGCTCAGATGGAAAATCAGGATAGCGCCGAGCAAAGGCTTCAATCGGGGCTGGCGCAAAATCAACCAACGTGACATTGGTAAATCCTTGCTCATATAGATAGCCTACCTCGTAAGCATTACCAGCACCTGGTACGAGTATCGCCTCATCCTTGGCACTTTCGGGTAGCTGGTCAATGTAAGCTTTGAGCGGTGGTGATACTTGTCCCATATCCCAGCCAGTACTGTTTTTCTCATAGCGCTCCTGCCAAAAAGCGGCTTGATTGACATTTTCCATCTGACATCCCTGTATATAAAACTATTATTTAAACGAAACAATTTGTATCGTTATTTCTTATCATATCAGGCTTGTTGAAATTATCTACATTATTTAGATAGTATATTTAATCCAACTGCCCTGTCTTGCCCGCTAATATATTATGCCATTGCTGATAATCTGGCATTGCAGTTGCCACTGTTTGCCAGAATGCTGGGCTATGATTGGCATGATGCAAATGACACAGTTCATGGACGATCACATATTCGGTGCATTCAATAGGATAAGCAGGGAGATAAACGGACAACCAAATTCGCTTCGCGCGCGTGTTGCAGCTGCCCCAGCGCGTGTACATTTTTTTTACTCGTATCTCATTGGCGTAGGCACCAACGATTGGCTGCCATTTCTCAAATAGCGACGGCATGATACCGGAGAGCTGTCGGCGATAGTATGCTATTTTTTCATCATGACTTAATGTAAGTGGCTGTACTTTACCCCATAGATAAACAGGGTTCTTAGCAGTTGCAGGATGTGGTGACGCGCTTTGTTTACGCTGGTGTTGTTCTAATACTTGCGGGTGATGCGCAATAGCCCAAGGCACGCGCTTGGCAACAGCATGAACTGTTTGTGACGCGCTGATATGGATTGGTACAGAGACCATCAATGTATGAGGCTTTAAGCGAAAATTGATATTTTTGACACGCTTTTTGCTGATATGCAGCTCAATACTTGCCTGTGCGAGCTGCTCTCTAACAGTGTCTAAACAGATCTCTAGGCTGATGCTTCATCTCCTCAACGACGGTGACTGTACCGATGGCTACGTACTATAACGCTTGCAAATGGTTGTCAAAGGACATCATATGCAACTTACTATCCTTTATAATACGAGCATGTTGTTCAGCATCGTTTGCGTCTAATTTGACTTCTGACGAAACACTTACTCTTAGCGCTGTTAACTGCCCTTGCCCATCACTGATGATAAATCCTGACGGTTTAATGTCATCTACGTTATTGGTGATTGCACTATTACTGGATAGGACGGATGCCCCTGCACAATCTGGCAAACTTACCTCATCAATCAACTCTCGAGTATATAAGTCATAAATTGCCGCACAGCCACCAATCGGAGTGGTCACACAAAGCAAATTACGGTCGCTATCGACGGCTACGCTTGCGATATATTGGTGAAAACGTTGCCATTGATTGTTTGGCATAGTCAGTGGTGTAAAATTAGCATCACCGCGCTGGTGAGTCAGTACCAATGGCACATTGATATGTTTCTCACCTTGGAACTGAATACCGATCATCACTGTGCCATTATCATGCATGGCTAAGTGGCGTATGCTCATCTGATTATGCTCGGGAGTCACTTGCTCAAGCAGTGTGCCATCATAACGATTCAGGTAGACCAGCGATGGTCGCATAGTATCTAAATTTAACTCTTCACGTGAGGCCTGCTCGGTTTTGATGCCCCCATTTGCAATGACTAGCGTTTCGCTATCAGGATGCATAATCAGTTCATGCGGGCCGATACCATAGGAGTCAAACTCTGCTACTTTTTTATAAGCATCATTGGCATCATAGATACCGATTTTACCTGCCAGACTCACTGTGTCATTCTCAGTTACGTAGAGCAAATTTCCATCTAAGCTATAACAAGCATGGCCGTAGAAATGACGATGTAGATCCGCTTTGATCGCATGTTGTACTTGTCCATTTGAGGTATCAAGCACCCAGAATTTTTCGCTTGGACGACGACCCATGACGACGACATCACGGCTGTGATAGGCATTGCTATGCTGAGCTTGAGCGTCCGTTACATTAATAGATACAGGCTGAACAACGATGTCGTGGACACGTTCAGGCATAGTCGTCTGCCAAACGATCTGTCTATCGGCATCAATACCTACCACGCCAAAGTCATGCTCATTTTGATTCAATGACGCGTTATTTTTTGGCATAGATGCAACACCGCTGACCCAGCGAACAGGCCGTGCGAGCATCGTCGTCGTATGCATAGCAGTAAGATCAAGCACGCCATTCTCATTATCATCTATAACATGATGGTAAGCTTGCTGCCACGTCACCGCTGCTTGCTGACAAGCATAGCGAAAACGTTTGAGGTTTGGCGTTGACCCAGCGCCCGACTGCAATGCTTGCAACTGCGCTCGAATACCTGTCACATAATCTTGCAGACTGGCATCTGGATGCTGCTGCTTACGATAACGATGGTGAATACCAACCAGCGCTGCTGTGCCGACTGCCGTGAGCATGGATGTCGTCAAAAGCTCACGGCTTACTGAACTGGCTTCTGGCTCATCTGATCTGTCATGACGCTCATCTTCTGACATCGTATGGCTTTTAGTCATAAACATCACTTAATCGCCATCGGTGCTATTAAAGCCCACACGAATACCCAGTGCTGGGATTAGCTCACGTTTAATCAAGCGAGTGACGGTAGTGAGATGGTCATATAGGGCCTGCTGATCATCTTTATTTGCAGTTGATAAATCTTCTGGCATTTGTGCCAAGAGGGTCGTTGTGTCAGCCAGTGCCGTCGATAGATTGTTAGCCACTGTGCTCTCATCATTGCTATTAAGTATCGCCGTCAATACGGGATCTGTCATGGCTTTATTGATGGCGTCTAGTTTCGCATTGATAATAGCGCGGCTTTGACCAGCAGTCGCCGCTGGTAAATGACCTTTTGCTTTACCCGTCAGACCGAGTGGCTGGTCAATGGCGTTAGATTTCATGGTCTCAACCAGTGACAGTAGAGAGTTGATCCACTGATTTAAACCTCTATCGCTCTCTGCTGTTTGATCTATCGCCAATAGCTCAGTCGCGTTTTGCTGCCAGTTTTTCTCGATGTCCTTTAGGCGTGTGCTCAAGGCACTACTCGCACTAATCACGTAAGCACATTGTCCAGCATTCAAGCTCTCATTGGCAAACAAGGCTTCTTCCAATCCTGGTACGCCTTGCACGATAGCGCTCTCGCCCGCGAGCTGCTCTGGCGTGAGTGTTGGATTGGCAGCAATCAAATCAGCCACGCCGCTATGTACGAGTCCGCGTTCATCAGGATAATAGTTGATGTACAAATTGCTCATACTGGCAGTCGCAGGACCAAAATTAATCATCTCAGCACTTGACCATGCTTGTGCCAATACTAGCCACTGCGCGCGTAATGCTTGTAGCTCAGCGCCGCTGACTGGTGCTTGCTGACAATGTTTTTGCGCCAATTCATTTAATAGATCACTTTGCTTTGCGGCATCAGCATATGCAGGAATCACAATGTCCTCTGCCACATGCGTCAAATACGTTTTTTGGGTCTCAGGACTGATATCTACCGCAACGATCTGCTCAGTGCTTTCCTTACTGCTTTCTGCTGTGCTGTCAGTAGCCATATTGTCTTTTGCAACTTCTTGACTATTCACTTCTGCAGATTTGTTGTCGTCGGCAGGTTTAACACAACTGATCAGCAGCCCGGCACTCAATGCAGATAGCGCCATCGCCAAAGCGTGATTTATTTTCATAGATTTCTCGGTAATGTTATAGGTAGTAATTTATAGCGTTTTTATGCTGACTTTATGATAGTGACTGTATTATAGCGACTTCAAGAACGCATTTAGCTCGGCGCGACCTTGCTTGTCTAATTTCAATACTTGTTGCTGTTGCTTTTCGGCTTCTCCGCCGTGCCAAAGAACCGCTTCCATCAGCGTACGAGCGCGTCCATCATGTAAAAACGTCGCTTGTGGATCAACCGTTTGCGCAAGTCCCACGCCCCAAAGTGCGGGCGTGCGCCATTCATAAGAATTGGCTAAAAACTCAACTTGAGCGTCTTTTGGTGGTAGCTTACCCGCGATGGTACGATCAGCGAGAGCATCACCCATGTCGTGCAGCAATAAATCGGTATAAGGATAAATCACTTGTCCATGCTGCTCAAGATGGTCATCGTCAGTTTTTGGCAACTGATATCTTGGTGTATGGCAGCTTTGACAACCCATGTCATAAAATCGTTTTTTGCCCGCCAGCACAAGCTTATCATCGGTATTGCGGCGATGCGGTACCGCTAAATTACGGGTATAAAACTCCACAAACTTGGCAACATCATCATTCACTTCCACAGGCGGTTTACCCTTGCCTTGCTCATCAGCGCCTGTTGTCGCATTTAAGCATGCGGTCTGTGTCGGCATACAGGATTCATGGGGACGAATGTTTGACGTCAAACCCATGTCTTCGTTAAAGGCACTTTGATTTTGAGTAATCAGTTTGGTTTGACCGGCTTTCCAGCCAAAACGTCCAAGCGCACGTTTGCCAGTCTGTGGATCCATCACCCAATTGAACTTACCACTAATGTCGCTATTACTCTTATTGCCTGCCTGTTTCTTAATATCATCATCAGGTATTTGCTCTAGTAGCCCAAGCCCAATCATAGGCAGTGCAACTCGCGGTGATACCATCATCGCGTCGTCAAAAGCGCCATAGCCAGGATTGGTCAAATTAAAGGTTGGCGCACGCAGTGTCTCAATATGCCCATCAGCAAAGGTGACTGGCTTATCTGTCCACTGCACCGCAATTCTGGCTTCAGCAGGTACGCCCTGAATACCGCGGTCTTGCAATTGTCCACCATACATAGGGTGAACAACCTTTTCAATGAGCGAGTCCTGTAACTGCTGACGTTGCTCATCCGTCGTTGCTGGCATCGATAGACGAAGCAATAAACTGTCCGCATCATCATCGGCGCTCATGGGCGCATGACCGCGTCCATCTTTGATATGGCAAGACTGACAAGCGGCAACGTTGAATAGCGCACCAAGCCCATCTCGACTGTCGGTACTGGCAGGAGCGACGACCCAAGGCTGCTTAAAGAATGCATTACCAATGAAAAACGAGCCCTTACGCGACGCTGTCAGGTTCGATGACGGCTTAGAGTAGCTTTCAGCACTGGTAATACTGATACCAGAGTCGCCACCTTGCTTGATCTCTTGCGGATCAAAGCTGACCAGTTGCTGCATCGGCACGCCAGCCAATGCTTCGATATTTTCGGCACGTTCAGAGGTTAGCGGTTGAGCTTTTCCACTGGTGCTTGCGCTGCTCTCATTATCCGAGGTCTCATTCGACACGCTATCAGCCGGTTGACATGCGCTCAGTGCCACCGTACCCATCATCATAAGTGCAAGTTTGGATGGCAAATTTTGTATTATGCTAGAGGAGAAAGGAAAAGCAGAGGATTTGGTATAAATGGCTTTCATAAAAATTAAATGCCTTGGTTTTAGAGTAGAACCATAAGAGTCGATAACGATTACATATCTAATAATCGACATGCTGGTTTGGAACACCGACCTATCAGTCTATTTTGATACTTGCAAAAATACGTTGCCGACCGTAATCGACAACGTATATATGAGATCCAATCTATATTTTTATAAAAGTGAGCCTTGTTACTTGATAACAGTTGGCTCAGCATGATGAATATAATAAAAAGCCTTTAATCATCAAAAATGCGCTTAAAACTGTGACCCTGCATCGGCATCAAGATTATCAATACCAACGGCTTTTGCCGCGTTTTCGATACCAGCGGTCAGTTCTTGCAAGCTATTAATACCCGCCTCTACCCAGCCGCGACGGATATTTTGTTCTTCAGCAGAGATGCCTTCTTGACTCGCTTGACCAACCGTTGCAATCATTTGGTCAATTTTGATGCCTTCTTTCTCACCTTTTTGGGTGATAACGTTGAAGGCACCTTCGACTTTACTAAAGTCAGCAGCCAATTTATCAGCTTCCTCTACATGACCGCTGTCAACGAGATAGTCTTTAATGCCATAGCCACCGACTGTTTTACCAGCGACTGTCTGGTAGCTACCATTAAAGACATTTTGGATACCGCGGGCATTATTGGCATAGCTCAGATGCGTCAAGTCACTAAAGCATTCATGCTCATCTTCGGTAGACCCTGTAACAAAAGCAACCTGCATACGCTCAGAAGCCAACTCACCCAATGCTAAACTACCCATTTGGTACATAATCTGACGCAGGCCATTGTCATATTTACGCGCCATCAAATCACTGCGTAAAGTATTTTCGGTATCAGGCTGCCACTGAGCTTCCATTGCGGTCAAATCATCCACCAGTAGTTGAGTGGCGGCTTTTAAGAACTCACCGCGGCGCTCACAAATACTGACATCTTCATTGACCGTATCACCGCTGGTACATTGTCCAGCTTCCGTCATATAGTCGGTGACTGGGCGATTACCCGCGCCTTCTTTTACGCCATTGGTGTCTTGACCCCATAGCATAAACTCAATCGCATGGTAGCCAGTCGTTACATTGGCTTCGCTACCACCGATCTCGTTCATTTCTGCAAGCAGCTCAGGTGTAATTGTACTGGTATCTTGCTTGGTACTACCGACCGTAATGCTGTCGCTATTGATGATGTTTTCTTGACTGTTGTACTCACCTTGATAGTCATCACTGACATAATCAATCAGCGCTTCATCCAGTGGCCAAGCATTGATCTGACCTTCCCAGCTATCGATGCTATTAATCGCGCGCTTATCATTTGCAGTCACAAACCCTTCATCAAAACGGAAAATTTCCGTCTGTGAGTACGGCTGGCGCGCAGCTTTATAGGCAGCTTTTGCCGCATCAAGGTTGGCTTGAGTTGGCGTTGCGACATAGGTATCTACCGCTACTTGTAATGCCTTAGCAGTATCTAGCGAGTCTTCATAGGCGGCGTGTGCCATGTTTGCATAGCTGATAACCAGTCTATCAATATGTGCTTTTTCGGCAGCTGATATCTCTGTATTGTCGCCTGTTTCTGTGCTTACAACCTCTGTCTGCGTCTCAGTAGCAGCAGTGTCTTCTTCGGTTTTTTTGGTACAGCCCGATACCATTAACAATCCTGCAAGTGCAACAGCTAAAGTAGTTGGTAAAATCTTACGGCGTGTTTCTGTGGTAATCGTCATACAAATCCTCAAAGAGATAGCAAAATTCGTTTTGGTTAAATGGCTTCCATCATATCGATTATCAAATCACGCCTTAATCAGCTGATTTGATCGCATATTATCAAGCTTGTAACTATTCAGTAATAAAACACTAACAAATTATAGTGTTATTGATAATCATTATCAATACTTAATTTTATATTAATAATCATTAATCTTTATGATGATTTTATAAAATGTTATCAAACGCTAAACGAGCACTATTTAGTTTTAAAGAGCAGACATTATACTCGCACTATTCTGACTATCGAGTTTGATGAATCAAAATTTAGCGCACAAAAAAAGAGCCAGCATATTGCTGACTCTTTTTGCTAGATAAGTGCGTGAAAATCATTCGCACCTACCAAATAGCTATATAAAATTGTCGATTAGTTGACGCTTTGTGGTGCATTAACCGTTAGCTCAACACGGCGGTTTTGCTGACGACCAGATTCAGTGTTATTAGTAGCAACTGGACGTGACTCGCCATAAGCAACTACGTTGATACGGTTAGAAGCAACACCGCGAGCAGTTAGGTAGTTAGCAACTGAGTAAGCACGGTCACGTGACAGACCCATGTTGTAAGATGCTGAACCTTGGCTATCAGTGTGACCAGCAATCGTGATTGTGTTCTGGTTATACTGATTCATGGTTGAAGCAAGCTTGTCTAGCGTTGGCTTGAATGATGAGTTAAGTGTTGCATCATCAAACGAGAAAGTGATGCTACCTGGCATAACAAGATCAATGTTACCAGTGGTTGGGTTTTGGTTAACAGTCACGCCTGTACCAGCCATTTGCTGCTCAAGCTGACGAGCTTGACGCTCCATGTAGTAACCAACGCCAGCACCCAATGCAGCACCGATAGCAGCATCACGACCAGTTTTGTCGCCACCTGTTGCTTTTGAGATAGTTGCACCACCTGCTGCACCAACCAAACCACCTAGAGCCGCTTTGTTCAAACGTTGCTGTCCAGTGTTTGGATCAGTCGTACAACCGCTAAGTGCTAGACCTGATGCTACTGCTGCAATTAATAATGTATTACGCATGATATTTCCTCTATAAGTTTAAAAATATTATAAATCGTGCTTTATCAAGATTGTCCGTTAATCTTATTAAGTACTTATTTACTTTCGTCATTATTATGGCAATTACAATCTAACTCTGTGTAATATTTTGTCACACCTATGTATGAGAAGTGCAGATTAACTTTGCGGTATTTCTTAGCATCTAAACTATCTAATACCTGTTCCTTGTTATCACTAGTCACGTTTACACTCGTACACTGCGAAACGTTTCTGCTAAAATTATGTAGCCAAGTTTCTCATCGTCAAATGACCGCTGTATCAGGGATTAACCAGCAACGCTTCTATGATTAGCGCTTAGTCCACTAGATTATTGGTCATCAATCATATGAGCAGTTTTGGCAATATTTGAACACATCGACTTGTGAAATATATGGCTTACTTATTAATTAAACTGAACCAAGAGGATCAAGCATGCGACTGACATCCACCATTCGAAACCTGCATAAACGCACGCCTAAACTGGGCAAAGCTGTTTCTCTAGCCACGGCAACAGGCGTCATTGCAGCAAATAGCTTCGGTGGTAGTATTCCTTTGTGGTTAATGGGTGTCGGCAAGGTCATCACGGGTGCGCCTATCGCAGATAAAGCGGTCATCAAAATCGCGACTTATTGGATCAGCAGCAACAGCGCCCTAATCGATGACATGCTGCCTCGTAAAGACTGGCGTATTAGCTTACCGGATGATATCCGTATCGATGGTAAATACCTTCTGGTCAGCAACCATCAATCTTGGGTCGATACCAGCATCGTGCAATACATTGGCGAAAAGCGCCTGCCATTGACGCGTTTTTTTACTAAGTTTGAGCTGATCTATATTCCTATCGTTGGGCAAGCTTTTTACTTTTTAGATTTCCCCATGATGCGCAGGCACTCCAAAGAAGCCATCGCCAAAAACCCTGCACTCAAAGGCAAAGATATCGAAGAGGCCAAGCGTGCCTGTGCCCTTCTAAAAGATAAGCCATTTACCTTGCTAAACTATCTAGAAGGCACCCGCTTTACTAAGGCCAAACATGCCAAACAGCAGTCTCCTTATACGCACTTGCTAAAACCACGAGCTGGCGGCTTATCCCTTGCGATCAATGCACTGGGTGAAGATATCGATGGCATACTGGATGTGACCATCGTCTATCCTGACGGTGTGCCAAGCTATAGTGATCTGTGGAAAGGCAATATCAAACGCTTGGGTGTGGATCTAAGATATATCGATATACCAGATGCGTTGTTTAAGGGAATTAAGCAAGGCGGCTATGAAAATGATGAAGAAATAAAAGCGCAGATGTTTGATTGGGTTGAACACATCTGGCGTCAAAAAGATCAGCGTATCACCGATATGCTGGCTGATTTTGAGACAAGCCCTGAAACCAGTCCTAACACTCAAGATATTTGATAAAGCATGCCCTTTAATATAAAGCATTAAATACGTTATATACAGGCACAATAATTCATAGCAAAATAAGTCATAAAGGCGAGTAGTATTCGCAATGAGTTATGGAGTAATCGACCAAAATAATGCTGATAATAATAAGCGAGCATTTTATTTGCGATGCTCGCTTTATAGGTTATAAACTATTATGCGTAAATTTTAATCGCAGATGGGTTGTTTTTTAGCCTTATTCATTGATAATGTGACTAATCATGAACTCATAAATTTTTGATGGTTATTTTTGAATCCTCATTAAAAATTTACTCATTTTTTGTACCATTTATCACTTATAAGGTATGACTGTGCCCGCCTCTCCTCCTCCTAGCCCGCCTCTTACGACCGCACCGGTGTCGCCTCATCTTGCAACCAGTGAGCCGCCAAGACCGGATCGCCCGCAGCCAAGTCGCCTAAAGCTCACTTACGACATCGTAATGATCATCGCCATCAGTATTGATTTATTACTGATCAGTATTGACGCGGTACTGATGAGCGATTTTAGTAGTAATGCTGCACAATGGCTGTCAGTCAGCGAGGGGCTCAACTGGTATCAGGCTACCTTGCATGAGCCGTTACGTACCGCGGGTGGGTTTTTTACTATATTTTTGGTTGGTGAGCTGCTGTTACGCTGGGCGATTGCAATCAAAGAAAAAGTCTACTATCGCTGGTTTTTCTTTCCTTTTGTCCATTGGTATGAAGTCTTGGGCTGTTTTCCGCAACTGCGTTTGTTACGGTTATTTAGAGCAGTCGTTATCGGGCGTCGGTTGTACCAGCTAGGCTATCAAGTACTACCGCAGCCATGGATCAACCGTATCAAGTTCTATATTGATCTACTACTAGAAGAGCTATCGGATCGTGTGATTTTGACGACTATCCAAAACTTTAGACAGGAATTGACCAATCCTGAAACGCATAAATCATTCATTGAATCAGCCATCACACGTAACCGTGCTGAGATTGAAGCGGCCGTATTATCTATCCTTCGCTCCGAGCTTGCGCCAAAATTGCAGGAGCTGACTGCCTCATCAGGTGGCGGCAGCATGTTGGCTAGCGACATGGGCAACGCCATTGAAGAAGGCTTAGCCAATACCCCTGAACTACGACGCTATTTGCGTATGATACCTATTGCTGGTCATTTGATTGAATCACAGCTACAGCATGTCGGACATAACATTGGTGAAAATGTTGTTTATGCGTTAAATAAGCGCCTGCTTGATCCTGAGCGCCTCGACTCATTGATGGTCGCTATTGCCAGTGGTATCGCCCAAATAGATACCGATAATACTGCGCTTGATACATTGATTTCGAGTATCATTGATGACAGTTTGACTGCATTTGAAGCGCAAGTGAAAGTACAGCAATGGAAACACCAAGACATGCTAAATCTATAGTATGTCTACTAACATGACACGATAATAAAAATGACACCGTGAATACAGTGATAGAATTATTTTAAGGGTTTATATATGACAGTTTCAGACAATAATAATCAGACTGCAAGCGCAGCACCAGCCTTGGCCCTATATGGCAAGATGCTGACTTTTTCACGTTTACAGTTCAATACCAGTGATCTAGGCGCTATTGAAGCCCAGCTTGCTGAAACGCTGAGCAACAAATCCAGTAATATCCCAATCCTTATCGATAGCGCGGTCGAGCAAGATTTGTCTGCTTTAGTAGAGTTGCTATGGTCATGGGGGCTGCAACCTATCGGTGTGGTGACAGGCCTACTTGATGATCAAGCGCGCGAGCAACGTTTGGCCATATTTCCAGCAGATGGTAAACGTATCGAACGTATCGTACCTAGCAAAACAGCCCCTACACCGTCCAATAAACCCAAAGAAGATAATGGCACAGAATCAGCCAACGCTACTAGCACCGAGAGTGCGGCAAATATACCTGCCACTGAAACCACCATCTCTAGTCTTCCAGATGAGACATTATTAAGTGCTCAGCATATAACCAGTCTAATCTATGACCAAATGCTGCGCTCAGGACAAAGCTTAAACCATGTTGGCGGCGATTTGATTTTGACCAACAGTGTCAACAATGGTGCTGAGGCAATCACTGACAATAGCCTGCATGTCTATGGGCGTGCGCAAGGTCGCTTGGTTGCAGGTGCAACGGGCGACAAAGATGCCCGCATTTTTTGCCAAGTTTTCAATCCTTCATTGGTTTCTGTTGCTGGGACATATTGCTTACGAGACAATCTGCCAGATCACGTGATAGACAAACCGGTGCAAGTCAAGTTTGTGGAAGGTGAAGGGCTAGTATTTATCGTGATGGATGAAGCTTAACGATTACTCGGTTAAAAATAATAAACGGTTAGGTGATTGTCTAGTAAAGTAAAATGGGTAAGGTAAGCCGTAATTATATAAGCTGCTGTGTCAGATAAATAAAACAAGATATATCAAATTAATCGTTACAATTGAGCTATTATTAAGTGTTGGCTCTAACGTTATTTGCCGTATATTTAAATAGCTATCAAACGGCTAAAAATTATCGCTGTTAACTGTGAAATTTATAAGCAAAAGCCCTTTATAGCTGATATCTCAGTTGTTTTTTTGCTTTAATATAGACTTGCTATAAATCCTTGTATATTTATGCTAGGCTAGCTTCGCAGATAGTACATATATAGTTAGTAGATAAATACCATGCAATTGTGCTATTTATATAAAAGATATCCCATTGATTCATAGGAGTGTGCCATTGTGGCGAAGATAGTTGTAATCACTTCAGGTAAAGGCGGTGTGGGCAAAACCACGACAAGTGCCTCTTTTGCCGCTGGTTTAGCATTGCGTGGCTATAAAACGGTTGTAATTGATTTTGATGTAGGTCTACGTAATCTAGACTTGATCATGGGTTGTGAAAACCGAATTGTTTATGATTTCGTTGATGTCATCACCGGTAGCGCACGCTTGTCGCAAGCACTTGTCAAAGACAAACAGCTTGAAAACCTGTATATCCTTCCTGCTAGTCAGACGCGTGATAAAGACGCATTGACGGATGAAGGTGTCGCAGAGGTCATGACTGAGCTGTCTAAACAGTTTGACTATATCATCTGTGACTCACCTGCTGGTATCGAGCGCGGTGCACAGTTGGCCATGTATCACGCTGATGAAGCCATCATTGTTACCAACCCTGAGATCTCTTCAGTACGTGACTCGGATCGCATCATCGGCATCTTGCAAAGCCAAACGAAAAAGGTCGAAGAAAACCTAGGCTCTGTACGTGAGCACTTGGTCATCACTCGTTACAATGCAGAACGTGCTGCTGCGAACGAGATGATGGACATTGATACTATCTCTAATGATATTCTAAAAGTACCATTACTCGGCGTTGTGCCTGAGAGCCATTCTGTGCTCGAAGCATCGAACCACGGCGAGCCTGTTATTCATTATACCGACTCTGTTGCTGGTCAATGTTATGATGATATCGTCGCCCGTTTCTTAGGCGAAGAGCGTCCACTACGTCATATTGATGTGAAGAAAAAGAGTTTACTACAGCGCTGGTTTGGGGGTTAATGATGACTAAGAAAAAAGGATTTTGGAGTAGCCTATTTGGTACTGACGATAGCAGTAGCGCAGGCAGTGCCAATCTAGCTACCGAACGTCTTAAGGTTATCGTAGCTAGCGAAAATCGTCTAAATAACCGCCTAACGGTTGATCGTATCGAAAAAATGAAACGTGAAATCTTAGAAGTGGTCAACAAATATGTGAATGGCGTGCAGATTGATGATGTCAATATCAATCATCGCTCGGAAGATAGCTTGGATGTATTAGAGATGAACATCAATTTACCTGAACACAAAAAGTAAATTTGTAATCAGACCTTTAGACAGCAAGCACTTTCATTTATCACTTAAAAAGCCCTAAGTAATGTACTTAGGGCTTTTTTGCATCTTTAAGTTTATTGGTACGGCGTGATGTATACATCGTCCGAACATTGATCAATGGCAGATCATTTCATACGTGATATTAAATTATCTTTTTTGATAAACTGATGATACAAGGCAGCACCAATATGGAGCGCTGTAAAGCCAATAATCATCGGCCAAATAATATCGGTATGTAAATCATTATAAAAGCGTGCCAAACTCCTATCAGGAGTCACAAACACGGGTATTTGGAATAAACCAAAGATATCGACAGGACGACCACCATATACCGTCATCAATAAACCAGCAAGTGGCATAGCGATCAGAATGGCATAGAGAGCAAAATGCGATAACTTAGAGACCAACGATTGCCATTTTGGCATTGGTATTGATGGTGGCGCTTTGGTAAAGACGCGGTTGATAACTCGCGCAATCATCCAAAACAACAAGCTTATCCCAAACGCTTTGTGAAATCCGATATATAGATTGCTATCGAGATTTTCATACAGCAATATCATTACCCATGTGATCAACAATAAAACTGCACTGATCCAATGAAATATACGACTGCTGAGCGACCATTTTGATACATTAGAATTATTCATGAGCGGCTCTATAGTTTTTATTAAGCATTATTTATAATTGATATTATATATAGGACAGCAACTCATTCAATAACAAACAGTAATCAGCATTGCTCGGGTACTACCTATGAGGTGAAGCATAACTGAAACTTAGACGAGAATCTAGTTATCTAAATTAACCAAATGATGCGCAATTTTGTCTAAGTCTGGCACCAAATAAACATTGTCGTCAATCATAACAGTCTGATACAGATAAGAGAGCACAACGTTTTCGTCAGACTGACCTTCTGTTTTATCAACACCAGTATCCGCAAACTGCTCAGGAAGCTCTGTATCTTTGACGTCAGAAATACGGGCTTGTAATTGGCGCAGTTCACCTACCGTTTGCAAAGCAAATCGATGCTCGGTGGTATTGCCCTCTAGTACGATAGTTTTCTCTGGTGTTCTATCTTGCGGTAACAAGTGAAAGACAGCAAGATTTTGCTCTTGCCACTGATACGTAGATATACGCTCTTGATAATCCTCTATGCTCAAAATCAAACTGCTCGGAATGATCCAATCAGGTTGGTTAGATGCTGGCACGATAGTCACATCAAGCATACCATTATTCGTGGTCAGTAAGCTTACCGCTTCAAATGAGTGTTTCAAAATTTGTTTCATACGTCGCTCACAATCAGTTAGCGTGAATGGCTTGCTGCCCTTTCACCAATATAATCAGTCAGTTTTTTTGCCAAATCTGTCGGACTACCAACGAAACCACAATACCCTGAATCAATAATAGCCTGAGGTTGACTCGGACATGCACTCAGACTAGGGTCTTGCGCCCACAACTGGCTGTTGTTGTCTTGAACCATGTCTAAATACTGAGAGCCATCATTACCCATGCCCGAAAATATAATATTGATTAGATCGCTACCATAAACATCGCTGGTATTTTTAAGAAGCTGACCAATAGCAGGCTTATACTCACCGCTCCACGCTTGCTCCAACAGTATCACCCGACCTGCCGAATCACAGACAATCTGCTTATCGATCGGTGCTATGAGACATTGCCCTGCTCGCAAACGCTGCGAGGAAGCGATAACTTCACAGCGCCAATCATTATGGCGATTGAGTATCCTTGGTAACGTACCAATCATAGTCTGATTGAAGTGATGCGCCAATAAAATGCATACTGGCAGTGTCGCTGGCACATTATCTAAAAACTCTTTTATCGCACTAGGACCACCCATAGACGCACCCAAAAACACGACATATTGCCAACTTCTTTCAGCATCATCACTCTTATGAGCAGCAGTATCCAGTAAGGTTGGTAACGCCAGCAGTTTCGCCAGTTTACGTTTTAACTTACGCTGCCATTTGGCATATTGCTGTGCTTCGTTAAGATAGGGTGCCTGACTAAAACCCACCAAGACAGCAGCAGATTTGGAAGCTGTCGTTGCGGTTGCAATACTGTCATCATAATCACTGTCTATGAGCCAAATATCGATATCTACATTAGACAGCTCACTTTTTTCTTGCCACTGAGCCCATGACACACAGCCGACAAGCGTGAAACCGCAGCTACGTACGGTGTCCGAAAAAGCTACACGCTGGCGATGATCTTCTGCCACCACCAGCACTTTAATCTCATTATTATTTTTTTGTCGCAGTGCTAAAACACGTGCATTATCCTTCATTAGTTAGGCTGACCTCTTCACCAAGTAGTCTTTGGATTTTTTCAAGCAACTCTTTTTCTTGGAATGGCTTACCCATGTAGTCGTTTACCCCAATCTCTAGAGCACGCTCACGATGCTTTTCGCCAGTACGTGAGGTAATCATAATAATTGGAATATGCTGTAATCGACTATTGAATCTGACCTGAGTCGCCACCTCAAAGCCATCCATACGCGGCATCTCAATATCCAGCAAGATCATATCTGGCGTCGTGTCTTGTAATATCTCGAGCGCATCGATCCCGTCTTTTGCAACGGCCACATTAAACCCTTGACGCTCCAAGAAACGAGAGGTCACTTTACGTACGGTCACGGAGTCATCGACTACTAACACCGTCGATTTGGACTCTATACGTCCTCGATTAGCGCTGGCAGATTTCGAGCTGTTCTTCACTAACTGCGCATTTCGCATTAACGCAATCAAATCCAAAATGAGCATTACCGAACCATCGCCCATAATAGTAGCAGCTGAAATACCTGGTATATTCGATAATTGCTGGCCTAGAGGTTTCACAACCACTTCAATACGTGATCCTGCAATCTGATCAACTTGTAGTGCGATGTTTTGTCCCGTACGGTTTTTAATAATAATCAGCGGCAAACTGGTGTTGGTATTGACGACCAGCTCATTCAGTTTATTACCTGATAGAATCTCATTTAGATAGCGAACTCGGTATTCGGTATCTTCAAAGTTCAGGGTGGCAGCGTCTGACTGATAGTAATCATATAGCTTTTCTGGGTTGACGCGCACCACGCGCTCAATCTGCACCAATGGTATGGCGTAGTAGCGATCTGCTGCGCGCACGACCAAAGCGTCAGACACAGCGACGGTCAATGGCAAACGCATCGTGAAATTAGAGCCTTTGCCAAGCTCTGAAACAACCGAGACGGAACCACCTAATTGACGGATTTCACTGATCACAACGTCCATGCCAACGCCGCGGCCAGAGATCTGTGTCACTTGCTTACTGGTACTCAGCCCAGCATTGAAGATGTATTGCATGATATCAAGATCAGATAGACTGTCATCGTTTGCATCAATCAGACCTTGAGAGATAGCTTTATTGCGTACTGCCTCTACATCGATACCACGGCCATCATCTGATAGTTGGATGACAATCTCGCTACCTTCTCGATGGACCTCCAGCGTAATATGTCCACTACGTTCTTTGCCTGCTTTGAGACGCGTCGAGGTCGCTTCGATACCGTGATCGACAGCGTTTCTTAGCATATGCTCAAGCGGTGAAGTAATACGTTCTAGAATGGTTCTATCCATCTCATCATCAGCATTAATGATGGTCAACTCAACGGATTTGTTCAACTCATTAGCGGTCTGACGAACAATACGCTCAAGACGAGGTGTCAGACGCGTGAATGGCACCATACGCGAGTTCATCAGCCCATCTTGCAACTCAGTCTGTGTTCGCGATAGCTGTAGCAGCAGGCTTTCACTATCACGTGTCTTTTCTAATAAAGTATGGTTGATATCAACCAAATCCGAGGCAGATTCTGTCAATGATTTTGATAATTGATTCAGTGAAGAATACTGATCCATTTCTAGTGGATCGAAATCCTCATTATCAATGAGCTCATCATCTATCTGTGACAAAATCTGAGCTTCAAGCTCAATCTCCATACGGCGTAACTGATCTGCCAGTCGCTGTACCGTAGTACCCATCTCTTCAATACTGTTAGTCAAGCTACTAATACCCATATCAATACGGGCGCGGTTAATCGCTGACTCACCAGATAAGTTAATCATATGCTCAATCAGACCACCTGAGATACGAATCATTTCATTACTACTAGTACTGTCGTCGTCCTCATTAGTGTTACTGAACATAGATGGCATCTCGCTAATATCTTTTTCAAGATAGTGAGAGTCTTGATTTTCTTTAGCAATCAAAATTGCTTCGCGCTGAGACTGTAGAGATTCTTTAGGAACTTGTTTGAGACTATCAGGATTTCTCCCAAACTGCTCTAACGCCTCGATTAATAGTGCAGGCGTTGGTGGATTCACATTTTGTTGAAGAATAAATACGGCATCAGCAAGCCAATCATGACTGGCAACTAGCAACTCTAATACTTTCTGAGTAGGCGGGCGACGGTTACTCACAAAGTCTGTATAAACCGACTCCATCTCATGAGCCAAATCAGCAATACCGGACGCAGTCACCATTCGGGCACCGCCCTTAATGGTATGCAGATCTCGCTGAAGCGCTTGTAGTGCTGTGGTATTGTTTGTGTCGTTTAAGAACAAGTGCAGGTATTTATTGCGATTGGTAAGCTCTTCTGCCTCTTCTAAGAACACCGATAATATGTCTGGATCAGGCAACCCATTAGCCCACGACTGCTTAATCATGGTATCTAGGCTGAGCAATTCTGATATTTCGGTACTGTTATCGGCCTCATCAGCCACTACGTTTTGAATGTCTGGTTCAAAATAGTTTTTCGGTGCTGGTATGATCAGCTCTACCGTTTCTGGTAAGGTTTTTGCCTTTTCAAGTACTTTTAACTGCTCAATAAGCTCTGAGGTAAAAAAGGATTTTTTATGATTCACGATATGCATTACTTGTTGCGACATCGTGTCTTGCACCATTTGCATAATCTCGAGCCACTGTGTCGTCGGCTCTCGTCTATTTTCTACAAAAGACTCATAAACACTTTCTGCTTCGTGAGTTAGATCACCAATACTACGAATGCCAGCCATCCGTGCGCCACCTTTAATGGTGTGCAAATGACGCTGTAATACTTTTAGCGAGTTGATATTAGTAATATCGTCACGCCATTTATTGAAACTTTCATCTAGCGCGTTATCAAGCTCTTGAGCTTCTTCTAAGAAAATCTCTAATAGCTCAATATCCGTATCAATCGTTTCAAATTGGATTTCAGGTGCCGAAATAGCTCGAACGACAAAGCCTTCGTCGTTATCGTCAAGGTTATCATTTTGATAGATACCTTGTAGCTCACTCATTACCTGCTGGTCTATTTTCAGTGACGTACTACCAGCTAGCGCATCGAATAGACCAATCAACTGGGCATGGCCCGACAGTAGAATAGATTGGATATCTCTATCTCTCGCTTTATCGATATTATCACTCAGGTAGCTATAGGCATTACCAAGCTCATTTAGAACGGTAATGAATTTTGGAAATGCTTGAGCTTTATCTGTTAAGCAGGTGATTTGTGCAATTTGCTGCGCGATATAGTCTTGACTGTGTTCTGTTTCAGCATGACCAAGCGCTTCTTCTAACTCCCACTCAGCATCTAATAACGTATCGATATTATTATCTAATAGCTCTTCTATCGTTGGTTTGCTATCAGTAACAACGCTCGCATCAGCATCACTAATGACATACTGCTCAGCCAGCATTGCTTGCAATGACACTATGTCTTGCTCTTGCTGACTGTATGAATCTTCTACTATGACACTACGCTGCTGAATATTTTGTTTGTAGCTACGTAAATAACCATTTATCAGCTTGGCAGACTGCGCTAAAGCCTCTAGATGTTGGGCACTCATCGCTGTATCTTGCTGCTGCAATAGCTCCAAACTATGCTCTATCGTTGCGCTAACTTCGCTGATAGCAGCCAAAGCCCTGGAGCCAGATGCAGCTCGTAATGTGTGGAATGCACGTACTATTTCATCCGTTATCTCAATAAGCTGCTGATCTTGATTGTCGCTGACAAATTGATCAATGTGATGAAGTAACTCTTCTGCTTCATCAATAAATATCTTACAAAATGCTTTTTCTTCTTCGCTTTGGGATGTTAGAACGACGGTTGCCTCTGCCATTTTTTCGTTGACAGAATGAAAGGTCTGTAACGTCATGTCTATCGCTTCATTAGTCTCATCATAGGTAGGATTGGCTTCGTCTATGCTAGTCGCCAATACGGGCTCTTGCGCTGCGTCATCTTCAGAATGGCTTGTTGCTTGCTCATATAAACGAGAGTAACTAAACGCATCACCCTGTTGCTTACTATAGGCATTGGCGCAGGCAATCCATAAAGGCACTAAAGCTGGATAATCTTGGCTATTATTTTCAAATGCTACTAACATTTTAGGATAAGCGGCCAATACGTCTGACATTAGTTGACCCATATCGCTTGAGACAACAACACTATGATCCAATACGCGATTAAGCATATTCTCTATCGCCCATGCTAGCTCGGCGGTGTAGTTAGCGCCCACCATGCGACCAGAGCCTTTTAGGGTATGAAAACCGCGACGGATATCTTTTAAGGCGTCTAGGTCAGTCGATGCTAGCTGCCAACCTTCATATAAAGGTACGATTTCGGCAAGTACTTCCTCGGCCTCTTCTATAAATATCTCTTTAATATCAGGATCTGCATCATTTGCATCGGCTGCTAATTGCTCGGTTTCTTGCATAAACGGAACAAGTACTGCTGGAATCTCTAAACCAGATAGCGATGCTGGTACATTTGTATTATTGCTTTCAGAATCTGTTCCTGCAGCATCATCAACGCTCGAAAGTAATGTTTCTAACGATAAATCATCCATTGAATCAGAGTCATTGATACCTAACGCTACTTCAGCTGATGTTTCAGTGATTCCAGTCTCATATAGATCTAAACCAGCATTGACAGGCTGCTGCGCCATTAGGTTACTACTTTGTAGAATAGTAATAGCAGGATCAGAGCTCGGTGATTGTTGTGCGGCAAAATCTGTCAGTAGCACTGGCAAACGTTCCGCTGTCTCTATCACCAGACGTACGACATCGTCTGTTACAGGGAGTGTCTTATCCAACAGACGGTTAAGTAGGTTTTCTATTGACCATGCCATCTCACTGATACTAAAAGCACCAACCATACGGCCTGAGCCTTTTAGCGTATGAAAACTTCTACGCACCTCAGTCAATGGTGTTAAATCTTGTGCATCCTGCTGCCAAATAGGCAGAAAATCCTCCAGATCGTCAATGACTTCAGTGACTTCTTCGATAAAAATATCACGAATCTCTTCATCAACTTCAAAGTTGTCAGGCTTGACTTGTTCACGAGCACGCAGCAACGCGTCACTCTCTACATTAGGACTCGTATCAGTGGTATCTTGCGCTGCTATCACCGTTTCATCATCTGAACTGATCACAGGTGCGATCTCACCACTATCATCATAACGAAGCACATTCATCGCGACTGGCTTTTGCGTCAGCCATGTCTCGTTAATCGTTTCTGGTGATGTCACATACGCATGAAGAAGCTGTGATGCTTTCGCTGCATACTCATTTGCCTGCGTCAGTAAGTTTTGATCAAAGACTTGCTGCGCAAGATAGTCAAGTAACAATTCAATCGAGGTCAGACTCTCTGCCAAGGCTTGGGTCACATCCCAGCTAAGTACAGCAATCTCATGAGTGAGCAGTTGCGTGAATATACTACCTATATTTTCTATCGTCTCTCTAATGACTGGCAGTCCCATATCATCAAAAGCATGGGCAATTTTGTCAAAGTCAGCAATGGCTGTTAAAGACTGGATATCTTGACGTTGTATATACTCGTTAAAGCTTTCCTTGATTTCTTCAACGGCAATACGTAGCTCACGTAAATCACTGTCAGTAGAAACTGACTCATGTCTACCTTCACCCTTTACATCACTGATATCGAACGCTTCAGGTACAATAGCAAAAGAAGCAGCAGCGCCGATTTTGAGTGATATTGCCTGTTCGGTATCATAAATAGCACTATATAGCTCTTGTAGCTTGCGCTCGATGTGCCATTGCTGCTGCGTAAACTCTGTCTCTGATAAACGTGCTTGTTCTAAATCTGCAAGGATTGATTCAACTTGCGACGCATATTGTACCCAACCTCGACTCTTAAGCTGGCTCTTTATATGTCGTAGAGGATTTGCTAGCGTGTCTGGCTTATCTAGATTAAAGATAAAGGTCTCAATCTCGCTGAGTAGTCGCGTTAAAAAACGTGAGGTCGCAGGCCCGTGCTGTGATATGTCATTAAGGATAGATTGAGTTCGCTCACTACTACTCTCTAAATAGCTGAGCTGGACATAGACACTGGTGATTAAGCTTTTGACAAGGCTCGAAGATAACTGGGCTGGCTGAGTAGCAGATTCTATGACGCAATCAAGCTGACCTAATAGTGGCGCATAATATTCAGGTAACGGCGCTTCATTATGAGCAAGATCACTCAGCCACAATTGAGTCAAGTACCATAGGCGCTGTAACTCATGGTCTTGAGTGGTCTGCCATAGATATTGGCTAACTTTTTCTAAAATTTGTAGAACGGGTGCCTGATTGATATTGGCAACCAGCAATTTTTGTACTTGCTGTCGCCACACCAGTAACATCTGCTGATAGTGCTGATCTTCCAAATTGGTCGTGACATTACTCGTGGGTACTGCGATATGAATGCTGTTGACAATATCTTCGTGAATATCATCGTTATTTCGATGATCGTGCTGGGTATCAGTAGCATCTATAAACGCGTCTGCTTCCACACCTCGTTGCGACAGTATCTGAGCAAGCTCATTAGTCGCTTTATTTATTAGAGCACGGTTGTATTTGCCTACACGCGCATATTGGTTAAGCGCATGTTGTAACAACTTATGAGAAAACTTGCCTATTTGACAGTCTCTAGTAGACAGATCATCACTCTCTCCCAAGCTCGCCATAAGGCTCAACTTATGGGCAAGATCTGCTAGTAGCGGCAAGCGAATCATCGTCAGCGCGCCGCTAACTTGATGGTAGTGCGATGTCATCTGTTGATAACTGTCGATGTCAGCACCTGATTGCCAGCCATCAGATATCTGTGATAATTGCTGATTGAGCAGTGGCGACAACCACTCAAGCGTCGCTATGTCATTGGGCTGCTTTTTCATAGGTTTATCCTAACTCGTCTAGGCACTAATTTAGGCACTAATTTTTTGCCACACATTCACTTGTGGGTGCGCAATACGGCGCATATTCGAAGGACGCCAAAACAACGCCTCACCTGGAGCCAATATAATATATCCCTCTATCGCACACTGCTCTGATAGCCGTGCCAAAATATCACGCTGATCAAACTTACGAAAATACAGCAGCATATTTTGGCAGATAATCACATTTTGGAGGTGCGAAGTGGGTGGTTTTTGTTCAATAACATTGTGTAGAGCAAAGCTAACATAAGGTCGTAAAGCCGGCGCTACTTGCCAATCAACGTGAGTATTGATAGACCTTTCTGCTTTAATAGAAGCATCAGCCATACTCAGCTCATTGCCTGCATTCTTAGTAATCAAAGAGTGAACAAACTGCTGACAATTTTGAGGAATTAATGACTGCTGCCGTTTATCATATTGTCCTAGCCGCGCGTTTGTAATCGCTTGCTCGCTCACATCTGTTCCCAGTATCACATGATTGGACAACTGCGCGGCTGTCAGACTCATAGCCAGCGACCAAGTCTCTTGCCCACTTGCACAACCAACACTCCAAATGCGAAATGATGTATCCGTTTTATTTGCTCGTTGATAATTTGCTGCATATTTTGTGACAAAGGTTATAGAAGGTTTATGGCGAAAAAAGCGACTCTCATGGATCAGCACCTTATCCAACAACTGCTGGCGAATCTCATTATCTTTAGGCAACTGATGCCATAGCTGCTGAGTAGTGAGTCCATTTAACGTTGCTGTATGATCAATGGCATTGGTCAACCACTGCAGCTGCATATTTGGCAATATAAAGCCAATCTCTTGTTCTATGTATCGTTGCCACTGCTGCAAATTAGCGCTATCGCCCTGTATCATCTCATCACCCCATACAGGTTCAAATGTATTAAATAGAGCCTTTTTTGCTTGTGTAGGATTGTTCACGTCACCTGCTATTGTCACTGCTGCACGGCATCAGTACCTGTACAGCATTTTAATTAAAACCTTATACAAAAAAACGTATTAATACCGCTTTAACATTCAAGCTAAAAGGTTAGACAATTTCTGATAAGGTTTGTTCAGAATGAATCATTTCATCATCTAATAACTCATCATCGTTCGATACTTTAAAGCCAGTAACAGATTCTTGTAGTGCGGCAGCCATTTCACTCAACTCACCAATAGAACGTGCTGTGGCAAGCGTACCAGATGAGGTTTGTGAAGTAATATCTTGAATGATATTCATAGTATGAGAAATATGGCCAGCAGATTCAGCCTGCTGTAATGCAGCATTTGAGATGTTCTGAATCAAATCAGCCAACGTGTTAGAAACGCTCTGTACTTCTTCTAGTGCTTCACCAGCATCTTTTGCCAAACGAGCACCACGTACTACTTCAGATGTCGTCGATTCCATCGACATAACAGCCTCATTAGTATCCGCCTGAATGGTTTTTACCAATGTTTCAATCTGTTTGGTCGCATTCGCTGAACGCTCAGCCAGACGCTGAACCTCATCAGCAACAACCGCAAAGCCTCGACCGGCCTCACCTGCCATCGATGCCTGAATGGCGGCGTTCAATGCCAATACGTTGGTTTGGTCTGCAATATCGTTAATCAAGCCAACGATATCACCAATCTCTTGCGAAGACTCACCAAGACGTTTGATACGTTTCGATGTCTCTTGAATCTGATCACGAATAACGTTCATACCTTCAATCGAACGCTGTACAACTTCTGCCCCATTATAGGCAATGGCAACTGAACGCTGAGCAACCGTCGCAGACTCTGACGCATTATTCGAAACTTGGTCAATTGACACGGTCATCTCATTAATAGCGGCTGATACGCCAGCAATTTCTTGCGCTTGATGTTCAGAAGCTTCAGCAAGCTCAACAGCGTTCATCTGCGTTTGATCTGAAGACTGTGCAACTCGGTCAGCGGTGCTGTTAATAACCAAGACCAATTGACGTAATTGGTCAATTGCGAAGTTTACTGAGTCGGCAATTGCCCCTGTAAAGTCTTCTGATACGGTAGCATTGACAGTCAAATCACCTTCTGCCAAATCACCCAACTCATCAAGTAGGCGTAGAATAGCGATCTGGTTACGTTCGTTTTCTTCTTGAATTTGACGAGCTCGTTCAGACTCTGCTTCTGCTTCTTGACGGCGGCGTAACGTTTCTTTTTCAATCAGTAAACGCTCCGATCCACCACGTTGCTTGAGCAACTGATATGAGGCAAACATAATGCCCACGGCTCCGACTGCAAATATCGCCGCCGGTAAAACAACCGATTGATCAAAGCTATCAAAGTATTGACTTACCGTTGATAGGGAGTTGATCAGCCAAATCAGACAAGCCAAACTTAATAGCACAAAAAATCCTAATAACAATTTCCATGTACTATCAGAGCTTTTGCCATCTACTGCTGTTTGGCCCACGCCAGCTACAGGTTTTCTTTTAACATCACTCATCTTGCGTATTCCTTTCAAACAATCGTCAAAGTCTTATCGTGACTGACTTTGACAATCTTATTGTTATCAAAACAATGATTAGCAAAGCCTGTATAAATACTGACATCTCACTGTATCGTGTCAGTCGCTATCAATCTGTCGTTACCGAATAAATAGGTCTTCTATTATCGATTACTATATTGCAGCATCTGAATACTGCAGATCCTGTGCCAGCAAGCTTGGCATGAAAACGTACCACTCTTGCTCGTCTTTCAAAAACTTACCATGGTTATAAGGTGCAAATGGTGAATTGGAATCAATCGCTTCTGGGCGATATTGTTCCTGAGTGAACTGTTCGATACCAAGCACTTGATCGACCAGTAGCCCCGAAAAGTTATTGTCATGATCGATTACAATAACTTTGCGCTGGCTTAGCTGTGACAAACGACTTGGCACTTGTAAAAAGTGTGACAAATCCGTCAGAGGTAGTAATCGTCCGCGAATATTGGCAATACCTAGCATCCAAGGCTTTACTAGAGGTAAGCTAGTATATTCTGGCATGGATAATACCTCTGATACCTGACCCATAGGGGCAACTAAGCGCTGCCCACCAATCTCAAATACCACCCCTTGCCAATCAAACTCTTGACCACCGCGGCGACCACTTTTGCGCGCACGTGCCAAATCTGCTAGACGCAGAAGCTCAATAAATCCTCTAGAGGCCACAAGTTACTCCATCACTTTGCGAATCATATTGACCAATCCATTTTCATCGACTGGTTTATTCATATACTCTTTGGCACCTTGACGCTTGCCCCACACTCTATCAGTTTCTTGATTTTTGGTACTAATCATAATGACAGGTATATGAGCGGTGGTTTTACCACGAGTGATTTTTCGCGTAGCCTGAAAACCGTTCATTTCTGGCATGACCACATCCATTAAGATGACATCTGGCAGGTGATCAGCTGCCATCTGACAGCCCTGCTCGCCATTTGATGCTTCTAATACTTGAAAATTATTTTTGGAAAGCATGTCGCGAAATTTCGCCATTTCTGATGGCGAGTCGTCAATGACTAAAACGGTAGTCATAGGATTTTCCTTTATTTTCTAAAATATCTATGAAGATATATTGTTGATAAAAAGATTGAAAATGATGCCCAACAACTTATTCGTGATTTATTTTTATGCTAGTCACTTAGATAGTGAGTCATTATTTTTAATCTTAGCAATCACTATATTTGAGTCTATAGAGCTGACTAACGGTATTGGTTAATCGCATTAAAGAGCTCATCTTTACTAAATGGTTTGGTCAAATACTCATCAGATCCGACGATGCGGCCACGGGCTTTATCAAATAAGCCATCTTTAGATGACAACATAATCACGGGTTTATTAGCATAATCAGGGTTATTTTTTATGAGTGCACAAGTCTGATAGCCATCTAAGCGCGGCATCATGATGTCGACAAAAATAATATCTGGGTTGTTATCAACAATTTTTGCTAAGGCATCGAAGCCATCTATAGCGGTTACGACTTCACAACCCGCTTTTTGTAGCAAGGTTTCTGCGGTACGGCGAATGGTTTTTGAATCATCAATCACCATTACTTTTAAACCTTCAAAATTATTTTCCATTATCATTATCCTATGAACGACTATTTATTCGTAACGCTCTCTGTCTATATAAAGCTCTAACGATCATCTCAAATCATGATATCAGTCAATGTTAGACCAATACAAAAGACTAAGATTTTATTAGACATTTTATGACAGTGAATACCTTTTATCAGTGTCTGCCCATCAAACACAGCGTCAACATGAGTTACTATACGCACTTTGCTCGTAATAAGCTCATAAAATTGAGTGCGATTCTTAGCTTTTTAGGCTCAATATTTTACTTTTATAACCATCAAGCAAAGTCGTATTATCTCTTAAAACACTCAAAATTTTTGAACTTACTTACTGTCAGTGACAACGTCATTCAAACAACGAGGCAACCAACTTTATGATATTCCTGCATTATATAGAATCAATAATCACATTGCTGAATAATTTTCTTTTGTGATAAAAATGTATCACAGTATTTCGTTATGTTTGTTTTAGCACAGTTATTGATGCTTTTCCAGTCATTAGCGAATTAATGTTCTAACTAATGAGTATCATAAACCGCTGTTCTTATTTAATAAGCCGGCAACCTCGTCTATTTTCTTACGACAAACGCTTACGCTACTTAAGATTAGTAAGTATGGCGCAATTGTTCCACCGCGTATCTATTCACTATATAATGAAGCGACGACTATAACGGTGACTGCTATGACAGCCTTTAAACATTCCAAAAAAAGCCTTTACTTGCTCAGCGTTTTGTTGCTTGCTGCTTGTCAGCCCTCACCATCCGAGACTGAGTCAGTCGCTCCTGAAAACACGGCAGACTCCCCCGTTGTCATCACCAGTGATAGTGTCACGATGACGCCTGAACATATACTGAGTATCAAGTCTTCACGTTATCAGCCAAGTCTAGGGCTGCAAGGTAGCATCGAGCCTATCAAACAAACCAAATTTGTTGCAGTACATCCAGTCAATATAGAAAAAACGTTTGTCAGCGAAGGTCAATGGGTAGAAAAAGGTACGCCCTTACTAGTTGTCAGGCGTTTGGCGGCGGTGAGCGATCCTGCCGTAAAATCAGACACATCTACAGAAGCCAGCTCTTCTAAAGAAGAAATAGTGACAAGCACTACCAATAATAAGAAACCAGAGAATACACCAAGTATTGACGACAATTCTGACTCTAGCTCTACTAAGGCTTTATCTGTTGATAATGATGCTAATGTAAATAATACTAGTAATGATAAAGAAGAGGCGTCAGCAGCAAACCTTGTGACAGATAATAGTGATAACGCCGATAGTAATGGTGTAAAAGCTGATACTAAAAAACCGAACCCACAATATAATTTGGTGACGATAACTGCTAGCTTTTCAGGTCGTGTAGAAAACCTATATGCCACAACTGGTGAAAAAATGGCGGCGCGCACTCCCCTATTAGAAATTAGTGACGAGACCAAATTGCACTTTGCGGCGACACTACCCATTCAAGCAGAGCCTCAGCTTTCAGTTGGTCAGACTGTCAATTTTACGACCGAAGGTATCACTGACAAGTTTACAGGTCAGGTCAGTAAGCTTGTGCCTACCAGCCAGCCAAAAAAACTGTTGGTGTATGTTAACGTCATTGACAATGAAGCCAGCCGTGACAAGCTACAACCAGAAATGAAAGTCACGGGGCGAGTCAATTACGGACAAATAGACGTAGGTACTATCGTGCCTAAGCGCGCCTTGCATGATGTTGACTTAACGGAGTTACAAAAACCGCCATATATGCCGCTTAAACCGTTAACAGCCAATGTCTGGATTATTGGTCAAGACCAGCGTTTGACACGCCAGCCTATCGAGGTTGTTGAGTATGATCCGACCACGCAACAATATTTGATTGCTGGTGTGAGTAACGATAGTTTAATTTGCTTGGCTGATTTACCTATTGATTCTGAAGGCAAAAAAGTCATCGTGTCATAGCAATTCATGCTGACAGTTACATTTGGTAGAAACATTAACAAAGCCTATCTTGTTTTGTAACAGCATCATTGGGCAATATAGTCGTATTATATATAGCACTATCCGAGTATTTAGGACTATTTTTATCACTACGTATTTTTATCGTCATGATAGTTCAGTACTCTAAAATACCTGAAAACTTAGAGGCTCAAAGGTTTAATGGCATAGAATGTAAAAATTATTGATACTTCTATCATGTATCATAGTTAAGCGACTAGCACACATTAGACTTTTGGCAAATTATAACAACAATTAGAGGATATCCCATGAGCAAGCAGATTTTATTGATTGAAGATGATCCAGATTTAGCAGAGCTGATCAGTGATTATTTGACCATGAATTACTATGACGTCCATCATGCAGGTTTGGGTCAAGAAGGTCTTGATCTGTTAGATACCAAAGAGCGTGATATCGATTTGGTCGTACTTGATTTGATGTTGCCTGACATGGATGGTATGCAAGTATGTCAAAAAATTCGTGGCAACAAGAATAATATGACCAACAAAGTGCCTATTATCATGTTGACCGCAAAAGGGGATACAACCGATCGCGTTTTAGGTTTGGAGATGGGTGCTGATGACTATATCGCGAAGCCTTTCGAGCCGCGTGAGCTTCTTGCCCGTATCCGTGCGGTTATCCGCCGTCATGAACAACCAAACCAAGCAGATAGCCAGTCAGATAGCTTAACTTTTGGTCGTTTGAGTGTGTTCCCTGACAGTCATGAAGTTACTATCGATGATGAGCCTGTACGTTTAACGACGCATCAGTTCCAATTATTACACTATTTTGCTACCCATTCTGGCAAAGTGCTAAATCGCGAGCAACTTTGGCAGGCAATGCCAAACGACGACAGCTCAGATAACATCGATCGTGCCATTGACGTGCATATTTCACGTTTGCGTGCTTTGATCGAAGACAACCCACGTCAACCAAAACGCATTATCACGGTGCGCGGTGTTGGTTATCAATTTGCCACTGATCAGGTTTGATCGTAAAAGATGGATTAGTCGATAGAGAGCATATTAAGCTCAGTCGATATTAGCGTCCAATAACAGAGATTGTTTAATGCAGCAATTGGGTTTTCGTTCCGTATTTGCCAAACTATTTGCCAGCGTTATGCTGGCACTTACTTTATTTGCAGTTGCTATGGTGCTATTGACCCAACTGGTGCATGACAAGGACGCAGGAATCCGCTCAGAGATATTGGCCACGCAGATTTTGGGTCAGATTGATCCATTTCTGCATGAGTTGAATATCTCTATCAGTAAAGACAATCGCTTACAGTCAAGGTTTATGCTGGCTGTTGTCAAAAAAAGCTTTGATATTTTTGATGAGTCACTACAGGCCAAAATGGGCTTGTACGACAGCGAAGGTCGGTTGCTCATGCAAACTGATAATAGCGATTTGCCGCTAGAGCTACCACCTACGCCGTCTTTATTTTCACGTGTTTTCCCTTCGTTTGCAGATACCTCCCCTACTAAGCAGGCTCAAGTCTATAGCAGCACTGGCTATACTCTGCTGTATGAGTCACGTTTACCTCCTAAGAAGCCCGTACTTTCTGCAGCGCTGAATCTGTTTACAGGTACGTTGTTGCTGCTCATTATTATGGCAGGTGTTCTGTGGCTGATTGCCCGTACCATGACATGGCGTATCGATCAGTTAAGTCAGCAGATGGCTCAGTTAGGCGACGGGGATTTTACGGTCCGAGTGAACGCGCGTGGTAATGACGAAATTGCCTCATTGGCGCGAGGGTTCAACCAAGCAGCGCAAAAGATTGAGCACCTCGTTGATGCCAATAATTTATTATTGGCACATGCTTCTCATGAGCTGCGTACGCCTATCACGCGCATTCGCTTGCAGGTTGAAATGATGGATATGTTGGCTGGTGCGCTACCATCTGACACCAAAGCCAAGTTTGATAAACGCGCTCATGCCATCACTCGCGATCTGTCAGGTCTCAATGATTTGGTCGAAAGTATATTGTTGGTCAGCCGTCTAGATGCAGGTCATGCCTTACAACAAATTGAGAACTTGGATTTATACGATCTGGTCAATCAAGAACGTCAGCACTATCCTGAAGCCACGCTGATTGGTGAGCACATCATGATCGATGGTCAATCATCAATGTTGACTCATCTCATTCGTAATCTACTGACCAATGCCATGCTTCACGGCAAGCCGCCCGTTACTGTGTTACTGTACGGCGTTCAGACTATCGAAGAGGCTGGCACTGTTCCTGATTACCTACTACAGACCGTGCTCTCTAGCAGTTTCACCGATTATAATAGCTTGTTGGATTTTGACTCTTATGAAGAGTCGCTTGATACCAATAGTGATGCACAAGAATCTGCTTTGTCCGAAAGCACTGACTCTACTCTGAGCAATAAAGACAAAACTGAGTCAGTCGAGCCAATAGCTGCCTTGCCAGCGCCGCCAATCTACAAGAATGGCGAAAATCTAACAGTCGATGAAGATATAAATGTTGATATAAGTACAGATCTTAATTTTATTAAAAACACTCCAAGCTCTGTAAAACCTGATGCTCATATTGCTAGTGCCGATTTAGATAAAGTGATTTGGAAAGCCGTTCCTGATTCTAAAGACACTCTAGACTCTAATGAAGACGCTAAAAAATCCGTACATAATGATTTTATCGAATCTACAAATGAAACAATCGATAATCGTGCGCATGCTCTTAAAAACGATAGCAATCGAAAAACTGACAAAGTAGCAACTGATACAACTATCAGCAAAAATGGCAACAAAGATAAAGCGAAAAACAGCGCTAAAGCCAACACCCAAAATAATAACGAAGCCTCAGCCACACCGCGCAAAGAAGGCTTATTTGCTAAGCATCTAAAAAAGGCAAAAACTGAGCCTGTGCGCCCACTACCGAAATACGCGGTGCTAGCAGTGATTGATGAAGGCACAGGTATTCCTGAAGAGAAGCGCGAAGAAGTATTTAGCCCATTCGTACGATTGCAGCAGAAAAACAAAGGTTCTGGTTTGGGCTTATCTTTGGTTTCACAGATTGTCACCGCGCATCAAGGGCGGATCACTACTGATACGCTAAACGGTCATACTCGATTCTTAGTCGCCATACCCGTTAAACATGACCCTCATTACAATCAGCATGAGTAGTCAGCTATACTTGAAAATACATTATTTTGTTGATATTACTCCCACTGATACCCCTCAAACATTCCTTCCTTAATAGCTATTCATCATAAGTCAGTCACGGATGTGCATATCCAAAGTGGCTGATAATATGCTATATTACCGCCCCTTATTATACGGTTATTGACTGTTGTTGTTTTGATAGGCTTCTTATCTAGTAATAGAAGCATAACGACACACGATGACCATTAAAAAATTTATTGAATTTTGAGCCCTCCATGAATGACATGATTGTCTTAAACGATGTGACCAAAAGTTTTTTAAGCGACCGATCAATCAAAGACAAAGACGGCAAACCACATTGGTTTACCGCTGTTGAGCCGACATCTCTGACTATCAAACAAGGCGAGATTTTTGGTCTAATGGGCTATTCGGGCGCAGGTAAATCTACCTTATTACGCTTGATTAATATGCTTGAGCGTCCAGATTCAGGCCAAGTGGTGATAGACGGTACTGACTTGACCACGCTATCTGCCAGTGAACTGCGTATCGCCCGTCACAATATCGGTATGATTTTTCAGCAGTTTAATCTCATGTCTAATCAAACGGTTTTTGACAACGTGGCATTTAACTTAAAAATCTCTGGTTATCCAAGTCGCGACATTCATAAACGTGTTATGGAATGTCTTGAGATTGTCGATTTAACTGATCGCGCTGGCCATTATCCTGCGCAGCTATCCGGTGGGCAAAAGCAACGTGTCGGTATTGCCCGCGCGATTGCCCCGAGTCCAAAAGTATTGCTGGCTGATGAGCCAACCAGTGCGCTTGACCCTGCAACGACTCGCAGTTTGCTGACTTGTTTGCGCGATATCAATGAGCAACTTGGTGTGACCATTGTCATCGTAACCCATGAGATGAGTGTCATTCGCAGACTCTGTGATCGCGCAGCATTATTGCATCAAGGTCAGCTATTAGAAGTGGCCGATGTACGAGATGGTCTGATTCAGGCAACTACCCCGATTGGCAAAGGCTTAGTCGTTGAGGACTAATGAGGCAGGAGAAATAGATATGTTAACTGGTACTGAATTATCCGCCTCTATAGACAAGCTGCTTGCCCTACGCAAAGAGATTGTGAGCGCGTTTGTTGATACGTTCGTCATGCTTGGTATTTCAACCACAGTCGCTATCCTTATCGGTGGGCTCTTTGGCGTATTCTTGTTTTTATCTAGTGATCGCCAGTTTTTGCAAAACAAAACACTATATGGCGTACTCGGCGGCATTACTAACTTTATGCGCGCCTTCCCTTTCGTGATTTTGATGATTGCGATGAGCCCCTTTACCAAGGCTATCGTCGGTACTGGTATCGGTCCGATTGCTGCATCGCTCGTACTGGCGATTGCAGGTTCATTTTATTTTGCGCGTTTGGTTGAGCAAAATTTACGTGAAGTACCGCGCGGTATTATTGAAGCAACCGAATCAATGGGCGCTAGGCCTTTTACTATCATCAAAGTGCTACTCAATGAAGCGCGCTCAGGATTGGTACTCTCTGTCACCATTTTGTGTATCAGTTTGCTATCTTACTCAGCGGCGGCTGGTATGATTGGCGGTGGTGGTTTGGGTGATTTGGCCATTCGTTATGGCTATTATCGCTATCAGACCGAGGTGATGATTTTTATCGTGATTGTACTATCCATCATGGTTATATCGATTCAAGCCTCTGGCAACTGGCTCGCCAATCGTTTAGACAAACGTTAAACCGCTTTAGAGAATACTTGACATTGCGAGCGACTAGGTTTATTTTTGGCAACACTCAACCCTTGTCTCAGCTATCACAAAAAAGCAGCATTACTATTTATAATGTTGCTTTTTTAATGTATTGACGATAAACGCTTTACTCAATCCCATTCATTATTAAGGACATATTATGAAATTAACAGATATCAGCCGTCAGTTAGCCACCGCATTTGCTGCCGTTGGCGTATCAGGTTTGGTCTTAGTTGGTTGTAGCAACTCATCAGCGCCAGAAGCGACTCAAGAGCCTGTTACCGAAGGTGCCACTGCAGAAACTGCTGCTAGCACTAGCGACATCGATCCTGAACATACCAAAATCGTTATCGGTACGACTGAAGGCGATTTCGCTGATATGGTTCGTAACCAAGTGAAAGGAACTCTTGAAGCTCAGGGTTATGAAGTTGAGTTGATTGCGTTTACTGATTATGTTCGTCCTAACCTTGCATTGGCTGAAGGCGATTTGGATATCAACATCTTCCAGCACAAGCCTTACCTTGATACCTTCAAAAAAGAGAACAACCTTGATCTTGTTGAAGTATTCCAAGTACCAACCGCACCACTTGGTATCTACTCAGGTAAAAAATCTAGCCTAGATGAAGCATTCAAAGGCATGAGTGTTTCTGCACCGAACGATCCAAGTAACTTTGCACGTGCGTTGGTCATGATGGACGATCTTGGCTGGATCAAGCTAAAAGACGATATCGATCCATTGACTGCATCAAAAGCTGACATCGCTGACAACAGCAAATACGATATCAACATCGTTGAGCTAGAAGCGGCTCAATTACCACGCGCGCGTGATGAAGTTGACTTCGCGGTGATCAACGGTAACTATGCAACTGACTCTGGCATCAAACTGACTGACGCATTGTTCCAAGAGCCAAGCTTTGCTTATGTGAACTGGTCAGCGATCAAATCTGCTGATACTGGTAAGAAATGGGTCGAAGATGTCACCAATGCCTATAATTCAGAAGCCTTCAAAAAGTATGCTCATGAAACCTTCCCTGGCTACAAGTACCCAAAAATTTGGGGCACTGACCATAGCGCACACATGGACACTGCTGCCAAAACTGAAACTGCAGACACTGGAACTACAGAAACTGCAACTACAGAAGCCGCTGCTCAGTAAGACATTAAGATCATAAGTACCCAAATATGAGGGTATTTCAATGATTATCGGCGCCCATTACTTAACCGTGATGGGCGTTTTTTTATGGCATTGAGTTTGAGATTTTGCATTTTTAAACAGTTTATACATTCTAACTGGTGATCAAAATCACGTTACAGCCTGTTTGTCCTTTGTAGGGATGCGTCACACGCTCTTCCACTTTGCTCCAGTTTTTCTTATAGTAGACAAGCTTGATTATTAGATGAACTAAACAAATGCTTAGGTTAGCTAAGTTTTTCTAAGAGTATCAACTATATTAAATGTTTTGTTTAAAACCATCTTTAACTCAAGACATACTATAAATTATAAATAAAATAAGGATAAAAACATGAGTACTAAAAACTATAATATTCGTACCGCTGGAAAAGCCAATATTCCCGTTCTAGGACTGGGTACTTGGCAGTCAACTGGTCAAGACTGCATAGATGTGGTAAAAAAGGGCCTAGAGATGGGTTATGAGCACATTGATACCGCTCAAGCGTATGACAATGAAAAAGAAGTTGGCGAAGGTATTAAGCAGTCTGGCGTGGCTCGTGATAAGTTCTTCTTAACCACCAAAATTTTTCCTGATGACATGAAGTTTGAGCCAGAAAAGCTGAAAGCTGCTGCCCAAAAGTCATTAGAAAATTTGGGCGTGGACTATGTTGATCTGTTGCTGCTACATTGGCCTGATGATCGCGTACCATTATCTGAGACCATCCCTGCATTGTGTGAATTACAAAAGCAAGGTCTAACGCGTCATATCGGTGTCTCGAACTTTAACATTGCTAACATCACTGAAGCTGAAAAATATGCGGATGTGCCTATTGTCGTAAACCAAGTTGAATTTCATCCGTTTATTAAGCAAGATACATTACAAACCTTTTTGAACAACCATCATATTCTATTAGAAGCCTACTCGCCATTAGCGCGTGGCGATGTATTCGATAATGATGTTATCAAAGAAATTGCAGATAAGCATAACGTAACGCCAGCGCAGATTTCATTGGCATGGATTTTGTCGGATAAAGACCGTGTTGCTATTCCAAAAACGTCTAACCCTGATCACTTACAAGGCAATTTAGACGCCATCAAAGTAGAGTTGAGTGCAGATGAATTAGAAAAAATCGGCAAGCTAGCAAGCTCTGATGGTCGTAAGATTGAGCATCCTGATTATAGCCCTGTATGGGATGACTAATCATTAGCTGAATAGCTAAATGCAATGTATTAAAAAGGCCACCGATTATCGGTGGCCTTTTTTTATGTCATCAATACTTATCATTATTACTGTTGCAGAGTTTCAGTTTCATGAATTCGTTCGGCAGGATTATACTGTTCAGAAGAAGGTACTGCTACCCCATTACGATTGTTTTCTTTCATGGATTTAGCGACTTCTGGTGGCATATAGTTTTCATCATGCTTTGCCAATACTTCACCAGCGACAAAGGTATCCCCTTGCATTTTACCGGTGGCTACGACGCCTGAGTTTTCGGCAAATAAGTCTGGCAAAATACCTTGATAAGTCACAGGTACGGTTGATTGAAAGTCAGTAATCGCAAACTCAACATTCAATGGATTGTCTGCTGCACGCTGCACACTACCTGCAACCACCATACCACCAGCACGGATACGTTTGTCTTGAGGCGCCTCACCTTGAGCGATAGCGGTCGCATCAAAATAATAGTCGGTTTGCTGCCCGATAGCATAAATAACCAATATGACTGCTACAGCTGCACCTGCCAGCGTAAACATCACCCACATCAGCTTTTTCCGACGAACTGCATTCATACCTCTACCTCGTTGATGAGTCTCTGTTTTAAAGACAATTAGCGCATAAAACAGAAAATATTAAAGAAACGACGATTAGAAAAACGTTTTAAGAAGTCTTTCTAATCGTAATCTTCTAATGATCATATGATAGCATTTTTCGGACAAATCAATAAGCCCTATAGCTACTCGCGAGGTCATATTTTTGTCAGTAAAAGGATAGGGTTTCTTACGCTAAAACCCTGATATTAAGATAATTTCTCAGTCAGATTGCTTGGTGATCGGTGTGGATGTTTTGGTCGTGCGCTGTGCCTGACGTGCTTGTTGAATAGTCAGCTGTTTGATAAGCGCTTGTCTTTGTCTGCGACTATAAATAATAAAGGCCAGCATCACGCCGATGGTAATCGCCCAACATGACCATACAAAGACCCCATGCTTACCCATGGCGATAAACTCAGATATGCTATAAAAGTAAGGCTGCATAGTAGGTTCCTAGCCGTTATTTGTGTTGAGCGCGAATGTATTCTTTGACCCACGCTTTGCCTTGGTCACGATATAAGATCAGCGTATTGGTACGATAAATCGCCATGGTCGCAACCAGTAAATAACTACCGATAATCATGAGCAACAGTGGCATCCACATGTCAGCTGACATCTTCGGTGCTTCGGTCAGACTAAAAGTGGCACCTTGATGTAAGGTGTTCCACCATTCTACAGAGTACTTGATAATCGGCAGATTCACCGCGCCCACGATAGATAAGATAGCAGCCGCTTTACCACGATTGGCCGTGTGTTCAAAAGCAGCAAATAGCGCCATCACCCCTGCGTACAGAAACGCTAATATCAGCATTGAAGTGAGACGCGCATCCCATACCCAGTATGTCCCCCACGTTGGCTTGGCCCAAATAGATCCTGTGAGCAAACTGATCACGCACAGCAAAAACCCCATCGGAGCAAGTGCCTGCGCGACCAGACTGGCCGTCTTAATCTTCCACACCAAATAAATCACCCCCAAAACGGCAAGGGAAAAATAAATAGAGATAGCAAGACTGGCTGCTGGAACATGGATAAAAATAATACGGTAGCTATTGCCCTGCAAATAATCAGGCGGCGCAAAAGCAAGACCCCACACGCTACCAATAAGCAAGCAAAGACTGGCTAATATCGCAAGCCACTTGACCCAAGGACTAAAGATTCGAAAGAATTGCTTGGTGCCTACGGTGGTCAAAAAGCCCTGCCAAATGCGCTGCCATAGGCTAGGAGACGAGACGTTATTCAGGTTGGGCATGGGAATAAACCTATTACACAGCTTACTGGTCATGACCGACGTGGCCTAAAAAGCACACTATCAGCTCACCTGCTGGCGTTAAACACTGGATAGAATCTACAAAGAGCTGTTTACATATTCAATTGACTATTATAGCAAAATTGCCCGTTTTCAACACGATGTTAATACATGGCGTTCAGATAACTGGATTTAGGCGATTGGGTTTTTAATATCTGGCAAATATATTAATCAATTGAGCCATGACATTTTTAGGGTCAGCGCAATGACCCATGGCATGACCAAGACGGATATAATACTTCCTGCCAGTAATAAGGCCAAGATAGGTAAGCCATTCAAGCCAGTGGCAAATAAATCAACCGCGCCTGTAGCAAAAATCAATACTGGCAACTGCATCGGTAACGCAATCAAAGGCACTAGCACCGCGCCATTCTTCAATGACAGCGTTAAACTACTGGCAACCGCGGATAGCATCAAAAGCATCGGACTGCCTGTCACGATAGACGCCATCAATATCCACGCTTCAAACCAACTGAGTTGAAATAGCGGCACAGCAAGAAGACTAAGCGCTGCCACAATACCACTGCTAAAAATCCAGTGAATGACCAGTCTAATCAGTACCCATAACGGTAGTGACGCTTTGGCAACGACCAATTGCGCAAGCGTACCATTATCAAGCGCAGGCTTGAACAAGCCATCAACCCCCATCACCAGTGACAGCAATGCAGCAATCCACACGGCTGATACGCCAAGACGCTGCAAAAGCGCAGGCTCACTACCGACCGCTAGTGGAAACAAGGTGATAATCACTAAAAACAGTACCAATGGGTACAACCATTGCACCGCCCCTTGCTGCTTGACTTGCCATTCGCGGCGCCACAACTGCATAAACCCAATACTGCGAGGCGTTGTGACAATAACATTTGAGTTTTTATTCGCGGTTATGGTTGTGCTCACTTGCGTTGGACTGTCGGTCATTATTCATCCTTTTACCGATAATGATGGTACTGATAGCAGTCACATTTAGACCATGTAATCTGACAAATCGAGCATTTGATTGGCAACACCTACTGCCTGATGACTGGTCATGAGTATCGAGCCGCCAGCCTGCGCAAAGTCGCACAACCGTGCTTCCATACGTGCCACCATATCGACATCTAGCGCCGTAAACGGCTCATCAAGTAACCACAGTGGTGTGACAGCTGGCGTCAATAAATACAATCTTGCCAACGTGATGCGCCGCGTCTGACCAGCGGATAGATGGCTTGAGCTGATCGTTTCAAACCCTTGTAGCCCAACCCAAGTGAGTGCATCGTCAATATCGGTAGCGCTAGGCGTAATGCCATATAAATTCAATAAAAATGTCAGGTTTTGTGCCACGGTTAGATTCGGATGGATACCCAACTGGTGCGAAACATATAAAGGTTGTATAGGCAAACACGCCTGCCCTTGATAAGTAACCTCTCCTGACAGAATGGGTAATAATCCTGCCATCTGCATGAGTAACGTGGTCTTCCCGGTTCCATTTGCGCCAATCAGATGACAAATGCTACCGGCAGACAGGTGCAGCGTCACCCCTTCACAGAGCGGTATCTCGCCGCGCTGAACCGTCATCTCATCAAGCGTTAGTACGGGCGTATCCAAAACCGTCATCAAAACCTCTGGTTATTTATCAAGCAGCAGTCAATATTCATCACAAACAAAGGTAATGTTCGTGGCATAATACCCTATGCTCACCACAAACACACAGTATAACAAATTGTCGATTACTCTTACTTCAAAAAGTACGACCTCAAAAAAATACAACCTCAAAATATGACTTCAAAACCTATGCAGACTTCACAAGATAGCCAAAATCAAATGCCTGATGCAGAGACTAACAGCGACAATGCGGATACCAACTTGTCAAAAGCGCCATTAACCAGCCGCTTGACGATAGACAGTTTGATTGATGCGCAAGTTGATTTTATGCAGCAGTGGTTGCACAAGCAGGCCGAGCCTTTATCGATGGAAGCTTGGCAGTGGTTTGGCGCGCAGCCCTTAAGCAAATACATCACCTGTGACCATTTACAGCATTTAATGAAAGACTGGCTGTTAAATCAGCCAATGACTGAGGTGATGCGTACAGATATCCGCGATATTTTGCATACCATTATCTATCATCCAGTCAATGACAACGTGCCTTTGTCTGAGCTGGTCGATGACACCCAAATTCAGACTCTTGCTAACTATATTGGTAGCCATGAGCAGCAGCGTAACGTCCTCATTCATACGCTGGTCGGTAACGAAACCTTTGCCGATCTGCTGACCCAAACGCTCTATCACGCTATCAATGATTTTATGGAGACCACGCTTGATAAAGCGGGCGGCGTTGGTAAATTGATGAAGCTTGGGCGCAGCTCGTTTGAGAAAGCGACCAACAGAAACCTCGATGAAAAATTGCAAACGTATTTGCATCGCAATATCAAAGACTTGACGCGCAAAGCTGAGGCCAATGCACAAGAACACTTGTCAAATGAAGAAGTGGCGCGTCTGATGGTCATGGGCTGGGATCGTATCAAAGACCAACCTATCAGTGAGCTACAAACCTACTTAAGCGATGAGCCTGATAATAGCAGTATCGACCATATCGAAGCGGGTATCCAGCAAAGCTACAATCGTCTGCGACTGTCACCCTATTTGCACAGTTTGGTATCAGCGAGTATTGATACTTGGTATGCCAATCATCAGTCTGATACGATAGCTACCATCGCTGCAAGTTTGCACATCGATGAAGCAGCTATGGCGCAATGTAGTAGCGCTCTACTACCTATCGTATACGACGCCATTGAAACGCCTTGGTTAACGGCTCATATTCGTGACATGCTAGAAGCATTCTATGCGCAGCCTGCTATCAAAGAAGGTTTGGCTCTCAATCACGATTAATTTATAACTCTTACTTGTTAGCATACTATTATGAGTCAACCCAATAAACTCAGCTTATGGCAAAAAATCAAACGATTACTGACGGCTTCTGCACCGCAGTCAGTAATCGATGGTATAAGCGAGCCAGCACAGTCATCACTTGCTGACAGTGACATTGATAATACTACCTCTAAAACTGCACCCGAAGACGACACTACTCAAAGCAACGAAAAAGCGCAAGCAGATGCGTCTCACCTTAAAACTGAAAAATTAAGTTCAGAACCACAAAATCATAGTGACACACCCATTGTTGACTGCTTAAAGCAATACTTCAATGACAAGCAATGGCACTATACGCACTATCGTCCCAAAGCCAATGACAGCCAGCAATCGCATCATTTGTCCCTAAGAATGCGTCATAAAAAAATAGACTGTGGTTATCTGTTTCGTGTTCAGGAAAAAAATAAACTGTTAGCAATCTATGGCATTTTGCCATTTTTGATACCAGAGAGTCATCAGAGCGCTGCCTTACTACTCATCACTCAAATTAACTACGACATGCTCATTGGCAACCTAGAGATGGATGTCAATGATGGGGAAATACGCTACAAAAACGCGATCGATGTCGAAGCGGTTGGTATCGATACTGAGATCATTGAGCACTCACTACAAAGCGTTGTTGCGATGACCACGGTTGCAAGCGAGCTGTTTGGCGATTTGATTAATAATCAGGACCCTGCTGAAGACATGCAGACATTACTGACAGAGCTGCGCCAGCAATCAGATGCACGTACATTCTTTTTACCGACGCAGTTTGTTCAGTAGTGCGTCAGTTTATTCACTCATATAGTTTACGCAATAAGGCCGCCCTTAGCGGTCGCTCATCTATCTATTTGCATATCCAAAAAACCATCAATATTAAGCTAGAATTCTTATGCTAAAAATTGCCTACTCTGACGTCTTTCGTTACTCTGTGCCCGAAAAGCACCGCTTTCCCATGCAAAAATACATCTTGATTCCGGAGCGCTTATTGAGTGAGGGCACGATCAGTCAAGATAATTTTTTTGCCCCTGCCTGCTTAAGCGAAGAGGAGATTTTGACCACTCATACAGCAGAGTACTGGTATCAGCTCAAAACCCAAACACTACCACGCAAAGCCGCTCGAGCAATTGGGTTTGAGATGACACCGCAGTTGGTGGAGCGCGGTCGTTATATCGCCCATGCAACCTATGAGTGCGCGCTATATGCTCAGCAATATGGTGTCGCCATGAATGTTGCAGGCGGCACCCATCATTCTTTTGCCGATCATGGCGAGGGGTTTTGTGTGTTCAATGATGTCTGTATCGCTAGCAATTTATTATTAAATCGCGGACAAGCGAAGAAAATTTTGATTGTGGATTTGGATGTTCATCAAGGCAATGGCAATGCCAGCATCATGAAGGGCGAGCCACGCGTTTTTGTCTTTAGCATGCATGGCGCCAAGAATTATCCGTTTCGCAAGCAAGTATCAGACCTAGATATTGAATTGGAAAACGATGCTGGTGATGACGAATATTTAGAGATATTAAAAGACACACTCCCACGGTTAATCTCTGAGGTTGCGCCCGATATGATTTTTTATCAATCTGCTGTCGATGTACTGGCTACCGATAAGCTCGGCAAACTTGGACTGACCCAAGCAGGATGTAAGGCGCGTGACGAGTACGTATTGCATCAAGCAAAATCAGCCAATATCCCAATAGCCATCGTCATGGGCGGCGGCTATTCAGAAAATATCGAAGATGTGGTCGAAGCGCACTGCAATACGTTTCGAGTGGCACAGCAGATTTATTTTGGTGAAATGGTTTAATACTAAATTCACTCAGAAGATAAGAGTGATTTTAGAGTCGAAATCGTTCTGGCAACCTTGATTATAATAATGCGGTCACCCCTTGCCAGCCCACGCGCACTCCAAGCACGATTAGAATCAATAAAATAAGCTGACGAAAGCGGGCTTGTGGCAAATAACGACGTAGACGAATCCCGACTAAAAGCGTAACAATAGATATCACACTGAGCAAGGCAATCAGCTGCCACTCACCGCTACTCAATGCCATAATAGGCTCACGCAGTACAATAATTTGTGCGATCTTTCCTAAGAAATAGCACATGTTACCCACTTTGGCGATGGTGTTTTTATCGTCACTTGCAGAGAGCAAATACATCATCAGGATAGTCGACATCGCATTGGTTGAGCCACCAATGACGCCTGCACCAAAACCAACGGCTATCAACATGGGCTTTGTATCTGGTAGACGAATTTGTTTACCGAGTAAGCTACTCCCAACATAAAAGGCAATAACCGCCGCCAACAATAAAAGGATATAAGCGCTATCGACCCATAGCAGTAGCTTCGCACCTAGAATACTGCCTAGTAAGCTAGTAAGCGCAAGCAGCCAATAGCGTCTGCCATAGTAGATAAAGTTTTGCCAAATGGTGCGCTCACCACCTGCTAGCCAAGTCATGACATTGACCACTAGCGAGGGGAAGATCACCAATACAATGGCGTGTGGCAATGGGTACATGCTAGCAAGCGCAGTAGTCGTCACGAGCGTTGCACCAAGTCCGCTAATACCGTGTAGCAGCGATGCCAGCGCAAAAATGAGCGTCAGCACTAGCATCTGAGTGCTATCGTTACCAGCTATGTTGGTCATATTATTTATACCATTTGAGGCTCAGCGCCTATATTTATACCACTAGCTGTTTTGACGTTGAGCGATTGTTTCACCAATAATACTGGCTAACTGCTCAGCGATTTTGTCTTTACTGGTTTTGTCTAACGCTATTGCATCACGCTCATAGCGCTCAGAGAAAAATACCTGCATGGCATTATCGTCACTAGCAAAACCAATATCTGTCCGTGAGACATCGTTACAAGCAATCATATCTAGCGCTTTTGCGGCGAGCTTACCACGCGCATAACGCTCGACATCCTGTGTTTCTGCGGCAAAGCCAACGACAAATAATTCTGGATGAGCAAGAGAGATTGTCGCTAAAATATCAGGATTTTTAACCAAGCTGAGATTCATAGCATCTTGCGTCTTTTTAATTTTTTGCGGTGCGGCTTCCTCAGTACGATAATCTGCTACTGCGGCGGTCGCGATAAAAATATCTGCCTTTACGAATTGGTGTTCAGTATAAGCCTGCGGTAGTTCATGCTCATCACCGCAACCACAATCGCCATGATGGTCATGGGTGTGAGAATGAATATGTCCATGTGCGTGTTCATGTGCGTGCTCATGAGAATGGTCATGCTCATCTTCAAAATCCAGTTGAAGCTCGCTATGCGTGCCATCCACACATTGCTGGGCAGCGATTAGCATATCTTTAGCAGACAGCACATCAATTCGTGTGACATTAAGCGGCGTAGGCAATGCCACTTTTCCACCAGCGATTAGGATCACCTCTGCGCCAGCTGCCACACAAGCGCGCGCTAAGGCAAAGCCCATTTTTCCTGAAGAATGGTTAGACAAATAGCGCACAGGATCGATCGCTTCTACTGTAGGTCCTGCGGTAATAACCACTCTTTTGCCTGCTAATAATTGCGGCGTCGTGTTCATCGCTTGAAACAACAGCACTTCAGCTAACAACTGCTCAGGCTCAGGCAGCCGCCCTGCGCCCACGTCACCACACGCTTGCTCACCGCTGGCTGGCTGGATAATCTGATAGTTCATATCACGCAGGGTTTGTACATTCAGATTCACCGCAGGATGCGCCCACATCTGCTGATTCATGGCAGGAGCGATAATAACTGGCGCTGTTGTGGCAAGGCACACTGTGGTCAATAAGTCATCAGCCATTCCCATAGCCAGACGTGCGAGTGTATTGGCGGACGCAGGGGCGATGACAATTAGATCCGCCCATTTAGCCAGCTCAATGTGTCCCATCCCCGCTTCTGCCTGCTCATCGAGTAATGAGACATGCACCTCGTTACCCGTCAACGCTTGCAGAGTCAGCGGTGTGATAAATGCTTGTGCGCCTGTCGTCATAATGACGCGCACATCAAAGCCTGCCTTAATTAACAAGCGGGCAAATATAGCAGATTTATAAGCGGCGATACCGCCGGTAATAGCAAGCACAATATTGGACATAAGCGTGGCATCATAAAAAAGTGAAAAGATAAAATTGCGCTTATAGTAACAACTATGAGATAAATTGGGTAAAATTTTCCGTATTTACCTCAGATAACAAGTAGCAATTTATTCTTAAGGAATGGCAATGGCGATTAAAGACTGGCATGAGGATGACAGACCACGCGAAAAATTATTGAAATTCGGTGCCGCTCATTTGTCTGATGCGGAGATACTGGCCATATTTTTGCGTACGGGTACGCAGTCACAGTCAGCGATTGAGCTCGCGCGTCATTTGATTGATCAGTTTGGCAGTCTAGCTGAGTTGCTTGCCGCACCGCAACAAACCGTTCTTGCTTGCCATGGTATCGGCCCCGCGAAGTACGCTCAGATATTGGCATCGCTAGAGATGGGCACACGTTATCTGGATAGTAAGCTAAAAACGGGGCAAGCGCTTGGGCGCTCGCAAGTGGTCAAAGATTATATCAGCACCCAGTTACGCGGTGAGCATCGTGAAGTATTTGCTGTCCTCTGTCTGGACAATGCGTTGAACCTTTTGAACTTTGAGATACTTTTCACCGGCGGTATCTCATCGTGTTCTGTCTGTATCAAGCATGTACTACGGCACGCACTAAGCCACGCGGCTAGCCAACTTATCATCGCACACAACCATCCTCATACCGATGCCAAGCCATCAACAGCAGACAATGTATTGACCTATGAGCTAAAAAAAGCGTGTGACCTATTAGACCTCTCACTTGTTGATCACATAATCGTTGGACGTAACGATACCTTATCTTATGCCGAAAGCTGCCTTGCGCCTTTTAGTTAGTTCATAACGCTGATCGCTTAACTGATCAGCAAATTTGAGCTGCTCTTCATTAGAGTCTATTGGGCATGATACCTGATACATATTATCGACAGAGCGTAGCATTTTGGCTCTTGATAGTCATCGACAACTGTTTCATATTAGTAAGTAGTCTTATAGTTTGCTTATATATATTTTTATTATCGATGTATCGATTACAATGACATAAGACAAAACAATAATTATCGTTATTCAGACGTTTCTTATCTTTTATATTTTTCACGCTTTTTATTCAGTATTCCACAGGAGATAGTCATGGCAATTGGCTTGTTTATTTTGGCAGTCATCATTCAATTAGCCGTGGTCTTGGCCATCTTTTTGTTGTCCTTGTCACGGGTTACGGGCAGCATCGTTGCCCTGATTACCGTCATTGTTACCGCAATTATCAGTCCACTGTCTCTGATATTGGGCGTGCCGATCGCATTGCTTTGCTTGGTTTTACTCATCACACCTATCCGTCAATCTTTGATTACAAAACCGGTCTACGAAGCGTTAGGCGGTGCGATGCCAAGTATGAGTGATACGGAGCGTGAAGCACTCGATGCTGGTACTAGCTGGTGGGAAAAAGAGCTATTTATGGGTGCCCCAAATTGGGAAGCTTTTGCTAATTATCCTTATCCGCAGCTATCAGAAGAAGAGCAAAGCTTCATTGATAACGAAGTAGAAACGTTATGCGCCATGCTCGATGAATGGCAAATCCAGCATAAAGACAAAGAGCTATCACCTGAAGCGTGGCAATTTATCAAAAGTAATGGCTTTTTAGGTTTAATTATTCCAAAAGAGTTTGGTGGTCTAGAATTTAGCTCTTACGCGCAAAGCCGCGTGATGAGTAAAATCGCGTCGCGCTCACCGACTGCTGCGGTGACCTGTATGGTACCCAATTCGCTCGGTCCTGGTGAGCTACTAATGCACTATGGCACGGACGAGCAAAAACAGCGCTGGCTGCCCGGTCTCGCCAAAGGTGATGAAGTACCCTGTTTCGGTTTGACCGGACCTGAGGCAGGCTCTGATGCAGGTGCGATCCCCGACACAGGCGTGGTCTGTTATGGCACGCATGAGGGCGAGCAGGTACTTGGTCTGCGTATGAACTTCTCCAAACGCTGGATTACGTTAGCCCCTATCGCTACTGTCGTGGGTTTGGCTTTCAAGATGCATGATCCTGAAGGGCTGCTTGGTGATCCGGACAAAACCGATTACGGTATCACCTGTGCACTGATCCCCGCCAATCATGAAGGGGTGGTCACGGGTCCACGTCACAACCCAATTGGCTCGCCATTTATGAATGGTACGGTCGATGGCAAAGATGTCTTTATCCCACTAGATTACATCATTGGCGGTGTCGAAAATGCTGGTCGCGGCTGGCGTATGCTGATGGAGTGCTTGGGCGTTGGACGCGGTATCTCCTTGCCTGCTCTATCGACCTCAGCCAGTGAAATGACCTATCTGTCTGTCGGCGCGTTTGCGAAAGTTCGTGAGCAGTTCAAAATATCAGTCGGTAAGTTTGAAGGTGTACAGGACGCCACCAGCCGCATGGCAAGTAACACTTATATGTTAGAGGCGTTCCGTCATTTGGTGACTTGCGGGTTAAACCAAGGTGGTACGCCATCAGTAATGACTGCAATGGCAAAATATTATGCGACCGAAACCATGCGTAGTGTGGTTAACGACGGTATGGATGTCGTTGGTGGTCGTGCCGTACAGATGGGCCCACGTAACTTCTTAGCGATACCTTATAAAGCAATTCCTGTATCTATCACTGTTGAGGGTGCCAATATTTTAACCCGCTCGCTGATGATTTTTGGTCAAGGCGCGATGCGTTGTCACCCTTATCTATTCGATGAGCTGCAACTGCTACAGAGTGAAGATAAAAAAGCGGCGACTGAAAAATTCGACACGCTTTTCTTTAAGCATTTAGGCTATACCTTCAACCGCGGTGCAAAAGCATTTGTTGCAGGTTACGTCGGTGGTAGTGATAATGCGCCACGTTTTGCTGATGCCTTTACTCGTCCTTATTACAAGCATATCAACCGCCTCAGTGCTGGCTTTGCATTGACTGCGGATATGGCGTTAGGACTGCTAGCAGGGGATCTAAAACGTAAAGAGATGCTGTCTGGTCGCTTAGCGGATATTCATAGCCACTTATTTATCGCGACGGCTATTTTGCAATTTTATGAGCATGGTAGTAAATCAGAGGCTGAGCGTTTACATGCTGAAGTGGCGCTACAAAACAGCTTATACACGATTCAAGAAGCCTTTGTATCCTTCTTTGCCAACTTCCCTAATCGCATGGCCGCCAATGTGGTGAGCTTTGTGACTTTCCCTAGTGGACGTATCTTTACGCCAGCAAGCGATGAGCTAAAACGTCAGCTGGGTGATACCTTTATGGATGATTTTGCTGCCAACCCATTCCGCGATTATCTCAAAACCATGGTTTATTACAATACCGACCCAGATGATGTGACAGGCCGTATGGAGCATGCTTATCAGACCTTGGTTGAGATCGAACCACTGTGGCAGAAGTTCAAAAAGGCAGAACATCAGGACAGCTTTGAAGGCCTGACCTTTGAAGACCATGTGGTACATGCGAGCCAAAACGGCGGTATTACTGAAGAAGAGGCAGAAGTGCTGATTCAATACAATGCCATGCGCTTTGATTCATTATTGACCGATGTATTTGATAAGCACCTATCAGAAGCTCAAGAGCGTGATAATCCACATACGCTTGAAAACGCTGTCAATCAACTAACAAATTATGCAGCGCTAAAAAAAGAAGCAAAAGACAAAAGTAGCGTATCGACTGACAGTGAGATGCCAGTCACGCATGCGTTAAATGATACGACAAATACAGAACCACAGACTGGTGATGCCAATCCCAATCACGGCTATGAGAGCGATGGTGATGTAGAAATGGTCAGTGAGCAAGATACTGTGAAAGAAATCAAGTCACAGGCGAATTTTGAGAAATCAAATCCTGAAGCCGAAGCGCTTGATCATCGTTACCGTGATGCAGAGTCACACCTCAATGAGCGTATGAGTAACAACCACAGTCGCCACATTGCTCCACCTGATGAGATCGACGAAAGCGCAAGTGATAAACACCTTAAAACCTCAGATGATCAGACGCATCTGCCGCGCGAACGCGAAGAAGATGACAAGGTATAACTAAAAGGTCAATTCAAACGCGTAAACTCATGAGTGTCGTGATTATTCATGACGATAAATATAAAACTTCAAAAGCCAGACTGTTCACACATGACAGTCTGGTTTTTTTTGGGGTTGCCAAAATGTAAACGTATTTTATGACATCAAAGTGATAACACTGGTTTAATATCAATAGTTTGATATATCCATTTACCCTAAAAACTCTTTCATGAATATATTGTTTCATATCAGAAACAAACCGTTTACAATAAATAATCACTATTTTATGGGCACATAGTTGTGACAGGGATTGTTCTCTCAGAATAAAATGATAAAAAAAATCTTGCAGTGCCCTTAACTATTCTTTTATATTGTCCTCGAAAATGTGACATCAAGCGACAATCACAAGAACTTAATAGTCATAACACGCATTATAGTTAGATTGGCAAACACGGTCACATAGATTTGGGTGACGCTGACTATAGCGCTGTTATGCACACAAAGGATATGGATATGTGGAAAAATATGGGACTGACAGGCAAGATTATCGTTGCCATGGTGCTCGGTATCATACTGGGTCTATTTTTAAACTACTCAGGATTAAATGGCGAAGGCAGCTTCGTTAATACTTACATCACAAATGGTGCTTTTGCTATTATCGGTAAGCTATTTGTTAACTCATTAAAAATGTTGGTCGTACCTTTAGTACTTATCTCACTGATTTGTGGTGTGTGTGGCATTGGTGATATCCGTCTGCTAGGACGTATTGGTACCAAAACGTTTATGATCTATATGATGACAACCGCGCTTGCTATTGCAACGGCGATTGGATTGGGTGTGCTATTTGGTATCGGTAAAGGCATGAACATCGAATCTGAAGCCACGTTTGAAGCCGCATCAGCGCCGCCACTGCTCGATGTGTTCTCAAACATTATCCCATCAAATCCCATCAGTGCGATGGCAAATGGCGACATGCTATCGATTATTTTCTTTGCCATTCTAATCGGTATCAGTATTTTGATGGTGGGTAAACCTGCCAAAGGCTTGGTTCAAAGTCTAGAGCTTATCAATGAAGTCATCCTAAAGATGGTGACCATCATTATGAACCTAGCCCCTTATGGTGTATTTGCGCTATTAGCCAAGGCCATGTCTGAGCTAGGCTTTGAATTAATTTTGTCACTACTAAGCTATATGGCAGTATTGGTTGGGTCTTTGGCCTTCCATTTCTTCATTACTATGATGATTGTACTAAAAGTCTCTTCAGGCCTATCTATCAAGACCTTTTTGGCCAAAATGCGCGAAGTACAAATCTTTGCGTTTAGTACGTCAAGCTCAAACGCGACCATTCCGATTACCTTGCGTACCGTTACCAAACGTATGGGTGTGAATAACTCAGTGGCTTCGTTTACTGTTCCTTTTGGTGCCACCATCAACATGGATGGTACAGCCATCATGCAAGGGACAGCGACCATTTTTATTGCCAATATTTATGGTATTGATCTGGGCGTGACCGAATATCTAACCGTTATCTTGATGTCAGTACTGGCCTCTGTCGGTACGGCTGGTGTACCTGGTGTCGGTCTGATCATGCTATCTATGGTATTTGCTCAAGTTGGCTTACCAATCGAAGGTATTGGTCTGATCCTAGGTGTGGATCGTATCCTAGATATGCTACGTACTGCTGTCAACGTTGGTGGTGATGCAGCAGTGACCGCTATCGTGGCAAAATCAGAAGGCAAAATGGATCTTGCTATCTATAACGATCCTAATGCTGGTGCCAAAGACGTCTTTGACGGTCATATCGATGAAGACAACGAGCGTGAATTCTCTAAAGTCATGAATGATGGCATCATGGGTAGTGAGTACGATGACGTTGATCGTCGCCACTAATCACCTCTGCTAGATAGACCTTTATAAAATAAAAAACCTCAGTCACATTGGCTGAGGTTTTTTTTGAGGTAGATCATGAGTGTGGTTACTCTCATTAGCCAAAAACGTATTTGGTCAACATTGCCAAACACACCAGTACAATCATCGGACGAATCAGCTTACTACCGCCTTTGACAACCATATGTGAACCAAAATAGGCACCGATGGTTTGTCCCACCATCATTGCTAACCCCACTTTCCACAGTACATTGCCACCCAAGATAAAGAATATTAATGAGCCAATATTGGTTGATAAGTTCAACACTTTTGCGGTGCCTGTCGCTTCAATAATCTGACGACCACGCAATGCCACATTACCCAGCGCAAAAAACATCCCTGTGCCGGGACCAATATACCCATCATAAAAACCAATCAAAGGTGCTACTCCTTTTTGCCACTTACCCTCTGATATGCGGGGAGCGGCCTCTACCTCACCAAGCCTAGGGGCAAATAAGGTATAAATACCGATAGCGGCAATCAAAAAAGGAATCAGTTTTTCGAGCAAATCTGGCGGCGACATCTGCACCGCAATGGTACCCAAGACTGATCCGATAAACGCGGCAATAATAGCCACTTTAATACGCTGCGGTTTGACGACGCCCTTTTTTATCATAGTAATGGATGCGGCCAATGCGCCAGAAGCAGCTTGTAGCTTATTGGTGCCGAGCGTGAGCACTGGCGGGATATTGGCCAGTAGCATGGCAGGTATGGTCAACAGACCGCCGCCGCCAGCAATCGCATCAATAAATCCTGCCAATGCTGCGACAGCCGTAAGCATCAAAATAATCTCTAGTGAGAAGGTTAAGTCCATAATGCTGACCTACAAAATATGGTGATAAGAGAAAAGGAAGCCTCAGATACTAGGCTAAAAACTTACTAATGACACTACTATCGTTGGTAATAGCTATTATTGATAATAGTAGTGATAAGACGATAAATTCCCTGAAAACTTCTTAAGACATGAGATAACGTCATAATGCGTCGATCATTATAGATATAAAACCGCAAAAAAAGCCAAAAACGTCACAAAGTCTGCTAGATTTAGCCAACAGTGTTCCAAATCTCTCATATAACGGACAGTTTGTTAAAAAGATTTAACGACTTACAACTATTTTGCTCATCACATCGCCTTTATAATGTCCCTGTCATTGAGACGATATAATGGGCTAATGGCGTTATTTCAGCGTATTTTGTTGTCTATATTAATAAGAGTGTGAGAAACTGTTTTTATCTGCTTGCTATATCGTCATGAATAGTAACGTGGATATTTGAGATTATTTAGTAAATTGTACTTAGGAGATGAGGATAATATGGCAATACGAAGGATTAAGGCATTTTTTGAATTTGAGGCAGCGGGCGGTATCGTCTTAGCATTGGCTGCCGTTGCTGCAATGATCATTGCCAACTCCCCTCTTAATGTTTGGTACGAAGGTTTTATTCACGCACCAGTTGCCATTCAAATTGGTGAGTTTGCGATTGCCAAAGATGCTCACCATTGGATCAATGACGGTCTAATGGCTGTTTTCTTTTTCTTGGTCGGGCTTGAGCTCAAGCGTGAAGTATTGATTGGTGAGTTGTCTAACGTCAAGCAGATTATCTTGCCAGCTGGTGCAGCACTGGGTGGTATGATCATGCCTGCGATTGTTTATCTACTCTTTAACTACAATGAGCCTGAGTTTTGGAAAGGTTGGGCCATTCCTGCGGCAACGGATATTGCCTTTGCGCTTGGTATTTTGAGCCTTCTTGGCAACCGTGTACCCAACTCTCTAAAAGTCTTTTTGGTCTCTATTGCTATCTTTGATGATATCGGTGCGATTTTGATTATCGCTCTGTTTTATACCAGCGATTTATCATTAGAGTCGTTAGCTTTGGCTGGCCTATGTCTGCCATTCTTGTACCTTCTTAATCGACGTAACGTCACTAGCATCACGCCTTACCTACTTATTGGTATTATCATGTGGATTGCAGTGCTCAAATCGGGTATCCATGCAACATTGGCTGGTGTGGTCTTAGCACTATTTATCCCTATGTTTGACCGCACTGACCCTGAGCACTCTCCGCTTGAAGAGCTAGAGCATGATTTACATAACACCGTTGCCTTTGGTATTTTGCCAATATTCGCTTTTGCCAACTCGGGTATCTCACTCGAAGGCGCAGGTCTTGCCGAATTGTTCCATTCAGTACCACTAGGTATTGCCGCAGGTCTGTTTATCGGTAAGCAGTTGGGCGTTATGATTATGTGCTGGTTAATCTTTAAGCTTGGTATCTCAACCATGCCAAAAGGTATGAACTATAAGCAAATCTACGGCGCAGCGCTATTGTGCGGTGTTGGTTTTACCATGAGCTTATTTATTGGTGGCTTGGCGTTCGCTGGCGATACCACTATGTTTGATGAGCGCTTGGGTATCATCATGGGTTCTATCGTTTCTGGTATCGCAGGTTACATCATGCTCAAAGTGAGCTTGAAAGATAATGTCAGCGGCACATCGGTCGATTTGACTCGCTCTCATTAATAGCAAAACGAGCGACTTATGAGCCTATTAGCTTATAAGTCGCTTTTTATTATCTGCAAAACCTTTTAATGAAAAATAGGTATTTAGCCAAGGTTGCTTATTGTTAATGAACCAGCTGTCGCATTCACAATAATTGTAATGTCGGCAGACGAGAATATCCAATACATCATGCCTGCCCTATCGTCAGTGTGAAAGACGCACGTGCAAGACTGCTGTTCTTATCTGATGAAATACGTGACCTAAAATCTCGTATCAGTACGATACAAAGACAACGAGATTCATTGACTCCATCAATTAACGCTTATAAGTGATGGTTATGGATCGCTCTTACGATACGAATGTTGTTTTATAGCTGACTTATAAAGGTGTTTGATCATATGGATAAGAAAATCAGCAATACTGCAAATATCCCCACCAATAAGACGCAGCAGCCATCAACAGCGTCTTATTTGCGTCATGGGCGTACGACTGCTATCGATGACCATAGTGATTTGCAAGTGTTAAAGCGGATTAAGCGATATCTACTGCCAAAAGATTTTGCTATCTCGCCTGCGCTACTAGAGGAGATAGTCGCCGGCTACGATATTGGCGATCCACTCGCAGATGACTTGGCCGTTAACAATATCCGCTTTGCAAAGCCCCTACAACAGATTATCAGCGGCGGTAATGATCTAAATAGTGATCTCGCAACCAATGCCTCCTTTAATGCACTAACCGAGCAATTTGGCAGTCATCCTGATTGGTTCGATCCTAAACTCGCGCAAATCGGTGCGGTCGCCTATCGACGCTATCCACTGATGCTCATTTGGCTATTGCGTAATGTCGCGCTGATGGCAGGTTATAGCATCCCAGCTCTATCACTACCACTCATTCAAACTGGCGCGTTGATGCACGATGCGCTACCACGGCTCATGCGTACCTATGCCTATATCCTGGCGGTGTCTGAACATCCACAATCGGATATGAGCATGCGCAATCACTCTCAACCTATCGATCAAGTATTGGCGATTGGCTCTGAGGGCTGGCGACAGTCCATCAAAGTACGTCAGATTCATACATTGGTACGGCAAAACTTGCTCAAAGGCAAAGGTAATGCGGCAGCTGGCGTGATACCAAGCGCCGACCAACATCACAATCCTGATGGTAGCTGGAATACCGATTATTGGGGCGTGCCGATTAACCAAACCGACATGATTGCCACCCATTTACAGTTTTCATTATTGATTATGCGCGGCCTACGACTCCTCGGCGCCCGTATTAGCCCTGAGGAAGCGGAAGGTATTTTGCACTTATGGAATCTTGCCAGCTACTGGATGGGCGTTGATTTAGAGCGTCTGCCAAAAGATGAAGCGGCTAGCTGGGAATGGCTGTATACCTACCTATCGATACAGCAACTAGACTTTAAGATGGGGCAACCACTGGCAAAAGCCTTGCATGATCTGCCGCGTCAGTTAATGGGCGAAGACAATCGACGTGGACGCTTTGTTGAGATGGTCAATGCCAGTGTGACGCGCACCTTGGTTGGTGATGATATTGGTGACGGCTTAGCTTTACCAAAATCAAAGATACGCTTTGGTGTATTGTCTTCCGTGCCGATTCTGTTTGCCCTTGATACTGCGCGGCAGCACAATGCAACGGTCGCCCAAAAGTTAGAAGCATTTCGTGCCAAACGCCAAGACAATATGAACTGGTGGCTCAAGAAAAATGATGATTATTATAAGTAGATGATATCTATCAGCGTTTGTTTTCTACGCGGTAATACCATTCTAGCTGACGATCAAACCCTGTTTCTAATAGATTGGCAATGACGCGCCCTGTCAGTCCCCATACTGTCTCACCATCCACTTGCCAACTCGGCGTCAGTATGGTCGCGGTTTGTTCTTGCATTTTATATTCTACCGCATATTCCACCGTTGGCTGGTTAACTAACGACTCTAAATCCGCCCAAAAAATACGCGATATCTCTCCCACTTCAGGAACTAACACCAGACCTGGAGCGATGAGTGCGACAATTGGACGTACACTCATACCGCTTTTGGACGTTTGGATCGGTAGTTGTCCGAGCAATTGTACTTTATTAGGTGGCAGTGCCGTCTCTTCGCAGGCTTCACGTAACGCGGTCACGACGTTGTTGCCATCACCTATCTCGTGTTTGCCGCCTGCACAGGAGACTTCTCCCGCATGGCTGTTCATATGAGCGGCTCGGCGCGTCAATAATATTTTTGGTTTACGCTCATGAGTGATCGCGACCAATATTGATGCATCAGCAATGGGCGTCTGATATAAGCTGTCCAAAATACGCGTACTTTGTGAGGTGTTGCCACTCTCGTACATCGCCGGACTCATAAGCGCATTCAATGTCTCCTGTTGCACTCGCTCGGCCAGTTTTCTGAGTGTGGGATGACGAATAAAGCTTGGGACAGCAACGCTAAACTTATTAAAAAAATCAATATTTTCGGGTACGGTCATTATCAAATCCTATGAGTGGTCATTTTCATATTACTCATGAAAATACCAGTGCCAGCATACCAGTATAACCTGTCGCTAGTATGGCAGCCTTTCTTATTTATCAGATTATCGCTTCTATAGATATATCTCATATTTATGCTGTTTTAGACGAATTGCGATTTATTGATGCATCAGCTGACTGCTACACATATATGCGGCCACTAGGATAAACATAAAACGGCTTACTGCTTGTGTATAAGCTTTGTTATACAGACTGATTCTCTATCCGAGTGAGCCTTTCAACTAAATGCCTATTTTTTGCCGCGTCTTCACACCTTTTTAAGTCACTCAATGTCTCATATCGTCTGCCTTAGACGGCGATCGCTTTATTGATTAAGATTTTCTCGATATCCTTTTTGCTTGGTATTTATTCATGATAATAAGCATCATAACTGCATCTTTAAATTACCAAACATTAACCGAGTAATATTTCAAAAAATGCATTTGGGTATTATGATGACTGTTAGCAAGACTATGAGGCGGACATTCTAAAATAGCATTATAAAAATACTGATGCCAGCGTCATAGGATTGCTGTAATAACAATAAACAATACCTCAAAAGAACGAAGGATACAGATTATGACAGACCAAATCGACAACATGATGCCACCTGCTGAATATATCAATGATAACTATAAAGGCTCAGGAAAACTGGCTGATAAGCGCGTTTTAATCACTGGCGGTGACAGTGGTATTGGTCGTGCAGTGGCTTTTCATATGGCACGTGAAGGCGCCAAAGTTGCTATCCTTTATCACTCTGATGAAGAGAGCGCAAATGAGACGCGTAAAGGTATTGAAGCAGAAGGCACAGACGCGCTGGTATTGCAGGGTGATACGGCAGATAGCAGTAGTTGCAAAGAGGCTGTAGAAGCTGTCGTGGCTAAATGGGGCGGCATTGATGTGCTGGTCAATAATGCTGGTATGCAAAAGCCGTATCATGATTTATCTGAGGTCAGTGATGAAGACTGGCAACAGCATTTCGATGTCAATATGGCAGGGATGTTTTATGCAACCCGCGCCGCCCTTGAGCATATGAAAGAAGGCGATAGCATCATTAATACGACATCTGTTAATGCATATGTCGGCAACGATGTATTGGTGCCGTACACCGCGACCAAAGGCGCTATCGTTGGCTACACTCGCGCGTTATCGCAACAACTACTTAGTCGCGGTATTCGCGTCAATCAAGTGGCACCAGGTCCTGTGGTAAGCGAGATTCAACTGGTATTTAAAGACTTTGATAAAGATATTTTGGAATCGATGTCCTCACCAATGGGGCGTATGGGTCAGCCACGTGAGATGGGTGCTGCCTATGTATTTCTTGCTTGCCAAGACAGTAGCTTTGTGACCGGGCAGACCTTACACATAAACGGAGGCATGATTACCAATGGCTGATATCATGGATTCTCCTGATTCCTCTGATTTGCTATCTGTCTGTTGGGCAGATAGCAGTACTCATCGCCGTTGGTTGCTCGCTGAAGGGCAACGTTTGCTCGAACATTATGCCAAAGCGCGCGTGCCATCAGGGTTTGCTACTCTCGGTCATGATGGGAGCATGGTAGATGACACTGCAAAGAGCATCATCACTGCGAGGATGGTGCATTGCTATGCGCTAGCGGCACTAATGGGCATACCGGGGGCGGCAACACTTGCTGACCATGGTATAAATGCGTTGCTTGATGGCCCATTACGCGACTCGGTACATGGCGGTTGGTTCAGTGATGCTTCTTCAACTCATGAAAACCCATCACGCAAAAACGCCTATCTGCATGCGTTTGTCGCGCTTGCTGGTGCGTCTGCTAGCATTGCTGGTCGCCCGCGCGGTTCAGAGCTCATGCAAGCGGCAATAACCATTATCGATGAGCACTTCTGGCTAGAAGATGAGCAATCGATGCTGCCTTCTTTTGCCGCTGACTGGTCTGATCCTGAAGATTATCGCGGCGCCAATTGCAACATGCATACGACCGAAGCTTGCTTAGCACTGGTAGATGCCACGGGTGAAACGCGTTGGCTAGACCGCGCACTACACTTAGCCAAGCGTTTCGGTCATCATATGCCTAGTACTTACGATGGTCGCCTACCTGAACATTTTGATAGCAAGTGGAATCTGTTACCTGACTACGATGCGAATGAACCTTCTGATGATTTGAGGCCTTGGGGGCTCACACCTGGTCATTTTGCAGAATGGGCAGGACTGCTGCTGAAAGTTGAGTCTGCCTGTATTGCCCATGGTTATGACGTACCTGATTGGCTGCTACCTGATGCCGTTGCATTATTTGATAGTGCTATCGATCGCGGCTGGGCACCTGACGGTCAGTCCGGCATGGTCTATACCATTGGCTGGGATGATGAGATTTCAATACCAAACCGTCCTTACTGGGTACAGGCTGAGATGGCTAATACCGCGCTAATGCTATCGCGCCGTACGGGTAATCCGCGCTTTGAACATTACTACCGCTTAGCTTGGGATTACATTGCCAGTACTTTGATTGATCTTGAGCACGGCGGTTGGCGTCATGAAGTGGATGCAGATGGCAACTTAAGTACGGTAGTGTATCCAACGCGCGAAGATCTTTATCATGACTTTCAAGCCACTGTAACGCCATTGATTCCTATCTCTGCGTCGGTAGCTGGTGGACTACGCACACAGATGCTCGAAACAAAAACCCAATTGCTATGACCTAATTTTTATAACCTAATTCCTATGTAGGATATACTCGATAAGATAAGAACGCTCTGATGGCGATTGAAATATGCTGTCAGGGCGTTTTCGTTGTAATCATAAAGATTAAATAAAATAGCTTTTCTCATTAAAAGTAAAAGGATATCCTCAAAAGTATTTGTCACTATCGCTGCTGTATACAAAAGCAAACATCAGAGTGGCAAAAAAACTTTTAAGATAAGTGGACACACAATATTTACTAATAAAGGTAGTTGGTATGAGCTATTGTCTCCAATGCGGTCATAAAGCAGAACGAAAAATCCCACCTACAGATAATATGCCGCGCTTGGTGTGCCCCAATTGTCACTATATCCACTACGAAAACCCAAAGGTTATCTGTGGCTCGCTAGTCGTACACGAAGACAGAGTACTACTGTGCCGCCGAGCGATCGAGCCGCAATATGGCCTATGGACGATACCTGCAGGTTTTATGGAAAACGGCGAAACCATGGCTGAAGGCGCCGCACGCGAGAGCTATGAAGAAGCTGATGCCATCGTACTGAATCCGCATCTATACTGCATTTATGACCTACCAGATATTGGGCAGATCTATTCTATCTATCTAGCCGATCTAAAAGATGGTGCGTACGGTATTGGCTCAGAAAGCCTTGACTGTGCACTATTTAGTGAAGAAGAGATTCCATGGGATACGCTCGCCTTTGAAGCCATTCGCCTTACCTTAAAAAACTATTTTGCGGATCGTAAGCAGTACAACGAGTTATCAGAATTCCCAATCCATCAAGACAAAATCGGCAAAGATTTGAGTATCAAACGGTACTAAGCAAATACTAAATACAAAAAAGCCAAGCATGATGCTTGGCTTTTTATATTTAACTTTTAATAAAGAACAAACCTACTTGTCTTAGCTCTTAATTCTACAAACTTCAAAACCAAGACCTTTTACCGTCTCTTCTTTATCATAAGGTGCTAATACGGCACGCACATGCTGTTGACCTTGCAAATATTGCTTAGCAACGCGCTGCAAATCATCAATAGTTACGGCGAGGATAGCGGCGCGCATTTTACGTTGCCAATCAGCACCGCGATGATGCAAGTTGGCAAAGCACGCCTTAATCGCCTCCCCTGCAGGCGAGCCCGGTTTATCCATACCGGATATAATACCTAAAATCGCCTCTTCTAATTGCTCATCGGTTTGTGGCTCGTTTAAGATCCACTCGATACTGGCCTCAAAATGCTCAAAGGTTTCAGCGCACTGCGGGTCGCGGTAACTAAAGAACTTAAACGCACATGCATTGGCGTCATAGCCTGCGCCGCCGCCATAGGCACCGCCGCGCTCACGAATGGCACTATGCAAATAGCCATTACGTAGGTAAGGCGCTAATACCATCAATGCGGCAGTATCAGGATGGTCAGCAGCGGGTACCGTATAAGCGCTGGCATTATGATAAACGTTGGTTGGCACTAACCATGCTAGATCTATCACATCGAGAGCAGTCCCACTTTCTAATGCTTTGACTGCGTCTTTTTCACCATTTAGAGCAGTGTCTAGATGCAGATTTGCAAACTCACTTGGAATGTTAGCTTCAGTGTTGATTACATTCTCAGTAGACGTTGCTGCTTGACTGTCTTTCCAACTATCGACGATCAGGCCACTCAAGCGTTCCGTTTGCTCGGCTTCACAAATGATGACGGCATGCTTAGGTAAGCTGATCAAACGTTGATGCAAGTCCATCAAACTGGTCGCTAAATGATCCCACTGTGCATCATCGGTACTGGCATGCCCCAAGAATGCTTTGAGTGCGTTGAGTGCTGGTAGACCGCTACGTATATATTCTAGCTGCGCTTGACGACTCATACCGCGGCTGGCCGTTTGCATTGCATATGAGTGACCAGAACCTGCCAGATTAGACTGCCAGCTGGCCTGACGCTGCTGCAAGATTTCTTTGATACGGCCATGCTCAGTAAAGATACTGTGTTCCATCACTTCTTTGAGCAAATCAATCGCTTCAGGCTTACGGTTGAGTGCACGCGTTGCCACGACAAAGTAGCTGCTGATAGATTGGCTATCATCCACATGGGTACGTTGACTGATACGCGCGGTCACGCCCGAAGAATGCGCCGCTTGTTTGGCTTGCATTTCATGAGCGCTGAGCGAGTCAGTGCCTAGCTCAGACAACAAACTCAGATAAATAGGCAAGAGTGGATGGTTAATCACATCATTGACTGGTAGCTCCTCCGCATTGCCATTACCAATGGCTTCAGTGAGCGGTACAATCACCTGATAGTAATAAATACCATTAGTGCCCGCTTCATACTCAAATAGCGTACTATCTTGCCCGCTTAAACGTACTTGTTTTTGGTTGCCTTCTTTGAAGCTGATGTCTGTTGGTACATCTTCTAGACCCACCTTTGGCAATAAACTCAAATCATCAGGCGCTGCTTGACGTGCAGCCAAATCCAGTGCTTGCTTGTGCAAGATGTCTTTGTCATCAGCCGTCAGATCCATCTCAATGGTATCTAGACGTACTTGCTCTGCTGCCGCTTGGCGCGCTGATTTTTCGCTATCTGGCGTCATTGTCACGCGCACACGGTGCTGATTGTCCAGCAGATGCGTTTTGATTAAGTTCGGTAGCCATTGCGGATCGACGACTTGCTCGCGCAACCACTGTAGATGCTCATCTACTTCCCACACATCGATAGGGTTACCATCATGAATAGCGGTACTAAAGCCTTCTAGCATCAGATTTAGACCATAAGGAATGCTATCACCGCCGATGTGACGCTGATCAATTTCAATCTGGTGCAGAATGGTTTCGATCGTCTCGTCGTCAACTGGCGAGTTTGCCACTTCGGTCAGCAAGTCAATAATACCCTGCTCGACCGCCTCGGCATGCTCTGGGTTAGAGCCGCGCAGTCCCGTATAAAAGACCATTTCATAATGACTGTCATCCAATCCCAATAGTGGGCTTGGTGCTTTGCCCAGTGGATGGCTATCAAGATAAGCACGTAGTGGCGAGCCCGAGTGCTCAATCAGTACGCCTTCGAGCAAACGTAATGCCAAACGCTGCTTAGGATCGGTAATCGCTGGCAGCAACCAAGCGACCACATGATGGGTCTGATCGGGACCTGCCTCATCAGCAGTATACGTATCGACTGCACTGATGGGCGCAGACAAACGCTGCTCTGGGCGCGAGACGTGTTTTTTACCTGCTTCAAACTGAATCAAGGCATCTTCATGTATTTTGGCCTGTGTCTCGGCAACAGGAATATTACCAAAGCTCATGATTACGCTGTTTGAGGGATGATAGTGGCTCTCGTGAAAGGCCGTCAGCTCAGTATGCGTCAAGTCAGGAATCTGGGCAGGATCACCACCTGAGTTATAGTGATAGGTGGTCGTTGGGAATAGGTGATGCGCAACTGTATGATAGAGCTGATCGATCTCGCCGCTCATGGCCCCTTTCATCTCGTTAAAAACGATCCCTTTAAACTGTGGCTTGTCGTTTTCGTCCAGCTCTACGCGGATGCCCTCTTGCGCAAAATCAAGCGGGTGAATATTGGGGAAAAACGAGGCATCAAGGTAGACAGAGAGCAAATTAAAATAGTCATTTTTGTTTTGCGTGGCATACGGATACGCCGTCCAATCTGCTGCGGTCATCGCATTCATAAACGTGTTCAATGAGCGTTTGATCATCGAAAAGAATGGATCACGTACTGGGAACTTTTTGGAACCACACAATGCCACGTGCTCCAAAATATGCGCCTCACCTTTTGAGTCCATCGGCTGGGTGCGAAAACCTACCAAAAACGCATTTTCATCACTCGGGTGCGCTAAATGATAATGCATCGCGCCTGTCTTCACATGCTGACTGATCAGCACATCCATCGATAGCGCCTCAATATGGCGATGCTCAAGCAGCTCAAATGCTGGATGCAACGTGAGATCAGCAGTAAATGGGGTATCAGTCATAGTTATCCTTATCGCTTACAATGCGTATCGTGTGCCCTGACTATCAGGGTAAATAGAGTGGTAAAAGTTATTGAACTATCAGTCGTAAAAATGGCTATTAAAACATTTTGACTTACAATTTCTGAAAAAACTGAATGCTAAAACCCGATATTGGCTTTTGAACTCAATTATGCAGGTATTTATAGTGACTATATTGGCTAAAAAAGAATTGGCTTAGCGCTATTAGTGGGGTTTGGTCGTTGATAAGTCAAGTCAGCAATCAGGCAATACTCTATAGCGTAGTCAACATTAGCGTAGTCAACATTGATATCTTGATGACCAAACACAATTCCAACAAAAGCCACGTTCAAATGATGGTCATATCACTTAACAGAGACCGTTTGCACTGCTACCATGAAGTTCACTACTAATAGGAGCACCTCATGAGCTACCAACATATTTTACTGGTTACTGACTTATTATCCGATGCGGACAAGGTTGCTCTAAAAACCAAACGTATACTCGCAGGCTCTCCTGAGGCCAGATTGTCTGTCCTGCATATTGTAGAAGACGATATGGTGCGCTTTGGGTATGAGCTCGTACCTTCCTCTAGCCTATCAGGCGATGTCCATAATGAAAAATGGCAAAAAGCGCGTGCTAAGCTGGCGCAGTTTCTGGAGCGTAACGAGCTAGAAGCAGTCAACTCTGAGGTGACGGCTGCTATTTCTAACAGTAAAGGCATTGTTGACTACTGTCATGAAAAAAAGGTCGACTTACTCATTATTGGGCGTCATGAACGTCACGGTATTGCTGCTTGGCTAGTCGGTGCAACTGCTGATAATATCTTGCCAAACGTCCCTTGCGACAGCCTAGTCGTCAAGCTTGATGAGCCAGTATCAGAATAAGGGGTCTGGCTTAGTATTCATGTTAACCTGTTATTTGTTAGCGCTACACTAGAGTTTTATTCTATATCAAAGTCTATGTCGCAAAGATAGACAAGCATTACTTAACAGCGCTCTATAGTAGTGCTATAGTAAATACTATCTGACATGAGGAAGACGTTATGAGTTACGAACATATTTTACTGGTCACCGACTTACTCTCTGATGCGGATATCGTCGCGCAAAAGGCCAAGCGCATCGTTGAAAACCGTCCTGGTTCTAAGTTGTCTGTGCTGCATATTGTCAAAGATACCATGGTGGGCTTCGGCTATGAGCTGGTACCCGCCTCTAGCCTATATGATGAAATTGACGACGAACGCTGCCAAGAAGCACGGGCAAAACTGGCACAATTCCTTGAACGCAACCAGCTAAATGCGGCAACGTCAGAAGTCACTACCGCTATCTCTAGCAGTGAAGGTATTGTCAGCTACTGTCATAAACACGACGTCGATCTGTTGGTAATCGGTCGCCATAAGCGCACTGGTATTGCCGCATGGATCAGTGGCGCGACAGCAGATAATATCTTGCCTAACGTACCTTGCGACAGTTTTGTAGTAAGACTTGATAAACCGGTTTCGACGTAGCAATTTTCTTTGGCTATATGGAATTATTAGTTAACAAAAAGCGCCCTATCATGATTGATACGGCGCTTTTTTATTCCTCATATTTTGACATTGTCTCAGTTAATCTTGTTGGATAATATCTATAAAGGTTTGCCAAATGGGGCTTTGATGACGGGCTTTGTGCCAGACCAGCCACCATGTCCGCGATAGATCGATTCCTGCAACGCTTACTTGCACTAGCTCCCCAGTAGCCAATTCTGTCTCAATCACGTGCTGCGATAGACAACCAAGACCAATGTCTGCACTCACCATATGTTTGATGGCTTCTGATTGGTGTATGGCCTTGACGATCTCGGCATTGGGCAAATACTTTAGCAGTTGCTCATCGATAATCTGCCGTGTGCCCGACCCTGCCTCACGCACCAATAACGGCAATTGCGCTAGCTGATTAATAGTCAGCTGATAGCAGCCCGCATCTTCGCTATAGGTAGCGACATTCTTTAGCCATTTGCTGTCGCGCTTGGCAAATACCATGAGCGTATCTGTCCGCCACTCTCTCAGCTCAATGGCTTTCATATCTAACGGTCGCGGCATCCCTTCTACTAAAGCAATATCGATATTAAGCTGCTCAACCTCACTCACTACCTCCTGAGTATTGGCAATATACATATCGATATTGGCATCTGGTAGCGCTTCATATAGCTTACCAAGCAATGATGGCAGCACGTAATTACCAATCGTGGTACTCGCCCCGATATGTATCTGCCCCGCCTGATATTGGTGATAATGCTCAAGCGTGAGCGACTGACCTAAGATAGCCTGTGCCTGTACGTAAATGGGATGGGCGTTGGGATGCTGATTCAATCTGCGACCGACGCGCTCAAACAACGGCATCTGTAATCTAGACTCAAGCTCTGTCAGTGCGCTACTGACCGCCGACTGTGATAAATGCATCTCTTCACTAGCGCGGCTGGTGCTACCTGTCTGATAAATACTGACAAAAACAGCGAGCTGCTTAAGTGTAATCTTTGGCAATGTCTGTACAGATTTTTTCATTATGTTGATGATGCCTTATATCAGTTTTTAGCCTGTCTTATTTGCTATACGTGTCTTTTTTTGCTGCTCATGCGCGATATATCGACTTCTATCATAAACTTTAACCTAAAAAATCGATAGTTTATATCTTATTAATCTGTTTTTATTATAAATGCAGCGAGCATATACTGTCTATTCATAAGCTTATGCTTATTTTAATATCAGTAACAGGATATGCCCCTTATGCATACACTAGCCAAATCAGTCAGTCGCTCAGTGAGTAACTACATTCCAAGCCAACGCCACTTGGCTGGTCTGACTGTGGTGCTGATAGGTGGTTTGTTTTGCTTATGGTTAAACACGAGTTTGGATGTGTGGTCAAACGGGCGTATCGTTGGCTTATCCTCTTTAACGATCGCGATCTTGCTGGGTATGATATTGGGTAATACCATTTATCCCAAGTTCACTGAGCGTTTAAACGGCGGTGTTTGCTTTGGCAAGGGTCAGATCTTACGGCTTGCCATTATCTTTTATGGATTTAAGCTGACTATGACGCAAGTGGCGAGCGTCGGTATGCCAGCGATTATGACCGATGCGCTCGTATTGACGTCGACCTTTCTACTGACCTATTGGCTAGGTACTAGATGGTTAAAAGTCGATAAAGAAACGGTGATTTTGATTGGCTCGGGCGCAAGTATTTGCGGTGCTGCTGCCGTCATCGCCGCAGAGCCAGTGGTCAACGCGCAAGCCCACAAAGTTACCATCGCTGTGGCAACGGTCGTGGTATTTGGTACTATCGCGATGCTGCTTTACCCTTTTTTATATCAGCTTGGTTGGTTACAGCCTTGGCTCAGTGCCGAGCAGTACGGCATGTACACGGGCTCAACCGTACATGAGGTGGCGCAAGTCGTGGTCGCAGGCAATGCAATCAATAACGAGATTGGTGATACTGCGGTCGTGACCAAAATGATACGCGTTATGATGCTCGCGCCTTTCTTACTCGTATTATCGTTTGCGTTAACCAAAGATCGCACCGTAGATAATGCCGCTATAGAAGATGAGGGCAGTAAAAACGAGACAGCATCATTTATGACCCGCGTCAAACAAGTCAAAGTGCCATGGTTTGCGTTTATTTTTATCGGTATTGTCTTATTGCATACTTGGATACCGATGTCTAAAAGTATCGAGCAAAGCATGATTATGCTAGATGATATATTGCTGACGATGGCGATGTTTGCGCTCGGTTTGACTACTCATCTAAGCGCGATTAAACAAGCTGGTGTCAAACCTTTGATTTTAGGAGCGGTGATGTTTGGCTGGTTAATACTGGGCGGTGGTCTGATTAATATCGGTATTAGCTTTATATGATAAGCCGATTGATTACGCTTATTTACTTACATCAGTACCCAATACAAAAATGCCTCTAACTATCCATATAGTCAGAGGCATTTTTATATCTGTCATTTAACATCAAATGACAGACGAAAAAAAACGAACCCGAAGGTTCGCTTTTTTACATCTTTTCATCTATCTGTCTATAAAGACAAATTAGATAGCAACGATGTTATGTGCTTGTGGGCCTTTTTGGCCTTGAGTTACAGTGAACTCAACTTCTTGGCCTTCAGCCAAAGTTTTGAAACCTGAACCAGTGATTTCGCTGTAATGAGCAAAAACGTCTGCGCCAGTTTCTGGAGCGATAAAACCAAAGCCTTTAGCTTCGTTGAACCACTTAACTGTACCTTTTTGAACGTCTGACATAGTATAATCCTACTTTTAAATTTATTAATGGTCTAGTGACCGGTAACGCTTGCAAATAGCTACTGAACGATAAATATTAAAACGAAGGATTATAACTAATACTACGAGGTAATGATTTGGTGCAGAACTGCTCTTAAGCTTGGGCGTATTATAAGGGGTACATCCTAGTATCGCAAGCCTTATCTCATGTTTCGTGTAACCAGCGCGGTTTATTGAGTGGATTTGGCTCAAATTGCAACCATTTTAGGCATTTGGCAAGCGGAACAAATATATCGCTACCCCACTACAGACAGTGGCTACCAGCCATGCCACCCACATCATATCGGCAGACAAACGATAAAACAACATAATAGTTGACGCGGCCATCATTATGGTTGCCAAAACCTTGGCATACAGCGGCACGGCATGATTGTTTTCCCAATCGCGGACGAATTTTCCAAAGTATTTGTGATTGATAAGCCAAAAATGAAACCGCTTAGAGCTGCGCGCCCAGCAGCCTGCTGCTAGTAGTATAAAAGGCGCAGTCGGCATAACAGGCAGTAGTATCCCAATAATACCTAAAATAAAAAATACCCAGCCAAGCGTCACAAAGGTCCAGCGTATCATCGGACTTCTGGATTGGTTGGTCTTAGGCCTATGATAAAACGTTTTTTTATTATGGGTCATATAAATGATGTCATTGGACGGTATAGTAAATGGTTTCAGTAGCCATTGAATGCGTATGCTTGGCTGCTTGTATAAGTAACCAAGCATGCAATACCATTAAAGATTGCACAAGACTATTTATATAGGCTTTTTGCTATCGATCAGTATATTTGATTAGTGATCAGGTAAGTGCTAGCATAAGCTTATTTTAGCGTTCCGATGTCTCATTTATAAAACCTTATCAATAAGGCATTGACCCCTCATATCTTTCTGATTTGGCAGTCCGATTCACATATTTCAAAATCCAGTTTATAGCGCCCCCTCAATATCTCTATTCCCTTTCTTCTGAGTATGGCATCATCTGTCGGCGAGATAATGACTTTAGTAATGCTTTTTAAATCTATATGAACGGGTATATACGGAATAATCACGCCTGATTTCGACCGAAATTTAATCGATTTATCATGCTTATTGATGACCGTCAGTATCAGTCTTTTTTCTTTTTCATCAGAGAACTCAGGATTCTTTATAAGTGCAAACTCAGTCAGCGCTTCGAGTATCGATGAAAATAACAAATCGGCCGTCGCGCTATATCTATATTCTGCACTGGTTTTTCTGACAGCGCTATGCTCTCTGATACTTCTCACATTATTGACCAATGCCTGTTTTCTACTTAAAAAAACTTCTCTTAGTTTATGCTTATCAAAATACTTTTTTATGCTATTGGAGTAACTATAAATAATACTGTCAAATCGATGATGCGCTTGGGAGTGCCTATTAAATTTATTGTATTTAAAGCTATCTGATAGTAGGTGCTCATCAAACTCTATGCAGATGCCGTCATTGTGCTCGCAATAAGAGGTCCATTGCCTCAGATAGTCTTTGTTATGAGTGAAAGATGCGACATAAAACTGCTGGCTAAGCACTACCAGCATCTCTAAGAGATAGTTAGTGAGCGATATTTCACTATTAGGACTTAGCTCATAGTGATCGTCAAATATATCCTGTAGTTTTTCGATGATTTTTTGATAGTCTTGCGACATAGAGGGAAATAACTTTTCGTCTTTTAGATTGTTTCTGACGTAATCAATACCTTTTTTCATTTCTTGATAATCATTCAAAAAGAAAATATTGGTCGCCCATATACTTGAGTCGTCGACTATACCCAAAAATCCAGCAGTACTCGTATAGTGATAGACTTTACTCATAACTTAACTCATTAGGTCTCACGTATAGATGACAGAGCATTTCTATCTGTAATAACAAAGACAGACAAATCTTATTGTTATATTCGACTTCAGTTTACTAATCATACCTTTTTTTGCCAAAATTTTCGCTCATTTATCAAAGGTATAACATATAACAACTGCACAAAGCATACCAACTCATGACTCAATCCAACACCTTGCATTACCGCTCATAGGTCGTCTATGATGAGGCAGTAGCTATTTGGTAGTAACTATCGGCAATAGCCGTTAGCAGTACTGATTCAATAGTTATACTGCTTAAGAACAATGTAATTCCAATCTATCTTGTCGGGGTGCTTTAATTTGACGCTGTAAACACAGTCCATATCACCGCTGAGACATACCCGTGAACCTGAAGCAGTTAGCACTGACGTAGGAAACAAGAATGACACGTTTTAATGCATCTCTTAGTGATGTGTGCTCGTAATAGCATATCTAACTTTGAGACTTTGCCTTCCTTGTTTTACCTTTTTTGTTTTGTTTAAACAGCATCAGTCTGATTGTTTTCTATCATTAAAAAGGAAACAACCATGCAGCCGACCACCAAACTTACTCTGACCCTCGAATGGTTTTTAAACCCTGATCACCTGCCTTTTATCGCGGGTGTGATCACAGGCGCATACGAGCAAGCAGGGCTTGATATCACCATCATCGAGCCTGATGACCACTATGATGGCTTTGCTGAATTGCAGAATCAAAGCATCGATCTACACGTCAATGAGCCGATTCATCTGTTTGAGCATTACGCGCCCAATCTTCGTGCGCTTGGCTGCTTTTTTGAAACTGATGGTGGCATATTGATGCAGCAGTCCAGTATGGATAAACTAAGAAACAATCAACCGATTCGCATCTGCACCCCTGCCGCTGAAGAAAAGACCAATCGTATTGGCTTTGAGATATTGGCTCGCTATGCCAAGAAGAATGGCTTTAGTATCAGCCGTGATAATGTGACCTTTGTGCAAAAAGACTTTTATCATATAAAAAACCTGCAAGAAGACCCAAGTCTCGATGGTGCGTGGCTATGCTTTTATAACTTCGAGGGCGTTGAAGCGACTCATGAAGGGCTAGACTTTACGTTTATCGATCAGCATCTGTCACCTTATCCAAACTTTTCGGCGTTAGAGATTCTAACGACTGATGAGATCTATAGTGCGAAAAAGGACGCGATAGATACCTTTATCCAAGTGACCAATCAGATGACGGAACTGTGTAAAAATGATTCAGAAATTGCCCACCATATGTATTACCACTATAGTAAAACCGAGGCGGATACGCTGATGGATGCCATTATCGATAATACGCTGGGCAGATTGATCACACCGATCAAGCCTGATGCAAATAAATGGCAAGAGCTACGCGAGATGCTGGCCGAGATCGATATCGTGACGTTGACTGATGAGCAGTATCAGTCGCTGTGGGCACTGTAAGCATTTTATAAGTTACAATATTTTGAATAATAAAAAACCGCCATCGTATTTGCTGTGGCGGTTTTTTAGGTTTTGAATTAAATTAATATAAGAAGCTGATACCCATCTCTATTGTGCTTTGACGAGTGAACCTGAGCGTGATTGGTGCAGTGTCATCGATAGTAATGACACTTAGAGGCGAGCGTTGTCCAATGGTGAGATGGTTTATGGTGTTCCTAAGACGGGAGGTTATAAACTAATATCAGAACGGTAGTTCATCTGAGATTATTATAGCTTCTGTACCGTTATCTTTAATTGGTACATTAAGGCTGCTTACTACGTAAAGATTTAGTATATCGTCTCTGTCCATGAAAAGAATCTGGCTTCTTTTTGATGCATCCAATTTATTACCTAGCCAATTTCTAGCTTGTTTAGTAATTTCCCCACCAGCTATAATAAAGGCATGGTCGACTAAAACCCTTTTACTAGTTTCAGGGTCAAAAATCTCATGACCGAGCATCATTAACAATTGATTATAAATTTCAGCTACATTTGAGTTTGATTTCTTCGTAACTCCTGCTGAATCAAGCTTTCCTTTTTTGACCTGTATACCGAAATACAATACATGTTGCGTAGGCAAAACATAACGCATCCAAATATCTTTGCCATACTCAAGGGATTTATCTTTATGACCTGCTGCGGTGATACGCTGATAGCCTAATTGTCGAAATAAAGGTAGTAAAATTTCTTCTATTAGCTGATCTTCAGAACAATTACTCAAGTACTCAGTAAGCTGCAAATATTTTTCCTGCTCTTTAGGAGTGAAAGGTCGATGAGGCGTAGAAGAGTAGGTAGATATTTTTCTCGTAGTATTATGACGAACGTAGAGTAAATCATCCTCTCCATAAAATGCTTCAAAACCTTCTCTGGAAAGAGGTTTATTCAACTCATCAAGCGCTTTCAAACGATCTGGATCATCTACATGTGCATCAGACTTGTGCATTAATATTTGTAGAACATTTAAAAACCGATTTGGTAAAGTGTCAGTTGTATCGGATGGTTCATTTAGAAGATTTTCTAATCTGTCAGCTACCCAATATTTACGAGTAGAACCATCATGTACAAAATCCAAGTCACACTCTTCAAAAAATTCTGTTATGTAGCTACTAGAACGATAAGGAAAATGACCTTCATCACCAATTATTAACTCGGCTATAGCTTTTAAATTTCTTGGTTTGAACTTCATAAACTTAATCCATGGTTAGAAAACTCGTACTGCACTATTCAATATAAAGATATTAGCACACAAATATTCAGTTATAGCCTAGAAATGAAGTATGAAGTGAGTAAATAATGAACAATAAAAACGCCATCGTATACATAATGGCGTAGAAAGCTAGCGATAGGTTAAAGACTCTAATATTACTTAAATACTATCTAAAAAGCCTTTGCGTGTTTTACTTTTATCTTTATGATTATACTCATAGTTGTATCTAATAGGAGCAGCCATACCTTTTCTACGGTACTCACTAGGAATACGTTTAAACAGATAACGTTGTACGACCTCTTTGGGAGCATCTCTTCCAACAAAGCCAAATCTTCCTTCTACAGCAACATTAGGGTACTCTGGAAAATTTTCCAGTGTTGCCAATTTCCATTGATCTGCAATAAAAACGCCTACAATTTCACCATATGCTACTGCTAATATATAGTCAGCCTGACCTATTACTTCAGGATTGACTCTCCAAGCATAACGCGCTGCGTCATAAGCAGTCCGTTCTTCAAATGACTTATTAATAATAATCATTGCTACATCATGCTCAAAAACAACTTCTTCTTCATCCAATCTATTATCACTCATATTTTTTCCTCAAACTCAAAAGTCTACTTCAAACTAAAGAATTACTTAATCATATCTCTTTAGTTAGGTCATTCGATTGATATCTTACAACGCTTTTGACCGCTCCGTCATCGGTGTCAACTGCCCTTCTAGCTCAGACTGTTTTGTTTTCTCAGCATTGACCACCTCTGCAAGTGCCTTACTGATGATACCTTTTTGCAGCTTATGCATATATATTCGAGCTAATCTCAATAGATTATAAATAATAGCACACAAATATTCAGTACTTATTAGTAATAAGAGTTAGTTAGAGAACTAACCAGTAGGCAATAAAAAACGCCATCACAATTGTGACAGCGTATTTTATTACTACAGATATTTACGTTTTATTTACAACGCTTTCAACTGCTCCATCTGCGCCGTCATCGCGGTCAACTGCCCTTCTAGCTCAGCAAGCTTCGCTTTCTCAGCATCGACTACTTCCGCAGGTGCTTTACTGACAAAGCCTTCATTGCCTAGCTTACGCGCGATACCATCGGCTTGCTTTTGCAATTTTTCATGCGCTTTGCCCAAACGTGCCAGCTCAGCCGTTGGATCGATTAGCCCTTTCATCGGTACGAGTACACGTAGCTGACCGACCATACTTGATGACGATAGTGGCACTTCATCGCCTTCTTTGACGATCTCTAAGCTCTCAACTTTGGCAAGCGCTTTGAACTGGTTTTTGATACGTGAGAGACGCGCATCTTCATCGGCAGAGACGTTTTGTAGTAGCACTGGCAGACGTACCGCATTGCCCAGTTTCATCTCACCACGGATGTTACGGACGCTCGCGATTAGCTCTTGTAGCCACGCCATATCGGCTTCGGTCTGCTCACTGATTTGGCTATCATCGGTCTGTGGATAGTCAGCAACCACGATGCTGTCGGTGTTTTTGCGGCCCAGTAGCGGCGCGATGGTCTGCCAGATCTGCTCAGTCAGATACGGCATGATTGGATGGGTGAAGCGTAGCGCCGTCTCTAGCACGTGCAGTAGCACATAGCGGATTTGCGCTTTACGCTCGTCAGATACCGAGTCATCATTTAGGCTGGCTTTGGCAAGCTCAACGTACCAGTCACAGTACTCGTTCCAGATAAACTCGTAGATATCTTGACTGACCATATCGAGACGATACTGAGCGAAATGCTGATGAATGTCTTTGATACTAGAGTTCAGACGACTCATGATCCACTTCTCTGGTAATTCCCATACGTCAGGGTTTGCCGCTTGGTCGATAGGCTTGGCATTGCTATCACCATCGACACAGTTCATCAGGACAAAACGGCTGGCGTTCCAGATTTTATTACAGAAGTTACGATAGCCCTCAACACGCTTTAGATCAAAGTTGATATCGCGACCGGTACTGGCCAATGAGGTAAAGGTAAAGCGCAGTGCATCCGTACCATAAGCTGGGATACCTTCTGGAAACTCTTTACGCGTTTGCTTCTCAATCTTGGCCGCGTCTTTTGGGTTCATCATATTGCTGGTGCGCTTTTCTACTAGCGCTTCTAGCTCAATACCGTCGATTAGATCAATCGGATCTAAGACATTACCTTTTGATTTTGACATTTTTTGACCATTGCCATCACGTACCAGACCATGCACATAGACGGTCTTAAACGGTACTTGCGGCGTGCCGTCTTCGTTTTTCACGAAATGCATGGTCATCATGATCATGCGCGCCACCCAAAAGAAGATAATGTCAAAACCAGTCACGAGCACGCTAGTTGGGTGAAAGGTATCCATCACGCGTGGATCGGCGTTGACGTCTGCCCAGTCAAGCGTACTGAACGTCCATAGACCCGAGCTGAACCACGTATCGAGCACGTCATTATCTTGGCGCAGTTTTACGTCGTCGCCTAGGTTGTATTTAGTGCGCACCTCGCTTTCGTCACGTGCGACATAGATTTCACCCGTCGCATCGTCATACCATGCAGGGATACGATGTCCCCACCAGAGCTGACGGCTGATGCACCAGTCTTGCAGGTCGGTCATCCACGCCATATACATATTTTTGTACTGGGCAGGGACGAACTCAATGCTGCCGTCTTCTACCGCGTCAATCGCAGGCTTGGCAAGCTCTTTGACCGCAACATACCACTGATCGGTCAACCACGGCTCAACGATCGTACCGCCACGCTCAGCACGTGGGGCTTTTAGCGCATAGTCTTCGATATCTTCTAGCCAGCCCTGCTCGCCTGCTTGCTCAACAAGGAATTTACGCGCAGCAAAACGCTCAAGTCCTGCATAGTCGCTCGGCGTGGTCTCTAATTCTGGCTCACGCGTTTGTAAGTCAGGATAAACTTCCATCGCTGGCAAAATATTGGCGCGCTCATCAAGGATATTAATCAATGGCAAGCTATGACGACGACCCAATTCATAATCGTTAAAATCATGAGCTGGGGTGATTTTCACACAACCTGTACCGAAGTCTTTTTCGACATAATCATCAGCGACGATAGGCACGACACGACCCGTAATTGGCAAGGTAATGGTTTTGCCGACCAAGTGTGCATAACGCTCATCGCTCGGATTGACTGCGACAGCGGTATCACCAAGCAAAGTCTCAGGACGCGTGGTGGCGACGACTAGATAGTTTTTACCATCTTGCGTGGTCAGCTCTGTATCCGTGAAATGATAGCGGAAATGCCACAGGCTACCTTTTTCATCATGGTTTTCTACTTCTAAATCAGACAGCGCCGTTTGGAACTTAGGGTCCCAGTTTACCAAGCGCTTACCGCGATAAATAAGACCATCGTCAAACAGGCGTACGAACACTTCTTTTACCGCATTGGATAGACCATCATCCATGGTAAAGCGCTCACGCGACCAGTCAACCGAGCTACCCAAACGGCGAATTTGGCTGGTGATGTTACCGCCCGATTCTTCTTTCCATTCCCATACTTTATCGATGAAATCTTCACGTGTCATATCACGGCGTTTGATCCCTTGTGCCTCTAATCGACGCTCAACGACCATTTGAGTTGCGATACCGGCATGATCCGTACCTGGCTGCCAAAGCGTATTGTCGCCATCCATACGGTGATAACGGGTCAGCGCATCCATGATTGCATTGTTAAAACCGTGACCCATGTGTAGCGAGCCCGTGACATTTGGCGGTGGCAGCGCGATAGAAAACGACTCGTCTTTATCAAAAGTTGGCTGAAAATAGCCGCTTTCTTCCCAGCCTTGATACATGCCTGCCTCGACTTGTGCAGGGTTATAGGCGTTTTCTAATTGATTCAGTGCCGCTTGAATAGAGGCGGTTAGGTTGTGGTTACTCATAATGGCATTATCTTTTATTGATTGAATGTGATCAAAGTTAATTGAATTAAAGAGAATATAAAAATTAGGAAAATAATGAATAGAGTGATTTTAACGCAGATAGGCAGATTTTGTTAGATGGTAAGACAATTTATAAAGCCTGAAGGTCATTTTTCATGCCGTTAACGAACAATTAATAACCCCAATCGGTTAAATGCTCAACAGAACCCGTCCCTGTCATGCGCTAAAATAATGCTGATATCTTTATATTAAAAATACTAAAAACGTTATCTAATCAATAGTGAGCCGACCTTGCCCCAAGATACCAAACACAACCAACAAAATAGCCAAAAACATAGCGACAACGCTCAGGATAACCTGTCAGACAGCGAGCGCTTGCCCGCAAGCACCACAAATCGTGTCCAGCAAAATGATGATACGAACGATACGCTGAATGGTAACCATGAAAAAGACAACATAGAGCACAGCCATACGCTACACCACAGCCACTCTCCAGCAGACAGTCACGCCAACCCTCATGTAGACAGCCATCATCCAGACGACCATATAAAAGCCACCGAAGAGCTGGATAATGATGACCTGCCAGAAGAAATCAGCGAAGAAGACAAGGAAACCATCAAAAAAGTCGCCGGTGATGACAATCTAAGCCAAGCAAAAAGCTACGCCAGTATCTTGGTCGAGCAAGTTATCCATGCCAAAGAAACCTTTGAGCGCTCGCTTGGCTCGCTGTTTACTAGCGCCTTTACGGCTGGATTAGAGATTGGCATCAGTTTTTTTGTGATTTTATCTGCATTTGCCTTACTCAATGACGTGGTGCCAAGTCGCTATGCGATGGTGCTATCGTCCCTGCTGTATCCGATCGGCTTTATTATCGTCGTTATCGGTCAGTCGTTATTATTCACTGAGCAGACCTCCCTCTTGAGCCTGCCTGTGCTAAACAAGATTGAACCACTGCATAAGCTGCTACGTCTATGGGGCATCGTTATCGCTGGTAATATCGTCGGCGGCTGTTTGTTTGCCGCCTTGATGGTTGGCTTAGGGTTGCATATGCATCTATTTACCGACCATGCTATCGATGCTTACGCTGAGCATATTTTAGGGTTTGAGTGGTGGGTTATCTTTGGTAGTGCGGTACTAGCGGGTTGGATGATGGGCGTGGCGGCATGGCTAGTCACATCTGCACGCGATACCCTTAGCCGTATTGTTTTGGTTTCCATTATCACTGGTAGTATCGGGTTTTTAGGCTTACACCACAGTATCGTTGGCAATATCGAAGTGTTTTCAGCATTGCTGTATGGCAATACTGTTACTCTATGGCACTATTTGATATTTTTAGTCGTAGTCTTGGTGGGTAATACGGTCGGCGGCGTGGTATTTGTCGCGGTGCTCAAAAACCGCACGTTCTTGTTTGAAATTGAAAGAGTCAAAGAACAGGCAGCCGAGGCAAGAGCAGAAGTAGACAGGCGCAGATTTTAGTGTTGAGCAAAGTTATCCGTATTGAATCGACTCACCCACTCTAAGAAACTGTGATAAACATAAAAGCCCACAATAACTCTCATCATAGAAAGTATATTGTGGGCTTATTTTATTGAGTAATGCATTCCTTATTTAGCAATGCACTGCGGCTAATCTTTTGATTAAATTACATTCTCCGTGCGGCCAACACGCTATTTTCTCTTTCTACTCTATTAGCTTTATTATGTTGCGCGGTAAATACTCTGACCATGATACCTGCGGTTAAGAACATGATTAATGTATAAATAGCTGGGGTTAACGACATCTTATAGTTAGCGAGCAGCGTCAATGCCATAAACATCGATAGCGTACTGTTTTGTAGACCCACTTCCATGGTGATTGATCTTCTCTGCGCAGGATTTAGACCGAACCATTTACTGGTGTAATAACCAAGCGCCATCGTCGATACGTTCAATATGAGCGACACAGGACCAGTGGCAACTAAGGCCTCGACCAAAATATCTCTTTGCACATATCCTAAGAAAATAACCAAGAAGCTCAAAAATATCACACCAAAACGAGACACCATAACCTGTGCTTTATCTGCGAAGCTCGCCGCATAGCGTTTGATGAGCATACCAATACTAACTGGCAGTATCGTCAGAGCAATCAAGCTGATCATGGTCTTGGCGACTGGCAACTGAAACTCACTACCGGCACCCATGAAATACACGAGCGAAAAACTCAGTACGATAGGAATGGTAAATACGGTGATAACACTGGCAATCGCAGTCATCGTGACTGAGAGTGCGACATCGCCTTTGGCTAGATAGGTAAATAGATTTGATGTGGTGCCACCAGGACACAGTACTAGTAGCATGACCCCGACGGCATACTCAGGCTCGAGTGACATGAAAGTTGCCAAGGCAAAACCGACCAGTGGCAAGAATAGTAGCTGATTGGTCAGTCCGATCGCGACTGCTTTGGGATATTTGACGACTCTTTTAAAGTCATTGGTAACTAAGGACAACCCCATTCCCATCATGATCAAAAAAATACTAATGGGAATGACTTTTGAATTTACAAACGTGACTAACTCCACACCTTCCATAACTACATCCTTGTAGATAGAACCCTTACACGGGCAGGTTTATGACAACGTTGTGATGCTCAATCAGCCAATCCTGCTGATATCTTGGGTAAAAGCCACCGACATTGTCAGCGTTTTTATACGACACTTTGTACACAACATTTTCTGGAATCATCACTACTGACATATACCCAAAAAATGTCGAAACATTGAAAGTCAGTATATCGTTGTAAAAGTGTATGTATTTGATTTTTCTGACTACTGGTCAGTCAGCGTTGGGTTTTGTGCTGCGACAACCACAGAGGAGAATCTAAATAGTAGTGCTACAAGGTACTAAGAGATGCTAGGAAGTGCAGAAGATACACGTGCGGGCGATGTGAGTGTAGCAGAAGCGATAGGTGTATGATCAGTACTGATGACTGCCGTGCCATAAGCAATGGCTTCTACCATACTGCCCAATTGGTTGATGTTAGTGACTTCTAGACGTACACCATAAATATGAGTGTAGCCTTTGGCTTTCGCTTGTGTACGCATACGGACGATTGCCTCACGGCGCGCGCGATCAAGCAGAGTCTCATAGGTGGTTAGGTTTTTGCCAAACAGACTAAGCACGCGAGCAATAATCATCTTAAAGTAATCTTGAGCAATAACGACGCTGCCAAGAACTAGCGCGCCTTCACTACCGACAGCCAGCTCAGGACGGTAGAAACGCTCGCTTGAAACCGTAATATCCCCTAGCGCCTGCTCTGCTACTTTGAGCTGTGCCAAATGCTGACGCTCATGACGTGAGCCAAAAAACCAACCAGCGGCGAATAAAAAGATAAACGGCCCATAATTGATAAGCACTTGCGTGAGTGAGTCATTCATGGCACGTTTCTCATCATAAAAAGTATTACGGTTTGTAGCATTGTGGTTTTTAGCATTATCGTTTTTAGTGCCACAGTTTTTAAAGCGCTAAGATCAACCAAAAGGATTAAAACGCGGTAGATCATCTGACGCAGTTTGGGCTTGAGGATTCGGTGTTTGACCAGACGGATAGTGATTATCGCTTGGTGGGTTCTGGAGCTGCTGCGATACTGGTACCGCTTTGACCGCTGTCCCATACACGAACAGCTCAGAGGCCCCTTGTGCGATACTAGAGGTAGAGAAACGCAAGCCGACGACAGCATCGGCACCAAGCGCTTCTGCCTTAACAATCATGCGATCGATCGCTTCTTGGCGTGACTCTTCTAACAGCTCGGTATAAGCGGTTAGTTCGCCGCCAACGATGTTTTTTAGCCCAGCAAACAAGTCTTTGCCCACATGCTTTGAGCGCACCGTACTGCCATACACAACATCAAGGCGCTCGGTAATTTGATAATTAGGTAAGTGTTCAAGATTGGAGAGTTGCACAGCCATAGTAAGACCTTATCGGTGACTTATAAAGTATCTAAAAGAATGACCAGAGCTGCGTGATGCAGTATAAATAAAAGACAGTACTACTAGCAGTATTGTCTTTTAGAATGACTAGTCATTGGTATGAAACAATAAAAACAGCTCGGTCAAATTGCCTTCGATGCTATTGGCCATTTGTACCATTTTGTCTTCGTCTTTACGCATTGCTTCTAGCTCTGGATCTTCATCATCAATGCCGCTCAGCACAATCATTGGCAAGGTCAATACAGCCACGTCTTCTGCTGTCTCTTCATCTTCAAACCAATCACTTGCTTCATCGCCATACATGGCATCAACAAAGCCAATTGACCAAGCCACGATATCTGACTCATCTGAGAAATCAACTGCCACTTCTTCGTCACCAGCATCTTCACCAAATGGCAATTCAATCGGTGTCTCGTTTTTTAGCTCAGCCATGATCGAGTCACGCCAGCGCTTGATACCATCGATGACGTTTTCTGGAATTTCACTCACATGACCTTCAAAAAGCGCATCCATCCAGTTAGGGAGTGGGCGACCGATGACCGTCGCTGTCAAAAAACCATGCGCCGCGACACTATCGAGCACGAACTGGCTCTCTTGGTTATCCAAATAATCTAGTAATTCATCAAAACTTAGTTGGTTACTCATGGCTTGGTAGTCCTTGAAAGATAGCTATCGTCAATCGCAGTGATCGATTGGTTAATGGCAAGATATTATGTTGTTTTAAAACAAAGGCTGCTTGAATAACCGTAACCAAGCAGCCTTTATAAAGTAAGTATTATTGAATAGAGCAGATTGCGAGCCATTGTAAAAAATAACAAACAGCGAGCAATCGGTATAACTGAGTAGATGATTATCAAATCATTAAAGCACTTTAGTCAGCTGAGATGACTGAAGCCTATCAATTAAAAATCATCATCATCCCAATCGTCACCGTCTTCATCGAAATTGTCTATATCATCTAGATCGTCTTTTAACTCTTTAGCCAAACGCTTTTCTTCTAGCAAATTATCGATTAGCCGACGCTTCTCAAGACTACTTAAACGCGTACGTACACTTGTCTCAGCTTCTTCAACCATCTTTGCATCGTCATCGTCGACAAAATCATCATCAAAATCGTCGTCAATATCAGCGTCACTCATGACAAACTCCTATCATTTTTAGGCATGGGTATTAAAAATACATCAATATATATATGCCTTATAAAGTCTCTGTTGAAAGTTGTCAATCCTTTTTCTTAATATGTCACATTTAGCCCAAAGTGCCAAGACGAAGATATGAATTATCTAGCAGACAATTGTAGTATAAATTATCCAAAATAGTATCATTAAAAACAGCACTATTAAATAAGCGATTCATCTTCGTCTTCAATCATAAGAACGGCATTGCGGACATCAGCTAAACGCTGGATGAGCGAGTCATTACCACCATCGAATATCGCACACTCGCGCTCGTAGACAGTGGTTGGACGCATGATGCTGTGTACTTGTACATGGTTACTGATTTGTTTGAGACCAGCAGTTGGCAGTAATATCAACAGTTGCTCTTTTTTACCGATGCTCTGTAGTAGATGGGTCATTGGCTCTGACTGTGCATCATCGCTCACGCCTGCTTTTGCTGGTAGTGCAAAGCGTGATAGCTCGATATGCTTATCATGAATAATTTTATTAAGCATCAAGTACAGCTTGGCAAGCATCACCCCTGCCAGCGCCACTTTTGCATGGCTATTATCTGCTTTTAACACCACGCTTGCACCATCGTCCTCAAAGTGTGCTTCATTGGTCGCACTAACGCCCAGTAGTAATGGCTGTTTGAGTAGTTCAGTCACGGCTTGGTTGAGCAGTTGCGTACATAGGGCTAGATAAGGCAGGCGCTGCGCCGGTGCAAGGCGCTCAAGCATATTGAATTCATCATGAAAGACGATTTGCACTCTCACGCTATCGACTGCGCGTGTGGCAGACAATTTAGACGTCTGACCACCAGATTGCGAACTATGACGCTTCGCAGTACTAACAGCCTTGTCTTCAGTATCGCCTTCAGACGTAGCCGTTAGACTGCCAGTTTCGTCACCAGTTTCTTGATTTTGCTGATTTCTAAGATATTCGTTGACTTCGTTGTGTACATTGAATGTGCGCGCGTTCGTTACTTTATTCTCTGTAACGCTTTCAGAAGCACCACCAGCTAGTTGACCATCAGCCGGGTCGTTAACTGTGCCGCCTGTGCCGCGCTCAAGGTCACGGCTATAGCCGCGCTGATCGCCCTGATTGTACTGCTCACGATACAAGTCCTGAATATTACGGCTCAGCGCACTGATTTGCTCCTTGGTAGGACGAGCAAGATAACCATAGATTAGCCAAAGCAATAAATGCAGCAACATAGTGCCAATCACAAACGGCCACTGCATCGCGATAATTTCACCTTTACTAACGTCTTTTAACGTCAGGGCAACACTACCAATCACCGCATCGCCGTTGGTTGCGATTTGGCGAATCGTATCGCCTTGCTGCATCGGCGCGTTGCCTACAGGCACCAAAATATCGTCGTTGTTATCTTTAATCAGTATCCGTGTCACGTCTTGCTCGCTGGTATAGCGATTGGCAATCACACTGAGACTGACACGGTCTTTGTTTTCTAAAGATAACCTTGCTTCATCAATCAGCTGGGCGACCATCTGCTCGCCTTTTAACGCACGACTCTTGCTCAGCTGTTGGTCGGTACTGATGACCAATAACAGCGTCTGCAAACAAAAACTAACCAGAAGAATAATGGCAAACAACCCTTGCCGCGGCGCTAAATACGTCATGATATGTTAAACTTTTTTGGAGAAAAGAAATTAAAAAACGAGTCTGTTGCTCATTTTTTGGCTAATTTTTAAACAATTGTAATGCGCGAATATTGATCGATATTCACGGAAAATCGATAGTATTTCATTGAAATCAGTCATCATATAAAATGCTACTACGTAGAATGACACTCATTTATTGAGCTAAATTTGAACGATGATACTATCGCGCCCTGCCTCATGATTATCGCTGCTATTTTTGCCACAGCATCATTACCAAGTGGTCAGTTTAGGTCATCTACTATATCACCATAATAAGTCTTATAGCGTTAGTCGGTTTATAAATTTATCATAATAACTTTGTTGCATTTCAGCAGATTTTAGGCGCTGATAAGCATTTTTTGACACCCATGATACTTTGCATGTCATCTATAGGCGCTGCTCAGTAAAACTGTTATTATTCCCAATCTTATATGAGCATACAAGGGACAATTGAGCCATGCCAAAAAATACATCTTATTCGTTACCAAAAGACAGCAAAGCATGGCAACAAGCCGTTGACTCTATTGCAGCATTATTACCCGATGATACCAATCTACAAGATTTTGATGCGCTACAGTCGCTGCCTGTCTTTGCACTCATCGTCGTGCTACCAACCCAAGTATCCGCCATGGATATTCACCAATATGTTCAGTCTTGGGTCGATGAGCAGCCAAGCTGGCATTTGGTGACAGTCGCTGAAGATACAGATGCAAGCTTTGTCGATATTACGGTTTCTGATACAGAGCCGACAGCAGCAGATGCACAGCGTCTCCCCTTTACCAATGTTCAAGTGTACCGCTATCTGTTGGTACCTGTGACGGACACGCTGATGCACCCTGGCAAGAAGACGGCCGCCGCGCACATTATTGACGACCAGCTGACCACTCGTCTACGCCACGACTTGTCTGAAGCATATAACCGCACGCGCAGCGCGGATAGTACAGGCAACCTAGATATCGTCGATTGTCATATCTTGTCGGTCGGTCATATGCTACGTACTCACAAGCTTGCCTGTTTTGACATGGATTCGACGTTGATTGAACAAGAGGTCATTGTAGAACTGGCAAAAACGGCTGGTATTGGTGAGCAAGTCGAGGCCATTACTGAAGCGGCGATGCGCGGTGAAATTGACTTTGATGAATCATTTGCTCAGCGCGTGGCTTTATTAAAGGGTATCTCTACCGATGTGCTTGATGATATTTGCAACCGCTTGACGTTATCAGTCGGTGCCCGTACCACCATCAGTGCGTTAAAAGCATTGGGCTATCATACTGTGCTTGTGTCAGGTGGTTTCACTTACTTTGCCCGTTATATCGCTGAGCAATTGGGGATTGACGAAGTCCATGCCAATGCCTTAGACATCGAAGAAGGCGAAGTGACCGGTCATATACAGTTGCCCATCATAAATGGTGCCAAAAAAGCCGCTATCGTCGAGCACACTGCTGAGCGCTTAGGTATCGAGATGTCTCAAGTGGTCTGTGTCGGTGATGGTGCCAATGACTTGCCGATGATGGCGCTTGCTGATTTAGGAGTGGCTTATCACGCTAAGCCTATCGTGCAAGCACGTGCCGATGCGGCGGTCAATGTGACAGGACTTGAAGGGACGCTTTATGCGCTTGGCTACCCAGCCCTCGCTCCTACTAAGTAATCGTTAAGTATTCTAGATTATCCGCTAAGCTGGGTTAATGTCTGTCTCATTAATCTAGCTTTTATGCGTTAGCGCATGTTTCATAGGATGATGTTGCTTTGATCTTCAAGTACATTCACATTTAGTTGAAATAACGCCAGACATTTAGTTTTAGATAACACTTATTCTCATATATTAAAGGACTGTTCATGACGGCACCACAATCTCCACGGCCAAACCAGCCGTCAGCAGCGCAGCCATTAGACGCAAGCACGAACCCTGTCTCTGTCCCTGCGCATACGGATAACCCAAAAGAGCTGCTAGGAGTTTATGTCAAAGGCATGGCGATGGGCGCTGCTGATATCGTCCCTGGTGTCTCTGGTGGCACTATTGCATTGATTGCAGGGATTTATGAGCGCCTGATTAATGCACTCGGTAGCATTGGCCCCAACCTTTGGCAGATATTTCGACAAGACGGCGGAATCAAAGGACTGATTGCGGTTTGGCGACAGGTTGATGCGACATTTTTATTGTGTTTGATACTTGGTATTGCGACGAGTTTTGCTACCTTAGCTGGTATCATCAAGTACTTGCTGGACAATCAGCCACTGCTCATTTGGTCATTCTTTTTTGGATTGGTCGTCGCAACGGTATTTATCTTATTAAGTGAAATTAAGCGCTGGAATATAGGACGTGTGGCGCTATTTGCTGCGGGACTTATTGCTGCTGTGGTCATTAGTAGTCTGCCATTACTCGCAGCGACACCTAGCTTACCGTATTTATTTTTTGCAGGCGCGATTGCGATTTGCGCCATGATATTGCCTGGGGTCTCAGGATCTTTTATATTGTTGTTACTAGGTGCCTACGATACCGTATTGGAAGCCGTACATACTCTTAACTTTACGGTACTCTTTACTGTGATGGCGGGTATGGCAACTGGATTGTTATTATTTACCCGTGCTCTAAAATGGTTATTAGCCCGCTACTATCAAGCAACCTTGGCACTACTGACCGGTTTTATTGCCGGCTCTTTGGTCAAGGTATGGCCGTGGAAAGTAGATGTATTAGGTGCTCTTAACAGCGAAGCGGTCAATAACGTTATGCCATGGCAGTATCCTACTGGTCCGCACTGGCTGACCACAGTTGGTCTTATGCTACTCGGTGCTATTTTGGTATCGTTACTATCTTGGTGGGGCAGACGGACCAATAAGGCTTAACTGTTGGTCACCCCTGTATAAACATCTGATTAAAAGCTTTTGTTTAAACCATTATAACGGCTCCTACCCTCCCCAATATAAGCGCCCTTTTTTGCGGCGCTTAGCCTACCAGCTAACGATTAAAAATCGTAAAAGCTACCCAAAAAAAAGCAACTTTAATCTAAAAAATCAAACGTCAACGGTTGTCGCAAAGTCGCCTAGCGCCTCTTTAGCTTTGCTCAGCAACCTTTCATAATAGTTTCATTGGAGTTCACCTTATGAATAGCGAGATGAATGATGGCAATGACTATTTTTTCTTTTATTGGCGTAGAGACGTGGAGCAGCTCGGCATGGCTAGGCTATAGCTTGCTAGCAGGTATGATCGTGGCGCTCGCTCTATCATCGCAGCGCTGGCTGTTGCTATATCTGTTTGGTGGTATGGTCTACTGGTTGGCTGTTGAGATGATACAGAATATCTTGGTAGGTCGTCCGATGCTATCTGCGCTTTCAGAATGGCACCGTTATGTCATCGCGATGGGAATCAGCTGGTTACCTTTGGCAGGCTGGGTACTATACCGAGCATTACGCTACGAGGATGTGAGTGATGCAGTTAGTCGGCAGCGCGAGTTGGAAGCGGCTCGCTATGTCGAACATACGCCTGTTTACGATGATGATTATAAGCCGCGCTTTCATTGATACTGCCATACTGATATGAATACCCTACCCATGACAGTGACATGTAATGTTACAAGATACTTAACGCTTTCTACTTAAATCCTAAAGAGTTGAAATCACTCAGTAGTTTATAATCTAGTTATATATTTATTATAAAAACTGGTATAAAGTACGCTTTATTCTTATGCCCTACCTTTAGGAGTTCCACTATGTTCACTATTCCTGTATTAGATATCAAATCTGACCCATTAGACGCGTTGTTGGCCGTGGTTGGCTATCGTCTGTCGATGCTCGCTGATAGCGATAACGAAGACGTCAAAGCACTCTTTGCTGATCGTAATGTCACGATTGAGTTTGCCAGCACCGAATCTGATATCGCGCGTTCTTTTCGCTTTGATAACGGACAGTTTAGTCAACAAAGTGGTCATGCAAAAGAAGCAGATTTGACCATTACTTTCAAAGATTCTATGACAGGCGTCAAGCTATTGACCAAAGGCAGCCTACCTGCATTTATGACTGCCGTGCAAGAAGGCAAATTAAGCATCGAGGGTGACTACAGCCTAATGATGTGGTTTAACAAACTTGCTAAGCATATCGTGCCAGCCGTACCAGAAGAGTGTAAACCATACCTCCAAAAAGCCAAGCCTTATGCGTATAAAGCACAGAAATTTGCTGAGCATTGGGTAGGTTTTGCCAAGCATAAATTGGGCAAGTAAATAGCTGACCCTTTCTTATAAACGAGTAATGAATTGCATGATATTCACTGGTAAAATGGTTGAAATAGGATCAAATAGATAGTTACTATTTATATGCGCTATTGTGACATTTATACATACTCTCTAGCAGTGTTCTGATTTTCTAAAAAGGTTGCGGTATACTATACGGCAACCTTTTTTATTACCTTATAAATGACAATAGACACATACATTGATATTACCTGATACCATTTAATTTTATAAAAGGATTTACCTTATGGCAGGATTGCTTAGCATCTCTGAACCAAACGCCGATAGCACAACTGACCTACTCAACCAGCCTGATACTCACACATACAGTCGTGACGATATCGCTCAGTTGTTTGATTTGCCCTTGATGGACTTGTTGTTAAAAGCCCAGACCATTCATAGAGAGCACTTTGTCGCCAACGAAATACAAATCAGTACGCTACTGTCTATTAAGACCGGTAACTGTCCTGAGGATTGTGGCTATTGCTCACAATCAGGTCATCATCGCGATACGACGAAACTGCAGGCAGAAAAACGTATAGAAGTGGATAAAGTCATCGCTGCGGCCAAACGTGCCAAGGCAACCGGTTCATCTCGCTTCTGTATGGGTGCTGCATGGAAACACCCAAGCGCTAAAGACATGCCTTATGTGGTCGAGCTCATCAAAGAAGTAAAAGCGCTAGGACTTGAGACTTGCATGACGTTAGGTATGCTCGATACCAATCAAGCGACGCAACTCGCGGATGCAGGACTGGATTATTACAATCATAACCTAGACACCTCACGCAGCTATTACGAGCAAGTCGTCAGCACGCGTAGCTATGACGAGCGCTTAGATACCATCGAAAACGTACGCAACTCTGGTATCAATGTTTGTAGTGGTAACATCGTCGGTATGGGTGAGAGCCGTGATGACCGTATTGATTGGGTGCATGAGCTCCTAAAAATGCCTAAAGCCCCTGAGTCGATTCCTGTTAACCTGCTAGTCCCAATTAAAGGCACACCAATCGGCGATAAAGTATTGGCAGAAGGCCAATTATCAGTGCTAGAGTGGATTCGCACCATTGCTGTGGCGCGTATTTGCTGCCCGACTAGTTATGTACGTTTGTCTGCTGGCCGTGAAAGCTTATCAGATTCAGAGCAAGCCTTGGCATTTATGGCGGGTGCTAACTCTTTCTTCTATGGCGATAAGTTATTGACGACGGGGAATGCCAGTCAATCAGGCGATGACAGACTCATGCGTGAGCTTGGTCTGACAAAGCAGTTTGCCGCACCAAGAGCGCCAAAAGTATTGCCTGTGATGGATGCGATGAGTGGTCATCAATCGCAGGTGGTATTGGCCGATTAGTTTGTCTGTGTGCAGCTAACAAAAATGTATGAAAATAGCCTGATATTACACGGCTGATAATAAGAGATTAAGTAATGGCAGATTATTTTAACTGGATTAAAGCTGCACACATCATCTCGATGGTCTGCTGGTTTGCGGCGATATTTTATTTGCCGCGCCTGTTTGTCTATCATGCGATGAGTGACGATAGCATCAGCCAAGAGCGCTTTACTATTATGGAGCGCAAGCTGTATCGCGGTATTATGACGCCATCGATGATTGCGACATGGATATTTGGTCTATGGATGTTGGGACTGGGCTGGGATGTTTACAAAACCCAAGGCTGGCTACATGTAAAACTCCTATTGGTCGTACTGCTATCAGGCTATCATGGCGCTTGCGGCTTTTATCGCAAAAAGCTGATTGATAACCCTCACTATAAATCCCATAAGTTTTGGCGCTGGTTTAATGAAGTGCCTGTTTTTGCCTTAGTGATTATCGTCATTTTAGTGGTCGTTAAACCATTCTAAAATACAGTCGAAATGCTAATGACTGATGATCTACAAATAAAAAGCGTCCGCCACTTCTATAAGTAACGGACGCTTTTTCATTCGTTTTTTGGACTTTCTACCAAATATTATAAATCAAACACTAGGGCGCATGATTTGATAGACATTGCTCAAATCATAAACACGATAACGCGCCGGCTCACGGCGGTTTTCACCAGCATAGCTTAATATCAATGCTTGCTTAGCACGCTCATCGACCCAACCGACAAACAGTCCACTGTGCTCAATGCCATTGTAGCCATGATTGATATAGTAAAGCCAGTCACCTGCCTCAATTTCACTACTATTAGCATAAGGGCCTTGCGCATACGTGCCTTTGTGTATGGTATTGCGCGAAACTCCCGCTCGATTAAACACCGCATTCAAATAATCCCAGCAGCCGCCTTTGATAATCGTCCGCTCGTTCAGTGCCATTTTACGTGCCATGCTGACCACTTCGCGGGCAGCCATACTGCTTTGCGTCTCCGCACTACTCAGCAGCGGTAAATACTCGCTATCGACATTGTCGTAACTCCCTGATAAAAATGCTGGCAACACGGTGGGTGACTGACGCTGCACTTCAGGGTAACGATAGGTGCTGTTCATCGTTGACTGATTGCCATCATTACTTATATTAGAGTAATTGTTATACGTTGGCGAAACTTCTGCATAGCTTCGAGATGAGTTAGCACGTTGAATGGTAGAGTGTGTACTGACTTTGACGGAGGGAACTGCTGGGTAAGCAGACGTATAGCGCGCACTAGAGTCAGACTGTACGGACTTTTGAGCGATGAGTGCGCTCATACTATCTGCATGGGCTTGTCCGATGATGCTACAAGTGAATAATAATAAACTGCACGACGCTGCGACTGACGACATAGGCAAACGCGACATGACTAACTCCTGATCAAAAAAGTATCAATGACAGTATGGATAATAGTGAAGACTGAATTTTGTAATCTTACTTATAAACCATTTAGACAAGCATCTGCAAGAACTATTCACTTCAGATAGGCGATAGACGGTATAAAAATCATGACGAATGGTCATAATAAAGAAGAGCGTTAAGAAGGATCAAATAAGATAAAGCGCGGTGGTGTTAGATAGGATAGAGACTGGAGTGACTTTCTGATGAATCAAGCGACTGGGGCGTAAAAATACTAGTCACTACTCATTTTGATATTTACGTGGCGTTTTGTCAGTGCTTGCCCTTCTAATATGGCTTTAGTCACTTTCGCCTCTTGGGTACTCTCAAAACCAGTAATATAATATTTGCGTGCCTCACTGCTATCGACAATCTGTAGCCCATCACCGATGAGCACAACTTTATCGTCGTCAGTCAAATGAATATGTTCACGTTTGCCTAGATTATCATGTACCAGCTCATCAGCTCGCACCCACAATGTACCACTGCTAATCATGCCACTCATGGCTTTTTTATGCTGCTGACGTTTTTTGTTAAAAATAAAACTACCGACGATAAGCAGTGCCAGCGCACCAATAGCCAATCGCTCAGACAACAAACTCATTGCCATAGCAACTGCCACCGCCCCTATCAGTAATGCAGATCCAAACCAAAACATACCGTTGTCAGCATTATTCGGCTGACCCTGTAAGGTGATTTTAGCGCCATCATCAGTCAGCTTGAGCATGCATTGTTACCTATTGCGAAATGTGAAAAGTGTTTTTTATGAAAAAACTGCCTATCAGAAACCAACAGGCAGTTATTAAAACTGAGAATAAAGACAGCAAGTTTTATCCAAATACCAGACTACCAGCCAAGTGCAGTCTGCTGCATTTTAATCAATTCAGCAATGCCTGTCTCAGCCAATGACAGCATAGCGTCTGCTTGAGCGCGAGTGAATGGCTTTTCTTCAGCAGTACCTTGAAGCTCAATGAACTCACCTTTTTGAGTCATCACAACGTTTAGGTCGGTATCACAGCTAGAGTCTTCTTCGTAGTTCAGATCCAGATAGGCTTCACCATCTTTCATACCAACAGAAACCGCAGCAACCAGTCCAATCAGCGGATCTGCTTTGAGTTTTTTGCTCTTTTGGATAGTCTCTAATGCATCAATCAGCGCAATTGCCGCACCAGTGATACTGGCTGTACGAGTACCACCATCCGCTTGCAACACATCGCAATCAAGATAGATGGTGTTTTCACCAAGCTTACTTAAATCAATCATGGCACGTAAGCTACGACCGATCAGACGCTGGATTTCTTGCGTACGGCCTGACTGCTTGCCGCGAGCCGCTTCGCGTTGATTGCGAGTATTGGTTGCGCGTGGCAGCATGCCGTATTCGGCGGTTATCCAGCCTTTACCTTTACCTTTGAGCCAGCGTGGTACACCAGATTCGACACTGGCCGTACATAGCACTTTGGTATCGCCAAAACTGACCAATACTGACCCTTCAGCATGCTTAGTATAGTGGCGCTCAAAGCTGATAGAGCGAAGTTGGTCAAGCTCACGATTGTCAATACGCATAAAAATTCCTAGTACAATATTATAAAAGCAGTGTCATAAAAGTACGCTATCAGTGGCTAATGAGCAGACCGACAGGTATTTGGTAGACTAAAATCTTAAGATATCCTAACGTGACAGCGGCGCAATAGCAAGATTCACACCCGCCATTGCGCCGTCAGTTAGGCAATAATTGACGATAGAATCTATTCTAAGCCTTCCATCTTACGCAATTCTTTACGTAGGATTTTGCCAACGTTCGACTTTGGTAATTCGTCGACGAACTGTATGTGACGTGGACGCTTATAGCCAGTCAGTTGTTTTTTGCCGTACTCAAGCAGCTCTTTTTCGGTGACATCGCCTTTTTTGACCACAAATAGTTTTGGCTCTTCACCGCGCTCATCATTAGGCACGCCAATGGCACCGCACTCTACCACAGCTGGATGCTCGCTCATGGCTTCTTCGATTTCATTTGGATAGACGTTAAAACCAGATACCAAAATCATGTCTTTTTTACGGTCAACAATTTTGATAAAGCCTTTTTCATCCATGATGCCAATGTCACCCGTTTTTAGGTAGCCACTAGCGGTAAAGGACTCGGTCGTTTCTTCTGGACGGTTTTGATAACCGATCATCACCTGTGGACCTTTAACGCATATCTCACCGCGATCACCCAGCGCTACGACGTTTTCTTCTTCATCGATGAGCACGACATCGGTGCTAGGTGCAGGGATACCAATCTTGCCAGTAAACTCTGCGATGGTCATTGGATTGAAAGCGACGACTGGTGACGTCTCAGATAAACCATAGCCTTCAACGATAGGTAGACCTGTGATCTTATGCCACTCTTTGGCAACGCTCGGCAATACGGACATACCACCGCCGATAGAAGCTTTTAGATTAGAGAAATCTAGGTCTGCAAAGCTGTCTTTGTGTACCAAGCCATTAAATAACGTATTCACAGCTGGGATAAAAGAAGGTTTGTATTTACCCATCTCTTTGATAAGCCCATCGAGATCGCGCGGGTTAGGAATAAGCAAGCCTGTATAACCCTGGTACATGCTACATATACCGCATACCATAAATGAGAACACATGATACAACGGTAGTGCCGTCAAGATGACATCTCTGCTGTCTATATCATCTTCGAACGCACTATTCATCAGTGCACTAACCTGTAGCATATTGGCGACTAAGTTACCATGAGACAGCATTGCCCCTTTCGCCACGCCTGTCGTCCCGCCTGTATATTGTAGTAATGCCACATCACTCAAGTTCAACTCAGGGCGCGCATAATTACTGGCAGAGACTGCGCCCAATGCCTCCTTAAAGCTCACGCTATTTGGGATTCGATAAGGAGGAATCATTTTTTTGATATGACGAGCGACGAGGTTGACCACGACCCCTTTGACCGTACCCAACATATCGCCAATCTTACAGACGACAACATGCTCAATCTGCCCTTTGTCTTCGGCATCTTGATAGGTTTTCGCAAAATTCTCAACGATGAATAAGGCTTTGGCACCACTGTCATGGAGCTGATGGGACAATTCGCGACTGGTATATAAAGGGTTTACATTGACGAGTATCATACCGGCGCGAATGACGCCTAACGCGATGATTGGATACTGCAAGAGGTTGGGCATCATGACCCCAACTTTATCGCCTTTAACCAACCCTAGCGATTGCAAATAACTGGCAATCTGGCGGCTATATAGGTCCAATTGCTTAAAACTAATCGAAGCGCCCATGCAGATATAGGCCGTTTTTTGGCCATAACGGCTAAAATTACGCTCAAACACATCAAGTAAAGAGGTACTGTCCTCTGGCATCTCAATCGTAGCATCAATGCTATAACGCTCATAAGCGCTCAACCATGGACTATCACTGGCGATGGTCGGCATAGTAGGGAATGCATTGTCTTGATAAATGTACTCAGATGCATTGCCTTTATCACTGGTGCCAGCGTTGTTGTCTGTTGTCTCTTTATTGATATTGTCCGTCATAATTTTCCCTAAATATTACTGTTAAAAACATAGAATACTTTATATAAAAACTCTGTTTTTTTGATTGTGTAATGTTTGATGCAGCATAGTGAAATCGTATTAAATGAGCTCACAGGTCAGCGTAGCTATATCGTTTTTATCATAATCGCTTTGCAAGTCATATTGAGTAAAATCATCACTCTATTATAAATAAATGCAAAAACCTCTTGGCTGGCACTATAGCAGTTTTACTAAAAATTCTCTATCTATACTCCTTATGCCGCACTATTCACAACAGGCACAAAGACAAAAAATGATAAGGCAGCACGAGGCAACCTTATCATTTTGGGTATAACAATAACTAAATCTACTTACTCAGCATATTACAAGTACCAATCAATCATAGAGGTATTTATAAATAGCCAGTGATAAAATCCTATCTAAAGATAAACCTTCGTAGATTAACCGTGGTTTTTTTCTTCGAGTGCTCGTAGGTCTTTACGTAAGATTTTACCGACGTTAGATTTTGGTAGCTCGTCAATAAACTCAACATGGCGAGGACGTTTATAGCCAGTTAAGTTTTCTTTACCGTAAGCGATGACTTCATCAGCAGTCAGACTGGCGTCACTACGTACCACGTAAATCTTCGGTACTTCACCGCTCTTCTCATCATCGATACCGATCACACCACATTCCAAAATCTTTGGATGTGTCGACATGGCGTCTTCTACTTCGTTTGGATAGACGTTGAAACCAGATACCAAGATCATGTCTTTTTTGCGATCGACAATCTTAAAGTAACCGTCTTCATCCATCACGCCAATATCGCCAGTACGGAAGTAACCATCCGAAGTCATGACTTCAGCGGTCGCATCTTCACGCTTCCAGTAGCCTTTCATCACCTGCGGGCCACGGATACTAATCTCACCACGCTCACCCAAGGCCACTTCATTGCCTTCTTCATCCAAGATAGCCATATCAGTGGCAGGCATTGGCAGACCGATGTTTCCTGAGAACTCACCCGTACCATGTGGGTTCGCTGAGGCAACTGGCGAGGTCTCTGACAGACCATAACCCTGCACGATGATATTGCCCGTGACCTGCTCCCATTTGGTCGCCGTGTCTTTGAGTACTGCCATACCGCCGCCCATAGACATCTCAAGCTTGCTATGATCTAGCGATTGGAACTCTTCGTTATTGGCAAGCGCGGTAAACAAGGTATTTACTGCTGGGAAAAATGCTGGTGGATAGTCTTTATATGCTTTGATCAAGCTTGGTAGATCACGTGGGTTTGGTACTAGCAGACCGATACAACCACGATATAGGCCAAACATACCGCAGACCGTAAACGAGAAAATATGATATAGCGGCAGAGCCGTCATAATCACTGGCTGCTCATTACTTTTCTCAAACTTGTCAAAAGCATCGCCTAGATAGGTATCGCTTTGGATCAGGTTAGCCACCAAGTTACCATGCGTTAGCATAGCGCCTTTGGCCACCCCTGTCGTACCGCCCGTGTACTGAAGTACAGCGACATCATCGAGGCTGATGTTGTTAGGACGTTTATAGCTCTTAGCAGAAAAACGGTTCATTGCTTTTTTGAACTTAACGCTGCCTTTGATATGATAATCAGGCACCATTTTTTTGACGTGACGTACCACGGCATTGACGATAAAACCCTTGAGCGGGCTCATCATGTCACCCATTGAGGCAACTACGACATGATCGACGAGGTCTTGACCGATATCTTCATAAGTTTTGGCAAAGTTCTCAAGCAGAATCAAAACTTTGGTATCTGAATCTTTTAACTGGTGTGACAGCTCTTTGGTGGTATAAAGTGGGTTGACGTTGACCAATGTCATGCCAGCACGTAGCACCCCTAGCACCGCAACTGGCAGCTGTAAAATATTAGGCATCATCACTGCCACTTTATCGCCTTTTTGTAGTCCTAATGACTGAAGGTAAGCGGCAACTTGCTTACTATAGAGATCCAACTCTTCGAAAGATAGCTTAACATCCATACAGACAAACGCTGTTTTGCCTGCATGATTGATAAAGTTTTGCTCAATGATATCAATCAATGAGGTATTGGCTGGTGGCATATCGATATCATACTGAATGCCAAGTTTTTCGTATGTTTTGAGCCATACTTTGTCGTTGCGACGAATAAGGTTACCTTGATTTTCCATAATCTTTTCTCTCCTAGTAATAATACATTACCGTCAACTCATGCAAATCACAGTGTGATAAACAGACGAAAAATCAGAGCGCAGTCTCACCATCGTAATGGTAAGCAAGGCTGCGATATAATCGTAGGGTGATGAGCAAACAATGTAGTGGTAAATAGCCCTTTGTTCATTAACATACACACTTTATATAGACTACTCAATACAAAAGATTGTTATACGAGTTCTCAAACTGGCTTGACGACTGATATTTTTATTAATATCAATTATTTATATTAATAAAAACTGGCCATGTCACTGAATTTTACCCACGGTATCTCTTTTATTTCAGTCACAACATTTACATAATAAAACTGCCTTCGCGTGTGCTCTCAAGAGCATCAACTGGCCCAGTGAGCGTCATAGAGTTACGGCAAGCTCCCTCTTTGTCCCTGCCCGGTCGAGATGCGCTGACTCTTGTCACCAATTCGGCACTGTCATTCTGAGATATTTATTAAAAATAAAAAAACAAATGTTAGGTTTACTATACTTAACTTTATCTATAAAAGCCACGTACGAGAACATAGTAAGCAAAGTCTATAAAAGCCAGCATAAGCACGTCATGAGCTGTCGTATATTCTGATACATGTCTTTTTAATTGGATCAATATCCTTTACGATAGCACTATCTTATTTTTGCATAAGTATCGCGCCGAACCTAAATGAGCATACGGTGCGGTTCACATTCATACTATGCCTGACTATATAAACCATACTAATTAAAAACTCATAAGCGAAGTCTATTTTATGTCCGATGTTATTGATCCTACTGTTGCCCCAATCATTCCTAATGAGCCGATGGATACTCGCTCAGTGGCAGAGTTCACTGAGCAGGCCTATCTCAATTATGCCATGTACGTCATCATGGATCGGGCATTGCCAAATATCGCTGATGGCCTCAAACCTGTTCAGCGCCGTATTGTCTACGCCATGAGCGAGCTTGGGCTAAAATCCTCTGCCAAGGCGAAAAAATCTGCGCGTACGGTCGGTGATGTACTCGGTAAATACCACCCACATGGTGATAGCGCGTGTTATGAAGCCATGGTGCTGATGGCACAGCCGTTCAGCTATCGTTATCCGCTCATCACGGGTCAAGGTAACTGGGGTAGCCCTGATGATCCTAAGTCCTTTGCAGCCATGCGTTATACCGAAGCAAAAATGTCTGCTTATGCCAATACATTGCTCGCAGAATTAGGACAAGGTACGGTCGATTGGCAAGATAACTTTGACGGTACGATGCAGGAGCCAACCACTCTACCTGCCCGCTTGCCTAATATTTTATTGAACGGTACCACAGGTATCGCGGTCGGCATGGCAACCGATATTCCGCCGCATAATCTCAACGAAGTGGTACGCGCAGCGATTCGTTTATTAAAGAACCCTGAGCTGTCTGTTAAGCAGCTTACCCAATCGATACCAGCACCTGATCTGCCAACGCCAGCGGAAATCATCACTAGCAAAAAAGACTTGCAAGCAATGTATGAGACGGGGCGGGGTAGTTACAAAATGCGCGCGACTTTTCATATCGACCCCAAAGAGAAAAATTTAGTCATTATCGATGCGCTGCCCTATCAAGTCTCAGGCAATAAAATCCAAGAGCAAATCGCCAAGCTCATGACCGACAAAAAACTGCCTTGGATTACCGATATTCATGATGAGTCAGATCATGAGAACGCTTGTCGTATCGTATTGGAATTGCGCTCAACGCGAGTCGATGTTGATCGTGTCATGAGTCATCTATTTGCCAGTACTGACCTAGAAAGCAGTTACCGCGTCAATATGAATATGATTGGCCTAAATGGTAAGCCGCAGGTTAAAAACCTAAAAGAAATCTTAGAAGAATGGCTCATTTGTCGCCGCTCAGTCGTCACTCGCCGTCTGCAATATCGCCTTGATAAAATCGATAAGCGCTTACACATCCTTGCAGGCTTATTGATTGCTTATCTCAATATCGATGAAGTCATTCGCATCATTCGTGAAGAAGACGATCCAAAAGCGACATTGATGCAGGACTATGACCTGACTGACATTCAGGCCAATGCTATCTTGGATATTCGTCTGCGTCAGTTGGCAAAATTAGAGGAGATTGAGCTGCGCCGCGAGCAAGATGAACTTGCTGCCGAACGTGCCATCATTCAAGAGTACTTGGACAATCCAGATAGTCTGACCAACTTGATGATTGAAGAACTCACCGCCGATATGAAAGAGCACGGCAATGAGCGCGTGTCACCATTGGCAGAACGCGAAGAAGCACAAGCACTAAAAGAGTCTGATCTGGTGCCGAGCGAGCCTGTCACCGCTATCCTGTCCAAAGCAGGCTGGATTCGCGCGGCCAAAGGCCATGACGTCGATGCCGCTGGTATGAGCTATCGCTCAGGCGACAGTTATCAAGCGCATGTGCGCGGTAAATCTAATGAAAAAATATACGTACTCGATAGTACGGGACGTAGCTATAGTATCGATGCGCACAATCTTGCCTCCGCGCGTGGTCAAGGCGATCCGCTGACCAGTGTGTTGAAACCGCCAGCAGGCGCTAGCTTTGAGCAGTTATTAACGGGTGACAACAATCAGCGCATTATCCTTGCCAGCTCCGCCGGATATGGTTTTATCAATACACTAGGTAATCTTGATAGCAACCAAAAAGCAGGGAAAAATATCATTAACCTAGCAGCTGATAGTCGTCTACTTCCTGTTGCGCGCATTGATGCTCCAGTAGATACGACTGCTAATGCCGACGGTGAAACGACTAATACAAGTGTAGCGCCTGACCATGTCGCTGTGGTGACCAATGCGGGATATTTACTCATATTTGCCCTCGACGATCTGCCTGAACAGGCTCGCGGTAAAGGGAATAAACTGATTAAGCTAAAAGATAATGAAGAAGTGCTCGCTATCACGCCACTTAGTTTACAAAACAGCCTCGTCATTACTGCTGGCAAACGCCATGTGACGCTAAAGCCAAATGATTTGGCCAACTATACGGGCAGTCGTGGTAATCGCGGTGGGCAGTTGCCACGAGGCTTTCAGAATGTAACGAGTGTTGAAATAGCAGGATAATTCATAAGCTTAGTTCAGTAGAATGAATTAAGGAGTAGCAAAACATGACTTTAAACAACTATTCAGTTGACCCGTTTCATAGGTAAATCAAACACAGCTCACTCTCAGCAAAAAGCCGCCCATACACAATGTATAGGCGGCTTTTTTACGCTAATCAAAATAGACAACTTACTTGAGACTTATTAAATTCAGTATCTTCAAAGATCGTTTTTAGGAAACTTGTGATTTGGGTACTTTTCATGAGGTAAGGATTGAAGTCAGCACCTGCTGAGAAGCTTTTTAAGGTATATTCCTCATCTTCAGCACTTGATGTTGAATATTTGATCAAAAACCCATTCCATCTCCGTACCTCTATCTCCTCAACCCCAGTGATATGAGGCAATAGATGAGGGTAGTCCTTGATCAATATTGCCAAGACTTCATTGATAATAGGCCTTGAGCCTTCAATATTTTGAATTAAGTAGTTATCATTAATAGCAAGTGCAGAGGTTATATCACTTTTCTCATTGTTTCTGCGCCATCGCTCAAGAATTCGAGTTAACTCTATTCCGTTATTTTTTTCGCTATTTCTTCCGATATAAGTGAGACTGAGAAGAATATGCTCGCCATTTCTATTATTTTTTTTGAAGTATGGCTCGTCGTTATATGCATAAACAACCTTATTTGCAAAACACTTTTCTAAACTAGAACAAATTTTAAACTCAAAATATTAATCTCCAAATCTTGCTGATCGATCAGAATTACAACAACAGCTCACTCACATCAATTAAGTGCTTGCTCTATTGCTTAACAAGCTCTTAATTACAGAAAATCAAAGTTAAATAACATCATGAATTTGTGGTTTTTTTTCATCAAAAATTGCTTTCAGAAAATTTTCAATCTGCGCACTTGTCATTAGATATGGATTATAGTCAGAACCTGCTGAGAAGCTCTTCAAAGTATACTCTTCATCTTCAGCGCTTGAAGTAAGATGTTTGATTAAAAAACCACTCCATTGACGCGACTCTATTTCCTCTATGTTAACAATATTAGGAAAGATGGTTGAATGCTCGTCAAATATCTTTGCTAAGGCAGTATTGATAGCAGGCCTTGTCCCTTGAAAACTTTGAACAAAATAACCCTCACTAATAACTAAAGCTGAAACGATATCGTTTTCTTCAAAATATCTGCGCCAATACTCAAGTGCGCGAGTCAGCTCGATTCCTGAATTTAGCTCGACATTTTTGGCGATATATGTCATGTGAATAAGAATATGCTCGCCATTTCTTTTCTTATTTTCTGGAGTATGGCTTGTCGTTATAATATTCATAAGGAACCCTATTTGCAAAATACTTATCTAAATTAAGATACACTTTATTATAAAATATAATCAATGAAATTGTTACGTTTTGACCGAATTTTTACCATCTATTATTATTTTTTAAATTATGACATGACCTTTTTGATGAGATAGGACACCAATATTTACTGCCGCGAATTTTACTACAAATGTTGGTAAAAACTGTGTGATTGTATTATTCTAATAGCTCAAAAGCCTAATCTATATTTGACTATAATTACTATTGTTTAATCCCAAAATAACAATAACTAAGCTTTCCTTGATCGAAAATCTCGAGTTTTCGATGTTTTGAATAAAATAATGATCATTAATGACAAGCGCTGAAGTGATATTGCTTTTTTCGTTATTTTTTCGTGCCATCTCAAAGGTACGAGTCAGCTTTATGCCATTATCTTTCTCACGATTTTTACCGATATATGTGATGCTCACTAGAATATCTGCACCGTCTTTATTTCTCTCCTCTAAAACTTCAGTACCAGATTTTGAGATGTCATCAATAACTTTATGCATAAAGAATTTCAATGATCAAAAGCCGCTTTAAATTAAGATACCCTTTAATCTAAAGTACAATCAACAACATTTTGTATTTTTTAGTAGGTTTTTACCCGTTCTCGCTCTTTTCTAGAGAGACAACGTTGTAGTTTCAATAAGATAGCGTACTGCCCTCTATCGCTACATCGCAGTATTACAGATTCTGGTACATTCAGTGCGGTAGTCTTGTCTGATAAAAAATAAAGCTGAACTATTTTTCCCTATAACACTAATTCAGCCCCAAAATAGGAATCACCAAATCTTCTTCATCAGTGAGGTGTTGCGACAGTAGCTCACTGGCATCCATTAAGCGCTGATGCAATTGCTCACCCAGTGCTTTATCTTCAGTATTGCTTGATGCTAGCCTACTGTTTAGCACTTGCAACTCATTAAGTAGTGCATCCAGATACACATGGTCACGATCTAATATCTCAAAACCTGCTTTTAATTGGGGGTACATGCGAATGAACTGTGGAAAGTAGCCGGTATCTTCAATATTATGGTGTTGGTGTAATTTAAAAATATATTGATTAATCCGTGGTGAGATTTGTGAGCGGTATTCTGACCATTCAATATCACCGGCATGATAGGCGTCACTGATTTGAATAAGAGTGTGTTGACGTTTACGTATATCAGCGTGAATACTTAACCAAAATGATGTCTTATAAATATAGTCTGCATTAAACCATTGATTAGGCGGTAGCTTCTCGTATAAAAACAGCCAATCAGCCTCTAACCGACTGGCAGGATGGCGTGGAGTCGGAGCAAGCCGCCCCTCATCTGCTATATCTTTAGCTTTTGAGTTTTGAGTGGAAGCAGTCATAATATTGTCCCTATAAATTATTTTACTTATTCAGTTTTCTCTATAAATGCTTAAGTCGTTATCAATAAACCCTCTTTCAAGAACTTAGCTCAGAAAACGACATAGTAATTTATTAGATAAAATTCATTAGATAAACTAAAAAATATTTAATTTAAGTGTAGTCTATATATAGACTACACTTAGAATATCAACGGTATCTTCGGTAATACGTTAGCAAGTTTATGAATCATCAAAGTGAATAGCGTAAGACCAATGCGTTACACAATCTAGTCAAAACTCTCATCGTTTTTGGCTAATGAGCCTGTAGGATAAAACGAATAATACAGTCGCTCAGGTATTAGTAATCAGCTACTATTACCTTTAATAGCAGCGCTTAAAATGTAAAGGACAACCATGTTTATCGAAGATAAAATTGCTCAAGAAAGTATGAATACCAAAGTCTCTACACCTAAAATCATCTTTTTCGATATCGATGACACCTTGAGCCGCAGCGGCGTCATTGCCGAACATAATAAAGCAACCCTTGAGCAACTGGCAGACACTGATATCAAGTTGGTGATTTCAACTGGGCGCTCCAAGGCCATATTGCCTGAGGATATTCTAGCATTGCTTGATGCAGATATATTGGATGCCATTATTTGTATGAATGGACAGTATAGCTTTGATAAAAATGGCCGAATCAGCCACTATCCATTGTCTGGTGAGCAAACAGATAAAATCGTGCGTCTGTGCCAGCAGAGCGACTTGATTCATAAGTTTGACTCTGCCACTCATATCGCTTGGTCAGGTGAAAATGATCGTTTGCGTGAATTCAATGCTGTCACACCCAACTCTATTCTTGACCCTGAGTATTACAAGTCAAATATCGTCTATCAATGCTCAGTATTTTTTAATAATCAACAAGAAAAAATGCAAGATATCGACTTTGCGCAGTATGATTTAAAACTGGTGCATTGGCATCAAATCGGTGCAGATATATTGCCAATAGAAGCATCAAAAGCGCGCGGAATCAAAGATGTCTGCGAGTACTATGCGGTAGATGTCAGCGAGTGTATGGCGTTTGGCGATGGTATGAATGACTTAGAAATGTTTGATTTGGTTGGGTTTGCCGTAGCGATGGGGGATGCGCAGCCTGATCTGATAGCGCGTGCTGATTTCGTCACTGGGACGATCGAAGAGTATGGCATACAGACAGTGCTTGAACCGTTCTACGCCACCTCGTCAACCAAATAAAAATCTTATTTGAGCATGTATTACGTACCTATCAATATCCTGTCAAAGCATCGTTGAACTACCATCAACAGTCATTGAATCTTCGGTGATAGCGGCGCTAGGTTATTGCGTCGCATCCTTTGTTTCTATGGTATGGCTAATTATTATGTTAAGTTCTAAGTTCTTGGCGCTATTTGACGCTTGAACCTTCGCTTATCCTTACACTTGTAATAGCATAGGTCTATATGGCTATTATTTGCCCCATCCTTATCAATGCTCTAGAAAACCCACCCAGCATTGACGGTTTTTAAACCAATTTTTATCACTCATTTGATTAGTATTATTAGCGACCTTTATTAGCATAACTAAGCATCGTCTTGATAATAGCCCTTTAAATTGTACAAAGTAATAACCATAATAGTTTTATTAGCGACATGAGGCATTGACTGCCTTATTATTTTTGTCAACTTTTTGATTTGCATTATTTTATTTAGGAGAGATATTTTGACCCATTTATCATCGTTCCATCCAGACAACCCAGCTCGTATCGGCCGTATAGTACCAAAGGCATTATTAGCGACAGCTATTGGCTTAGCGTTAGCTAGCTGTAGCAACTCTGACAATGCGGCAGATGGTAGCGCTGCGGCGAGCAATGAGACGCTCAATTTGTATAACTGGTCAGAATACATGCCACAAGAAATTTTGGATGGTTTTGAAGAAGAAACTGGCATCGCAGTCAATTACACGACGTTTGATTCAAACGAAGCGATGTACGCCAAACTTAAACTACTCGATGATTCGAGCCAGTATGATTTGGCAATTCCATCGACTTATTATGTCGAAAAGATGGCTAAAGAAGGGCTGTTGCAAGAGTTAGATAAGTCTAAATTAAGTAACTTTAAAAACCTCGATACGTCATTTACTAACACCACAGTCGACCCTGACAATAAATACTCAATACCGTACATGTGGGGTAGCACCGGCCTCGCGATCAATGGTGATAGTGTCGATCCTGCAACTGTGAATAGCTGGAACGACCTATGGGATCCTAAGTATAAAGGTCAGGTGATGCTTACCAACGATGTGCGTGAAGTGTTCGGTATGGCGTTACTGACACTAGGCTACTCGGGCAACAGCAGCAATCCTGACGAAATAAAAGCGGCTTATGACAAGCTTACGACGTTAATGCCAAACGTCAAAACGTTCAACTCTGATGCCACCCGTATGCCGTACATCGAAGGTGAGACGTCTCTTGGCATGACGTGGAATGGCGAAGCAGTCATGGCGAATGACGAAGGTCTAACGAGCCTAGCTTATAAATACCCGACTGAAGGCGCTATCTTGTGGATGGACAACTTTGTCATTCCGAAAAATGCCAAACAAGTTGATGCAGCACACAAATTTATTGATTACTTGCTACGTCCTGAAAACGCCAAAATCGTGAGTGAAGAAATTGGTTATGCGTCACCAAACCAGGCAGCACGCGAGCTGATGGATGAAAGCGTTCGCAACAATCCAACGATTTACCCATCTAAAGACGTGTTAGCAAAAGCGGAATTCCAAGAAGATGTGGGCGATGAGGCACTACACGTGTATCAACAATACTGGGATAAGCTAAAAACGGGTCGCTAATAGCCATGGTTTAATACCTTTAAAATAAAGTAAATCTCTAAGAATAAAAACGCTGATCCTAAATGTTCAGCGTTTTTTGTGCGTTATAAATGCAAATCTGTCTCGCCACCCTGCTCTTTCATCCGGCGCTGCTCACGGCGCTGATAACCCAGCCCAGATGCAGCAAACCAGTGTAGCTTAGAGGTTTGTAACAGATCACTTAATTGCTGCAACTGGGTTTGCAACGTTTGTGTTAACCAAAAATACCCCTGCCACTCAAATGCTAAGTGCTGCACAGTTGGATATTCTGACACAGCAATACGAGTAATCGGGCGAAACACTTCATCGCTTGGACTACGGAGTACCGCCGCCATATGCTGCATGGCTTGTGTCAATTCATGCTGATAATGTATCAGTAACACATGGTTTTCTTCATCGATTTCGATATTCGCCAAACGCGGAGCAGCACTTAACAATAAATCAATTGTGCCAATGATATTACGATGGGTACGCTGAATCGTCTCTAGTGTCTCTTTTTCGATTCCTGACTCACTTGCTGTCGCAGCGATGTGTGGTCGCACAGCCAGCAGGCGTTTATTAATCTGTTGTAGCGCTGTTACCAACTTCCTATCAACAGGTACTTCTTTAATAGGAAAGGCGATTGGGTTTGATTTTTGACTAGCGTTTTCCATTACCCCATCCGCTGCATCAATATGATGACCCACGCCAGCATAGAGACTGCTACAAGCGTCAAGATTACTACTCAATAAAAACCGCCACATCAACGTTGATTTGAGCGGTAAAATCAGCGTCACTGCTACCGAAACGCCCGTACCCAGTAAGATATTTAGCGCGCGGTAGATGCCATCTTGACCGATGCTGTTGTGACCCAAATCAGAGACAATCATCAACATAGTGATACCCGTCAGCAGCCCTGTATACCCAAGCTTTCTGACGGCTAAATAGCCAATGATGCCGCTTAATAGACCGATGAGCGCGTAGTCCACCCATGGCCATGCACCTGCATTTTGAATGAACCACAGCACCCCAAGAGCAGTACCTATGCCTAGTAGAGTACCCAAGACACGCTCTTTGGCTTTGGTATAGATAGCGCCTTGATATTGCAGTAATCCCAAGATAATAAAAACCGTAATGGTCGTCCACTCCCCATGTGGCAGGTTGGTGAGTTTATTGACCAGTAGAGCCAGTATGACAGCCGTTCCTAAGCGAATGGCGTGCAAGACATCGGCATGTTGATAGCGAACATAAGGCTCAGTAAATGGAGCAGTAACACGCTGGTAAAGGGTTGATTTCACGCAAGGCTACTCTTTTTGGTTAATAAGCGAGATAAATGGTAACGCACATAGGTTACGCACAAACATGCTAGCAGTCGAGCCTCGATTTACAAAGTATTAATCAAAAAAAACGCCTTTTGTCTATTAAAAGACAAAAGACGTTCAAGCTCAAACCCTGCTGATGAATAGCTAAGTTTGAATTAACCTCACTAAACCTCTAAAAAGTCTAGTATACCTTCTGCTGCTTCGCGGCCTTCCCAAATAGCCGTCACGACCAAATCAGAGCCACGCACCATATCACCACCTGCAAAAATTTTGGGATTCTGGGTTTGGAACTTAAAGGTTTGTTTTTCTGCAGCCAACACACGACCAGAGCTGTCCATTGCCACTTGCTGCGACTCGAACCAATCAGCAGGACTTGGTCTAAAGCCAAATGCCATAATCACGGCATCACATGGGATAATTTCTTCAGAATTAGGAATCGGCTCAGGACGCTGGCGACCGCGGTTATCTGGCGCACCCAAGTGCGTCGTGACGACTTTTACCCCATTGACCTTGCCATTTAAGCCAATGATTTCAGTAGGCTGACGATTGAATAAAAACTCAACTCCTTCCTCACGAGCATTGACTACTTCGCGGCGTGAGCCAGGCATATTTTCTTCATCACGGCGATAAGCACAGACGACTTTTTCAGCACCTTGACGAATACTGGTACGATTACAGTCCATCGCCGTATCGCCACCGCCTAATACGACAACTCTTTTGCCTTTAAAGTCGATATACTCTTCGGTGTCTTTTTCCCAGTCATTGCAACGGTTGACGTTGGCAATCAGGTAATCTAGCGCATCATAGACGCCTGTCAGCTCTTCACCAGCGAAGCCGCCACGCATATAGGTGTATGTACCCATACCCATAAATACCGCATCATAGTCAGCCAACAGCTCATCAATGGTGACGTCTGTACCGATCTCTGTCTCTAGACGGAATTCCATACCCATGTCTTCAAAGATCACACGGCGATTGCGCATGACGTCTTTTTCCATTTTGAACTCGGGGATACCAAATGTTAGTAAGCCACCAATCTCAGGACGTTTGTCAAAGACGACAGGCTTGACACCATTTCTGACCAAGATATCCGCGCAACCTAGACCTGCTGGCCCTGCACCAATGATAGCGACTTTTTTGTCTGTCCAAACGACTTCAGACATATCCGGACGCCAGCCAAGCGCAAACGCGGTATCGTTGATGTACTTTTCAACATTACCAATCGTCACTGCCCCAAAGCCATCGTTCAATGTACAAGCGCCTTCACATAAGCGATCTTGTGGGCAAACTCGTCCACATACTTCAGGTAACGTATTGGTGCGATGGCATAACTCAGCGGCTTGGAATATCTGGCCTTCGGTGGCCAGTTTTAGCCAGTTAGGGATATAGTTGTGTACTGGGCATTTCCACTCGCAGTACGGGTTACCACACTCAAGACAACGATGCGCTTGCTGGGCAACAGCTTCATTTTCAAAAGGCTTATAAATTTCAACAAACTCTGTTGAGCGCGTTGCAATGTCTTTTTTGGTTGGATCAAATCTCGGTACATCTAAAAACTGAAAATTATTTTCTAAGCGTTTTGCCATGGTGCTATCTCTTTTATAGAAGGCTCTTTTGCAGTAGGTGGTGACAGTCAAGCGATGTGTTGTTTGTCTAAAATCTAAGACATATATCGCTGCTGTCACGTACCTGCTGAAAACCTGTGAGTTAAAACGTCTCTAAAAACGGAACGCTGGCTACCCTAATCAAAGTCATTGTCGATTCCTCAATACAATCTCTCAAGACAATCTATTGGCACGACCGACAATGAAAAATCGGCTATTGTGGGTCGGCCATGGTAGTTTTAAGAAGACTTGCAATGTTCGCCGCTTTTGGCTTCACCAAATAGAATTTACGAACATAGTGCTCAAAGTCGTCCAATATCGTCTGACCCCATGCACTGCCTGTTTTATCTACATGAGCTTCAATCACTTGCTGTAAGTGAATGCGATGCTCTTCTGTTTGCTCGCTTGAGATACGGTTGAGATCGATCAGCTCATGGTTGCAACGATCAAAGAAGTCGCCTTCCATGTCGAGTACATAAGCAAAACCACCCGTCATACCAGCACCGAAGTTGAGTCCAGTACGGCCAAGAATCGTGACGATGCCGCCAGTCATATATTCACAGCAATGGTCGCCTGTACCCTCGATGACTGCATGCGCGCCAGAGTTACGAACGCCAAAACGCTCACCCGCTGTACCGGCAGCATATAATTTACCGCCCGTTGCACCATATAGGCAAGTATTACCGATGATAGCGGTTTCTTGTGCCGTAAAGTTTGAGTCTTTAGGTGGATAAATGACAATCTCACCGCCAGCCATACCTTTACCCACATAGTCATTGGCATCGCCTTCAAGCTCGATGTTTAAGCCACCAGCATTCCACACGCCTAAACTTTGCCCTGCAGTACCTGTCAGACGAAGCTTGATCGGCATATCGCTCATGCCAAGGTTGCCCCATACTTGCGCAATCTCACCAGAGATACGAGCACCAATAGAGCGGTCACAGTTGCCAACGAAATAGCTATAATCACCACCTGAGCCTTGGCGAATATTCACGAGCATATCGCTAATCATTTGCTCAGCGAGCAAGCCTTTATCAAACGGCTCGTTACGCTCCACTTGACACGTTTGGGCTTTGCCCACACTGGCTGGGTGACTAAATAACAATGGCGTTAAATCAAGATGACGCTGCTTATCAGTGTTACCTTCTAAGATATCTAGCAAGTCAGTACGACCGACTAGCTCTTCCATACTACGAACACCTAGCGCTGCTAACCATTCACGTGTTTCAGTTGCGACAAATTTGAAGAAATTAATCAGCATTTCTGCTTCGCCAATGAAATGCTCATCGCGTAGCTTGGCTTTTTGGGTAGCAACCCCTGTTGGACAGTTGTTCAAATGGCAGATACGTAGGTACTTACAACCAACCGCAATCATCGGCGTGGTACCAAAGCCAAAGCTTTCTGCACCAAGAATAGCAGCCTTGACGACATCCAGTCCTGTTTTCAGACCACCATCGGTCTGAACACGTACCTTATCACGTAATCCATTCACTCGTAGAGACTGATGGGTTTCAGCCAGACCTAGCTCCCATGGCGAGCCTGCATGATGGATAGACGATAGCGGAGACGCTGCTGTACCACCATCATAACCTGAGATCGTAATCAAATCGGCATAAGCTTTGGCAACGCCAGTTGCAATCGTTCCCACACCTGGACGTGAAACCAATTTAACGGATACCAATGCATCTGGATTGACTTGCTTTAAATCAAAAATCAACTGCGCCAAATCTTCGATAGAGTAAATATCGTGATGCGGCGGCGGTGAAATCAAGGTCACGCCTGGCACCGAATAACGCAAGCGTGCAATCAGCGCGTTGACTTTACCACCAGGTAGCTGCCCACCTTCACCAGGCTTGGCACCTTGGGCTACTTTAATCTGCATCACTTCTGCTGAGCGTAGATACGCAGGCGTCACGCCGAAACGACCAGAGGCCACTTGCTTAATCTTTGAGTTACGCAATGTGCCATAACGTGCAGGATCTTCGCCGCCCTCACCAGAGTTTGAACGGCCACCAATGGTATTCATGGCCATTGCGATCGACTCATGTGCCTCAGGAGACAGTGCGCCTAGCGACATGCCAGCTGAGTCAAAACGCGTCAAAATCTCAGAGATATCCTCAACATCATCGACATCGATACTGTTATCGGTCTTTAGCTGCAACAAGTCACGCAAAGTCGCGACTGGGCGGCTATTGACTAGATTGGCATAATTCTGGTAATTCTCATAATCGCCCGTACGTACGGCCGTATGCAGGCTGTTAATCACGTCAGGGTTAAAGGCATGGTACTCTTTATTGAAGACGAACTTGAGCAAACCACCCTGATCTAATGGCGCACGACGTTTAAACGCGTTGGCAGCCAGTTGCGCTTGGTCAGCGGCAAGATCTGCAAAGGTAGCGCCTTTGATACGGCTTTGTACACCTTTAAAACATAAGCTTACGACTTCTTCTGATAAACCAACTGCTTCAAACAACTGCGCGCCGCGATAAGAAACAATGGTAGAGATACCCATTTTTGATAAGATTTTTAGCAAACCTTTATCTAAGCCTTTGCGGAAATTAACACGGGCCTGAATCGGATCACCAAGTAGCTCACCAGTCGCAACCAAATCATCAATGACATCATATGCTAGATACGGATACACACAAGTTGCACCGAAGCCAATCAATACCGCTATTTGATGCGAGTCACGGGCAAGGCCCGTCTCAATGATTAAGTTAGCATCGGTACGGATACCTTGCGCGATTAGATAATGATGCACAGCGCCAGTAACCATAATGGCGTTGGCTGGTACTTTGTCTGCATCGATATTTTTATCAGACAGTACAATCAAGGTGTTGCCTGAGCGGATGTTATCTGCCACTTGCTCACAAATAGCGACGATAGCATCAGATAGCTCTAGAGTACGGTCATAGTTCAGATCAATGCGAGCCATCTTGAACGCTGGATCATCCAAGGTTTCAAGCTGCTGCATTTTGCTAGCTGACAATACTGGCGATGACAAAATAATACGGTGAGCATCTCTCGCAGATGGTGCAAATACGTTGGTTTCAGCACCTAGGCAGGTCTGCAATGACATCACGATTGATTCACGTAATGGATCGATTGGCGGGTTGGTCACCTGTGCGAATTGCTGACGGAAAAAATCACCGACATGGCGGATTTGCTGTGATAGCACTGCCATTGGCGTGTCATCACCCATCGAACCTACTGGCTCTTGACCGTTTTCAGCATTAGGACGAATAATCTCTGTACGCTCTTCATTGGTGATGTGATACATCTTTTGTAAGGCTTTTAGCTTATCGCCACGACAAGCTTGCGCTGCTAAGGTTTCCTCTAAGCGCTCATCATCACGGACACGTGTCGCTTCTTCACGCAGCCACTTTCGATACGGATGCGCATTTTTCAGCAACGTTGCAACAGCAGTCGTATCCATCACTTGACCTGTCAACGTATCAATAACCAGCATTTGACCTGGGCCGACACGACCTTTTGCCAACACATCTTGTGGTGAGTAGTCCCAAACACCAACCTCTGATGCAACGGTGATATAACCGTTCTTGGTCGTCACCCAACGTGACGGACGCAGACCGTTTCTATCAAGCATACAAACGGCATAGCGTCCATCTTGAATCACAAGCCCTGCAGGACCGTCCCACGCTTCCATATGCTGCGAGTAAAACTCATAAAACGCTCGCAAATCCATATCCATGCTATCGACGTTCTGCCACGCTGGTGGAACCAAAATCGACATCGCATGGAACAAGTTCATGCCGCCAGACATTAGCACTTCAAGCATATTATCTAGACTTGATGAATCAGAACCCGTGCTATTCACAAGCGGCGTCAATTCATTCAAGTTCGGCAGTTTGTCTGACTTAAGCTTTGGCGTGCGTGCTTTAGACCAGTTACGGTTACCTGTGATGGTATTCAATTCACCATTATGAGCCAGATAACGGAACGGCTGTGCCAATGGCCATCGTGGCAAAGTATTGGTGGAGAAACGCTGATGGAAAACCACGATGTGTGACGCCAAGCGCTCGTCTTGTAGATCCAAGAAAAATGCTGGTAAGTCTGATGGCATGACCAGACCTTTATAAATAATGGTCTGACAGCTTAATGAACATACATAAAACAATTCATCATCAACCAGACGCTGCTCTGCTTTTTTGCGTGCAACAAACAGCTTACGGTTAAAATCATCAGCCGCTAAATCATCTGGCGCATTGACAAATACCTGCTTAAAATCTGGTAATGTCTCACGGCCGATCTCACCCACAATACTCAAATCAAGTGGCACATCGCGCCAGCCAGCGACTTCTAATCCTTGGGCGGTAATCTCATCGCTCAATATTTGCTGACTATGCTTGGCTTTATCATCATCCAAATTGACGAACACCATACCAACGGCAAAGTTGTCTGTAATTGCGAATTGGTGCTCATCAGCGATCTGTTTAAAGAAATCGGTAGGGGTCGCTAATAGTAGACCGCAACCATCACCAGTTCTACCATCGGCCGCCACACCACCACGGTGTGTCATGCAACTTAAACTATGAATGGCGGTTTTTACCAAATTATGGCTGGCTTCACCCTTAATATGAGCAATTAGACCAAAACCGCAATTATCAGAAAAATCATCTGGCGTGGCCAGGTGTGTTTGCGAGGAAATCATTGACATAGCTTGTCCTTTTAAGTAGACGGGCAACTTACATCTCCAATGCGGAGCATAAGCTGGTACCCGTAAGCAGAACGGGCTGATAGTGGATATTCGGATAGTTGAATTAGTAAATGGTGCGAGGCTCAATCGACATCATGCTCTAAAAGCAAGTAAACCTTTGACCCTCCTGGTCATCAGATAATGTCGTGACATATGCGTCGTATATTAGAGATAGTAAATGGCAGCCCTTTGAAACAGAGTAATGTATACCCCTAAATGCCAATTGCCTAATCAGTAATACGTTATGTCGTTCGCTTAAGCATCGTGTGTTATGTCGTCATATCTAGCAATGAGAGCTGGACATCCAACCATTTAATAACCGTGCATGTAGTCCTTCTTGAATATCTGACGCTCTGTATTCAAGCGCCTTATTCACTCTAAAAAAAGTGACAATAAGAGAGGTTGCGTCACTTACAAGCACTTTAACATAGCCAGTAAGTAGCCGCGCTTGAGACAACAAACCTTAGCAACACACCTTATAGATCGTTGATTTGTTACTAAATGCTTGTTTAATAATAGTTTTTTACGATAACTATACAGAACGTCGCCCATAGTTATATTAGTTAATGATTCACAAAAAATCTAGTCTTTTCTATCGATTCATCAGCCATAATTTGTATAAGGTCTCATTACTATTAGTTATAGGACGATTAAAAACCCATTAGAAATATAATATAAAGCGCCTACGTAGGGTTGCCTGAGGCAATGGATGAGATGTGTCTACCTTGAACACTTTGCCCCAAAATAGCGACAGTAGCCACTAATATATTAAAAAAACGAAGTATAAAAAACCCCACTAACCAATTAGCTAGTGGGGTTTTCGATGACAGAAAATGCGTATCAGTTGCTTTTATCTTCTATGAGCGTCTTTATACTATCACCATTATTGTTTTTAGGAGTGTTTGCATTATTGCTAGCACCATTGTTACTTGTGCTTGGCGGTTTTGGCGCAGGTACGACGGGTGGTTTTTTGATACTGCTATTGTTATCCGTTCCTGATGCTACTGGTTTTTTATTATCCTGCTTAGGCTTGTTGGCATTGCCTTCGTTTTGAGTTGGCGCTTCAGGGACTGACTGTGACTCATTACCAACCGTCCGCTCTTCAGTAACGGATAACGTTTCAGAAGTATCAGCTGACTGGCGAATACTCTCATCTGAAATACTTTCGTTAAAGCCTCCTTGACTATCGCGACTGGTATTATTATTGGTGGCTTGGTCATTGTTAGTATTGTTGACTGCTTGGGCTTGCTGACGTGCTGGTATTTCACGCTTAGTCGGTTTTAGATTGACAGCGCGCGTGCGCTTCGTGCTTAAGTCTTTTACTGGATCAGGACGCTCGTAGTTATCAATAATACTGACGTATCGATTGATCTCTTCCGGTAGCACACGCACATTGGCAGGCAGTTTAAAATCTATGAGCTTTGCTGCCCCAACGGCCTCCTGTGGACTACTCATGATTCCATAAGTCAGCATATAACGAACTTGATTTTCACTATCAAGATAGCGGAAATAAGCAAATTTATCACGATCTTCACGGCCCTCTAAATAACTGACAATCACGTCATTTTCAGCGACATTCATCACCTGCACGGTCCACTTACCCTTGTTGGCAAGTAGGTAACGCTTGTCTTTAAACTCGTCAGGATAATTACGCAAGTCACGGACAGTCGTATCAAAACTAATCGGCTGTACATCGGTATCAAGCTCGTGAAGTGACTCGATTTTTAATGGTTGCTCAAACTCATCAGCCAACATTTGCGGTGCTGATACTGGTTCGTTTTCAATTTTGGCACCCATCGCTGGCGTTTGGCTTAGCATCCAGACTAACGCTGTCACAACACCTAATAGTAACGTCGCGACCAGCCAAATCAGGGCTTGACGACTGTATGATTGGCCAGCGGTACGCGTCTTCGATTTTGATGCTGCCATGGGGAGGTCCTTGGTAAAAACATATTTAAGAGCATTACATCAATGCTCATTCAAATAGAAGTGCAGTTAGTGAATCTGCTGTACATATCAATTTTTAGTACGAATACTCACTAAAATTTTGATACATTATGCGCTGTGTTGTGACAATACTTCGAGCAACAGATCGTCATCGAAATCATTGGTCAATACTGCACTCCCTATTGATTTTAACAAAATCAGCCGGATTTGTCCGTGTTTCACTTTTTTATCGTGCCCCATCAAGTCCAGAGCCGTTTGTACATCAATGGCAGGCGGTTTGATTGGCAGGTTACCTAGCATCAACACACGCTTAATGCGCTCAACCTCATCAAGGGTCAACCAACCAATTTTTTGGGACAGTTCAGCCGCTTGCATCATGCCCGCCGCTACCGCCTCACCATGCAACCAATTGCCGTAGCCTTGATGGGTCTCGATCACATGACCAAAAGTATGCCCAAAGTTCAATAGAGCACGCACACCTGACTCTCTTTCATCTTGAGCGACCACATCTGCTTTGTATTGACAGCAGCGCTTCACCGCTTCGCCAAGTACTGCCAAATCCAACGCCATCATTGCAGGTAAATTCTCTTCAAGCCATGTCAGGAATGCTTCATCCATGATAAGCGCATATTTGATAATTTCAGCGATTCCTGCTGACAGCTCACGTGCAGGCAACGTTTTGAGCGTACTCATATCAGCGAGCACCATTTGTGGCTGCCAGAATGCGCCAATCATATTTTTGCCTTGCGCATGATTGATGCCCGTTTTGCCGCCAACGCTAGAATCGACTTGCGATAATAAGGTCGTTGGAATTTGGATAAAGTCGACCCCGCGCATAAAACTTGCCGCAGCAAAACCTGTCATATCACCCACCACGCCGCCACCAAGTGCGATAAGCGTGACATCACGATTGAAATGCTCTGCCATTAGCGCATCATATATTTGGTCAATGCTTGTCTGGTTCTTATATTGCTCACCATCTGGTAACACGCAAACTTTTACCGTAAACTGCTCTGCTAGCTCGTCTTCTAGAGCTTGCAAGTACAGAGGTGCCACGGTGTCGTTAGTCACAATCAATACTTGGCAACCCTTAATGTAAGGTGCGACTTGCTTTGCCATACTGCTATCTTTTGACGTCGCATCTTCAGTAATAATGATTGGATAATCATGACTTTGCGTACGAACTGTCAAGCTATCATGAAACAGTGACGTTGCCATGAGACACTCCTTAAGCATTTATAATTGGGTAAAAGTAGCTGAGTATACCTACCTATCATATCAATAGATAATATAGGTCTACTCTTTATTTTCTTTTGGTGTTGTGTCAGTACAATCAAAAAATGCGTTCAGCTGCTGCATTAATTGGCTGACCATATGACGCGGATAAGTGTGACCAGTGGGCATAATAATATGCGCGACCTGACGATATAATGGATCGCGAATACTATATAGATCTTGCAGTATTTTTCTAGGATTAGGCTGTTGTAAAAGAGGCCGTGACTTGTCTTTAGAGGTGCGGGCCATTTGCACATCGACTGGGGCATTGAGATAAACCACGATGCCACGCTGTCTTAAGAACTCTCGGTTTTCAGCAGCCAATACTGCGCCACCGCCAGTTGCTAATACAATTTGGGGGGCTTGAGTCAGCTCATCAATGGCACGCGTTTCACGCTCACGAAAACCCGCTTCACCTTCTTTGGCGAATATCCAAGCAATGTCAGCACCGGTCTGCGATTCGATATACCAATCACTATCTACAAAAGTGCGACCTAACTGCTTGGCCAGTAACTTACCGATCGTCGTCTTCCCCGCTCCCATCGGACCCACTAAAAACACCGACGGCAATTCCTGCACCATAATACTCACTCAGCTAAATTAGCTATCATACAACGTCATTGATATTCTGGCTAGTAATGCGCTGTGATTATTGTTAGTAATATTTAGAGCTTATCGTCCATTAATCCATGCATATAGCTCGCAATATTAAAGGTGCTAAGTTTATGCACAAAAAAAAGTAAGCACTAAGGCTTACTTTTTTAGTGAATAATCAACAGATTTATGATTAATTCAAGCGACTTGTGCCATCATTGATCAATTTTGGTGTTACAAAGATAAGTAACTCCTCTTTATCATTACTACGCACATCTCGGCGGAATGCGCGACCAATATACGGTAAATCGCCTAAAAACGGTACTTTGTCCACGCCATTATTGGTACGGTTTTTAAAGACACCACCTAATACCACTGTTTGACCATCTTCAACGATCACATTGGTTGAGATAGAATCCTCAGAGATAGCCACCTGATTGTTGATAATAGTCGGCGTACCGTTAGTAATAAGTAATTGCAAACCAATCTTGCCATCAGGCGTGATGTTTGGTGTCGCCTCTAAACTCAGTGCCGCTTCTCTAAAGCTAGTCGTCGTTGCACCGCTAGCTGAGGCTTCCTGATAAGGGATCTGGGTACCAGAAGAAACTTTTGCGGTTTGCTTGTCAGCCGTCAACACTTTCGGGGTCGAGATGACTTCACCGCGGTTATCTGCTTGCAATGCTGACAATTCAAGATCAAGCATCACATCAGATAAACTTAATAGGCCAAAGGCGATACTACCAGCTGCTGGATTAGTAACACCCAAATCAACGTTTAGGTTATCAGGACGGCTGATGTCATATGAAGGATAAGAAACCGTTTGTCCATTGACAGTCGTGGTCTCTACGTCAAAATCTTTTAAGTCCCATAAAGTTTGATCACTACCACCAACCAACAAGCTACGATTATTGGCTGCACCATTTGATAAGATTCCCCAGCGAACCCCAATCTCTTTACTAAAGCTGTCAGTTGCACTCACGATACGCGCTTCAATCATAACCTGACGTACAGGAATATCAATCTTTCCAATTAAGGTACGAATATTTTCAATACTATTCGCCACATCTTTGATGATTAAAGTATTGGTACGCTCATCAATCGTTACAGTTCCACGATCCGACAATAACGTATTATTGTCATTTCCACGATTTGTAAGTCCGCTCGTGCCCCCTATACCGCTACTACCAGATGAACCACTTCCTTGAGAAATCAAAGTCAGGACATCTTGTGCTTTTGCATAGCTCAAACGTATATATTCGGTACGTAAGGGTGCATAAGATTGAACGGCTTGCTGCGCCTCAAGCTCACGTGCTTCTTGTTCAGCGAGTTCAGTAGAAGGCGCAACCAAAATCACATTACCATTTTCGCGCTTGCCTAGATTTTTACTTTTCAGAATAATATCGAGTGCTTGATCCCAAGGCACATTGATCAAACGCAAGGTGATGTTACCAGCGACTGAATCACTCGCAACGATATTCATCTCGGTAAACTGCGCTAAAATATCTAACACGCTGCGAATTTCAACGTCTTGGAATTCCATGGATAGCGGTTCTCCACTATATACTTTCTCCTCAAGAGTCGGTTCACGTAGCAGTTCAGGCTTGTTGATACTAATATTTAACTGATTGCCCGATTGGTAAGCTTGATACTCGTAATCATCAGACATGTTAATGGTGATGACACCATTTTGTCCTTGGTTTTTAGTATCGATGCTACTCACCAGACCACTATTAATATTTAATCGACGTAGCAAGTTTCTTGGGACCGTACTGCCTGTTAAACGTACGACAAGCTTATTACCTTGGCGTTGTACATCCACCGGAATGGCTTCGTTAGCAAGTACCATGCTGACGTTACCGCCACCATCATTACCTGCCGAAAAATTGACTGCACTGAGACCATCATAGCTGTACTGTTTACTTACTTGTGCAGAAGCAAGCTGTGGGTTCAACAATGGATTAACTCTCACCACCATCGTGTCAGCTGGCACGTCGTTTTTTACGACTGTCGTACTAGTGGTGCGAACAGTCGCAACAGGAACCGTACTAGTCTCGACGATTGGCGTGACGACTGCAGTGGTGGTGAGACCGCTAGAGTTATTAAGGACATCTTGTATGGGGTCACTGGTGATCACTGGACGATCAGGATCTGTAATGGTCAGTAGCAGATCGTTACCCTCAATCGCTGTTGTATAATTGCCCGATTGTTTTAGACCAACGATAAGACGTGTCGTACTATCGCTACTCAACGTGGTGACATCATTGACCATACCAATATTGTATTCGTTAAAACGACTGGCAAGACCGTTTTGCACTTGTTCAAAGTCTAATACCAAGCGGCTAGGATCATCAAGCTGGTAGGCTGCAGGCAATACTGGTAAACCTGTGAACCCCAAACGCATTTGTGTCACTGCTGGTGCAGTTTGTACTACAGACACATTATTGATGCGCTGTGCAGCGTGGGCGCTACTACTTACTGCCACCATGCTGACTGCCAGTGCTGAAATGGCAAAAGCAGAAGAAACGCGGTTGCTCATCATCATTACCTTGTTATTGCGTACTGTCATTATTTATTCCTCAAAAAATCTGCCGACTTAGCTTATAGGGGATACCAGCGACTGGGGTTTTTCAATAAACCCAGCGCGGCTGTCTGGCACAATTTCAATCAAGTTAATCTGGGTCGGCGTGATTTCAACAATACGGCCGTCATTCAATCCAAGATAATCACCCACCTTCACACTAGCAACTGAACCATCAGGACGTTGTACCAGTGCGTATCGCTGACCTTCAGGCGACACTACCACACCTCGAAAAACCAGTTGCGATAACTCGTATTGTTCAAGTGGTTCTTTTACACGTGTAATGTCTGGGCGCACGCCATCAATAGAAGTAGTAGGACCCTCTACATTCACCAAGCTCGGTGGTAAAAACGGGCTGCGCTGTGAGCTTGCACTATAGACGAAGTCTTCTACCAGTTCAGCTTTGGGTGGTGGTTCGATAGGCTGCGCTGGCTGGTTACGGATATCAGTCATCGCTTGCTCTGCCATACCGATACGATCCGTACAGCCAGTCATAGCTAGCGCTGCGATACTTAAAGTCAACAGCATGGGTAGTTTTTGCATACTCATTAGTTACCTCCTGCATTTGCATCAGTAGCGGCGGCATCACCTGCAGGAGCCGTTTCATCTTCAGGAGTCGCTTCTTTTGAACGATAGGTTTTGGTTTGCAAGACTAGATTAAGCTCAGGTAAAACATCTAAGCTCGGTTGTGGATTACTCACCTCAAAATCATGCATGGTGATGATACGAGGCAGTGCTGCAAGGCCACTGATAAAACTACCAAACTGATGATATTCACCTAAAGCCGCAATGCGAATCGGCTGCTCAATGAAAAATTCATTTTCAATTTCAGGTTCGACAGAGATGTCTTGAAAACGAATATTACTGCCGACACCTGTCATATTGATACCTTCTACCAGCTCTGACACACGCGTATCTTTTGGCAACTGGTCTAACAAGGTATTAAACTCCGTTTCCATCTGAATGACCTGTGCTTGATAGGCTTCTAGGTGACGCGCACGCGATTCCTTTTCGCGATAGCTTTCAAGCAAGGTCTGTTGCTGACTTTCAGCAGCATTAATCTCATCGATTTTGCTACTAATCGGTAGCGCCCATGATAGGGCCGCTATAAAGGTAATAATAAGACCGATCACCGTCACCTTCACTGGTAGCGGCCAGCTGCCATAGTTTTCAGAGTCTAGTGACTCAAAACTGCGACGAAATTCATTAAGATCAAACTGCTTCTTTGGTTTTGAAGCACTTTTTTTGGTCTTAATTAGGCTTTTTTTACGGACAAGCTTCATAACTCCCCTCCCACACTATCTTCCGCAGGGACAGGCGTCTCTGATTGTACTTTAGTCGTCACCACGAACTGTACATAACTGTCTTCAGGATAAACTGGACGCGGTGGCTCACCAGCCGTAGTGACTGTATTATTCAGTACAGGGGCCGCTTCATAAGCGCTAATGTTCTGTTGAATATTGCTAACTGCTGAGTTACCCATCCATTTACTACTGTCCAAATTACGAATCAGGCTAGATACAATATTTGGGTTATCAGCCAGACCAGTCAACGTTAATACATCGCCTTCGCGTTTGAGATTGGTTAGATAAAGCGCTGGTGGAATTGCTCTTGCCAGATCATCCCACAAACGTACTGGTACGGGACGCCGACCTTGCAAATCTTGAATGACCTGCATACGTGAGATAATATCTTCACGGCGCTGCTCTAAACTATCAATCTCAGTCAATGCAGTGTCTAATCGTGCATTTTCTTGTTCAATTAAGGCATTAGCATCAAGCTGTTCATCAAGCTCATTGTTAAAATAGCTCCATGAAGCAAAAGCTGCCAATAAAGTGAGCAAAGTCACCGCAACTATCAGAGTCATAAACTCTTTGTTGCGACGTTCACGCTCTTCTTGTCGCCATGGTAAAAGGTTAATACGAGCCATTAGTCAAAGCTCCTTAACGCAAGACCGCATGCGGCCATTAAGCCTGGCGCATCAATGGTCAGTTGCTCATTATCAATGTTAGGCGCAATGGTCATATTGGTAAATGGATTGGCAACACTAACGCTCACACCGAGTTTTTGTTGTGCCATCCCAGCGAGACCTGCAATGGAGCTACTACCACCCGCAAGTACCATGTGGTCAATACTACTATACTGACTTGATGAGAAGTAAAACTGTAAGGAACGAGTGATTTGCTGAATGGTATTTTCTATAAAAGGGGTCAAAACTTCAGGATAGTAGTCATCAGGCAATGTGCGCTCACGTTTGCTCAGCGTTGCTTCTTCAGCTGACAGCCCATAACGGTTTTGAATCGCTTCTGTTAACTGAACACCGCCAAACAATTGCTCGCGACTATAAATAAACTCACCATTTTTTGCGATATACAAAGTGGTTTGATTATGGCCGATATCAACCAAAGCGACCAGTTCTGGCATATTGGGCAGATTGTCTGCCATTAGTCCAAAAGCACGCTCTATTGCATGTGATTCGATATCCATAACCTTGGTTTGCATACCACCAAAGGCCAACGCATCAACACGCTGATCAACGTTTTCTGAGCGAGAGGCCGCAAGTAGTACTTGTACCATATCCTCACTCACTAAAGATGGACCTAGCACCTCAAAATCTAAATTGACATCTTCTAATGGATAAGGCACATATTGATCAGCATCCAAACGTATTTGTGCTTCACGCTCAACATCGCTTAGCATCATATCCATATCAATAATTTTGGTAATGACGGCAGATCCTGATACGGCCGTTGCTGCATTGCTGCCCGCAACTTGGCAACGTCTTGCTAAACTCGCTATAATGTTGCCAACCGCTTCTGTATCAACTAGGAGTTTGTCGACGACTACACCTTCCGGTAGTCTCTCAATACCGTAGGATTTTAGGTGGAACATGCCTTGTTGACGCTGTATGTCCACTATTTTTACTGAAGTGGCACAAATATCCACACCAATCAAATGTCGACTTTTTGAAGTAAATAGCCTCACAAACTCTATACCTTATATTAAGTGTACAATCTGATAGTTATTTGTAATAATTGAATACAATACTTTACTTAATTGGTAGATTCAAGCGTTTAAAAATATATTAAGGCCTACTTACACATTTATTATGACCTGTTGATTTTGTTCAAGGTATAATAAGTTATCCGCTACAAATTCTAATTAATAAGTCTTATTATGGCCAAAAAAAATGCTACCGCTCGTCTCATTCATTTCTTGGTGGGACTTTTTGTCGCTTGCCTAGCATTGGCAGTTATCTTAGCGCTTGCTGTACCTATTGGTTTTTATGGTATGGCGATGTATTTATCGCCAACTTTGCCAAGTATTCAAGAGATAAAAACTGCCAATTTAGAAATGCCATTGCAGATTTATAGTAGCGATGACAAATTAATCGGCCAATACGGCAATCGTTTATCGTTACCAGTCACATTTGATGAAATTCCTGAAGATTTGACTCACGCTTTTTTAGCGGCAGAAGATGCTTCTTTCTTTCAGCATAGTGGCATCAGTATTAAAGGTCTTGGGCGAGCGGTCACTGAAGTGGTGACTGATGATGACAGTCAGACTGGTGGCTCAACTATTACGATGCAGGTCGCCAAAAATTACTTTTTAAGTCCTGAGCGTACTCTAAACCGCAAACTAACAGAGCTGTTTGTGGCGCGAAAAATGGAAGATGAGCTGAGCAAAAATGAGATCCTTACTCTCTATGTCAATAAGATTTATTTGGGTGAAGGCGCTTATGGTATTCGCGCTGCTGCCAAAAAATACTATAGTAAATCACTAGATAATCTTACTATTGCTGAAATGGCAATGCTTGCCGGTTTACCAAAAGCCCCTTCTAAATATAATCCTGTTGCCAATCCTAGCCGCGCGTTGACTCGGCGTAACTGGATTATTGGCCGTATGCATGAGTTGGGCTATATCACAAAAGCTCAGTATGATGAGGCCGTTAACTCCCCCGTTGGCATTAAGCTATATCAAGAAAAACTCGACGTTAATATGCCCTATTTGGCAGAAATGACGCGTGCGACTCTAGTCGAGCGTTACGGTGAGCAGGTGATGCATGGTGGTTGGCGTGTTCGCCTGACTGTTGATAGTAAGGCACAAACCGATGCAGAAGCGGCCATATTAACAGGCTTAGTAGCTTATGAGCATCGTCATGGCTGGCGCGGTGCGGAAGCAAATGACGAGCCTCTCGAAAACTTTCAACGCTATAGCAATATGTCTCCTGCCAAAGTCACCAAGGTCAACTCTCGTAGTTTTGAAGCGACATTACAGTCTGGTGAAAGCGTAACGGTCAATTGGTCTGGCATGAGCTGGGCACGCAAATACATCTCTGCCAATCGTATCGGTTATTATCCTAATAATGCTAGCCAAATAGTGAGCAAAAACGATATTGTTCGCGTGATACCTACCGCAAATGGTAATTGGCAGCTAGGACAGATACCCAAAATACAAGGTAGTCTGGTTTCATTGAATCCAGAAACTGGCGCGGTTAATGCATTAGTAGGCGGTTTTGATTTCAAACATAGTAAGTTCAATCGAGCCTTACAAGGATGGCGCCAACCTGGCTCAACTATCAAACCATTGGTCTATACCGCCGCCTTGGAAAAAGGCTATCATCCAGACAGTATTGTTTCAGATCGCCCTATTCAAGTAGGCGACTGGAAACCTAAAAACTCTGATGAACGCTTCTTAGGTGACATTACCTTACGTCGTGGTTTGTATTTATCGCGCAACTTGGTTTCTATCCGTCTCCTACAAGCTATTGGTATTTCTGACGTGCGCAATCTGTTAGATGAGTTCGGCCTAGATAAAGAAAAACTGCCAACAACTTTATCATTGGCTCTAGGGGCAGGACAAGCAACCCCATTGCAAATGGCAACGGCGTATTCAACCTTTGCCAATGGTGGTCACCGCATACAACCTTACTTTATTGAGCAAATTTATAACTATAAAAATGAGTTATTATTTCAGGCCAATCCACTTCAGGCTTGCGCCTTATGCTTTAATGAGCAACTTGAAGCGGTTAATAAAAACCTGATAGAAGAATATAACAAATCATTAGAAAATGAAAACAGTACTACTGAAGAATCAGCTACCGAAAGCGCAGAGCTAGAAAATAGTGAAAATGTAGAAGAAACTGATGAAGGGATCGACCTTACTGTCTATGACGCGGGTCCACAATCAGATCGCCTAAAAGCACCTGTCGTACAGTACATAGCAGCCAAACAAGCACCAAGAATATTAAAGCCTAGAGTAGCATTTGAAATGGCAGATATTTTACGTGATGTGGTGCAGCGTGGTACTGCAGTACGAGCAAAAGCCTTGGGCCGTGATGATATTGGCGGCAAAACCGGTACAACCAACGAAGCCAAAGATGCTTGGTTTGCAGGATTTCATCCTACCAATGCAACGGTTGTATGGATGGGTTTTGATCAGCCAACATCTATGGGTCGCCGAGAGTATGGTGGTGTGGCTGCCCTGCCCGTCTGGATGGACTTTATGAAAGCTCAGCTCAAAGACACGCCAAACCAATGGGTGTCTATCAATAACCGCTCAAAATCTAAAAAGCAGCAGCAGCAAATTATAGAAATGACTGATGATGGTATTATAACTGATGATAACGACATCTCTGATACCAACGCACCAGCAAAACCAGTCAAGACTCAAACTCAGCAGCGCAAACCGGCAGCCCCCGAACCCACTGCAGACGCTAGCAGCTCATCAGTAGCTCAAACAAGTAGCAGCCGTAGCAATGATAGTGTGCCGCAAAACCCTTTATCGGTCACACCGGTCCAGCGTATGCCCCCGATGCCAGAATAATCTACCAGTATCTCTAATTACCGATATAAAAAAAGGCTTGTTCAGTCATCACTGAGCAAGCCTTTTTTGCAGATATTATATTTCGGATAGGCTCATCCTGCTAAAACTCAACCATCCCTGCACGTAGCTGCTCGATCAGCTCTAAAAGCTGATTACGCCATTCTCTTATCGTTGCCTCATCAGGTAACCATTGATTTGACAAAGTAACGACATTTACAATAAGGTCGGGCGCAGATAAATCGCTACTTGGTTTTTCATCCACAACCGTATCTGGTGGTACCGCATAGAGACAACGCTCATAAGCGCGCTCTATATTTGCAATAAAGCCTTGCTGCTGTAATTGCTGCAAGCGCTGGATCTCAGGAGATACCTGCGTGCGCTCGCTTAGTGCTTGCTCAATATCTGACAAAGTTGGTGCGGTCATATTTAAACTATAAAAATGACCTAGCTCTTGAGTGAATGCCAGCAACGCACCATATAAATGAAAAATAGCGGTTTCGCAATGGGCTTGATATAACTGCTTATCGCTAGTATTGCCTGCTGTTTGGCAGGATAGACGACAAAAATACAGTTTTTGATTGGTACGATCTGCTTGATATTTGGCAACGCGAGTTTTACCTGCCATTTGTGACTTATCCTTCTATAGATAGTAAATTGAGGCTTGTTTTCCAGTGTACTATTTTTTTAGATAATAGCACCATGTCTTTCTCAGTTTTTATACACACAAAAAAGCCAGCGACTTAGGCTGGCTTTTTCTTAAATTGGGAATGAATCAAAATACTCAATACGATTAATTATTTTGATTTAACTCTTGAGCAAAGGCTTCATCAAAACTTGCAAAGTCTTTGCTATCAGTGCTTGCAGTCATATCAAACGCTGCATTAAGATCATTGTCTTGTAACTTCTGATCCGCTTTCTCTTTGCGTGCCTTGTGATAAGCAAGACCCGTACCTGCAGGAATCAAGCGACCAACGACCACGTTTTCTTTCAGACCACGTAGCTCATCCACTTTACCAGTCACAGCAGCCGCCGTTAGTACACGGGTGGTTTCCTGGAAAGAAGCCGCTGAGATAAAGCTTTCAGTTGCCAGACTTGCTTTAGTGATACCTAGTAATTGACGCTCAAACTGTACTGGGAATTTGTCTTCCGCTTCTAGTTTCGCATTCAACGCTTTGATATCTGCATACTCGACCTGATCACCTTTGAAGTGGCTTGAATCGCCGCCGTCAGTGATTTCAACTTTACGCAACATCTGACGAATGATAACTTCGATGTGCTTGTCGTTGATTTTTACACCCTGCAAGCGATAAACGTCCTGTACTTCGTTGACGATATAATCAGCAAGTGCAGTCTGACCTTTCAAACGCAAGATATCATGTGGGTTCTGTGGACCATCAGCGATCACTTCACCACGTGCTACCGTCTCGTTTTCAAAGACGTTGATTTGACGCCATTTTGGAATCAGCTCTTCATGTACTTCACCGTCTTCATTGGTAATAATGAAGCGGTTCTTACCTTTAGTCTCTTTACCAAAGCTTACGACACCAGTCATTTCTGCCATGATGGCGTGATCTTTTGGACGACGTGCTTCGAATAGATCAGCAACACGTGGTAGACCACCGGTAATATCTTTTGTACCAGAAGATGCTTGTGGTACGCGGCCTAGAATCGAACCTGCTGCTACTTTTTCACCATCGCTCACGCGGATGATGGTTTCAGCTGGTAAGAAGTAAACCACTTCTTTGCCTTCGTCAGTGTTCAAGATAATCGCAGGACGTAAGTCTTTTGCTGAGCTTGAACGGTCACGCGTGGCTAGAATCTCAAATGAGCTCATACCAGTCGCATCATCAACCTTCACTGTGGCAGTCATACCATCAGTGATATCACTGAAGCGTGCTGTACCAGCAAATTCTGTGATGATTGGATGCGTATGCGGATCCCATTTAGCGATAGTTTGACCGCCTTCTACTTGCTCTTCGTCTTTCACAAGTACGCTTGAACCATATGGTACTTTATAGCGCTCACGCTCACGGCCAAGCTCATCGGTCAATGCGATTTCAGCTGAACGCGATACGATGACTAAGTGACCATCGGTATGCTGTACTGTTTTCATGTTTTCAAAGTGCGCTTGACCAGCATTACGTACAGAGATGCTGTTGTCTACAGAGGCTGAACTCGCAGCCCCACCTACGTGGAACGTACGCATGGTCAACTGAGTACCTGGCTCACCGATAGACTGAGCGGCCATAACACCGACTGATTCGCCGATATTCACTTTATGACCACGTGCAAGGTCACGACCATAACACTGTGAACAAACACCATGCTCAACATCACAAGTAATAACTGAGCGTACCCAGATATCATCAATTGCATTGCTGTCAAGGACGTTAACCCAATACTCATCAATCAAAGTACCAGCTGGAACCAATACTTTATCAGCATCATCGTTATACGTCACATCACGTGCAGTCACACGACCAAGTACTAACTCACCTAGTTTCTCAATGATTTCACCACCTTGGATATGTGGCTTCATGAGTAGGCCTTCTTCAGTACCACAGTCATCACTCGTGATAACCAAATCTTGTGCCACGTCAACCAGACGACGAGTTAAGTAACCCGAGTTAGCTGTTTTTAGTGCTGTATCTGCTAGACCTTTACGTGCACCGTGAGTTGAGATGAAGTACTGTAGTACCGTCAAACCTTCACGGAAGTTCGCTTTAATCGGAGTTTCAATGATTGAGCCATCTGGTTTCGCCATTAGGCCACGCATACCGGCCAACTGACGAATCTGTGCTGCACTACCACGAGCACCAGAATCCGACATGATAAAGATCGAGTTGAATGATTTCTGCTCGTCTTCCTCACCTTGCGCATTGATGACTTTATCTGTTGCCAAGTTATCCATCATCGCCTTAGCGACTTTGTCATTGGTACGTGACCAGATATCAACGACTTTGTTATAACGCTCACCAGCAGTTACGAAACCTTGCTCGAACTGATCTTCGATTTCGCGAACTTCGCCTTCTGCCACTTCGATAATTTGCTTTTTCAGTGGTGGAATAACCATGTCATCGATACCGATAGACACGCCAGATAGCGTCGCTTGTGCGAAACCAAGATACATCAATTGGTCAGCAAACATAACGCTTTCTTTGACGCCAACTTTACGGTAGCAAGAGTTGATCAAACGAGAGATATTTTTCTTCGTCATCTCTTGGTTACACTCATCAAACGTCATACCTTTAGGCATGATGTTCCAGATAAGCAAACGACCAGCAACCGTATCTTTAATACTGGTTTCTTTGGTCTCGTTACCGTCTTCATCAATTTGCGTCTCAGTGACACGCACTTTGATCTTCGCGTTTACATGTAGGTCGTTTGAACCAATTGCACGCAATGCTTCATTAACGGTCGCAAAAATCATGCTCTCGCCTTTGGCATTGATAGACGAGCGACTGATGTAATATAGACCTAGTACAACATCCTGTGATGGTACAATGATCGGATCACCGTTCGCAGGTGACAAGATGTTGTTGGTAGACATCATCAAGGCACGTGATTCAAGCTGTGCTTCTAGGGTCAATGGCACGTGAACGGCCATTTGGTCACCATCGAAATCGGCGTTGAATGCAGTACAAACAAGTGGATGCAACTGGATTGCTTTACCTTCGATCAATACTGGCTCAAATGCTTGCAAGCCCAAACGGTGAAGGGTTGGCGCACGGTTAAGAAGTACTGGATGCTCACGGATAACCATGGCCAGCATATCCCACACTTGTGGCTCTTCACGCTCTACCATCTTTTTGGCAGCTTTAATCGTAGTCGCTAAGCCATGAGACAATAGTTTGTTATAAGTAAATGGCTTGAATAATTCTAGTGCCATTTTTTTAGGTAGACCACACTGATGTAGACGTAGCGTTGGGCCTACAACGATAACCGAACGACCAGAGTAATCGACACGCTTACCAAGTAAGTTCTGACGGAAACGACCTTGCTTACCCTTGATCATATCTGCCAAAGATTTCAATGGACGCTTGTTACTACCAGTGATGGCACGACCGCGACGACCGTTATCAAGCAACGCATCCACTGACTCTTGCAACATACGTTTTTCGTTACGTACGATGATATCAGGTGCGCTTAGCTCAAGCAGACGCTTAAGACGGTTGTTACGGTTGATCACACGGCGATATAGATCGTTTAGATCTGACGTCGCAAAACGGCCACCTTCTAGCGGTACTAGCGGGCGCAAATCTGGTGGTAGTACTGGCAAGATGTTCATTACCATCCACTCAGGCTTATTATTAGAATCACGGAATGCTTCTAATAATTTAAGACGCTTAGACATCTTCTTAAGCTTGGTCTCAGAACCTGTTTGCGGAATCGCTTCACGCAGCTCGTCAATCTCAAGATCCATATCGATATCTTTCAATAGGTCTTGGACAGCCTCAGCACCCATCTTGGCAGTGAATTCATCGCCAAACTCTTCAAGTGCTTTGTAATAATCTTCGTCGTCAAGCAACTGATACTTCTCTAAAGAAGTCAGACCAGGCTCAGTCACGATATAGCTTTCAAAATATAGAACGCGCTCAATGTCACGCAATGTCATATCTAGCAATAGACCGATGCGGCTTGGTAGTGATTTTAGGAACCAAATATGCGCCACAGGACTGGCTAGGTCGATATGACCCATGCGATCACGACGGACTTTAGCAGTGGTAACTTCAACACCACATTTTTCGCAGATAACACCTTGGAACTTACGGCGCTTATATTTACCACATAAACATTCGAAATCTTTTACTGGACCAAAGATTTTGGCACAAAAAAGACCATCACGCTCAGGCTTGAACGTGCGATAGTTGATGGTTTCAGGTTTTTTTACTTCGCCATGTGACCATGACTTGATGACGTCAGGTGAGGCTAAGGTAATTTGAATGCTATCAAACTCTGTATTACCGTTGCCGGTAGGGCTTTGCATGATATCGAGTAAATCTTTCAAGTTGCTTCTCCGTTATCTTTATAATCATCTGACAGCGTACCATTGACGCAGATAAGATGAATGAAGGCAATGAATAGGGTTGAGACAAATCACTAAAAGCAGCAGCAATAAAGCAGACTGCCTTTAGTGGACAACTAAGTTAAACAACGGGCTAGTTGCTTTGTTTTAACTCAATATTAATACCCAGTGATTTGATTTCTTTGGTCAGTACGTTGAACGACTCAGGCATGCCTGGATCCATATACTGCTCACCATCAACGATGTTTTTGTACATACGAGTACGGCCTTCAACGTCATCCGACTTCACCGTTAGCATTTCCTGCAACGTGTAAGTCGCGCCGTATGCTTCTAGTGCCCATACTTCCATCTCACCGAAGCGCTGACCACCAAACTGAGCTTTACCGCCGAGTGGCTGCTGCGTCACTAGAGAATAAGAACCCGTTGAACGCGCATGCATTTTGTCATCAACCAAATGGTTAAGCTTGAGCATGTACATGTAGCCGACGGTTACTTTACGGTCAAACTTCTGACCTGTACGACCATCATATAATGTCTGCTGACCATCACGATCCATACCAGCAAGCTCAAGCAAATCTTTAACTTGGCTTTCTCTTGCGCCGTCGAATACTGCTGTGCCCATCGGTACACCGCCACGTAAGTTGTCTGCTAGCGCCATGATGTCATCATCACTTAAGCTATCAAGGTCAACTTGCTCGCCGCCAACTTGGTTATAAATTTTGTCCAAGAAGTCACGTAGCTCTTTGATCGCTGCTTGAGATTTGAGCATACCGTCAATCTTCTCGCCCAAACCTTTTGCTGCCATACCCAAATGCGTCTCTAGAACCTGACCGATGTTCATACGAGATGGTACACCAAGTGGGTTCAACACGATGTCAACGGTATTACCATTTTCATCATAAGGCATATCTTCAACTGGCATGATGCGCGATACAACACCTTTGTTACCATGACGACCAGCCATCTTATCACCAGGCTGAATACGACGCTTAACCGCTAGATATACTTTAACGATTTTTTGTACGCCATGTTGCAAGTCATCACCAGCAGTCAATTTGCGTTTTTTCTCAGCAAACTTCACATCGATGTCTTTTTGCTTATCAACCAAATAATCAGCGATTTGCGTTAGACGCTCAGAGATTTCTTCTTCTACTGGCTGGATATCAAGCAAGGTCTCGAGGCTCATATCTTTCATATCAGCCAAAGCCATAACCGTACCAGCTTTTAGACCAGCACCGCCGCTGACTTTTTGGCCATCTAATAGATTACCGATACGACCACGTGCTGCTTCTTCAAAGATACGTAGCTCTTCTTTCAAATCTTTGCGATAGCTATCAAGCTGCGATTTTTCGATCGCTCTTGCGCGTGCGTCTTTTTCAACGCCATCACGAGTGAAGACCTGTACATCAATAACCGTACCTTTACTTGAAGTCGGTACGCGTAGTGAAGTGTCTTTCACATCCGCCGCTTTTTCACCAAAGATAGCCCGTAGTAGTTTCTCTTCTGGCGTTAGTTGTGTTTCACCTTTTGGCGTCACTTTACCAACTAGGATATCACCAGCGTCAACTTCAGCACCTATATAGACGATACCTGCTTCATCAAGACTTGATAGTGCTGCTTCACCAACGTTTGGAATATCAGCCGTGATCTCTTCTGTACCTAGCTTGGTATCACGAGCCACACAAGTCAATTCTTGGATATGAATCGTAGTGAAACGATCTTCTTTCACGACTTTTTCAGATAGCAAGATTGAATCTTCGAAGTTGTAACCATTCCACGGCATAAATGCGATGCGAATGTTCTGACCAAGTGCTAGCTCACCAAGATCCGTTGATGGACCATCAGCCAAGATATCACCCAAAGCAATTTCGTCACCTTGGTTAACGATGATACGTTGGTTGATACAAGTGTTTTGGTTAGAGCGCGTGTATTTGATCAAGTTATAGATATCGATACCCGCTTCACCAGCAGTCATCTCGTCTTCGTTTACACGAACAACGATACGCGATGCATCAACATCTTCAATCACACCGCCACGCTTAGCGATCACACAAACACCAGAGTCACGAGCAACGTGACGCTCCATACCCGTACCTACTAACGGCTTATCAGCACGTAGCGTAGGAACAGCCTGACGCTGCATATTCGAGCCCATCAAGGCGCGGTTAGCATCATCATGCTCTAGGAACGGAATCAGACCGGCTGCAACCGATACTACCTGACTTGGTGATACATCCATATGCGTTACTTTTTCTGGCGGCATACGAACAAATTCACCATAGCTACGTACACTGACCATCTCGTCAGATAACGCGCCATCTTCAGTCATCGGAGAGTCAGCCTGTGCAATCACAGTACCTACTTCTTCGATTGCTGATAGATACTCAATAACGTCAGTCACTTTACCATCAACCACACGGCGATAAGGCGTTTCTAAGAAGCCAAAGCTGTTGGTTTTAGCAAATGTGGCTAGTGAGTTGATCAAACCAATGTTTGGACCTTCAGGAGTCTCAATAGGACATACACGGCCATAATGAGTATCATGTACGTCACGTACTTCAAAGCCTGCACGTTCACGAGTTAGACCACCAGGTCCTAATGCTGATACACGGCGCTTATGGGTAACTTCAGACAACGGGTTGTTCTGATCCATAAACTGTGATAACTGGCTCGAACCAAAGAATTCTTTCACTGCAGCGGCAACTGGCTTAGAGTTAATCAAATCTTGTGGCGATAAGTTGTCTGATTCAGCTGAGCTCAAACGCTCTTTTACTGCACGCTCAACACGTACTAGACCAACACGGAATTGGTTTTCTGCCATCTCGCCCACTGAACGAATACGGCGGTTACCTAAATGGTCAATATCATCGACATCGCCACGACCGTTACGAATTTCGATAAGCTCTTTTAGAACATTAACGATGTCATCGTTAGTCAATACACTGCGTTCGCGCTGTACATCTGGATCATCGGTGTTTTCAAATGGCAAACCAAGACGACGGTTGAACTTCATACGACCGACGTTAGATAAGTCATAACGATCTGCGTTGAAGAACATGCTTTCAAATAGTTTTTCAGCAGTTTCAACCGTTGGTGGCTCACCTGGACGCATGACTTTGTAGATTTCGATCAATGCTTCTTCACGGCTTGAGGTACTATCAGCACGTAGCGTATCGGCAATATAACTACCTTGGTCGATATCGTTCGTGAATAGAATGCTGAACTCTTTGATGGCACCACTGGCTTCAAATGAGTTCAATTTTACCAATAACTCGTGGTCGATTGGCGTGTTCGCTTTAGCGATGATTTCATCATTAACAACGATGTCTTCAGCTAAAATACGCTCATATAGATACTCATCAGGCACAGCAATTTTCGTCATTCCTGCTTCTTCAAGCTGACGGATACGGCGTGCGTTGATACGTTTGCCCTGCTCTACGATAACGTCACCTTCAGGTGATACGATATCAAACTGAGCCATCTCGCCACGTAGGCGATCAGCAACGAGATCAATTTCAAACGTCTCTTCAGCTTTATAAACAGCCACTTTATCAAAGAACAAATCTAGAATTTCAGATGTGGTCAGACCAAGTGCACGTAAGATGATAGAAGCCAATAGTTTACGGCGACGGTCAATACGAGCAAAGACCAAGTCTTTTGCATCAAATTCAAAGTCTAACCATGAACCACGGTAAGGGATGATACGTGCGTTATAAAGCACTTTACCACTTGAATGCGACTTACCTTTATCATGGTCAAAGAACACACCAGGTGAACGATGTAGCTGAGATACGATAACACGCTCAGTACCATTAATGATAAAAGTACCGTTAGCTGTCATCAGAGGCATCTCGCCCATGTAAACGCTTTGCTCACGGATATCTTTGATAGCGGCTTTACTATCTTTGTCTTTGCTGTCTTTGTCTTTGATGATCAAACGGATTTTGACACGCATTGGCGCCGCAAACGTTGAACCACGTAAGATACACTCACGCTCATCAAATTCAGGCGTACCTAAATAGTACTCAACAAATTGTAACTCGGCGTTACCAGAGTGACTCTCAATTGGGAAAATAGAGGAATACGCAGCTTGCAAACCAGTATTCTCACGAGCTTTTGGCTTTTTGTGCTCTTGCAAAAATTGCTCATAAGAATCTACTTGAATAGACAGTAAATAGGGAACGTCCATCACAGTGGGCAATTCAGCAAAACTTTTGCGAATACGCTTTTTTTCAGTATAAGAATATGCCATCGAGAGTCCTTACAGTAAACGTGGAAACAAATTAAAAGCGTGGCCAGTATGCATAAATACGATGCAAACATGGCGACGTAAACGATAATATAAAACGGGTTTTCGTGTTCAGTTCATGTCTTTTGTGTCAATTACTACTTTACTCATCAGTGCTTACCTAGCACACTTCACTTAATCTCGTCGTTGCTTGCTAAATTCATGGTAAGTGAATCAATCTATATGACTGTTGCAACCAAAAAATTCAATATTATATAATCTATAATGCATTGCCTATGAGGCTTAATTTACAAATACATTGCTGGAAAATAACGTCTATTAAGATTGCATATAAACCACTTGCCATCTAGACTACTTATTACCGAACTATGTTTCCTACACATACGAACTGTCTATAAAACTAAATATCGACAGTCATGCCACACCAAGTAGGCAACTTATGATCAACAGCTTTTTCAGAATACCGCTTTTTTCAGGATTAATAATCGGGGTAACTATAACTTTAAGAATCAGTATAAACTATAGTGTTGATAGGAAAGCATGCAGACACAAAAAAATGCCAAACATCTACAGACGTTTAGCTGATATTAACTGATTTTAAAAACTGGTATGTGTACTTGCATGTATATCGTCTGTCCTTTTGATGGGTATCCACCGTTAATGCATACGTATGTTGGCAGACACAAAAGGTCAAGCTACGAATTATAATAAAAAAAAGCTGGCAATGCAAGGCATTACCAGCTTTTTTTCTGTACAGTGTTAAACTTATTTTAGTTCAACAGTTGCACCAGCTTCTTCAAGTTTCTTTTTCAACTCTTCAGCTTCAGCTTTAGATGCGCCTTCTTTGATTGGAGCTGGAGCGCTTTCAACCAAATCTTTCGCTTCTTTTAGGCCAAGACCAGTTGCTTCACGTACGGCTTTAATTACGCCAACTTTCTTCTCGCCAAAGCTAGCAAGAACTACGTCAAACTCGTCTTTTTCTTCAGCAGCAGCAGCAGCAGGACCAGCAGCAGCAGGTGCAGCAGCAACAGCAGCTGTTACGCCGAATTTTTCTTCCATGTCGCTGATTAACTCAACGATATCCATTACTGACATTTCAGCGATTGCATTTAACACGTCATCTTTAGATAGTGCCATGAGAACTCTCCGTTATCTGATAAAAATTAATTGATTCTAATATCGCTTTGATTGATTGCCGAATATGGCAATAAAATTCAACCAAAATTAGCGATGTTAAAGTTACGTTAAAACAAGCAATTAAGCAGCTTCTTTTGCGTCTTTGATTGCCGCTACAGTGCGAACGAACTTGCCAGGAACAGCGTTCATAGTCTGGACAAGCTTGGTCACTGGTGCATTCATAGTAGCCATCAAGATAGAGATTGCTTCGTCGCGAGTTGGTAGCTTCGATACGCGCTCTAGCTCTTCTGGACCATAAACTTCACCACCGACTGATACTAATTTGGTCTCTAAAGCTTTGTTATCTTTGCTAAAGTCGAAAACGACTCGTGCTGCAGATCCCAAATCTTCCATAGAGAAAGCCAAAAGTAGTGGACCAGTCATACGGTCTGACATGCTCTCAAACTTAGTGCCTTCAAAAGCGCGTTTTGCAAGGGTATTTTTTACCACTTTCAAAACAACACCTTTATCACGAGCTTGTTCGCGAAGCTGAGTAAGCTTAGCAACACCAATTCCGTGATACTCGGCAGCTACTGCTGAGTAAGCATTAGCAGCAACTTCAGACACTTCAGCCACAACTTGTTGTTTTTGCTCTAGCGTTAATGCCATAAGTTGACTCCTTTAATCTTATCAATCTGCTTATCATAAAAGCGCTAAAAATCGAAATTTTCGCAGGCTTAAATTTTAAGCTAGGACTGACTTGATACGACACATTACCAGCGGATTCGATTAATAAAAAAAGCATCTACTGGTAACGACTGATTACGGCACCGTTATCAGAATGACGTTGAGTAATAGTTTGAAGATTATATAAATAATCTTACCGCCCTATTCGCTCGTGTCTTAAACTGTGTGGGCCACCGTCTGCGTAGGACAACTAAGATTTTCATCTGTCGTCGATTAACAAAAGTGACTCAGTATCATATTTAACCATTCGAAAATTGTTACTTATGACACTAAACCGCTCTCTACCTACGGTCTTAGACAGCGTAGCAAATACTACGCTGACCTAATTTTTAAATATAGTATGTGCTCATCATTCAAAATACTTGAAGTTCAAGTACTCAAAGATAGAGACTTTAATTATTTTGCAGTACGATAAGGAACAGCGTCAATCGTTAGACCAGGGCCCATCGTGCTAGACAAGGTAATTTTCTTGATGAAAGTACCTTTAGAAGTAGCAGGCTTAGCACGCTTTAGATCAGAAAGAATCGCTTGCGCGTTCTGCTCGATTTGCTCAGCAGTGAAACCAACTTGGCCGATAGTTGCATGGATGATACCAGCTTTATCAACACGGTACTGTGCTTGACCTGCTTTCGCGTTAGTCACAGCTTCAGCAACGTTTGGCGTTACCGTACCAACTTTTGGGTTAGGCATTAGGCCACGTGGACCTAGGATCGTACCCAATTGACCAACAACACGCATCGCATCTGGAGCTGCGATAACAACATCAAAGTCCATGTTACCAGCTTTGATTTGCTCTGCTAGGTCTTCAAAACCAACGATGTCTGCACCAGCTTCTTTAGCGGCTTCAGCAGCAGCACCTTGAGCAAATACAGCAACGCGTTTGGTTTTACCAGTACCAGCAGGTAGATTGGTTGCACCACGAACCACTTGATCAGATTTACGTGGGTCAACGCCCAAGTTTACTGCGATATCAATAGACTCTTTGAATTTTAGCGCTGGCAAATCGTTTAGGATTTGAACGGCTTCTTCAAGAGTGTATTGCTTTTCGTTATCAATACGGCTTTGGATTTCTTTTTGACGTTTGGTTAGCTTAGACATTATACACCCTCCACGGTAATACCCATTGAACGTGCAGTACCAGCGATGGTACGAACAGCAGCGTCAAGATCAGCTGCAGTTAAGTCTGCATTCTTAGTTTTAACGATTTCTTCTAGCTGTGCACGGTCAACTTTACCGACTTTAGCAGTGTTCGGTGTACCTGAACCTTTAGCAATGCCAGCAGCTTTACGTAGTAAGTACGCAGCTGGTGGTGATTTCATGATGAAGGTAAAAGATTTATCGCTATATACTGTGATCTCAGTTGGGATCGGTAGACCTGGCTCTTGGCCTGAGGTCGCAGCGTTAAATTCTTTACAGAACGCCATGATGTTCACGCCTTTTTGACCCAAAGCTGGACCAATAGGTGGTGAAGGATTTGCTTTGCCTGCAGGCACTTGCAGTTTGATGTAACCATCAATCTTCTTAGCCATGATACTCTCCTAAATGGGTAATAGCGCCAAATCAATGTGGTATATACCTAATTGACTAACAGCTCCCCGGTTGATGAACTTTTTGCTGATTTAGTCTAGCTTTTCAACTTTACTAAACTCAAGCTCAACCTGTGTAGGTCGATTAAATACGTTTACCGTTAGATGTAGCTTAGACTTCTCATAATCCACTTTTTCTACCAACCCTTTAAAGTCAGTGAATGGACCATCAATAACCAACAACTCTTCGCCTGGCTCAAATAGCGTCTTAGGACGTGGGTCAGTTTCAGTCTGGTTCAAACGGTTTAAAATGCGATCAGCTTCTACTTGCGTAATTGGCGCAGGCATCTCAGGCGTACCGCCGATGAAGCCCATAATACGCGGACAGTCTTTTACGATGTGCCAAGTATTGTCGTTCATTTCCATCTGGATCAATACGTATCCAGGAAAGAACTTACGCTCACTCTTACGTTTTTTGCCGTCTTTCATTTCGACGACTTCTTCAGTAGGAACCAACACATCACCGAACGACTCAGTGAAGTCACTACGGTTAATACGATCAGTTAATGAACGTTGTACTTGTTTTTCATATCCTGAAAACGCTTGGACAATATACCAACGCATATCACGCTCCTGATCATTATAAATAAGTCGTTATAAGTAAATCTCTCGTTAATAGTCACTAATACGCGCCATTAACCGATAAAGATACCAACGAACCAATTAAAAAAGTTATCTAATAGCCAAACAAAGAACCCAGCAATCGCAATCACAACAATTACTTGCCATGTGTACTGAAAGGTTTCATCTTTACCTGGCCATGTTACTCGGCGAAGCTCAACACCTGCGTCTCTTAATAATATTTTAAAAGCACGGCCTTGATGCGTCAGCGCCAAGCAAATTAATGCAAATACAATAAGTGCGACAATGATACCAATACGCACCCAGATATCGTTGGCTGGTTGCCAATAGCCTGGTAGATATTGATTAACGAGAGTCGCACCGATCAAAACAATTGCGGCAAGTAGCCACAAAATCAAATCTTTGATTGAGCCAGTCTTAGCAACTTCAACAGCAGAAGTACCGTTCGCTGAGATGTGCTTATCTTTAGACAGCATTCCACCAGCAACCGCCTTGGCATCAGATAACTTAGTCTCGAGGTTATCTTGATTATTGCTCATAAAGAACTCGCTTCGGAGATGGTGGGGTACAACAAAGATGAGATAAGAAGATGGCAGGCGATGTAGGACTCGAACCTACAACCCTCGGTTTTGGAGACCGATGCTCTACCAATTGAGCCAATCGCCTATGGGTGTAAAGGACAGCATTATACAATATTTAGCATAGAATGCAAGCCTTTGGCGGTAAAATTGTTAATTTTTACCTGATATTGCATTTACCAAAAGTCACTATATTAATTATAGGCTTTCTCATTATGGTTTAGATTAACCATACACGTTAAATGCAGCGCTAATATAGCAAGCTATGCGGCAAATTACAACACTGTGTATTATAAATAAATAGCCCGTATCAAAAGCCATGCTATCAAAAGAACCATTTTGCTAAAGCTTAGATCTAATTCTGTAAATACCCTTATTCAACACCCAAAAAAGAGCCACCCTAGATAGGATGGCTTTTTTATGACTAATTCATAATCTCATTACTGAGACTTAAGTCTTAGTTCAATACGTTAGCAACAACACCAGCGCCTACAGTACGGCCGCCTTCACGAATAGCGAAGCGAAGACCTTTGTCCATAGCGATTGGGTGGATAAGCTCTACGCCCATCTCAACGTTATCACCAGGCATTACCATTTCAGTACCGTCTTGTAATTGGATTGCACCAGTTACGTCAGTGGTACGGAAGTAGAACTGTGGACGATAGCCGTTTAGGAATGGTGTGTGACGACCACCCTCTTC
>NZ_JBHZRK010000005.1:0-244375 GCF_043641605.1 Psychrobacter piscatorii | reverse complement strand
ACGTCGTAAGTGTTGCTATAAAACTTAACTTAGGAGATTTTATGCTCTAGCAGTTCGATGCCTGTATAGCGCACCGAACCAGTGAAGGCATACGCAAGACGAGACCCGTAGCTTTGATTATGTTTGAGTTCGATGTTTATTTTGCAACATTGCCAAGAATTTAAAAAAAATATTTTTCCAAAAAACGAACCAGCCATAAAAAAATCGAATACCAAAAACGATAAATATGTATAAACCGTTGATATATAAACTCTCGAACCATGCCTCTTGATCTATCAAACCTAACGTAAACCAAGTAGTTTTAGTTGCAAAACCCAACGTGCCAATCGCCATAAAAAATCCAAAAATAAGCGACCATGCACAACTACGTAAAAAAGACATGACACTGTGAATATTTCTAGGATCAATCTGCTGCATTCCCAGCCATCTTAATGGCTTCCACAATACGATCGACAATGCCGCTAAAATAGGAACAAATATCATCACTCGGATAAAGTGGTAAAACATTGCGGCATCACCAAATGGAGAAGCCAAAAATGCCCATTCATCTCCAAAATACTCTTTTAATACTGTGTCATTGTGACCATCATCGAACCATAAATTAAAAATCTGTCTGTCTTCGCTAATTGGAGGCATCGATAGATTATTATGTACCCAGCCAATGCACATATTGACCCAGTCAGGCTGCCACACTAGGCTCAGATCCCTTATCCAGCAGCGGGTATACAATATATCGAAGAGTATGAATGCAAATAAAAATGCCAGTGATAGCGTTTCTAATCGGTTAGGGGGCAACTTGCCATTGCTAGCAATCTGCTTATATACCTGCTCTTTTTGTTCAACATCTTCTATGCTGCCTAATGTTTCATACACTTTGGCAGTGGCTTGAAACAGGTACGCATTTTTGTCTTTTATCAGCCGATACCAAAACTTAGGAACACTTAAGGCCACACATAAGAGCAAGAACCATACTGAGTTGAGGATTAGGTTTTGAATATCGTTGAATACTGGTATGCGTATACCAATAGAAAACAAACCAACGAAAAACCAAAATAGGCAGATGAGTAAGTAGTAGAAGAGATACTCTTCATAGAGACGGTCTGATGTCATCCATTCTTGGATAGATTCGTTATCGGAAGATGTCTGCATTAGGGTTTTAATCTTTTTTCTTAGGTAAATTGGTATGTATATTAATAATTGTCTACTTTAATTAAAAGTGATTTAAAAAAAGTGATTTTTTAAAGCGAAAGCACCCCAATTTTCACTCAGAAAGCTCGCTTCGTGTACATTACCAAGTACACCGCGACCACCTAAATAGCTAAAGATACTGATACCATTAGCCTACAGCCAAAGATTCGAGTCCTCACTAGGGAACCGCACATTCTGCGCATAAAAGTACATTATGGTAAATAAACTTTAACCGAAGTAAATTGATAAGAACGAAAGGCTACTAACGCCTTACCTATTTATATTATAGGAACATTAATACAAATAGATAGGGCATTAAAAAAGGATACCATCGTATCCTTTTTTTGTTTTCGTAATAATTGAGAGTAAGCCAATTTTAGTGATGCTCACCAGGGAGAATTCTGGCAAAGGCACGCTGAGCAAAGTTAGGCTTGCTGTCAGTCGTTTGCGCTGCTGTCGAACTTGGGAAGATACGATAACCAATTGATTGAATACCGACGTTAAATGCTGGCACCAACGAGTACGTCGCTGAGGCGAATTTGCCCATGTTACTGGCGATACTGTTTGGCTTATGGACAATCGCTTTTGCGACCATTAATGCGGCTTCATCAGGCATCAAAGCTGGCATATAACGGTATAGCTTGGTTGGGGCGATCATAGGGGTACGTACCAAGGGCATAAAGATATTGGTGACCTTGATATTATCGCCTTTGACTTCCGCGGCTAAGCAACGACTAAACGCATCTAGCGCAGATTTTGACGCCACATACGCAGCAAAACGAGGGCTGTTGGCCAATACACCAATCGAAGAGATATTGACGACTTGACCCGTTTGGCGGCTAATCATCGTCGGCAAGAAACCAAGAATAATTTTGACCGCGCCAAAATAATTGATCTCCATGGTGCGCTCGAAATCATGAAAACGGTTGACCGACTCATGGACTGAACGGCGAATCGAACGACCAGCATTATTGACCAATACATCCACATGTTTAAAATCAGCAAGGATTTGTTCGCTGGTTTTTTCAATCTCATCCATATTGGTAAGGTCACATGGATAATAACTGGCCCTGCCACCCAATATTTCAATATTTTCTTTGACGGTTTTTAGTTTGTCTTCGGTACGCGCCAACAAAATTACATGCGCCCCGCACTCACTTAATAAAAAAGCCGTACGCTCGCCAATACCACTTGACGCGCCTGTAATGATAATATTTTTACCTTTTACTGCTTTGGTTATTGCTTTTTTCGAGGGATTAGCCATAAAAAGTCCTTTTTGTCTGTCCTATGCCAATGAATATTCGTTTACAGCATAGCAAAAAAATATCGCATACAGTGAACAAAACACCAGTAGCTGATAGTTAATTTGACGGTTTTAGAGGTTTATAGTGATATATCATCATATAATAGTGACGATGTTTAGTGCCATACTTTTTGTTGACTGATACTGAGGAGACTTTATGTTGATCGGAAACTTAACCCACTATATTGACTTGATTGCCAAGATAGTCGAAGCCATTGGTGTCTTGATTATGTTTTTTGGACTCCTCTTTGCTTTTTATAAAGCATTTCGGATATCGAGCGGTCTGAACCACAATACCTACGTAGAAATCAGACAGACCGTTGGCAAATCCATTCTTTTGGGACTTGAGGTACTGATTGCCGCAGACATTATGGCAACAGTGGTGACAGAGCCGACATTACGCAGCGTCTTAGTATTGGGCATCATCGTGCTTATTCGTACGTTTTTGAGCTTATCACTACAAGTTGAGCTAGAAGGCCGATTCCCTTGGCAAAAAGAAAAACCCACACCTGAGAAAAACTCTGATGCTATGCCTTTCAATGAAGCCGCCCCTATTGATAAAACATAGCTTGAATCAATAGAGTTGAAAGAGGTACCAGTGATTTATGCTTATGATAAGCATGATGAAACTGTGCAGACCATTACTACTCATGCGTCTGCAAAAAACTCTCAACCACGCGGTACTGTCCGGCGGTACTCTCCTCGCCATACATCGCTTGACGGAAGGCGTTGGAGTTGGGAATACCTGTCGTATACCACGCAATATGCTTGCGGGCGATACGGCAGCCAGAGTACTCGCCGTAAAAGTCATATAGCTCTTGCAAATGTGCCAATACAATCTCTTTTATCTCACTGACACTAGGGGCATCTAGACGCTCGCCAGTACGCAAAAAATGCTCGATATCACGAAATATCCACGGCTGCCCTTGCGCGGCTCGCCCAATCATCACTGCATCACAGCCTGTCATTTCATAAACATGCTGCGCTTTTTGCGCGCTATCGATATCGCCATTGGCAATGACAGGAATGTTAATGCTGTCTTTGACTTCGCGTATTAACTCGTAACGCGCCTCGCCCGTATACATATCTTCGCGCGTACGCCCATGGATGGCAATCGCGGCAATACCTGCTTGCTCTGCCCGCTTGGCGACTCTCAGAATATTCTCGCGACCATTCTCAAATCCCAATCGTGTTTTTAATGTCACAGGTGCATCAACAGCATTTACAGCGGCATCAAGCAATCTTGCTACTAGATCCTCATCTTGTAGCAGCGCTGAGCCTGCCAACTTACGACAAACCTTTTTGGCAGGACAGCCCATATTGATATCGATAATCTGCGCGCCATTATCAATTTGATAACGAGCCGCTTCAGCCAGTTTGTCTGGCTCTGCGCCTGCTATCTGTGCAGAAATAGGCGCAATCTCATTGTCGAAATTGGCACGATATAGGGATTTTTTGCGCGCATAAAGTGCCGTATCAGCGATGATCATTTCGCTGACCGCATGACCTGCGCCAAATGATTTGCACAATCGGCGAAAAGGGTTGTCCGTCACGCCTGCCATCGGTGCGACCATCAAACGGTTTTCAATCGTTAGACCACCTATATTCAATGGCTGCAACAATGGATGGTCAGACAAAGTCGAGGACGAAGGTAAAATGGGAGAATCAATAGACATAAAAAAACGGCTTGATTTGTAAGGAAAACAAGCCGTTATTCTAAGGATTCCTGCACTTATTGCAAGCGATTAACGTGAATAGCTTGCATAAGCATTAGTCATTTTTGATACATGCCATGCATTATTTATCAAGCACACTGCCCTGCTCTAGCGTGATGTCATCATCATGCTCTTGCATGCGCCACGGTAGGCTATCAGGCGATACATTGAGGAAATGTAAATACTTCTCAAACTGATCAATGATGTCATTAATTACTGATTCAGATTTGTAGCCATATAAGTCATAGGTCTGACCACCGCGGCGTAGATACACCTCAGCGCGATGATGATGCTCTTGCGGCAAGGTATCTGCGCTCTCTTCAGTATAATAATCGGGCGCATCATGCTCAGATAGGCGCACTTCATACCAAAACTCGACATCATCACCACGTTGCAACTCAAGCACCGCACGGTTATTGACTGCATCATAGTTGACCTCAGTCGTCCAGCCAGTTTCTGCAAATTTAGACGACACTTCCATCATCGATGGCATAACCACTTCTTTGATGTAGTTCAAGACCTTTTCACGCGTCGGCTTGTCGGTCATATAATCAATACGCTCACGCCATGCAGACGGTTTGAGTAGATGCGGTGGCAGTCTGTTGTCATTACCGAGGCTCTGATTACGATGTCCTTCGATACGCAGCGCACGCCACATGCCAAACATTGAAATAAGAATAATAATCGCAAACGGTAACGCACTGACGATAGCCGCCGTTTGCAGCGCCGTTAAACCGCCAGCAATCAGTAGGACAGCTGCCACAGCACCTTCGGTCACTACCCAAAAGCTACGCTGCCACCATGGCGTATCACTACGACCACCAGCCGCTAGCGAATCGATCACCAATGAGCCAGAATCCGATGACGTCACAAAAAAGGTAATAATCAATAAAATGGTCAATGACGACACAAATTCAGTAAATGGTAAGTTTTCTAGTAGTTTAAACAAAGCAATCGCTTGGTTGTTTTGTACTTCACTGATTAATGAGGTATAACCATCGACCATAATCATGTGTAGCGCGGTATCACCAAACACTGAAAACCAAAAGAACGTAAAGAAAGTCGGTACCAGCATCACACCCAATACGAACTCACGGATGGTACGACCACGGCTAATCTTGGCGATAAACAGACCCACAAAAGGCGCCCATGCAATCGTCCATGCAAAAATAAACAAGGTCCAACTACCGATCCAATCGCTATTCTCGTATGCTTGTAAGCTAAAGGTACGCTCAACGATATTACCCAAATAGCTACCCGTATTTTCCATAAAGGCATTTAAGATAAAAATGGTCGGACCGACAACGAATACAAATAGCATCAACGCAGTTGCCAATAGCATATTTAAAATAGATAAGCGTTTTACGCCCTTATCCATCCCTGCCAATACCGATACCAGTGCCGCGGCTGTCACCAAGGCAATGGCAATCACCTGCACGGTCGTATTCACTGGAATGATATCTGGCAACAGATAATTGAGTCCCGCATTAATTTGCGATACTGACAAGCCCAAACTGGTAGCAATACCGAACATCGTACCCAATATCGCAAACACATCGACCGTATGACCGATAGGGCCATGAATCCTGTCACCAATAATCGGATACAGTGTCGAGCGTATTGATAATGGTAGACCATGACGAAATGCAAAATACGCCAGTGATAACCCAACGACACCGTAAATCGCCCAAATATGAAAACCCCAGTGGAAGTACGCAATTTGCATCGCCTCTTTTGCCGCGGCGATAGTCTGCGGATCCGACATTGGCGGACTGGAAAAATGCATCACTGGTTCCGCTACCCCATAAAACAGTAGCGCAATCCCGTAGCCTGCCGAAAACAGCATGGCAAACCATTCAAGGAATCCGTACTCCGCCTCAGCATGATCAGGGCCCAGCTTGATACTGCCATAAGACGAAAACGCCAGTACAATAATAAACATCAAAAACAGGGCCACTGCCAGCATGTAAAACCAGCCGAATGTCTCAGTCGTAAAACTAAGCACATCACTGAACAGAGCACCCGCTGCCTCAGGATCGATCGCGGTACCGATGACTAGCAGTAGCATAATGACCGCTGCAGGTATAAAAACCGGCAATAAAATGGTAGAGCGTGAACCGTTACTCATAAGCAGTGGTATCCTCAAAGCCAAAAAAATAGGAGATAAAAACGATATCCCTAAACATAATCAGTATAAAAACTATTAATATAGAGACTGCTAAACCATCATAGCAGTGGTAATACCGACTGATGATAGCCAAGTCATATGTTTGGTAGTGTTAAACAAGGATACTGTGTAACATAATCTTTGCCTAAACCCTAGAACGGGCGCGTATTTATAACAATAACTTAACGATTCTTACACAATTATTACTGGGCAATAAAAAAGGCAACTTGTTAGTTGCCCTTCAATCTTATATACCTGTCATTCTAGCAGTTTGTACCTCGATATTAGGCGGCACTAATAGCTGTAGCAAGTCGCTGAGCAATATCTGCAAGCTCACCTTGATCAGCCTGCGTTACTGCATGACGTCCTAACTCATGAATGCTCGATGGAATCAGATGCACATGATAATGAAAAACCGTTTGACCGGCTTGTGAGCCATTCAACTGCATCTGAATAATGCCTTCACGCTTAAACACTTGACGCTGTGCTTGCATGACCTTTTTAGACGTCATTAATACCGCAGCGGCATACTCTGGCTCAAGATCTGCCAAGTCCACAGCCTTTTGCTTGGGTATCACCAATACATGACCTTCGGCTTGCGGCATGATATCCATAAAGGCAAGCGTCTTATCGTCTTCATAGACCTTGTGACAAGGAATATCACCGTCCAACATTTTGGCAAAAATATTATTGTCGTCATAAGCAGTATTTTGATTTACTTCATTCATTATTTTTTCCTTTGGTTATTTGATTGTTGGATGCTTAACAGCTTTTAAAATGGTTTAGAGCGCTTGTCATATAGTGGACGAAATATAAGTTTAGTACAAGTTGCTATGATTTCCGGCTCTGAGAAAATCGAGCTGTATATTCACCATCTCATCCCACTAATTTATTGGCGAGTCATGCCTTTTAAATGTTATATTAACCCTCTATTTTAACAACGCTATGTTTATGGATTCGTCTACTTTGCCAACTCAACCAGATATGGATAATACTGCTATAACCCTTGATAATAAGGAAGAACACTCTGATATTGAGAGTGAAAGCGGTACTCAAACTATCGATCCAAACGCTATTATCTTAGCAGAAGCTTTGACTGACAAGGCGATTGGCTGGCAAATACACAACTGTAAGATCATTAAAAAAACCGTCACGCAAGATTTGCCACTGCCTTTTCTATATCACTACGATAGCTTAGACGATGCCGTCAAGCAGTCGCATCCACTCACCCCTGAATTACTGATTCAATTCAATACGCCTATGTCAGCTCACGAAGCGGCTAAATTGATTGGCATTGATGAGGAACTGCTGACCAGTCCTTGGCATGTGAAAGTCATTGGTTCCTTGGTGGTGTTCAGTGAGGCATTGCAGTTAGCCGTTCGGCTACATTGGACCAATACGGGCAAAGAGACGCAGCAAATCTATACTAAGGATGCCGCCGACGCTATGATTGCCGCTTTTGAAGACTGGCAGTTTTTTGGTCGTGTCGACGTCCTTTATAAAAATAATAAGCAGACGTTAATCAGCATTGATGCGCAAAATGCCAACACTCAAGCATTACCTGCCGAATCGCTATTGACGATTGACGCAAGTGGCGACTATCAACAGCTTTTGGCCACCCATGCGCTGGCAGTTATTATGAAGTTAGAAGCCGATAAAGCTGAACTACCTTGGTTTGATAAGGCGATTTTAGCTCACATCGAATAGTTCCTTAACTCTATTTTTATCATATTAAACCCATTACCATTACTAAGCTATTTTCAATTATTCATATCTAATGGTATGGTAAAGACTTAGTATTATTCACTAGTCTTCATATCAGATAAAAAGCAAACTATAAGCATCACACTTGCGAGTTCACACTCAAAAAAATCTCGCCTATTAGTAAGGAATATCACATGGATTATCGCTCAAAAACCTCTACCGGCGGTCGTAATATGGCAGGCGCGCGCGCATTATGGCGTGCCACTGGCATGACTGACGGCGACTTTGGCAAGCCAATCATTGCGATTGCCAACTCTTTTACCCAATTCGTACCCGGCCATGTGCATCTAAAAGACCTTGGCCAACTGGTCGCACGTGAGATTGAGCAAGCAGGCGGCGTTGCAAAAGAGTTCAATACCATTGCAGTCGATGATGGTATTGCCATGGGTCATAGCGGCATGTTGTACTCGCTACCAAGTCGCGATCTGATTGCTGACTCGGTCGAGTATATGGTCAATGCGCATTGTGCCGATGCGCTAGTGTGTATTTCCAACTGCGATAAGATCACCCCCGGTATGCTAATGGCGGCAATGCGCCTTAACATTCCTGTGGTATTTATTTCAGGTGGCCCAATGGAAGCGGGTAAAATCCTAGCCAGCACCGTTGGTAAGAGCCACAATACCGATAGTAATGATAGCAGTGCCGTTCGTAAGCTTGACCTCGTCGATGCAATGATGGACGCGGCTGATGATAGCATCAGTGATGAAGATGTCGCTGCTATCGAAGCCTCAGCTTGCCCGACTTGCGGCTCGTGCTCTGGGATGTTCACTGCAAACTCAATGAACTGCTTGACCGAAGCGTTAGGATTGGCCTTACCGGGTAATGGCTCACTACTAGCTACCCACTCACTACGCCGTGAGCTGTTTTTGGAAGCGGGACGCACTATTGTCTCACTTGCAAAACGCCGCTACGAGCAAGATGATGACTCAGTATTACCACGCTCAATCGCGACTAAAGCAGCTTTTGAGAACGCCATGAGCTTAGATATTGCCATGGGCGGCTCAACCAATACGATCTTGCATCTACTTGCTGCGGCCAATGAAGCTGAGATTGATTTTAAAATGGCTGATATTGACCGTCTAAGCCGCGGTGTGCCCTGCCTAGCAAAAGTAGCCCCTGCCTCACAAAAATTCCATATGGAAGACGTGCATCGTGCGGGCGGTGTCTTTGCCTTGTTGGCTGAACTTGATCGCGCGGGGTTATTAAAAACCGACGTGCCGACTATCCATAGTCCGACAATGAAAGAAGCGATTGATAAGTGGGATATCATGAATCATGATAACCATGAGGCACGCGCGCGCTTCCTTGCCGCACCGGGTGGCGTACGTACCACCGAGGCATTTTCACAATCAAAAGAGTGGTCAAACCTTGACGTCAACCGTGAATCAGGTTGTATCCGTAGTGCCAAGCATGCTTACTCACAAGATGGTGGCCTAGCAGTACTTTATGGCAATATCGCGGAGCGTGGCTGCGTGGTCAAAACCGCTGGTGTCGATGAGAGTATCTTAACCTTTACTGGTCGCGCACGTATTTTTGAATCACAAGACGATGCTGTCGCTGCGGTATTGGATGACAACATTGTTGCAGGTGATGTGGTTATCATCCGCTATGAGGGCCCTAAAGGTGGCCCTGGTATGCAAGAGATGCTCTATCCAACGACGTATCTGAAGTCAAAAGGTTTGGGTAAAGAGTGTGCCCTACTCACTGATGGTCGTTTTTCTGGTGGTACATCCGGTCTATCAATCGGTCATGCTAGCCCAGAAGCTGCTGAAGGCGGTGCCATTGGTCTGGTTGAAGAAGGCGATAGCATTCATATCGACATCCCAAATCGCACTATCAACATGCAAGTCAGTGATGCAGACTTAGCCGCTCGCCGAGAAGCTATGGAAGCACGCGGTCGCGATGCATGGAAACCCGTCAGTCGTGATCGTCACGTTTCTCCAGCATTACGTGCTTATGCGGCTATGACTACCAGTGCGGACACTGGTGCTGTGCGCGACGTAAGCCAAGTTGAGCGCTAAGAACTCTATCTAAATCCTTTGTTTTCATAACTTATTTATAAAAATCTATCAAGCCTGCGCTATGCAGGCTTTTTTTTCACCAAAAAACAACGCATCTGTCGTTCTGATAACTATTTTTTTCGGTAATAATTCTTTTTTATCGTCATGATAAGTCATATGGCAGGCTAGATATTAAGCATCCATACAAACCATTATAAATATCAAAAGCCAACCTCTCAAAACCAGCCCTTAAAATATAACAACATGCGAAAACCTTATGATTGAAAACTACAATTTATTTTTATTAATCTGCGGTATCGCCTTTTTATTGGGGGCATTATTTCCTGTTATATTCAAACGCACCTCGATCTCATTACCGATGCTACAAGTGAGTTTTGGTCTAATGATGGGTTATTGGTGGACGTCTCTATCGTTTTTAGACCCTATCAATAATGGGCTGATCATCGAAAAACTGACTGAAATTGTCATTTTGGTCTCATTGGTTGGTGCGGGTATCAAAATTGACACCGAATTCTCTTGGCGGCTATGGCGACCCACGGTCAGGCTCTTACTCATCACGATGCCCATCGGTATTTTTGCGATGGCAGGGTTAGGCTATTATGCCTTTGGCTTGAGCCTTGGGGCTGCTATTTTACTGGGTGCGGTATTGGCACCTACCGATCCTGTTCTGGCCTCTAGTATTCAGGTGGGGCCCCCTAATACAGGGAGAGAAGACACACCTCGCTTCACGTTGACTTCAGAAGCAGGGTTAAACGACGGACTGGCTTTTCCTTTTGTCTACTTAGCCATTAAAATTGCGGAAGCTTTTAGTGAAGGAAAAGCTTTTACCAGTGAGATGCTGTGGTCATGGTTCACCCATGATGTTTTATGGAAGATTGGCGCAGGGGTATTGGTTGGTGTGCTGGTTGGTAAAGCGATGGCTAAAGTGGTGTTTTCTAAACACACCCGTGAGACCACGATATCGCAAGGATACGTAGTTATTGCTCTGACTTTGGTGGCATATGGTGTCGCAGAGTATGTGCACAGTTATGGTTTTATCGCTGTCTTCGTCGCTGCATTTGCATTTAGGCGTTCAGAGTGTGAGCACACTTATCATCAAAAACTACACGATTTTGCTGAGCAATCAGAAGGTTTGTTGATGTCGTTAGTATTGGTTATTTTTGGTATGTTCTTGGGTCAGGGTTTGCAATCTGGGGTTGAGCTAACATGGCGTGTCTATGTCGTTAGCTTTACTTTCCTACTACTTATACGCCCAATTGGCGGATTTATCGCCTTATCAGGACTCCATTTACCCCGTGCTGAAAAGTACGCAATTTCAGCACTAGGTATTCGCGGCATTGGTACTTTGTACTATCTATCTTATGCGCTCAACACAGGTTTTTTTGCTGAGGATGATGCGCTAAAACTATGGATTGTCTGCTCGATTGTGATTCTAACCTCCATCTTCATCCATGGTCTGAGCGCAACAAGGCTACTTAAAATGACACCCAAAGAGCATCATTAATCATTCATGATGGCAGTATCATTGATAAAGTGAGTTCATTTATAGAACTACCTTTATCAGCGTACTTCATCAACCCAGCTCAAAACCGCTTCTGTCAATGCAAACTGGCGGATATCATTGAGCATGGTGGTATCAAAATTGTGGATAAAGGCAAATGACAGTTGACGCGTAGGATCACACCAAGCGACTGAGCCGTTATACCCCATGTGCCCAAACCCTGATAGTGCTGGATCAATGCTATTGTCGGTAGTATCTTTACTGCTACATATACTGAATAATCTGTGGTAGCCCAATCGCCACTGCATTGGTGCTGGCATGACGGCATCTAGGCCTGTGACTTGTATTGTGGAGAGCTGCTTAAACGTAGCACTATCAATTAGCGTCTGCCCTTGCCAAACCCCACCATTGGCCAACATGGCATAGATAGTGGCCAGCGCATCCGCTGAAGCGACGCCATTAGCAGCGGGAATGATTGCCTGTAGTGTGTTGCGATTGTGATAATCAAGTGCTTGTTTTCCGGCAGGAATGAGCGCTGCCTTATAGTTTTTTAGATTGAGCTGGCTGGTATTGAAATATAGGCTATTAATACGCGCAGTATTTAATACAGGTTTTATGTTATCAATATTTTTGTTGTCTAAATCGTCATTAAGGCTACTTTGCATTTCAGCTGTACGCTCATCATTTAGCATTTTCTGCTGCCAGCAATGATAGCTAGGCAGACTTGCATAAGTACGTAAGGTGCTTGGTGAGTCGGATTTTAAGGTTGGTTTTTGGCGCTTGTTACGCAGTTGCACGCTATCTTCATTTGATGACCCAAAGTCTTTGGCAAGTTTTGCTACTTGATCTACTTTGCTATCTGGCACACCAAAATAGCAACTGTCTGCAATACATAAAGGCCCAGTTAGATACTGACGTAATGCTTCGGCTAATGACATATGCGTCACGGCTTCTATCACACCGCCAAGTACCCAACCATATATCAACGCACTATAAGCACTGCCATATGCAGCGGCGTCCTCAGGTGCTGTGATAGGCATTTCCTCAATATGACTCAGCATAACGCGCCAATCGAGCACCGTTTCACTATCGACATCGATACTGGTGATCGAAAATAAATCCGCCTGATGTGACATCACCTGTCGCAAGGTAATGTCGTCTTTATCTGTTGCGGCAAACTCTGGCCAATAGTGAGCAATGGGCACATCATAACCAAGCAGTTGCTGCGAAACCAATACATGCGCTAGCGTCGCTAAAATGCCTTTACCGGTAGAAAAATTGATGGCGAGCGTATCAGACTGCCATGACGTATCCAAACGCGCCATGCCTGTACTTGCCTGCGCAATACACTCGCCTGCCTGATACACAGCCACAGCACCACCAGCTGGCGCGTCATCTAGCTGTAAGTCTGTCAATAACTGCTGTAAGCGACGTTGTAGATCTATGCTCATAGATGTATCGATATTTTTATTATTTTGATCATTGTTTTGCTTATTGTCGTCCATCATTGCTACCTTGCTCCAGTATTGTGAACTGTCCTAGTATTAAAATCAGTTGAGTGCATGCGTTATAGAGATATTGAAGATCAGTAAAAATGCATTGATAACCAATAAAAAAGGCCACCTATCGGTCGCCTTTTTATGCTTCAACTATTATGATAATTTAGCGCGGGACTAGCAAGCGATTATGGACTTCTTGTTCAAGCTTGGTCAAGCCGTGACTACGTCCACGCTCCATAGCAGTATCCATCTTGCGCCCACGTAACCAACCTGCACGTAGTGCAATGGCAGCCCCTACCCTGTTGCCTGAACCGCAGTGCATGGCCATCTTTTTACCGTGATACTGACGCAATATATTATCAAATGCCAATATTTTAAGTTGCTTTAGCTCTTCAGCGCCATTAATAGGCAGATGCTCGTAGCTCATTCCTGCGCGCTCAACGGCGGCTGGTTCATTAAAGCTTAACTCATCCTCTGGCTGCAAATTAATCACCAACTCAACGCCAGCTTTTGCTAGAGCGGCGACTTTTTCTTCATTTAACGCGCCGCACACAATGGTATTGGCATCCGGACGAAAATAAGGATCAAAGACAGCGGACAAATCAACGCCATTGTCAGAAGCGCTATGGTCATCACTTGAGATATCAGTGACAACGTTGTCATTAGCAGCTGCTGTCTCAATAGTCATTGATCTGTCAGCTTGATCCGTACTTGTCGCGCTATTTTGTGAATTCATGTTTTGTGCAGTCATAATGATAAATGTGTTGGTTAAATATGGCTATTAAGATATAGGTTCTGATACATCCTACAATACTTGCTACTTGCTACTTGCTACTTGCTACTTGCTATTTAATGTCACGACACCTGCCAAATGTGGCTTACTATTTTTAGAGCTATATAGTCCGAAATCACAGGTATCTCCTGCGTTCTCAAGCTTCGCTACTGGTTGAGCGATAAGCTCTACTTCAGCTGGCAAAAAAATAGGCAGTTTAAATGAGACGTCGACTGTATAAGCATCAGGCAGCTCATCCATTAGAGCAAGACATTTAGCTTTTGACCACATACCGTGTGCAATCGCTTTAGGGAAGCCAAACGCACGCGCTGATAGTGGGTGCAAATGAATCAGGTTAAAGTCACCTGAAACAAAAGCATAACGGCGACCAATATCTTCTGGCACTTCAAAAATACTATGTACGTCTTTTTTACCTACTTCTGGCTTCACAGCAACTGGACGCGGCGTGCTTTTTTTATCTTTGCTGCTGGCCGTTTTTTTGCTGCGTGATAGGTAAGTTGACGTCCCTTCCCAAATCACTTTGTCCTCTGCTTTAACCGTGGTGACAAAGTCAAATTGCTGACCTTGAGCATGGTCACGTAAGTTATCAAAAGTGACTGACATAGACACCGTTTCGCGCTCACCGATAGGACGATGCTGCGTGACGCTATTGTCTACATGTACCAGACCCAACATCGCAAATGGAAACGGCTCTTTGACCATCATATTCATCTGTAGAGTCTGTGATAGCACTGAAAAGTACGTCGCTGGAACTTTACCATTATCAGCAAAGCCACAAATTTTACGATAGTCATTTAGATTATCATGATCGATATGCAAATCATCGACGTAATAGGTGGCCTGCGGCAATTGATCTTTACTGACTTTGCCACTGTTACCAATAGGTAGTAAGCTTTTGACGATATTGGCATAGGTAGTGTGCGCTTTTGGCAACGCGTCATAATGGGTGTCTGACATAAGTAAATCCTAAATGTGGCTTGAACAAGATTTTTAACGTATCTAGAGATATTAAGCAGTCATTGACTAGTACCTATTATCTAATAAGCACTATATTCAATCAATTTTACAAGTATCTTTAATAGCAAAAAATAGTTTGGCTGATGGCTCTTGTGTTTTTATCATAAAAAAGCCACCCGTGGGCAGCTTTATTACAATTTATCAGCAAATATTTCGTAAGCATATGTGAGGCAAATCGAAAAAAAGGGATAATACCATCACGCTACCCTCTCCTCATTTGCCACATAGTCTCACTAATAAATCAGTATTATGCGCCAAGTAAGCTTTGACCACAAACACGAACGGTGTTGCCATTTAGGCCACCCGAAGCAGGTGAAGCCAACCATGCGATGGTCTCAGCCACGTCAACTGGTAAGCCGCCTTGGCTCATTGAGTTCATACGACGACCAGCTTCGCGAATAGCAAACGGAATTGCTTCCGTCATTTGTGTTTCGATAAATCCTGGTGCTACTGCATTGATGGTCATGCCTTTGGCATTGTCTTCCAACTGTTTGGCAGTCGCATCAACCAAACCAATAACGCCCGCTTTAGAAGTGGCATAATTGGTCTGACCCATGTTACCAGCGATACCTGAAATAGATGACACACATACGATACGGGCATTTTCTTTTAGCACATCATTATCGAGCAAGTAGCGATTCAGTTTAGCAATGCTGCCCAAGTTGATATCGATGACCATGTCCCACTTTTTCTCATCCATTCTCGCCAATGTCTTATCACGAGTCACGCCAGCATTATGAATGACTGAATCCAGACCACCACGCTTTTGCGCCGCATCTGCAATTTCTGCGCCAGCGTCATCGCTAGTGATGTCTACTGTCAATGCAGAGCCACTGATTTCACTGGCAACTTTTTGTAGGTCAGCTTGCTGCTGTGGTACATCAAGACAGATCACATGTGCGCCCTCGCGAGCCAGAACGCGAGCAATTGCTTCGCCAATACCGCGACTTGCGCCCGTCACTAGCATCGTTTTACCGCCTAAAGGCTGATTCCAATCGACATCAACTGAATCGCCCTTGCTCACGCGTACCACTTGTCCTGAGACATAAGCTGAACGTGCTGAAGTGAAAAAGCGCAAGGTCGAGTCTAGGTTTTGCTCAGCACCTGTTTCTACATAGATAAGCTGGGCTGTAATGCCGCGCTTGAACTCTTTACCTACTGATTTTACAAAGCCCTCAAGTGCACGTTGTGCCATGGCAGTTTCGATATCAGTGATGTCCTCTGGTGTACGACCAATAACGATCACTCGGCCTGATTTTTCTACGCGGCGCGCAACGCTATGAAAAAACTCGTACACTTCTTTTAGCTGATCCGCGTTGCTGATATTACTTGCATCAAAAAGCAACACTTTGAACTGATCGTCACCACCTGTATTGGCTTTTGCTTCAACGCCTGCATCAGCAAGGGCGTCTTTAACATCATCACGGCTGTTTACATATACATCAGCATGCACATCTAACAAAATACGTGCAACAGATTCACTAATGCTTTTGTCCTCACCATTAGCACGGCCAACTAATACACTGCCACGAACCAAACGCTCGCCGCTTTCAAAACGATCAAGCGTCGCTGGCATTGGCAAACCTAAGTTCTTTGCGACTTTTTTACCAATAGAAGATTGAACAAAATCACCATAACGGTCTGACATAATATATTCCCTATAAATAATGAATGGTTGAAATAATAGTAAACACTAAATGTAATACGCCTATTATATAGGCTCATCAACATTGTAATTATTGATATTTGGTAAATCATCTTAAAACTAGCCTAACTATACACTGCCATTAGAAACATGTCCAAAAACAGACAATGTCTACAACAATCTGTAAACAAGTCAGTATACAAGCTGGCGACTTTTTACCGCCTTACTGACCATCATAACATGTTAAAATCCGACCTATAAGTTATGGCAAATATAATTATTGATAACAATATATTATCAAACGTATGGTTATGCAATGCTACTATCTGATACTCGTTGGTACTCGCCAGTCTATTAGCGCCTTAATCAGTACGCTTAAAGCTGTCATTGAACTTATATAAGCGACACATCGTTTGCTAAAGATATACATTAAACGAGCACAAAACGACTTATCATACACAGCGATACTAGGTGATAAATGATAATATTTGATTTTTGCTTAACATGACTTTGCCACTTTTTTATGTTTACCCTTTAATTTTTCTGCCCATACTTTTTAAGGATAATATTATGAGTAATAAAAACAACCACCCTGATAGTCCAGTTGTCGAAAGTACTGTTGTTAAAGCCAGCGATGCAAAACCACAAGAAATCGCTGAAAATCATGAACCTGCTAAAACTGCTGACGTTAAAGCTGATACTAAGGCTAACGATACCAAGGCTGATAGCGCACAAGCTGACAACACAAAAAAAGAAGCGCCAGCTACTAAAAAATCTGATGCTAAAGAAACTGATACCAAAAGCTCAGAGACTAAAGACACCACTAGCAAAAAATCAGATGATGAAAAAGCAGAAACCACAGCAGCTAAAAAACCAGCGACTGCTGCTAAAAAAGCGAGTAAAACCAAACCTGCCTCAAACCAGAATCGTGTGGCAATCCTAGGTGGTAACCGTATTCCATTCGCGCGCTCGAACGGTTCATACGCTGACGTTAGCAATACAGATATGCTGACAGCTGCCCTAGACGGCTTGGTTGAGCGCTATAACTTGCAAGACGAAGTCATCGGTGAAGTAGTTGCTGGTGCCGTTATGAAGCTAAGCCGCGATATCAACCTGACTCGCGAAGCAACATTGAACACCGCACTGAACCCACACACGCCAACTTATGATATCTCACAAGCTTGCGGTACTGGCTTGCAAGCGACCTTTGCTTCTGCCAACAAGATCGCACTTGGACTTATTGATTCAGCCATCACTGGCGGCGTAGATACTACCTCTGACGCGCCTATCGCTATTGGTGACGGCTTGCGTAAAGTATTGATCAAACTTGGTGCTGCAAAAGACAACAAGCAACGTCTAAAAGCATTAATGGGTCTAAATCCAAAAGATTTGATTGATTCACCGCAGAATGGCGAGCCGCGTACAGGTTTATCAATGGGTGAGCATCAAGCCATCACCGCGCTTGAGTGGAACATCACTCGCGAAGCTCAAGATGAGCTTGCCTTTAACAGTCACAAAAACCTAGCACGTGCTTATGATGAAGGTTTCTTTGATGACTTGATTACGCCATACAAAGGCCTGACTCGTGATAACAACTTACGCCCAGATACCACGCTAGAGAAGCTGGGCAAATTAAAGCCAGTGTTTGGCAAAAAGAACGCCAACCCAACCATGACTGCCGCCAACTCGACGCCACTGACTGACGGTGCATCTTGCGTCCTATTGGGTACTGATGAGTGGGCCAAAGAGCATGGCTTAAAACCACTGGCTTATATCGTGCATCAAGAAACAGCAGCGGTAGACTTTATCGGTAAGTCTGGCACGACAGAAGGCCTACTCATGGCACCAGCTTACGCTGTACCACGTATGCTTGAGCGGGCTGGCCTCACGTTACAAGACTTTGACTTCTATGAGATTCATGAAGCGTTTGCCTCACAAGTATTGTCGACACTGGCTGCTTGGGAAGATGAGACATTCTGTGAAGAGCGCCTAGGTCTTGATGCGCCACTAGGATCGATTGATCATAGCAAGTTAAACGTAAATGGTTCATCACTAGCAGCAGGTCATCCATTTGCCGCGACCGGTGGTCGTATCCTAGCCACCGCTGCGAAACTACTGGATCAAAAAGGCTCAGGCCGTGCGCTAATCTCTATTTGCGCCGCTGGTGGTCAAGGCGTAACGTGCATCTTAGAAAAATAAGTTCCATAAATTGTGAATTTAAAATATATGCTGACTAATCATTTTAATTAGCGTATATCTATCCATAAAAAATGCCCTTTAACTATTTAAAGGGCATTTTTTATTGTCTGTACTTTGCTATGATAGAACCGACCTAGATAGTAGCCTCTTAAAAAAGCCGATACGCCAAACAAAGGTAATATTTATGGGTAAGACAGAATTTCTACTTAAAAAAAAGCTTCTATTAAGAAAAATGAGGCAAGTCATTTTTGGCTCTGAAAAATTGGTAATGACAAAACCGCTGACAACCAGTGATTTTCAGTCTCTAACCACTAAGGAGGATTTAGATCGGTACAATCAGGAGCAAGCCATCCTTTCTGAACGTATCGAAAAAGACATTCTTGATGATGAACTGCGTCGAAAAATGCATCAAGATTTAATTGATACCTATGATGAAGAGCTCGAAAATGAAATAGATGATTATGCGCGTGACTTTCGTTTTAACGGACGTGAGATGAGCGAGCAAGAAAAACTGGATAGGCGCACCTACTTCCATGAGTTAGTACGATTGCAGCGAGAACTTATCAAGTTGCAAGACTGGGTGGTTGATCGCGGTGAGCGTATCGTCGTTATCTTTGAAGGGCGAGACTCTGCTGGTAAAGGTGGGGCCATTAAACGTATCACTCAGCGGCTCAATCCGCGAGTTTGCCGTGTTGCCGCCTTACCTGCTCCAACGGAACGCGAGCAGACACAGTGGTATTTTCAGCGCTATGTTGCGCACTTACCAGCCGCAGGTGAGATTGTGTTGTTTGATCGCAGCTGGTACAACCGCGGCGGCGTTGAGCACGTCATGGGTTTTTGTACCGATGCGCAGTATGAGGAGTTTTTTCAATCGGTACCAGAGTTTGAGCGCATGCTCGTGCGATCAGGCATTCGCTTAGTCAAATACTGGTTTTCTATTACCGATGATGAGCAGCATGCACGTTTTATGAGTCGGATATATGATCCGCTAAAACAGTGGAAGCTCTCACCAATGGACTTACAGTCACGCAGGCGCTGGGAAGACTACACCAAAGCAAAAGAGACCATGTTTGAGCGTACTCATATCCCTGAAGCGCCATGGTGGGTCGTTGAAGGTAATAACAAAAAGCGCGCTAGGCTCAACTGTATTGCGCACTTACTCGAGCAAATCCCTTATAAAGAAATACCTCGTGACGAGATTGAATTGCCCAGTCGTAAACGCGATGATGAATACTACCGAGAGCCTATTCCTGATGATATGTATGTACCGCCGCGCTACTAGCACTAACTGATACAAACATATGTCCCAAAAAAAGCCTTATAGAGTTATAAGGCTTTTTTATTGATCACAAAGTATCACCATGATGGCTATCGATAGAGACGCCTAGGTTTTTGAATGAAGTGGTATGAGCTACATGGTATAAGTCGATTGTAAACTGTCAATTTTTCCCGCTAATAATCGCTCGACTTCGTTTTTAATTCTTTGTCCAGCGATATCACTACCAATTTGCACCGCAAAGCCTGCTGGTCGACCACCTTGGGTTTTGGAGTTGATCCAAACAACCTTACCATTCATTGGCAAGCGCTCGCTAGAGTTGGGTAATGTGATAGCGATAAACACCTCGTTACCCAGCTGCTGCGACTGATCAGAAGGCACAAACAATGCGCCGTTATTCACAAAAGATAAATAGCTGGCATACAGCGTGTCGATACTTTCAATGTGACAGGTTAAGATCCCGCCGCGTCCTGGCATTGCCATAGTCAGCTTCCTTTATCAACTGGGTCTAATATATTTTTATGAATTATTGAGAGGTTATAAATAAAAGCGATTGTGAGTTATTAGGCACTGATGAAGCGCTATATCACGACTTTTACAAGTCAGCTAACTCTTGCATTAGCTTATCATAGGCAAATTTTTCTTGCACATTTTGTTGCAAAGCAACTTTGGTCTGCTGCAAGCTGGTCGCGAATGTCTCTAATCCGCTATCGGTAGGTTGATAAGATTCTAGTGCAGCCGATAGTTTGATATCTTTTTGTAGTTCACCAAGCCCCAAACAAACACGGCGCATATCAAGCAGCATCAGCTCAGACAGTTGAATAAACTCTTTTATACTTAACTGACCTTGCCAATAGTCACTTGCTGCCACACTACTACGCTTACCACTACGTAGCGCTTGCCATGTGGTCAGCCATAAGGATCGCTTGCTATACCACGGTGCCTGTGCCAGTGCTATCGCAGCGAGTGGCGCTCCGTTTGCTAGCTGTATCAGCTGCTCAATCGCCGTTTTACCAACGGCTTCACGATTGATGGTGTGACCGAGCGCATGGGTCACATAATCGATAGCAGCAGCAGGCTCAATAGTCTGTAATGCCAACTGTTGTACACGGCTCTTAATCGTTGGAAGTAGCTGAGCAGGCGTATCACTGATTAAAAATAGATGAACTTGTGCTTGCGGCTCTTCTAATGTTTTGAGTAACGCATTGGCAGCGGCGACGGTCATTTGCTCTGCGTGGTCCAACACACAGATGCGCATTCCCTGCCCGCCTTGATAAATAAAAGGCTGCAGGGCACGAATGTCATCCACTTTGATTTTAAGCGCACTGCTGCTTGTGGTCTTGGCACTTTTTTTATCTTTTGCGCTGCTTGGTTTTTCTTGAAGGGTGTCGCTATCCGCATTGATTGGCATACTCACGATTGGCAGTACTTGCAAGCTTGGATGAGTCCCTGACTTAAGCCATTGACAACTTTCGCACGCGCCGCACGCGCCTAGTGGATTCGTATCACGCTCGCGGCATAATAGCCAAGCCACCAGCCGCCATACAAAGGCGCGTTTACCCATACCTTGCATACCAGCAGCAAGCAATGCATGCGGCAAGGACTGCTGCGCCGATACTCGCTGCGTCAATTGTGACCACAACGTCTGCTGCCACGGCAGCAAGGGCGCAAAATAGATACCGTCTGAACGCTCTTGCGCACCTACATTTGCTGTCAGATCATTCATAGTTATAGCTCTATTGGCTCTATCACGTTTTTAGATATTTAGGATGCGGCACGCTAACGATACTCTGGATAATGTGCAAGCGCTTGCTCAAACGATTATTTAGCGGGGTTTTGAAAATCAGCTAAGCTCATGGCATTTAAACGGTCTAGATCTTCTTGTGTATCAACACCAGCCGGCAGTTGACAAGCTGCTTCTGCAATGGCGATATGCTCGCCATTTTCCAGCACACGTAGCTGCTCTAGACTCTCGAGTAACTCAAGCGGAGTCTGTGGCCAATGTACAAACTGCTGTAATAAACTGACGCGATAAGCATATAGACCCAAATGGCGATACGCATTCTTTGGCGGCTGTCTTTGATTGTCACCCGCCAATACGATATCACGATCACAAGGGATGGGCGCGCGACTAAAATAAAGTGCGCGCTGTAGGTTGTTTGCCTGTTGACTGACGACTTTTACCACAGATGGTCGCTGGAACGTATCGTAATCACCGATAGGCTCACAGAGTGTCGCCATGACGCTAGCCTCATCCGCGACCAAAAGCGCCTGTACCTGTTCGAGCAGTAATGGCGGTACAAGTGGCTCATCGCCTTGCATATTGACCACAATATCATGATCAGTCCAGCCTTTGATAGCAGCCACTTCTGCCAAACGGTCAGTGCCTGAAGCATGCTCGCTACTTGTCATCACCACATCAAAACCGGCATCAATACAGACCTTTGCAATTTGCTCATCATCAGTCGCAATACACATATCGTCAGCAAAGGTTGCTGTTTTTGCCTTTTCAGCCACCCAAAGTATCATCGGTTTGCCATGAATGCTCAATAATGGCTTACCAGGTAATCGTGTGCTCTTAAAGCGTGCAGGAATCACAATATGGGTTTTGGCAGGTGTAGTGACAAGCGACATGGTTTATTCCTAAAAAATTGTGTCAGTTTGATGTATTGAATATTATCTATGATGTCGTTTTTGTACCAACATCAGGATCAGCCTCAATACCCAAAGCTTTTAATTGCTGGTTTAGATTATCATAACAGTTATCGGATAATACGGCTGTCACGGGCAAAACCCACAACCTGCTAACGAGCTGTGCATACTCATCACTTGATGCTTGCTCCGCCGTATAGTCTGACAATAATGCTTTTATTTTTACCGCATCTTTACTAGTAACGACGATAGGATAATCGCTGTATTGTAAAAGCTCAGCCAAATTAAAGTCATAGTGATCAGGATAAGGATGCCCTATCACCTCAAAACCAAGAGATTCTAACGTATTAAAAAAACGCTGTGGATAGCCGATACCACTGACTGCATGTACTATACTATTACTGGTAGGTACGACATTATCTATTTGCTTAATAGATGATTGAGGACTCCATATACGTTGCAATTCATCAGCTTGCAGACGCATAGTCAAGCGCTCAGAGCTCTGTGGCTGATTACTACTTTTAGTCGAGTCTGTATTTGGTTTTTCATGATAAATAACATGAGCACCTTCTAATCGTGACATTGGCTCACGCAAAAATCCGGTTGGCAATAATTGCTCATTACCAAACCCTCGCTCGGCATCTACCACAATCCACTCTATATCCCGCTTGAGCGCATAATGTTGCAAACCATCGTCAGCGATAACTAATTGCAAATCAGGTTCAGCATCCAACAAGGTAGTAATCGCTTGCTGACGATTAGGAGATACTGCCATGGCAACGCCTGTCATATGAACAATTAAGCATGGCTCGTCGCCTACCACGTTAGGCGAACTGGTCGTGGTGACCAATGCTGGCATTTGGCTCGTATCACCACCATAGCCGCGGCTGATGACACCGACTTTTATGCCTCGTTTTTGCAAGTAATTGACCAAGGCGATAATTAACGGTGTTTTGCCGCTACCACCCACACTAATATTACCAATGACCATGACGGGTATAGGTGCGCGATAACTTGATAGCAGCCCAACTTTATAAGCGTGACGACGAAGTAATGTGATCAGTCCATAAAGCCAGCTAATAGGTAGCAAAAGCCATAACCAAGCAGCCTTACGTTGCCATGCATTAGTAACTGTCGTTTCAATACTCATGAATAATTGCCATGTATCCTATTGATTCGCTGCCTGGGCGTTGACGCTTTATCAAATAAATCTATTCTACTCAAAGTCTCGAGCATACATTTGCGCGTAATGACCTTGCAGCTGCATCAGCTCATTATGGGTACCAAGCTCAACTATCTGACCACCATCCATCACAGCAATACGATCTGCAGATTCAATAGTCGTTAAGCGGTGCGCAATCACTAGCGTCGTACGGTTTTTCATGACGTTATCGAGCGCTTGCTGAATATAATACTCTGACTCATTATCAAGCGCACTGGTGGCTTCATCCAAAATCAGAATCGGAGCGTCTTTTAACAGCGCACGAGCAATAGATAGTCGTTGACGCTGTCCGCCAGATAGCTGAAGCCCTTCGGCCCCGATTTCGCTTTGGTAGCCGTTTGGCATTTTCATGATAAAGTCATGCGCGAAAGCCGCTTTTGCGGCCTCCTCGACCTCAGCTTGGCTCTTATTAGCCAAGCCGCCATAAGCAATGTTATTAAATACTGTCGTATTAAATAGTACGACTTGCTGATTCACCATCGCAATTTGCGCACGCAGACTTTCTAATTTGATATCTTCAATTGGTATATTGTCTAAAGTAATTTGCCCAGAAGATGTCTCCAGGGTACGCGTTAAAAGATTCACTAAGGAGGACTTGCCCGCTCCGCTTCGTCCCACTAATGCAACTGTCTCGCCTGCTTTTATATTTAACGTAAAATCACGCAGAGCAACCGTCGAGTCTGGATATACCAAACTGATATTATCCAACGACATTTGACCAGATAACGCCTTGCTAATAGTGCCTGTGTCTTCCTCTTCTGGCTCGTCAAGTAATGCAAAAATCGACTCACCAGCAGCAATGCCTTTTTGCAATTTTTGATTGATATCAGTCAATGATCGGACGGGCTTACTGAGCAGACCAGCCGCTGCAATATAAGAGATAAACTCACCTGCTGAGATATTACTAATGACTGAAGGTCTCAATGCAAGCCATACCACCACCGACATGGCTATCGCCATCAGCAGCTGTACTGCTGGGGTATTGATACTATTGGTGACGACCACCTTCATGCCTTGGCGTAAGTTCTTTTTTGAAGTCTTATCAAAGCGCTCGGCTTCATATGCTTGTCCGCCATAATTTTTTACCACCTGATAGCCACCGATGACCTCATTGGTAATATGACTGACACTACCCATCGTTTTTTGAATACCTTTAGAGAGCTTAAGATAGCGCTTGGAGGCGATGCGAATGAGCCACAATATAGGCGGCAATACGACAAACAAAATGAGCGTCAAGCGCCAGTTGCTATAAAGCAAAAAGCCTATCAATGCCACAACCGTCAAACCATCACGCAACAAGGTCTTCATTGAGTCTGTACTGGCAGCGGTGACTTGTTCAACATCAAATATCAACTTGGATGAGATCGTACCAGCAGGATTGGCCAAATAGAATGAACTTGGCAAGCGCAGTAGTTTATTAAAAACCTCAACCCGCAGCTCATAAACCAAGTTACGTGAGACCAAAGCCGAGTAATAGTTACCCAAAAAACTGCCCAAACCGCGTACGAAAAATAGCGCAATGATGAGTAATGGAAATAATGCTTGTTTGCTTCTATCACTTTGATTGATGGCATCAGTAATGTATTGCAACAGCTTGGCAATCCAAATCTCAGTTCCTGCGTTGATAGCAAAGCCCAAAACCGTCAGTAGCAAAGCCCACCAATACGGCTTTAGATATCTTAATAGACGCAGTAAAGTCTTACTTTTTGGCGGACTAGACGGGGCTGCTGAAGGTTTTTTAGCAGAAGGTTTTGTAGAGTCAGGTGTATAAGCTTGGCTCATAAAAGCCTCAATGTAGGTGTCATGACATGAATGGGCTGTGCTTGATACACAGTTTATAGTAATGATGCGGCAAATGTTATTGCGGCAAAGTTTGACCAAGTGGGACAACGGTGCTGATATTTAAGTTCAAAAACCCGAGTTTACCAGCAACATCCATCACCCGTACGACAGATTGATGGGTAGCGTTGGCATCCGCTGCGATGACAAATAGCATATCGCGATTGCTTCCTGCTTCTTGCTGCAACATACTGGTCAGTTCAGCCTCATTGCTACTGGCGAGCGTAATACCATTGACCAAGTAACTGCCATCTTCTTGTACAGCTACTTCTATACTATTTTTTTGCTCTGTCTGCGCCACACCTTCTGCTTCAGGAAGGATAATATTTAAACGACTAAAATGATTAAAGGAGGTAGCCAGTAGCAGAAAGACGATTAAAAACAATAAACAATCAATCATCGGCGTCAGATTAATTTCAAGCGGCTCGACAGTCGGTTTTCTAAAACGCATATGAATCTCTTCTATTTACCTGCTGTTACGAACGTACTTTGAGCATCAAACTTGGTAGCAAATATGACAATTATATTGTTGCCATATTGGTTTTATCTATATTTAACTGGTCAGGAGCACGCTCATCAATAGTAGTCATATTACTAGTAGATACCGCTGCGTGAGCATTGTCGAGCAATTGGTAGTCGTATAGTTCTTGAATCATCAGCCCTGCTTGAGTCTCGAACTGTGCATTGATGTCGATGATACGGCGCTGAAAGTATCGATACGCGACAAGCGCTGGGATAGCGACGATCATACCAGCAGCTGTGGTAATTAGCGCTTGTGACACACCAGCAGCAAGCATCGTTGGATCTTGCATCGCACCATCAGTAATCGCTAAGAATGAAGAAATAATACCTAATACAGTACCCAACAATCCAAGCAATGGCGCAATGGCACCAATTGTTCCCAGCATATTGATATTTTTTTCTAACTGGTGAACTTGTACGCTGGCACGGTTTTGCATGTGCATGGTCATAGATTCTAGACCATACTGACGATAGAGCAAACCTGTCGCCAAGATATCACCAAGCGCCGTCTTATCTTTGACATTCATCAATTGCGTACGGCCGATATCTCCATTTTCGCGTAAACGAGTGATGAGCTGTTCACGCAATCTGCTAGGCACAATCTTGCTAAACTGTAGTGTATGACTACGCTCAATAATGATAACCAACGCCAATATAGAACAGACGACAATAGGTGTCATTAGCCAGCCACCTGCCTTTACTAACTCCCACATATTTGCTCTCTTCCATATTTTAAAAAACAGTTGTTACGTAGATGGATTTATACGTAAATAGTCGTTACTAATAAATCAGTCCTACTAGCTTGCGTATTGTCTTAAGCCTGTGCTTCTATGTGCTTAATCAAAGCAGCTAACTGGTCTTGACTGTGAAAAAAGATCTCAACACTACCCTGCCCGTCTTTTTTGTGCTTAAGTTTTACCTCAGCACCCAGCATATCTGTCAGTCTTTGCGTGAGACGTTCTTCATCACGCGACTGTGCTTGTTCGACACGGTTGGCTTTGGGTGCAGGGTTCAAAATGGATTTGACCAGCTTTTCAGCTTCTCGCACCGTCATACCGCCATCAATGATTTTTTGTGCAATGATCGGCTGCTGCTCAGAAGACAATGCTAAAAGCGTTCGGGCGTGACCCATATCTAGCGCGCTATTTGCCAAATGATCTTTTACCGTATCATGTAATTGATTTAGGCGTAGTAAATTCGACACCGTTGTACGCGCCTTGCCAACTACTTCAGCAATCATCGCATGGCTCATACCAAACTCAGTATGAAAGCGCTGCAACGCCGCTGCTTGCTCGATCACAGATAAGTCTTCACGCTGGATATTTTCAATTAATGCCAGTGCAATGGCAAGCTCATCAGATAGCGCACGCTCAATCGCCGGAATAACCGACTTTCCTGCCATTTTTGCCGCGCGCCAGCGACGTTCGCCAGCGATAATTTCATGAGTGACAAAGGCTTCACTCTTATCTTCATTTGCCAGTAATGGGCGGATAACGATAGGCTGCATCACGCCATGCTGCTCAATAGAAGACGCCAATTCCGCAAGCGCCGTTTCACTCATATCACGGCGCGGTTGATATTTACCTGCTTGTAGACGCGTGACATCAATCTGCACGAGGCTGATTTGATCCTCTGAAGCGTTTACGTCTGTGCTATTACCACGCGTTTTGTTGATAGCTGTCTTGCTCGTCACACGTGATGAACGAGTACTATTACTGACATTGTCAGCGGATTTCGCAGCCGATTTTTTGCTAGCTTTGGACGCAGCCGCATCGACGGGTGCAGTTTTCACAGACATATTGGTATCTAGCGTTTCAGCTGGCACGGCCATATCGCGTGCAGCCATATCATCTTGCAAGGCAGAGGCGGTGATTTGCTTTTCTTTCTTGATTGACCCTAATAAGGCATCTAAGCCTCGATTGGCAGCCAACCCTCTTTTCTTCGCCATGATTACCTATCCTCTAACGCTAAAATAAAAGCCTATTGATTACTGCTGCGGCTTACTAAATACAATGTTAAGTGCTTTATCGTTCGAAAGTTTTTATAGAAAAACTAGCTGCTTTGCTTCATCACTTCAGCGGCCAGTTTTTGATAGGCGCGCGCGCCTTTCGACCATCTCTCATACGCAATAACTGGCAGACCATGGGCAGGTGCTTCTGCTAAGCGAATATTTCTTGGGATATGAGTCTTATACATAATATCGCCAAAATGCGCTTCTAATTCAGCAGACACATCACGGGCAAGCGTGTTACGCGCATCAAACAGCGTTCTCACAACACCGCGAATGTATAATTTAGGGTTTAATTCAGTGAGACGCTCAATCGTCTGCGACAAATCTGCTAGCCCTTCTAGTGCATAATATTCACACTGCATCGGAATAATCACACTATCAGTTGCGACCAACGCATTAATCGTCAGTAGATTCAAACTCGGCGCACAGTCTATAATGACATAATCGTATGACGGCTGTTTTGTATTCGCTTGATCGCTAACCAAATCTGCCATGGCCGTTTTGAACAACTCATGACTGTCCGTTTTACCCATCAACGTGATATCCATGCCAGCCAAGTCACGATTGGCACCGATCACATCAAACCCTGCCGGACTGGTCACAATGGCTTCAGACAACGCTACACCATCCAGTAAAACATCGGCTATAGTAAGCGTCAGATCGTTTTTGTCGACACCAGTACCACTGGTTGCATTGCCCTGTGGGTCTAAGTCAATCAGTAGTACGTGCTTGCGCTTAGCAGCTAAACTGGCGGTCAAGTTTACCGCCGTCGTGGTTTTGCCCACGCCGCCTTTTTGATTCGCAATTGCTATGATTTCCATACACTCACTCAATTTTATTAAGGTCTGTTACTGACTTTTTCTTTTAATTTATTTGACTCAGAATTTGCCGCTCAATCTTATATGCTTATGCAGTGCTACTAACTCAGCGCTTCATGAAGGGCAGCCATTTATAAAAAAACTTCTTTTATAAATTACCCAATTTTCGTTTGTATATTTTTAGTGCTTTTAAATACTATGCCATTTAGGTACAAACGTAAACTGCGTTTCACAAAAAACGACTGCTGTTTCATGACTGAGAAGTATCTACCATTCAGGCATTTTTAGCAGACATTTCAATCAAATGACGACTATCATGCAGACGTGGCACTGTCAGCTTAATCGTCTTAATGTGCCAATCACTATCGAGCGCTTGTAGCTCTTCATCGCTCGGTGCCTTGCCTTTCATAGCACACAAATAACCGCCATCTGCCAATCTCGGCTGCGCTACTTCCACAAAATCTATCAAACTGGCAAACGCTCTAGAAGTCACCACATCATAGCTGGCTTCGTGCGCTTCAATACGCGAAGCGATCGGTTGCATATTACGTAAGCCAAGCTCACTGCTGATCTGCTTAATAAAGCGAATCTTTTTTTGATTACTATCAAGGGCTGTACACGGGCGCTCAGGCTGACAAATCGCAATAATCACTGCAGGCAACCCTGCACCTGTACCGATATCAAGCAGCGACCCTGTCGGCAAATGCGTTATAATAGACAAGCAATCAATCACATGTTTGATCAGCGCTTCTTGTGGATCGGTGATGGCGGTCAGATTATACGCCTTATTCCACAACAAAAGCTGGTCTAAGTACAATAATAACGTGCGCTGCTGTTTCTCACTTAGTGATAGACTTAGCTCACTTACGGCTTGTGCTAAGATACTGGCCAGCTTTGGCAATTGTGAGCCAAGCTTCACAAAGCCAGTCGGATCAATATTGATATTACCCGTGCTAGTAGACGACGAAGAGGTTTTAGCGGAAGCTGACATACAACGAGTTATCCAGTTTTGACATGTGAACCGCCTATTTTATCATGCAGTCTGCTCATTGAATAGTTGCAGATTGCGCCAATGTGGGACATCTTATACTATCTGCACCGTTCATGACGCGTTATTCTGCGTTAATAGCATAAAACGCCTTGCCTAGTTTCTTCATTTTTCGTTTATCATGATCAAAGATTTCTCTAAATATGATACAAAACTGCGTTTAATGACTTCGCTAAAATGTGACTATATCTTGTAAGATGTCACTATCAATTATAAAAAGTTCAATGCGCGCATGACCAGAATAAATATATTATCCCTCACACTCTTTCAATACCTTTAAAACGATTTCTCAAAAACCTATGACCGAACAACCTTATACCCCTATATCTCAAATATCAAAAGATGCTAATAATATGGTACCACCTACCGCTGACTCACAAGACGATGAACAAACAATATCTAACGCCCCAAATCCTATTTTTACTGAGGTTCAAAAAAGTTGCCGTATTTCGGCTGAGCAATTAAAACGCTATAGCGACCCTGATGAGTTGCCTACAGACACACGTACTGCGCCTGACTTAGATGTTGGTTTTGGTCAACAGCGTGCGCTCAAAGCCTTACATACTGCGTTAGACATCAAAGCAAGTGGCTATCATGTGTTTGCTGCTGGCGAGAACGGCTTGGGTAAGCGTACTGTCATCAGTCGTCTGTTGGCCCGTATTGCCGCCGATGCACCAACGCCTGATGATTGGGTCTATGTGCACAATTTTACTGATCCACGTACGCCACTGGCTCTACGTCTACCTGCGGGGCAAGCCGCTTTGCTACAACAGCAGGTCAATAACTTGTGGCAACAAGCGAAAAAGCGACTAAGCCAACGCTTTCGTAGTGACCAATACCAAAGTAAAATCGAAGCAATCAAAAACAGCACGCATCAAAAAGAGAGTCATGCTTACGACGCGCTAAACGCTGAAGGCAAACAGTATGATCTAGCCTTGACGTTTCGCTCATTTGATAATAAGGCAGTTTTTGTCCATCCCAGTCAGCTGACGACAGACAGTAGCAGCAACCCTATAAAGGCTTCTGAATCATCTAACAATAATGAAGACTTATTATTGCTAGATGATAACGAAAAAGCCAACATACTGAGCAACGATAAGACTAACCCTGATGAAGATCAAAACAACGCTCAAAATTCTGAGTATGGTAACAGTGAGTACGAGGCTGAGTTAAATAACTTTGTACAGAAAAACCATATGCAAAAGCGCCTCAGTCAACTAACCATTGCGTTAGAGCAATTAGAAGACGAAGCCAACGATGCGATAGAATCACTGCATCGCAGTATCGCGCGCCGTGCATTACAGCCTTTGTTTGCGCCTGTTTATGAGCAGTTTGCCACGCACCCGCTTGTGGTTGATTATCTCAAAGCGGTATTCGCCGATATGGTTACTCATGTAGAGCGTATCGTTAACGGCGATGATGAAGAGTTTGTGACGGCTGTATTGACCACAACCCCCAGCCGTTACGCGGTCAATGTCATTGTCAGTCACGCACCAGACAGTGGCGCGCCTGTTGTCTTTGAATACTTGCCAACCCATCTAAACTTACTAGGTCACGTCGAGCAAATCACCCAATTAGGGACAGTAACGACTGACGTCAGTATGATTCGCGCAGGTGCCCTACACCGTGCCAATGGCGGCTACCTGCTGCTAGAAGCCAGCCATTTACTTGAGCATCCTTATGCATGGCAAGGTCTAAAGCGCGCGCTACAGTCACGCAAAATTAAGCTCTCAAGCCTTGAGCAAATGCTAACGCTAACAGGTAGCTTGTCATTATCACCAGCGCCCATTGATCTTGATATCAAAGTGATCTTATTAGGCGAAGCTGACTTATATTATGAGCTGCTAGAGCTTGAACCTGAGTTTGATGCAGTGTTTAAAGTTCGCGCGGACTTTCATGATGATGTGACGCGCACCAGTGAGCATGAATTGGCACTGGTAGCGAAAATGGCAGATATCATCGATTATGCTGATCTCTATCCATTCGATAGTAGCGCGCAAGCCACGTTACTTGAGCATTTAAGCTTGCAAGCTGAAGAGCAGGACCGTTTAAGCCTACACAGTGATTTGTTGATTAAACTGTTGCATGAATCAAACCGTCACGCTCGTTTAAATGATGAGATGATGGTGACAGCAGATCATGTCATTCAGGCAATTGAAGACATGGATGAGCGCTCAGGATATTTGCGCGATCTATACTGGGACGAGCTCAAAAACGGCCAGCAGCTGATTCAAACCCAAGGCAGTGCGGTTGGGCAAGTCAACGCCCTGACCGTCGTCAGCTATGCTGATAGTGAGTTTGGCATGCCAGCGCGCCTCACCGCGGTCATTCAACCCAATATTGGCGCAGGTGAAATCCTTGATATCGAGCGTGATGTAGACTTGGGTGGTAGCTTGCACGCCAAGGGTATGTTAATCATGACCAGTTATTTGCGTGCGTTATTTAGCCAACACCACGCCCTAAATTTTAGTGCTTCGCTCGCGTTTGAACAAAGCTACGCCCATATCGATGGTGATAGTGCCACCGTTAGCGAAGGTTGTGCACTACTATCCGCCTTAGCAAATGTCCCCATTGATCAATCCTTTGCCATTACTGGTTCTATGAATCAGCTGGGCGAAGTGCAAGCAGTTGGTGGTATCAATGCCAAAATTGCTGGCTTTTTTGATGCGTGCCGTGAGCAAGAGTTGACGGGCGCTCAAGGCGTGGTCATTCCAATGGCCAATGTCAAACAACTCATGCTACGTGACGATATCATTGCGGCGGTAAAAGACGGTGACTTCCATATTTATGGCGTTTATACCTTGAGTGAAGCATTGACCTTAATGACAGGCCTACCCATCGATACCATGAATAAAAAAGGTCGCTACCGCAAAGACACCCTATTTGGCAAAGTCCTAAATCGTCTGATGCTATGGGATGAGAACCAAGACGGCGACGATGAGGTAGATGATAAAAAGTCGAAAAAGAAAGAGAAGAAAAAACGCAAAGCTAAGCGCCAAAAAAAAGAGGACAAAATAAAAAAAGAAAAACGTAAAGGCGAAAATAACGATAGTGACGTCACTGATAACCATGGGCACAGTGAAGCTTAAAGTGTCAATGACAACACACCAAAAAATAACTAGGACGCGTCTAGACTATGCTTAGACGGCGCCTAGACAGCGCCTAGACGATGTCTAAATGTATACGAACGTCCCTAGACGCTTTGATGCTTTTCTGAGATGATAAACAACTAGCCAAAATCTGTAGAACAATAACCTGTGACTTTATAAAGGGTGTTTTTTGATGACTGTATATTCTACTAATGCCGAGAACATCCAAGCTCAGTCAGATTCTGATGAGCAAGCGATTGCAATAGAGGCGGCAGAAAATGATGTGTTAAAAGAGACCCAAGACAATCGTCACGGGGCAGCGACAACGGCTCGTCAATGGCAAGTGCTGTCACAGCTACAGCGTAATCGCTGGGTAGGTACGACACATATTTATGAACAGCTCATGATGGCCGGTTTTGACATCAGTCTGCGCACCGTACAGCGTGATTTGAACGCATTGGCCAAACGCTTTCCTATCGAAAAAAACAATGCCAATCCGCAAGGTTGGCGCTGGAAAGAAGATGCGCCGCTGCAAAGTTTGCCGCATATGAATCTATCGCAAGCAGTTGCTTTTAACATGGTCGAGGCCAATCTCACTCAGCTATTGCCACCTGTGATTTTAGACGAGCTATTTCCGTGGTTTGATCTAGCAAGAAGACAGCTCAAAAACAGTAAAGTCACGCATTCATGGATAGACCGCGTGCGTATCGAACCTGCTACCCAGCCACTTATTGCCCCAGATATAGATTTAGATAGCAAAGACAACATTTACCATGCATTGTTTTATCAGCTACAAATTAATGCCTGCTACACTCGCAGCAATAAGTCAGAGGCCAGCGAATACACGCTAAATCCTATTGCCATTATCCAGCGTGGCGTGATTATTTACCTACTGGCGACTCGTACCGATGACCCAAAATCCACCATCCGCACTTTTGCGCTGCATCGATTTGATAGAGTCGAGATTTTAGAGAGCGCAGCACAGACACCAGATAACTTTCAGCTCGATACTTATTTGGATGAAGGCAGCATGGGCTTTAGCCATCCGTTGTTTGGTGAACTCGCTGAGCGTGGTAAAAATACAGCCGTTGAGCTACAATTTACGCAACAAGCAGGCAGAAGCCTCACGGAAAGCAAACTGAGTGATGATCAAATCGTTATATCAAACGACGATGATACCCTGACGATAAAAGCGACCGTTAATTTGACCTCACAGCTGGTTTGGTGGTTACGCGGTTTTGGCAGTGGACTGTTAGACGCCAAGCCTGCACTCCTTTATCAAGCAGTATTGGACCAACCTGCAATGACAAATAACGAATAACACTCAAATGACAATAATCGTTAATCACTAAAAATTAAAAAAGGAATATTATGCCGACCACTGCCCCATCACCGCTGCTTTCCGACAGTTTAAGAGGACTGGGCTTGGATACGGGAACGTTATTTTTTGCGCTCAACTATGAATTTACTAAGATCGAGCCAAAAGGGTTGCTTAAGCGTTTTAAAAAGGACAAAAGCGCGGTAGATATCGACTTGGCTTGCGTATTGTATGATGACAATTGCATCATTAGTGATATTGTGTGGTTCAAACAATTACGTGACAAAGCTGAATCCGTCAAGCATCAAGGAGACAGTCTAAACGGTAAGGATCGCGGAGAGCAAGCCATGTATCTGGCTCCGCTTGATCAGGAACAAATTAGACTAGAGCTAGAAGAGATCCCCTTGCATATCACTCATATCGCTTTGATTGCCAATTCCTATCACGGGCATTCACTCTCTAGGGTTAAAAAAGGTGAGATTCATTTGAGTGATGATGAGGGTAACCGCTGTTTTGAAGTCAACCTAAAGCAGCTCCCACGTGATTGTAAGACGCTTTGGGTGGCTCATTTGCGCCGATCCGTTGATGACTGGCATTTAACCCTACAAAACTTACCATTAAGCGCTGAAGATCTATCGAATGCAGCACAAGAAGTCGCACATGAATTGGCACGGGCGCTACCGATTCCTCAAGGAATATAGTGTCAGTCGATCATAAAAGCTAAAAAGGGTACTGCGTCTCAATCACACAGTACCCTTTTATGTTTCCTGCCAAACATATTTATTTCTAGAAATCTTAAGCATAAATTTCTGTGATTGCCTGATAGATACTAAGCTATAAAACCTCACCGCAATGGGGGCAAAAATTCTTTTGACGCACTTCTACTTCTCTTTCTCGCCGCTCAAGTTCTTGTTCACGCAGTACTTGTAGTACGATATTTTGCGCTTGCTCTTTATCTAATCCTAGCTCTCGGCGAATCTTATCAATCATCATCTGATTTTGTACCAAATCAAAGTCGCTATCGATCAGTTGCTCACGAAAATGCTGCTCTAACTCTTCACGGCGCTGCGCCAACTCATTTGCAAGACCCGTTGCCAAAATACCCGCAGGCAATGCCGCTAGGCCCACACCCAATATCGTAATAATAGCACCCAAAATCTTGCCAGCATTAGTGATTGGTGTGACATCCCCATAACCCACGGTCGTGAGCGTGACCACAGCCCACCACATCGCCTTGGGTATTGACTCAAACTCTTCTGGCTGCGCATGGTTTTCGACCAAATAAATCCCACTTGAGGCGGTCACAATCATAATAATCAATATAAAAATAACCGCTTGGAACGAGCCGCGTTCTTTACTGATGACCACTAGCAGGATACGCATGGACGCAAAATAGCGGGTCAGTTTGAGAATACGGAACAAACGCAAAATACGTAAGAAACGCAGATCAATATTGACGAAGAAGTTTAAGAAGGCTGGAACAATGGCTACCAAATCAATGAGCGCGGAAGGACTTCTCACCCAATCCCAACGCTGCTTCCACGTTGTATTGTCCGGTTTGGCTTCAGCAACACTCCATAGCCGCAGCAAATATTCAATAGAAAAGATCACAATAGAGAAGTTTTCGAACCAAGTAAAATAATCTTGATAAGGGTAATACCAACTATCAACTGACTCGGCAATCACAGCTGCCACATTAGTCATAATCAGGAATATAAGAAAATAATCAATATAGCGGCTAAACAAAGTGTCATGTTCATCATTTTGCAAAGTATCATAAACAAAATGACGCAAGCGCCTTATAGATTTGAGTAGCATGCCATCCCTATTCGGTGAAATACCGGTGTTATATAAATAAAATAAAGCCACTATCGTAAGATATGCCTTGAACGTTCTATCGCAAAACAGCTTATCTTAATCAAGATAGAGGTAGTTTCAGATTGCCAATAGCAATACTGAATCATTGAGCACCAACCACAATCAACCCTCATGTGACATGCAAATAGTGAACATAGACTGCTATTAATAGCATCAATACTATTACTAAAACAGAAAATCGTAAAAACTGCTCATCAGCGAGCAATTGCTGGGTTATATCCTGAGCAGGTACCAAAAATAAATGACATTCAGGGCAACAAGAATCTACCTGATTCAATATCTTTGCAGAACGCGCATTCTCACAGCGTAGTGGAGAGTTGCTACAATAACCGAGCATAATATATTACGCCTCTTGTCATATTATGAATATCAATTCAGTAAGCCATCACCATCTGTTTCCAATTCTACCGTTTAGACATTAGCAATCATCAATATAATTCTTAGCTACCTATTTTCAGAATATCACAACACGCTTATACCCTACCTCACAATAATCAATTTTTTTAAATAATCAAAATAATTATACAGTTATCGCATTTACTATAAATAATTAAATAAAACTTAGTAAAGCACAATTAAAACCTTACAGTAATTGTGGTTTTATACTATAATAGAGTCATAATGTTACCGCTTTATCATCCATTATAACATTATGTATCAGTGTGCCAATGTCATCCCTCATTTAGCACTGATAACCTTTTAATATATTAAGGAACCAAATCATGAAACTACAATCCCTAGTTTTAGCCGCTGCTACTGCCCTTACCATGACTACTGCTTTTGCTGTACCTGCTGGCACTTGGTCTATTGCGGCTGGTGCACATTATGTTGACCCTAAAAGTGATAATGGCACTCTAGATAATGGTTTGTCTGTTGATGTTGACGGCGATATACAACCAACCATCAGTGGTGAGTATTTCATTGCCAACAATGTCGGTGTTGAGCTACTCGCAGCACTTCCATTTCATCATGATTTTGATCTAAATAGTGCTGATGGCACACAAGTTTTAACAGGTAAAACTCAACATTTGCCACCGACTCTTTCTGTGCAATATCACTTTGACTCTGACAACATGCCAATGAATATTAAGCCATTCGTTGGTGTTGGCGTGAACTATACGACCTTTTTTAAAGAAAGAATCTCTACCGGTGGTGATTTGGATCTTGACGACAGCGTTGGTGTGGCCGGTCATGTCGGTTTGGACATTCCTTTCGCTCCAACTGAAGCTTTCCGTATCGATGCGCGATATATGGACATCAAAACAGATGCTACTTTAGATGGCAGTGATATCGGCGAAATCGACATTAGCCCTTGGGTATATGGTGTTGCATTTGTCAAACAGTTTTAATCACAAACCGTATTAACCTCGATGATCTAAGTATAAAAAGCCAGCGCTGATGCTGGCTTTTTTGCGGCTAACATTTGCTTATTTTAAACACAGTACTGCTCAAAAAAAAGACCACCCTTAGGCAGTCTTTTTTTGATTTTAGCTTTTAGAGTAGCGTATCAGCTATAGCAAAATACGGCGTGGATCAGCGAGCAAGGTAGCAACATAGCGAGTGAATACTGCTGCATCTGCACCATTGATAACGCGGTGGTCATAAGACAATGACAATGGCAGCATCAAGCGCGGCTCAAAAGTCTGCTTAGCCGCATTCCAAACAGGCTGCATAGTCGCTTCTGAGGCGCCTAAGATACCCACTTGTGGCCAGTTGACCAGTGGCGTGAATGCTGTACCGCCCAAGATACCTTGGCTTGAGATGGTAAAGCTTGCACCTTGCATGTCTTTAGTAGTGAGCTTTTTGTCACGTGCTTTGCCTGCCAACTCACCAATTTCGATGGCGATCTGCTTGATGCCTTTGTCCTGTGCATTTTTAATCACAGGAACCACTAGGCCGTCATCAGTCGCAACCGCAATACCCATGTTAACGCTCTTACGCAAAATCACTTGCGTATTGTCATCACTCAAATGACTGTTAAAGCGAGGGTGCTGGGTCAAAGCGTAAGCAGTTGCTTTAACAATAAAGGCCAAAATAGTCAGACCAATACCTTGCGCCTTCATGTCACCTTTTAGCTCACCGCGTAGTTTTTCAGTTTCGGTGATATCAGACAAATCAAACTGTGTCACTTGCGGTAGATACGTATTGTAGTTCAACTGCGGGATTGACACTTTTTGCAAGCGGCTTAAATCTTGGGTTTCTGTTTCGCCCCAGATTTCAACGTTGCTCATATCAGGCAGCTTTGGCAGACCTGAGCTAACAGCACCCTGAGCAGCTGGTGCGGCTTGTTGGGTTGTCAAACGATTTTTGACATGCGCAAACAGATCTTCTTTTAGAATGCGATCGTTTAGTGCTGAGCCATTTACCTGTGTGATATCCACGCCAAGCTGACGAGCCAGTTTACGTACAGCAGGACCTGCATATACATCAACCAACTTTTCATTCACTTCCGCTTCGCTCAGTTTTTTGCCTGTAGGTGCAGCAGTTGAGGTCGGTGCAGACGCTTGCTTTGGCTCACCTGTTGGGGCTGGCTGTGGCTTGCTTTCAGCTTTCGGTGCAGGCTTGTCCGCTTTATCTTCAGCTTTAGCAGTATCCGCTTTCGGTTTTGCCTTAGGGGTACTTGCCGCTTTAATAACGATAAAGTCTTGACCGTTGGCAACAGTATCACCAGCATTAACCAAGATTTTTTCGACCACGCCTGCTTCTGGTGCAGGCACTTCGACTGAGGCTTTGTCTGACTCAATCAGTAGGATAGACTCATCGGCACTGACCGTGTCGCCTACACTTACCATAATCTCAGCTACTTGCGCTTCATCAACGCCTATATCTGGCAGTGCATGGGTAGTCGATGCGCCTTCGCCAGCATCATCAGTCGCTTCTTCTGCATCTGCGTCATCTTCAACGGGTGCATCTTCATTATTATCGTCTGCTTGTTCTGCCTCAGGAGCTTCTTCAGCAGTGCTGTCAGTGTCATCGCTTGCGTCAGCACTCTCTACTTCGATCAATACCATGCCTTCGCTGACTTGATCGCCAATGGCAACATTGATTTTGGTGACTTTACCAGCAGCAGAGCTTGGTACTTCAACTGAAGCTTTATCAGACTCTAGCAAAACAATGTTGTCATCTTTTGCGATGACATCACCCACTGCTACCATAATTTCGCTGACTTCAGCACTATCGACACCCAAATCGGGGGCTTTAATATCCATGTTTTATCTCCTAGTCTTATGATTATTATTCTTTGACATCACCATCATTGAGCAAGGTCGCATCTGCTTGATCTTCGGCGCGGCCTTCATTGCTGATTTCTTCATCGTCTTCAGCAACGAACTCAGGTACAGGACTTGGGTTGACTTTGCCTGGTGCAGGTGCATCTGGAGAATGATCATAATAAGACTGTTGGTGCCATGCAGGTGGTTGATCTGCATCGATGCCTAAGCTTGAAATCGCATCTTTAACCAAACGCATCTCGACTTCACCCTCATCCGCTAAGCGCTTAAGCGTAGCAACAACGATGTGAGCCGCATCAACGTTGAAGAAGCTGCGTAAGTTTTCACGAGTATCAGAGCGGCCATAGCCATCTGTACCAAGCGTGGTATAAGGACGGTTGTCTGGTAACCAAGCACGAATTTGCTCTGAGTAGTTACGCATGTAGTCAGTGGCTGCAACTACGATACCTTCGTGCGGTGCTAATTGCTCAGTAACCCATGGCACTTTTTCTTCATCCATTGGATGTAGACGGTTGTAGTCGTCACAAACCATACCATCACGAGTCAACTCGTTGAAGCTAGTGACACTCCAAACGTTTGATGTGATATTGAACTCATCTTTTAGGATCTGAGCCGCTTTTTGTACTTCACGTAAGATAACGCCTGAACCCAATAGCTGTACCTGAGTTGAGCCATTATCTTCAAGTAAATACATACCGCGCTTGATACCTTCCTCAGCGCCTTCTGGCATGGCAGGCTGGTCGTAGTTTTCGTTCATTAGCGTTAGGTAATAATAAACGCGCTCGCCTTCTCCATACATACGGCGTAGGCCATCATGTACGACAACAGCCAGCTCATAACCATAGCAAGGATCATAAGTCACGCAGTTTGGTACCACGTTAAATAAAATCTGTGAATGACCGTCTTGATGCTGCAAGCCTTCACCATTCAAAGTCGTACGACCCGCAGTAGCTCCTAATAAGAAGCCTTGCGCTTGACAGTCACCTGCCGCCCAAGCCAAATCACCGATGCGCTGGAAACCAAACATTGAGTAATAGATGTACATCGGAATCATTGGTAGCGCGTTCACAGAGTAACTGGTTGCTAAGGCAATCCATGTACTCATCGCACCCGCTTCGTTGATACCTTCTTCTAGCATGTGACCATCGATGGCTTCTTTGTAGCCCATCAATGCTTCGCTATCTTCTGGCGTATATTTTTGTCCGACCGCAGAGTAAATACCCAATTGACGGAACATGCCTTCCAAACCAAAGGTACGCGCTTCGTCTGGTACGATTGGCACAACACGATCTTGGATGTCTTTGTTTTTCAGCATGGCTGATAACAAACGCACGAATACCATCGTCGTTGATTGTTCTTTGCCATTACTGCCTTTTAAGACGCGATCAAATATCGACAGCTCAGGGATGTTCAGCGGAATATGTCCACTACGGCGGTTTGGCAGATGACCACCCAATGCTTCACGGCGACCTTTTAGATACTTCATCTCTGCCGAGCCTTCTTCAGGACGGTAGAATGGTAGGGTCTCTAATTGCTCATCGGTAAATGGCAAATCAAAGCGATCACGGAAATAAACAAGCGCCTCTTGATCAAGTTTCTTGATTTGATGCGATTTATTAACCGCTTGTGTTGTGCTGGACAAACCATAGCCTTTGACAGTTTTGACCAGTACAACCGTTGGCTGACCTTTGGTTTTCATCGCTTCACTAAACGCAGCGTACACTTTTTGTGGATCATGACCACCACGGTTTAGGCGTGCAATGTCTTCATCAGTCAAGGCATCTGCCATTTCTTTTAATTCAGGATATTTACCAAAGAATTCTTTGCGAGTAAATTCAGGCGTACGCGCTTCATATAGCTGGTACTCACCATCGACCACTTCTTCCATACGATGTTTGAGAACACCAGTATCATCATTGGCAAGCAGGCTATCCCATTTACCACCCCAAATGACTTTAATCACACGCCAGCCAGCACCGCGGAATACCGACTCTAGCTCTTGAATAATTTTGCCATTACCACGTACTGGGCCATCAAGACGCTGCAAATTACAGTTAACAACCCAAATCAGGTTGTCTAACTTCTCACGACCAGCAAGAGAGATTGCACCCAAGCTTTCTGGCTCATCCGTCTCACCATCACCCAAGAATGCCCAAATTTTACGGCCTTCTTTTTCTAACAGTTTGCGGTTTTCCATATAACGATGCACGTGAGCATGATAGATCGACATGATCGGACCTAGGCCCATTGATACCGTTGGGAACTGCCAATAGTCAGGCATCAAATATGGATGTGGATAGCTTGATAAGCCTTTACCACCCACTTCACGGCGGAAGTTATCGAGCTGATCTTCAGTTAGGCGACCTTCTAAATAAGAACGTGCATAGATACCTGGTGCTGAGTGACCTTGATAATAAATCATGTCACCACCGAAGTGATCGCTTGCCGCACGGAAAAAATGGTTGAATCCTGTTTCATAAAGCGTGGCACTAGAGGCAAATGATGCCAAGTGACCACCCAAATCATCATCATTTTTGTTGGCACGCATGACCATTGCCAAAGCGTTATAACGAATCAACGCACGAATCTTACGCTCCATACCAAGATCGCCTGGATACATTGGCTCGTCTTCAACAGCGATACTATTAATATACGCGGTATCCAATCTATTAAATGGTAGCCCTTCTTGAACAGCCATATTATACAAGGCTTTTAGAAGAAACTGAGCGCGATCCTTATCTGCATGTTTGAGAACAGACTCAAAGGCTTGTAACCACTCTTTGGTCTCGGTGCTATCAGCATCCTTGTAATAATTCATTGTTGTCGATCCTTTTATATCAGTCATACCTACCTATCTAGACGGTAGGGCTTTGTTAAATACTGGTGTGAAATGAGATATCGGTTTACTTATGACTTCCTTGCTATGTCCAAGCATTCCCTTGTTTCATACGGTGAGGTACAGCTAGATTATACAAAATAGTGCCACTGAGAATTGACATATGCGTCAAATGGACGAAACTACAAAACAGATCATACTGTTGTCCCTGTATATTCAGTCATGAATGATTTTGACACTCTATTATAAGCGTTTGCGAGGCAATTGTTTATGGCTGTAGAGAAATGGATAAATAACAAGTATTTTTTAAATAAATAATGATTAGTTTTTTTAAAAATGACTATTGATCACTTGATAAACTGTATCTATTCAACTTTGCTGAATATATAAAAATTAATATCACCTCTGTAATAGCATTTCGAGTTTCTAGATAGATATTATTTGAGTAAACTTTTATGCTATTCATACCCTATAAATAGACTTTCGTCTCATTTTTGTATATTAATTGTCACTTAGACATTATGCTTATCACAAAGCCATATCCAAATTCCATTCTTACTCTCGGAGCTATTATGAATTCGTCTATTGAACTGTCAGCTTTTAAGTCGAGAGTAACACGTTGGATAGCCTTACCGTCCTTGTTGGTACTACTGCCCAACTATTTGGCTTTTGCAGCAATTACAACTTGCCCTGCTAACTTTGTGTCTGATGAGTTTGCAAGCACTGATTACAGCAACTTAGGATCGACAGCATCACCACCTATTCTTGGTATAAACCAACTTTTAAACGGTCTCAAAAGTGAAAGTTACACTGTGGCTTCTAACAGTTTAATCACTACTGGCAGTCTAGATGCAGGTGGCTCAAACTTTTATAGACCTAAGACGCTAGCGGGCAACCTTCAATCATTTGAATTTTTTCAGGATTTTACTAACAAAGCATCATCTCGTACGGCCTCATATACTTTTAAAAACAGTTTCACCAACGAGTCTCAAGCCCTTACCAATGTCAGCTTAAGTATTTATGATATAGATGTGAACTATTTAGGTACAGGGACAGGAAACGGAGGAACAACACTAAATACTAGATATTTCGAGTTTTCTGACCAAGTGACCATCACTGGCTTTACTAGTGCGGGTGCTAGTGTGACGCCAACTTTGATATATAGAGGCACCGGAATAACAGCTACTGCACCCTATCGTCAAACCACTACTACCGGTAGCGTTTTGTGTAGTACAGATTCTGTAGACGAGAGCTGTAAAGTATCCGTTGCTTTTAATCAACCTATCGTTAGAGTGGATGTGTCTTATGGCAATAACCCTAACTTAGAATACTACGATGTTACTACTGGCACTGTTGGTAACCCTGGTGATCAGCTGATCAACATTGTATTTGATGGTTACTGCTACCTACCGCAGCCGCGCCTAACATATACTAAAGTACTCTCCTCTTCTCGCAAAACAAACACCGACCAATTCACAGTTCAAATCAAGGACAACGCAAATAACTCAGTCGTTACCAGTGGTATCAACTCAGTTACTACAACGGGTTCAGGTAATACTGTCACTACGGGTACAGGTACTACAGGAACCTTTAAGGTAAATCCTGCCAAGACCTATACGTTGACAGAAGCCGTCTCAGGAACAACCAACCTAGCAGATTATACTGCGTTATATGCATGTAGAAGATCTGATGGTACAACCGTCAATACTCTAGATCCAAAAAATCTAAAGCTTACGTATGGGGATAATTGGGCATGTACAATCACAAATGGTAGATCTAATTATGTCTTTTCAGGTATTGTATTTAACGATAACGGTCAAATTACCTCTCCAGCCAAAGACGATGTATCTGCTAAATATCTGAATAACAGCCTTTATTTTAATGGTAGATATGACTCGCCAACTGAATCTGGTATCCCTTTTACCACCGGTCACACCATTACTTTGAATAAATGTGCCGGTGATAGTGGGACGTTTTCGCCTCAAACAGTGAATATAAATAGTGACGGTACCTACAGCTTCAATTTGACATCTGCACAAGTTGGCAGTTACACAAGACTCTGTGTCACTCAGAATGAACCTAGCAATTATGCATATTCTGTAGACACGACAAGCGATGTGCGACAAATAAACATTATCAATAGTCAGTACAACTATCCTAGCAATGATTTCGGTGATGTTATCCAAGAAAATGCTGCATTGGTATTAATCAAAAGTCAGTATGTTCATGACTGTAGTCTAAATAACCTTGCCACAATTGGTGTTAATTATGACGGTAGTGCTAGCAGCGCGTATAGTACAAAACCAATATCTGGCATTGTGCCAGGACAATGTATCGCTTATAGAATTGAAGCTGTCAACCGGGGCAATGTTTCTTTGACAGATATTGTTATAAAGGATACGTTACAGAGTAAAAATGACTCCAATAATTCGCTGATTACCTCTACCTTAGTTAATCCAACACCTATTGGTGAAAATAGTGGTACTCCATCATTTGCAGCAAATTCGGTATCTATTGGTAACAACGGTACAGTGACCACCAATACTTTTTCTTTAGGTGCCACTACAGCCACTCGCCGTCAGGCCATTCGTTTTAATACTAAATATGGTACTACCAGTAGTAACTAAACACCTGTGTATTAAATTACCGAATACTCAATCAAGCCCTATCTTCCAAGATAGGGCTTTTACCGTTTGGTCATCTCGAAACACCATTTGTCGTCTTTATAATGAAAGTTTGTATTGGTTACGTGACAATAGCTTAAAGGGAGATGTGTGCTTTTTACAGACGAGCCTGATATCAAATTACAGACAGCTTCATTGTAGCCCAAAGCATCTATATCCCAATGATAGCAACGGTATAAGAAAGGATTTTATATGAAACGTTTCAAGATTCTACGCAATGTTCTGTTAGCAACGGTTGCTTCTACTAGCATGTTAGGCTTCGCGCATGCTGAAGATGCTCTAAAGATGGAACTGACTGCCAATCAAGTAATCAAAAATGCTGATGGTAAGACAGTCTATACGGCAATACGTACCGCACCAGCAGGTACTGTCATCCAATACAAGGCAACTTATACCAATACCATTAATAAAGATATTAATGATCTGATGGTGACTTTACCTATTCCTGCCAACATGACCTTTACTGGTGATGCGATGCCAGCCAGCGCACAAGCCAGCACTGATGGTAAGAACTACGCTGATATGCCGCTAATGCGCAAAGTCGATGGCAAGATGGTCAGAGTACCCTACTCTGAATACCGTACGCTACGCTGGAACATCAAATTACTACCCGCAAAAAAGGCAGCAGCTGTTGCCCTTAATACTGTCGTTAATAAATAACCCTTCATCCTTACTGATTTAATCTTTCGGAGATTTACTGCATGAAACCAAATTCTTTTAAATATTCAGTATTAGCCGTAGGTGTTGTGGCTGCAATGGGCATCTCTACTGCCGCTAATGCAGCTACTCCTAATACGACTGGTGGTATTAGTGCAGGAGCGGCACCGATCACCAACGTCGCAACCGCAAACTATAGCGTTGCTGGCATTGCTCAGCCAAACGTTACTTCTAACATTGTGACTGTCAGCGTTAGCGAAACAGCTAACTTTGCACTCGTATCGACTGTTGATGATGGTAGCATTGGTAACGATACTGCTGTTAATAGAACTGCTACGCCAGGTGGTACGACTACCTTTACTCATGCTTTAACCAATACGGGTAACGTGACGGATACCTATACCGTTAATACCACAGGTAATGACTCAGCCCTAGTAACAGCTGCTCCAGACTATGCTTTAGGTACTGCGCCTGTTACGTTTACTATTGTACAAGCAGATGGCACTGCTTTGACTCCTGCTCAGCGCACCGCTTTAGGAACTCAAGCGGAGACAGGTACCCTAGCCAATGGTGGTACTATTAGACTACAGCCAGGTACTAGAGCTAACTTAAGCTACGAAGCAGCTACGCCAGACGATCGTAACGGTAATGACAAAGGTGTAGGCACATTAACAGCGACCAGTACTTTCTTTACTGCTAATAATGCACCTGGTGCGACATTGGTGAATGAAAACCAAACTATCGTGAGATTGCCTACCTTCAAAATTACAAAAACAGCGACCAGTACTGTCGATTTGACAGTCGCTAACCCACAGATTGCTTATAGTATCGTAGTCACTAACGCGACTACTGACTATAGTACTGCTGCGACTGATTTTGTCATCCGAGATGTCCTTCCTGCAGGTTTGAGCTTGCCTAGTGGCACAGCATCAGACGTGACCGTAACTGGTGCTGGTACCGCTACGATTTCCACTATCGGTGGTCGACAAGCTATCAATGTTGCCGTAGCGAACTTAGCCGTTGGCGCAAGTCGCACGATTACTTTTACGGTTAACGTCGATAAAAATCAGTTTACAGCTGCTAATAGTTCGGTAACTAACAACGCAGAAGTCTACGATAAATTCATCGGCCCGGTTAGTCCGTTAATTGCTGCTCCTGTACTTGGTACTGACTATGATATTTTGGATAGTACAGATAGCACTATAGGTGTTACTAGAATACCTGATGATGCGGGTGAAGGTAACGGCGCTGGTATAGATAGTCCTGGTGTGACTAACTTTACCAGACGAGCGGTTGTAGTAAGCAATCCAACGACTAAAGAAGTTCCCCCTGCCTCAGGTACTGCTAGTCAGGCGACTCATTCAACTCTCATTACTAACAGTGGTCAAGATGCTGAAGGTACCAATGCTAACCCATTGACTTTCACTATTGCCGATGGTGGCAATAATTTGGCTGTCAGACCTGTTACTGGTCCTGTTAGTGCTACTTATACGCCGCCTGGTAATGGCGCTCCGGTTACTATAACGCTGCAACCTACCGTTGCTGGTGGTAATACATATACTCTTAATAGCACTACACTACCAACCGCTCAATTTCCAAATGGTATTGCACCTGGTGGCATACTAGCGATCAACTACAATGTGTCGTCTGGCAATGTAGCTGCTCCTGCAACTGTTGATGATGCTGCAGCTGTTGGTAGCACTGAAACTTCTGTTGTAACGTTAACGCCTGCTGGTATTAATCCACCTGCTGTTACTTCAGTGACTGATACGACTAACGTCAGAGGCTTAACTTTAGTGAAGTCTCAAGCATTAGATGAGACTTGTTCAGGTACGGTTGCTGCAAGTACCTTTGTTCAGACTGCGCTCGAGGCGAAACCTGATCAGTGTATTATCTATCGTATTCAGGCGACTAATACTTCTTCAGCAGCGTTAGGTTTTAATCTTAACGCTTTAACCATCTCGGATTTGTTGTCTAACTTTTCAGCTGGTGCAGCTTTAGTAGCTGGTTCACCTGCTACTTCTGCGACTGCTTCATCTACTGCAGGCATAGCTAGTACTTCTGCTACTGCGGTTCTTGGTAGTAACTACACTATAGCTCCTCAGGGCGTTGGCACCTTGACCTTTAAAATCAAGATCAAAAACGCTCGTTAATTTATATTTAATATTTCAAAGTCTATAAGCTTCAAAAGACGCTTATAGACTAACGCTCCAGCTTGACCTAATTGATTTTGACGAGCCAAGCTGGAGAATTACTACCCTACCCTTCTATGTTTTATTGGATAAGCGACACATGACTAAATCTTTAATGACACCGTCTAATCGTATTACGTTGCATACAGCGAAGATCTCTGCGCTGACTGCTGCAATGTTGCTTATGCAATCAAATATGGCGTTTGCTGCGCCGAGCACTCTCGTACAAACTATCAACAACGTTGCTAATGCTTCTTATGACATCAATTCTATCAAACAGAATAGCATTTCAAACCAAGTTCAAGTCAAAGCCTCGGCCTTACCTGAATACGGTATTAATTTAACTCAGCAACCTGTGCGTACTGTCGCACCCAACACACTGGTGAATTGGGTCAATGTTCTTAGTAATACTAGCTATAGTAGTCAGACTGTTGAGCTGACGCTTGATGTATCGCCAACTCTATCTAATTTAAAAGTTTATCAAGACCTGAATAGCAACGGTATTGTCGACGGTGGCGATAGACAACTTATTCTTGATAACATGAGTACTCAAATCAAGCTTGGTCAAAGTGAAAACATTCAGCTTATTGTACAAGCGTTATCAGATGCTGATGGTCAGGATGGGGATACTGCTGATATTAAGATTGGTGCAGTTGTGTTAGAAGATTCGTCAGTAGCCAGCGTGAGTGCGACCGATAGCTTGGTCATTATCGAATCTGGTATCAAATTCACCACTCCTAAATTTGATGAAAGTAAAACTGTTTCACAAATTAATGATGATGTTTATGTCAGTGCCAGCTATGCGCAATGTAACGTACAAACTGACAAGCCTGATCAAGTATGGGTAACCATCACGTCGCCGATAACTGGAGATAGCTATTCACTTAAAGCTATAGAAACTGGTAATAACACGGGTAAATATCAGCTATCAGCGGCCACTCAAAATAACGCCAATGCTATTAACGATAAGCTCATCCAGACGTTGAACAGCGACACATTGACTGTCAATTTAGACGCCTGTATCGCCCCTTCGGTTGGCATTGGTGCTGATGAATTGCCAAACGCGTCTGACTTCACCGTGCGTATCAGTGATCTGAGCTCACAAATCAATATTGTCGATGATAATCCAACTCTAGTTGTCACAAAGGAAAGTGACGTAAAAAGTGCTGAACTCGGCGATTATGTCAGCTACACCATCAATATCACAAACAATGGCAATGCTACTGCTTACGACGTACAGCTAAAAGATGCATTACCACGCGGTTTTGATTATGTCGATAGTAGTGTGCGTGTGAGCCCAGCGACTGATATCGATATCAATCAGACACAGACTACTGAGTTTAAGTCTGACGGTAAATATCAGGTATTGAACTTAGGCAATATGGCAAATGGCGAAAGTAAAAAAATTACTTATCGTGTGCTTGTTGGTGCTTCATCACTAGGTGGTGATGGTATCAACCGCGCAATCGCAGTTGCTAACAACGAGCAAGGCCAACGTTTAGTATCAAGAGAAGCACAGTGGAAAATCGACGTAGAACGCGGCGTCATGAATACTGACGGTATCATCGTTGGTAAAGTCTATCACGACATCAACCGTGATGGTATTCAGCAAAAAGAAGACGGCGAGCTTGGGGTTGCTGGTGTCCGTATATATATGGAGAACGGCAACTTCATCGTTACTGATCCTGAAGGTAAATACAACTTTTATGGGGTCAGTGCCAAAACACACGTACTAAAAGTAGATAGCACGACGATCCCTAGAGAAACAGAGCTGGTCACCCAAAGTAACCGTAATGCTGGTGATGCTGGCAGCCGTTTTGTCGACTTGAAATATGGCGAGCTACATCGTGCAGATTTTGCTATCGTTGGCGGCATGGGCGATAGTACTGAGCGTCTAAACGCTGAGCTAATCGCTCGTAGCAAATCAGTGAGTGCTAAGAATGATACGCTAGAGCAAGCGGTAAAAACAGCGCTAACATTAGAGCCAAACTACGATGCCGACACGACTGATAATGTCGATGCTAGCGGCTGTAATATCAATGGTGATCTAGACCTTGGTAACAACTGTGATTCTGCTATTGTCAACGATATGCTTGGGGATGCGACCAATCGTGTAGACATGGCCGTGACAACGGTTGCACCTCCAGTAGAAAAAGAGCTCGAAGAATATTTAAAAGAAGTTGTCAATAACGATGTCTCGTTTATCAACTTGAGCGAAGGTCAACAGCTCAGTACTTACAAGCAGATGGTACAGGTACAAGCACCACTTGGCTCAATATTTACTTTGTACGCCAATGGCAAAGCAGTATCAGAGCAAAATATAGGTAAAACTGCTAAGCAAGAAAAGCAGAATGTCACGGCTTTTGACTATTATGCGGTTGACCTAAAACGCGGAAGTAATACGTTACGCGGTGTGGCCACTGATATCAACGGCAAAGTCATCTCTGAGCAGACTATTAAAGTGTTGACACCTGATAGCTTGCAATCTATCGACTATCGTACTCAGGCACAGCTAGTAGCTGCAGACGGCATTAGCGAATACCAGATAGTCGTTAGTCTAAAAGATCGCGACAATCGCCCCTATATCGGTACAACTTCTCTTACACTTGATACTAATATCGGTCGTATCAATCTGAAAGACAGTAGCCTAGATCAAGCCGGCACCCAAGTTACTGTATCAGGTGGTGAGCTATTGATACCAGTCATCGCGCCAAGTGCACCAGGCAAAGGCGAGTTGGTGATTGATACGGGTAGCAGCAAACAAATCATTCCATTACAGTTTACGGCTAAGCTGCGTCCACTCATTGCTGTAGGTATCGTTGAAGGGGCTATTTCGCTCAAAGACTTTGACGGTAGCAGTATCACTGATGCTCAAGGCGCCTTTGAACAAGAGCTGAATGATTTTGCTGGTAACGACGACTATACCGCATCTGGTCGTGCGGCGATGTTCTTGAAAGGCAAAGTACGTGGCGACTATTTGCTGACGCTGGCTTATGACAGTGACAAAAAAGGTGAGCGATTATTCCGTGATATCGAGCCTGGCGAATACTATCCTGTCTATGGTGACTCATCGGCTAAGGGCTTTGATGCGCAATCAACCAGTAAGCTCTATGTGCGTCTAGACAAAGGCCGCTCATTCGCGATGTACGGCGATCTAAAGACACAAATTGACAATGATGACGGCATCAAACTGGGTCAATACAACCGTACATTGACTGGTCTAAAGGCGCAATTTGAAGATAATAATACTCGCGTGACTGCATTTCTAGCAGAGACCAGTACTAGCCAGCGCGTTAATGAGACTCGCGGATTAGGTATTTCAGGTCCATATCCATTGGCGGAGAACTTTGACGCGGTACTAGAAAACTCTGAAATCGTCGAAGTTATTACTCGTGATGCCAACAATCCCGGTCTTATCATCAGCCGTGAGACGCTAACTCGTTTTGCTGATTATGAGATAGACCCGATTAGCCGCAGCTTATTTTTAAAATCACCGATTGCGAGTCAAGATATCGAAGGCAATCCTATCTACATTCGTGTCACAGTAGAGGTCGACGAAGGTGGTGAGGACTATCTGGTTGGTGGTATCGCTGCCAAACAGCAACTGACTAATAAAGTCGCTATCGGTGGTAGCTATATCAATAGCGACGACCCATTGAACAAAGAAGAGCTTGCTAGTGTCAATAGCGTTATCAGATTCAACGACAAGCTAAAGCTGATCGCTGAATACGCGATGAACAAAGCTGAGAATCCTAATTTTCAGCCAAGTAACCAGATCAACACCACAGAATTAGACGATAGCAATGTTGAGGGCAATGCTTTACGTGTCGAGCTTGATTTTGATAATAAGAAAGACACGCGTGCCAAGGCTTATTACAATGATGCAGATGAAGGGTTTGTCACTGGTGCGTCACCACTTACTGCTGGACGTACGGAGTCTGGCGTAGAAGTCATCCATACATTCAACGACAAAAAAACAGCGCTAAAATTAGAAGGTGTACGTACCAAAGATCATACTACTGATGCGAGTCGTGAAGGCGTACAAGCCAGTATCGAGCAACGTTTGAGTGAAAACGTCGTTGGTGAAATCGGTGTGCGCTACTACAAACAAGATGCTACTGCTGCCTCACGCAATAACCAAGCAGCCACAGACGTGGTAGATGTTACCGATGACACGCTGTTCAATGATGACATTATCAACCAATCAGCGTTGAATGGCGTTAGTGATGCGGACAAAGATATCGAAGGCACAACGGTTCGTGCCCGTATTACCTCTCGCCTGCCAAAGCTAAATAATAGCTTGGTATTTGCAGAGTATGAGCAAGATATCGAAAATAGCTCGCGCAATGCCACGTCCATCGGTGGTGAAACCCCAATCGGTAGCTTGGGTCGTCTGTATGCACGTCATGATTTGATCAATAGCTTGTCTGGTAGCTATGGTCTTGATGATACTGATGAGCGTCAACGTACTGTTGTTGGCTTTGACGCCAGTTATATGAAAGACGGTAAAGTATATAGCGAATACCGCATGCGTGACGCGATCAGTGCGCGTGAAGCGGAAGCCGCTATCGGTCTAAAAAACAAGTGGTATGTACAAGAAGGTCTGACTCTAAATACGTTGCTTGAGCGCGTTGAGTCATTAGAAGGCGAAGAGAACAACACCGCCACTGCAGCAGGTTTTGGCGTTGAGTATCTTGCTAAAGAAAACTACAAAGCATCAGGACGTGTTGAGAAACGTTGGGGCGAGACAAGCGACACTTTACTGGGTAGCGCAGGTATTGCCTATCGTTATACCGATGAGATTACCTTATTGGCCAAAGATACCTATTCGCGCATCGACTATAATGATGGCGATCGCACGATTAATCGTTTCCAACTTGGCGCCGCTTATCGTGATTACGACAGCAATCAGCTAGACATGCTCGCAAAGCTTGAGTATCGTTTGGATGACAATAATACGGGTGATGATACTTATCAAAAAGACACGACCGTTTGGTCATGGAATGGTAACTACCATCCAACGCGTGCCTTAACCTTGTCTGGTCGCTATGCGGGTAAGTATACAGAATATGAAGCAGACAACATTACCAGTGACAACACTGCTCATGCCGTTTATGGTCGCGGTCTCTACGACATTAGCGAACGTTGGGATGTTGGTTTGCAAGCGGGTACTTACTGGAATAAGCAAGCAGATGATCTGTCTTATATGTTAGGTGCTGAAGTGGGCTATAGCCCACTGACCAACCTTTGGTTGTCACTTGGCTATAATTTTATGGGCTTTGAAGATGAAGACATCGCCTACGACGACAGTACTCAAGAAGGGGCTTACTTTAGATTGCGCTTCAAGTTTGATGAAAATCTATTCAAGCGTGAAGACCCACGTAAGAACAAGCGTTTAAATAGTGACTCTACGCAAGTTAACACGACTACCTTGTAAGACAATGATAGCATCTTGACTCCTGTCTAATGGCAATATAATAAGCGATTAGACAGGAGTCACAGAGTCAGTCCTAATAATGGTAAATACCCACACTCATTACCTTCAGATAAGGTTTGCATCATGTTTAAAGCTGCCATTAAAACCACTGCTTATAAACAACCAGTATATACTGCACTCTCGGCACTGTTACTTTTGAGTGTCGCATCCCTTGCTTCAGCACAAGATAGCATCGCTAACAACACGGCTCAAATCGTTGATACGAATAGTGTTGTAGATTGTCGTGATGATATTCAGGCTCAAGCGCCTTCTTATAAATATCAAAGCACACAGCAACGTGTACTCAACTGTATGGTAGAGCAACTACAGCCCTATCAGCAAAAAGACAAAACCGCTCGTCAGCAGTACCTCGCTTACAAAGCGCAAGCATGGCTTACTTATGCGATCCATCAAGACAGTATGAATAGCCGCTCAGCTGAGGGCCCATTAGCAGTAGAAATGGCTGAGAATATATTACAGTCACTAAAAAATAATACAGCACAAAACATCAAACTACAGCAAGATATCCCTACTACCTCTGCTCTAATGCGGCCTGATCTATGGGCAACGCTGAGTGCGCTAAAAGACAGCGACGGTATAGAGTCAGCGCCACGTGAGATGGCATTTAGTGAAGTGGCATTAATTTGGGCGGCGACCAATCAGTGTAAGCGAGGTTGGCGTGAATCAGGTATGCATTTTCGCATGGCGGATCGCTGGCTTGAGCAAGCACGCGAAGCTTACGTGAATGCTCATGATTCACAGACTAACGTGGCTTTAGAGCAATCTATCGTCAGCTACTACAAGCAGTATGCGCCTTTAGATGCCAGTGATGATATCTGCCGCGGACAAGATCTAACGCCAGATAATTAAAGCGCCTTACTAAATGACAGAGGTAAAAAAGCCGACAGATTTGTCGGCTTTTTTGTGTCTACTATAGATAAAATTAGCGGTTTTTACGTGGTAGTTTTTCTGGTAGATAGCAGCGTAAGTACGCGATAAATGCCGTATTTGCTTCTTGAATATAGTCTTCAGTGATATTCTGATGACGACGATAAGACAAGGTAAATATCGCATTAACAATGCTATAAGCAATCAATAACGTGTTTTGGATATCCTCAAAATTTGGCATCTCATAACGTTCTGATAAACGCTTATAGACCAAGTCAACAATTTGATGGTCCATATCTTCACCAAATTCATCACCTTCAAAATCAGGCGTATTGGTGTCATAGATGAGTTTGGCTTTGGTCTCATCGTTGTGGAATATCGTCACGCACTGATCAATCAGCGCGGTTAGATATCCTTGCCATCTATCGTAGTTACCGATATCAACGGTTTCTACCATCTCTAATATTTCAATCGCATTCAAAAAGCGCAATGCTAAAAATATTGCTTCAATGTTAGGAAAGAAATGATAAGCAGAAGCTCTTGGTATTCCTGCTTCTTCACACACAGCCGCCAAAGTAATATCATTGATGGCTTGTGTTTCGCTCAATTTTTTGGCACCAGCCAAAAGTTTTTGACGACGTGCGCGGCCCTGCTGACTGGTAAATTTAAACTTGTTTGGTACAAGTTTTTTTGCCAATTCCGAGTCTACCAACACATCTTCAATTTTTTCGTCTTTGTTATCACTCATTATAAGTCTCTTAATGTTACGCCCTATTTTATAAATATAATCTTCATCGAATAGTATTCATCCTAAATGACCGGATTACGAGTTATTGACTGCAATACAAAGCCAATATTATCGCTACTAACCTCAATGAGGAGGCATCATAAACGCTTGTACACTATCAAGCAAGGGACATGAATGGGTTAAAAGTTAATGTATCGATTAACACTCTACTAGAGTTAACTATCTAATTTTATGAAGTTAATCATTCAGTTTAATTTTCGCTCTTATAATACCATGATCAGTTACCCTATCTGAATAATCCCACTTAAGATGGTCATTGAAATAATCAACTCTTTCAACCTGACCGAGCGAAAACTTACTATCAGGTAAGAACTCTTCTGAGACAAACAACTGATCGATCACTTCTGGCATACCTTGATGAATATGGGTGTAAGCCACATCTTTCATCCAACCATAGCGAGCTTGAATACGAGCGGCGTCAAAAAGTGCGACATCACGCATACTTTTATCATAATTAACTTCGCCAGTCTCAGTCATCAGCTGGGTCGTTACGCTACCAGTCACATCATTCATGTCGCCAAGCAGTATCAATGGCTCACGCGTGTTATGCAAACGTTCCATAATCGACATACGAATAGATGCTGCCTCTGCAGCACGCATGCACAAACTGCGAAGCTTGGCACGAATACGGATATTTGGATCATCCATGTCTTCTAATAGGTGACCATTTTCGTCACGTAAGAAAAACGCACGTTTACTTTTTAGATGCGCCGTGATGATCGTTATTGGTTGACCATATGCGTCAACACGCAATATCAAAGGTGGACGATTAAAATGCTTATGAGGTCCGATATCAGGGATGTCAATCACAGCTTTTGGTGCAATCTCTTCTAATAAGGTCGTCTCTAACTGCTCAAATCGACTAATAATACCAACGGCTGGTGTATTCTGTGCGCCTCTACCTTGAGTATATGGGCTTGCAGTGTCATTGCTTGCAAGCGGAATGACCACCTGTTCTGGTTCAAATCCTAGTGAGACAGCTAGTGCTTCTAGTGCATTGCTATCCCATACTTCTTGTACGGCAATGATATCAGCGTGTGCTTTAGCCAGCAGATCTGTCAGACCACGTAGCTTATGCTCATAAGCTTTATTATCGTAAGCTGGGGCATTCTCATAATAAATGCGATTAGGGTTAGCAAAGTTCAATAAATTAGCTGTGGCAATATAAAACTGTTTACTACCGTCATTATTAGTCATAAGTCCCCTGTCATTCTTGTTTTTCTTATATTATATTATATTCATACATATAGATTCATAGCAAATTTTATGCCAAAAAAAACTTCCAAAGGTTGACTTTGGAAGTTTTAAAGTAACATAAATACTGCTGGTCAAAGTCATTAATAGAACCAATCGTACAATCAATCTATTTTCAGCAACGAAATAGTAATCTCTTGTCAGCTTTTTTAAGAGACCGCTCGCCTATCAAACTGGCTATCTATTAAAGTCATTGAGTAAACAGTAGTCATATTCTTAAATATTTTTAACATTTAACTTTTTTGTAAAACACGTACTACGATACACGATGCCATGCGTCACGTGATGCTAGACGCGCTTCATCCCATGCCAAACGAGAATCACCCTTCACTTCATGCCATGAACGCTCTAAGTCGGCTTCATGATCTTCAAAACGTGCATCTACTGGATAGCGAGCGCGGTTTGCATAGCCTACCGCATACGCTGGGTGCATATCGCGATCAAAGTCATAATCTTCTCTATGATAATCAGCGTTTGCATACTCTGCACGCCAGTAAGCTTCTTCATGTGTTGGATCAATGGCTTCGGCTGCTGCATGACCTGCGCCGCCACCAACGATAGCACCAATAGCACCACCAATTAGTGTGCCTAATGGACCTGCCATTGTACCAATGGCTGCACCTGCTGCTGCACCGCCTACACCGCCAATACCTGTACCTACTGGATGTGAGCCTGGCTCACCCGTGATAATGTCTGCATTCAAATCTTCTTTTGTCTCTTTAGACATGTTTTTTACTTCACTGCGATCGATAGCGTCATGGTTACTCATAGTATTATCCCTAAATTATTTATTATTTATTGAATTATTTATTTGCTAAAAGATTAGCAGTCTTGCTAAATCCAACTGAAGTATAGAAATTTATAGGTAGAGACAGATAGCCTGATTATGTAAACTGTGTCCGTATTGCGATTGCATTGCGTTACAGCCTGTATCTTTATGACGTCCATGTACGGTGCGCTCATACTTTGGGTAATTATAAGAGCTTAGTATCGATAAATTCACTATCAAAATCAACCCTATATCTGCATTAATGACCTTGCAATGGCACGTTGCCATTTATCAAGATGTTCCTCACGCGCATCAATCGACATGCTTGGCTCAAAAGTACGATCCACTTGCCATGATGCTTTCATAGTTGACTCATCGTATAACCCAGTTTTTAGACCTGCGAGTAACGCCGCACCCTTTGCTGTGATTTCTGTGTCTCTTGGACGCAGCACAGGAACATCTAACAGATCGGCCTGAAACTGCATCAGCAAATCGTTGTTTGCCGCGCCGCCATCTACTCTCAGCTCAGTCAGGGGATGAGGGCTGTCTTTTTGCATGGCGATGAGCACATCATACGTCTGATAGGCTACCGCTTCTAATGCTGCACGGGCAATATGGGCTTTGGTAGTACCGCGGCTCATACCAGTGATGCTGGCACTGATATCGGAACGCCAGTAAGGCGCACCTAATCCAGTAAAAGCAGGTAATAGCACCACATCTTCGCTACTGTCTACTTGGCGAGCTAAATCTTCAACATCGCTACTTTGTTGAATCATACCCAAATTGTCACGTAACCATTGGACGATAGCTCCTGCCATAAAAACGCTACCCTCCAAAGCATAGGTAACTTCCTTTTTGGGTGGCTGTAGCATTCGCTTGCCTGACTGTACGATTTGATCAAATGATAAATTGTCTGGACGAGTTGGCGATATTTTTCGCTGCCATGCGATGGTGGTTAGCAGCTTGTGCTCACTCAGTTTTGGCTGCTGACCAATGTTCATCAGCATAAAACAGCCCGTACCATAGGTATTTTTGGCCATACCAGCATCGAGACAACCTTGCCCAAAAAGCGCGGCTTGCTGATCGCCGAGCACCGCTTGAATGGGTATTTGCTTTGCGAATAGGCCTTTTTTGGTTTTGCCAAAATCACCGTCAGATGGTAGTACCTTAGGCAATATATTCATAGGAATGGCAAATCGATCGCAAAGCGTCTCTGACCAAGCCAATTTATGAATATCAAATAGCAAAGTACGAGAAGCATTGGTCACGTCGATGACGTGCTCGCCGCCGGTTAACTTATAAATCAGCCAGCTATCAATGGTGCCAACGGCAACCTCACCTTTACTGGCACGTACGCTGAGTTTGGGATTATTTTCGAGCAGCCAAGCAATTTTACTGGCACTGAAGTACGGATCTAAGCGCAGACCTGTGATGCGTTGTACTTCCTCTGCCATATCATATTGAAGGTCATTGTTGAGATCATTATGATTGGCACTTTTATTCATGCTGTTATCGGCGCTTTCAGCAGCGAGTGTCTTGCAATAGTTTGCTGTGCGTCTGTCTTGCCAAATAATAGCGGGTGCGAGCGGTTTGCCTGTTTGCTTGTCCCACATGACAATAGACTCGCGTTGATTGGTAATCGCGATACTAGTGACATCAGTCGCAAGCAATCCTGCCTGATTGATCACATCATGCGCACAGCTGATCTGAGTTTGCCAGATTTGCTGTGCGTCTTGCTCAACAAATCCCGCTTTTGGCGTTTGGAGCGTCGTTGGCTGTTGTGCCATCTTAATAGGGCGTGCATGATCATCGTATAATATCGCTCGACTCGATGTTGTCCCTTGATCTAACGCCAAAATATATCCTGCCATTACGCATACCCTCTACTGATATTGTTGGTTCTATTTGATGAAAACCAGTGGCTATTCATTGTTTGCTGTTAATCAATCACTGTATATTTTATAAATGATTGGCCAAATTATTTAATGATAAAAATAAAAGTACGGTGGTTTAAATTATTTAACTCTAAGCTATGATGTTACTTATAAACGAATATTTAAAAAACAGCTCAAACCTCTATCATACCGCTAGGGATGACACAATAGAGAATAGCAGAATACTGAGCATTGACCCGTCACCATTGTGGCTCTACAGTGTACGCCTTATTTTGAATGATACGTTTTTAGCGCTTTCGTATTAGCGAGCATTTTGATATTTCAGTACAAATATTTTATTTCAGCATCATTTATTCGCTTACTAGCAAATCGTTTATAATAGTATGACCGCTTTATATTCTGAGCGATAAAATCTATTGATGCTGTCCGTTATTTTATAATACCTTACATTCTAATTAATGGCTTATGTGACTTATGAAATTCACTTTATCAGCGCTACCGACTGCTATGATGACAGTTGCACTCATGAGCGGCCCTATAGTGACTTATGCGAGCACGGGCTCAGATAATATAGAATCACCAAATGACATGACACCGGTGACTGTGACAAAAATTGTAGATGCCGATGGTCAAATTAATAATCAGACAGCTCAGACAGCAATAGTACCTAGTCATACATTAGCAGAGACTCATGCTGAGCACAGCGCATTAAACACCCTTATCGATCCAATCACACACAAAGCCGTGGATAATAGCTATCCATTAGAAGTCTCTAGCTTCTTAAGCCTAGAACAAGCGCAAAAGCTTTTGGTTCAAGTCTCGCCCAAAATGGCGGCCAATCAAGCAGCCATCGCTGCTAGCGAATACCAAACTGACGCCCTCAGAACCATTGACAATCCTCTCGTATTTGCGCGCGTCTCTGCCAGTGCTTACCATCTTGATGAGGATATAGATCTATCGTCTCTTAGAAACGGTATCGTCAACGAAGTAAATAATACTGTCGATAACGCGGTTCCTCCGATTGCAGATCTGCCAGATTTACCAAACTTTGGGGAGTTGGTCGGTGAGCGAATTCCAGACTCTTATAATGTTAAGCGCTCAGGCTCTACATCAGGCGCAGGTCTTGGTGTGGTCTGGCCTATTTATACCGCTGGGCGTACGGATGCATTGACTGGCGCCTCAGATGCACGCACCCAAGAAACGGTCGCTGATAGCATCCTTGATAAAAACGAGCTCTATAATACGTTAATTGAACGGTATTTTAAGGCCCAATTGGCGATCATTGCTGCTTACTTACGTGAGGATGCTTACGATACCTTGCAGCAAACGGATCATATGGCAGAACGCTTGTTTGAAGAAGGCTTTATTTCGCGCGTCGATAGACTAGAAGCACAGTCTGCGCTTGCCGATGCCAAAAGCGAATCCGTCAATGCCAATAATGACGCTCGCTTAGCTATGATTGCGCTACAGCGATTGCTACGTACTGATTATCGTATTAAACCGACGACGCCATTATTTGTCTCTAGCCGACCCCTACCGGATGTCAGCTATTTTCAGGATTTGGCACTGAATAATCATCCAGGATTACAAAAGGTCGCCGCCAAACGCGCGCAGGCTCAGCAGTTGCATGCATTATCAGATACTGGCTACAAGCCGACCGTCTTGCTATATGGTTATGGTCAGCTCGAAAAAGACCCAAGCTGGGTCGCTGGTATCTCTGCCAGTTGGAAGCTATGGGGCGGACTTGATAAAACCGCATCATTGGCATCAAGCAATGCTCAAATACGTCAGGCAGATCTTTCTGAAATTGAAGTCAGCGACAACCTGCTACTGCTGGTAGAAAAAAACTGGCACGATGTTAATAATGCTCAATCACGCTATCAAGCGCTACAAAGTAACGTTGATTTGGCTGCAGAAGTTTTAAGATTGCGCCGCTTAGGACTACAAGAAGGCGTGAATACCACAGTCGATGTGGTACAAGCACAAACGCAATCGCTTAAAGCACGTACTGAGCAAGCGCAAGCTGCCAACAGTTATGTACAGTCATTGGCCGCACTCATGCAAAGCTGCGGTACGCCGCTTGCTTTTAACGCTTATCTTAATGCCGCTGATATCCAACTGCCGACTTTGTACACTGAATGATGATTATATATGAAAGCTTATAAAGTATACGAATAAGCGCTATGTCGTCGTTTCAATTTTTAAGTGTTATAAGGCTAATGAGCGAAGATATATACCAAATCAGCATGACGCTATCAAAAAATAACGCTCAATAAACCATACTATTACTATAGTGAATCATTGTTTTATGAAAAAACCAACGTCCAAATCGATAAATAACTGGCTACAAACTTTGCTAAAAACGTGGCCTATTGCGAATACCACTAACGTTTGGGCACATTGCGCCAGTGTCGGATTTTTTGGTTTTTTATCCATCTTTCCAGCAATGGCGGTATTTGTGCTGATTTATGGTCTCGTATTTTCACCCGTTGAGATGCAGGAGCATATCTCCATTTTGCGTCCGTTTATACCTGACACAGTATATGAAGTCCTCAATTCGCGCCTAAGTGAGTTGGTCTCTAATACCAAATCCACACTGACGTTTAGTCTGATCATATCGACCTTACTTGCCCTTTATGCTGGCTCCAAAGGCATCAAATCTTTAATTGCCCTTGTCAATCTCGCTTTTCATATCACCCAAGAGCGCAGCTTTATACAAGGCACGATTCGAGCAGTGAGCCTAACCTTTGGTGCAGTAGTCGTCTTGATGATAGCGGTGTCTTCTATTGCTATCATCCCTGTAGCAGCGAATTATTTCCCTTTTCCTCAAGTGGCTGAAACGGTTGCACTGTGGGCCAGATGGCCTGTATTGGCGGGTATTATCTTTTTAAGCTTTTTAAGTCTCTATCGCCTAGCACCAAATCGCGATGCCGTTGCACTAAAAAAACTGGTTCCAGGAGCAACGCTCGCGACCATTCTTTGGATTATATTGTCCGTACTGTTTTCTATTTATGTGCAAAACTTCAACAACTATAGTGCTGAATTTGGGGCGCTGTCAGCGGCGGTGGTCATTATGCTTTGGCTGTATTATTCAGCCTTTATCGTCGCTTTTGGTGCGATTTTTAATTCTGAAGCCATAGACAATGCCAAACCTTATGCTGTTCGAGTGTACTAATCATAAATCCTTTGTTCTCAACTTTGCTGCTTTAGGAATCACACCGTCATGACTGAATTTCCAAACGAATCAGACAACTCAAATAAATCAGTTGATTCAACCGAGTCAGTGACCTCTCGAGATGCAAAAGCCTCCGTCGATCCAGTAGAAAATGTATCTAGTGGGTCTGACGTTCCAGAGCAATCTGTACCCGCTTATAGTCGTGGTAACGCAAAAGCTGATAAATCTGCTCGTATAAAAAAGATATTGCTCGTACTGTTTGTATTAGGTGTTCTTGGCGCAATTGCGTACGGTCTCTATAAAAGCAATCAGCATAATGAACCAGAAGTCATCACCCTCCAAGGTCAAATGCAGATGCAGCAAACCTCTATCGCTGCAAAGGTAGCAGGTCGCATTGCTAACATTATGGTGACAGAAGGTGATACGGTTACGGTGGGTCAACAACTCATCGAAATGGATTCGCCTGAGATTAATGCCAAGATCAACCAAGCACGTGCTGGCAAGCAAATCGCACAAAGCCAATTGGACAAAGCAGAAAACGGGGCACGCCCGCAAGAGATCGCTCAAGCCAAAGCCGCTTGGCAAGCCAATAAAGCCGCGTCTGATTTGGCAGAAAATACCTATCAGCGTGTCAATCGTCTGTATGAAGAAGGATTAATGGCACGGCAAAAACGCGACGAGGCTTACGCGCAATATCTTGCTACTCAAGATCAAACTGAAGCTGCACGCCTACAATACGATTTGGCATTAGAAGGCGCTCGTAGTGAAGACAAATCAGCGGCTACCGCTCAAGTCGCACAAGTCGATGCCCAGCTAGATGAGGCACTGGTAGCAAAAGAAGAGGCCAATCTAAAGAGCCCTATCGCTGGTATTGTGGACAATGTCATCGTTAGTGCTGGAGAAGTCATCGGTCAAGGCGTTCCTTTGCTCACGTTGGTAGATACCAATGACCAATGGGTAGTGCTCAATGTCACTGAGTCGTATTTAAACCAGTTCGCTATCGGTCAGACATTTACAGGTACTATTCCCGCATTATCATCAGCAGATAAGCCTTATAGCAAGCAGTTTACTGTTTATGCGACATCGACCTTATCTGATTTTGCCACTTGGCGACCGACCAACAATGATGATGGTTTTGATGTGCGTACCTTTGAGGTTAAAGCACGACCATCCACGCCCGATACTCGCATTCGCTCAGGAATGAGTGTAGTCGTGCATATTAATCCTATCAATCAGAACCAAGAGTAAGCCATGCACTTGACTAAGTTAAGTGAGGCTTTTTTACGTAGCGCCGCTTACGAGCGCCGTTTTTTAGCCAAAAACCATTGGGACTTAAGCATGGTGGTATGGATACCACTAGCCACAGTGCTACTGATTTGGTGGATATTTTCACAGACTCAGATTACCGATTTACCCATTGGGGTGATCGATCAGGACAATAGTGCTGTCGCCAATACTACCGTACGTTACTTAGAAGCCAGTCCTACGCTTACGGTTAGACAGCTTTATTATTCACCAGCGGATGCAGAGGCTGCGATCTTGCAACGCGATATTTACGCGGTTGTCATCATTCCTGAGGACTTTTCGCGTAATATTTTATCTAACAAGCCTGCCCCTTTAGTCCTACAAGTAAACGCCCAGTACGGTACACACTCTGGCATCATTCAAACGGCTGTCCAAGCAGTCGCTAGCACATTGTCCGCAGGCGTAGAGATCAAAAGATTGATAAAGCAAGGCGTAGGGCCGTCGCAAGCCATGACTGCTTACTCGCCTATCAGTATCCAGCGTATTAGTTTGTTCAATGCTGCAACCAATTATCAGCAGTTTTTGGCATCGACCGTCATACCTGCACTGCTACATATATTAGCGATGGTCGTCGGGGCAACTACCATTGGTCGCGAGCTGCGCGATAAAAATATTGGTCGCTGGTATCACTTTATCAGTACAGGTACGCCTGACTTAACCTTGCTTAAATCTTCTAAAAAAGCAGCTGCGTTAAAGACCACACAAAATAGTAATAATAACACTGCACTATCATCAGACCCAAAAATGCCCAATTCGGTCAGCATATCAGTGTTGTTATCTGGCCTATTAGGCAAGTATTTTTGGCCGATATTGGCCTATAGCTTATGGTCGGCTTTGGTGTTGTGGCTTGTAACGTCGAACCAAGATATAAGCATTGGGTCAATCATCGCAGTATATATCGGCCTGTTATGTTTGATGATCCTGTCATTCTGGCTTGGTGCTATCTTTACTTTGAACTCCTTTTCACTGCGTATGGGTTTATCAACCACTGGTTTTATTTCAGCGCCTTCTTATGCCTTCGCTGGTGTGACCTTTCCTTATATTGCGATTAGTGATAGCGCGCAATACTGGTCGAATGCATTGCCGCTGACACATTACCTCAAGCTGCATATTGCCCAGTTACAAATGCAAGCGCCGCTTGCTATATCTCTACCCATTGTCTATGGTTTAGCGGTTGCTACCATGATAGCCATGCTACTTGCAGCCTTATTAACCAAACGCGCATTGGCGCATCCTGAACGTTGGGGAGCACGCTAATGTCCGCACAATCAAAGCTCAAGCGCAAAGAGCCTCAATCAGCCATCGCTCCAGCATCTCAAACATTTTGGACAAGCTTTATTCAAACTTTCAAAGACGTTTTTGGGGATAAAGGCGTACTTTTGATGTTGATTATTGCCCCGATTATCTATGGGTTCTTTTATCCTTGGCCCTACTCAACTGAAGTGGTCAACCATGTACCAGTGGGTATTGTTGATTATGACAATAGTAACTTGTCACGCACGCTCGCCCGTTATGCAAGTGCCAGTCCATATATAGATACTGAGCACTTTATCAATGAACAAGCGGCCAAAGAAGCCATATGGTCCGATCAAATTGCAGGTTATATGGTGATTCCAAGTGGCCTTGAAGAACAAGTCATGTCAGGGCAGCAAGCGTATGTCAGTGTCCTCGGCAATGGCGGCTACTTTATTTTAAATAAGAACGTCCAACTGGGATTCTCTAAAGCAGTTGGTACCGTATCAGCGGGAATCAAGGTAAAGAAGAATATCGCGAAAGGCGCTTATGCACCCACCGCAGCACAGAGCGCTCAAGCGGTACCGCTACAAATCATGCCACTTTATAATCAAACTGAGGGCTACGGTGCCTACGTCGTGCCAGCCGTCTCAGTCATTATCTTACAACAGACACTGTTGATGGCGACCGCCATGCTGATTGGCACATGGTATGAACAGCGCCGTCATACTGCAAGTGTACGCGGTTGGCTCGGACGTATCACAGCGCTGAGCACGCTAAGCTTTATCATTGGCTGTTTTTATTATGGCTGGACTTTTGAGCTGCATCATTATCCACGTGGGCAAAATATGCTCGGAACGCTATTGTTTTTAGCACTGTTTTGTCCGACAGTCGCAACGCTCGGCTGCGTACTTGGGCTATGGTTCCGGCAGCGTGAGCGCAGTATGCAGATCTTAATCTTTATTTCACTACCGATATTTTTCTTAAGTGGCTATCCATGGCCAGCCGACCAGTTGCCTCAAATATTACAAATAATACGCTGGCTCGTACCAACTACGCCTGCGATCAACACCTCTGTGCAGCTTAACCAAATGGGTGCAAGCCTCTCTCAAGTCGCTATAGGGTTTTATGCATTGGCAGGATTGTGGTTGCTCTATTTTGTTTTATTGCTATTTTTACGCAAGCGTATTCCGCAAAAAAGAGCCTACTTATAAATCTTCAAATGAATTAAATCTATGAGCATAAAAAAGCGCCTGCTAATGTTAGTAGGCGCTTTTTTATTTATACGATATAAGTAGCGGTGGTTTAAAACACTCGGTTCAAACCATTCAATGCTGCCACACGGTATGCTTCTGCCATCGTTGGATAGTTAAAAGTCGTATTTACAAAATACTCAAGCGTATTGTTGCTTTTACACTTCATCACTGCTTGACCAATATGAATAATCTCTGATGCATGGTTCCCGTAGCAATGAATACCTAAAATCTCCAGCGTATCACGATGGAACAATATTTTTAATACGCCCGAGCGTTCACCAATGATCTGTGCACGTGCCAGATGTTTAAAGAACGCTTGACCCACTTCATATGGGACTTTTTCATCTGTTAGCTCCTGCTCTGTTTTACCGATACAAGAGATTTCAGGAATGGTATAGATACCAGTCGGTACACTAGATACTGGCTCGGCATCACTATCACCAACCATAAAGGCAGCAGCACAGCGACCTTGATCGTAAGCAGCTGAGGCTAAAGACGGCCAACCGATGACATCACCAGCAGCATAAATATTTTCGACGTCCGTACAGTAAGTGTCATCTACTTTTAACTGACCACGGCCGTTTGCTTTTAGCCCAATGGCTTCTAAGTTTAAGCCTTCGGTGTTACCTGAGCGACCATTTGACCAAAGAATGGCATCAGATTTGATGCGCTTGCCACTCTTTAGGTGGAGCACCACATAGTCATCATGGGTCTCAAGATGATCAATCTCTTCATTACTACGGATAAGCACACCGAACTGTCTAAAGTCATGCGCGATAGCATCACTGATTTCGCTGTCTAAATAGTTGAGCAACTGGTCTTGGTTGTTGATTAGATCGACCTTGTAGCCAAGACCAGTAAAGATAGACGCATACTCACACCCAATCACCCCTGCACCATAAATGATGATTTTTTTGACCACATAATCCATTTGCAAGATTTTGTCAGAGTCAAAAACGCGTGGATGATCGAAGTCTAGAATATCCGGACGGTAAGGACGACTACCAACAGTGATGATCGCTTTATTAAAGGTAATCGTTTCGTAGACATTGTCGTCGACTTCAATGCGCAGCGTATGAGCGTCAATGAAACTTGCCCAACCTTGAATCACTTCGATACGGTTGCGCTCATAAAAGCGGGTATGCGTACTGACTTGACGACGGATAACTTGACGCGCCTTAGCCAATACTTCATTTAGCGGAACTTGCTTATACTCCATCGCTTTGGTAAACATCGGGTCGCGACGAAAGTTAATCAAGTTAAATACAGATTGGCGCAATGCTTTACTTGGAATGGTACCTACGTGAGTAGAGTTACCACCTACCTGATCTCGCGGATCAACGACCACCACTCTTTTACCAGATTTGGTCAGCTTCATGGCAGCGGCTTCACCAGCAGGGCCCGCCCCTAAAACAACCGCATCATACTCATACTCGTGATCGTCACTTTTTAGTCGACGAGAATCTTTGGTAAATCCAGATTTGATATCAATACGAGTGTCATCAAGCGGGTTGATGAGGTCAGGATGATGCATGATATCTTCAGTGACCTGCTCATGAGTCTGCTCGATTTTCTGTTTTGTGTCTTTACCTTCAGTATGTTCAGGATTGGGTGAACGGCCATTAGATTTATTCGATACTTCAGTATGGACGTCTTTACCAGTATCATTGGTTGCGTCACTTATATTCTTACTTACCATCATGTCCTCTTTATATATTTAAAGATCGGGTATTTAAAGTGTGAATGAACCACTACACAGATATGTCAAGGTCATAACACTAAGGCATGCCTACCATACGTTGTGACAATATTTTTTGCAATGTCCAATGTCCAGTAACACTCTGCTGTCCTTCATCAACTTGTGGACGAGCACTGATTACGTACTCTGTGCCAAGGCTTGGCGTAAAATCATCGATCCAATCGTAAGGAATTTGAAACACACTGCCGTCTTTAGCCTTAGCAAGTAAACACTGCATTGGCAAAGTCGAAGCACAGGCAACACGGTTCGGCATAATCGTTAATGTCTGCGCTTCTCCCAATACGATACTTGGAATATAACGTGGCTCAGGTACTGGATCCTTTGCAAATGGTGACGTTTGGCAAGCACTCAGTAAAGTCGCTGCACTGATTAAACCTGCCATTAACAACGATGGCTTTATAGATTGATAGGCTGAAATCATAGTACTCTCTATATGATAATTATCTAGGATGAAATGACATATGTTTATTAGTGTTTCTTGCGCACTTATTGATACTGATTGAACAGATACTGCTTAAGCTGACATTCATTACCCAATGCGGCGTTTAAGACCTGTCATTTGTAAGATACGCGTCGCAATCTCTTCAACAGACATCTCTGATACATCCAAACTTGGGATACCGTGAGTGATATAAATTCCCTGTATCGCACGCTGCTCTTGCTGACATTGCTGATAACTTGAGTAACGACTGCCTGCACGGCGCTCTTGACGGATTTTTACCAAGCGATCGGTATCAATGAGTAAACCAAACAGTTTGTCTTTATGGTCACGCAGCGCTTTTGGTAGTTGATTGTCATATAGATCATCTTCGGTCAAAGGGTAGTTAGCCGCTCGGATACCGAATTGTAATGCTAAGTATAGAGAAGTCGGCGTCTTACCAGAGCGTGACACACCCACTAAGATAATATCTGCTGCATTATAGTGACGAGTACGCGCGCCATCATCGTTGTCTAAGGCGAAATGGACTGCATCGATACGCTCTTTGTATGTCTCAGAATCAACATCATCATGCGCATGACCTGAATGACCATCTGGCTCCACGCCAGTCTCTTCTGCAACGCGGCCAATCAGCCCTTCGTACATATCCAAATTACAGCTGTGTGCTGAATTGATTTTTTCACGAATCTCTGGATTGACAATCGTATCAAATACCAATGGCAACGACCCATCACGTTGATACGCCATGTTGATTTGCTCCACGGCATCGTCAGCACGCTCTAGGCTATCGACGTATGGCAACACTCTTGTCTCAAAAGGGACCGAGGCAAACTGACTTAAAATAGCGCGTCCGAGAGTCTCAGCCGTAATCGCGGTACCATCTGAGATAAAAAATGCCGTTCTAATGGCTTGTGAGCTGTCCAAATTTAGCGCATGACGATTTTGGATAGTGGACTTAACTTGTTCAGATGGATTGCTTGAGTACATAACGTTGACACCTCGGTTGAAAACTCAATAATGATCTTCATTTCATTTTTAGTATTGATCTAATAGCATTTATCTAACTTTGGCTGCCTTATCTCTTTTAAAGATAGAACGATGGCAGCGCTGCTATTGCACATTTATATAGCCATATGCATCACTTATCTATCCGCTACATTATACGCATATTAGCACCCTAATAGAAATCAATGTTACAGGTGTACACTTAGAGACTCATGCTGTTTTAAGTTCACCCATTACCCCTAACTTGTGGCCAGTTATCTGCTTTTAATATCACATGTCGTATATAAAGGTAGAAGTTTTGCGAATAATTCAAATAAATCCGCTTTAGACATGTCTATTTTTAACCTCGTTAGCAGTTATTAATACATATCATCACCTCTACTATAGATATTTTTTCATCTTGCTAAAGGTAATATCTTTAGAAACTTGCCTTAATTTATATGGCAATTCCTACAATTTGTGTATTTTTAACAAGTTTTTTGGTAAAACCCCTCGAATTCCTCCTAATATGGCGGTATAATTCACCGTTATAATCTTTACTAAATAACCTTATTTTCTGGAGTTATCATGGCAGCGCAATCTACAGCACTTGTAATCAATCTTGATCAGCTAGGAAAAGACGACATCGAAATGGTTGGTGGCAAGAATGCCTCACTTGGCGAGATGATCAGCCATCTTTCTGATTTAGGCGTTAGTGTTCCAGGCGGCTTTGCCACCACTTCAAATGCATTCAATCGCTTTTTGACAGAAACAGGTTTACTAGAAAAAATCAACAGTGAGCTAAACACATTGGACGTCAATGATGTTAATAAGCTTGCGGCGACTGGTAAAAAAATCCGTACGTGGATTATCGAGCAAGAACTGCCGAAAGATCTTGAGCAAGAAGTACGTGAATCATTTGAAACCATGAGCGGCGGCGAAGACATCGCTGTTGCTGTACGTTCTTCTGCGACTGCCGAAGATTTGCCAGATGCGTCATTTGCTGGTCAACAAGAAACCTTCTTGAACATTCGCGGTATTGATAACGTCCTAATTGCTATTAAAGAAGTATTTGCCTCGCTATATAACGACCGTGCAATCTCTTACCGTGTACACAAAGGTTTTGAGCACGAAGGCGTTGCATTATCTGCTGCCGTACAGCGTATGGTACGTTCAGAGACTGGCGCGGCTGGTGTTATGTTCACGCTAGATACCGAAAGCGGTTTTGATCAAGTCGTGTTCATAACGTCAAGCTATGGCCTAGGTGAAATGGTTGTGCAGGGCGCGGTTAACCCAGATGAATTCTACATCTCAAAACGTCTGCTAGCCGATGGTAAGCCTTCTGTTATCCGTCGTAACCTAGGCAGCAAGCACAAGAAAATGGTTTATGGTGATGAAGGCAGCACCGCAAAATCAGTGAAAACGGTCGATGTTGAAAAACAAGATCGCATGCAATTCTCTTTATCTACTGAAGAGCTGACCTCTCTTGCCAAGCAAGCGGTCACGATCGAGCAGCATTATGGCCACGCGATGGATATCGAATGGGCAAAAGACGGTGACAGCGGTGAAATCTTTATCGTTCAGGCACGTCCTGAAACCGTTAAGAGTCGCCAAGACAGCAACGTGATGGAACGTTATGTCATCGACACCACTGGCGCAAAAGTATTGTGTGAAGGTCGTTCAATCGGTCAGCGCATCGGTTCAGGTAAAGTCCGTATCGTTACTCACCTAAACGAGATGGACAAAGTAGAAGAAGGCGACGTTCTTGTATCAGACATGACTGATCCAGATTGGGAACCAGTCATGAAGCGCGCTTCTGCCATCATCACCAACCGTGGTGGTCGTACGTGTCACGCAGCCATTATCGCTCGTGAGCTAGGTGTGCCAGCCATCGTTGGTTGTGGTAACGCCACTGAGCTATTGGTTGACGGTCAAGAAGTGACTGCGTCTTGTGCTGAAGGCGACACTGGTTTCATTTATGAAAGTCAGATTGATTTTGAAGTACAGACCAACTCAGTTGAGTCTATGCCAGAACTTGCATTTAAAGTCATGATGAACGTTGGTAACCCTGATCGCGCCTTCTCATTCACCCAAATGCCAAATGAAGGGATTGGTCTTGCGCGTTTAGAGTTCATTATCAACCGTATGATCGGTGTGCATCCAAAAGCGCTGCTAAACATGAACAGCTTGCCACGTGAGATAGCGCAAGCCATTCAAGAGCGTATCGCAGGCTATGCCTCACCTGTTGACTTTTATGTTGATAAATTGGTTGAAGGTATCTCAACCCTAGCCGTTGCATTTATGGATCAGCCAGTTATCGTTCGTATGTCAGATTTTAAATCAAACGAATATGCCAACTTGCTTGGTGGTAAGCTATACGAGCCATCAGAAGAGAACCCAATGCTTGGTTTCCGCGGTGCTAGCCGTTATGTGTCTGATAACTTCCGTGACTGTTTTGAGCTTGAATGTAAAGCGCTAAAACGTGTTCGTGATGAGATGGGCTTGACTAACGTCGAGATTATGATTCCATTCGTCCGTACCACTGGCGAAGCGGCACAAGTAATCGAGTTACTTGAGAAAAACGGTCTAAAACGCGGTGAAAATGGTCTACGCATCATCATGATGTGTGAGCTACCAACCAACGCGCTATTAGCAGAAGAGTTCCTAGAGTACTTCGATGGTTTCTCAATCGGCTCTAACGATTTGACTCAGTTGACGCTTGGTCTTGATCGTGACTCAGGTATCGTCTCACATCTATTTGATGAGCGTGACCCTGCTGTTAAGAAATTATTGACGATGGCTATCGACGCTTGCCGTAAGCAAAACAAATATGTTGGCATCTGTGGTCAGGGCCCATCAGACCATCCAGATCTAGCGTTCTGGCTAATGGAGCAAGGTATCAGCTCGGTATCATTGAACCCTGATTCTGTGCTAGATACTTGGTTCTTCCTAGCTGGTGAAGAAGCAAAGTAAACCGTTACGTTCAGTCGAAGCGGTAACTCACACAGTCATTAAAGATACGACTATTAGGGTCTATTTGATTTTTTCAAATAGACCCTAATATAATGTCTTAAGACATGACTAACTATGCAGGCAATTATGCAGATTTTCCTTGCTCGAAATAACGTACAAGCTGGTCCATACAATTTGGAACAGCTCAATATTATGCTGGCATCAGGCGAAGTATTGCTGGATGATTTAATCTGGCATGAAGGCTTAGATCAATGGCAGCGCGTAGGAAATGTGACCAATAATCAAACGGTTTATCGACCGACTGGTGCTACCACCCCTGATGTGAATGATTCTATTATCAATAATGTGACCGTCTTCCCTGAGGAGACGACCAGCAATGCTAAAGATAATAACTCAGTATCATTAGATAGACTATATGGCAAGCCTGAACGTTCTAAAAATGTGAAGGCCGATATGACAACCAACCGTCATCAGACGCCGCACAACAATGTATCATTAAGCAAGCCGACTATTAAGAAGGCTGCCACAGACAAAGATAAAACCGTCGGTAACGTAGTACTTGCCCCGATCATGTCGCGAGTATTGGCGACTGCATTGAATGGGCTGCTGTATGTATTGGCCATATTGCCATTAGTGATGGCATTGACCAAAATGGATGTGGACTATACCAAATTCCAAAACATTCAAGATATGGATGCTGCTTATCAATACTCAATGACATTGATGGAAAGCCTTCCTAGTAGCACGCTCATGATGTCACAAGTCATGGTTTTTGGCTTGTTTGCACTGCAGCTGGTATTTATCACCATGCGCGGTCAATCACTAGGCAAAGTAATCACTGGTATTCGGGTTGTGGATCAGACCACACATCGTCTACCCTCGTTCATTAAGCTTGTCGGCACACGTACATTACTGTTATTTATTATTTATAATCTACTGTTTTCGTTTACTAGCTTTTTAGGTTTTGTGATTATTGCCATTCATTATTACATGGCATCAAAAAGCCCTGAAAATATTGGTTGGCATGACAAGCTTGCTAAAACTTTAGTGGTCAAAGCTGACAGCAGTCAACTGGTAAAGAAATCAAAATCTGAGTAAATATTTTTTAACCATATAATCTATGATAGTCATAAAAAAGCTGCGTATGATCGCAGCTTTTTTATTGAGTAAACACAATAATTATATGATTTCTAAACTTTATCGACAGCCACTTGGTTATTAACCTTTGTGTTAATCGCCAAGTGCTGTTATAATACGGCGCTTTATAAACTAAGCTTATTTCTTACTATATTTTTAAGAACGTGGGCTTACCTTATAAATCTCCTTGCTATTAACATAGGGTTAATAGCTACTAATCCGTAAGGAGTCATAATGCGACATTACGAACTGGTGTTACTTGTACACCCAGACCAAAGCGACCAAGTGGTTGGCATGGTTGAGCGCTACATCAAGTTAGTTCAAGACAACAACGGTGTTATCCATCGTCTAGAAGATTGGGGCCGTCGTCAATTGGCTTACCCAATCAACAAGATTCACAAAGCTCATTACGTTCTTTTCAATATTGAAACTGACGGCGAGACTTTGGCTGAACTTGAAGAATTATTCCGCTATAACGACGCGATCATTCGTAGTCTAGTTATGCGCCGTGACGAAGCTGTCACTGAAGAGTCGCAGTTAGCCAAGAATGCCGATGAAAAACGCGCACGCAAAGCAACTACTCGTCGTCCAGACAATCGTGAAAACGATAATGACGACAACGACAACAGTGAAGACTAATTAAAGGAGAATACTCATGGCACGTTTCTATCGCCGTCGCAAATTCTGCCGTTTCACTGCTGAAGGCATCACTCACATCGACTATAAAGATGTTGAATTGCTAAAACAGTACATTAGTGATAATGGCAAAATCGTACCAAGCCGTATTACCGGTACGTCTACTAAATATCAGCGTCAACTAGCGACTGCTATCAAGCAAGCTCGTTATTTATCGCTACTTCCATACACTGATAACCATCAAGGTTAACCGCTAACTAGGAATGACTCATGCAAATTATTTTGTTACAGCGTATCGTCAACCTTGGTAAACTCGGTGAAACTGTCGATGTAAAACCAGGTTACGGTCGTAACTTTCTTATCCCTCAAGGCCGCGCTCTACCTGCGACTAAAGCTAACATTGAAAAGTTCGAAGCACGTCGTGCTGAGCTTGAAGCTGAAGAAGCAAAAGAGATTGCAGTTGCTCAAGAGCGTGCTGATGCACTAACTGACGTTAATGTTATCATGCGTGCTAAATCAGGTGACGAAGGTAAGCTATTCGGCTCTATCGGTACTCGCGATATCGCTGAAGCATTGACTAACTCAGGTCTAGAAGTAGACCGTGCTGAAATCAAGCTACCTGAAGGCACTCTACGTCAAGTTGGCGAATACAATGTTGATATTCAGCTACACCATGACGTTACTGCTAGCATCTTAGTCACTATTCTTTCTGAAGATGGTAACAACGAAGATTCGGCTGACGAAGAAGAAGCTGACGAAGATTATTCTGAAGAGTAATCTTCTAGATAATTAGACTCAGTCTATAAAAAAGCCAGTGACCTTGTGTTGCTGGCTTTTTTTATGTCGATATTTTATACATGTGATCATAATACTTTCCCATTACATCAGAGTTTTCTTTATACCTTGTAAGTATCAATCGATTACTAAAAGCTGTATTCAATACTATTTGTCAGCATGATATCTTGCGGTAACTAATTGCAACAACTCAATTAAAAACGCTATACCAACCAACAAGATACTATCTATATAATTGTATTCGCCATAACGAGTAGAGTTCATGCTCTATTTTTATATTTTTCGTTAATAGAGTACTTTAATATGACCAACACTGATGAAATAAACACTGACGATAAACTACTTTGTATCAAAGGTAACGATTTCTATTCAGAGGGTGAGATCTATACGGTAGGTAGAATCGTTAATGATAAATACTTTCAGATACTGACCAGCGGCGATAATGATCACTGGTATGCAACGCTAGATGATAAAGGTATTTACGTAAGCTTCGACTCTATGATAGCTACTGACAATAAAGCGTTCTTCGATAAGATTGCTTAGATTGGAATTTATATAAAAACTCATCTTGAACAAATAAAATAAGTGATACCTTATAAAAGACTGGCCATCTATAGTGGTCAGTCTTTTTTTTAGCGAAAAACCTTGATTAAAGGCGGTCTGAAATTTGAAAAAGCAATAACTTTGCAGGCATAAGAATGCCACTACTCTCATCAGAAAATGTTCATATCGCTATAACAAACAGCATCTCTTTGACAAATGTATTTCCTAGTGACCCCTATTTGCTATAAAATATGCCCCTTCAAAATTTCGTATCGTTATTGATGCATGTTTGCGTGAATAACTCATTAAGATATAAACCATATTGAGACAGTGATGATTGTATTTTGGCTTGTGCTGACCATTCTTTTTATTATTTTCGCTACCGCAAAATTGAAGTGGCATCCTTTTTTAGTGTTAATTTTGTCCGCTTTTTTGGTCGCGCTATTTTACCAAGTACCACTTAATACTGTCGCAAAAACGATCTCTGATGGTTTTGGTGGCATCTTAGGCTATATCGGTCTTGTTATCGTATTTGGTACGATTATTGGCTTAATCCTTGAAAAAACAGGTGCGGCTATCGTGATGGCAGAGTCAGTCATCAAAGTATTAGGGCCACGCTTCCCTACTTTGACCATGTCAATCGTCGGTGCGGTCGTTTCGATACCTGTATTTTGTGACTCTGGCTACATCATCTTGAACTCTCTAAAAGAGTCTTTGGCTGAGCGTCTAAACGTCTCTAGCGTGGCAATGAGTATTGCTTTGGCCACTGGTCTATATGCTACCCACACCTTTGTACCACCTACTCCCGGCCCAATCGCAGCGGCAGGTAACTTAGGTCTAGAGTCCAACTTGGGTCTGGTCATCATGGTCGGTGTGGTCGTGACAGCAGTTGCAGTACTGGCTGGCTGGTGGTGGTCTAATCGCTTTCTTAACGCTACTCCTGATAATATCAATGCGGTGGATGCTCCAGCAGCCATGCCTGAAGGAATGAAAACTCGTGACGATTATAGTCATCTGCCTTCGGCGACAATGGCGTTTTTACCTATCATTGTTCCTATCATCCTAATCTGCTTATCTTCGGTTGCTAATTTCCCAAGTGCACCATTTGGCAGTAGCATGGTAGCGGAGATTTTAATATTCATTGGTAACCCATTGACTGCATTACTTATCGGTTTGTTCTTATCGTTTTTCTTGATTAAATCAAGCCAAAAAACGCAAGAAATCAGCGATAGTATCTCGCAAGGTTTGGTAGTAGCAGCCCCTATCCTATTGATTACTGGTGCTGGTGGTGCATTTGGCGCCATGCTAAAAGTGACACCGATTGGCGACTACCTAGGTTCAACGCTATCAGCTTTGGGTTTAGGTATCTTCATGCCATTTATCGTCTCTGCTGCACTAAAAACAGCACAAGGCTCAACCACGGTCGCATTGGTTACGACCTCTGCTATGGTTGCTCCACTATTGAGCCAGATTGGCCTAGACAGTGAACTTGGACGCGTGTTTTGCGTGATGGCAATTGGTGCCGGTGCCATGACCATCTCACATGCCAATGACAGCTTCTTTTGGATTGTTAGCCAGTTTAGTCGTATGAGCGTGGCACAAGCGTACAAAGCCCATTCAATGGCCACTGGTATCCAAGGTGTGACTAGCATCGTATTTATCTGGTTGTTGACCCTAGTATTTATCTAGTTCATGAAATTGGGTATTTATACACACGTTTATTTGATGATTGTTAAATAAATGTTTTAAAACATGACACTATCGCAATGATAGTGTCATTAAGATATTCAAAGAGAGCCGTATGAAAATTTTGATCGCCCCTGACTCGTTTAAAGAAAGTTTAGAGGCACTGGACGTGTGCCACGCCATTCAATCTGGCTTTAGCCAAGTGTTTCCAGATGCAGACTATAAGCTATTACCAATGGCCGATGGCGGTGAAGGCACCTCAGCGGTATTGTCTTATGTATTGGGTGGGCGCTGGAAAGAAGTCAGAGTACATGACCCACTGATGAGACCGATTACCGCAAAGTATCTGTTATTACCTGACACAACCGCTGTTATCGAAGTGGCTCAAGCGTGCGGATTGCATCTACTGACATCTGATGAGCGTAATCCTGTTATTGCGAGCAGTTATGGTGTTGGGGAGCTGATCGAAGACGCGTTAGCAGAAGGTGCTAAGCGTATCGTCATTGGTCTAGGTGGTAGCGCCACCAATGATGCAGGCCTTGGTATGCTAATGGCATTAGGCATAAAATTTCATGACATCAATGATAGCCTACTGACTCATGGTGGTGGCGCACTTTCCAGCCTACATAAGCTCGATAATACTAGCCTGCATGCACAGATATCAGACACGGTATTTGAAGTTGCTTGTGATGTGACCAATCCATTATGCGGTCTGCTGGGTGCAAGCGCAGTATTTGGCCCACAAAAAGGCGCTTGTCCAGAGCAAGTCAATACCTTGGACAAGGCACTCAGTCACTTCGCTACCATATGTGGAGAGCACGGCTATGAAGACTACCAACACGTTGAAGGCGCTGGCGCTGCTGGCGGTCTCGGCTATGCGATGATGACGTTCTTTGAAGCTCAGCTAAAATCAGGCTTTGATACGGTTGCCGAAGTGGCTCACCTGTCACAGCACATCGCAGAGGCGGATCTTGTCATCACTGGCGAAGGTAAGCTTGATGCACAAACAGCCATGGGGAAAGTGGCAGGCGGTATCAGCCAAATCGCTAAGGCTAGCCGTACTCCTGTCATCGCAATCTGTGGCAGTGTTGATGGACTAAAACCTGCCCAGACCAGTCAGTTCGATGTGGTCATGCCAAGTATCCAAAAAGTAGACACGATTGATAATGTGTTGGGTTCTGCTTATAACAACATTGAAACGACTGCTGCTAATATTGCTGCAAGTATCAAACTTGGGCAGACTTTAAAATAGACGCAATCTGTCATAGTCGCAATCTATCAATAAGCTTCCTCCACTAAATGCACAGTTATTAAACCCTTTATTAATCCTTTGTTAGCTGTGCATTTATCACTCTCAAAATACCTATAGCCATTTTTTTACTTCATCAATGACCGTATGCATTCTATTAGAGAGTGCCTGCTGTCGTCTGACTGCCAGATATAGCGTTTCGCTAACAGCAACTGGTAAATGATGACTGTTAATCAGCTCAGGCTTTGGATAGGCAGCCACTGCATGTGCTGGCAAGACAGTAAAACCTATTCCCCTACTGACTGGCTCTAAAATCAGGCCAATCTGATTCGAAAATCCTTTTTTCTCAAAGTCATTGATATGCTGGAATTGCTCATAATTGGCAGTCAGCAGCATGCCTGCATGATGGGCGCCATCTGGATGATCGATAAATCCAAGCTCTATAAGCTGCTCCCAGCTCGGCTCCATTGTAGTCGCAGGGGTTACTAGTATCAATGCTTCTTGAGCCATAGGCTTACAGCTAACCGTTTCATCATCTGAGATATCCGTCATAAAGCCGATATCAATCTCGTGATTAGCCAGTGCTCGCTCTATATCAGAATTGGGTGCAAAGCGGTAATCAATGACTAGTTTTGGATGCTGCTGCTGTAGTGTCAAAAGCTGCGGATACAGCTTAAGTCCCACACTCCCCGGTGACATCAACCGCACCAATCCTTCATAAGGCGGATCTTCACCGATTCGCTGCTCTAAATTAGATAGACGCTGCAATATCTCGCCTGCCTCCCTATAAAGCTGCTCACCTGCATTGGTCAATGAAAATTGCTTTCCTTGTCGAATCAACAAGTCCGTATCTAGTTGCTCCTCTAACTTACTTATGTGTTGGCTCACACCAGACTGCGTCATATATAGACGTTCAGCCGTACGAGTAAAGTGCCCCACTTCTGCAAGCGTACAAAAGGTGCGTAGCCATGTGATATTTATCATTACGTTTTATACTTATTTATATAATATTTGATAATTTTACATAATGAATGTGCGTTTGTATACTGGCCTCACGTTAAACAAGAGTACAGCAAACAGGAGCACAAGCTATGAACAACGTTTATCCAAGAAGCTTTTCACACATCGGTCTGTCAGTCCCTGACTTAGATGCCGCCGTAAAATTTTATACTGAAGTGATGGGTTGGTACACCATCATGGAACCAACTGAGATTGTTGAAGATGACAGCCCGATTGGTGAGATGTGTACCGAAGTATTTGGTGCAGGTTGGGGCAGTTTCCGCATCGCTCACTTATCTACTGGTGACCGTATTGGTGTTGAGATTTTTGAATTTAAAAACCAAGAAAACCCTGAAAACAACTTTGAATACTGGAAAACAGGTATCTTTCACTTCTGCGTTCAAGATCCAAATGTTGAAGAGCTGGCTGAGCGTATGGTTGCAGCAGGCGGTAAAAAGCGTATGGAAAAACCGCGCTACTACTACCCTGGTGAAAAACCTTACCGCATGATTTATATGGAAGACCCGTTCGGTAATATCGTTGAGATATATAGCCATAGCTACGAGCTTATCTATAGCGAAGGCGCATACTAGGTTTAGTATAAATACAGCTTAGTATGAATTTAGCTTATATTTAACTGAAAAACCAATAGCGTACTCATCACCTGAGTGCGCTATTTTTTTGTGAGCTTTCTATGTCAGTCATCTATTGTATAGAATATGAGCCATGCTACTATTTATATAGCTTTTTATATAGCTTTATAAATAGTAACATTAGCCAAATCAAACAACCCATTATCAAGGATGATACATGACTCAATTAGGCAGCACTCTAGATAAAGACGAACTTCTGGTTATCAGAGAAGACCATAAAGAAAGTGGCATAGTCACGCTTATCTTAAACCAACCCAAACAATTCAATGCATTATCCGTCGAGGTACTATCTGCCATGCAAGCAGAGCTGGACAATATTGCTCAAGACAATACGATCAGAGTGGTGGTTATTCAAGCGACGGGCAAGGCGTTCTGTGCGGGTCACAATTTAAAACAAATGCGCGCACACGACGATGAAGCGTTTCATCGTGCCCTATTCCAACAATGCAGCCAGATGATGCTTACCATCAACCGTATGCCGCAAGTTGTTATCGCAAAAGTACAAGGTATTGCCACAGCCGCAGGATGTCAGCTAGTCGCAGCTTGTGACTTAGCCGTTGCCGCTGATGATGCGAAGTTTGCCACCTCTGGGATAAACGTTGGACTTTTTTGCTCTACGCCTGCCGTTGCCGTCAGTCGTAATTTGCCCCGCAAGCAAGCATTTGAGATGCTGATTACAGGTGAATTTATCGATGCGCATACCGCTTTGCAATATGGATTGATCAATCGAGTTGCACCAGCAGAGCAACTCGATCAAACACTACAATCACTGATAGCAGCAATCACTGCCAAGTCTCCAGTAGCAGTAAGAACTGGCAAAGATATGTTTTATAAGCAGCTAGATATGAACATCGAAGATGCTTATGACTATGCCAGTGAGGTAATGACTTGCAATATGATGGCAGACGATGTGAGCGAAGGTATTGATGCTTTTATTGAGAAACGCCAAGCAGTATGGAAAGGATGCTAATTCCTATAATAATCATTGTATTGCTTCGCTGACGTTATACGGCGTGTGCTTGGATTAAAAAGCTAGCATATTCCTTTTCAATAATCGAGTTGGCTTATTGCCAAATATAAAGAAGGCCATGATATTGCTATCACGGCCTTCATTTCTAGTTAATACCGATACTACAAGTACTGTGAGCCGTTTATTACTCAGCAGCAATAGCAATCATCTCAACCAATAGCTCAGGGCGTGCAAGCGCTGATTCGCCACATGCGCGCGCTGGTGGCTGAATACCTTCAAACCACTGGTCGTAGACTTCATTCATAGCAGCGAAGTCTGCCATGTCTTTGATCCAAACTGTGACTGATAGTAGCTTTGATTTGTCACTACCCACTTCTTCTAATAGCGTTTGGATTTTTTCTAGACAAGTCAACGTTTGCGCTTTGATATCGTCTTCTGCATTACCGACCTGACCACACAAATAGATCGTCTGGTTATGGATTACGGTTTTGCTCATACGTTGATTGCTATGTAGCTTCTTAATCATATCTATACCTTTCATTTATTAATTTAAGTCTGTACTAAAACTGCTGAACGCGCGCTTAGTTAGAAAAACGCTGAGCGCTAAATGGTGCAAGATCGACCAATGCAGGCTTATCGTGAATCATCTCTTCAACCAGACGGCCTGTCATTGGCCCTAAGGTAAAGCCTTGATGGCTGTGACCAAATGCAAACCAGAGGTTGTCGTGCTTGTCAGCAGGACCGATAACTGGCTTCATGTCAGGCATACAAGGACGTGAGCCTGCCCATGCCTCGCTCTCGACTGCATCTTCTAATGGCAAGATTTTTTTAGCAAGCTTCAATACGGTTTGCAATTGACCAAAATTCTTTGGCGCATTCATGGTGGTCATCTCAGCACCCGTGGTGATACGGATACCCTGCTGCATTGGCCCCATGACAAAACCTTTGTCCATATCAAACATACTATGATGGATTGTGTTTTTTTCTGTCACTTTGAAATGCTGATGATAACCACGCATTGGGAATAGTGGCAAGTTATAACCAAGTGGTTTGATCAAATCATTTGACCAAGGGCCTGCTGCAATGACCAATTTATCACTATAATACGTATCTTTATCAGTGATAACTTTCCAGCCGTCCGCCTCTTGGACGATTTCTTTTACATCATTTTCTTTGATCGTACCCTGCATGTCTTGGAAGTTTTTTGCGTAAGCTTTTACAAGCGAGCTTGGGTTTGATACTTGCCATGAATTCAACCAATGAATCGCACCAACGAAACCTTCGAAATTGGCACGAGGCTCCATTGCTTTTAGCTCTTCAAGGTTCAGTACGTTATGCTCAACACCTTGGTTACGCGCATCAATGGCGGATGCTTGTGCTTCTTTGAATGTCTCTTCTGAGCGATGTAGTTGTAACCAACCATCACGAGTAATGAGCTCATCAGCACCAGAAGCGCTAATCATGGTTTGGTGCTCACTAGTACAATGCTCAATCAACGTCTGCCACTCTGACTCGATTTTTTTAACAGACGCAGGCGTAGAGTATTTCCAGTATTGCAGCAGCGCTTGATGATAACGCAGGATCGCTGGAATACGGTAGCGAATATCAGTACCTTGGTTCGGCAATACTCGGATCATCTCTGTCAACTGACGCGGAAAAGGATGCGTATGAATCGCTTCGCGCTGAATCAATCCTGCATTGCCATATGAGGTCTCTGACCCTGGCAATTTCTTGTCTAAGAGTAATACATTTGAGTTATTTTTTTGTAGATGCCACGCGATTGACGTGCCAACCATACCTGCACCGATAACGATAACTTCATAGCGCATAACCTATCCTTTTCTTAGGGTGTTAATACAGAGTATCAAATATAAAGGTCTAACCAAATTAGGTGGTAATAGTAACGCATTGTGCTCAATATTAAACCCTTATCTGAAAAATATTTTTACTATTAAATACTTTTAGCTATACCTTTATTTGCAGGTCATTTTTAAAAGGAATAGTTGGCGTATGAAGCCATGATTTGGCGATAAATACAAAGCAACATGATCTGACATTTAAAGCAAAGATATTCGTTAATGACAATTAGAAATCACCACCACATTGGATCATCGTTATCTATGACAGGCAGCTTCATTGTTTCGACTGTTACCTCGTCAGCAGATAGTTCCGCGATAAAGCGTGAGGCCATATCAAAGTATCCAGAATAACTAGAAAAATAATTCGGCGCAGTCAGATACAGCTTGGTTTTTACACGACTACAAGCCACATAAAACAGCTTGCGCTCTTCTTCTAATGCTTCAAAGTCGTCCAGTGAGCGGTGATGCGGCGTGATGCCATCGACCAACGAGTTAACGAATACCACTGGCCACTCAAGTCCCTTAGCACTATGAATGGTTGAGATCGTGACTTTATCATTACTTTGTCCATCGTCAGATCTTCCCATGACCGCGACAGAATCATTAGGTGGGTCTAAAGCGAGATTTTCCAAAAAGCTATCAAGGCTAGCGTGTTCTGTCGCTAAGTTTTTTAGCACCCGAAAGTCTTCGGTACGCTCACGCCAATTGTCTTCAATCAGCTTTAACACTGGAATATAAAACTCAAGAATATGCTCAATGGCTGTCTCGACCGTCTCTGCTTGCTGTGCATTGGTGAGCGTGTGGTAAAGCGGTTTCAGCTGATCGCTTTTTTTGGCAAACGGTGCTGCTAGTAACGGCTCAAACGCGTTATTGTCAGCAGTAATGGCTTGGGTCAATCGTGTCGCCGTAACTGCGCCTACTCCTTTGAACAAGGTCAAGATGCGGTGCCAAGCAATCGTATCATTTGGGTTATAGAGGATTTTGACAAAGGCCAACACGTCTTTGATATGGCGTCTTTCAATGAACTTAATACCGCCTACGACGATAAAGGGAATGTTGCGCGCCATAAAGTCTAGCTGCACATAGTTGGACTGAAAAGACGTGCGGCACAATACAGCAAAGTCGTTGTAGTCATACTCTGGCTTTAGCGCGATGATCTTGTCAGTTATATAGCTGGCTTCTTTTGTCTCGTCGCTGAGTCGTCGGAATATTGGTTTCTCCCCTGCTATTGGCGCATCAGAATACAGCTGCTTTTGATAGCCTAGCGTGATTTGTGCTGACAATGCATTGATATATGTTAAAACTGACGGCGAGCTACGATAATTTTGTTCAAGCTTGATAAGTTTGGCATTGGAATAAGTCTCACCAAAGAGCAAAATATTTTCATAATTGGCGCCGCGAAAGGCGTAGATGCTTTGATTGTCATCGCCAACGACCATCAGTGATACAGAGTCAGCCTCGCATATCAAATCGATCAGCTGCTTTTGCGGAATATTGGTGTCTTGATATTCATCAACCATGACATAACGATAGGTGCTTTGGAGTCGCTGTCTAAAGGTGTCATTGGTTTTTAGATGACGTACCACTTGACTGATAATGTCGTCAAAATCGTATAAATGATTGGCGCGCTTATACTCATGAAAATCGATTGCCAATTGCTCGATGATAGGAATGTGCACCGCGATATCAGGATAATTAGTCTCGATTAAGTCGCGAATATGTATACGTCTATTTCGAGACGTCGATATGATATTTTGCAGCGTTTTTTTGCGCGGAAAGGCCTGTGACTTGGTTTGAGCAGGGTACTTTTTTTCTTTGTGTACCAAGTCGATAGCATCCTCACTATCGCCAGTATCTAAAATCGTAAATTGTGGATTGATACCGAGCAGGCCCGAGTATTGACGCAGCAGCATATTGCAAAATGAGTGAAAGGTGCCACTGGTGATACTGTCTAAGGCCTTGTCTGTTGGCAGCTTATCTTCAGCCAATGCATCATCAGATAGCTCTTGATTTGAAAGACTACTTGCCAGCAAAGACTTAGCGCGATCTTTGATTTCGTTTGCCGCTTTGCGCGTAAAAGTCAGCAGTAATATCTCTTTAGGCGACACGCCGTTTTCGAGCAAATAACTGGTGCGGTAGGTTAAGGTTTTGGTTTTGCCCGATCCTGCACCCGCAATCACCAACACTTTACCTTCGATAGTAGTGGCAGCCATGAGCTGATCGGTATTTAGCTCGCTGGCATAGTCTACTTTCAACCCTAAATGATTATCCAACCTTTGCGTCAACAACTTCATGTTTGCTTGATCATTAGCATCAATGAGGTTTGCTTCTAGCTTTTTGATGGCCTGCTCAAGTCGAGCAAGTTTAGGCTTCATCTCAAGGAAGTTTTGTGGATACTTATAGCGGCGTGTGTCAAAAATCGAGGTTGTCATTATTGGATATTGCCTTACATTTTGTTTTGGAGCGAGCTGATTGTTTGAAAAAAATTAGTCCAGCCAGCAGATTGCACTTACTGTTTGTGAGCCTGATGCCACTATTTATCTATGATAACTTACTATAGCAAAAAAATACTGAATACCAAATCGAACACCGCTTATCTAAATAAGAAGCAACCCATTGTATTCACTTTTCAGCTTTTAACATATCTGACATATCCTAACCTTAGTAGAAACACACCTGCCACCGCTGAGTAAAAACCTAAGCATATACCGTAACAACCTCACCCCTATTCCGGTAAATTTGCTACAATGTGCCCAATTTTGATTTACTATTTGACTAATATTTCAAACAAGCTGAGTTTTAGATGAACTCAGTTTTATCCTGACTAAATATCAAGTCTTATATTAGCTCAGCACCAACTATTTTATTAATACATTGAGAGACTGTTATGGGTTTTAATTGCGGCATCGTCGGCCTACCAAACGTGGGTAAATCCACCTTGTTTAATGCGTTGACCAAAGCGGGTATCGCCGCTGAAAACTTTCCGTTTTGTACCAAAGATCCCAACACCGGTATCGTACCAGTACCTGATCCACGCCTAAAGAAACTGGCTGATATCGTTAATCCTGAACGCGTATTACCAACGACGATGGAGTTTGTAGACATCGCAGGTTTGGTGGCAGGCGCGTCAAAAGGCGAAGGCATGGGCAACCAGTTCCTAGCCAATATTCGTGAGACCGATGCGATTGCTCACGTCGTTCGCTGTTTTGATGATGACAACGTGGTACACGTTGATGGCCGCGTTAGCCCGATTGATGATATCGAAACCATCAATACTGAACTGGCATTGGCAGATTTGGAAGCGGTTGAGCGCGCCATTCTTAACTTGACCAAAAAAGCCAAAGGCGGTGACAAAGACGCGAGCGCCATGCTGGATGTGTTCAAAAAGATTGAGCCATTATTAGCAGAAGGCAAAGCGGCGCGCGCGGCCAACCTAGATGCTGATGAGAAAAAGCTTATCCGTAGCTACGGCCTCATCACCCTAAAGCCAACCATGTATATCGCCAACGTTGCTGAAGATGGTTTTGAAAACAATCCATATCTCGACGCGGTTCGTGACTATGCGACGGGGGAAGAGTCTATCGTTATTGCCCTATGCAACCAAATCGAAGCTGAAATTGCCCAGCTAGATGAAGAGGACAAAAAAGACTTCTTGGCTGAAATGGACATGGAAGAGGCGGGTCTTGATCAAGTGATTCGCGGTGGTTATGACTTACTTGATATGCAGACTTACTTCACCGCTGGTGTCAAAGAAGTACGTGCTTGGACCGTCGCTATTGGCGCTACTGCCCCGCAAGCAGCTGGCGTGATTCACACGGATTTTGAGCGCGGTTTTATTCGTGCCGAAGTCATCGCTTATGATGATTTCATCGAATACAACGGTGAAAAAGGCGCTGCTGCCGCTGGTAAGTCACGCCTAGAAGGCAAAACCTATATCGTTCAAGATGGTGATGTCATGCACTTTAGATTTAACGTGTAGCTTTAGCTAGTAAATACTGCCTGATAGCTAATCAGCCGATGTTGGATATTTTCCAGCATCGGCTTTATTTTATCGACTTATTGTTATAATATAACATATCTTTATTTTACTTATTTGAGGGCTTATATTTTGACTGACTTTTTCTCTTTTTCCAAATTTGCAAGCGCTGCTATAATAGGCAGTGTTATGACAGTTTCGTTGTTAGGCTGCCAGCCAAAAACAGACGGTGAGCCAGCAGCATCTGAAGACGTGACAACCGTAAACAGTCACGAAGCGCACGATGAACATGCTCATGAGGAACATGACCACGAAGCCCATGATGATATGGAATATGATCATGAAGGACATGACCATGAAAGTCATAATGACATGGACGTTCACGAAGGACATGATCATGAGGGTCATGACCATTCTGAGCACGCTAGCAACAGCACACCATTTTCTTGTGAGCCTACTGCTACTATCGGCGTATACTATCATACCGATGCCACACCGCAGACCGCGCACCTACTTATTGACGGTATCGAATACGATTTGACAGCTGCCTCTGGTAGCGACGCTATTACTGACAAAACCATCTATACGAGTGATATTGGATTAGATGACACTCATGGCATTATATGGAAAGTGGATGGTGACAACGCAATCTTGCTAAACAAAACACTAAATAGTGATGTGTCTATCGAAGAGGAAGACGTTCTTTTTGATTGTCAGAAGTCTTAGTAGCTGTACCAAGGGCGCTATTTTGTTATGCTAGAGGCTCCCTTGGTTTCGGATGTTCCAATATGCTAAGTACCCCAACCTCTTTGTCGTCTTCTACTGCGCAATGGTCTCATCTTCTCAACTCACAGCGTCTTGGCGCTGCCAAAAAACTCAACGCTAATACGAGTACTCGCTCTCAGTTTCACAAAGACTATGACAGACTGGTGTTCTCTCACTCGTTTAGGCAGTTGAATCAAAAAACCCAAGTTCATCCATTGACCAATCAGCTGGGCATCCATACTCGCCTGACCCATTCGCTTGAGGTCTCCTCTATTGGACGCTCTTTAGGGATGATGACCGCAGAAAAGCTCCATGATAAGCTAGGCAATGGTCTATTAGCAGGAGTCTCGCCATCTGATATTGGCGTAATTGTACAAGCAGCCTGCCTCGCTCACGATATTGGTAATCCGCCGTTTGGTCATGCTGGAGAGTACGCCATTCGTGACTGGTTTCGGCAGCCTAATCCTCAAGCGATTTTGCAAAAATTAAGCAGCAACGAGCGATTAGACTTACTGGCTTACGAAGGCAATGCACAAGGGTTTCGGTTACTAGTACGCAATGAGCACCATCCTGATAAAGGTGGCATGCGTCTTACCTGCGCAACGCTAGGCGCGTTCATGAAATATCCTTGGCTTGCTACTCACAGCAATGATGCAAATGACAACGCCCATAATGTACAGAAATTCGGCTGCTTTTATAGCGAGGCCTCTCAGTTAGAGGAGCTGGCAGCATGTTTGCACCTGCCGCGCTCAACACATCACGATGGTTTTGCACGCCATCCGTTGGCGTACCTGTTAGAAGCTGCAGATGATATCTGCTATGCGCTGATAGATTTAGAAGATGGTATTAATCTGAATATGCTAACCTATAGTGAGGTTGCCACGATATTTTACGAGCTGATTGGCGAGCGTCCTGATAGCGTGAGCCTGCCTGAGCATATGTCAGTCAGGCAGAGTCTGGCCTCTTTGCGATCACGCGCTATGATGCGCTTGGTCAATACGATCACCGATGCTTTTGTGGCCAATAGTGAAGACTTACTGGCAGGTACACTCCAAGGCAGCTTGTTTGCGCATTGCGACACCAGTGTGCAAAACGGTATCTTGCAGGCCAAGCAATTGGCCCGCGAGAAAATATTTAATCATCCGAACAAGGTAAGAATGGAGTTAATGGCCAATCAATGCTTGCATCGCCTAATGGATGCCTTTGTACCACTGGCTTGGACGGGCACTGAGGCAGTAGAAGCTGCTGCATCATGTATGTCGTTTGAACAGCAGAGTCTACTAAGATTACTACAGCCACACTTAGATGAGCATCGCCGCGTATTATCAGACAATATTTATCACAATATATTGAATATTTTAGATTTTATAACAGGTATGAATGACCACGAAGCCTATCGATTGGCGCAAGAATTGCAAGGTCACTGGGGCACGGTGGTTTAAAAGATTAGTGCAGGTTCAGTAAATTAGCACGAATTATGCATTTCAGTCGTATTTGTGCGCTGAAATGAGTATGATAAACCTCTATCGGACAATTTTGAAACATTATGAGCAGTCGCGAACAAAAAAAACTTCAAACTCGGCATGCCTTTTTTAATGCCGTACTCGATCTATGTATGACAGGGCAATCTTTTAGCTCTATTAGTCTCAGACAAGTCACGCGTGAGGTTGGCGTTGTGCCGACTGCGTTTTATCGCCATTTTGACGATATGGAGTCGCTCGGTCGCGCCTTGGTCATCGAAGAGTTGGGTGGTACGCTCGCCACACTCAGCGATAGCCTGCAAATTGGACGCAAGCGTAGCTTTGATCGTCAGATAGCGAAGAGTATTCAGCTGTTCTTGTATATGGTCAGCGATCAGCCTTACTACTGGCAATTTTTGGTCAGTGAGCGTTACGGTGGCTCAGAATCTGTGCGAAAAGCCATCAATGAGCTGGTTAAAAAGCACGCCCAAAGCTTGGCAGATGACCTAGCATTACAGCCAGCATTTACCCATATCAATGATTACGACCGTCGTCTATTGGCTGAGGCTGGCGTAAATATGTTCTTTTCTTGGATTATCGACTGGTTAGAATTGACCTACACTGAAGATCACGATGACGAAATCGATCTAAACGTCATCGAAGAGAATAAACAGTTGATGCTACATAACTGTACTCGTCAAGCGCAGATGTTGTTTTATGGGGCATATAACTGGAAATCTAGTGAAGAGACCCGCTTGAGAGATTAATAAAAAGCGCACTACCACTCATCAAAAGCTAGGACGAAACGCCCATAGTCGCTGCGTGACCACTTTGACTTCCTTGGGCTTTTTGCTAGTGATATCGCTGCTGTTACTAATAGTGTCGTTTGAGGTTTGACTATCATTCGCTGCGTTTTTACTAATCAAGACAGTGGCAAAACGCTGTCTTGCCTGACCGACAGTTGCATTATCACTCGCGGTAATAAGCGCCATAAAGGCTTGACTATCAACTGCCAACAAAGGCGTTAATGCTGCACGCTGCTTTTCATCTAAGCCACTCAAGCTTGGCAGTTGCCATAGCTCATCGATAGACGTGAGCGCTTGCTTACTGCGTGCATCAACGAGACCTTGAATCTGCTGACTGGTTGCATCATCGATCAGAGCGGCAAGCAATGCAGGGCTCGCAGTATTAACATTGATAGGCAAATAATAAGGAACAGCCGTCAGATAAGGTCGTAGTGTCGCTAGCACTTCTGCACTCACTCCTCGAACCTCTTGTAGCTGATCAACGCTAACAAAGGGCTGGTTTGGTAGTGAGCCACCTACCGAACTGTTTCGCTGCTGAGTATATACCGCACTTTCATCACCGCCATCTAGATAAACTTCACTGTCCGTATCTTGCCAATCGAGGACGGCAACAGCAATGTCAGTTTCTAAATTCAATTGCGTCAGCAGTCGTTGGAACACTTCTAAAGCAGCGGTATCAACCGTGCCACCTTGATATAAATTATTGATATTAAAGCGGCTGGCCTCATCACGCAGCTCGATGCTGACACTGTGGTTTGCTAATGTGTATGGCGGTATCGGCTGTGCCCAGATATCTTGCTCGCTATCGGTGTCGTTGAGCTTGTTGTCCGCACGAATCATCGTCATTGCCAACTGCTGACCGGCATCAATATCTTGCAATAGTTGATTTTGATCAAATAATAATCCGCTACGCCTAATCGCAACTTTTTGGCTAGCAAGCATCGCACCTGCAACCACAGTTATGCTCACCACCAATAGTAAGATAGTGAGCAGCGCAACACCGCGCTGAGAGTTTGCTGTTATTGACATAGAGAGCTTATGTTGCTGAGCAAGTGATGCATGTTAAGTACTACCTTCTCAATTACTATTTCCCACACTGCTATTATCTGTATTACTACCGCTATTACTGTTGTTATTGTTACTACTATCGTTGCTATTGGCAGCCTTTGCGCTACTATGAGGTATTGGTTGTGGCGCTAGTGCCCACTGCCAAGTGATAGGCATGTCTTGATAAATAAAGTTAACGACAATTCCTTTCGGTAGCAAAACAACATCGGGCTTAGCACCCGCTGCTTGCCCCAATGCTATATTTGTATTGCTACTATTATTGACGTCATCGCTTGGAAATTTGGTGCTCAGCTCTGGCAAATAGGCTTGCCAACGCCCAGCAGTAACACCTTCTAATAATACACTGTCTAAACTGACGCTATCGCGCCCATCTCCAAGACTGGTATATTGACGACGTATTAAACGCTCATCTGCAAAAATATATTCAATATGCTGGATGCTAGTGCTGCTTTGATAACGTGGATCAGGATCAGCAAAGCGTACAAAGCTGACACGCTCACCCTCTACCCTCATAAAAGGCTCAGGTACTATTTCATTTTTTTGCTCGCCTGCTTGATTATTGTTGTCTGTGCTGTCGTTTGTAATGTTAGTTGGCGTACTATTATTTTGAGTACTAGGCGCTTGATAAGGAATCACTTGTGCCATGTCTTGCTGCAGTTGTAGATAGGCGTATTGTAATACGGCCAAATTATCAGCGTGGAACTGTGCTCGCTCACGGGCGCGGTTGACACTGTCAAATACTTGCCAGCCTGCTACTGCCAACATGGCAAATATCGCCATAGCTACCATCAGCTCAAGCAGCGTAAACCCGCGCTGTAGTCTCACACTCACAAGCCGCCCCCTGCTTGCCCGATACTACTTTCACTACCTAAATCTAAACTGCCTGTATCTTGGTCGGCATTGCTTAGCATGACACTAATATCAGTGACCGACGTGCCTGTCTGTCCGTCTATGATAGGCGCCACTGCGATATTTACTTGTTTTAGTGCAGGTGTGATGGCATCACCGACAGTCATGACTATTTGCCAGTCACGCCCTTGAGCATTAATCGTTTGAGTACGGTTGGCGGTCAACCATGTGTCTTGAATACGTAAATCAGCAGCGGCATTTTGTGCGACAAAATGAGCAAGCGTGCGGGTGCGCAATATATCAACCGATTTCAAATACGCACTGCTAGCACGGCTCGCCGCGACGGCCACTACTGCCAAAATGGCTAAGGCAACCATTACCTCAATTAAGGTAAATCCTCTCTCGCGCCCAGACTTGAGTGATATAGATTTGAGAGACGTAGGCTGAGCCTTCGTCGCAGAATATTTGGACAACTTATGCACTATAATCCCTGCCCTATCATCATACTACCATCGGGCATTATCGTAATCACCTCACCCACCAGACGCGAATCGTGAATCACTTCGATGGTGACAGGCGTCGCTTGGCCCGTACCAAACCATAATACCTGCGGCACGCTTTTATCACTAAACCAAGGCTGTAGCGTTTGCGTCTGTCCTGTACTCGCTGAATTACTAGCATCCAAGCTTTGAATTCTGATACTAACGCCAGCGGGCAGTTCAGGCAAGGTCACCTCTGGCTCAGCTTCCCAGCTCGGTGTTGGCTGCGTCTCTCCAGTAGAGTCTGACAGACTGCTCAAATCAGCAGACAGCTCCATTGAGTTCTTTGGCTGGCTGTCCCTGCTGCCTACTGCAGTATCAGCCGTTTGATAGGCAATATAAGGATTCGATAAGGTAACGATTACAGGCGCTACCTGTCCCTGCTTATCTGCCTGCAAACGCAAGCCCATCGGCTGCATACGCTCAGCTGATAGCAAACGGACGTAGCTCAGTGAATCAGTGAGGTGTTCATAAAAGGCACGGTTTTTGCGAGACTCACTACTGCCGACAGACAGACTCATCATGCCAGCAAATATAGATAGAATCACCACCACTACCACGATTTCAACGAGCGTAAAACCACTTTGCTTATGACTGCTTATTGATGAGGTATGTTGTGAGGGACATGCATTACTTGATAGAGAGAGACAACTACAATCAGACGATGTAGCTAAAATACCAAAGCGATTTGGACAAGGCGTTTGACCGACTATGGCTAAAGGGCAATTGGCCGCTGAGCTGGACTGAGTCTTGACAGTGACCGGCATATTGCACCTATAAGCCTGTAATTCAGTTTTGTATATAGGACGATAGCGTTCACTTTTATGAACGCTCAGAAAGATACATTTTGACGTGCTGCCATATCAGGTATGACAACACGTAATACTAAATAATCAATGACATCGAAAATCAGTCGACAGTCTAATAATTGGTATTGCGATGCTCTTCTGATTCAGTATCGATCTGCTCTACTAATTCTTGCATATCTTCATCCATGACTTCATCTTCTTCAGCAGGATAGTGACTGGGCAATTCTAGCATTTGCTGAACAAAGGCGTAGCGCAAGGTATCACGTCGACCCAAATAACGCTGATAAAAGCTTGAGTTTAGTAGACCCGCACCGCCTTGACCCATCGCCCAAATAGAAGATAAATAATCGCGAGTACTCAGACTACTATGCTCGTCTTTCAGATAGGCACTGATAATATCAATCAAGCGCTTCATACGCTGGCGACGAATATCATACAACTCGCCAAATAAGCGATTCAGACCAGTGACCGATGCTGCCAGACGCTCTTCGATTTGATTCAATAGCATGGCTTTTTGCGGATTAAATAGCTGCTGAAAAATCATGCGAGCAACGCCTGCCGATGGGCAGTCATCAATACGATTGATATCAAATAGCTGCTCTTCGTAACGAATAATAATACGCAGATAAAGCTCATCTTTACTAGAAAAATGCTTATATAGCGTGCCTTTAGCCAAGTCGAGCTGATCTGCCAAACTGTCCAAAGTAATATCACCATCGCCTGACTCAAGTAGCAATTGCTCTGCCATCGCTAAGATATTTTCTTCTCGTGCCTTAAACTGATGCTGACGACTCATAATCTCTCCTAAAACATGACAAGATTAAGCATACAACCATCATTTACGGCAGTACATCGGCAATGAAAGTATGGGACTGTACCAAGACTGCTCGAGGACCACAAAAGGGAATATGCTTATGTTTGCTAAATAGTCATTGATAATCAGGTGGCTATATTTAGTGTGATAAATACCTAAGGGGATTGAACCACAAGACTATCGAATAAATGACTGAGTGGTCATAGCATAACCATTTTAATGATACTGTGCCAGTAAATTTTCAAAGTTTTTTGCCGTCAGTGCACCGACTTCCTCGCTACTACATCCATACATGTCTGCGATACAGCTTGCCACGTAGGGAACATATGCAGGCTCGTTTGGTCTGCCGCGTTTGGGGACTGGCGCCAAGTATGGACTGTCGGTTTCAATGAGTATTCTGTCTCTAGGCATTTTTTGGGCTGCATCTTTGATATCTTGCGCACTCTTAAAACTCACGATACCTGAGAATGAGATATAAAACCCTAGATCTAGCGCGCGCTTCGCCGTCTCCCAATCTTCAGTAAAGCAGTGAATGATGCCATGTTCAGCACCTTCACTTTTTAGAATATCAATCGTATCTTCTTTGGCATCACGCATATGGATGACGAGTGGTTTTTTTAAATGTTGGCTGGCATGTATATGACGTGCAAGGCTGGCTTGCTGCTCTTTTTTATTTTCTGTTGACCAGTAATAATCGAGACCCGTCTCCCCTATCGCCCATACATGATCAGAGCTAGCGGTCTCTATCAGACGCTCTACGGTCGCTGACTGTAATATACCCATGTCCTCACAAGGATGGATACCGACGCTCATCCCTAGATTTAGCGTTTCATCGTTATAGGTGCTGACAATATTAGCAATCTCATCATATTCAGCAAAATCGCACATAATTGCCATCGCACGCGTGACGTTAGCCGCTTTCATAGCGTCAATCGCACCGGACAATTGGCCATCATATTTGGTCAAATCTAAACGGTTGAGGTGGCAATGCGTATCTGTAAACATAAATAATCTCGTTATTGGAACAATATCAGTAAAAGTTATTGAAATTTAAAATTGGTTGATAAGTTGATTGCTCTAAAGGTTGCTGTTTTCAAGTAGCGCAAATGTGAGCGCTTTTGAAGTCTGGCGCATAAATGCCTAAAATCAATGCAGCGGCACAATACTCAGTGCAGTGGCACGACGCGCATCACCTCTTCTATCGTCGTCACCCCTTCACTAATGCGTTTTGCACCTGATAGACGTAGAGGCTGCACCCCTTCTCGGTACGCTTGCTGCTTGAGCACATCCAAGTTAGCATCGGCGGCGACCAATTTTTTTAACTCATTAGAGAGCGGCATAATCTCGTAGAGTCCGACTCGACCTTGATAGCCAGTATGTCGACAGTGCTCGCAGCCTTGCGCGGTATAAATCTGTGTGGGTACTGGCGCGCGCCAAGGTTGTACCAACTCTTGCCATTGAATGGCTATTTCGCTGTCCGGCGTCACCTCTACTGCTTTTTTACAATGCGGACATAGCGTCCGTAACAAGCGCTGTGCCATAACCCCTAATATAGTCGCTGACGTCAAAAAAGGCTGGATACCCAAATCATGCAAACGAGTGATGGAACTTGGTGCATCGTTAGTATGCAAGGTCGAGAGCACCAAATGCCCCGTCAGTGAGGCTTGTACTGCCATATTTGCTGTTTCTGCATCTCGAATCTCTCCAACCATAATGATGTCGGGATCTTGACGCATCAGGGAGCGAATACCATCCGCAAAGTACAAATCGACACCTGGATTGACCTGCATTTGGTTAAAGGCAGGTTCAATCATCTCAATGGGGTCCTCAATTGTACAGACATTCACTTGCTCAGTGGCTAGCTGCTTGAGCGTGCTATAAAGGGTGGTGGTTTTACCTGATCCGGTTGGACCCGTGACCAGAATAATGCCGTTGGGATTTGCGGTCAGCTCATGCCACGTTTCAAGCTGCTTACCCGATAGACCAAGCTGAGCGAACGAGCGAACGAGCACTTCAGGGTCAAAGACTCGCATGACCAGCTTTTCACCAAAAGCGGTGGGCATAGTCGACAAACGAAGTTCTGTCTCTAGTCCCTTTGGCGTACGCGTTTTTAGGCGACCATCTTGCGGCTTACGTTTTTCTGCAACGTTCAGACGCCCTAAGATTTTGATACGTGCCGTCACTGCCACGATAATCGCGAGTGGCATCTCGTACACAGTATGCAGCACACCATCAATACGAAAACGCACTTTGCCCGTCTCACGGCGCGGCTCCAAATGGATATCACTGGCACGCTGCTCAAAAGCATATTGTAGCAACCAATCAACGACTCTAACGATATGCTGGTCATTGGCATCAGGGTTGGTATTGTCGCCTAATTGCAGCAATGCTTCGACATTAGTAACATCAGCCGCGGCACGTTTGTGAACACTATTTGCCCCAGCTATGGCTTGCGTGACTTGATAGAACTCTTGGCGGTAGCGATTGATTTGCTCAGGATTAATATAAACCGTGCGATAGCTTTTTGACTTGATTAGCTTTTCGATATTTGAGTGCCAATCGGTATAAAAAGGCTGATCTGTCCCGATAACCACTTCATCTAAAGTGACCTCAATGGGCAAAATATACTGTGAGCGTGCATATTCAAAAGACATCAGCTGCGTCACTGCCGGGACGTCAACTTTTAATGGATCAATACGAACGAGTGGCATGTCTGCTTTAGCCGCTAGCCACTGATTTAGCCATGCCAGCGTCAACTTATTGTCAGAGTTATTATCCAGAGCATGCCCATTGGGTAAGCCAAACTCACTAATCGTCAGCAATGGATGCTGTGTTTTGTTTCGGCGGCTGGTAATTACTAAATTATAGCCACGTTGATCGATGACTTTATCTGCCAATAACTCATCTAGGCACCAGCGTAAATCAATCACTATCGAATAATTCTGAGCAGCCATATTTTTCTTCTTTTATTGTTTGGTGTACGTTGACAAACATGCTATCGATTCATATCACTTATATTGCCACTACTGCTGTTATTTGCAACTGTCCTGAGTCTATTAGCCAAAAGCTCACATCAACAGACTTATAGCGCATAATAAATGAGGTTTCTTTCTCTTTACGGCGATAGGCTGGACGCGGATCTTGCGCAATTAACGCTTTGATAGCATCGATATCAGAGATTAGCAATTGACTTTGTATGTGCTCGACCATCGAAGCAACTGTAGCACTTTTCGATACATTCTTTATAGGGCTATGGCTTGCATCATTATTAATGATTTCAGCAGGCTCTCCTACGCTTGCTAGCAGCATAAATTGTTCGTAAGCCGCCTCTGTCATCACCACATCCAACAATGCTGGCGCTATTGGCGCAAATCCACTTTTTGCATCCGAAAGTGCGTCGCTATAAGCCACATACGGCTTTATATCGATAATTGGCGTGCCATCTATCATATCAGCACCCTTGATGATAAGTAGTACGCGCCCTTGTACTATCTCAATACGCTTAAGTTTGACGACGGACAGTCCCAGCGCTGATGGACGATACATACTGCGACTGGCAAATACGCCTATCTTTTGATTACCGCCCAATCTTGGTGGCCGCACTTGCGCTCGAAAGCTACTATTAGCTTGATTATCATTTTTATGTCGGTAGTTATGATGAAACTGCCAACTGATCCATATATGGCTAAAGGCCTCTAAGCCCTCAAACGCGACTGGCGTATCGTAGGGCGCTAGCATTTCAATGGCGCTGGTCAGCGCAACCAAATTCGGCTGTCTCGGCGCACCAAATTTTTGTGAAAGCGGCGTACGATGGTAGCCAATGATGGGGGCTTGATGAGAGTTATCTAAAGACATATTGTCATCAGACATAGAGCAGCTCCAGTAATAAAAAACGGTCCTTTTTAGACAATTCGGCCAAATGATACAAAATTACTCACTAACGATATTCCATTTTATCATGCTGGTGGGTAGCAGCTAGACGGATTTTTACTTTAAAGTTTGGTATCATGTGCAAGAAATTTTTTGATGAGAGTCTTTTACATTTGGCTTATTTGTAACTCCTCTTATCAATACTGATGATTTAACATGCACAAAAAATAGTCTACAGCCCTATCGGCTGATAGATAAACCTTATTATTGAATTTTACGGTAGGTACGTTTTAACATTCAGCTTTTTCGATAACTATTAGAATACTGATAGGTTTTTATATTTTTTAATCTATCATTGAAAATTTTGATTTAATACGTATCTAAACCTAACGACACCGATAGCAACCTATTAATTAACGAGGACTTTATGTCAAAACTTCGCACCGAAACGGTCACAGAGGTTCATCATTGGAATGATTCTCTATTTAGTATCAAAACCACTCGTGACGATGGCTTACGCTTTCGTAATGGCGAATTTGCGATGATTGGTCTTGTTGTCGACGGTAGACCACTGTTGCGTGCTTATTCGATTGCCAGCCCTAATTACGAAGACCAGTTAGAGTTCTTTTCTATCAAAGTGCAAGACGGTCCGCTCACCTCACGCTTACAGCACATCAAAGTAGGCGATGAGCTATTGGTCAGCAAAAAACCGACAGGTACATTGGTATTAGACGATCTACTGCCGGGCAAGCATCTATATATGCTGTCAACAGGTACCGGACTTGCCCCTTTCTTGGCATTGGCACGTGACCCTGAAGTATATGAGCGCTTTGATAAAGTCATCCTAGTACATGGTGTCCGTCACGTCCATGATTTGGCTTATCGCGACATGTTTGAAAATGAGCTGCCGAATGATGAAATCTTTGGTGAATGGTTCCGAGAAAAGTTCATCTACTATCCCACTGTCACTCGTGAAGAGTTTAGAAACCAAGGCCGAGTCACAGACTTAATGAAGTCTGGTAAATTATTCGAAGATATCGGTTTACCACCGATGAATAAAGACGACGATCGTGTCATGATCTGCGGTAGCATGCCGTTCAATGCTGAAATTTCAGCTATTTTGGATGACTTTGGTCTAACCGTTTCACCGCGTATGGGTGTACAAGCAGACTACGCGGTTGAGCGTGCTTTTGTAGGATAGAATATTTTTTTGAATTAATATTAAATAATTCTTGACGAAGAAAAATAGGCTGCTATAATACGCAGCCTATACAGAGTTAACCCTGTAGCCCAATTCGATAATATTTATTTAATAGACATTATCTTCTAACATGCCAGTGTGATGGAATTGGTAGACATGACGGATTCAAAATCCGTTGCCTTTAAAAGCGTGTCGGTTCGAGTCCGACCACTGGTACCATATAGCAATACAATCTAACCTCCCTTTTCGGAGGTTTTTTTGTGTCTGTTAATTTTATACCTGTGGTATTTGTTTGTTTACATCGCTACTTCAGATTCTCTAACAACACTTATCTTAATCGGTACGGCATAGCTCCATGGCATGCCAGCACTGCAATAAAAAGACCCATCACGAAACGACACAATATATGCGGTAAAGTCATTACCACAATGATCCATCATGGCTTGCTCGTCGCTGTCATCGCAAACTGCACACCATATTCGTTTTTCGCCACGTGCTAGCATGGCCCGTGTTAAATCGCTCCCTTTCAATTCGTTATTCATTTTCTGCTCCTTGGTCGTTCTGAACTCTCTAGCAACGATATGTTTTTAAAGAGTTAATCTACCAGTACTCAGTTCACAAGTTTGGTATGAGCGCTACAAATAACGTCTTTCTACAGTACTAAAAATATATGAGGCGTTATCTACTCTTGTTACCGTGCCTATTGCTGTGAATACTTATAGTTTAAAACTTTAATCTGCCAACTGTAATAGATGTCCATCAAATTTACGATGAGTGGCAGCTCTATTAAGACAGACGGTTTATTAAAATAAAATAACTTGACAAACCTCTTAATAAAAGGTGCTGATAGAAAACAACTGTTCGCTAATGTCAGCATAAGAGTTATAAAGCTGTTTTATTTACTGTACATAATCTTACACTATATTTAATTACTGATATATATCAATAATTAAATATTATCGTTATTTAGTCAAAAATTTATGGAAAAACCACTTTGGTCTCTAACAATTGATAATAGAAAAAGCCATTAATTCAGGTAAAATACTGAGTATGACAGACTCTAATCAATCGAATCCTCGTAAAATCATTCATATCGATATGGATGCTTTTTATGCCAGTGTGGAGCAGCGTGACTTTCCTGAATTACGTGGTAAACCATTGGTGGTTGGCGGTGATCCTAATGGTCGCGGTGTGGTTGCTGCTGCCAGTTATGAGGTGCGTCAATTTGGCGTACGCTCTGCGATGTCATGCTATGAAGCACGCAAACGTTGCCCAGAAGTGATATTTGTAAGACCGCGTTTCGAGGTTTATCGAGCGGTCAGTAGTGATATTCGCCGCATTATGCATAGTTTAACGCCCCATGTGGAGCCGCTATCATTAGATGAAGCGTATCTTGATGTCACAGGATTATCTGTACACAAAGGCTCAGCGACATTGATGGCCAATTGGTTACGCACGCAGATATTAGAACATACAGGATTGACTGCTTCTGCTGGTGTGTCATTTAATAAAATGCTCGCCAAGATTGCCTCTGACATCAATAAGCCTAATGGTACAGCCATCATTACGCCAAAAGAGGCAGATCACTTCATCAGTACGTTACCTATCGAGCGGTTTCATGGTATCGGTAAAGCAACGGCAAAGCGCTTACATGCGATGGGTGTGAGTAATGGCGCTGACCTTCGGCGTACATCAGCTGCCGTGTTGGTACAAGAATTTGGCAAACGTGGTCAGTTTTATCATGATATCGCTCATGGCCGCGATGAACGCCCTGTCAAATCTGAACGCACGCACAAGTCTGTTGGTTCAGAGACCACATTTAGAGACAATCTGAATGATGATGACGCGCTACTCACACAAATATATGAGCAAAACGCTGATGCCTTTAATCAAATGCACCAAAAGCAGCTAGTCGCTCATACCATTACTCTAAAAATTAAATATTCAGACTTTACTCAAATCACCCGCTCACATACTCTTTCGACGACGTTTGATAGCGCCGAGTCTGCACATTATTGGTTAGACAAGCTATTCTCGGAGATTCCGCGCCAGCTGCCTATTCGGCTAGTTGGTGTGACTTTTTCTTCATTAGCGCCTGCTGCTCAGTTACTGCCTCAACTAAATCTATTTGAGTAAATTAATCTACAACTGACAAAAACTTCATTGTAAATTGACATAGTCTATAATATTTACTTAGGCTATTTATAGGTTTAAAGCATATCTTATACATGATTACTGCTGAGCAAAGTATCCTCTCACTAAGGTATTTCTGCTACAATTATGCCAAAATTCCTATCCATTTAAAGACTGATTATGACCGACTCTCACATTGACTCTGCTGATACTAACGCGCCAACTGATACCAACAAAAACAACGACGTCTTGGATTATCTGAGCGTTGAAGATTATGACTATGAGCTGCCAGATAGCCTGATTGCACGCTACCCATTAGCGCAGCGCTCTGCCTCAAAACTTTTGTACTTGCCAGCTCATACTCAAATAAATGACACTCGTGTAGAAGATCGTTTGTTTTCTGAGTTGCCTGATTTATTAGAGGCTGGAGATCTCATTGTCTTTAATGATACCAAAGTGATGAAAGCACGCTTATTTGGTCAAAAGGATACTGGCGGTAAACTTGAAGTACTGATTGAACGCCTAGTTGATATCTTGGACTTGGATGAAGTAACACTGCATCTAAACGACAGCAATGATGAAGCAGTCAATCAAGAGCATATTGCCCTTTGCCATGTAAAAGCCAGCAAAGCGCTCAAGCTTGGTCAACGCTTACAACTTGCCGATGGTCATATGAGTGCTACGATGATTGGTCGTCAAGACAACTTATTCATTTTGGCGTTTGATGCGCCGATCTTGCCGCATCTAGAGCTTTATGGTGAATTGCCTATCCCGCCCTATTTTGAGCGTCATGCTGATGATACTGATAACACTCGCTATCAAACCGTTTTTCATGACCCAGCCAAGCTCGCAAGCGTGGCTGCACCGACAGCAAGCTTACACTTCGATGAAGCGGTACTAAGCAAGCTTGACGAGAAAGGTATCAACACCGCTTTTGTCACACTACATGTTGGGGCGGGTACTTTTGCTCCTGTCAAAACAGATAACCTACTCAATCATACTATGCATAGTGAATACGCGCATTTGCCACAAACGACTGCAGACCTCATCAATCAAACGCACGCGAATGGTAAAAAGGTTATCGCGATTGGCACAACAGTGACGCGTGTTCTTGAAACGGCTTATCAAAAAACTGCCGTTGATGGCCAAGCGCTCTCTAGTTGGTCAGGGGATACCGATATATTTATTTATCCTGGGTTCAAATTCGGCGTTATTGATCGATTGCTAACCAACTTCCACTTACCTAAATCGACACTACTGATGCTAGTATCGGCATTTTCAGGTAAGTCATCTATTGAACACGCCTATCAACATGCTATCGAAAAACAGTATCGATTCTTTAGTTATGGCGATGCCATGCTATTAGATAGAAAAGCTGACTGAACATTACAAAGACATTTTGTGCATTGGACACAACAGTTGTGAAATAAACTGGTAAACTAAACGGTATTTTGTTATAACAGCAAAGACAACTTATTTATACTAAAGGGCTGCTCATGTCTTGTCATCTATCTCGTCGCTTGACTACTGTACATCGCGCGGTATCGATGGCACTATTTTGTTCTGTAGGGTGCGTCGTCTTAGTGCCGAGCGTACAAGCAGCAACCATTGGTAAAACGGTAGTCACTTCAACCCAGCATGAGCCTTTAGTAGCGAGCATCGTCGTCAGTAATATTCGAGCAGCTGACTTTTCTGCCAGTTTGGCAAACTCGACCATTTACCAGCAAATGGGTTTGACCCCGACTGACTCTATGACGGTACGCTTTCAGCCCACCTCAGCGACCAGCGGTCAGGTTTTTATTACCACATCACAGCCGGTATCTAAGCCTTTTGCTGATGTCGTGTTAGCGATAAACGATAATGGCCAGCGTAACATGGTGCCCAAAACGCTACTGATGCCATTAAAAAACACTTTACCTATCAATACTGGTAAAAATATCGCCACAGGTGCCAAGAAGCCAAATTTGCCTAGCGTTTCTGCAAGTAATGCCATGCCTTTGACGGTCAGAAAAGGCGCGCCGCCGCCATTGATGTCTGCCCCTGCTATATCCTCGCCCAAGTTATCAAAGCCAAGCAAACCAGCGACTGAATTGTTGGCTTCTAAATTGCCAGCACCTACTATTCAGGCGCCAACAGTGACGGCTACCTCACAAGTCAACAGTCTTACTTATACACCTAGCCGACTCAATAATGGTCGCTTAAACAGCAATGCTGACATAAACAATAATACCAGTCATTCAGCTGCTATTGGTAACAGCCAAAGCTCGGTGAAGACTTTGGATAACAGTGCACTAAGTGTAGCAAGTAGTAATAGCGGTACAATGACACCTGATAACAAAGGCGGTACTGACGCGCGCGCTCATAACAACGTAGTTGCGGCGGATAAGCAAAGTACTGACAAGCAGCTTGATATCCTAAACATACAAGTGACGCGCCAAATACAGCCAAGCAGTAAAGCAGACTCTGACCTCATGGCGAGCTCACCTGTCAAAGCAACAACCACTAAAGCGATAGATAAATCAAAAAGTGCAATCGACTCAAACAATAGTGTTATCGCCGCAGCTCAAGGCAGCAATATACCTGCTAATACAGCATCATCTGTGCCATCCAAAACGACGACTAATCCAAGTGCAGCTAGCAATAAAGTAACGAGTAATGCGACCACTCAATATCAGGTGCAACGCAATGATAGCTTGTGGATGATCGCGGAGCAGATCGCGCGCGAGAACAATCTAGATACGCCAACAGTGATGAAGCAGATTCAGTCACAGAATCCTGATGCTTTTATCAACAAAGATGCTGATCAGTTAAAAGCCGATGCTAAGCTTAGCCTACCCAGCTACGATGTCATCCCTTCACAGCAACATTTAGAAGCTGCTATTGACGCACAAAGACAATACAGTCGTAGAGCGAATACGCCTGTGGTAAAAAAGTCAGCGCAAACAGCACCCAAAAAGTTGTCTGAGACAGCACAAGCGGCCAGTGTACCTAAAAAGCCGACCACCACTAAAACACAGAAACTGCCACAAGCACAGTTTTCTGTCCTTGCCCCTGGTCATGATGGTAATGCAGATGGCACTCAGGCAAAATCAGCTGCAGATAAAGGCAACGGTCTAAGCACTGATATATTAGCAACGCTAAAAGCCTCAAGACAAGAGACTGCCTCACAAGCTCAGCGCCTGTCAAAAACCAGCAGCGCGCTGGACAACTATACGAAAAAGATCCAATTACAAAACCAAAAACTGGCTGAGCTACAAGCTCGTCTCAAAAAACTAAGCAATCAATAATTGCCTAACGGATCAACGCACGATGCTGTGATCTTAGGAGTAGGAATAACTATGGACAATATGCTATATATCATCGCCGGATTGGTGCTTATCCTGTTAGTCGCTGGTTTTTTATTGCGCAAAAATAAAGCACAAAAACAAAGTGCACAACCCCCTGTAAGCTCAGTAAGAAATGCCGCTGCACCAGCACCAAAAACGGATTATGGCACTGCTGCCCAAAACAATCAAAATGATAGCAATAAGTTCGATCATATTACGATTGCCCAGCGTTTCATGGATCAACAGCGCTACGACAAAGCCATTGAAACAATCAATCGTGGACTAAACGAAAAGCCTAATGACAGTCAGTTATCTATCAAGCTACTGAGTATATACGCTACGCTAGATCAGCCAGAAAACTTTCATGATGTCTATAACCGCATTAAAATTCATAATGATGCCAAAACCATTACACTTGCTGATGAATTAAAAGATTTATACATTGGAGAGCAAAGTCCAGTAGCCACGCCAGAAGTAGCAATAGAAGATAATAATGATCGTTTTGATAGTCTAGATTTTGACTTAGCTACTACTGACCAAACCGATGACACAGCTGCAATATCTGATCGTCCTGTTATTGAAGATAGTAACGACTTAGTAATAGACAAACCTATCGATAGCCCAGTGTTTTCAAGTGAGCCTACTAAAAACGTAGACGATAGCTTTGATCTGACGCTCAGTGATTTAGAAGATGATTTCAATGAGTCAAATGCTACTGATGAGACTCCTGTTACATCATTGGCCACAGATGATGATAGCCTTCATATTTCTACAAGTGACCGTACTGATACCATCAAAAATGATGAGGTCATAGAAGACAACGATCTTAGTGACTTTGAGTTCGATTTTGACTCACCTGCAGAAAACATTTTAATTGAAAATTCTGACGTATCAGATGTTCAAGACAGTGAGAGCGAAGCATTGGTGTTAGAAGACGACTTCATCTTAGATTTTGATGATTTAGCAGCCGATGCAGATAAAGATACTTCTGTTGATAAAAATGAAGAAGAAGCTTCTAGCAATGCTGTTCAAAACAATGAAGATGACTTTACTTTATCTTTAGACGATCTGAATGAATCAGACGACATTGATACAGCTAATACTTTCGCGATTAATGAACCATCTACTACTGAAGAAAGTAGTGATATCGATGCCTTTGTTTTGGAAGATATTGACTTTGAAAACGCTGATACTGACAGTAGTACTCTCGAAGATGATGGCGTTGCAGACTTAAGTTTTGAAGAACAACTAATCAACGATGACACCGACATTGATGCCTTTGAAGCGTCAGATACTACGCCAGTTACGTCGTTGAGATTTGATGATGACACGCCTATAGCTGATGACTTCGATATCATAGACACTGATTCTTTATTAGACCCTTCTGTAGCGACTCCCCCAGCCTCTACCGTTGCACCAGTGGAACCTGAAACAGATATCAGTCATGAAGCTGTTGAATCAGCAGAAGATTTTTCATCGCGCTTTGCAGCAGATTTTGACTTTGTAAAATCATTAGATAGCAATCAAGTGACGCTAGATTTAGCCAATCAGTATTTACAATTAGGCGAATATGACAGTGCCAAACGTTTGCTTAATGAAGTGATCGCTCAGGGTAATAGTGAGCAGAAACAACAAGCACAACTATTACTTGAGCGCACAGCATAATCAGTCGTCCAGATGCATATCAGCAAGTACTCTCTTATTATCGGAGGCTTGCTGATTTTTTGCATTTAATTCTGATACTATCTATTACTGACCTCTCAACCTGTCACCCATAAACGCTCTGGCGCTTCTTTTTTCATAATTATTTACTGTGTTGATACTATGCCATCTTCTTTTATGACCAAAACTATGTCTGCCCCCGTTCAATTAATCTATGCTGGTGGTACCTTTGGTAGCTACGGTAAGCCGCTGGCGCCTTTATCGGCAGACGTTTTTTTACCTACGCTACAAAAACTACTGACTGAGCAAAGCAATACGACTGGTTCACCAGCAATTTCATGGCTAGACAATACGCTGATCAAAGACAGCAGCCAGCTTACGCCAGTTGATTTTGTACATTTTTATCAGCTATTATTGAATGCTTATGGTCAAGGTGATAAACGCTTTGTCCTGATTAGTGGCACTGATACGTTGAGTTATTTAGGTGCATTTTTAGCAGAAGCTTTTGCCGGTAGCGATATTTGTATTGTGGTTACTGGAAGTATGCGGCCGTTATTAGATAGTGAAGTGATTCACTCCTACGATATCGATGCTCATAGCGACGCTTGGGGCAACCTTAACGACTCATTGAAGCTAGCTGCGGCTGGTGAATCAGGTGTTAAGATTAGTTTTGGCGGCGAGTCATGGCCTGCACAAACCGTGCAAAAAATTCACAGTCATGACCTTATGGCATTTACTGGGCATTCTCGAGCAGCATATCCAGCCAATAGTTATATAAAAAATCTATCAGATACTCGTAGACAGCATTGGCTAAATGATCAACAAGACTTACTACCCAACATCAAAGCAAGTGCTGAGCAGGCCAAGATCCATGCTTTATACTGCTTACCTAATGATGTTCAGGTGCTCAATGATCAATTACAAGCATTATTATCACAACCGCCTTGTGGCATTATTCTATTAGGGTTTGGCGCGGGAAATATTTCCTATTCAGCTGCACTAGCAAAGACTCTTGATTTGGTTCACGAGCATGGCCACATGGTGATATCTGCCAGTCAATGTCCGTTTGGCGGTGTGAGCGACAGCTACGCAGCGGGCAGTTGGCAATATGACTATCACGTTATTGCTGGTGGACGCTTAACCATCCCTGCTATTTATGCACGGTTGTTATGGTTGCTACTGCGCTATGATAGTCCAGCAAGACGTCGACAGCGCTGGTTGAATAATGTCAGTCAGCCTGGCACAAGCATCAAAAAGCGATAAATGCTCCTTAATTAACTCCAACTTTATAAGCTTAGAAACCAAAATGTCTAAGATTGAAACTATCGAACCTGAACGTTCACCAACCTATACTTTGGCGATTGCGATTGAGTTTTTGGGTACGCACTATCATGGTTGGCAGCGGCAACGAGAAGTGCTGGGTGTACAAGAAGCACTAGAAACCGCTATCGGCAAGGTCGCCAATGAATCCGTCGAAGTCATCGCCGCTGGGCGTACTGATGCCAGTGTCCATGCCAGCAATATGATTGCTCATTTTACCACTCATGCGTATCGTCCTACTCATAACTGGTTACGCGGTGTCAATAGCCTATTGCCTGACGATATTGCTTTGCGCTGGATTCAGCCGATGCCAGCTGATTTCCATGCGCGTTTTGGTGCGATTGCTCGTCGTTATCGTTATATCACCCTTAATCAAGCGCAGCGTCCTGCGATACTCAATCATCAGGTTACCCATATCTATGAGCCTTTAGACCTAGCAGCGATGCAAAAGGCAGCTGCCGATATCGTTGGTACTCACAACTTTAACAGCTACCGTGCGGCAGCCTGTCAGTCCAATCAGCCAGTACGTACCGTCAGCCATGCCGACCTTTTCGCTCATGGTCAGTTTATTGTGTTCGATATACAAGCAGATGGATTTTTACATCACATGGTTCGTAACTTGATGGGTACGCTATACGCGATTGGCAGACATGAGCTAGAACCAGCAGACTTTTTAAATATTTTGAGCAAAGAGGATCGGACAATTGCGCCGCCTACTGCCTCAGGGGATGGCTTATACTTCATTAATGCCTATTATCCTGAGCATTTCCAGCGTCTATTGCCGCAGGCACCCCTCACACCGATTTGGTTAAACTTACCTGACTAAATCAGTGTAAATTAACATACATATCACTTACATGCTGTCAAGTCAAAACCAGGTTCTGTATTGCTTTAATCTGCTAACTTACGTATAATATGGGCTTATTTTTAATTGATTGATACAAATTATGGCAAAAGACGATATTATCGAATTTGAAGGCGAAGTCATTGATACCCTTCCTAACACTTTGTTCAAAGTTCGTTTAGAAAACGGACACGAAATCATTGCACACATCTCAGGTAAGATGCGTAAGCATTATATTCGTATCTTGACAGGTGATAAAGTTAAAGTTGAAATGACCCCTTATGACCTATCTAAAGGTCGTATTACTTACCGTGGTAAAAACTAAATACTCGACAACTCATATGGTTATGAAAGTATTTATAAAAATACAGCCAATAGCCGAATAGCTACTTTATCGCTGATAGCTGATATAGACGCTTGAGTGGTTTGACTGATAATAATAATGAAAACGCTAACCTGCTCATTATTGCCTATCACTGTTTTAGTTATTTAGTATTCGCTGTTTGTTTTACCATAAAAAATACCGCTCAATATCAGCGGTATTTTTTTGTCTGCGTTTTATGAAATAATTAAACGATGAGTTATTTGAACTCGACAGTGGCATCTTTCTTGATAACACCTAATAGGCTTAGTGCGTCCCAGTTAGTAAGGCGAACGCAACCTGCTGATGCTTGACGACTGATACGTTCAGGATCGGGTGAGCCATGAATGCCATACGATGGTTTGCTCAGGCCAATCCATACCACGCCAACAGGATTGTTAGGGCCTGGCGGGATAATAGATTTTTTGCCATCATCACTAGTATAAGTATAGTTTGGCTCGTGAATTTTAACTTTGACCTTATGCGTACCTGTTGGTGAAGGTGTTGCTGTGCTCCCTACTGTGGTTGGATAGCTGGCAACCAGATTGTCACTGTCATCGTATGCATATAAGGTTTGCGTGTCTTTATCAGCGACCACTCGGCTCACTGGCGTTGTATTAGGGTTACCTGGGTTATAGACAATGATGGTTTCGCCACTTTTAAAGCTGGCATTTGGGTTAAGCGATTTGAGATAATCACGACTGATATGAAATTTTTCGCCCAAGGCTTCAAGGACGCTTTCATAATACATACCATCTAGCTTGGCTTTGGCTTCAGCACTAGCAGGAATTTGGGTAGTTTTGACATTCACATCAGCATCTGTCAGCTGATAACTGACTAATACAGGCTGTGAAGTAAGCGTAGAATTTTTAGTCAACGCCTGCCACGTCTCTTCATTGACCGCTTCGGTTACTGGTAATCCTTGAGCCTTTTGAAAAGCCTGCATGGCTTTGCGCGTGTTCTTGCCCCAGTAGCCATCAACCGCACCCACACCACTATGATTCCAGTTCAGTAGCGCTTGTAATTTGGTACCAACATTACGATCAATTTTGGTATCAGCTTTCCATGTTGCTTCATTTACCTTTTTAGCAGTTTCTGATAAATTTTCTGTATTATATTCAATTTTGGTTAATAATTTATTTAGCGAATTTGCAGCTTTGCTATTACCATCTATTTGCTGACTAACACCATTGGTGACTGGACTGATGTCGTTACTATCAGTCGCCGTGCTGTTCATCGTATCAGCATCCATATTTTGACCACTAGTTTGGTTACTAGTAGATTGATTGCTACTAGTACTCATCTCTGCTTCGGTGCCTGCATTGTTATTATTATCTGTTGTAGTGTCTGTCATACCACTATTAGACGACTTGCTCTCATTAGCCGTTTGTGCGCTATTTTCAGTACTATTAGCATTGCTGCTGCAACCCACTAATAATGCGGATGCTGCTCCCATCGCTATAGCAAGGCTGCCAACCTTAAGTAGTTGAGACATAAAAAAACTCCCTAAATAATTACCATGTATCAAAAAATATCGAAAAACTTATTATAGAGATATATTGCCATAGCCCTACCACTATTCCCTAACAGCTTTATGTTAATAACTGACTCTTCCTACTGTGCATTTGTTAATAGGGTGAACAAACACACTGATCCGTTTACAATAAGGCATGATTCAATACCATATAACAGAAAAAACCCATAAATTGCTCAGCAACTTATGGGTATAAAATGAACGAGATTAGACTGTAAAAATTACATAAAAATGGTCTGCACTAGATTAGCTGACTTATACCAGTTTAGCCAATACCGCTTGCCCCATCTCTTGGCAACCCACTTGCTTGAGTCCAGCTTCACTGCTGTCTAAAATATCAAGCGTACGCAAGCCATCATCAAGCACATCACTCACTGCTTGCTCGATCGCTTGTGCGGCTTCTTCTTGCTTAAAGGTATAACGCAGCATCATAGCGACAGACAAAATAGTCGCCAATGGATTGGCTTTATCTTGCCCAGCGATATCAGGCGCAGAACCATGACATGGCTCATACATACCTTTGCCAGACTCATCCAAGCTCGCTGATGGCAACATACCAATAGAACCGGTCAACATTGCCGCTTCATCAGATAAGATGTCACCAAACATATTGCCTGTTACCATGACATCAAACTGCTTAGGATCTTTGATCAACTGCATACAAGCATTATCAGCATACATGTGCGATAACGCCACATCGCTATACTCTGCTTGCTGCATCTGAATCATTGTTTGCTTCCACAGCTCAGTCACCTCTAAGACATTGGCTTTGTCTACTGAACATACTTTGGCCACTGTACCTGCGGCTTGGGCGCGGGTTTTTGCTAATTCAAAAGCAACTTTACCGATGCGCTGAATCTCACTGGTGCTATACACCATCGTGTTATAGCCTTGCTGCTCACCATTTTCTAGTGTACGAATACCACGTGGCTCACCAAAATAAATGCCACCCGTCAGTTCGCGAACAATCAGCAAATCTAAACCAGATATAATTTCAGGCTTGATACTTGACGCATTGGCTAGCTGCGGATAAAGCTTTGCCACACGTAAATTGGCAAACAAACCCAGCTCACCACGGATTTTAAGCAGACCGCGCTCAGGGCGCTTACTACGCTCAATCGCATCCCATTTAGGGCCGCCGACAGCGCCTAATAATACAGCATCTGCTGCACGTGCACGCGCTAACGTTTCATCAGGTAAAGGCTCACCTGTGGCATCAATAGCCACACCACCAATCAATCCAGACTCTAATGTCAAATCAAGTGAAAACTTCTCATTGACCGCCTTGAGTACATCAATGGCTTGAGTCATGATTTCAGGGCCAATACCATCGCCCGCTAATGTTAAAATCGTTGCCATACTAATCCTTTTAGATATATTTTTATCAATTAATTTTTATTACGCTGTTGTCTTTTTAGGTTTAGATGCTGACGTTACTGCTTTGACCATGCCTGTCTCTACAAACTCACCTTGGTGCTCAGACCCTAACTGTTTACAGAATCGGCGCTGCACCTTATTACCTTGTAATAGATCAATACATAGAGGCTCAGGCGACGCTGTATCCAATAAACTGCCAGATTTTTCACTGCTTTTCTTTTGATAAGCACGTAACTGATAAGTACCCACGTCCGCAAAATCATGAATCATCGCAAAACGCTCAACATATCCCATGTTATTCTCTGGATAAAAACTGACATGAATTTCACGTTTTGCAGGCATCATCCGTGCATAATAGTTGGTCAACCCTGGCATACCAGATGCGGCTAATGGCACTATCTTTATAGAGTTTTTACTCATGAGCGGTGTCATCTCTATGCCCATTTGGGGCGTTGCAGTGCCTTTATAGCTTGATAAAGACGCTACAATCTGAGGATTAACTGGCTCATGATTGTCAGGAGAAATAACTAGTGTTTTATCTATTTGCACGATTTCACAGTGGTAAGTACCCACGCACGCGATGTTTACTTCGCCAGCAACGGGTTGGATCTTACCTACCCACGCTTTAGCACTTTCTGCCTCATCTATTTTTTGATAGCCCGTCAATAGCTGGCAGCCTGACAAAAATAAGCTTGCAGCAACAATCGTACTTGTCGATAGAGCATAACGTTTTTTATTCATAATGGCGGCTACTATTCATAAGAGAGATAATAAAGTATGGTAAAAACTACCCTTCATTTTAGCCAGTTCACCGCCATAACTCAACGCTGCGTTGCGACTGGCCAGCAGTTTTATGAGCAAGGGATCATAAAATCCTTACCTAAGCGCGTACATCGTTAAAGATCCACGGTGTTTTTTGCATCATTTTATGCTCATAGTCTTTGATAGCATCGCTTTGCTGCAAGGTTAAACCGATATCATCTAGCCCATTTAACAAGCAATGTTTGCGAAAAGCATCCACTTCAAAAGCATACTCTTCACCTGTTGGCGTGATAACTACCTGACGCTCAAGATCTGCCGTCAGCTCATAGCCTTCATTGGCAACAGTCGCCTTCATTAAGGTATCCACAATCGCTTCATCTAGTACAATCGGTAACATGCCATTTTTAAAGCAGTTATTGTAAAAGATATCCGCAAAACTTGGTGCGATAACCGTACGAAAGCCATACTCAGAAAGCGCCCAAGGTGCATGCTCACGACTAGAACCGCAGCCAAAGTTTCTACGTGCCAGCAATATAGTAGCACCTTGATAACGGGGTTTATTCAATACAAAGTCTGGATTAATAACGCGTGTGCTGTTGTCTTGGCCCGGATATCCTTCATCAAGATAGCGCCAATCATCAAATAAATTCACGCCAAAGCCTGTACGTTTAATAGACTTCAAAAACTGCTTTGCGATAATTTGATCGGTATCGACGTTTGCACGATCAAGTGGGCAAACGATACCCGTTTGAGTGTTATAAGCTTGCATAAAATTTCCTATCAATTATATTTTTGCTGGCTGATGATCTTGATAAGCGTATTAAACAGTAAATAAATTTTTACCATTTTGACACCATGCTCATATATTTATCGTTGATATAAGCATGATGTCAGCTACTTATTATCAGTCTTAAAACGTACGAACGTCTACAAAATGACCTGCCAACGCTGCTGCAGCTGCCATCGCTGGACTGACCAAATGCGTACGACCACCATTACCCTGACGACCTTCAAAGTTACGGTTAGAGGTCGATGCACAATGCTCTTGCGGCTCAAGTTTGTCAGCATTCATGGCAAGACACATAGAACAACCCGGCTCGCGCCATTCAAAACCCGCTTCGGTAAACAAAGCATCTAAGCCTTCAGCCTCTGCTTGTAGTTTTACTTGTCCAGAACCTGCAACAACGATGGCTTCTTTGATATTATCAGCCACTTTGCGACCTTTGATAACTGCTGCAGCGTCCCGCAAATCTTCGATGCGTGAGTTGGTACATGAACCAATGAATATACGATCAAGCTGAATGTCCGTGATTTTCTGACCAGCTTCTAAGCCCATATAGGTATAAGCGCGTAACCAACCCTCTTCTTGCGCTTCATCAATGGCTTGGTCAGGTGTTGGTACCGATTGCGTGATATCAACGACCATCTCAGGCGAGGTGCCCCAAGATACTTGCGGTGCTATTTGGCTACCATCGATCTCAACCACTGTATCAAATACTGCGTCATCATCTGAATACAATGTACGCCAGTAGGCTTCAGCTTGTGGCCACTGTGACTCGTTTGGCGCGTACGGACGACCTTTGACATAATCTATCGTCGTATCATCAACAGCCACCATACCTACGCGAGCACCAGCCTCAATTGCCATGTTACAGACGGTCATACGACCTTCCATACTCATGTCTTCAAACACTTGACCTGCAAACTCAATCGCATGTCCTGTGCCACCTGCCGTACCAATTTTTGCAATAATAGCCAGCACGACGTCTTTTGAGGTCACGCCCGCACCAAGTTGACCAGTGACGCGGATTTGCATGTTTTTTGATTTCTTTTGAATCAAGCACTGCGTTGCCAATACATGCTCAACTTCAGAAGTGCCGATACCATGTGCTAAGCAACCAAGTGCACCATGTGTCGCTGTGTGCGAATCACCGCAAACAACGGTCATGCCTGGCAATACAAGACCTTGCTCAGGACCAACGACATGCAAAATGCCTTGACGCGCATCGTTGATTGTAAATTCTGCGATATCAAATTTGGTGCAGTTCTCGTCCAAAGTGACAACCTGAAGACGTGATACTTTGTCTTTAATACCAGGGACACCTGCTGAGCGCTCTTTGGTGACTGTTGGCACATTATGGTCAGGACTGGCGATATTAGCAGACAGACGCCATGGTGCTCTATTGGCAAGCTCCAATCCTTCAAACGCTTGTGGGCTCGTCACTTCATGCAATAGATGGCGATCGATGTAAATTAAGCTCGAACCGTCGTCACGCTTAGTGACTTCGTGAGCATTCCAAAGTTTGTCATATAAAGTTTGACCGGCCATGATGCTATCCTTTATTAATTACTACTGACTTGATTTTCGCTTGCTCACCTGTTGGTAAGCTAAGGTTCTGTTTGTTCAATTAACGATTAGATTTATCTGTAATGTTGTATTCAACTGCATGATAGCTCTTTATTATTTGTGTAAGAGCATCACTTTGCAATAATTTCTACCTAATCAATGATATTGAAATATATATTCTGTAATTGCTATATTTTGTGTAGTATAAATATTATTCATTAATAATTTTAGATTTGTGACTGTAATTAGTGCCTAAAACACGCTTTAGGCTGCAAATAATGAACTTAAAAGAATAAATATGTGACAATACGCCTTGATGTCTTGTGATTATAGCAGGCAAATCCTATAATAATAATTGATGATTTTTAACCAGATGCAAACTTTTATTTCTAATACGTTATAATTGGCTCAGCCCACTTTTATTTATAGCTCACAAAGTAGCTAAGGAAATCCGTTTGAACACCACAAACTTGACGACATTCGTTACCGTTATGCACACTGGCAGTATTTCAGGTGCCGCAGAAAAGCTGTTCATCACTCAGCCTGCCGTCAGTAAGCGCATCAAAAACTTAGAAGATGAGTTTAACATTACTTTATTTGATACTGTAGGCCGCGGGATTGTACCCACGCAGGCGGCCAGTGAGATGCTGCCACATGCAAAACGTTGGTTGGAAGATTATGAGAACTTCAAGATTAACTTGCAGCATTCTCAGCATATCGTCTCTGGCAAGCTCGTGATTGGCACAAGCCATCATATCGGTTTGCATCATCTAGCACCCGTGCTTAAGCATTTTATTCAGACTTATCCCGCTGTTCAGTTAGAAGTGCATTTTGTCGATTCAGAAAAAGCACATAAAGCCGTATTAGATGGTGATTTATCGTTAGCATTTGTCACGCTACCTCCTGTATACGATAAACGCCTGACCTATCACACGCTTTGGTCAGATCCACTTTATTTTATGACGGGTACTTTGTCACCTTTGGCAACCAAATCTAATGTCACTTTAGAGCAGTTAGCACGCTATCCTGCTATTTTACCTTCTGCTAATACCTTTACCAGTCAGATTACTTTGGCTGAGTTTGCCAAACATAACCTAAAACCTTATGCCACGATGAGTACCAATCCGCTTGAATCCATTAGGATGCTGGTTTCTGTTGGACTGGGTTGGTCAGTACTTCCGCAAACTATGGTCAGTCAAGACTTGGAACGTATCGATATGGCCGACAACATTGAATTACAACGTTATTTAGGTGTGGTTATCAATCCAAAGCTAACACAATCTAGTAGCGTAACTGCACTACTAGATTTACTGGCGCCTATTGAATAAAAACATCCTAATATAACAATTTAGGTATTTAAGCTATTCGCATTTGTGACTCTCATACGTTATAATATGCTTGACGTTGTTTTAATAACAAAAATTTACCACAAGGACACTGATAGTCATATATTGAATACTTCTAGTAAGATATGATGGTTAACAGTAGGTTTAATGGTTTCACTGATTGGTTATGTAGGTTGCTAATACTCATATATAAATAGCAGATGCGAGCAATAACAGTATATAAGTGGAATGCGAGGTTCCCATTGTTCTCTATCTCTATATGAGTGCTAGCCATATAACGACATCAATCATATAAAACTACAGAAGATACTGAAAAAAGCCATTATGTCTTAATTAATGGCTTTTTTTGTCTTTAAATATTTTTTGAGACATCTTGTTTGAGGCATCGTCTTGTAGAACAGAACTTTTATAGTTAAAAAATAATTAAAGCCAACGATGTTGGTTAAGGATAACTTATATGAACGGAGTTTCTAGTGGCGTGCTTATATCACTTGGCGCCTATTTTTTAGTGATGATTGGGATTGGTGTTTACGCTTATTTTAAGCAAGCCAATGATACCGAGGGTTATCTTTTAGGAGGACGTAATCTAGGTCCAGCAGTTACTGCACTTTCAGCAGGCGCATCGGACATGTCAGGTTGGTTGCTACTCGGACTACCAGGCTATATGTATGCAGATGGTGTGGTGAGTATTTGGATCGCACTTGGTTTGACCCTTGGTGCCTTCTTAAACTATATCATCGTAGCACCGCGTCTTCGTGTTTATACTGAAGTCGCTGATAACGCTATTACTTTACCTGACTATTTTGCCAACCGCTTTGAAGATAAATCGCATATGCTGCGTGTAATCTCTGCTTTGGTTATCATTTTATTCTTTACTGTCTACACAGCAGCAAGTCTCGTAGGCGGTGGTAAGCTTTTTGAAAGCTCACTTAATCTATCTTACACCACGGGGCTTTGGGTGACTGCTGGCGTCGTTGTCGGTTACACACTATTCGGTGGTTTCTTAGCAGTATCGATGACTGACTTTGTTCAGGGTATCATCATGCTGTTTGCGATGGTCATTGTACCTGTCGTTGCCTTTACGGATCTTGGCGGTGTTTCAGCCACGACTGAAGCTGTTAGAAACATTGATCCAAGCCTATTAAATATTACTAGTGGTATGAGTGTCATCGGTATCATTTCGCTTATGGCATGGGGTTTAGGATATTTTGGTCAGCCACATATTATTGTACGTTTTATGGCAATCCGCTCAGTCAAAGATGTGCCTACTGCACGTAATATCGGTATGAGTTGGATGATTGTCAGTCTTATTGGTGCGCTAATGACTGGTTTTGCTGGTCGTGCTTATGTACAAAAGACGGCTATGACGTTAGACGATCCTGAGACTATCTTCTTAGTATTCACTCAGTTCTTATTCCACCCGTTGGTTTCAGGTTTCCTATTAGCGGCGATTTTAGCAGCCATCATGAGTACCATCTCATCGCAGCTATTGGTAGTATCAAGCTCACTAACCAAAGACGTTTACAAACTATTCTTTGACAGAGATGCACCAGAAGCTCGTCAAGTATTGGTTGGTCGTATTTCGGTTGTGGCTGTTGCTCTCGCTGCTATTATGCTAGCTGCTAATCCAGACAGCTCAGTTCTAGACTTGGTTTCTAACGCTTGGGCAGGATTCGGTGCAGCATTTGGTCCGTTGGTCATTTTCAGTCTCACATGGCGCGGCATGAACCGTAATGGTGCTGTAGCTGGTATGGTTGTTGGTGCATTGACCGTGATCTTATGGATTTATGGTCCATTCCAGATGAATGGTATGGCACTTAACAGCTGGTTGTTTGCTATCGTTCCAGGCTTTATCTTAAGTACTATCGCTATCTTTGCAGTAAGTATCATGACTGGTGGCCCAAGAGAATCAGTATCTGCTAAGTATAGAGAGATGGAATTGAATCTAAACAAATAAGTTTAGACAGTAACTTTACCTTATCACTATAAAAAAACCTCGCCACTAATGTTCGTATAGTACCTAAAAGTGTGTAATTCTGATAATAACCTCCTTTACGGGGGTTATTTTTTGCTTGATTTTTATAAAGGTAAATACTATAATTTATGTAATTTATGTAATTTATGTAATTTATGTAGGAATGGAAATGATAGCAACGAAAGTTATTGCAAAGATTGTGCAGGACAATAGCGGTGTAGCAACCGAGATTCCTGTCATCCTGACTGATGAAGGCGTTCTCGAATCAGTGACTGACTACGTACTGAGTTTACACCTGAGCGGCACATCAATTTCTACAATCGATAAACACATCCAATCGATTATCCTGCTGATCGAATTCTTGGAGGCGAATAAGTCGATGTTCGCTGATCCAGAGGAAACGTTTTCTGTGTTCGTTAGGCGGCTGTATAGCGGGACTGTGAATGAAAACGGGCTTGATCCCTCAGGCTTGTATTGGATTCCTGCTTCCATAGGTACCGTGTCTCGGCATATCGGCCACTTAACAAATTTCACAAACTGGATGGCTGATAAAGGCCAAGGGCAGCAGGTTAATTCGCTTCGTACTGCCTCTCGCCATGAGGAGAGAATCCAGTACGCCGCTTGGTTTAGACGGAATCAAGACGACTTTCTAGGCCACATCAAAGACAAATCGATCAACACAACGGTTAAACGCGCTCGAAGCATCAAGGGTCGCACACCTCTCGCCAAAACTGAGGATGATGCCATTGCATTTCCAGCAGCAAAGTGGGAAGCGTTATTCCTGCAAGGGTTCGGTGGAGCGAAAGATATTCGTGTAGCACTGCGAGATAAATTGATAGCGTTGCTTATGCATGGAGCAGGTTTCAGGCGCAGCGAGGCATTGTTGCTTTGGGTGACAGACGTATTTGAAGACCCTAATGATCCCGATAAAGCTATCGTCCGAATTTATAATGAGACTGAGGGTAAAGCCCCTAATGAATGGAAGCCTCGTAAGGGGTCTGCAACTCGCAAAGCCTACCTAAAAGAGCGTTACGCACGCGCACCTCGCGAAAATCTGCAAGGCACTCAGCATTTAGGTTGGAAGTCGAGGGTGGTTGATCATAAAGATGGCTATCTAGAGGCGTATTTTTTTCCACAAGATTACGCCAAGGTATTCATGGCCTTGTGGCAGCAGTACCTTGTCTACAGGGCCGCTATTCCCTGTCACCATGACTATGCATTTATCAGTTTCGATTCGCGTTACTTGGGCAACCCCTACACTTTCAACGCTTTTAATAGAAGCTATGCTGCCGCACTTAAACGGATAGATCTTGAGCCAAACAAAGCCGAGGGGCTAGCTCCCCATGGGCATCGTCACAATTACGGACGCAGACTTCAGACAGCAGGTATCGATCCGCTCTTTATGAAGAAATGCATGCACCATAAAAGTCTTGAATCACAGGTTGTTTATACACTGCCCTCAAGCACTCAGGTATCGCAAGCGCTCTCTAAGGCATCACAGCAATTACAAATCGGCTCCGATGCTTCGACATCAAGCGCCGCGTTTGACTGGAAGACCCTCGCAGAACACGGGTTCGAGGATATCGATCCTGATGGTTATTTCACAGGTAAGAACCCGAAATTAAGTAAGCACTGGTCATGACTAAGAAGTTCAACGGTAAAGGCTACACAAACGACATGACGCTGAGCTGGATCATCAGAGAGCTAGGAGATGACTGGCTTCAGTGGCAGCAGTATGCGGCTGAATGGCTCGCTGCTGAAAACTCTGGTATTGGTAAAAAATTAGAGGGAATTAGGCATTTCATAGTCTATCTTAGTGAGAAAGTGACGTATGCCAAAGACGTCGTACTCCTGTTTGAAGGTCACTCTAGTGGCCACATCGTTTCAAGTGAGGAGTTTAATGCCTACCTCATTGAAAAAGGCAGCAGCGCGAACAACTCTAAGTACACTGCCTATGTAGTTAATCTGTGCGACTTCATTCTCACTCACCACCTTTGGGAGGAGGATGATAATGGCAAAAAGGTCGCTCTGTTCAGCAATCCCTTTGAAAAGATTAAGACTGTAACGTCAAACACCGAAACGGTTCATAGTCCCTTGCCTTACCGCTACATCCAACAACTACGGCAGATACTTTGCCCTTATCCAGCCAATATTTCATACGACAAAAAGCCGTGGAAAGGCCAGAACTTCTCTGACTGGCACTGGGCAATTGACCACCTTCAGAGTGGTGATTTGGCATGGATGGAAGTCGATCCAGCCGTCATTGATACAGCCGATCCAGACTGTATTTCGCGTACCCGCGAGGTGAGTCGAAACAAAAAACAAGTGACCATTCACGAGATCTGGTCGCCTGTGATGGTGATGTTTCTGTTCACCAAACTTCACTTGCCGTTGCGTTCATTCCAAGTACGATTCTTGGACTCTGGCGAGGGGGATACGTGGCGATATGAGCAGGGTCAGTGGATTGAAAACACCAAACACGCGTTCAAATATGGTTCGACCAAGCGCCCCTATCAAAAGGGTGTGTTTAAGCGCATTTTCGACTCGATGAGTGAGTCCTATTCAACAGGTTTATATATCTCAACCAACAAAACCGCCGATCAAAACAAAGATGAGGTACAACGCGGCTATACCATTCCTTGGGAGCATGAAGAGCTGCTCTACTGGTTAGAGAAACTGCGCAATTGGCAAGAGAAGTACAACCCTATTGACTGCCTGACGGAGGGAACAGAGCTGAAAACTGTCCACACAGGTGCTACAAAATCCCAAAAGCAGCTTCAGGATATAGGTGAGTTCGCCTTTCTGTTCAGGGCACGTAATTCGCGCTACTGCATAAGTAAAAGGGATATATCAAATCCATGGTATCGACTCCTCTCTCAGCTAGAAGAATATGTTTTTGCTAGCGGTCAAACGCTATCAAACGGTGACCGTCTTCGCTTTGTTCAAGACTATGGCGATGATTATAAGAGACATGAAGCCACTAAAGCTGCGACAGAATACCCATTACACAGCCTGCGTGTGTCCTTGATTACCTGCTACACCATGGATACCAATCTGCCACTACCTGTCATCTCTAAATTGCTCGCAGGCCATACGCGCTTGTTGATGACTATCTACTACAACAAGATAACACCCTCTGTAATGGCTCAGAAGATGAAAGAGGCCGACACGTCCTTGGTGGAGAAAGAACCCGATGGGTTGCGCAATTTTCTAGCTGATGCCGAGATGAATCAAATCAAGCTCCGAACGGCTTTCCATTCCGATCAGCACAATTCGGTTGAAGCAGCATTGGCGAATCGCAACCCCATCGGCTGGGAAGAGAGAGCAACAGGCTTGTGCCTTGTGGGCGGCAATTCTGTTCGCTCCGACGAGGTATCTACAGTGGGTGGGTGCTGGAATGGTGGGCCAATGATTAAGGGTTCCAACAACGGGGAACAGAGAGTTTATGGCGCGGTTCCAAACGGCCCTGAAAACTGTATCCGCTGTCGCTGGCATATTACGGATGCGAGTTACTTACCTGCACTCAATTCACGCTTTAATCAGTTAAGTTACAAGGCGCACCAAGCCGCAGAATTGGCCGTTGAGATAGAGTGTCAATTAGAAGCGCTAAAGGATGAGTTGTATCTCACAGAAGAGGCAGACCAGCCATTTCTAGAGCATAGCGAGTTGCAAGCGTTAGAGCGCCGTTATGAGAAACAACGCGTCTTAGCCGATGAGTTTGCCAAGGATTATATCGCTACATTCAACCTCATCAATCGCATCATAGAGATCGAGAAACAACGTGAAGATGACGATGATTGTCAGAAGATCATTGCCGTTGGGAGTGCCGATGATCTAAACGTCAGCATGAAGTTCATCGAAACGGAATCCGAGCTGCTTCACCTGTCATTACTCTGCGAGGATGCAGAGTTCCATCCTGACATACACGATGACTTAAGAAAGACTCCAGCGATTGCCAAGCGCACCAATGCGTTAAGCCGCATGATGGCTCGCCAAGGTTATAAACCTGTTTTCCTAGAGATGGACGAAAACGCACAGCTTATCGCGGGTAACGCGCTGATGCGAAAGATGGCGCAGATCGCTAATCCAGATGACAAGTTAGAGGGCTACCGAATAGCTGCAAACTACATCGAAGCCCAAGAATATTTAATGGATGCTCGCCTTATCGAGGCCGGGTTTGATGAGCTGCAAAAGATCACACCGCTAACCCTCGCGGCAGGTGTATCAAAACGAATTTCGCTTGCAGAGGTGACTGATGACGATTGATATTGAGAGCGTTTTAGACACGTTAAAGGATGGACGAACGCCGAAAACTCAGCGGTCACTTGAGGGGCTGAACACGGTCTTAAAGGACTATTTTGATTCAGGAAGACGTGACTTCTCAATCACCACAATAGGCCGCATCTCTGAAGAGAAAGGGGGAGTCGGATACCAATCGATACGTGCTACCGCGAATAGGCATTACCGTGACTTGATTGAAGCTTGGGCAGCTAAAGCCCAAACAACAACCAAGAAGCCACCTTCTATTCCCGCTAAGAAATCTGGGCAAGATTATCAGCTATTGGAGCGCATTGATGATACAGCGGTACGCGCTTTGTTCGGTCAGATTATCCGTGAGCGTGATCGCTACAAAAGCGAGGCGAACATGCTGAAGAACCAAACCCAGATCATTATTGATAAGCGCCCTACGACCTTCACAGAATCGAATAGCGAAGCACGTGTAGAGCTACTGCCTTCCTTAAAAGGGGTCTGCTCTGACAATGAGATTAAAGCTCTGCGAACTGTCTGCTCTGATGAATGGCTAGAAAAATTCGACTTTAATGCTAACGATCTAGGGCAAGTAAAGGATGAATACGGCAACGAAATACTGCCACGCGGTTTCCTAACGGGCCTTAGAAAATTGCTCGGTGAAGTGGATGAGTAACGGCAAAGATAAAGGTCAAGAGAACCTCCTCGCTGTGAAGCAGTGGATTGCCGATCGAGATGCTTCGGGCGATTACGGTGAGTATGAGCGTCGAGGGATTGTGAATCGGTCAGCCCTGTTTGCTGAACTGAATATTTCACGCTCAAGCTTCGGGTCAAATGGTCAGATTCGCACCTTGATTGAAGAGGCAGACAAGCGATGGTTTGGTGAGAAAGAAGCTGACACGAAAGCGCATAAAGCAGCCCGTGAACGCTCCGAGAAAAAGGTGGCTAACACCAACGCAGAGATCAGTAAGCTTATGGATCAGATCGCTAAGCTCAAGGCAGAAAACGCTCAGCTCAAACGAGAGAATGAGAGGTACGCAGCCATGAGAGACGTATTGCTAGAAACGGGGTATCAGCCTCGATGATGCGGGTTCAGATCGCCAAGATTCGCAGATCGGGCGTTCGGACTGCTTGGGAGATCGCTGATGATGGATCGATTATCAGGCGCTTGCACACGCTCTGCCTAACGTTCCCTAAACGTTTTATTGATACAGCCGAAATTGGCACGGTCTGGAAGGTTGATGGTCAAATCAAAACGAGCACGTTTAAGGCAGGCGACCATGAGATTACCGAACGCTACCTGAAGGTTAAAAAAGCTGAGTTTCTTCGTCCCTCAGGTGAGCTGTTGGTGCGCTGGATCGCATCAAATATTGAAGGCGTTGGTGATGTTAAAGCCAGCAGGTTAGTACGTCAGTTTCCCGATCTGAATGAAAAAGTACGTAGCAAGGACGTAGAGGCGCTTTCAAGCGTTGCTGGCATATCAACCGACTCAGTACAGCTAATCATCAAAAAGTGGCCCTCAGAGGGCTTCTATGCGGCTTTAGAGTGGTTGCAGGAATCAAAGCTGCCACTTTCACTCGCGCAAAGTTTAGCTAGGGTCTACGAGAACCCTGTTAAAACCTTATCAGAAGACCCTCTCATTCTGACTGCATTTGGCGTGTCACTCAAAGACACTCTTAAACTGATTAAACGCACAAAGCTTAATGTCCCCACGAGTCGTATTCTGGCAGCTGTCGCTGAACAGGTTGCGGTTAAATACTGTTTTGAGACAGGTTCAACCGTGATTCCTGAACAGGAATTGCTGACCCTAGCGGATAGGATCTGTAGCACGAACAATTTTGAGTCTCAGGACACCGTTGAGGCAGCATTAAAGCATGGCTCTCTACTACCAGTTGATGGAGGTTTTCAGAGCCTTGGCGCTGCCATCCAAGAGCGCACTGTCGGGCGGTTTTTAACCAAGTGCAATGAGCGCTCGAAAGGTTCAGGGTCGCTACTCGCTGAATGGGAAAACGATCTGACAGATGAGCGCATTGAGGCGGCGCTTCAGTCGTTTGAAGGCTCGCTGCCTTTTCGTATGACTGCCGAACAACGTGAGGCTGTCATGGGGGCTGTTAAATCGCCAGTGGCGATCATTTCAGGAGGCGCAGGAACAGGCAAGACTACAATCCTCCTCGCCTTGCTTTCGATCTATGACCAGCTCTCCACTGGGATTGCTCAATACCAACTTGCTTTATCGGGTCGAGCCGCGCAACGCATGGCTGAAAGTACAGGTCGCGAGGCTCAAACCATTGCTAAATTCATTTCAGATCATCTCAGAGAGAAAAAGCCTCAAGTTGAAGATCATGTCTTGTTGGTCATTGATGAGGCATCAATGGTTGACCTTACATCAGCATACAAGATTGTTGGCCTGCTTCCGTACGCTACCAGAATCATAATGGTGGGTGATGTTTCACAGCTTCCACCTGTCGGTGGTGGCCTGATATTTCACGCGGCAATGGACAGTACCTTACCCGTATTTGAGCTAACACAGGTAAAGCGCCAAGGTGACCAGAGTGGTATTCATCAACTAGCGACCGCGATACGAAGTGGCCGCATAGACCGCAAGCTATTGAACAGTGCGTCGGGAGACACTAGGTACACACCTGAGTCCAGCTACGATGCGATATTGGATGAGTTCAAAAAGACGAGCAATCCTGCTGACTGCATCGTGCTAACGCCGACCCGCAAAGGGCCACTTGGCGTTAACGAGATCAACAAGCTCATCCAAGCTCAATTTGATGAATTTGAGCCACAAGAACTCCACTACAAAGACCCATTCATGGATTGGATTCCGTGGATCACGAGTAGCGGTACAAAGCTTAGGCTGGGCGACCGAATTATGGTGACTCGCAATGATTATGATGCCGATATTCGCAACGGTGATTTAGGCGAGATAACGGAGGTGTACGATAGCCCAAAGGATGGTGCCTACGGAGTCATGCAGATCGATGGTAAATTGGTCGATATTACTGATGATACTATCGACAGTATCGACCTCGGATATGCCATCACAATCCATAAGTCCCAAGGATCACAGTGGCCCAAATGCATTCTGATGCTGCCGAACTATGCGGGTAGAATGACCGACCAATCACTGCTCTACACGGCAGTTACACGGCCATCCGAAGAGCTTGTACTCATGGGTGACTCTAACCTCATTCGATCAGCCATCACCATCGGCAATTCTGCCTCCACGCGGATGAATAACCTTCTATCCTCGCTGCCACGCTGAAGCAGAGAAGGCGAAGCCTATTAGCGTACCCTCCAACTTTGCTATTGCAGCGGGGTTTCTTGCGCGATACCTCGACCACAGTCATCTATCGAAGTGATTGACCCAATCCCACTCAACCTTAAACTAGCACTGTGGAGATTCGCGCCCTCAGCGTTGGGGGCATGATGTTCTGCCCTCGCGCCCTGATTAACCGCTTTTATTTTTACACACAAAATTACATAGTGTGTAAAAATAAAAACACCCCAAAAACATAGTTTTTATGGGGTGTTCAGTCAGTCAGTCATAGAATTACACAGTTTTTACTATATTCTCCGATATGGGCGAGGTTTTTTATTGACAGCTATTAATTATGATCTAATTAGCTCCTATTGTAAGTAGGAAGGATGCTCTAACTTTCTATTATGAGTATTTACTCTTAATAGAATATCTATGTACTATTGCTAAATGCATCTGTCTAAACATGCCCCTACCTATATAGAAGCTAACTATCATATAGGTAGCGACAATGGATACATTGTTTACCATTTGATAAACTTGGAGATGGCTATCACACGTACAACAACGTAGAAGTAGTAAGTAAGTTATAGCTATTAGTTTACTCTCTATAAAACACTCTAAATATCTATTTATATCTAAGAGTTTCTATTTTATTCAGAATATTGGAACCAATAAAAAAGCGACCTGTCATAGGTCGCTTTTTATTATCTAACAGTTGTATAAGGATACTATTTCGCTTGATAAGAAAGTTTCAAACCAGCGATATAGCCATCATTGTCTTGGAAATCGCCCACAAGTTTGCCTGTTGGCAGCTGACCTTTAGCATCACCGAACCATAGGTATTTACCACCAGCAGATACAGCCCAATTTTCTGTAACGTTGTACTTAGCACCAAGACCGACACTGTAGTAGCCCTCGACAGGACCTAGTGACGTTGTTGGATCACCAGCACCACTATCCCAACCAACCGTACCACTGATCGCAAGTGCTGGCGCAACACGCTTAGCCAGACCTAGCTCTACTTGCCATTGGTCATCATCATACTCAACCAAATTTAATCCATCGTCACCATAGCGACCACTGCTCTTACTGACTGCGTTATACAATGGTGGCGTCAGTACGAAATCACTCCAAGGCACCCAACGTACTTTTGCCGTTGCTAGAGTTGTCGGATTGATACCTGTTTGGAAATCAAAATTGACAGATTTAGGGGTAGTAACTTCAATAGTACCACTTTGATTCGCTGGCAGAGCACCAGCACTCAGAATTGGTGCGGCAGGATACGACTCGAATGTTTTTGCATCATGGTCAATCTCAGAGCGATATGTTAGTGCAGCCTTAAGCGCAATTTCAGGCTTACTATAGGCAATACCGGCGATATAACCATAATCCGTATCAGGACCCATATGCGAGGTATAACCTGTAGCAGGTCCATATGCTGTACCACGCAATGCTGTATCAGCTTGAATACGCTGAGCGACTGGACCGCCGTAAACTTGAAAGTTTTTATTCTGACCAAACTTCATACCTAGAAGAGCAGTTACGCTTTCACTGCGCAATTCAACTTTAGTATTGTCACCAGCAGTATCAAACTCTGCTTGTGTAATTGCAACTGCTGGTGCTAGCGCTGTTAGAGCACCTTGTTGTTGCGGTGTTAATGTACCACCGTTTGCAAGTATGCCCTGAAGAGCATTAACTGTGCCTTGTGCTTGCGCAAAGCTATTGACACCAAGTGGTGAGTTTGGACCAATTGCCCCTCCAGAAATAGCAGTAATCGTAGCATCGCGATCATTTTGTGCTACAAAATTACTATCGCCAGTATATTCAGCAGAAGCACCAAAAGGCTCATCGTATAAAATACCGACACTAAAGGTATCGTTAATATCAGCTTTTACGCCATAGCGGAAAAAGTCATAAGACTCAGCAATATCACCTGTTTTTTCGCCACGTACATAGGTATTATTAGTCGGAACATCATTAGCACTATCATAGCCACTGACATCAGCGTCGATATAGGTATAAACGGCTTCTGCATATGTGCCATCTTGGAAAAAGGCCGTGACATCCTGACCTGAGCGATCAAGACCAGCAGCATTAGTCATGCTAGCAACAGAGAGAGTAGCAATTGCTACTGCAAGGGTTTTCAAGTGAAAGGTAGTGCGCATTGTATATCTCCAACGGTCCTTGTTGTATTATTACTTTAATAATCAATGAATAATATTGCTGCGCTTAACATTGAAGTTATCAAAGTCGTGTCCTAAGTTGAATACTAATGCCTTTTTGACACTAAAACAACATTTAAAGTGCTTTATTTCTCAATTATGACTGAACAGTACATATAAGATATAAATAAAACACTTTGGTTTACTTTTTATCTTTAGTGTGGTTTTACAATGGTGCTTATAGTTAGAAAGTAAATATTTTTTCACTTATGTTCTACTAAATATAATTTTTAGAAATACATCATAAAAAAAAGCGACCCTTAAAGGATCGCTTTTTAATATTAATGACAAATAGCGTCACATAATTGTTTTGTGATTTACTGAGCTTGGTAAGATAGCTTTACACCAAGTACAAAGCCATCGTTACTTTCGAAGTCACTAACAATCGTCTTAGTTGGGATTTGGCCTTCAGCATCACCGAACCATAAATATTTACCACCAGCAGACACTGCCCAGTTTTCGGTCACATTATATTTCGCACCAAGACCCAAGCTATAATAGCCTTCGATAGGGCCTAATGATGTCACTGGGTTACCAGCACCACTATCCCAACCGACAGTACCACTGACAGCAAGTGCTGGTGCTAGGCGCTTGGCCAGACCTAACTCTACTTGCCATTGGTCATCATCATAGCTGACTAAAGATAAACCTTTATCATCATTAGTTGCTTGCTTGCTCACTTCATTATAAAGTGGTGGAACGATTGCAAAATCACTCCATGGTACCCAGCGTACTTTTGCAGTGGCTAGGGTTGTAGGGTTAATACCAGTTTGGAAATCGAAGTTAACTGATTTAGGTGTCGTGATATCTAATGTATTACCTTGATTCGCTTTGCCACCTAGAGCTGCTACTACTGGATATGTTTCATCGATATTCGAGCTGTGATCAATCTCTGAGCGATAGGTTAAAGCAGCCTTCAAAGCGATTTCTGGTTTGCTATAAGATACACCAGCAATATAGCCGTAGTCTGTATCAGGACTAATGTGAGCTGTATAACCTGTAGCAGCACTATAAGCGCTACCACGAAGCTTTACATCAGCTTTGATACGCTGCGCGACAGGACCGCCATAAACTTGAAATTCTTTATTTTGTCCGAATTTAGCACCAAGAATACCTGTAACGCTCTCAGTACGGACTTCAACCTTGGTACCTTCATTGTTCGCAAGGCGACCATCTGCAAAGCTTTCTAATTGCTCAAGTTGATTTAACTGTGCCTGACCTGCTGCTAATTGCGTTTCACCAGCTGCGATACCTGCTAAACCAGCATCAATCTGTGGGCGCAATGCAGGCTCAAGTGCTGGGTTTTGGTTGACAGCTGCTTGGGCTTGTCTTACTTGCTCTCTAGCTGCATTTAAACGAGTTTCAGCAGCAGTTAGTTGGCCCTGAGTGCCATCAACTAGAGATCTCAATCCTTCTACATTAGTAACGCCTAACTCACCTAGACGTGATGCAATAATATTGTTAACAGCATCAGTTGGTGCGCCTACAAAATTATTGTTACCAGTATAGTCAGCGGCTGCGCCGAAAGGCTCATCATATAAGACACCAACACTAAACGTGTCGTTAATGTCTGTTTTTACGCCATAACGGAAAAAATCATAAGATTCTGCGATATCATCAATATTATTACCTGAAGTATCTTCACCCGTCACGTCCGCATCGATATAGGTATAGACAGCTTCAGCATAAGTGCCATCTTGTAGGAATGCGGTGATATCTTGACCTGAGCGATCAAGACCAGCAGCACTAGCGGCGCTAGCGACAGATAGAGCAGCAACAGCTACTGCAAGAGTTTTTAAGTGAAAGGTGTGGCGCATTTTACATCTCCAAACATCCGCATTGTTTTACTGTTTTACTTAATTTTCTTAAGTAAGCAGCATCCGAGGTGGAAGATAGTAAAGATTTTTAAACACTAAAACAACTGCCAAAATACATTATTTCCATATTATGACTATTAAGTCACCACAAGGTATCTTTATCTAAAAATACACATATTGCGATCATTCACTACTGATTATCTTATTTGCTGTTATTTTTTAATAATGTGGTGGTCTATCCGCCATCACATCAAATGGGGCAATACCACTCTCTGGGTCTTGATTTTCTATTTGCTTATAAATCAGCTGTAGCTGACGTTGTAATGTCTGAATATCTTTGTCTTGACGTGCAATCACCTCATCAAGTCTCTCTACTGTGATCTCAAGATGCGCTACGTTCATTTGCAGATCAATTACTTGGGTTTGTAAGTCATCTTGTATGCTCGCAGCAGCATCTTTGTTATTGGATCGATTCATATTTTTCTCTAAAGTATCGTAAATATAAGGCTGAAAGGTTTAGTAAGTAAAATAGGTGGCAAAACCTAGGTGACATTGTTAAATCCATCATGCTAATCAAAAAATAGCTACTATGAATAAAAGCTATAAATAGTACTGATAAAACTATTTACCCGCACTACAGTTGCGCGGTGGCATGTTATACTGCTGGCAATTTTGCAACAACCCCTACCTCACTATTATATAAGCTTAAGATACTCTATGGCACTGATTCATTTAAAAGATATTCACTTAGCGTTTGGCGTCGCGCCTGTTCTTGATGGTATTGATTTTTCTATCAATTCAGGCGAGCGTGTGTGTTTGATTGGCCGCAATGGCGAAGGTAAATCTACCTTGTTCAAACTGATTAATGGCTCATTACAGCCTGACAGTGGCGAGATTATTACCAACAGTAGCATGCGTGTGGCGATGCTAGAACAAGACGTTCCTGAAACCAGTGGTCGCATCTTAGACATCGTCATGGGTGGTAGTCGCCGCACGGCTGACTTGCTGATTAACTATAACAAGCAAGTGGATATGTGCGCCAATGGTGATATGGATGCCTGTGAACATATGGCGACCCTACAGCATGATATCGATGCGGTACATGGTTGGGATTTAGAACGTGATGCCATGCGTCTGATTACAACGATGGGACTTGATCCAGAAGATGATTTGTCATCACTCTCTGGTGGTCGTAAGCGCCGCGTACTACTTGCTCGTGCGTTAGTTACCAAGCCTGATGTGCTCTTACTCGATGAGCCAACCAACCATTTGGACGTTGAAAGTATCGAATGGCTAGAGCGCTTTTTGCTCGACTGGCAAGGTTTGACGTTGTTGTTCGTGACTCATGACAGAGCATTCGTGAATAAATTATCAACTCGTATCATCGAGCTTGATCGTGGTCAATTGACCAGCTACGACGTAACCCAAGGCGAAGGTGGCTACGCCCGCTACCAAGAGCTAAAAGAACTACAATTACAGGCTGAAGAAAAGAACAACGCCAATTTTGATAAAAAACTGGCGCAAGAAGAAGTGTGGATTCGCCAAGGTATCAAAGCTCGCCGTACCCGTAATGAGGGCCGCGTCCGTGAACTAAAAGCATTGCGTGAAGAGCGCAGCGAACGCCGTGAGCAAGTGGGTAATGTAAACATCACGATGGGTCAAGGCGAAAAAAGCGGCAAGCTTGTCTGTAAAGTCAAAAACTTACATCTTGAATACGATGGCAATGTATTGGTTGATAATTTTACGACCACTATAATGCGTGGCGACAAAATCGGTATTGTCGGCCCTAACGGTGCTGGTAAAACCACCCTCATCAAAGCATTACTCGATATGTCTGATGATGAAGTCACCAAGACTGGTCATGTTGAATTAGGCACTAACCTAAAGATTGCCTTTTTCGACCAGCTGCGTGATCAGTTAGATCTAGAAGCAAGCGTGGCGCAAAACGTCTCAGAAGGTTCTGACTTTGTCGAAGTTGGCGGTCGCAAGACACATATCATGAGCTATTTGCAAGACTTCTTATTTGCCCCAGAGCGTGCACGTACGCCTGTTAAAGCCTTATCAGGTGGTGAGCGTAACCGTGTGTTACTTGCCAAGCAGTTATTGAAACCTGCCAATATTTTGGTACTCGATGAGCCAACCAACGACTTGGATATGGCGACACTTGAGCTATTAGAAGAGTCAGTCGCTAGCTTTGGTGGTACGATTTTGCTGATCAGCCATGACCGATCATTCATGGATAACGTCGTTACCTCTACTTGGGTATTTGGCGAAGATGAAGATGGCAAAGGAGTGGTCAGCGAATATGTTGGTGGCTACCAAGAGTATTTGGTGCAAAAAACCCGAGAAGAAGAAGCACGTGCCGCAAGAGCACCTTCCAATAATGCGGTCAGCAAAAAAGCAGCAAACAAATCTGGCGCAGATACCAAGCCTAAAAAAGCAGCCAAAAAGCTGAACTATAATGAGCAGCGTGAATTGGATAACTTACCAAAAGAAATCGCAGCACTCGAAGCCGAACAAACTCAACTACAAGAAAAATTGGCTGATGGCTCTTGGTTTAATACCGACTTTGATGCAGCGACAGCCGCAAGTGAGCGGTTATTAACAATCGAAGATGAAATGATGAGTAAGCTTGAGCGTTGGAGCGAGCTTGAAGGCTAGTATTGGCAATACTCTAGCTAAGTTTATTGGAATAACGCATATATACCTTGCATTGCGTATTTCGATAAACAAGTTTCTGATAGTCTGATAAAGCATTATTAATTATTCTGAAAGCATCACCACTTTATTATATAGAGTGGTGATATTTGTTTTACAGAAACTTACACAACAGTTAGATAGTGAAAGTTAGTGAACATTCCCTTAATTTCAAGTATCATTCGCTATTGCTGAAAATCCTTATTAATTATAAGGTCATGACGTTTACAATCCCTATGAAAGCAAAGTTAGCGTTAAACATTGATAATCCGACTATTTTGGTCTGATTGTCATATTCAACCTCCTAATATGTCCTATTAAGGTTGCTTTATTTTTAACGCAATAATTTATTTTATCACCGAAATAGCTTAGAATAGTAACAATTAGCAAAATTAGGCACAGCTAAAGTGGCTTGATATTGTATATTTTCTAAGCCACAAACCCAGTGTGGGATAATCCCATTTCATTCACCTGGAGGAAGTATTAATGAGCCAAGCCGAAGGCGTTAATGTACAACGCCGTAGAGTTCTTATTGCCTCAACTGCCGCGATTGGTGCAGCTGGGGTAGCTGCCGTGGCGACACCTTTTGTCCGTTCTTGGTACCCAAGCGCTAAAGCTGAGGCTGCAGGGGCTGCAGTAACCCAAGATATCGGTGCTATCGAAGCAGGACAAATGATCGTCGTCAAATACCGTGGCAAACCTATTTATGTGGTTAAGCGTACTGAAGACATGATCGCAGGACTTGAGTCAGTCAAACCATTATTGTCTGATCCTGACTCTACTGCATCAGTACAACCTGAATACTGTACCAATCCTACTCGCTCTTTAGATCCAACCGTATTGGTTGTCGAAGGCGTTTGTACACATTTAGGCTGTGCACCAAACTACCGTCCTGATGTTGGCGCAGCTGACTTGGGCGGCAATGACTGGTATGGCGGGTTTTTCTGTCCGTGCCACGGGTCAAAATATGACTTAGCAGGTCGCGTCTTTAGTGGCGTTCCTGCACCGCTGAATCTACCCATCCCAGAATATGGTATGGATGGTACCATCTTGACGGTTGGGGAGGCTTAATATGAGTATGGGTAAAAAGTTAATGCATTGGGTGGACGCGCGCTTTCCTGCGACCGAAACCTATGAATACCATATGTCAAAGTACTACGCACCAAAAAACTTTAACTTTTGGTACTTCTTTGGTGTGCTATCAATGATTGTATTGGTCAACCAATTGGTGACTGGTATATGGCTGACGATGATGTACAACCCAAGTGCCGAAGGGGCATTTGCATCTGTTGAATATATCATGCGTGACGTCAAAGGTGGCTGGCTCATCCGCTATATGCACTCGACTGGGGCCTCTGCGTTCTTCGTCGTTGTCTATCTGCATATGTTCCGTGCCTTGCTATACGGTTCATACCAAAAACCTCGTGAGCTTATCTGGCTCATCGGTATGGGTATTTACCTAGCATTGATGGCAGAAGGTTTCTTTGGATACTTGCTACCTTGGGGTAACATGTCATTCTGGGGTGCTCAGGTTATTTTGAACCTTCCTGCAGCGTTACCTGTGATTGGTGATGGCCTTGCTGAATGGGTACGTGGCGACTATATCATCTCAGGTATCACGCTAAACCGTTTCTTTGCTCTACACGTTGTTGCTATTCCATTAGTGCTAGTGGGTCTAGTATTCATGCACATTGTGGCACTGCACCATGTGGGTTCGAACAACCCTGATGGTATCGACATCAAGAAGCTAAAAGATAAAAATGGTGTGCCATTAGACGGTATCGAATTCCATCCGTACTACACTGTGCATGACATGGTTGGTATCGTAGTATTCTTTATCTGTTTCTTTGCAGTGGTATTCTTCTTCCCAGAAGGCGGCGGTTTCTTCCTTGAACCACCAAACTTTGAGACAGCGAACTCACTGAAAACACCAGCACATATTGCACCAGTATGGTACTACACGCCGTTCTACGCTATTTTACGTGCGGTTCCTGACAAGCTTGGTGGTGTTATCGCGATGGGTGGTGCGATTGCCGTACTGTTCTTGATCCCATGGCTTGATAGGTCTCCTGTGCGCTCTATACGTTACAAAGGTATATTATCTAAGATTGCGCTGACCGTCTTTGCTATTAGCTTTGTTGTATTGGGCTACTTGGGTGCGACGCCTGCTACACCAACGGCAACCATCATGGCTCGTGTATTCACGATTCTATATTTCTTGTTCTTCTTACTGATGCCTTTCTACACTGCGATTGAGAAGTGTAAACAGCCACCAGAACGCGTTACCGGAGGTCACTAATGAACACGCTAATTAAATCCCTAGCTGGTCTAGGCTTAGGCGCGGCATTAACCTTGACTGCTGGTACGGCAATGGCTTCAGGCAGTGGCTGCGGTACATTCACCAATGCAGATGGCGTTGATGAACACCTGGCTTGTAGTACAGCTCCTATTGATTTTACCAATAAGGGCTCACTACAAAACGGCGCGAAGATCTTTATGAACTACTGTGCTGGGTGTCACTCAGCCAAGTACGTTCGTCATTCGCGTATTGCCAAAGATTTAGAGATACCGCCTGAGTTGGTTGAAAAGTATTTGATGGTTACTACCGATCAAATCGGTGACCACATTACTGCTGAAATCGATCCTGAGATTCAAGCATCTTGGTTTGGCGCAGCGCCTCCTGATTTATCACTTGAGACACGTCTACGTGGTGATGACTGGGTATATACTTACCTACTATCGTTTTACGAAGATCCAAGCCGTCCTTGGGGCGCGAACAACTTAGTACTGGCCAATGCAGCGATGCCTCACGTATTGCATAACATGCAAGAAGAGTTGAGCCAAGAAGAGTTTGAATCTGAAGTTGGTGACTTGGTTAACTTTATGGCGTGGATGGGTGAACCTGCTCGCCACGACCGTCAAGTAATTGGTTTCTTTGTAATTCTATTCTTATTAGTACTGCTCATCCCAGTTTACTTATTGAATAAAGAATTCTGGAAAGATGTCAAATAAGTCATAGTTAGCAGACCGTTCTTAGAATTAAAAAAGGCACTACTTCGGTAGTGCTTTTTTGTGCCTTGATATAGAGCATAAACACTAGAGAAGCCAGAAAATAAGCCGCTCAGCGCTAATGTTTACGTACACTACCTTGATAAACGTTGCGAGTTTGTTTACGATGACAACCTTCACTCTTAACATTAGGCTTTCATGATTGATGCGAATGACATTCCAAGTAGTCAGCTAATTTTGTATGCTGATGACGGCTACGACAGTCATGTGGTACGCCTATTACTTGAAGAAAAAAAGCTCGCTTACTATTTGTCTCGTCTGCATTCTGAGCGCCCTGAAGATTTGACTGAGCTAAACCCCTATCATACCTTGCCTGTATTGCAGCAGCGTGAGATTGCGCTTTATGAGGTTAACGTCATTTTTGAGTATCTTGAAGAGCGTTATCACACAAATAAATTGCTCCCTGAGACACCGCAAGAACGTGCACAGTTTCGCCAATTGGCTTGGCGCATTCAGCGTGATTGGTTAGTACTTGGCAAGCGCTTGCTGACACATCCAGATAGCTTTAATAAAGCACAGGCTGCCGTTGCCAAAAAACAGCTTAGTGATTCGTTGATTACTCTGTCACCGCTGTTTGCTCATAAGCCTTATTTTATGGCTGATGAGTTTGGCTGGTGTGACGTGTTATTAGCACCACTATTATGGCGATTAGATGAAATGGGTATTGAGCTGCCACGTGCTATCAGCCGTCCATTGTTTGAATATCAAACGAGAGTGTTTGAGCGTAGTAGCTTCCAAAAAAGCTTACGTTGATTAGACAAGTATAAGAAGCTGCCTTAGAATAAGTACCAATATAACAGAAATTGACTTGCACTTATTGTGCGATAATTTGCTAAATAAAATATCTTTTCATTATTGAACATCATTAGTATAGGAAATCATTAGATGAGCGAAACCACCTCTATTATACCTACCCGTCCTTATATGGTACGTGCACTATATCAATGGATAGAAGACAACGCCTTGACGCCTTATCTGATGGTCGATGCTACTGCTGATAACGTACAGATACCAACCGAGCATGTGCAAGATGGTCGTATCGTACTAAATATCGCCAGCCGTGCTACAGGCAATATGAGTATGGAAAATGACTACATACATTTTAGTGCGCGTTTTGGTGGCGTCTCACAAGAAATTTGGGTGCCACTTACTGCAGTCATGGGCATTTATGCTAAAGAAAATTCGCAAGGAATGTTCTTTGATCCAAAAGAATATGATAACTATGTACCAGAAGACGACGACGCACCGATTGCTAGCAAAAAACCTGCTACTGCACCTAAACCGAAGCGTGATAACAAAGCAGGTTTAAAAGTTTTAAAATAATTAGAGATTCACACTCATTACTTCTCACATAATAAAAAAGCCAGTCATGTTTATTATGACTGGCTTTTTATTGTCTGCTCAAAGACTTGATACTTTATCTTTGACTAAGTTCTTGGCAAGGTCACGCCGCGTTGACCTTGATATTTACCGCCGCGATCTTTGTAGCTGGTCTCACACACATCATCGGCATCGCTTTGGAAAAACAACATCTGTGCCACGCCTTCACCCGCATAAATACGCGCAGGAAGATTAGTAGTATTACTGAACTCAAGAGTTACATGCCCTTCCCACTCAGGCTCAAGCGGCGTTACGTTGACGATAATACCGCAACGCGCGTAAGTCGACTTGCCTAGGCAAATAGTCAGTACGTCGCGTGGAATACGGAAATACTCCATGGTACGTGCTAAGGCGAATGAGTTTGGTGGAATAATGCACTCATCACCGACGATATCGATAAAGCTTTTATCATCGAAGTTTTTAGGATCAACAACAACTGAATGTACGTTGGTGAATACCTTAAATTCAGGCGCACAGCGCACATCATAACCATAGCTTGAGGTGCCGTAGCTAACCAAACGCTCGCCTGCATCATTGAAGCGCACTTGACCTGGCTCGTATGGCTCAATCATGCCATGCTCTTCGGCCATTTTACGAATCCAGCGGTCAGACTTGATAGACATTATTATTCCTTAGCAAATATTTAATAGCAACGATTATACGGAATTGATGGCTCAATTTATAGGGTCGCAATGACTTAAAAATTTACGACCTTATAAAATATTTTTCTGCATAAACGCATTTTTTAACCAAGTGTTTCAGGCATTAAAAAATACGCTTATCATCGACAGGTTTGGCAAATTTATTGATATTGGTTTCGATATTTTTGGCAATGTCTAGATAATACTGTGCAAATTCATCATCAGCCAATACACTTGGCTCGCCTTTATCGACTTGGGCGCGGATACCACTGGCGAGCGGTAGCTGTCCTAATAGCGGCACATGATACTGCTCAGCGATAATCTCACCGCCGCCCGTACCAAAGATGGCTTCGGTATGATTACAGTTGCTACACGTATGTAGCGCCATGTTTTCAACCACGCCAAGCACAGGAATATTAGTCTTGTTAAACATCTCAACGCCTTTTTGCGCATCGAGTAGCGCAACATGCTGCGGCGTCGTGACAATGACAGCGCCTGTCACTGGAATACGCTGTGCCAATGTCAGCTGTATATCGCCCGTACCTGGCGGCATATCAATCACTAAGTAATCGAGCTTTGGCCAGTTGGTTTGATTATAGAGCTGCATCAGCGCACCCGTCGCCTTCGGCCCACGCCACGCAACTGGTGTGTTCTCCCCATCAAGCAAGCTACCGATAGAGAGCATCGCGATACCATGCGCATCCACTGGCACGAACTGCTCATTTTCTAATTGCGGCTTTACATCGGCAACGCCTAGCATGGTTGGCATGCTAGGGCCATAAATATCTGCGTCGAGCACACCAACACGATTGCCCAGCTTCTGTAATGCCAGGGCGATGTTCACAGTCGTCGTTGATTTGCCAACGCCGCCCTTACCTGATGCCACAACAATAATATGACGGATACGAGGATGCGCAGCTAATGAAGATTGTGTTGGAGCAGCTTTGGTAATTGGCGGCTCGGCGTTGGCGTTACTGGCATTACTCGCGTTGTTATTAGCGCCAGATGAAGGCTGGGATTCCATCGCATTGGTTGTCTTTGGCATCTGCTTTGGTAAGCTTGCACTAGCTCCTTTTGCTGGCGCAGGCAGACGCACGTTCATATGAATCGTGGTAATGCCATGAGGATGCAGCAACTGTCCAAGCTCTTGTTGGACAGCTTCAGGGTTGCTGTCTTGTGGCAGGCGTAAGTCTAATGTCAGCGCCTCGCCGTCACGCTCAAGACCTGTGACCATCGTCGCAATACTGACTGTTCCTATCTCATACCCAAGCAATACTTTGTCAACGGCACTATCACGTTCTGCTTGCTGCTGCGGTGTTTCGGTTTTGGTGGTTTTTTTCTTCATAAAGTTGAACATAGCTATTATTATTGCCTATACAAGTGGATGGGTTTGGCACATGGCTTAATTCATATCATCTCATATTGAGCAAACAATAAAACCAGTGATCATTTTAGCCAAACCTTCTATCGTGACAGTGTAGCTGAATTGGACGCATAAAAAAACCACAACGCCAGTAGGTCTGACGTTGTGGTATATGCAAGTTGTATATATATTAATTCATAAACCAACCATGACTGGCAACGATAGATTGTCCTGTAAACACATTACTTGGAAACGCCGCTAAGAATAGTGCCAACTGGGCAATATCCTCTACCGTCGTAAACTCTTTATCGACAGTATTTACTAGCATAATGTCATTAACGACAGATTCTTCACTAATACCTTTCTCGCTTGCCTGCTGCGGGATTTGTTTTTCGACCAAAGGCGTTTTGACAAATCCTGGACATATCACATGCGAGCGCACATTATGCTCAGCACCTTCTTTGGCCAATACGCGGCACAGTCCTAGCAGACCATGCTTGGCAGTGACATAAGGCGCTTTATAAAGCGATGCTTCATGCGAGTGTACTGAACCCATATAAATGACCGTGCCACCTTTATCGTCTTTATACATGTGCTGTACCGCAGCTTTGGTCGTCAAAAATGCCCCGTCTAAATGAATGGCGAGCATTTTTTTCCAGTCGTCAAACGCCATTTTATGGATAGGATCAATAATCTGGATACCAGCATTAGACACCAAAATATCAATACCACCAAAGGTATCAACCAATTTCTGTACACCTTCGTTTACCGCATCTTTAGAGGTCACATCCATCGCAATCGCGAGAGCACGCCCGCCATCTGCTTCAATGGCATCAACCGTTTGCTGTGCCGCTTCAAGGTCGATATCAGCAATACCAACCGCAGCGCCTGCTTTTGCATAAGTCTCAGCGATATCACGACCGATACCACTTGCAGAGCCAGTGACCAATGCTACTTTGCCTGTCAAGTCCTGCTGTAATTGGGTGGCCATATAGGTTCCTTATTATGATCTATAGATATTAGGAGATAAATTCTATTGAGCAATGCTGACTGGCGTTTTTTCTTGTAACTCGTCAAAGCTAACACCATCTGCTAATTCAACCAGTTTTAGACCATTATCAGTAACATCTAATACGGCAAGCTCAGTGATGATACGATCGACCACGCCCTTGCCCGTCAATGGTAGCTCACAGTTGGCTAAAATTTTTGGATCGCCATGCTTATTGACTTGCTCCATCAATACAATCACACGCTGTACGCCTGCGACCAAATCCATCGCACCGCCCATGCCTTTGACCATTTTTTTGGGAATCATCCAGTTAGCAAGGTCACCTTGTTCTGAGACTTCCATTGCGCCTAATATCGCCAAGTTGACATGACCACCGCGAATCATCGAAAAGGACTCTGAGCTGCTAAAATAACTGGCACCCGCTTCTGCGGTCACGGTTTGCTTACCCGCATTAATCAAGTCCGCATCGACGTTTTCTGCTGTAGGAAACTCACCAATACCCAGCAAGCCGTTCTCTGATTGTAGCCATACATCCACGCCTTCTGGAATATAGTTAGCGACTAGCGTTGGTAGGCCAATGCCCAAGTTGACGTAATAGCCGTCTTGTAGCTCTTTTGCAGCGCGTTGCGCCATTTGTTCTCTTGTCCATGCCATACTGATTTCCTTATTTTTTACGATATTCTATTGTTATTTATCTGAATCGCTAATTATTTAAACGACTATCCGTCTAAAAACTGGCGATAAGTCTCAACCATGATTTTATCTAAGCGCTTTCTACCGCTTTAGTCGTGGTTTTTTCGATACGTTTTTCAGGGCTAGCATTCAATACAATACGTTGAACGAAGATACCCGGCAGATGCACTTCATCTGGATCAAATGTGCCTGTCTCGACGATTTCTTCGACTTCGACGATGGTGATTTTTCCCGCCATCGCGCAATCTGGGTTGAAATTACGAGCGGTTTTATTAAATATCAAGTTACCGGCTTTATCGGCCTTCTGTGCTTTGATGAGTGCTACATCCGCGCGCAATGAATGCTCTAATACATAAGTACGACCATCAAAATCACGCGTTTCTTTACCTTCGGCAACCAACGTGCCCACACCTGTTGCTGTGTAAAATGCAGGAATACCCGCACCACCTGAGCGTAGCTTTTCGGCCAATGTACCTTGCGGGGTTAGCTCAACTTCTAACTCGCCCGCCAAATACTGGCGCTCGAACTCTTTGTTTTCGCCCACGTATGATGAAATCATCTTCTTGATTTGGCGGGTCTGTAGTAGCAGACCCAGACCGAAATCATCGACGCCAGCGTTGTTGCTGATACAGGTCAACTCTTTAACGCCACTATCACGTAGTGCTTCGATCAACGCTTCTGGAATACCGCATAGACCAAAACCACCGATAGCGAGTGTTTGCCCATCACTGACGATGCCACTTAATGCCTCTTTGGCACTGTTATATACTTTTGATTGACTCATGCTTATCTCCTATGATTATCATTTATATTTTTTAATCCATGTAAAGCTCATACTGACTTAGTTATATCAAGTATCCATTTGATGATTACTTTTCACGCATTTTATTTTACGACTTTTATTTCTTTAAGCATTACAACTTTATACCACTAACCAAAACACGCCCATTATGACTGCGCCAGATACCGCAAGCACGATCAAGCAGTAGCCCATAATTGCTCGTGCATCCAAACCTGCGATACCCAGTAGTGGCAGAGCCCAAAACGGTTGAATCATATTGGTCCACGCGTCCCCCCATGCAATCGCCATCGCAGTGATAGCTGGATTGACACCCAGCTCAATGCCAGCCGGAATCATAACGGGGCCTTGAACAGCAAACTGTCCACCGCCCGACGGTACAAAGACGTTAACTAGGCCAGCACTTAGAAACGCAAATATCGGGAAGCTATCTGCGGAAGCGGAATTGACAAAAAACTCGGTAACTTGCGTACTGATAGAGATACCATCAGCATTAGCACCCGTCATAATTCCCATGATGCCGCCATAGAACGGGAATAACAACACAATACCTGTGATGCCACCAATGCCTGAATGTACTGCCCGATAATAGCGCTCTAGCGTGCCATGCGATAACAAACCAATGAATAAAAATAGCCCAATCACGATATTTAACCCTAAATTAAAACCGTTATTGCCAAACTCGCTGATATAGTACATTAGTGCCAACGCCAGCAATATCACAGCGATGATACGACTGTCATCGAGCTTTTGCGCGGGTGTCTCTCTGGGAGGCGCGACGTACACTTCTTCCTTAATCAGCTTTGGATCAATCACGGTAGGATTTTTGGGGTGCATAAAGCGGTTTAGCAGCGGCAAGATAATAATGAGCAAACCCACAATCAGTAAGTTATAGCCTGCGAATACAGTCTGAGATAAAGGTACTGCTTCGGTCATCGTATTGCCAGATAGCGTCAGTAGCGTATCGCCACCCGAACTAAGCGTCAGTGGTATCGAGCCTGAGAAGCCACCATGCCAAATCACAAAACCCGAATAAGCTGCAGCAACGAGTAAAGGATAATCAACATTGGCGACTTTCTTTGCCAGTGCTTTGGCAAAAATGGCCCCGATAATCAGACCAAAACCCCAGTTTATCCACGAACCGACCAGCCCAACCAAGGTGGATACGATAATGGCAGTCGTAGGAGAATGAACTCTGCTGGCAAAATTATCCAATAAGCGTTGAATGAATGGCGCACTCGCAAACGCGTAACCTGTGACCAAAATTAGCGCCATTTGCATCGCAAAGCTATGTAATGACCACAGTCCATTGCCCCAGTGCCCTGCCATCGCAATCATATCTTGACCAGTAATAGCCAAGCCAACAACAAAGGCAATGAGCGTTAAAACAATTGAAAAGACAAACGGAGATGGTAGGTAGCGATTGACCAGCTGCACGCTCACGTTAGTGATGGCACTAAACATATTCACATTCCTTGCAAATTTGCTGTTTGTGATGAGATTTATGACCAGTTTTTATGGTTAGCGCTTATTATCAACAAACTTCCATTTGATAAGCGCGACTCATATCAAACATTATACTTTATATTTTTATTTATAATAATACATATTATATCGGTATATCATGTATAAAATACTTATGCTAACTTAACATATTATTTTCGTAGCGCCTAGTTGCTTAGTGATTAGAAAATAACCCAAGAGCACGCGAGTCAACAAAGCATTTCTTATCCTTCAATAATACCGCAACTGGATTTATGTTTAATAAAATATAATAAATAAGGTTTTTTGATTAACTTTATTGACCTACATCAATAAGCGCGCCATACTCGCTGTCTTAATTTTGCCAAGGAGGGCTATCATGTTTAGTACATTTGCGATTGTCATCACCCTATTATTACTCATGTTTTTTGCTTATCGCGGTTACTCTGTGCTGATTCTAGCACCGATTATGGCGACGCTAGCAGTCTTGTTATCAGGTGACTTCTTAAATACCATCCCCGCTTATACCGATGTCTTTATGGGCGCGTTAAGTGGATTTTTACTTAAATTCTTCCCGATATTCTTGCTAGGGGCACTGTTTGGGCGTTTGATGGCTGACTCTGGCGCGGCAACTGCCATTGCCAATACCGTCGTCGAAAAGCTCGGTGCCAGCAAAGCTATACTTGCAGTGATTTTGGTCTGTGCTATTTTGACTTATGGCGGCGTCTCGTTGTTCGTTGTGGCTTTTGCTATTTATCCAATCGCCAAAGACTTATTCAAAGCGGCAGACATTCCAAAACGTTTGATTCCAGCAGCGATTGCCCTAGGGTCATTTACGTTTACGATGACCGCATTACCGGGCACGCCAGCCATTCAAAATGCGATTCCTATCCCTTACTACAACACCAACGTATTTGCCGCGCCTATTTTGGGTATCATTGGCGGTACAATCATGTTTATCTGTGGTTGGTTGTGGCTTCAGTCACGTGCCAAAAAAGCCAATGCAGCGGGCGAAGGCTATGGTCAGCATGATGAAGAGGATGTAGGCGGCGTTGGAGCGGCGGCAAAAGAAGCTGAGGTATTAAATACTCATCATACTTCATTCACCGTTGCCATGATTCCGCTGGTATTGGTCATTGGCTTGAACGCTATATTGACCTATGTGGTATTCCCATCGATAGATTTCAGTAGCCTACAAACTCAATTCCCAGACTTGAATATTGCAGGCTCGCTTGGGTTATGGTCAATTATTATCTCATTGGTCGTTGCTTGTGTGGTGCTAATATTGCTACGTATTGGACATTGGAATAACCTACAAAAAACTATCAACCGCGGTACTTATGACTCGATGTTGCCTATTTTTAATACCGCCTCAGAAGTGGGTTACGGCGCGGTTATCGCCTCGCTTGCAGGCTTCCTTATCATTCGTGATAGTATCTTAAACCTTACCCCTGACAATCCTCTAATCTCAGAAGCCGTCGCTATGACCACGCTTGCTGGTATCACAGGTTCATCGTCTGGTGGTTTGAGTATTGCACTATCTACATTGGGTGAAGATTATCTAAGAATGGCAGTCAATGCGGGTATCGACCCTGAGCTGATGCACCGCGTAGCCGTTATGGCGGCAGGTGGTCTTGATACGCTTCCGCACAGTGGCGCTGTCATCACCTTGCTAGCGATTTGTGGTTTGACCCATAAGCAGTCTTATTTGAATTTGGCAATGGTTACGATGGTTATTCCATTGGTCGCTGTGGTTGCTGTTATCATCTTAGGTACGATGTTCGGTTCATTCTAAGATAGCTTAAATTATTTGTTATTACTAACGACTGATATCTAAGCGAATATTTAATAAACAAAAACCCACTTAGCATCATGCCTAGTGGGTTTTTTATGACTGCTTTATAACCATAAAAATACGGTGCAAGGCTATTATTTATAGTTAATAGATGCCTGCCAAATGAGAAGTAATTACCAAGGAATATCACAAAATTATCTGAATTACGGTATCATAGGCGCACTTTTTGAATTTTTATTATTTTTAGAAGTTTTTAGCATTAACAATGTCGCATCGATAAGCGATGAACCGCTTAAGATGTTCGATAACTAACCCGTTTATATAAAAATATAGGTGATTTTGTGCGTGAGATTCTAGTAACCAGTGCGCTGCCCTACGCCAATGGCTATATCCATTTGGGGCATCTTGTAGAGTATATTCAGACTGACATTTGGGTACGTGCGATGAAAGCGCAAGGCCATCAGGTCACCTATGTCTGCGCGGATGACGCACACGGTACGGCAATCATGCTCAAAGCAGAAGCCAATGGCGTCACGCCAGAGGAGCAAATTGCCTCAGTCAAAGCCTCACACGAAGCAGATTTTTCAAAGTTCCTGATCAATTTTGATAATTATCACAGCACCCATTCAGAAGAAAACAAACAGTTCTCTGAGCTGATTTATCGTCGTCTAAATGATGCTGGTCATATCAGCACAAAGGATGTCGAGCAGCTATTTGATCCTGAAAAGCAATTGTTTCTAGCCGATCGTTTTGTCAAAGGTACTTGTCCAGAGTGTGACTCACCAGACCAGTACGGTGATAACTGCGAAGTATGTGGCACCACTTACGATGCAACAGATCTAAAAGACCCGCACTCAACATTGTCTGATGCAACGCCAGTTCTTAAAACTTCTAAGCATTATTTCTTTGATTTGCCAGAGTTTGAGCAGTTCTTACAGGACTGGACGCGCAGTGACAATCGCTTGCAAACCTCAGTCGCTAACAAGCTACAAGAATGGTTTGATGCAGGACTTACCAGCTGGGATATCTCGCGCGATGCGCCCTACTTCGGTTTTCAGATTCCAGATACCCCAAGCGATGAGCCAGACAAATATTTTTATGTATGGCTAGATGCACCAGTTGGCTACATGGCAAGCTTTAAAAACCTATGTGATAAGCGTTCTGGTACAGACCAAGCGCTTGATTTTGACCGCTACTGGACACAAGAAAACGAGCACAAAACCGAGGTCTATCACTTCATCGGTAAAGACATTGTTTACTTCCATGCTTTGTTTTGGCCAGCGATGCTAGCGGGTAGCGAATACCGTACACCGACTGGCGTCTTTGCCCATGGCTTCTTGATGGTCAATGGCGAAAAAATGAGTAAGTCACGCGGTACTTTTATCAAGGCCGAGACGTATGCTGAGCACTTACATCCTGAATACCTGCGTTATTACTTCGCCAGCAAACTGTCTGATAAAGTTGAAGACATCAACTTAGATTTAGAAGACTTTATGCAAAAGGTCAACTCTGACTTGGTCGGCAAAGTGGTCAATATCGCCAGTCGTAGTGCAGGATTCTTGGTGAAAAAATACGACGGTATATTGTCTGAGACTTGCGCTGAACCGCGCCTATTAGAAGACATCACCAAAACGGGCGATGAGATTGCTGCTGCTTACGAGAATCGTGAATTCTCGCGTGCCATGCGCCTCATCATGCAGTGTGCGGACAAAGCTAACGAATATATCGATGCCAAAAAGCCATGGTCGCTCGCGAAATTGGAAGGCACTGAGAAAGAAGTTCAAGACGTATGCTCGGTCGCTATCAACATTTTCCGTCAGTTGATGGTCTATCTAGCACCAGTATTGCCTGAGCTGACAGCAAATGCGAAAGAGTTTTTGAACCTTGATGATTTAAGTTTTGCCAGTCGTAATGAGTGGTTACTAGGTCATAAAATCAATAAGTTCAAACCGCTGATGCAACGTATCGAAGAAAAAGATATCGAAGCCATGGTAGAAGACTCAAAAGCATCATTGGCTCAAGCCGATACTCCTGCTGTGACCGAAAATAACAAGCCTGCCGCACAAGATGCTAATACTGATGCCGAGCAAACGGATTATATTGGTATCGAAGACTTTGCCAAAGTCGAGATGAAAGTCGCACACGTTTTAGAGTGTAATCATGTAGAAGGCGCAGACAAATTACTACAGTTCACGTTAGATGTTGGTGAAGATAAGCCACGTAACGTATTTAGCGGAATTCGTAAGTTCTATGAGCCTGAGCAACTGACAGGTAAGAAAGTCATCTGTGTCACCAACCTTGCACCACGTAAGATGAAATTTGGTATATCAGAAGGCATGGTGTTATCAACGGGCAATCCAAAAACTCAGCTAACGGTCGTTACTCTACCTGACAACTGTGTCATTGGTGATGTGCTCGCATAAAAATATTAACTTAAGTAGTGATGTAAGTAATCATTAAAGAAAGAACGAAAAAAAACGGTCTAAATAGACCGTTTTTTTATGGCTGACTTAAAAAATTAAAGTTCGCTGTTATTGTTATCTACTCAAAACATCAATAATTTCTAACGTATTATTAATCACTGTCACAATGTTATTGTCTGGCGTACGGATACGCTCGTAACGGTCATCATAACGGTCTAAAATAACAGAACGATCATAGTCCCTTCTGTCAATCTTGCCGACTACTCTATAACCGTATTTATCAAGATCACGCTTGAATGAGGCGTTAGGGCTGGCATTGCGATACGCATTAATATTAGGGTGGGCATTACCATTACTTTGATAACTGTTATGGTTGTAATCTTTACTAATGTGAGCAGAGTTACCTTTGCCATTTCCATGACCGTGCCCATTACCATGATTGTCTTTTGCCATAGCAGGCAGGCAAATCAATGAGCTTGCCGTAATTCCAGCGATGGTTAATGACTTCAAATTAGCCGTATTCATAATGTTATCCTTAAAATATGCGAATGAGATATTTGAGTGCGTTGTATATTCAACACGTCAACATAATAATGATATGGATTTATAATGATATGGATTTTGGACGTACTCTACTTCTTATATAAAAAACTTTTGTATAATTATTAGCTTACGTTAATTATGAAGTGGGTGCGTAATAGATGCGTTGCTAGCTTGTACGCTTTTTGACTATCAGTTTATTGGCTAAGACAATGCCTTAAGAGACTAATTCTTATGGTTAAATGCTCAAAACCACGCTTATGATAATGGTTACGACAATGCCTAATAGTCTTACTCAGTACGCCTATGACGAATGCGCTTTAATTTTTTATTGCGATAACTTACATTACTGTCATAATATGAACATAATAATCGATGGAACGATTACTTTATTTAATGGTTAGCCTGCTATTTTGGCATCAACATAGCATTGACTCGGCTAATCTGCATTCTCCAATATCTTTTTTGAAACCAAAGAGAACCAAACAGATCATTTGAGCATTGCTATTAGTAGGCTTGATCAATCTGGCAGTCCTCACTTGGTTTTTATGATTGATATAACCTACGAGTTATCCTAATAATGACTATTGCTTCTACTCTACGCTTAAGCCTATATGGCGTTGCTCTTAGTGCCATTAGCACACTTGGCCTGATAGGCTGCTCGAACTCCTCTACTGACACAGTAGCCACTACTGAAAATAGTGCTGCTGCAGATGCAGAAAAACCTGCCAAATCTATTGCGATTACCCAAATCGTTGAGCATCCATCATTGGATGATATGCGCCGCGGTATTATTGATGAGCTGGCAGACAATGGTTATGTCGAAGGCCAAAACCTAACGGTCAACTTCCAAAGTGCACAGGGCAATACCGCGACAGCAGGACAGATTGCTAAGCAGTTTGCAGGAGACAATCCAGACGCCATCGTTGCCATCTCGACGCCATCGGCTCAGTCGATTGTCGCTGCGACCACTACTATTCCTATCATTTATACGGCTGTATCAGATCCACTAGGTGCCAAGCTCATTACCGAAGATGGCAAGCCTTTTCAAAGCAATTTGACGGGATTGTCTAGTCAGCTACCTCTAGAGCCGCAGTTAGACTTATTGCAGCAAATAAAACCTGATATGAAAACGATTGGCTACGTTTACAGCCCAGGCGAAGCAAACTCAGTGTCATTGCGTGATAGTCTAAAACAAGCCCTGCCAGCACGAGGTCTAACATTGTTAGACATTCCTGCCAACCGTCCAACCGATATCGGTATGGCAACGCGTAGCTTGCAAGGGCGCGCAGATATCATCTATACCTCATTTGACAATAATGTTGCCTCTGCATTTGAAGCCATGACCCAAGCCGCGAATGAATTAAAATTACCTATTGTTGCGTCTGATGAGTTCAGTGTGAAGCGCGGCGCGACTGCTGCTCTTGGCGTTAATGATTATGACTTTGGTCGTACCACTGGCAAGATGGTATATCGCGTATTAAATGGCGAGGCGATCAATACCATTGAACCTGCCGTCATGAACGATCTAACCTTATATATCAGCCCTAAGCACGCCAAAACGCAAGGTGTTAGTTTACCAGCAGAGTTGCTAAAAAATGGCATCAATGTTGATAAGCAAGCGCAAAGCACTGATAACAAGTAGCACGAATAAAATAAATAGTGCTGAATAGTAATACTGAAAAATAACCTGTAGCCATCATAAGTGGCTCGCTTTACCCTTTTACCCATCTATTAATAATGTACGGACACATTATTACTTTTAGGAGTCAGAACCATGTTGTATCAAAATCGTTTTAATTTTGGCAAAGCGTTACTACTAGGCGGTGTATGCACTGCTATCTTAACGGGTTGTAATCAATCAGCCCAAGATACCAGCACGACTGATACTGCGGCTACTGGCGATACAGCCACCGAAATGAAAACTGTTGCTATCACTGCTATCGTTGAACATCCAGCACTTGATGATGTGCGCAAAGGCGTGATCGACGAATTAAACGAAGCAGGATTCAAAGACGGTGAAAACCTAACCGTCAACTTCCAAAGCGCACAGGGCAATACGGCTACTGCCGGACAGATTGCTAAGCAATTCGTCGCTGATGCGCCAGATGTTATCGTCGCTATCGCAACACCATCTGCGCAGTCTGTTGCCGCTTCTACTAGCAGCATTCCACTGGTATTCTCTGCGGTTACCGATCCGGTAGCAGCCAAACTGGTACCTAAGCTAGATGGTTCTGGCACCAATGTTACAGGCGCATCAGATGCGCTACCGTACGAGCCACAAATCGACTTGATGCGTCAAATCATTCCATCGTTAAAGAATGTCGGTTATGTCTATAGCCCAGGTGAAGTCAACTCAACGATTATCTTACAAAATCTAAAAGAGAAATTGACACCGCTCGGCATCAACGTATTAGAAGCACCAGCACAGCGTAGTAATGACATTGCGATGGCAGCCCGTAGTCTTGAAGGCAAAGTCGACATGATCTATACATCGACTGATAACAACGTGGTATCCGCTTACGAGTCACTCTATCAAATTGCTAAAGAAAGTAAGATTCCTCTTATCGCATCAGACACGAGCTCAGTTGAGCGCGGTGCGGTTGCAGCATTAGGCGTAGACTACTACGAGCTTGGCCGTGAAACGGGCAAAATCGTTGTTCGTATCTTAAATGGTGAAAAAGCAGGCGCTATCCCTGTTTATACCCCACAAGCGCTTAACCTATATGTCAGCCCAAAACATGCTCAAGAAGAAGGCATCACTTTGCCACAAGCGGTTATCGATAAAGCAAAAGAAGTGGTAGAATAACGCACCTTTTTATTTGGCTTAAAATAGTAGCCGTAAGCAAGATAGCCATACCAATCAGTGATTGATCGCCATCTTGCGCTGTGATGCTAAATGTTTGACAAGAAACCCAGCTATGAGTCAGTAAGCTGGGCTTCTTGTTTCAGTAGAACCTGTTTAAATAGTTTGTTTCATATATTGCTGTCTTTAGCTTGTGGCTTATCTGCTACTTGTTAAGTAAAATACATTTTTGCTGCATTAAATATTGCCATGGCTCGAACTATAGCTTTAAACCAAGGTAACTTATGATCGTTGTTAATCGTGACCTGTTTTGGTTTACCCTAACCGCAGATTGCTTAATCTGTTAAATTCACCGCTTAGCTGTTTAGCATTTAGAAGGTTTTGGCAATCGCCTCTCACCTATCTTGATATCATACGCTAGACACTGGGTTATGACTTACTGATCTCTTATGTCTTTAATTGCTTTTTTTGGTGCGCTTGAAAGTGGTCTGATCTATGGCCTCGTCGCACTCGGTGTGCTGATCTCATTTCGTACGCTCGACTTTCCTGACTTGACGGCTGATGGTAGCTTTCCGCTGGGCGGCGCGGTCGCTGGCATCTCTATCGTTGCGGGTGTCAATCCGTGGCTCGCCTGTGCTTTTGGTATGCTAGCAGGCTCAGTCGCCGGTATCGTTACTGCATGGCTGCACGTCAAACTTGGCATCTTACAGTTGCTTGCCAGTATCTTGGTGATGGTTGCCCTATATTCTGTCAACCTGCGTATTATGGGCGCCCCAAACCTACCATTACTTGGTGAAACGACGGTATTTAGTGCTTTAGTGACTAATGGCAATGGCTATTGGATGCGCTGTCTGATTATCGGGGTCGTCGTGGCGATTGCCATGCTATTTTTAAACTGGTTTTACAGTACCGAAACCGGTTTATCAATGCGTGCTACGGGCTCAAACTTGAGAATGGCACAAGCGCAAGGTATTAATACCTCATGGATGACCATCATCGGTATGGCGATCTCTAACGGTTTGATTGCCTTAGCAGGTGCGTTATTTGTCCAGACCCAAGGTGGCGCTGATATTTCTATCGGTATCGGCACAATTGTCATTGGTCTAGCAGCGGTCATCATTGGTGAGACCATCATTCCTGCCAAGCGTATTTGGCTCATTACTTTTGCTGTTGTGGTCGGTGCAGTATTGTACAAGCTGTTTATTCAGGTCGCACTATCGAGCGATACGCTACGTAGTATCGGCTTTGGTCCGCAAGATTTGAACTTAATTACCGCGTTACTCGTGGTACTGGCTTTGGTCTTACCAAAAGCGAAAACGAAGTTTTTATCACGCAAAGTTCGCGCCTAATGACAGTTTAAGCAAGTGTCAACAGCACTTGCTTTGCCCGAAGAGATAATAAGGAATAACGATTATGATGCAAGCCACCGATTTACAGTTGACCTTTAATCCAGGCACACCTATCGAAAACCCTGCCCTACGTGGTATCAGTTTGAATATCGCTGATGGTGAATTTGTCACCGTTATTGGTACCAATGGTGCAGGTAAATCGACTTTTTTGAACGCAGTAAGCGGTACAACGCGCGTCGATAGTGGCTCAATCTTGCTAAATGGCATTGATGTTACCAAAAAATCCGCCCACCAACGCGCGCACTGGGTTGCACGTGTTTTTCAGGACCCAATGGCAGGTACTTGTGAAGCGCTAACGATCGAAGAAAACATGGCATTGGCCTATAAACGTGGCGGCAAGCGCGGTTTGAAGTTTGCACTTAACCAAAACAACCGTGACTTGTTCCGTGAAAAACTGTCTGTGTTAAAACTGGGATTAGAAAATCGCCTGACAGACCGTATGGGTCTACTCTCTGGTGGTCAACGTCAAGCCGTCAGCCTTCTGATGGCATCATTGCAGCCCTCTAAGATTTTGTTGCTCGATGAGCATACTGCCGCCCTCGATCCAAAAACCGCCGCCTTTGTCTTAGAATTGACAGATAAAATTGTCACAGACAATAAGCTCACCACCATGATGGTGACCCACTCTATGCAACAAGCATTGGCACATGGTACGCGCACCGTGATGCTACACCAAGGACAAGTGGTCTTGGATGTGTCTGGAGATATTCGTAAAGGCATGACCGTACATGATTTGTTAGATATGTTCGAGCAAACACGCGGCGAAAAGGTCGAAGACGACAGTTTAATTTTAAGCTAATATTTTTCAACTTATGAATTTTACGTAGCAGATATAACTGTTTTAGCTGCTCCTAAAACCTTCAAGAAAATTGATTTTTCTTGAAGGTTTTTTGTTATCTATAGTTAATGATGATATGAAGTTTCTGTTGACCATTATATAGTTGTTGTCTATCAATGCTCCGCTATTGTCATCTATCTATGAGGTCTGTCATGCGCAAAATTCCTATCTACTCCCACCCTGCCGCTGGTTGGCCTGCGCTGATCTCCTCGACTCAAAAGCTGATGGACTATCAGACGTTTCTACGGGGCGGCCTAAGTGTCTTCAAAAGTAACCAACCTCAGGGCGGATTTGACTGCCCAGGTTGTGCATGGCCCGACCATAAATCGCACAAATCCATCGATGTCTGTGAAAACGGTATAAAAGTCATTGCTAGTGAAACCATGACTCATAAAGCAGATGCCGAGTTTTTTGCGAAGCATACCGTGACCGAGCTACAAGGATGGTCTGGTTACGAGCTTGAGCATAGTGGTCGTTTATCAGAGCCAATGTATTACGATGCCGCGCAAGATCGCTACGTCCCTATTCCTTGGGAAACCGCTTATAGCTTAATCGCTGAGCAGCTAGGACAACTTGATTCACCCGATGAAGCACTATTTTATACATCAGGGCGCGTGACCAACGAGCCAGCCTTTCTATATCAGTTGTTTGTACGCTGTTTTGGCACCAATAATTTGCCAGATTGCTCGAATATGTGTCATGAGCCCACATCGGTCATGCTCAGTAAGCAACTAGGTATTGGTAAAGCAACGGTCATGCTAGAAGACTTTGAGCAAGCCAAGCTGATATTAATGTTTGGGCAAAACCCAGCTACCAATCATCCACGGATGCTAGAGATGCTTGCACACTCGCATGAGGAAGGGTGCCGAATCATTTCAATCAATCCGATGCGTGAACAAGGCTTGAGTAAATTTAGAAATCCGCAAAAACCAACGCATATGGCAGCCGGTCAAAGCGATGACATGGTTGATGATGTCATTCAAATTCAAATCGGTGGGGATGCCGCGCTATTGACGGGCATTGCCAAATGGCTGATTGCAAACGATAGAATCAACCACGATTTTATCACCACTCATACTTCAGGTTTTGAACCGCTAAAACAATGGCTAACAGAGCAGGCTTGGGAAGATATCACGCTTGGATGCGGTATCTCTCAAACAGATATTGTCAATCTCGCTAAGCTAGTTGCTGACAGTTCAGCGACGATTTGTACTTGGGGCATGGGCATCACTCAGCACGTGCAAGGCGATGACAATGTCGCGATGATTACCAATCTGCTACTACTGATGGGTATGATCGGTATTGATGGTGCAGGTGCCTCTCCTGTTCGCGGTCACTCTAACGTTCAGGGCGATCGTACTATGGGTATTCATGAGCGTCCTAGCAAAAGCTTACTGGACAGTCTTGAGCGTGTCTTTGAGCGCCCTATGCCGCAAGAGCATGGCTATGACGTCGTTACAGGTGCCAAAGCGCTTATCGCGGGTCAATTAAAGGTCTTTATGGGTATGGGCGGCAATTACGCTGTAGCAGCCCCTGATACGAGCGCTATAGAACAAGCATTAACCACCACTCAACTCAACATATTTGTCGGTACTAAGCTTAATGAGACGATGCTATATCCTGGGGCAAACAACATTATTTTACCTTGTCTAGGTCGTACTGAGCGCATAGTAACGACAAAAGGTGAGCAGTTTGCCACGATCGAAGACTCAATGTGTCAAATCGTTCCGACTCAAGGCAAGCTAAAACCCGTGAGCGACACTTTAAAATCTGAAGCACAAATTGTGGCAGATATGGCGGTTCATGTGCTCGGTGCTGACTCGTCTATTCCTTGGCTTGCGATGAGTGAAGATTTTGACCTTATTCGAGACTATATCGCTCAAGCTATTAATGGATTTGAAGACTTTAATCAGCGCATTCGCAATTCGGAACGCGGTTTTCATTTGTATCATGCGGCGCGTCACCGCGTATGGAATACTGAGAGCGGCAAAGCGCAGTTTGAAGTACCGCAGTACCCCATTACGTACGTTGCAGCCCAAATGGAAGATGCGCAGGGCATTGATGACGAGAATACAACGCAAAACGTAACGCAAAAGGTTTGGCAATTGACCAGCGTCCGTAGTCATGACCAGTTCAATACCATGATATTTGGGTTTAAAGACCGCTATCGCCAGACTAATCGCCGCGATGTGCTATTTATGCATCCAGATGAAATCAGCCGCCTAGGTTGGCAAAAAGGTGACAGCGTTATGGTGACTCGCCAGCGTGCCAAAGACAGTTCAGCTGAACCACGAGTATTGGGTCCATTAATACTAACAGAGATGGACATTGCCTCTAACGCCGTTGCCGCTTACTATCCTGAATGCAATGACCTGTTTGATTTGAACACACATGCGCCAGACTCTCATATTCCAGCTTACAAGTCGACGACCGTTATTTTGGAGCGCGTCAATGCAGGCGCTCGAATAGCTGAGCCTGCATAAATGACTATAATAACTGAAGATAGCGTTGAGCAAAGTGAGTTACCTAGCACCACCGATATGATAAACAAAAATAATGTGGTTACGACAGATTTATCTGAAGATACTGCAGCATCTGAGATGCTGCTTGCTCGTAACCACTTAGCGCATAAGCATTATTACTCATTAGATAATGACGGACCTAATAGTGAGGACCATACTGCTCAAGCTAATATCGAATCTCAGGCCACTAGTTTAGCCATAGAAGCAGCGGTGTCAATTATCATCAATGGGATTCATTATGCGGTACTGATGGCCAGCCCTTACCAACTAGAGTACTTGGCCGTTGGCTTCTTATTTAGCGAGGGCTTGATTCAGCACAGTCACGAGTTACTCGACTGGGAAGTGACTCATCTTACGGATATTGATAACTACCAAAATTTTGCTCAGGCTTCAAGAGACGAGAATTTCGAACCATCATCATTTGAGCAAAGCTTACAACAACTTCAAGATTACGATATCTATGTCGTAGAGCTGGTCTTAAGCCAGCGTTGCCATCAACGTATCCAAGCTCAGAAGCGGCAACTAGCAGGGCGTACAGGCTGCGGTATGTGCGGTATTACTGGCCTGACACAGGCATTGCCCGACTTGAGCCACTACTCACAAGCAAACATACATGGCTCTAAGGCGACTGCACCAAGCCTTGACTATCTATTGGCATTACGTCAGCAAGTAGATGCTGCACAGCACACACATCAACTAACAGGAGCTGTGCATGCAGCAGCAACGATATACAATGATCAGCTATACTTATTTGAGGACGTGGGACGCCACAATGCGCTCGACAAATTGATCGGTTGGCAACTGCGACAAAAGGTAGAGGTTGATTGCGTACTAATGACTTCACGCCTATCGATTGAATTGGTACAAAAATCTATTCGTAGTCGCATACCTTGGCTCGTTGGCATGTCAGCGCCGACCAGTACCGCAGTACGTGTCGCTGAACGCTATGGCCTTGGGTTAGCAGGATTTTTGCGTAACAACCGAGTCACTTACTACTCGCAGGTCTGATCACCCACAGATACAAACAATACCAAAAAGACCAAAGATAATGATAAAGAGAGCGCTCATCAGTTTAACATTTGATATTTAACACTCCTTTAACCTTTCATCATCTAATTATCATTGAATATTGAGCAACCCAACCAATTGAAAATAAAGGGTAAATATATATTAATCAAAAATAACCTTCGTTTGCATGAAAAATGACTTGTAATTTGGCATATTTTTGCTAATATAGTCCACCTTGATTGGCTGGATGGCAGAGTGGTCATGCAGCGGACTGCAACTCCGTTAACGCCGGTTCGATTCCGACTCCAGCCTCCAATTATTTATCAACTTTACGTTAATTTTGGCTTGCATTATTATCTCAACCGATTATAATAGCGACCACTTATCTAGTAACTAGATGGCCTATCAGCTAGTTTACATGTTAGATAACACAAGTTTTGCCCGGGTGGTGAAATTGGTAGACACAAGGGATTTAAAATCCCTCGCTAGCAATAGCGTGCCGGTTCAAGTCCGGCTCCGGGTACCATTACATAGTCCTATACTATCTTATAGAACAGCTAAAGCCCCTGATATCAGGGGCTTTGTTGTATCTGGCGTTCTATACTGTCCTGCTCTATCTATCCCAATCCATGCATCTGATGTACACTATCATGTACACTGGTTTTTAAATGTACATTGGGGTATCAGTCATGGAAGCACGTAAACCTATTAGCTCTGATCGAAGTATTAGCAGCTATAAAGCTAGTGACAAAGAATATCTAGTCTCTGTCAAAAACTATCCCATGTTGTATCTCATGGTCAGACCTAACGGCACTAAGTCTTGGGTTTATCGGTACCTGTCTCCTACTCACTCAAAAAATAAACGTATATCGCTTGGCGTATATCCAAACGTCTCATTCGCTCGTGCCTGTGAGATTTGGCGTGACTATGAAGAGCTACTAAGTCGTAATATTGATCCTAAAAACCACCGTGAAGAATTAAAGAATAGTATTATTAGTAAAACTAAAAACTCATTTAATCATTTTGCTTGGGAATATTTTGATAGCTTAGACCAGACTCAAAAAGGCAATACGTTAATCCGTAAGAAAGGTCGCTTAGAACTTATATGTTCATATATAGGTGATCAGCCTATCAGTGAGATCGACTCACCTAGAATGCTTGAGGTGCTTTTAGACATCCAAGCTAAGTCATTAAACAAAGCTGGCAAGCCCACAGACAAGGCTGAGCGCTGCGCGGGTATCGCTAGTGATGTATTTGTTTATGCGGGTGCTCGCGGCTTCTGTAGTAGCAATCCTGCGGCGCTTATTAAGAGCCAGTTGGCTAAGTCAAGTTATGGTCATCGTCCTGCCATCACTAAGCCTAAAGATTTGGCTAAGCTACTGCGTGATATTGAGACTATAGAAGGTGATCCAAACACCATTAACTCCCTTAGGCTATTAGCATTACTATTCGTGCGTAACGGTGACCTAAGACGTATGCGCTGGGCTGATTTAGACCTAGAGGCTAGCAGGTGGCAATTAAAGCCGCTCAAAGGTCAAGGCAAAGTAAACATGGTCAAAGACATGGTAGTTCCCCTACCTCGTCAAGCCGTAGCTATATTGAGTGAACAACAAAAAATTAATGGTCATACTGAATACGTATTTTTTAGCCAGACGGCAAAAAAGCATCAGATCATCTCTGATGCGACAGCGAATAAGCGGTTAAAGGATTTGGGCTATAAAGACGTTCATTGCGCACATGGCTTTAGAGCCACTGCGAAGACTATCCTGCAAGAGCAGCTAAAGTACTCTCTTGTACTTGTTGAGATGGCTTTAGGTCATACTACTAAAGACCCTAATGGAACCGCTTACGGTCGGTTTGAGTACATCGACGATCGTAGCGATATGATGCAGAAATGGGCAAACTACTTAGATGCGCTCAGGGAAGGTAATGACACGGCGGAGTTTAGAGCAGATGCTCAATTACAAGCTGACTCTACTGCCCAGCTGCAAGCATTGATTGATCAGCTTGGAGAGGATAAGGTATTAGAGCTATTGAAAAATAATAATCAATAGCTCATATCAAGAATCACCTCAGATACTTAAAATTATTGAATAATACATTATTAACTAAAAAACGTTTAACTACCACTCGCAAAAGGCTTAGTTAGTAATACATTTAAAGGTCTGCGCAAATATCCATATTTATTTTGACAAAATCATCCCAACTTATTTGATCAGTTAAATACGTTCTATAGTAGTCCTCGACTCTACAAATTAAGGGCCTTTCACTATAGATATTACACAGGTTATTTACTTCATTAAAATTTCGACAGACACCATCGCCGCGATCTAAGTAAATCGTTAACTCGCTTAAGTTAACACGGCGACAGCATTTACCACACGAGTTACAAGGAAAAGGCGTTATTTCTTCGAGTTGAATTTTGCTTGTAGCCATGACTTAGTACTCTCCGAGTTACCCATTTCAAATGGTAATTCTATATTACGTTTTTCAACCTCATTTTTTAAGATAATACTTCTATCGGACTCGCTCGTAGCTAGGCTCAAATTGTCAGTTAATAACTGTAACTCATTCACATCTAGGTTAAACTCTATTCTAGCTAGCTCTGTTGCGTAACGATTTATTTCTGCATTTGCTTCTTTCATAAAATCGAGAGTAGCTTCGTACTTATCCTTCATTGAATTCAAGAAATCCCAAAGCTTCTTCATCATTGGACTATGGTCTAAAAAGTATCCCGTACCTACAGTAAAAAGACCTATAAATAAAGCACTCAAGAATGCTGCTATCTCAGTGCCGAAAGGAATGGTCACAACTGTTACTAGATGTTGATTGATAGCAACACCAATGATCGTTGAAACGCTAGCTAAAATAATACGAGTAACTTCTCGCATTAAATCACCAAAAGCGAGTTTCTGGGGATTAAAAAATACCAGCTTCATTGCTTGAACTAAGTTGTTCCAAGACTCTCGAATCAATTTCCCTACTAGTTTTCCACTTGTAAACACTATGTTCAATAGCGTTGTAGAAATACTGGCTAGGACACCACCGATAAAGCTATCCTTAAAAGTACTCAAGACATCGTTGAAACGCAGCTTTACTCTCTCTAAGACAGCAGATAAGGTGTTTTTAACATCTTCCCAAAAAGCGTCAAAAACAAATATGTCCTTATGATTTCGATAAACAGTTGGTAAGGCTTCTTTGAGCTCAAACCAAATCTCTGCCAATACTAGACCTATAGCTTGTCTAGCACCCATTGCAACTCCTTTATTCGCGGCAGCAGTAACCGTACCTTTGAAGAACTTACTGCTACTATAGTAAGCTTTCGCTACTTCTTTATTATAACTTTGTCTAGCTTGTTCATCTGCTTTGAGCATAGCGACAGTATCGACAGACTCCAACTCTTCAATATGCTTCTTTTCTTTACGGATTTTATCCGCAACCACTTGCTTTTTATGGCGTTGCTCAGGAGTACTTTCAGGCATACTCTCAATCTTTTTTTCATTATTGGATACAGATTCTTTTTTTGAGATAATCATCTCAGGTAGCTCATCAACAAACTCTTGTATAGGTTTATTACTTTTTTTATTATTAATATATGCAATAGTAGAAGCGAAATTCGTATCTTTATTTGCTAGATTTATACCATCAATATCTGCCAAAACTCTACCAGCATCATAGTGTATCTCATGCGATGAAACAACATGGTCTAACTGTCGTTTCTCATGAACTCCCATACTAGTGCTTCTGTATTTATCTTCTAACTCTCCAGCCTGTTGGGTAGTTTTATCCTCTCTACCTTTTGCTATATAGTTTCTATCTTTATGATAAGAATCTGAGTCGTACTTTTCAATATTTTCATATTTTTCTTTTTCAGCATCTGTGGCCCAAACACCATTGCGAACATTATGGATAGTATTAACATCACCGCCTTTCTTATCTTCTAGTAATAGAAAATCTAAGCCAAAAGTTGTTACTAAACTATGTGTAACCGTTTTACCTACTTCACCTAACCAATCATATTCTGTGTTAGACATTTTTTGCATAATAGCTTCCTCAATTTTATTAATACTAAGTCTTATAGATATAAAGCCATAATTAACACACAAAAAAAAGAGTAAAGGAACAGCATAACTTGAAGCACCTCTACTCTTTTAAATTTGAACATCAACTAATTCAGTTCTAATAATTTATCAAAACTTTAATCCCTGAATTGCTCAGCATTACGTTTTGATACTTCTATAACTTTTCTTATCTCAGTTTTATTCAATATTTTAGACCCACTTTCATTGGTTTCAAATACAGGTATTCCATCTTCATTAACAACAGGCACACCATCATTTTCTTTTACCTTAAATAAAGGAGTAGTAATGATATCCGTAAGAATTGCAGCGACAGCATAACCATTTTCTACCATTCTAACAATATTATCTTCTTGATCTAAGATATCGCCATGACCCCTACGCATTGCCATCTCAACAATTTTCAAATCTTCTAAGTAACCATTAAATATAGTACGTATACGATTTAGACATAAAGTTATTTTGCTAACGTACTGACATGTATCTTGTAAGTAATCACGAGATATTTGAGCCTGCCTTTGGAAATCCCGAACTTCATCTTTAGTTTTTTGTGCTTTTGATAAAGCTTCTTCAGCATGAGATGCGAATGCCCAACCTGCAATCGCAAGTACTGGAGCTGCAACAACACCTCCTAAAATCGCTGCTCCACCTGCCATTCCTAAACCGCCTGCAGCTAAAGAACCACCACCTATGGCCGCCATTGTTGCATTATAAGCTGCAACACCTGAAAGTGCAGCAATAGGCGTACCTGTCGATGCAGCAGCTAGAGCCATTACACCCCCATAAACTGCATACGCCGCAGCTGTACCTCCTAATGCACCACCCGCTAGTTTACTAGCATAGGCGACAGAACCCATTGATAACCTTTCTATACGTTTGCGTTGATACTTTGGAACATTTACCTTTATATCTGTCTTACTAGCATCATTTAATTTGCCTAGCAGTTCTTCAGCAATAGTTTGAAATTCGTTAAAATCCTTACCTATATCTAACTGTAGTTCACCTAATTCTTCTAAACTCTGTTGGACTTTTTTATCGTCGATTTCTAAGTCCCTTGCTGCTATATCGTAATCTCTTTTAGCCTTCTCTAGAATATTGTTTGCTTCTGCTTTATCTTGATAACCATCGTATCCTTTTTTCGTACCAACGCCAGCTAATGCTACAGCTGCACCTACTAAAATAAACGGTAAAGGCATATCTTGTCTCCAGAATTAATTGTTCAAATTTTTTTGATTAATACTACGTTTTTAAATCTACATATTTAAATACTTTCAGATTAAACCGTTAAAAAGCAGTCAGACAAATAACTTTATATCATAAATTTCTAGTTTTTAAATTGCTCAACGCTACGATTGGATTCTCCTATTACCTTTGTCATATTATTTTTATTTAATATTTTAGAGCCTTCATCATTAGTTTCGAACTTAGGTATTCCATCTTTACCAACAACAGGCACACCATTATTCTCTTCAACCTTAAATAAAGGAGTAGTGATAATATCTGTAAGAATCGCGGCTACGACATAGCCGTTTTTTACCTTCAAAATAATATCTTTTTCTTTCTCTAAGATATCAAAATTACCTTGGCCCATTTCTGCTTCAACAGCTTTTAAGTATTTCAAATAATTATTGAAAACCTTACGAATTCCGTTCAATCCTAATATAATTCTACTAATATACTGGCGTGTATCTCTCAAATAACCACGAGATATATCAGTTTCTTTAACAAACTGTCTTACCTCTTCTCTTGTTTCTTTCGCTTTTGACAATGCCTCTTCAGCATGCGATGCAAATGCCCACCCTGCAATTGCAAGCGCTGGTGCTGCTACTATACCGCCCAAGATCGCTGCTCCACCTGCCATTCCTAAACCACCTGCAGCCAAAGAGCCGCCACCTATAGCAGCCATTGTCGCATTATAGGCTGCCACTCCTGAAAGCGCAGAAATTGGTGCACCCGTTGATGCTGCTGCTAAACCCAGCACACCTCCGTACACTGCATATCCCGCAGCTGCACTACCACCAACTACTTTACTAGCGTAGACAATAGAATCCATTGACAATCTTTCAATACGTTTTCGTTGGTACTTCGGAACATCTACCTTTATATCTGCCTTGCTAGCATCATTCAGTTTACCTAATAATTCTTCAGCGATTACTTGAAACTCATTGAAGTCTTTACCGATGTCTAACTGTAATGTTCCTAACTCCTCTAACTTATCCTGTACACCCTTATCATCGAACTCTAAATCACTTGCTGCTTTTTCGTACTGCTTTTTAGCAACTTCAAGAATATTGTTTGCTTCTGCTTTATCTTGATAACCATCGTATCCTTTTTTTGTGCCAACTCCAGCTAGTGCTACAGCTGCACCTACTAATATAAATGGTAAAGGCATTTCTTATTTCCTAAAGTGATTATTAAAATTCTTAAAAATACGCAAGATAATCTTGTAAGTAATTTCTACTTACAAAGCTAATGACGTTTTTTTTAATCTAAAACCTCTATAAAAGCTATTAAGTTTTATTTATATTTACTCCAAAAGAGTATAAACGTTTGTTTGTACAAAAAACAATAGGGCTGAGCTACAGTGCGACACTAAATGTCGCACTGTAGCTCGGCCCTATTGCTCAATAAAAGGATTTAAGATTTTAAGCGTAATCGATGTTATTCGTCTTTAACTTACACAGCGTTCAATAACCAGTCTCATGATGGCTTTCTGAATCCACTCTAAAAATCGAAATCGCTAGTGAATGAACGCCTTACTGTGTATCTAAGCGTTTTGTATTCTTTATAGTGCGAAGTGCTTCCGACTCTTTCTTCTAGCTTTAAAATGACTTCTTGCCCATTGACTTCATCAATTTTACGGGTAAGTATCAAACTGACTTGCTGCTCTCTTTCCCGAGGGTTTTCTGAACGTAGATCAAAAGTCATCTCATAACTGTCTGAGATAAGCTCTCCTGCCTCAGTATAAATACCTACTCTTAGTACGCGAGGTAGCGTTTTTTCTGTTACAGGTGAGCTCTGGTACATACTGACATTAAGCTCTTCTGTAGTAATTAAAGAGTTCGCGCCGCGTAAGATATCCACTTCAACCGCTGTGGTATCGCTCTGTCTACTTTTATTGATGCTAATTACAGGGACAACCACCTCTTGCAATGATGCGCCACCATGTACAAAACGGCTTCCTGAGCCACTAAGTCTCAAACGGTTAATAGACTTAGGAATTTGCACTTCTACTTGACCGTCCAAACCAAGCATTTCAGAGCTGAATTTGTGTAACCCTGATGACTCCTCTAACCCTTTACCCAGTATAAATCTGCGATCTTTATATAAGATTTCTTTGCCTTTTACTTCAGCACCTGAAAAATCGCTCTGATCTATCTTACGGTTTTGGTAAATAAATCCATGATCAGCTGTGATTAATATATTATTAGCATTAGCATTGGCTAGTTTCTTAATCACTTTAATCAGGTCATGCAATGTTTTTTCGGCAGCTTCAAAGGCCTCTCCCTCAGAGAGCATTTTATCGCCAGTATGATCTATTCGATTATGATAAATATAAATAACATCATTGGCTTTTAACAGCTCTCGACTCCCCTCTCTATCAAGCTGCATAAAATCATCTGCTGTAATGGCCTCACCTCGATCTTGTAATGCTGCTTTGAGAATTTTGCTTCTATTGGGCGTGCCTTGAGAGCTTTGCTCATTAACAAGAACCATGCCTTTATCCTTCTCCTTATCTGCAATGGATAAGGTCTCATTAGGTAGCAAGGCTGCCATTCCAAGTTGGGTATAGCTTGGCAACATGGATAGCATAGGTTCTAGATCGGCATTGTAGCGATCTTCTTGACGAATCAAGCTGACCAGCTCATCTGCTATCTCATATCTCATTGCATCTGAAATAATGACGTATATTTTATTATTGTTCTCTAAGTATGGTTTAACCCAATGCTTAAAAAAATCATCTTGTCTCACTGCGACTGACGTATTCCATTGTGGTGCTGACTCAACAAACTCTTGAAAGCGATTCCCTAACCCTAGTAAGTAGACATTAGAATATAAATTTTCTACCTTATCATTCAGATCTTTTAGAAGTGACACTTTTCCAGACGTAAGCTTGTGGTAGATAAACTTACGGTAGAGTTGGTCAAGCTTATACCAAGACTGGGTATAGCGCTCTATGCCTTGATCTAAGCTATTCATATCGATCTCAACGTGGTTGAAGATAGATATGAACCGTGCAGCGTTATCAAGTGCCTGATAAGTATGTTGAAATTCAGAATACCAGTGACTCTGGCGACGTTGTCGAACCCATACAGCAATTTGCTCAGCCGTAAAGTCACTCTCTAATACCGCACGAGCTAAGGCACTGATTATTTTTTCGTCGATTGATCTAAAGTAATCAGTTTCGATTAACTGCTTAAAGTCGCGATTGTTTAGATCATTTTCTATATCAAGGTAATCGGCAAAACGATCTGATAGTGTCTCAAAGCTAGCTTGATGGGGTTTACTGTCTTTCCAACGCTTCAAAAATACAAGCGCATCACTAGTTAGTTTGACCTGACCACCAGTTGCCATGGCATAGCTGGACTTAAATAACTCAATGGCAAAATCAAGAATACTTGGTTGAACAGACTTATAACCATAGTAGCGACTCATCTGTTCCCAAAAAAACTCATCAAGACCGCATCGACTTATCAGTTTAATCTTATCATCTTTCTCATGAGCCAAATCCTGCAATAGACTCTCAACAATAGAGTCCATTTTAGGCTCGCTTTTAGCACATACTGCTAGCATTTTAAGCTGCATCGTACCCGAGCTATCATTAGGGGCTATCAGCTTACTCAAAGCCTCTTTACGGCTCTTGGCCTGAAAAAACTCCTTATGGTCTTTTAGCACCTCTGCAAACTCGATTCCTAAGGACAGCTCTGACAACCAAATAGCGGTCTGATCCGTACGGAACTCACCGTGTGCCAGTTGTACATCCAATAGCCAATTATCCAACTGTGCAGGTTGAGCGCCAGCACGATAAAGTAAAAACTTTTGATTGGGCTGCTCACGTAATATCTTATATTTAACACCAAACTCATTATTGTTCAGTACTATTTTTTCTATACCTTCTAGCGTTAGACCGTCAAAGTCATCGCGCAGCTCTTGCTTGTTGTCGTACCAAAAGACAATTCGATGACGCTCGAACAGCCTTTGTAATGAGTTTATAATACGATCATTCATGAACTAAGCCCCGTCACTTTTTTCAATGCGTTACCAAATTTAGGGTAGTTGACCTTGACGCCATCATCTAGATCAATCTCTACTTGCTGGGTCGCTAACGGATAAAGTGCGTCGCGTTCATACTCTTCCATCTCTGTGATCATTTTAGCAGTGATATCTAGCTTCTTTTGTGCTTTCGTTTTTTCACTTTGGCTTTGACTGCCACTAATTTTGATCGCACTAAGCTGGTCTTTATAGGCATTGAGCTTGGTACGGAACTCACGCAAGTAGTCGTTAAGCACAACGCTTACTGTGTCAGGCTGATAGCGATGCATGTAAATAAGGGCATTAAAGTTACCGCTTGAGAACAGCCAATATATAGGCCGTTTTTTATAACGCTTTACGTGATCGTTATAAAAGTCTTTTAAGAAGTAATCACGAATGTCACGGGGCTTGCCGTTTTTACCAAGCGCCAGCTCGATGAATTGCATGTTACTCTCGTACTGCGCTTCACCAAATGCTACCTTGATAAATTTCCGGAAGCGCTCAACGATATCATCGCTGAACCAGCCATCATCTAAGATAGGGATCACGTTATTTTTATCAGGAGTAAAGCTTGGCTCAGGTATTTTCTCAAGATACTGACCGATTGTGTCGCCTTGATTGGCAAGTATTAGCCCAGGCTTATCTAAGCTATAGCGACCAAACATACAGCCAACGGCATACGAGACCAGCTCACGCATGGTATCGGCTAGCAGAAGTGCCTCTAACTCATCATCTGTCTTATCACCACCATAGCGATAATACGGATTACAGGTTAGAGTGATTTCTTTTAGTGGAACTTCTGGGGTCAGCTCGTCTTGTAAACCATAAGCGTCAATAAAAATACGATTATTCTCTTCTTCTAAGCGCTGCATGTTATTGGTCATTTGCTGCCAATGCGCGCGTAGCTCGATATAAGTATCTTTAAGTGCTGGCTTGCGGTATTGTTTGTTGAGCAATGGTAAGGTAGTAAAATCCCATGAGATTTCGTAAGCATTCCAGTCTGTTCTTGCTATCTCTATTAGTTTTTTAGTATTGGAGTTTATATAGTTAAAGTGCTCGATTGCACTTTCTGGCAACTTTAACATATCAAAATAGCCAGATAAAAGGTTTGTTGTTGGATTGACAAGATCTAATTGAGGTATAGCAATACTACTATTTGCCACTGAAAGAGCAAAAGATAAGTTGTTTTTGTCCTGAGAATAAGCACATAAACTTGCACTTTCAAACACACATCCATGTGGTGTGTATCTAAAAGAACCCGATGGAGATGAAATCCTAGTCCAATTTATATTTTCACGAAAATAGAAATCACGGGATGGTAGTTTGTTTCCTGAATCAGACAACACGTTAAATGAACGCTTATCATAAGTAATAATATTTATTAAATTTCCATACCACTTTCTGAATGACCCTCCTTTAATTAAAGGCGCAAACCGCTTTTTCTTCTCCCAAAACTCAGTTGGTGTCGCAGCCGAAAAATTTACTTTATTAAAAGAAACTTCCCAATAATATCTTATAAAGGTCTCATTATTTCCTGTAGTCAATCCATCGCGAGAATTGACAAAATCAGTTATAGGTTTGCCTTGCGAAAACAAACGTAGCATTGCTTCTGAAGCCCAATAAGCAATCGGGTAGGTAGGTATGGTCATTAAATCTCTTGCAGATACTAAATGCTTATAACTACATTCAGGAGCGGAAATCGCATCAAAAATAGCTTTTTCTTTTTCAAACTCTGATTTTCCACTGGTAAGCCTCAAGTAAACACTTTTATAGTCTAGATTATTTGTGTTTGCAAGAATAAAAGCTGTGGTAGCCACTACTTCTCCACCAATACTATCAAATGCTCTAGAACCTAAATGAGCCATTGTTAATACAGTATTTTTATTCAATATAGAATTTCTAAGCTTTTCATATGTTGAAAGAAACATCCAGCTATGCATAGTTATCATAGCAACCAACCCTTGATCGACTACTAAATCAAAACTTCGTTCCATGAACATAGCAAATAGATCAGCTTTACTATTAGGATATTTTTTCTTGGCCCAAACATCTAATTTAGTATTCATTCCCCCACTACCCATATAAGGCGGATTAGCTACTACAACATGATACTGAGGACTTAAATAATCAGCCTGTTTTAACAGCCGAAGTACCTTTTGATGCGTCTGACCTAAGAATAATTGCCCTGATACATCAGCAGCATGTAACCGTTCCAAAACTTCAGCAACGTCTGTCAACGTTGGTCGGATCAAAGAGCCAAAATTATCGACCTCATCAAACTGACGCAGCGTCTTCTCTAAGTCAGTCGTAAATAAATCACGACCGATAAAGTTCATGTACTCATCTAGCTCATCATCATCAAAACTGATTGGCTCAAGCACACAGATATTTGGACGGATACCTGTACTAAAGAAGCGACGGTGGCGAGCTCTTGCCTTCATAGTCAATGCAAACGCTGCTAGCTCACCTGCTCGCTCATCAATCTCAATACCGTACAAGTTATGAGTGAGAATAAGCGTGGGTATCTCAACCGCATCGTAGCCTTGCTCTTCATAAATGGCATATAGCAAATCAAAAGCATAAGTCAGCATATGGCCTGAGCCACATGCTGGATCACATATTTTTAGATCTTTTGGACTCGCTACTTTTAGATAATCTGTATCATCATTGTCTTCAGAAGGCTTTATGTAGTACTCCATATGGTCAGCCAGCTTAGACTCAGGATGATTCAATAGCCATAAACGACCAAGCGAGTTTTCTACCAAATAGCGTACGATCCAGTGTGGCGTGAATAGCTGGGTCGCGGCTGGGATATTCTCTGGTGTGACCTTTTTATTTTTTTTAAGTCCAGCAAAGACATCATCTTTTTTATCTGAGATATAAAACTGATATAACCAGCCGATGACCTCAACATCTTCGCAGGTATCCGCTGGCATTGCTTCACGCATATCAGCCAGTACTGAGCTGCTTGATAGTAGATCATCAGGCATGAGCAGTTCTGTATAATCATCAATGCGCTGAAATAAGAATGGCATAGACTCATGCCATTGATTACAGTAGGCCACAAGGAGTAGACGATACACTTCCGCTTCTGGATTGCGGCTGGGCGCTTTACCGTTTAGTAGATTAAGTATCTGCTCACGGCTTTCTTCTGGTACGACCTTATCATCAAGATCACCTGATTTGGCTAGCGCCAGTACTTCAGGCTGAGTATCGCCTGTAGCAGCTGACACCACCAGCCTTCTGTTATAACGATTCATATCCATGAAGCGCAGTGCGCAGAATCGATTGAACCAAATATAAGCGATACGCTCGACGACTTCCTGCTCGGACTGCTGACGGATAAGATCCTCTAGCTTTTTGACCGCAATAGGGTTCTCACGTCTGGCTAGGCTCTCCTCCCCCAGTACAAAGTTAAGCTTGGTTGCTACTTGTTCGATCAAAGTGACACGTGCTGTCTGAGCAAATTTTTTGATTTTAGTCGTTTCCATCAGATATAGATCCTTTTACCTTTACGTATTTCGCTGAGCATTGCCTCACTCATCGCTTCTAGATAACGCTCTACATCGGTCTCGTTCTCTAGCCAAGCTCGATCGTAAGGTACATTTATTTTATTTGAGTTGATATACTCATTTTTAGGTTCACTCACCTGTTTAGGCTCAGATAGCGCAGACACCTGTGATTGATCTTTATCACTATTATTACCATTGTCAGTGCTTACCTGTGTAGGTACTGGCGGTGGCTTAGGCGTTGCCATTACTACCATTTTTTGCAATAAATTTGAATAGCCTTTATCTTTGAAATACTGCAATCTATCATTAATAACGGCAATCAGCACTTGCTCATTCACATTATCAATCAGTTGTGCATAAGGGGCGTCAAGTTCTGCCTGTCTGATATCTGGCAGTTTTTTGTACTCATCCATCTCTTGCATACGCGACTGCATTTGCTTAAGCGCTTCAATCGACTGGCTACGAGCTTGCTGTAGGGCAGCATCGATCTTGTCTTTCAAGCTACCTGATAGCACTTTTACTTGTTGGATTTTACTGCCTTTATATATAGAGGTATCGTTTAGACTGGCCTCAAGCACCCTCACCTGTTCTCTTTCGATATAATCAAAGTTCGCTGACTGCTTTTCTAGGAAGTTTTTAGCCTCATCGTAGATGCCTTTTTGTGGGCTATTCATAAACCTATGGATTGGATCTAGTACCTGCTCTTTTAAATCCAAAAACTCATCTTCAGTATCTGGATCTAGCTCAGTTAAGTACCATGTATAAGGCTCTTTTACTATCGTTTTGATACGCCCGATAGCAGGTTCTAAAGTGGCTAAAAAAGGATAGGTTTTTGAATCAGCCAACCAGCTTTCAAGATCTGTAAGCATTGCTTTAAACGTATCAATCGTCTCATTGCCTAACGCTTTGGCTTCAGTATGACTAGGAGGCTTAGCAAAAAAGTCTTCATAAAACTCTTTTAATTGACGAACTTGTGACGCGGTAAATTCAACTTGTGGTTCTAATACTAAATTGCTTTGTTGCTTACTATTGACTAGAGCGCGAGCAAGCTCGCTATCCTCTAATACATTGCCATCCATACGTACTTCGACCTTGCCATTTGCACATAGCTTAGCTAATGTCGCTAGCACTGCTGCATACGACCATCCATAAGGCTTCGCTTCAAACTGAGTCAACAAACCTTTTACAGTAGTGCGTATGGCTGACTTGGTATTTCTTTGAATAAAAGCCAATACCTCTCGCTCTGGCTCAGCTAGTGCCAAAGCATCGTCACCTAGCAGGTCTTGTTGTGAGGTATCAAGGATATTGACAACGTCATTTTCTGTATACGCCATATCACGCAGCATACGCAAATTAGGGTACGCTCGGGAGACAAGTTCATGAAACCCTTTTTCAATGCGCTGTTGTGCCTCTTCTGTACTAACCTCAATCTCTATACCTGCTACCAATAGCTTAGCTTGACCTATCAGGCTTTTTACTCGCTGTAGCAGCTCGACTTCACGTTTGGTATTCTGTTGTCTTTTCTCGCTTAAGATACGTTTTACGGTTTCTTGCTGCGCAATAGAGTATTGTTGTTTGACATATTTCTCTGTACGCTTGTACATCGTTATGTCACTCATTAAGCGTGAATCAGCTGGCAACACCACAAATAACTCATCACTAGAGAAATTTGATTTATTAGACATCATCTCATCATTTTCAGCGTGTTCATAAAACGGACTGATAATATTGATACCAATTTCATATTCACGGCCATATAACTTATCATCAAGCTTCCTTGAAAAAGCATAATCCTGCCCCTGACTGCCTGACCCGCCTGTACTGTAGCGAATTTTTCGAGTTTTTATAATTTGATCAAAAATTATACTTTCAAGCTCATTAGCAACATCCGCGGCTTCCACTTCTGTATTCTTGATTTCTTGTTCAATATCTTTTTCTTCATCAGTGAGATATTCATATACCTCCCCTGTACGCTGCACGTAAGTCTGATCTTCTAATAGATTGAGCGCCTCTTCTACGCGCTGGCGCAATACAGTGACATCTTCATCAAAACTGCTGAGCATCAAAACACAGATATTACGGATGGTTGCTTTGAAGCCATCGACATATTTGACCAAAAACAATGCTTTTAATACTTGCACTGCAAATTTATTATCTAGATGTGTTTCTGCATTGATAACTGCACGCTGTATATTGGACTTCAAGGCGGTACGAATACCCTCAAACATCAGATCAAAAGTTGCTAGCTGACCTATGTCATGATCACTTACTTTGATCGCTACCTGCTGAAACACACCTAACATAGAACGCTCACCCACTGAGCTATGCTTACCTTCAAAAGCATTGTGTGATGACAGATCAGCGATGGCCGACTGAAATAAGCTAAACTGATAAGGAATGAAAGGATAGCTGTTTATGAAATGCGCTTCATTCTGAAAGTTTTGATACGTTTGTGAGCCATCAGCAAAGTCGAATAAGGTTTTAAAGTTATTTGACTGATTGGCATAAACATTAGATAGCAGCTGAGCGCCTTCATCAGTTTTGACCAAAAGACGCTTTTGAATGACCTCTGCTACGTTTGCACTGGTAAGCTTCATGCGGTTGGCAAAACGTGCTTGGATTTTTGAGAAGTCATTACTTTGTTGTTTGCCCATCTCACCGACGACAGTACCCATATCTTCTTGAGCCGTCACGATAATCCAAGATCGACCCCGAGACTTAGTTGCCAAGCTTTCAGCGATAGTTTGCAAGTTAGTCATGAGCTTGACGTTTTCGGCAATATATTGACCTACCTCATCGACAAAGAAATTCAGCCTAAACTCATCATACCCATTTTCTTTGATTTGGCGTTCAATATAGTCATCAACTTGTGCTGCAAAATCCTCAATCGAGACATGGTAGTCACTACGATATTTATCCAAAATCCCTGTTACTGAAGATTCGTCTGTTTGTGTAATTTGACTATAAGCTTGGGCTATACTTTTTGATTCAAATAATGACTGCTCTCGCCCTGTTGTCCATGGTTTATTTGCTATGGTTTGATAAACTTCTTTAAAGCTATCATAGAGACCGCGACTATCAAGATCACGCTCAAACTGAGCGATATAGCCTTGTTTACCGTAGTACCCACACATCTCATCGAAGACTTTAACAAAAACTGACAATAAAGCATCAACCTCTGTTTTACTGATAACGTCTGCTTTTTGATCAATATTGAACAGTATGCTTTTTGAAGGGATTGACACTGCCTTTTGAAGGCCAGTACTCAATAATTGATTGTCATCACATTTAGGTAAAAACAGCTCAAGCGCTGACGCATTGTCAATTTGTCTATTCTCAAGTAATAATGCCAACATTTTTAGCAAGTGTGACTTACCAGAGCCGAAGAATCCAGATAGCCAAACACCATTAGCAATCTGATAATCATTATAAGCGTCAAAAAAAGAGATTAGACGATCTTCAACCTCATCAGTTAGCACATATTCTTCTAACTCTAAACGCAGGCTAGCCTCATCATCAGCTTTGATAACACCCTCGATCGGGCGGTTTACTGGTTTTTGAAAAATACTTTTTAGAGCGGTCATACCTACCTCATTATAATTATACTTCGCAGTGATAAATGTTAAATGCCCGATAATACTTGTCGTCGTGCAACCTACCAAATAAGTCAAGCGATGCACCAGACTCTAAAGAATGAGTATAGGCACCGGGGAAAAAGATAACAGTCGGTTTGTCTTTTGCGGTACTTTGTAAGTTATTCAAAACGTTATGTGAGCGTATATAAGGAAAAACCTCCCCAACACCTGATAGAAACAAAACATCATAGTCCGTATCATCTAGCTCCTTAGCAATAGCTGGTGCCAGATGAGACTCAGGATCTAAAACTCCCTGAAGCAGCTCTTTGAGTTTTTCTTTTGCAACCTCTGACTCCATCTCTAGTATCTGCTCAAAAATCTCACGTTCCTTGAGTAGCTTTATAGATAGGTCATATAAATTAATACTTAATACATTGATACCTTGATTCTTCAACTGCTTGGTGAGTTGGTCTTCAAGGCGTAGCATCTCATTTACTTCTTCTGGTCGGAATGGACATATAAAGAATGGCACTTCATTACCTAGACCTTGCATCGTAAGAAAGCGTTCGCTTGAAATCACAGCGAGAAGATGATCGTAACTTTGCTTATCACATGCATTTATATCGCTTGTAGCCATAGTGACACCCCTTTATACCGCATTTTCAGATACTGTGAAGTACATGATATCTCTGCCCCCATTGCGCTCAATGGCGTCTAACAAACGTGGGCTTAAAATAGTAGCTTGGATATTATTTTTACCGTCCAAGAAGTCAGCTTCTCGAAGCATTTTGAATAGCACCTGTCTGAGTTTTTTCTTTGTACTTATACTTAAACCATCAAGCTCACTATGCCAATCACATTTGCGATTAAAGAACACATCGAAATCTGAGTACTGAAGATCTGGCTTAAAAGTGATGAAACGCTCTCTTAATACTTCAGTAGCAAAATCAGCAATAAATTTATGATGTCGACAGACTGCCATCCATATCAGATAAGCTTGATCTTTATGACTACTATTCACAAGTAATATAAGCTCCTCACTGGTAAGGGTGCTCAAACGAGATATAATCTCATAACTTATTCGCTTTAGCGTACTGACTGCTCTTGATTGAAGGACATTATTGGCAATAGCTTTGTCTTTTACCTCATTCCAACTCCCAAGCTCAAGGTATAACTTAGCTATCGTCACTGACTCTGACTGTAGCAGCGCACCAGCTGTAAATGACATATTGTATTTTTGACTATCCATCTGTTGCTACCTGCTTATAAAAACGCTCGACCTATATTCAGAGGTTATGCATTTTTGATAATAATTACTATCTTAGGATAAGGTAATAAAAGATGACATTGTACATGGTTCTATATATCGCTTAAATAGTCGGAGCCGATATAGTGCTCACTATAGCTTTTATGCTCATACAACCTACAAACAACATTAAAACCTAACTGAGTATTTAGAAAATTTTACTATGTGTATTAATATAATAAACGCTATATAAGAAAGGCACTAAAACGTTATTTATGCTATCTTAGCCAACAAACCACAAAATATCGTTAAAAACGGCTGACTATGATTACTTATATTCGTTTCGATAATTTTTACTCTTACCCAGATTCAACGGAATTATCATTCACGCTAGGCAAGCAGCCAACCGAGTCTAACTATAACTTTTATATTGATACTGATTTTGACCAGCATCGACTTAATAAAGTTACAGCGATCTTAGGTGCGAATGGCTCCGGCAAGACGCAGCTGCTCAAAGCAGTATCGTTTTTGCGCTGGTTTATTTGTGGCTCTACCAGCAGCCTTGATTCAGAAGACAATATCCCGTATAGCCCCTTTGCGTTGAATAAAAACAAACCTTCTGAATTTGAGATGGGTTTTTTACTCAAAAATACCGATGGTGTTTATGAAGAGTATCGCTATGAGCTAACGCTTAGCCAAAGCCGCGTGATCAATGAAGCGCTATATAAAAAGACCAGTCGCTTATTTAGCTATGTTTTTAGCCGTCGCTATGATGGTGATGAGATGGTCTATAAGCACCGCAATTTTGTCATCCCATCGCTTGCAGATGACGTGAAAAAAAATGCCTCATTGATCAGTTATGCCAATTTGCTTGATGAACCACTGGCAGAAGCAATCATCGAGATGTTTGAAGGCTACAAAACCAATGTAGTCTCAATGGGCAGGCTTGGCAGTCTTAGCCAGTCTATACCTGAGATGACTGAATTGTTTGCTAAGGATGATGGTTTAAAACAAACTGCTGAGAAGCTACTTTGTCAGTTTGATACGGGCATTGATGAGATTAATATAAAAAGCGTCATGATGGTCAACGAAGGAAAGCAGCAAGAAGTACTGTTGCCCTTTGGTATTCATAAAGTCGGTGATGAATCGTTTGAGCTTATGATTTATGAAGAGTCTAATGGCACACAATCTGCTTATAGCTTGCTTGGCTTAATACTACCTGTGCTTAAAAATGGTGGCGTAGCTATTATCGATGAGCTTGATAACGACTTACACCCCCTACTTTTACCTGCCATTTTTGATTTGTTTCGCTCATCGCATCATAATCCTCATAATGCTCAGCTTATCTTTAGTTGCCATACCCCAGAGGTGTTTAATCTATTAAATAAGCATCAGATATATTTAGTCGAAAAATATGAGCAGGCTTCAGAAGCTTGGCGGTTAGATGAGATGGAAGGGGTTCGTAATGACGATAACCTTTATGCAAAATATATGGCTGGCGCGTTTGACGCGATACCAAATCTATAAGGGGCTAGATTATGGCAAAGCGTAAACCTAGGACAGTCAACAAAACCACCCTACTCGTTATGGGTGAAGGTGAGCATGACAAAGCATTTTTAAGTCATATGAAAGGTATCTATCATGAAAGGCGCTCTGGTAGTAAAATCACTTTAGACTTTTCTAGTGGTGGCTCACCGCACGATATCATCAAAGATACAGTCAAAAAGAGCCGTCATGTTGGTTATGATAAAAAGTTCATTCTGATGGATAGCGACGTCCCTGTTAATCAACAAGATATTAAAGCCGCTAAAAACTCAGGCATTACGATCTTATATTCAAAGCCACTATGCTTAGAGGGTATGTTGCTGAGCGTGCTAGGTCAAAACACTCCCCATACTGCGCAAAAATGCAAAAGCGCATTACACCCGCAATTGTCTGATAATCCTGCCTTATCGAAAAGCTACGACCCCTTATTCGCTAAGCCAGTACTTGATGAGACCAATCATGCCACAGTCGCGATGCTACGCTCATTACTAGGTAACAAGCAAAAAAAATAGCCGACTCACATTTGAGTGAGACGGCTAATGCAGTTTGAAAACTGCTCAACACTTAACTATACGAATAGATAAGCGGCATAGTACATAACTTTTGCCTCAAGACCTAGACTACCAACATCAATCTTATTCTGCTTATGCATCTTCATGCACGTACTAGAATTATAAACTTTTAGTGGATAAAAAAGACCGCCTTTTAAACCGTTCATACCTGGGTCTTCAAATCTATTAAATATCTCTTGAGCTTTCCTATCTAACTCATGTTTATCATCCTCTGTAAGATCATTTGCATAAGGTTGTTCAGAAGCATATTGTTGAATATTTTGTAAAACTCTATCGTCTTCTATTACTTTAGATTGTATTAGTTGTTGAGCTGACAAATTACATTCTAAAACCTCTTCATACATGTTTTGTGCGTTGCTAGATCCACATGCGCTTAAAAGAAGTGTTATAGACAATAATGCTAAAAACTTACTTTTACTAAAAGTGCTCAATTCTTCCTCCAAAAAATCTTCCAAATTAATTAAGTTTTCTATTACTACTGAGTAAGTACGGAATATTCTAAGCAGTAATTTAATTGTTGATAAGTATATACTAACCAACAAAATTTTATTAAAAATATTTCTCAATGACCTAAACATCCAATGTTAATAAACTTTCAATGAAAAGATAGGCCACCTCTAAGTACTTATGAAGTGGCTCACTTACTAGGCTAATCGTTCATTCATCTTAGTTTCAATCCACTCTGCAATCTCACTGGCTACCCACACTACTCTTACCTTCGTAAGCTGTACCTTTTTAGGGAACGTTGGGTCGTAGCGGTCAGAGTCTTCATTGATAAGCTCATATATCGTGGAACGACTAAGAGCAGTGTAACTACCAACATCTTTGATGCTTAGTAGCTGTGGGATGTGGTTGCATTGTTTGATTACAGGCTGTGTTGCATTTAAATTTTCCATGACTAGCTCCTTATGAGTGATTGAGAGCATTTCCTCTCATAGAGTTACGGAGCCCCATATTTTTTTATGGCATCCTATGCCGTCCGACGACTGTCCTTAGACAAAACAATAAAAAAGGAGCTGATTATTCAGCTCCTTTTTTATGCCGTATATCCTTACCACTGCTTTAACTTATAGCTGTCACACTCTCCCTTAGACTTCTTTCGATATTACCGACATTGTAGGGAGCAATACCATTTTGCGACCCTCCTTGATGACTACGGTTAGCCTCATCTGTCTCTACTGGATAAAACTCTTCTGCCACATCCAATAGATTATCGCTATCAACCTCAAAGCAAGAGTTGACATAGCCTTGCTTAGCGGCTTCCTCTAATGCCGCTTGATCAAAGCCATGTTCGCTAAGCTCGGTATCAATTGCCTTCGCTTGTTGTACCGCATCTTTAAGCGTTACCCCATCGCGTAGCGTTAAATCCACAAAGTAGATAGGCGTACGATAGCTTTGCGTGGTACTTTTGCCTCTTAGTGTTAATTGCAGTGGCAAGCATGAGAGCTTGTTGCCTGACACCGCAGCAAAGTAGCTTAGTCTTGCTGCCAGCGTTCTAATACTATTAAAGCCTGTGGTGCGAAAGATAAACGTGCCTAGCTCATCGTCCTCAGATAGATTCACGTACAGTCTGCCATAAGGCTTACAAGCACCGCCTTGTGCTAATGGACACCTATCTGGAGACGGACAAGGCAACTGCTCCACACCATTATTAGTTCGTCGCTGGCAGCTCTCACCGTCACCAACACACAGTGGACGACCCGTTTGCCGATCAAACAAAGTATATTCAGCTCGCAAATTAAGTTCAGGATCGTTAAACAGCATACGCACGGGTATTTGTCGAAGCTTACTGTCATTATTCGCACGTAGCTTGGCATCAAGGGGATGATTGACCCAGCCATCTTTATTCTGCACTTGACTAGTAATAGTGAATTGATCGTCCTTAGCAGGTAAGCGTTTGCCGTCTTTGACAATGACACGTCCAATGCTGATACGACCGAGTACGGGCGGGGTTATGGTTAGACCTTTAATCATGGTGATATTCCTTAATTTAGTTGGTTAAGTAAAGCAACATAAAAAGCCCACCTGTGAGGGTGGGCGTTTATGCACGTGCTGTGGCTAGTAGGTTTATTGCATGAGTCAATAGTGGACTACTGGCATAAGCGCTTAATCGCTTAAGATGACAAAGCGACGACTGCCTTGCTTGGTTTTACTGAATTGAGTGAGTAAGTCAGGATGTGCCTTGATAACCGCTTTACTATCAAGACCGATACTATCTTTAGAGCGCTTCCATGAAATAGCGCCTTTATTGAAGATCGCCACCTCATTATCTTTGATAAGCGTTTGTAGCTGATGCTTAATCTGGTCATGACGTTGCTCTAGCTCCTCAATAGACATGCGATGATTAAGCAACTTATCAAACAGCTTGTTAGCGCCTTCATCGTCTCGCAAATCAACTTTACTTGACGGCTTAGGCTTTGGATAAAGCTGCTTTAATGCTCGCGCTGCTGACTCGCTATGGTCAGGGTTTGGTGGTGTGTCGGTCTCAACATACTGCCAAAACAGACGCTCGTGCCACAGAATGCTATTAATCAGCTGCTCATCACGCTCAACCTTGTATATTTTGGCTTCATGTCCGCATAGCAGTACACAGATATGCGCCGCGCTTTTACCTGTGACCGCTAGCTGATGCTGCACTTGGCAAGTCACATAGAGCGGTACGCCATGCTTCCAAAGCTTGGCACCATGCTCACCAGCGGTTTTGCACTCTAGTATTTGTACCTCGTCATTGCCTGTCACTGCATAGTCTAGATTGGCTAGCATAAAGTGATTATCAGGGTCAGCATGTTGCAAGACGGCATTCACCCGACGTACTTTATTGCCTGTCTGCTCTTGGTAGTATTTAGCGACCATCGGCTCAAGCGTATTACCCCAGTACAAAGGCGAATAACCCTCGATGCTCTCATCGACGTTTGAGGTCATGCGTCCTGTTTTAATCATCCATAGTTCAAGCATGGAAAGGTAAGGATGGATACCACAGGCAGCAGCGGCATCAGAGCTACCAATACCTTGCTTGCGAACGGCTAACCAGTCTTCACGGCTCAAGTCTTTGGTACTGACAAGACGTTTGGCGGTGGTTGATTGAGTCGATGGCACCAAAGGCGTTGGGTGCTCAATGTTGGCTTTCGTGTTTGAAGGTATGCGCATTGTTTTTGCTTTAACAGTTGAACGCTTTGCGCGTCTTGGCTGAGTGGTTGTGTTTAATGCGATGGTTTCCATAATACATTCCTTATAAATGGTGTCATGAATTAATGTAATTCGTTAAATAACGGGTATAAAAAAACCACGCGCTAAGGCGTGGTTGATTGTGTTTCTAGACGTTAGATATCCTTGATTAAGCAAGCATCAGTAGTGACTCCTCTAAACCCTTTTGCTTAAGCTTAGCTCCAGCACCGAACCATGCTGAATTGAGACGATTATCGGTACTCATCGCTCGACGTTCATGGTCAACGTATTCCGTGATACTACATAGCAGTCCATAAGCGGTGTCACGGGCAGCATCTAAATCAGCACCGCGCCCTTGACCGTTAAACATCTGCATTACCTGATTCATTGCTTTGGCGTTAGGAACGGCATCCTTTTGCTTTTTAGCGCGGTTAAATAGAATGAGGTCATTGTCCTGATCATTGAACACACGGCTAAGATAATTGGCTGCTTCTGATTGGGTCACACGGCGCTCAGACAATTGCTTCATCTCATAAATATGCTCCTCCCACTGCTTCACCGATACGCCTAATTGCTGCTTGACGCTATCAGCATCAAAGGAGGTACTATGCGGAACTTTGACCACACCACCCTTGCCGTTAGCTAAGCTAACAGCAAGGGTGTTATTACAGACCACACGAATATTAGTGAATTGTGCTGTGGTCGCAAGCGTACCGTCACAAGCCGTTGCCAGTAATAGATAGCCATTACTAACGTCACCACCTCGAAGGCTAGCTGACTGACCTGTACGAGCCAATGCCCACAGCTTACGACCACCTTTGAGCACTCCAGCAGTCTCTAGCTCGAAATCCGACTGTTCAGTGAGATCGCGATAGAACTCTAAAATCTCACGCGGTTGTACTTCTTGATAGCGTTGACTGACAACTGATAAAGGCTCTAGGTTGTCACTGCGATAAAGCACTTTGTTCTCAGCAAAAGGCATAATGAGGTTATGACCTTTGTCATTGCTTGACATGTAGCTGACGTCTGAGGATTCAATACGCCAATCAAGCCCTGCCTCGCGTGCCCAAACCTCTAATGGCTGCTTAGGTGATAGCTCATTGCCAAGACCATGCCAAGGGGTTTCGCCTACGTACGCCATACTTTCGATTAAATGTGCCATGATAATTTTCCTTTTTATTGATAATTAAATGAAGTAAGTGAAGTGGGTTAACTGGATTAATGAAAGGTGGTGAAGACATGTGTGCAGTCATCACAGCGATATTGCTGATTGACTAGCAGCGGTAGCGCTTGATGAGACTGAGTCATCTCAATAAGTGCTGCGACTGTTGTACCTGCAACCACGCCTATAGCAGGATGAACCTTAAGCGTCTTGCACAGACTAACGCCAAGGCTGACGAGAACCGCAGGAGACAACAGCTGGTCGATTAGATTGATACTGATGCCATCAGTCATCTCATAGACCGCAGTTGACTGACAACATGGACAGATGGTTTTCATAAACACTCCTTTTATTTTGGGCATAAAAAAGGCCTGCACGAGGCAGACCTTTATTGATTAAATGTTGATTGGATTAGGCACTTTACTAACCACTAATGCGCTATCTCATTAAAATAGTATATATCTGAGATTATTTTGCTATGGGTTCAGTTGACTATACCCTTTAACCTTGAGTAATACCGCGAGTAAAAGTTTTCATTTTAGGTAGCTTGACCTTTAGATGCTGGTCAAGCCTGTCAATATAGCGGTCAGCCTTACCAGGGTCAGTGAGGTATAAGGCCGTTCTTATCGCATTCTCAACGGCTTGTTCATCATGACGACTTATCATGCCGATACCTAGTGTTCCACTCTTTTCATAAGCTCTCTTATTTGCTGGGTGGTTGCAATTATAGTAAGAGCCCAGACCATCAGTAATAGTCTCCCACTTCTCTCCTACTGCTTGGCCTAGATAGGTGTCTTTCCAGCGTTTAGCACCGTTATAGATTAACAGGATATGACAGTGGTAGCCATGTTCGTACCCTTGCTCTATCGCTATAGCATAGCCTACCCGATCCTTAAAGCACGTCCTTTTATTGCCTATAAAGTCTCTGAGCTTTGTCAGATGTCGATGTAAGTCTGCAATAGTGACCAGATGCATGGTGTCTTTCAAGTAGAATAAATCAACCCTGACAAATAGTAGCCTAGACAATCCATCTTCCTCACTAAATAGCTTGCGTAAATCTACTTCAAACACTTTGCTATTAATTTTCTCTTGCTTAATCAGCTCAGCATCTTCGTCTGTAATGAGAGCTTTATGATTGCCTAGATAATCCATAAATTGAACCGTATTGTAATAGCCCCATCTATGAGTCTGTGAGTATGGGTTATCCATCACGTCTTTGGTGCTCTTTTTGAAAGCTTCAATAGTTGGCATGTACTTCAATGCGGGATCGTAATTCTCTATAAACGGCAAATACAGTTTTGATAGCTGAACGCTGACTTGGCTGATATCAATATCTCCAAACAGCACATCTCTGACTAATAAATCGATAGTACTGATAAGTTTGGATTGATGGATACGTGGGTATGACATGAGACTACTCCTATGAATGAGAACGGATCGTTCATAGAGTAGGGTCTAGTGGTATTTTTTAATGATAATTAGTAAGTAGTATTAATTAATAACATAGATACCAACCATATTTGAGAAATTCAGGAGCAGAGTTTCCAGAGTTTTTTCATCACCCAGATAAAGGGTTTTCAGGCTTTTTGAGTGAAGAATATCACGATGGAGTTAGCTCATAACAGACAACCGAATGCGAATGTTGTATTGATATATCTTGGCAGAGATACCGTTGTTGCTGAGCGACTTCATTGTGTAGTAGACTACTTATCAAAGTTATATTCAGAGCCTTGGGCAGTTAATGAGCTTTAGCCTCATAAATATTACCCAGACACCACTGTTTGCGAAGACTATTAAATTATAGACATTTTTTTGTCTTACTAATTTCTTACTAAAAAATTATTTAAATATAACTAATTTTCAATGCACTACTGATTAATAACTTACTTTGATATTATTATTAACTTGCATGTTTAATCATGTTCTTGGACTTCATAATGGATGTCAGTTCGGACTCAAGGCTAGAACACAAAGATATTAAAAACATTCTGTCTAGATTAACAAGTAGACAGCTATACATTTTGATTCATGAGATGTATCTAAATGACATTAGTATTAATATTAGTAATAATTTAGATTATCTAACCAATCAGCTTCATTTGCTAGGTTATAGAGCTCTTGTTTTACATGGCTATGTTGATAGGTGTATGAATAGAGTTATAGGTGACGAATACGTAAAATGGCTTAAAGACAACCTCAGAGCAGCGATATGGTTTGATGTATATCTGTCTAACTCCAGAGCCAGTTTAAGTATCGATAGGTTTTCTCTTCACTCAGATTTTAAACATGACTTTTTGAAATCTTTTGATGCTTGTCACTTTCTCGGAAAATCTGATTTTGCTGATACTCACTTTAATACAAGGAGTAATAGTTTTCTTATACCCAATCAGAGTTCAACCCCATTTTCCTTGAAGATGAATCCTGATTATGAATTTGAAACTGCCTCTTTACACATGATGCAAATTTTTCATAGCCCAAATAGTATATCGAACTCATCTAATCCTCATCTCAAACGACCCACTAGGTTTCCTCCTAGAGCACCATCACGAACAGATATAATAAAAAACACTAAAAACCAAGCCAAACTCAAAACGAAATTTGTAACTTCAGCAAGAATGAAGTACGTCCTAGACATGGCAAGTGTTAAGGATTTGAAGTGGCTTGATGATAAAGATGAGAGGCAGATTGATTGGGCAATTGCTTATCTAGAGTCGAAGAATCTTTTGTGGAAGCCCTACCTCTTTATCGCAAGCGGAGGCCAAGATAAATACGATCAAATCTGTGCTTCTATAGATGCATTTGAACTTCAAAAGCATCAGCCTCGAAGAAATAATAAGATACTTGACCTTAGTCAGAAAGACTTTATAGAGAAAATGAGAAATGCTTGGTACCAGATAAAATCTAAAGAAAAAGCTCCTAGAAAACTTCCAGAAAAACCATTATTAGGTTCTGCATACCAGAAAAAGCTTAAAAAATTATGTGATAATTATGGTGTGGATTCATCTACCTACTTGAAGGGCTTGATTGATGATGAGCTAAAAAAATTATAGAATCTATATCAAAGGTGTTTTAACTGCCTAACCATTCCATAAGTGTAAGCAAAAATGTATTATTTGAATCTATATGATTAAATACGAAACCTAAACCTCATGTACACTCACATGTACACCGCACAAAAAAAATTAAAATTTTATCTTATAAATTAAATACTTAATACATAGTAATCGTTCCGGCTCCGGGTACCATTACATAGTCCTATACTATCTTATAGAACAGCTAAAGCCCCTGATATCAGGGGCTTTGTTGTATCTGGTGTTCCATATTGTCCTGCTACATAGAACTTTATTCAAAAGCTCTATACATTAATATTCCATGCGCAATTGCCACAATAACTAGAGTCGTGGCACAAGTGAGGATATTCAAAAAGCGTTTCAAATATTTTCACTTGCACCACTACGCTCAGCAAAACCTATGTCATGTCATACTTGAGACTTTTAAAGTTATACTGATATCATGGCATAATAGACCACTATCACATCTCTAGTAGTGCATCACCATAGTCATCACGCAAGTCTTTTTTCACCATTTTTCCGGCACCATTCAGTACGATATTCTCTACAAAAATAACTTTGTCAGGTATCTGCCAGCTAGCAATTTTATCTTCATAAAAACTTAGCACTTGTGACTCATCGAGTTCTGCATTCTCTTCTTTTACTACAATCAGTACCGGACGTTCTCCCCATTTTTTATGTTTTGCCGCGATAGCAGCTGCCATTTTTATCTGTGGATGGGCGGCAGCGATATTTTCAAGCTCTACTGAGGAGATCCATTCTCCACCAGACTTAATTAAATCTTTTGATCGGTCACGAATATTCATATAGCCATCAGCATCAATGGTTGCAATATCACCCGTGTCAAACCAGCCATCTTCCGTAATGGCATCAGGATTCTCTGTATAATAATCGTTGATAATCCAGTGACCTTTGATCTGCAAGCGGCCCTGAGACACTCCATCCTCTTTGACTGGCTTAAGTGGCTCATCAGTATCTATGAGACGTAACTGAACACCATACGGTGGACGTCCTTGAGAGTTACGTAGCTCGTTAATCTCATCTTTACTTAGTGATTTATGCTTAGCCTTTATTTGATTCATTGTTCCAAGTGGACTGGTCTCCGTCATACCCCAGCCGTGTACCGCATCGCAATTAAAATCTTCTCTAAACGTTTTAATCACTGATGGTGGACAAGCGGCGCCACCGACAATGGTCCGCGTCATACTATCAAGCTTACTACCTCTGGCCTTAGCGGCAGTCAATAGGCTTTGCCAAATCGTCGGAACACCTAACGCAACCGTCACCTTATAATCATCAATGAGAGACACTAGGCTATCACCATCCAGATTAGGACCTGGAAGCATCAAAGAGCAGCCAGTTAATGCAGCCGCATAAGGAGTGCCCCACGCGTTGACATGGAACATCGGTACCACAGGGAGTAGGACGTCTTGCGCAAATAAACCCGACACATCCGGCATGCACAATGCCATCGCATGAAGCACAGAAGAGCGGTGCGTGTATAAAATGCCTTTAGGATTGCCTGTCGTTCCTGATGTATAGCAAAGTGAGCTGGCAGTGGCTTCATCAAACTGAGGCCACTCAAAATCAGCATTATGCTCTGCTAATAACTCATCAAAAAATAATACATCAGGCAGTTTTGCGACGACACTGTCCTCTCGAGCGCTCAAGCAAATAAAGTGCTCAATCCCTTTAATATCTTCTTTAATCGCCATAATAAGCGGTAGGAATGTGACATCAAAGAATAGCACGCGGTCATCCGCATCATTGATAATGTAGCTAAGCTGCTCAGGAAATAGACGTGGATTAATGGTGTGGCAAACCATGCCACTGCCTGAAATCGCATACCAAGCTTCTAAGTGACGGCGATTGTTCCAAGCCAATGTGGCTAAGCGCTCTGATGATTTAAGTCCCAGGGTAGCCAACGCATTGGCCAACCGTTTTGAGTTATTCGAAATCGTAAGCCAATTAGTATGAGTCATTTGTCCATCGACTTCTTTGGACAAAACTGCCGTATCACCGTGATATCGGGCAGCGTGTTCGATTAGACCACTGATCAGCAATGGCTGATACATCATTTTTCCTAACATAGTACATTCCCTGTCGTTGTTTGAAAGTCCGCTTATTTTTATTCATGTATCCTCTAATACTAAAAATAAACCACAATTAAGAATAATCAGAATTGTGTGTCAAGACAAGCTAATATTATGATCGCCATCGATTAAAATAGACGACTGTTCATTATTTATATATCGCTGCTAATACTCTATTTTTCCTTTCATACGGTTTTACCAAACCGTTAGCTACATTAATCATCAATAAAAAATCGTTAAATGACTCTAAATTCATCACATTTCTTAGGTTTTTTGAGCAATACCACATAACGCAAAAAAACCGACCAAATTAAGTGATCGGTTTTTTCAGTAGGATCGCAAGAACTAAATACTTTGATAATTTTTATTTTTTTAGAAACCAACTTCACTTTGCGTTAGTGCACGTACCTCAATTGGTACTGCATAAAACCAACCATTATCTGCGGCGCAATAAAACTGCCCGTCTCTAAAATCTACGATACACGCTGTAAAGTCGTTCCCTACTTGATCTTCCATAGCGTCTTCATCGCTCACATCACTCACGGCACACCATATTTCTTGATGACCATTTTCAAGCATTGAGCGCGTTAATGCACTCCCCACCATTCCACTATCCATACCACTGACTCCTACAATGAAGAGAATTATTCAGGCAAACAATCAGGACTATAAGAGCAATCGCTTGACCACCTCTAAGACTTTGATTTTCAATCAGGAATTCTAGTGCTGCAATACAGGTGCTGATATTTGCATATCATGTTGGCGTTATTATTTTTGTCGTGCAGTTACTCAATAAACGCTACTATTCAGCGTCAACAATTAAACTAATCTATATTGACCGAGCGCCAACCGTTTTTAACTATTATTAATCATAAACCCACTTCATTCTGAGTAAGTTCGACCTTTTTAACGGGTACAGCGTACTGCCATAGATTGCCTTTATCACAAACAAAGCCATCATCACCCAAAGACACGATAGACACTAATAATTCGTAATAACCATTATCGATGGCTGTCATAGCATGATCGTCACTGACATTGCTCACAGCACACCATACCTGACTATCATCCCGCTCTAATATTGCCTGAGTCAATCTACTACCCTGTAGTTCGATAAGCATGTCTAATTCCTCATTTTTGGTCTGTTATTTTTATACTTTACAGATAAATTCACTTTCTGCAATATATTTTTTAGACTTGGAGGTTACAAATAGACATATCGGAGAGTAATTCTAGCTTGCCTTAAGTAATGTTTTAGCTAATAAGCATGAGATATCTCATGGTGAACTCTATGCTACGTCACGTGATATAGTTCAAGGACATTGAAATATTTTTTGTTAGTATTGACCAGCTGTAAAGGGTTCAATACCAACAAAAACACCAACATCCTATATGTTAGCCATCCCTTTATAAGATAAGAAAAAGTCAAAAAACACGCAAAATAAAGGGCTGACAATCTGTGACTGTCAGCCCTTTATCAATATTTGGTGGAGATGGCGGGAGTTGAACCCGCGTCCGCCAGCATTACGCTCATGAATCTACATGTTTAGTTTCTGTCTTTAAATTTAATCCGCACCGATCCGACAGTCAGGATGGATTGGACGATTCTCTACTTTTGAACCCAAGCGATTGAGACAATCCCTTGTGGCGAGCCTACATGCGGACGCTTCAACTTAGTTAACCAACTGTAGGTGATCAGCAACTAAGTAAGCAGGGTTTAAGCTGCTAGAGCGTAAGTTTCGTCGTTTGCGACTATAACAATATATGTTTGATTAACGAGAGGACATACACTCTCGACATGCATCATTGAGTTTCATCACCAGCGTCGAAGCCAGAACATCCCCAATAAGGTCGCTTATTATATAGGAGATATCGGTTAGGTTTCAACCTATAGTAGACTTGCATTACATTACGTTACAGCTTAATAATTTACGCCAAAACGCTATTTAACCACTGACCAATATTTTGAATCTGCGGCATACAAACCTGATGCGCCATCGGATAGGTATTGTAAGACACATTGTAGTCTTTTGCTGATAATAGCTGATGTGCTTGCTCACCTAGGATGACAGGCACGACTGGATCATGAGAACCATGCTCAATCAGAATGGGCATGTCTTTATTCGCAGCACTATACTCAATATTATCATTGGTCGCTAAGTAGGTAGAGAGCGTCATCAAACCAGCTAGACGCTCTGGATAGCCGAGTGCTACATGGTACGCAACTGCCCCGCCCTGCGAAAACCCTGCGATGACGATATGCTCTGGTAGCACGCCGCGCTCAATCTCACGGCTAATCAAATCTTGTATCTGCTCAGCAGACTCTTCAATTTGAGCCACATCTACTTTTCGCTCCAGACTCATCTCTATGATGTCGTACCATGCTGGCATCACCATGCCGCCATTCACTGTGACTGGGCGTTTGGGTGCATGTGGGAAGATAAAACGTACTGCCATATCATCAGCCAACCCAAGCTGCGGTACAACTGGCTCAAAATCATGACCGCTAGCACCTAGACCGTGTAGCCAAATCACCGCGCGATCTATCTTTTTTTGAGAGGGATTATGCTCAACGACGACTGCGTCTAAATAGTTACTCATAGTTATCCTTAATAATGTAGTGAGATATGCCTTAGGCGTTTCTATATTTCTTGCCAAAATAATGTATGTGTCATTATATGGTCAATATCATCTGTTAGTTTGAGAGTATGGTCAATAGTGGGGTACTAAATGGACAATAGCAAAAATATGGATAATCAAGCATGTCATGACCTCTAGCTACTTTTAGCAAACAACAACCAATAGTCAAACGTTAATCTTTTAATTCCTATCCATACGTCCGATGGGATTTTTTATAATTTTGCAGGAACATTTTACATGACAATTTTTAATAAATCAGCGCTTGAGCTGAGTAAGCACACGCTGGCTAAAATTAATAAGGTTAATCTCGCCTTACCTTTAACGCTGATCAGCTCATTATTGATAGTAGGCTGCACTACTGACAGCCGCTCAATGTTCACATCAAAAGCCTCTTCCTCAATAGCGCAACCGCAATCACAATCGTCTTCACCTGTCGCATATACCTATGGAGTGCGTCCGTTTTATTTGATAAATGATATGGATGAAGGACCACTAAAAGAAGAGCTACAGGCATGCAGAGGGCAACTGCCAAGTAAGACAGACTTCTCTATTGCGCATCGAGGTGCGCCATTACAGCTGCCTGAACATACTTATGATAGCTACGTGGCGTCAGCACAAATGGGGGCCGGCATCTTAGAATGTGATGTCGCTTTTACCAATGACGGTGAGCTTGTCTGTCGTCATGCCCAGAACGATTTGCATACCACTACTAATATATTAGCTACGCCGCTTGCCAAGCAATGCACTGTACCGCCCATATTGGATGCTAAAGGCAAACTTACCAATGCCGATAGTATCGAATGCCGTACCTCAGATATCAGTGCCGCTCAGTTTAAAACCTTGACGGGTAAGATGGATGCTGCCAATAAAAAAGCAACCAGCATTAGCGAGTATATGAATGCGACTGCACCTTGGCGAACGGATTTGTATTCACAAAATGGTCAGGTAATGACGTTAAAAGAGCATATCGCGTTGGCACGCAAGCTAGGTATGAAGCACACGCCTGAGCTAAAAGCGCCTGCAGTGACCATGCCGTTTAATGGCTATCGTTTGAACGATTACCGCCAACAGCTGATAGATACTTATAAGGCAGCGGATGTACCTGCAAGCGATGTATTTGCCCAGTCATTTAATATAGAAGATCTGGATTACTGGATCAAAAACGAGCCAGCTTATGGGGCTAATGCCGTTTATCTTATTGATGACAGCAATGAGACCGCTAAGGATAAAACATTTGATAAAGATGACGCAGCCACATGGAAGCACTCATTGGCTGATATCAAAGCACGTGGCATCAACACCATTGCACCAGCACTTTGGTTGTTAGTCACTACTGATGGTAAAGGAAATATGCAACCATCAGAATACGCAAAACAAGCCAAAGCCAATGGTCTAAAAATCATTACCTGGTCGATAGAGCGTTCAGGACCATTAACCGATGATGGCGATTGGTACTATAGCGGTCTTAGTGATGCTATCAACAATGATGGTGATATGATGAATTATATTGACGTACTAGCGCAGGACGTCGGTGTCCAAGGCATTTTTTCAGATTGGCCCGCTACAGTGAGCTACTATGCCAACTGCAAAGGTCTTAAATAGGTTTTCGCTTAGTCTATTAATAGACAGTCATGCTTAATCTTCGTTACCAAGGCCAGCTTATCTATTGAGCTGGCCTTTTTATTGAATGCATTAAAATAATTACATCGCACGCTATCTACTGAGCACCCTACTTTTCCATTAACTTTTCACACCATTTAACTCGTGGCAGCAAGAGCAACCTGCTGTTTTGTGCTACGATAATTTACTAAGCCTATAAGACGATGTAGAGACTATGACCCATATTTTACTGGTAGAAGATGATCCTGCGATTGCCATGTCACTCAAGGTCACCTGCAAGCGCGAAGGTTGGCAGATGACTTGGTTGGATAATGCCAGTAGTGTGTTACCCATGCTGCATAGTCATGAAGCACAAGATCTATCGGCGATCATTATGGATGTCGGTCTGCCAGATGGTGACGGCTTGAGCCTATGTCAACAAATACGTCATACACCTGATATCGACGCCTTAAAAGATTTGCCTATCGTGTTTTTGACCGCGCGTAGCGATGAGGTCGATCGGATTTTGGGGTTGGAGATGGGTGGTGACGACTATTGCGCCAAACCCTTTAGTCCACGTGAATTGGTCGCACGCTTAAAAGCCATTTGGCGCCGTGAACAACTGATTCAACAGTCAGGCTCTCATACCACAAACTCAAATGACAGTACTGATACTACTTCCTCGAATAATCTATCGGGACAAGCATTAACGTTTGAAAATCAATCTGGCGTTTGGCATTATCAACCGCTCAACTATTCATTAATGTGGCAAGAACAGAAGCTGGAACTTAGTAATACTGAGCGCAAAATTTTACTGACCTTACTACAAGCACCGTATCAAGTCTTTAGCCGTGAGCAGCTGCTTAACGCAGTTAGTGATTATCCTGATCATCGCCTAGCACGCACGATAGACAGCCATATCAAGTCAATTCGTAAGCAACTTGCAACCGTTGATACGAGTATTGAAGTCATTCATACGCATCGAGGACTGGGTTACGCCTTATGTCCAGCTTAACAATGGCTGCTAACTTATGAATCATAATGCAAATAACGCTGAGAGCGCTATTCATAACGACCAAAGCAATTGGTATGCAAAACTGCACCCCATTGGCACGGTGCAGCAAGCTCCTAAACGTAAACGACTGCTCAATTTAAGTATATTTTTTAGGATTTGGCTTGCAGTCGCTTTAGTGCTCGTCATATGCGGCGTGGTTGTATTTACTCAGTTATTTGGCTACGTCAAGCCAACCGCCCAGCAAGTCATTGAAGACACTCTCCTAGACACCAGTAAGTTACTTGCGGCCAGTCTCCAGATGCCATTATCTACAGGGCAGTTATATGATGAGGCTTATCAAGCGCAACTTGATGCGGCCTTTGTTGGCATACCAGCCATTAACGATAATTTAGGTCCCGTCTATCAAACCAAAAGCTATAGTAGCTTTCGGGTATATGTAACAGACAGCAGCGGCAGGGTCATTTATGACTCGCTACCCAAACCTGACAATAATGAAGGGCAAAATTATGGGCGCTGGAATGATGTCTATCTCACATTAAGAGGTCAATACGGTGCAAGAAGTACGCTGCGGGATAACCAGCAGCGTGATGGTTCGGTCATGTATGTCGCACAGCCAATCAAGAATATGTCTGGCGAGATTATCGGCGTGGTCAGCGTCGGCAAACCTGTCGCCAGCGTGCTACCTTATTTGGACGACACACGTAACCGCATGCTGATCACAGTGCTATTCATCAGCATTGCTGCCCTCATTTTAGCGGGTCTCATCGCATGGTGGCTCAAGCAAAGTATTACCTTGGTGACTCAATATACCAGTTCGCTGGCAGAAGACACCAAAAAACCCTATTTTTATCTGGGTCATGAGCTAAACAGTCTGACCGATACCATCGAGACTATGAAGCATCGACTCGAAAACCGTGCTTATGTCACTGATTATGTGCATACGCTCACTCACGAGTTAAAAAGCCCTTTAACCGCCATTCGCGCCAGTAGTGAGCTGTTAGAAGATGATGGGTTAGATGGTCATATGCTTGATCAGGATGATCGGCAGATGCTCATTGAGGCAGTTGGTGAGCAAAGCGTAAAAATGCAGCAGCTCATCGACCGACTACTGTTACTTGCGAAAGTTGAACAGCCTACTTTTAAGCTCAATCGTCAGCTAACGCCGCTACTGCCATTATTACAGAGTCTAATAAAAGACAATACTGCTAAGCAGCAACAGCAGAATCTACAACCTATCGATATATACATCGATGATCAGCACATGACAAACACTACAAACTTGCCAGCAGAGTTGTTGGCCTCTACCAGTGTGTTTGCTGACCAATTTTGGCTGATACAAGTCCTACAAAATGTGCTGGATAATGCCATTCATTTTGCTGATAGCACTGTTAACATCTCTTTGCATAGCACAGCGCGAACGGTAATCATTGATATATTTAATGATGGAAAGCTGTTGCCTGATTATGCTATTGAAAAAGCTTTTGAACGTTATTTTAGCCTATCTCATCAAAGCCAACCATCATCTCAAACAACGAATCGCACAGACAGCAATGATCTATATATAGAATCGGCAGATTCGAGGCAAACTGACTATAATAGTAATACGCTTAAAAAGGGCACTGGCCTTGGTCTAACACTAGTGAAGCAAGTGGTTGAACATCATGGCGGTCAGGTAGCCCTCAATAATGTCCGTACTAATGATGATAAAGCCACTGATAACACTGATACTGGTAAAAACCAGCGTTCTGGTGTGATGGTTAGTATTACCTTGCCCTTAGCTTGAAAATAAACACTTATAGCAGTTCATCAACTTTCCATCATGACTACACAGGATTTCTACTTCATTGTTTTACGATAGCACTAGGATCTATTGAACCGTCAAATTCGTAAAGTAAATTAGGAGTAGAAAATCTATGTCACATCAATTAACGGATAACCCTATCGTCAAGAGCCTAATCGGCCTTAGCCGTCATCACTGTACACAGACATTAACGAGCCAAGGCGTCGATAGTATTGAGTTTGGACATTGGCTAGCGATTCCTAGTCACCGGTTGTTATTGGTATTTCGACATCAGCAGTGCGTAGCTATTGATGAGTATCAACTGGCAGCCTGATATCTTGCTCGCTCAACACATTGATTGTATTTAGGTAACACCTGTATTTTATTTGGACATAAAAAAGCCCTTTATTATTTCTAGTGTTAAATCACTAGAAGCAATAAAGAGCTGATTTCTCTACGACAAAAATACTAAGTAATCGATTGTACTGGCAGCTGCACATCCGCGTTTTGACCGCGATGACGCAGATAATGATCAAGCACTACAATCGCTAGCATCGCTTCGGCAATGGGCGTAGCACGCACACCAACGCAAGGATCATGACGACCCTTAGTCAGCATATCGACTGCTTCACCTTGAGTGTTAATGCTCTTGCCAGCAGTGGTAATACTAGACGTTGGCTTAAGCGCAATACTCACACGGATATCTTGGCCTGATGAGATACCGCCCAAGATACCGCCCGCATGATTGGCTGCAAACCCATCTGGAGTCAGCTCATCACGAGCGCTATGTCCGAATTGACCTGCTACCGCCATCCCATCGCCAATCTCGACGCCTTTGACCGCATTGATACTCATCATCGCATGAGCGATATCTGCATCTAAACGATCAAATACTGGTTCGCCTAAGCCTACTGGCACACCGCTCGCAATGATATCAAGGCGTGCGCCACAGCTAGTGCCTTCACGGCGCAAGTTATCAATCAAGGTCTCAAACCGGCCAATCGCTTCTTTGTCTGCACAAAAGAACGGATTGCTATTTACAAACTCCCAGTCAATTTGGCTTGGGTCTAAGACATTACTATGCTCATTGCCGATTTGGGTAACGTGACCACGGATTTGTACGCCCAGACGTTCTTGCAAGTATTTCTTGGCGATAGCACCAGCAGCCACTCGCATAGCCGTCTCACGCGCTGACGAGCGACCGCCACCGCGATAGTCACGGAAGCCATATTTCATACTATAAGTATAGTCAGCGTGTCCAGGACGGAAAGTATCTTTGATATCGCTATAGTCTTTAGATTTTTGATTGGTATTACGAATCAATAGACCGATAGACGTACCTGTAGTTTTACCTTCAAATACGCCAGAGATAATCTCAACTTCATCAGACTCACGGCGCTGGGTTGAATACTTAGACGTACCCGGTTTGCGACGATCCAAATCTACTTGTAGGTCGTCTGCAGATAATGCTAAACCTGGTGGTACGCCATCAACGATGGCCATCAGGCCTGCGCCATGTGACTCACCGCAAGTGGTGACCGTAAAAACCTGCCCAATACTATTGCCTGCCATAACTGTCCTTAAACAAGTAAACGCTACTGATGACTATGTGACCAATCACTCATGGTTATTGCTTATAATGAGTAATTGTATTGTTATTTATAGTTTCGGCTCGTGCAGCCGATGTCTATCCGACCCAATATCTGTCTATTGAAGGCTATCTAATAGCTGAACATAAGAGGCAAACAATTGACGGTTTGAGACTAGCTCATCATAGGTAATCGCAAAGACACCATGACCGCCATGTGCAAACTTCAACCAATCAAACTGGATTTCAGGATAGGCTTGTTTTAGTGCCCATTCGCTGTCGCCCACTTCACAGACCAGCAACCCATCTGGGCTAAGGTAATCTGGCGCTTCAAATAAAATACGATGTACCAAATCCAAGCCATCTTGGCCCGCGGCTAATGCATGCTCAGGCTCGTATAAGAACTCAGGCGGTAAATCTGCCATGATAGCCGCATCGACGTACGGTGGATTGGTGACAATAAGCTCATACTGGTTCTCAGCAGGTATCTTGGCAAACAAATCAGACTCGATTACGTTTACTTGATGGCCAAGATCATGATGATCGACATTGACCATTGCGACGTCCAGCGCGCCTTTATCAATATCAACAGCATCAACCAAGGCATCAACGAAACGAGTAGCAAGCGCGATTGCGATACAACCAGAGCCAGTACACAAGTCCAAGATACGCTCAGGCTGCGACAATTGCTTCACATCTAAACCATGATCATAAAATACCGCTGACTTTTCATTCGGGCTGACACCCAGTGGTTTGGCGAGCTCAGTCACATCAAAGTACGGATGGAACTGCTGACGAATCAACTCTGCAATCGGTGAACGAGGGATAAGAACCCGCTCATCGACATAAAAAGGCAAATCGCAGAAATACGATAAGTTAATCAAATAACTTAGTGGCTTACGCTCAGCGATACGCTCTTCTAATAGTCCTAGTACCAACTGCTTTTCAGACGTGGTCAGACGACAGTCTAAAATCTGCTCATTAGCAGACCAATCGAGAGACAAAGAGTGCAGGACAATGGCTGACGCTTCTGCAAACTCGTCGGTCGTGCCTTGTGCAACAACGACGTCATAATTACGCAGCTGTGTGACTGAAAAACGAATAAAGTCGCGAATACTGACGAGCTGCTCTCGTGCTTCGTTTAATTCTGCATGTAAGTTAGCAAATTCATCGTGCTCACCAAGAAGTCCAGTCTCTAAATCATACTCCATCTCACCGTCTAAGCCCTCAGACTCATCATTGAAGTATTGGTTTTGAAACTCTTCTGCACTCATTGTTTGGTCTTCTGACATATCGCACCTTGTGGATTAACTGCTAGCGGGTTAAATTGCTTTTTGCTAAAAATCGTTATATTAAATAAAATTCAGTCATACATTATAGACGTAAACCTCTAGTAGCGCCAATAACTGTCATTTTTACTTGCACAAAAAATAGTGCGAATAATGAATAGTTTGCGTAAGAATCGAGCACGACGCCATACACACCTTGGTTAAATTATTACCCAACTGTAGCGAATACGTCAGCAGTTGACGTTTGGCAAGTCTTAAATGCAAAAAGATGTGTCAAAAGTTTGCGATGCAATCAAATTATGCGCATAATAGCCGCATTAGTAGCAACCACAAGTGACTCAATATGATGAAAATAAAGCCAATTATTACTGCCATATCTATCGCAGCTGTAAGTGCCAGTGTAGCCGCACTTGCTGCACCTGCCGATAGTACTCGCACATTGCCAGTACGCACGGCTGACGCTATGCCAGGCCTTGCAAAAAAGGTCAGCCTTAATGTGCAAGAGAACCGTAGTCGCTCAGATGGCGCTGCTACTGTACAGTTAAATACAGAGAAAGCGAAACCAGTCGACAGCATGAACCAGCTTATCAATAATAAGCAAGAAGCCAACCAAAACGTGCCAGCCCCAGCTGCTGACAATATGAGCGCAGCAGAACTAACGCGCAAAGATGAGCAAGCTGACCGCAATGATGACATTAGTGAAGGTCAAGCCGTCGCTGCGCCTAGCGACCTATCATCTATCGACTCATCTGATCCACTCGCTTTTGAGTTACCAGAGAGTGAGAAGCGTCAAGACTTCAGCGACGATCCAACCATCAAAAATATCGAAGATAAAGATGGTAAGAAGCACACAACGCTGAACTTGTCGAACTATGCTAAGCAAGTGAATGGTGCTGTCTGGTCACCTAATATGAAAGTCAACTCAGCGATGACCATCAAAATGCAGGCGCTGCTCGATTGGAACCATGCTTCTCCTGGTCCTATCGATGGTGGTTGGGGCATGAACAGCAAAAAAGCCCTTGTTAACTTCCAAACGATGAAAGGCTTGCCAGCGACTGGTAAAATGGATCAAAAAACTTGGGATGCCTTGGTTAAAAACATCCCTGCGAACAAACCTGTACTGGTCACTTACACGTTGACCGCAGACGATATCAATACCAATTTTGCGACCACGCCTTCTGGTTCAGAAGCGAAGTCAAAAATGAAAGGTCTTTATTATCAAGATATTAAAGAGATGCTAGGTGAACGTTTCCATATGGATGTACGTTACTTAGATAAACTCAACAAAAATAAAAAGTACGCTGTTGGCGAGACTATCACAGTACTAAATACTCGTGACAAGCTGAACCAACGTATCAATCGCGTGGTTGCCAACAAAGCCGACAAAACATTGTATGCCTATAATGGTGACAAATTGGTTGCTACTTATCCGACGACCGTCGGTAGCGATGCCACACCGTCTCCAAAAGGCACGTTCAAAATTATCAATAAAGTGAAAATGCCTTGGTATAAATCAACCGTTGGTGAAGGCGCTCAAAAGAAAGTTCATATGATAGCACCAGGACCAAACAACCCAGTCGGTGTCGTTTGGATGGGATTATCTAAGCCTTCTTACGGTTTACATGGCTCACCAGTACCTGAAGGTATCAGTCGTCAAGGCTCAGCAGGTTGTGTTCGTTTGACCAACTGGGATGTGTTAGAAGTTTATGCCAATATCGAAAATGGCGCGGTTGTCGAACTTCAATAAATAGAACCTTATTAGAACTAGCTTCGATGCTAGTTAGCAAATAATTCTAATGATGACAAAAAAGACCTCAATATTGAGGTCTTTTTTTGTTTGTTGATAGGTGTTTCCACTTCACATCGATAACACTGCTTGTCTTTATGTCTTACTGTTCGCCTTTATGTCTTATAGCCTTCCTCATTCCCAGTAATACTGCCAATTTTTTTGGTAAAGAATAATCCTGCAGGTATTGAAGCCAAAACACCCAATCCAACCGCTATTTGAATATGAAATATCTCATCGAACCCTGTAACGAGAGCACCAATCATAAAAAGCCCAATAGTCACGGTGGCTGTCATTGAGTATATGACAGAAAATAATGGCCAGTTCATAAGTTATTCCTTATCTTTATTGTGGATATAATATATTTAACCTCAATTCCACAAAAAAAGTAAGTATTTACCGTGAACCATTGTAGCATCTATATTGAATGACTTTTGAATAAAAACCATGCTATTATTAAGGTTTTCGACTTAATCATAAGAAATACCAGTTCTTACTCCCACCTTCTCTCAACTCTTTTTTATATTTTCAAGAATCTCCTATATCTTTATCTATTTATCATTACAATAATGACTTTCTTTACCTACTAAGAACGCTATCTGCTATGTCCTCATCTAAAAAAAATACTGCGCCTAACTCAGTGGATCAAAACGATTCACCAATCACTACTGACGCCTCTCACAATCAAGACGCGACAATTGATCCAGTAGTTGATGATGCCGCTGTCGATCACAATAAAAGCGAAGATAATCAACATAAGCAATCGACTGATACAGATGGCGAGACAGACTCCGAAGTAGACACTGAATGTGCGCAGCCACCTGACGCTGAGATAACGATGGAAACCATCAGTGACGATGTGGTCGTAGCAACCTTAGAATCGACAGAACCTGAGTCACAGTCAAATACTGAAGCATCAGAGATTGCAGAGTCAGAGACTATAGAAGCGAAAGAAAAGTCCGATTTCTTCCAGTCGGATACGGCAGAAACAACAGAAAAAAGTGCTCAAGATGATAGTGATGCTGAAGTAACGGTAGAAGCAGAAGACGATCTTGCTGATGACTCTGCTGATGACACAAACATCGCAGCAAAGTCATCAGATAATAAAACAGCCAATCAACCAAAAACAAAAAATGAATCTAGTCGCGATGATGACAATCAAGAGAGTAATTCAGAAGATAAAAGCCAAAATAAAGACACTAATGTAGAAGATAGCGATGTAGAAAACGAAAGTGACGAAGATGAGGTTCAAGAGGAAAAAGAAGCCAAACTTGAGTCTTATAAGCAATTCGTCGCCGAGCAATTTAGTAATCAGAAGGTAGATTACCCAGAAGTACGGGTTAGGATTGAGGCAAACGCGCTGCCTAGCAAGATGTACTTCATCATGAACATCTTATCTGCCATCATTGCCAGTTATGGGCTAGTGACTAATTCAGCAGCCGTGGTCATCGGAGCCATGTTGGTTGCGATGATGCTAGGCCCTATCACGGGTATAGCACTAGCAATTATCGATCACCGTATGCCACTGCTACGTAAGTCGCTCTTTACCGTCATTATCGGTGTCTCATTGGTGGTATTGGTCGGCTTTATCGTTGGTTGGCTACATAAAGACCAACCGCTAACGGCAGAAATCCTATCTCGCACCCAGCCTACTTCCATGGATTTGATGATTGCCTTAGCAGGTGGCACGGCTGGTGCGTATGCGATGGTATCTCCGCATCTCTCGGTTGCTGTTGTTGGCGTTGCAGTTGCCACAGCCTTAGTACCACCACTGGCTGCTAGCGGTATCTTGCTCGCTAATGGCGAGATGCAGCTTGGTCTTGGTGCGCTTCTGTTGGCAGCGACCAACATTCTTGCTATCCAGTTTACCAATGCGCTTGTCTTATGGGTCTTAGGGTTTCGTCGTTTGGTCGATGACGATTATAAGTCCAATACCTATCTGACCTTTTTGCAGCGTAACGCGGTGACTTTATTACTACTTGGCGGCTTAGGTGCCTACTTAACCATCAATCTACAGACCAATGCCAAGCAGCAAGTATTTGAAAGTAGTGTAAAAGAAGCCATCAACAACTACTTTATCGATCAAGGCAATGTATTAACCAATACACAGTTTGATACCTCAGAAGAAAATCAAGTGGTGCGAGCAATCGTGCGTGGAGAGACTTTGCCGAGCTCATATGATGTTCGCCAGATTGAAACGCTCATTACCAATGATATGGCAGAGAATTTCCCAGAGTACTTGCCAATTAAGCTTCAACTACGTTATCTGCCTGTGCAAGTAATCGAGTCCAATCCAACGACGCAAGACAAATTAGATGAAACGGATGCGGCAATTTTGACCAACTAGTTTGCATACTCTATAAATTAAGCAATGACTAGCACACGTATAATAACCTAGTAGTTATAACTCTTGTACCAAGAGCTTGGGCGTTTGTGCTAAAATCGCTTGCAAAATTATTTTATGTCATTTACTCAATTCTATCCGTCAGTAAGGAGCCGCTGTGAGCCAGCCATTTCGCTCAGCCGATATTCGCCAAGCCTTTATCGATTTTTTCATAAGCAAGCAGCACACCCAAGTTTCATCGTCTAGCTTGATTCCACACAATGATCCGACATTGCTATTTACCAATGCCGGTATGAATCAGTTTAAAGAAACCTTTTTGGGTATGGAACCACGTGACTATACACGTGCGGTAACCTCGCAAAAGTGCGTACGTGCTGGCGGCAAACACAATGATTTGGATAATGTCGGCTATACCGCCCGTCACCATACTTTCTTTGAAATGCTTGGCAACTTCTCATTTGGTGATTATTTCAAGCAAGCAGGTATTGAGTATATCTGGGAGTTTTTAACCTCAGATCAGTGGTTAGCGATTGATAAAAATCGTCTCTATGTCACTATCTATGAGACTGATGACGAGGCCTTTGAAATTTGGAATAAAAACATCGGCATCCCGAGTGAGCGCATCATTCGTATTGGTGATAACAAAGGTGCTCCTTACGCGTCTGATAACTTTTGGACAATGGGTGACACTGGTCCTTGTGGTCCTTGTACCGAAGTCTTTTATGACCACGGCGCCGATATCGAAGGCGGTCTGCCAGGTACGCCAGAAGAAGACGGCGATCGCTATATTGAGATTTGGAACTGCGTATTCATGCAGTTCAATCGTCAAAAAGACGGCACGCTATTACCACTGCCAGCACCTAGCGTCGATACAGGCATGGGGCTTGAGCGTATTAGTGCCATTATGCAAGGCGTTCATGGCAACTATGAGATCGACTTGTTCGTTCATTTGATGGACGCAGCGGCTGACATTTTAGAAATCAATAATGAGCAACAATCATCATTAAAAGTCATCGCCGACCATATTCGTGCCGTGGCGTTTTTGATTGCTGATGGTGTCATGCCAAGTAATGAAGGTCGTGGCTATGTATTGCGCCGTGTCATTCGTCGCGCAGTACGTCATGGCAACAAACTTGGCGCTGATAGTGAGTTTTTCTATAAGATGGTAGCCCCGCTTGTGGCTGAAATGGGCAGTGCCTATCCTGAGCTAAAAGACAAGCAGAGCGTCATCGAAAGTGCCATTCAAAAAGAAGAAGCACAGTTTGCTAAAACACTGGCACAAGGCTTACGTTTACTTGCCAGCGAACTTGAAGGCTTACAAGATGGCGATACGCTATCTGGTGAAGCAGCATTTAAGCTCTATGATACCTATGGTTTCCCACTTGATTTGACTGCCGATATCACTCGTGAACGCGGTATCGCTATTGATGAAGCCGAATTTGATGAGCATATGCAGGCACAACGTGAGCGTGCGCGTGATGCTGGCAAGTTTGACGTCGATTACAGCAGTGTCATCCAAGTAGAAACGCCAACGACATTTATCGGCTATGAGCAGCTTGAAGAAGACGGCGTGACTATTGACGCGCTTTATCAAGACGGCAATCCAGCAGATAGCTTAACGGAAGGTATGGAAGGCGTGGTGGTATTGGATCGCACGCCATTTTACGCGGAAGGCGGCGGTCAAGTGGGTGAGCTTGGTGAAATCCGCACCGAATCAGGTGTCTTTGAAGTACAAGATACCAAAAAATCTGGTCAAGCCATCATTCATTATGGTGTGGTGACTATGGGTGATATCAAACCCAAGCAAACGGCGGATGCCCACGTACTCTCAAGCATTCGTGCAGCCAGTGCCAAAAACCACTCTGCCACTCACCTATTACATGCAGCACTAAGAGAAGTCTTGGGTGATGAAGTCACGCAGAAAGGCTCATTAGTCTCAAGCGAAGTGTTACGTTTTGACTTTGCTTATGACAAGCCTGTCAGTGCTGCTGAAATCACGCGTATCGAACGCTTGGTCAATGAGCAAATCCAAGCCAATACTCCTGCCCGTATCGAGCACATGTCGATTGATGAGGCCATGAATCAAGGCGCAATGGCGTTATTTGGCGAAAAGTACGGCAGTGATGTTCGCGTACTTACCATGGGTACAGAGAGTGTCATAGATGGTCAGCGCAAGCCTTTTTCTATCGAGCTATGTGGTGGCCTACATGTCGAGCGCACTGGCGATATCGGTATGCTAAAAATCACCAGTGAGTCGGGTATTGCTGCTGGTATTCGCCGTATTGAAGCCGTCACGGGTATGAATGCGGTCAAAAACATTCAGCAAAGCGAGCAACAACTGAGTGAGTTGGCAAGCCAGCTAAAAGTCAAACGTCCTGAAGTTGCCCAACGTGTACGCACCATGGCAGATAAGCAACGCGAGCTTGAAAAACAGCTAGAGCGCTTAGAGCAAAAAATCGCCAGCGCTCAAGCCGCTAACTTACTCGATGATGTGCAGACTATTGCAGGTACGCCTGTACTTATCAGCACCTTAAGCGGTGTTGATGGCAAATCCATCCGTACGCTAATGGATGATATCAAATCAAAACTGCCTGATAGTGTGATTGTATTAATTGGTGATAAAGATGACCAATTAGCTCTCGCAGCGAGCGTCGCTAAATCTGTTACTGCTAAAATCAAAGCGGGTGATATCATTCGTCATTTAGCAGGCGAGCTTGGTGGTAAAGGTGGCGGTAAACCTGACTACGCACAGGGCGGCGCACCAAAGTCTGGCAACAGTCCTGCCGTAATCAATGCCCTACCTGCTTGGATTGAAACCCAGCTTAGCTAGTCATAAAAGGCCTAGTAACTCAGAGCCTTACTCTGGTTTACTTGGCATGGGATATGCGATTGGTTATAGCAACTATAACCAATCGCCATGTATCTAAGCGGTACTGATACTTAAAGTTATGCTGTAGATATGGTATAAAGGTCAACGTTTGACAATATTGCTCATGTATTACCGTTGATGCAGTACCACTAAACGAATGACACATATAGTGCATAACTCTTATAATCTGGCTTTATCTATACACGCATTGACGAGTATCACATTGACACTTATCAGTGATAATAAAAGGTCATTAATGAATAACAGGTAAATTTTTATGGCGTTAATAGTACAGAAATACGGCGGCACCTCGATGGGCAGTATCGACCGCATCAAAAACGTCGCCAAACGAGTCAAACGTTGGCATGATAATGGTCATCAAGTCGTGGTTGTGGTCTCAGCCATGAGTGGTGAAACCAACCGTTTGATTGATCTAGCACGCCAAATCAGTAACAACCCTGACCCACGTGAGTACGACCAGATGGTCTCAACCGGTGAGCAGGTCTCTATCTCACTACTCGCGATGGCGATTAAAGAGCTTGGTATTGGTGCGCGTTCAATGACTGGTCGTCAAGTCGCGATTAAAACCGATAACGCCCATAATAAGGCCCGTATCGAAAGCATCGATGATAAAAACATACGCGAGCAGCTAGATGCTGGCAATATCGTCATTGTGGCAGGCTTTCAAGGTATTGATGAAGAAGGCAATGCAACCACATTGGGACGCGGCGGCTCTGATACGACAGGCGTTGCGATTGCGGCGGCTTTGGGTGCTGATGAATGTCAAATTTATACTGACGTTGATGGCGTTTATACCACTGACCCTCGTGTCACCTCAAAAGCCAAAAAGCTTGAAAAAATTACCTTTGAAGAAATGCTTGAGATGGCAAGTCTTGGTTCCAAAATCCTACAGATTCGCTCAGTAGAATTCGCTGGCAAATACGGCGTGCCACTGCGCGTCTTATCTAGCTTTGATGAAAACACTGACGGTAGCTTTGACCAAGAGTTTCAAAACAACGTGGGCACCCTAATTACGATAGACGAAGGAGACAATATGGAACAGGCAATCATCTCAGGTATCGCATTCAACCGAGACGAAGCAAAAATCTTAGTACGCGGTGTACCTGACCATCCTGGTATCGCCTCTGCTATCTTAAGCCCAATTGGCCGCGCCAATATCGAAATCGATATGATTGTCCAAAACCTCTCGGACAATGGTACCACTGACTTTACTTTCACGGTCAATCGCACTGACTTGGACAAGACTCTAAAAGTGCTTAACGAAGAAGTCAAAGACGAGATTGGAGCCAAAGAGATTTCAGGCAACAGCGAAGTGGTCAAAGTCTCACTAGTTGGCGTTGGTATGCGCTCACACGCAGGGGTTGCGAGCCTCATGTTCCAAACACTGGCTGAGAACAATATCAATATCCAAATGATATCGACCAGCGAAATCAAAGTGTCTGTTTTGATTCAAGATCAGCACTTAGAAAAAGCGGTCAAATCACTGCATACTGCCTTTGGTCTTGACCGTGAAGACGGCGAGAGCAAAATCGCTGGGCTATAAGGCCAAAAAACTGTTAAAATACAGCTTTAGCATTGATGGCTATCTATTAACCGCTATGAATAACGCTACATCGTATGTAAATAAATAGCCTCCAAATAAAAACAGTACTTAAATAAAATAGGATCTTTTTAGGTCCTATTTTTATTTTTTAGCATAGTTGAAATGAGCATTTACCTAATAGTTTTGTGAAAAAACCGTGACAGTATCTGTTATGCCACCTATAATGGGGCTTTCATTTGGGCTAAATGAATCTACCTATCATTGCCGCTATTGGCACAACGTCAAGCATCGTAATAATTGATACATGACATGTTTAGTGCTGCGGTGATGTTCTGCAATTGAGAAGTAATCTGATGAGTAATAATTTGTTGATGCGACATAAGGAGTGTGACGCATGTTAATTTTGACACGCCGCGTGGGCGAAACGCTAATGATTGGCGATGAAGTCAGTGTGACGGTTTTGGGCGTCAAAGGCAATCAAGTACGTATCGGTGTGAATGCACCTAAAGATATTGCCGTACACCGCGAAGAGATTTATCAACGTATTCAGCATGAGCGCTCTGTACAGTCGCAAATGCAACATCTTGAGCAAGGCAACTTTTCGCCTTCGTTCGATGACGAGGACTACTTCAATCGCTAATCTATAATACTTAATGCTCAACGACTAATGAGCATACATAAGCATTATATTTTTTATTTTTTAAACTGCTCTGAGGTCATTTATTTATGAGTATCCGCCAATCAGATGTATCGGCATTACTTAATGGTTTGAATAAAAAAGCCATTGGATTCAATGATGTCATCAGCTTTATCGATGATTTTTATCGCTATTCTCCTGCCCCATTTGTGAATGGAATGGTACATAATGCAGCTGGCGAAAACGAAGGCAGTGCAAAGATTTTTGGATTTGCTAAGCATCACGGTCTAAACCAATTAGATACGCTAAAACTATTCGGCGAACATTATGCCAAAGTTCAAGCAACGCCTAACGGTACCGACCATGCTAATATTCGCAACTTTTTGCATTGGGGATGGAAAGGATTTTTGATGCAAAAAAATCCGCTAACGGTTCGTCCTAGTGTCGACACGACTGCAATTTAAATATGTGTAGTGATTGAATGATTAATAAAGTAAAAAAAGCCACGCTCATTAGCGTGGCTTTTTTATTGACTGTTTATAGATTTATTTATTACGAAACTTCACAGGTTGCACCGCCCCTTTCGGGTTCGGCATATTAGGATAATGATGCTCGTGCTCGACATCACATTCAGCACCAACCACTGAACCGTCGTCTTTTACTGGTTTGTGGATATAGCCCGTACGCTCGGCAGGTGGTAGATGCTCGTGCTCCCATACCATCACTGCTTGCATGCAGGTTTCTCGCTGCTCAGCGGTAATTTTACGACCATCAGGCCACTTACCTAGCTCAATCGCCATGCGGAATTTATCAACCACTTCCGGTGTCAGACTGGCTAGTATTGTTTGTTTATCCATCTTGCCTACTCTCCACTACTATTTTTGCATCATATTTTTTGATGACTATTAGACGACTTGAAGACATGCCCTAATAGATACGCTCATTCATCCTCTATAATATCATCATCGACATCTAGACTAAATTCTTCGGCATGTACGTTCCAGTGCAGCTTGGTACGACAGGCTTCATAAAAGTCAAACCCAGGCGGATGCAGTAAAGTGAGCTTATCAGGATGCTTACGAATATACAGGCGCTGTTCTTGCTCAAGCGGTACGCTTGGTTTGCCATCTGCGCTGACCATCGGCTGCGTGCGATTGTCTTCGTGAATACGAATACAAACCTCACTATTACCACTGACGACAATCGGACGACTAGACAACGTATGCGGATGCATGGGCACCAGACAGATGGCATCCATACTTGGATGAATGATGGGGCCACCACCAGATAGAGCATAAGCGGTTGAACCAGTCGGTGTCGCTGCTATCAAGCCATCACTATGCTGCCTATAAACATCATGTCCGTCAATCTTCATCTGAAAATCGATCATATGTACCGATTTGCCTGCGTGCAGTACGATGTCGTTGAGCGCCATGTCTTCATGGATAATTTTGCGCCCTTCTCGTATCTCCATCGTCAATAAAAACCGATGATCCAACTGATAATCGCCCATCAATACTTGGCGTAGCTTAAATGCTGCTTCGTCAGGTTTGACATCTGCCAAAAACCCGAGACGACCACGGTTAACCCCTAATACCGGGACACGGTAGCGTGCCAATGCTTCAGCAGCATGCAATATCGATCCATCACCACCAACGACTATGACCAAATCGCAAATCTCACCAATCAAGCCACGTTTAACGATTTTGACTCTTTCTACTTCTGTGAGGTTAAGCGTTGGTAAGTTGGCCGTTTGTACATCCATGATCAACGTCAAATTCATATCGTTGATGGTTTGGGCAATCTGTACCAGACTTTGCGTGACGCTGCGTTTACCAGCACGGCCCATCAAGCCAATACGCCTAAAAGCAGGATTTTTGATAGCGTGGAACAGCTCTGACTCGTGTAAGTGTGGCAATCTTGCTGACTGCGCTGAGTTTTCCATAAAACGACTCGGTATAACGGTGAAGTACAGGGCAATAATAGCGATAAATGCGCGCTTAGACTAGCATGTTTATGAATTATCGTTGTTAACTGTCGTAACTGGCCCCATATAAAATATATCAGATGCCTTGCTCATACTTGCTTGTCTGCTTAGGTTTTTAGACTACTAGGTTGAGCTGTAACGGCTGTCACGCAAACACAGTTGACAATAACGGCGGTTTTGCTAAAGTAGCAGCATCTCTATTTTTATATTTTATTATTAAGGACTTATGTATGGCCAATCCTATTGTCAGTCGCGCAGAACTTGCGATCGGCGGTAATCCAATGACGGTCAAAGGCGTTATTCAAAAGACCAGCCTGTTACTTGGGTTATCAGCTATTACTGGTGTGGGCTTTTTCTTTTATGCGCTTATGGCAGGTTTATCGCAAGGTTTTATTACCATGGCAGCCTTCGGTAGCATGATTGCTGCGTTTGTTCTTGCCCTTTTTATTACCTTTAAGCCACAAAAAGCCAAGACGTTGGCCGTGCCTTACGCATTGCTAGAAGGTATCTTTTTGGGCGGTATCTCATTATTCTTTATGAGAATGTATCCAACGGTACCAGTCACGGCAATGTGTGCGACCTTCGTTACAGCAGCGGTCATGCTAGGGCTGTATCGCTCAGGTTTGGTTAAGGTCACTGAAAAGTTCCGCTCTATCGTGACCTCAGCCGTGATTGCGATCATGCTTGTTTATGTAGCACAGTGGGTACTGTCTCTAGCGTTTGGCTCAACCTTACCATTCTTGTTCGAAGGTGGTGCTATCGCTATTGGTTTTAGCTTATTTGTCATCGTTATCGCTTCTTTCACGCTGTTGTTGGATTTCGATAATATCGATCGCGGCGTGGCGATGGGTATTTCTGAAGACTACGAATGGTTGTTCAGCATTGGTATTCTTGCCACGCTAGTCTGGATGTACATTGAGTTCATGCGTCTATTGAGCTATCTACAAGACTAATTGAACAAACTGTCTAATAGAAATTTTGTACAGAAAAAACCGCCTGAGCTATTCATAGTTGCAGGCGGTTTTTTGTGGGCAGGTTTTATAGTTCTTCTTAACTAAGCACGTTTTAGGCGTAGCGCATTTAACACGACAAACAATGAGCTAAGTGACATCCCAATCGCAGCAAGCCATGGTGGTACGTAACCTAAAGCCGCTGGTATCAGAACAATACTGTTGTAAGCGAGCGCCCAGCGGAAGTTTTGTTTGATAATACGCTCTGTTTTATCAGAAATACGTTTGGCAGCTGTGATGGCCTCTATTTGACCATTTAGGATAATACTGTCGCTAGATACTTGTGCCAAATCGGCCGCGCCAGCAATCGAGGTGGACACATCTGCTGCCGCCAGTACGGGCGCGTCATTGATGCCATCACCCACCATGAGCACAACCGCGCCTTTAGATTGCAGCTGCTGGATATGATTGACCTTATCGGTCGGTGACAAACCATTATAAGCGGCCTGCATCCCTAGGCTCTCAGCCATTACCAGTGCTTGCGGACTCGGGTCACCAGTCAACATCACAGACTCGATACCCAGCCCTTTTAGCGTATCCAGCATGGATTTTGCACTATCACGTACCTTATCGTTAAAATAAAAGCATGCGAGCGCCTGCCATTCATTTGTATCTGCTTTTTGGCAAGATAAAACGACCGCTGAGCTCGCGCGCTGGGTTAGCAAATCGATGGTTAAACCATTGTTTTTATCCATACTACTTACATCAGTGCCTAGTGCGAAATTCTTATGACCGATACGATATATCACACCATCAATCATCGCTTCCACCCCGCCTGCTGGATAATGCTGCATGGCACTCGTCGGTGGTAGATGTAACTGATAGGCAGCGGTAAGCAGCGCGTGTGCAATGGGATGACGACTCCCTACTTCTAAGGAAGCTGCGATTGCCAATAGCGTGTCTTTTTGTGCTGTTGATGGTGAGTTAACAGAATCAGTCTGGTTTACTGGCTCGATTATCTCAATATTTAATAGGTTTGGCTTCCCATAGGTGAGCGTACCTGTTTTATCAAAAGCAACATGAGTGATTTCAGCCAATGTTTGCAACGTATGCCCGCGCGTCGTCAAAAAACCATAGCTGGCTAGACGATTGGTCGAGACGGTCAAGGCAATTGGCGTCGCCAATGACAAGGCGCAAGGACAAGTAGCGACCAATACGGCGACTGTTGCCCAAATAGCTTGACTTGGATCAACGATATACCAGCCGACAAATACCAAGACGGATAAAACCAAAATGCGCGCCACAAACCAACGTGCCAGCTTATCTGCTTGCTGCGCCAGTTTGGGTTTTTCACTCATGGCGCGGTTCATCAGTCTATCAATCAGCCCTATTTGACTGTCTTTTGGTAGCGCTGTCACCAACATCTCAAACGGCTGGCTGTCGTTTTGTGCACCGCCAACAATATAATCGCCTTGGGACTTAATGATTAAATCACCTTCGCCCGTCAGTAGGCTTTGCGAGACTGTTGCAGTTGGACTTAACAAGATACCGTCACTGATAATCTCCGAGCCCGCTTCAACCAAAATAATGTCACCCACTTGCAAACTATGAGCTGTCACCATCTGCTTTGATACCACATCACCTTCTAACTGTGCTGTCACATTCTGTTGATTACGTGACTGCTGCCAATCTTGAGCAATACGTGATGTGAGCTGATAAATATTGGCATCAATACCCTTCATAAACTTAGGCATAATTTCTGCCGTCGCACCTGATACCTTTTTCGCCTCATCTTCGATGGCTTCACTTTGTTGAGACTCATTGTCTATGATCTGCTGCAAAATACGCTCTGCTGCTGATTTGTCTTCAGCCACTTTTTGTACCAATACTGGCTCTACTACGACCAGATCATTGGCCATGGTCGCAGCTTTTAGACGGGCATTATGCTCGATATAGCGTCCTGCCAGCAAAAAGAAAATAAACATGCTAACCGAATCGTAGTATGTTTCTCCTTGTCCAGTGATGGTGGCGTATAGACTGGCAAAGAAGGTAATAATCAAGGCAAGGCTAACAGGCACATCCATATTGACCTGGCGTGCACGAATCGCTGACCAGGCTGAGGTAAAGAAAGGAATACCAGCATAGAAGAAAACAGGCGTGCTCACAAACAAAGAAACCCAACGCAAAAAGTCGCGCTGAAATATTAACATGTCGCTATACTCACCAAAATAAAGCGCAACGGCATACATCATCGCTTGCATCGAACCTAGTGCAGCGATGCCGAGACGCAATAGCATTTGATTATTATGACGTGCCAGCATGGCTTCATGAGTATCTTGGCGATAAGGCTTGGCTTCGTAGCCGATTTCGTTGATGACCGCTAAAATGCGACTGATGGGTAATTTGTTTTCATCCCAAATGACCCGCATACGTTGGTTGGTCAAATTTACCTGACACTTACTAATACCCTCTAGCTCATCAAGACGCGACTCAATCAGCCAAGTACAGGCCGCACAGCGTAAATTATTAACAGACAGCTCCGCCACCGACATACCATCTTGCGCGTAAACGAACTGTGACTTTATCTCGTCATGATCGTAGACCTCGAGACGCGTCAGCTGGGTCGGTAAGCTTGCTGTACGGTTAATCTCCGAACGGTCAAGATAATACTGCTCAAGCCCAGCCTCTACAATGCTTTGAGCCGCCAATTGACAGCCCATACAACACATCTCACGCGACTTGCCTAATATCTCAGTATGAAACGGCGGCTGAGGCACTGGATCACCGCAATGGAAGCAGTGATCAGCAAGGGGTAGCACTAAGCCGTCAGTAATAGAGTTGTCTTCATAAGAATGATTGGTAGCAGATGATACTGATGATGGAATACTAGACATAATCGGACGTACTTCCTTTGGATAGGCTTGTTTAAAGGGTTCTCACTCTAAGCAAGGTTTCTATCATTGACTGTACTTAAGGTCTTTCAAAATAGTTAACAGCAACGGCGGATTCATACAAAATACATCGTGACAGTTATCATAGATTGTTATCTTATATGGCGTTTATTAACCCAATTGAAAGATGTTGATACTTGATTATAAGTATCAGTATTTTAATAGAGATTATACTACAAGCAGTCACCCTAGGCAGTACCATTGCTTATGGTCTAATACCAATGAATGCCCTCGTTAACGATGATAGATTGAAAAATTTGTCAATTTGCGTCATTATGAGGCAGTTTTTTATCCAAAAATGGTGCGACATCCGTGCAAAAATCCAATTTTAAGTTACCAAGTACCAAGCTATCACCATCATCTAAACCTGCTATGAATGCCTTACCTTCACAGCAGCGCGGCTTGGTATTTAGTAGTCTTCTCTTAATTATCATCATCGCTGGCATGGTGCTATTTGCACTGTATTTGGTCAAGCTTGATCGCACCATTACTCATAAGTTCGAAGGCAAGCGCTGGGATATTCCAGCTAAAGTATACTCACAGCCGCTTGAGCTATATCAAGGTGCCAATATCGATAGAGATACGATGAAAACGTGGCTAGAGTTGCTTAATTACCAGAGCAACAAGTCTTATGATCGTACTGGCACTTATCATAGATCGGGTAATACTTATTTTATCCATACACGCGGCTTTACCTATAGCTCGAGCGATATAGATGCTGAGCAAGTCATCAAAATGACCATTGCTGGCAATAAAGTTGACTCTATTCAAAGCACCTTACCTGCCAAAAGCGGCATCATTCGTCTAGAGCCAGTGAGTATCGGTGGTATCTATCCAGATAGTAACGAAGATCGAATGGTTGTCTCTTTAGATGACGTGCCTCAGCCACTAATTGATGCCTTGATTGCCACCGAAGATCGCGCGTTTTATGAGCATAAAGGCGTCTCGATACGCGGTATCGCTCGTGCCGTTTTCAATAACTTCTCTGGTGGCGCTAGACAAGGTGGCTCGACCATCACCCAGCAGCTGATCAAAAACTTTTATCTCAACTCTGATCGCACCCTCAAACGCAAAGCCAATGAGGCGTTGATGGCGGTACTGCTTGAGCTGCATTATAGTAAGGATGAAATTTTACAGACCTATCTGAACGAAATTTATTTGGGTCAAAACGGCAATCGCTCTATCAATGGTTTTGGTTTGGCATCACAGTTCTATTTTGATAAACCACTTAATGAGCTGCGTATAGATCAGCAAGCCATGTTAGTTGGTATGGCAAAAGGTCCGAGCATTTATAACCCACGTCGTAATCCAAATGATTCAAAAGCTCGTCGTGACGTGGTGCTTGGTAACATGCTCGCAATGGGCACACTAAGCCAAGAGGACTATGACAAAGCTCTAAAACAGCCGCTCGGTATCGTGGACAAGCCTGCTGAGGGCAAGAGCCAGTTCCCTGACTTTTTGGACATCGTCAAACGTGAGCTCAATGATGTCTATTACTCTGATGATCTCAAAAATGAAGGTCTAATCATCATTAGTACCCTAGACCCTATTGCTCAGTTGGCAGCAGATAAGGCGGTTGATAGAAAACTTGGCGAACTACGCCGTAGCGGTAGCAAAACCAAAGATTTACAAGGCGCGCTCGTCAGTGCCAACCCTGAAACTGGCGAATTGGTGTCTGTCGTCGGTAGTGGCAGTGAGTTTACGGGCTTTAACCGCGCTGTCGATGCCAAGCGTCAAGTTGGCTCTCTATTGAAGCCAATCATTTATATGACCGCGCTTGAGAGTGGTCGTTATAACTTAGCAAGCTCGGTGGATGACTCACCTATCACAGTCAACCTGAATGATGGTACCGATTGGAGTCCTAAGAATTATGACAACCGTGATCATGGCTATGTACCACTGACCACAGGACTGTCGCAATCTTATAACCAAGCGGCGGTACGCTTAGGTATGGAATTTGGGGTTGATACTTTTGCTAAACAACTAAAACGCATGGGCGTTAAAGAAGAAATACCACCATACCCATCAGCGTTATTAGGGTCTGTCAATCTGAGCCCGATGGATATGTTAGGTATTTACCAAGTCTTTGCGACTGGCGGTTTCCGCACGCCTATTCATAGTATTCGCACGGTTATTGATGATCGCGGTCGTATTTTGCAGCGTACCGGACTCAATACTCAGCGTAGTATTCCACCTGAGACCAACTTTTTGACCAACTACGCGCTACAACAAGTGGTGTCAAACGGTACCGCTAGACGTGCTCAATCACTTGGCAGCAATCTGAATCTCGCCGGTAAAACGGGCACGACAAACGACTACCGTGATGCTTGGTTTGCAGGCTACAGTGGTAACTATGTTAGTGTTGTTTGGGTTGGTCGTGATGACAACAAGCCCATTGGCTTAAGTGGTGGTACAGGTGCTCTACCGGTTTGGGTCGATTATATGAAACGCCTCAAACTCACTCCGGTGGCGCTACCAGAGCCAGAAGGTATCGAATGGTTGTGGCTCGAGAACAACTCAGGCAAGCTGTCTAATGAACGTTGTGCCAATGCTCGCTACTTACCTGTCATGTCAGCACATTTACCAGAGGAAGCCAGTAGCTGCGCGCTTAGCTTATATCAACAAGACAGTGCTCGTGAGCAATCGCAATTCCAAAATCAGCAGAGCGCGATCAATGAGCAACGTCGTCGCGAAGGTTTAGATATCCCAAACGGTGAAGCGGTTGATGCTGGTGATTCAGAAGACAGTAATGGACAAAATAATGAAGGTCAAAACCGCGCTGATACGTGGTATGACCGTGCTATTGAATGGTTTTAACATTATTTTTAATATGTAGCGTCTGATATTTAAAAAAGGTCTCAATATGGTCTCATTTCTACAGCAATCTGCCTCTGTGACACAAACAATATCTTGGTGGCAGAAAAAATTTGCGCCAGTGAATACTCTAGTTGTAGGTGGCATCCTTTGCAGCATGCTAAGCCTTAGCGCATGTCAGACTGCGCCAGATAGCTCAGCTGCAATGAAAACAACACCTATTCAAACAATCCCGTCATCACAGTCGCCAGTCACGTCTGCGACAACTGTGACTCAGGCACCCATCGTTGAAGCAGATGATGAGAACGAATACCCAATTGAGCCTTATACTCCACCCGAACAGCTCGAGTCGCCGAACCCATTGACACAAGAAACGCCTGTATTTGAGCCACCTACTCCAGTGGCGACAGAGCCTGATCTGGGCATTGCCATACCATCGCGCAATGACTATATCATCTCTGAGCCCTCAGTACCGTCACACAATGATCTATTAGAACAGGCAAGAAAAAACTCGCAGCAACGCTCTCAACAATCAGCAAGTAATAACAGTAACTTGCCTGCATTTCGTAACTTGATGCAGGTGGGCGTTAATCAACTGAAATCAGGACAATTAACGAATGCTGAAAACAGCTTTACCCGTGCACAGCGCTTGGCACCCAAATCGTCAGCCGTATATTTTTATCTGGCGCAAGTGGCATTGAAAAAGAACCAACCTCGTAAGGCAGAAGCAATGGCACGTCGTGGCCTTAGCGTTTCTCAAGATGCCAGTCGCAGACGAGCGCTGTGGCAAATCATTTTACAATCAGGGCAAGCTCAAGGTAACTCACGCGTCGTTAGTGAAGCAAGACGAGCTTTACGCTAATAATCGCTCACTACAGTTATCATTTATCCAAAACATACATTTATTTTTATTTTAGCTTAGGGTTATCGTTATGGCATGGCAACAACTGCATTTACAATGTGAAAAATCAAACGTCGATTTGGCTGAAGCGCTTTTATTAGAAGCTGGCGCACTATCTATTGCCTTAGATGATGCAGGTGATCAGCCTTTGTTTGAACCACTTCCCGGTGAGTCACCGCTATGGGATGAAGTCATACTGACAGGGCTATTTGATGCCACTACTGATGATGGTAGCCGTCAGGCTGTTGAGCAGCTCAGCCATGAAATCGCCGCACAAGTCCAAGCTACTCGTATTTGGCTAACGGCTGTTGATGACAAGGATTGGGAGCGCGAATGGATGAGTAACTACCATCCTATCGAATGCGCTAATGACTTATGGATTGTGCCAGACTGGCTTACACCGCCCAATCCAGAGGCGACCAATATCATTATGGATCCAGGCTTAGCCTTCGGTACTGGCTATCATGCCACGACTCGTCTTTGTCTTGACTGGTTAACAGAGCAAGACCTGACAGATAAAGTGGTCATCGACTATGGCTGCGGCTCAGGCATCTTGGGTATCGCCGCTCTATTATTGGGTGCACGCCAAGTGTATGCAGTCGATATCGATCCACAAGCTGTACTCGCAACCAATCAAAATGCAGTGCGTAATCATGTTGGTGACCGTCTGCAAGCATTCTTACCCGAAGAGTTCACAAATTACTGCTCACAAAACGATGTTTTGCCTGTAGAAGTGATTGTCGCCAATATTTTGGCCAAACCCTTAATTGGCTTAGCACCTTACTTTTCGACATTGATTGCATCAAAAGGTCGCATCGTATTGGCAGGTCTAATCGAGTCTCAGACTGAACAAGTCATGGAAGCTTATCAACCCTATTTTGCACTCGATCCAAAGCATGCCTTTACCGCGCAAGAGGACCAGCATTGGCAGCGTTTATCTGGTACATTTACTAGCTAGCAACATTTAATTACATCTGTTACGATAGAGGGCAGTCAAACGTTACATGTTTGACGCCACTCTGTCGTTGCTCATGATTTATAGAATTTCAAAAAGCATGGTAGCTGTTGGTGAGTGGCTAAGCGGTATAGATAACCATACTTTTTTGGATTCGACCCTATGACCACCCCAATAAAAACCCAGTGCCCTCATTGCCAAGCTTGCTTTAAAGTGCAACAGAATCAACTAAATAAAGCCAACGCTACTATTAACTGTACTCAGTGCCAAAAAAGTTTTTCGGTCAATCAACACCTTATCGTAACCCCTGATACCTCCAACAGCTCCTCCACTCAACATCAACATACTGCTACAGCATATCAAAATGCTCAATCCAAGCTGAGTAATCGACCCGAGAGCTCTACCAGTAGTCGTAATCAAGCACTTAATATATCAAATACTGCGAAGCCCTCACTCAATAAGAAACGTTCATCTGATATGTTGATTCATGACGACTTGATCTATGATGATATGGATATCGATGAGCCAGAAGACAACATTGTAGAATACGACTCACTAGACAGCATGGATGCTTGGCTGACGCAAGTGAGCGATACCAATTCTGCCACGACAACTGACAACTCGACAACCATATTTTCTAAAACCAATAATAAAAGCCAAGAGCAATTTGTAGCACCCCCTACCGATCGTATTGCAACAGAACATTCCTCAATGACTCAAGAAGTACTGAGCTCAACTGCTGCCAATGATATTCATGCGAGTATCAACGACACAGCTGATAACTCATGGCTAGAAGCACTTCTTGAGGAACAGAATAAACGCGAAGCCAAATCAGTAGATAGTACAGATTTATCACAACTACTGATAGATATGGGTGTACCTCTTAGGGACGAAGACAATTCTGTTACAGAACGCGCAAACAAGGCTCAAGCACAGTTTGCGCCAACATCCACAACACATTCAATTGCATCTATTCTCTGGATACTGGGATGCTTAGTATTAGCACTATTACTTGCCGCGCAGTATGTTATGTTTAACCTAGAGACGTTAGTCAAGAACCCTGCCAATGCGCAGCGCCTCCAAACGGTATGCTCTATTGCGGCGTGTAGCTTGCCAAGCGCTGATCTGACAGCTTTGACTATCGCCAATCCAAGTCATCGATCAAGTCAAATTAAAACAACAGGTGCGTTTAGCGATATCAGTGCGACCTTGAACAATCAAAGCACAAAAGCACAGCTCTATCCAAATATAAAAGTCAGTGTTTATGGGACAGATAAACTCATTGGAGAGTTTATAGCAGGGCCTAACGACTATTTATTGGGTAAACCAAGCCAGCTAGCTGCTAGCAATAACAGGCAACTACTATTTACCATACCCGTTGACAATGCACAAATTCGCGAAATTACGATGACACCACTTTATTGAATGCTATTTTTAGCAATAGAATAAGCCTAACATGTCGCTGCCGTTAAGATAGCCGTCAATCTGTCAGCGCTAGACGATATTAATTTGATATACTATTATTCTGACATCTTATGGTTTGACTCTTTTTTCATTTCAAGGATATTATCTTATGGCACCTCATGCACAGCATCATGCCCATCATTTTGCTAAGAGCTCTGAGCATCCTGCCGACTATAATAAAGAAGATTATCACCATGTCGCTCACGATGTTGAGTTCCCGTTAGAGAGTGCTGCGAGTAGCGCACAGCAGCCTTTGCGTGTACATGTTGAACGTGTCGTTCGCCAGTATTTTGCTATGCTAGGTGATGAGATGCCTACCGACTTGTACGAGCTTATCTTAAAGCAAGTCGAAGAGCCTCTATTGTCAGTGGTTCTAGAGAAAACTCGCGGCAATCAGACCAAGTGTGCACAAATCCTAGGCCTCAATCGTGGTACTTTACGCAAAAAACTCAAAACTTACGACTTAATGTAGCACTGCTATATGAGCTCACCCATTATTACTAATCATCATGCATGGCAATTGAATGTGCATGGCTTTATCTATCGCGATATAGTCTACCGTTGTTGCCATCATCACCTTGCCAGACGTTTACGTCAGGCTTTTTTTATGGAAGATTTTTTATGAGTACAACCCCACTTGCCCTACTCTCGGTCTCTGATAAATCCAATATCGTTGAGTTTGCTCAAGGCCTTATCAAAGCAGGTTTTGGCTTACTCTCTACTGGCGGTACTTATCGATTACTTACAGAAAACAATGTCGCTGTGACGGAAGTGTCTGACTATACGGGCTTTCCTGAGATGATGGATGGCCGTGTTAAAACCCTGCACCCTAAAATTCACGGTGGTATCTTGGGACGTCGTGGTACAGACGATGCTGTCATGAATGAGCACGCAATCGAGCGTATTGACTTGGTTGTGGTAAATTTATATCCGTTTGCTGAGACGATTGCGCGTGCTGACGTGACAATGAACGATGCTATCGAAAATATCGATATTGGTGGTCCTACCATGGTACGCTCAGCCGCAAAGAACCACGCTCATGTCGGCATCGTGACCGATCCTGCTGATTATGACCGCGTACTGACTGCTGTAGATGGTGGCACTGAACTGACAACGACTCTACGCTATGATTTAGCGGTTAAAGCCTTTGAGCATACTGCGCAGTACGATGGTATGATTGCCAACTTCTTAGGCAGCCGTGTCAATGAGACGCAGGAACCAGAGAACTTCCCACGTACATTCAATGTACAGCTAGAAAAAGCGCAAGATCTTCGCTATGGCGAAAACCCACATCAAAACGCCGCTTTCTACACTGAAAACCAGCCGTTAAAAAGCCAGCAAGCTTCTATTGCAACGGCTAAGCAACTGCAAGGTAAGGCGCTATCATACAATAATATCGCTGATACTGACGCAGCCCTTGAGTGTGTTAAAGCCTTTAGTGCACCAGCTTGCGTTATCGTTAAGCATGCCAATCCTTGCGGTGTCGCGGTTGATAATGACCAAGTAGCTGCTTATCGCACTGCTTTTAGCACTGATCCTGAGTCGTCTTTTGGCGGTATCATTGCATTCAACCGTCCACTGACGCTTGCTGCGGCAAAAGCCATTATCGATAATCAATTTGTAGAAGTCATCATTGCGCCTAGCATTGAAGACGGTGTGCTTGAAGCGACTGCTACTAAGAAAAACGTGCGCGTATTGGTATGTGGCGAGCTACCAGCGCCAGATCAGCGTGATAGTCAGCTTGACTACAAACGCGTCAATGGTGGCCTGCTCGTACAAGAGCAAGACCTTGGTCTGATTACGGCAAACGATCTAAAAATCGTCACTGACGTACAACCAACTGAAGCACAAGTAGCAGATCTATTGTTCAGCTGGAATGTGGCAAAATATGTCAAATCGAATGCCATTGTCTATGCAAAAGGTCAACGTACTATCGGTGTTGGCGCGGGCCAAATGAGCCGCGTTAACTCAGCACGTATCGCTGCTATCAAAGCAGAGCATGCTGGACTGGCCACTGAAGGTGCCGTTATGGCCTCAGATGCCTTCTTCCCATTCCGTGATGGCATCGATAATGCTGCTGAAGTGGGTATCTCTGCTATCATTCAGCCAGGTGGCTCTATGCGTGATGATGAGACCATTGCGGCCGCTAATGAGCACGGTATTGCGATGGTATTTACTGGCATGCGTCATTTCCGCCACTAAGTAATCACATATTAATTTAAGACTGGTATTAGTCGCAGCACTTGTATTTGTTACTGCTACTAATTTCCAGTCTCTTATAATATTAATGGTGACTACAGTTAAAGTATTACCCATTAAAAAAGCCACTGTAGCGCTACAGTGGCTTTTTTGCTTTTAACAATCAAGAGTAACTATACAGCAAACGCTTAGCGCCCTTGTGCATTTGCCATGTTGGCTTCGTTAATCTCAACTTGATAGACCATACGTAGATAGTCTAAGTAATCTTGCAGCTGGTCTTGACCTAAGTTATCACGAATGATGCTGGCCGTTTGCGCTCTTTGCATATCAGATAGTGGTGACTTCTGCTCAGTCTTGATGCGATCACCAACCAATAGCGTTGCACCTGCCTCAGTTTCACTAGCGAGCGCGACTACGCCATCATTGGCAGCTTGCTTGCTAAAGGCCAATCCACGCTCTTTATCAGTCAACAACGTTGTTTGACGATTGATCTCACCCAAAGATTGCAAGCTTACCGATTGCTTAGCAATATCAGCTGGCGTTTTGATACCAGCAGCGACAGCTTTCGCTTCTTTTAGCGCCAAAGCTGTAGCTTTTTGCTGACGCAATATCTGAGTGATTCTTGGCGTTGCACTAGATAAGCTCAGTGTGGTCGTAGGACGATAGTTGCTTGGTTGTACCCATACCGTACCGTTACCAACTTCTATCCCTGCCGTTACGGCCTGATCTTGAATCGTAAATTCGTCAAAGGCCTGTTTGATAACTACTGGTTGCGATAATACTGATTTGTTGTTTTCTTTACGGTAATCTTTGATACGTTTTAGCGTCACATTCTCTTGCTGCGCAATATCCTCAATACTAAAACCATCTGCTGCCAAATCGTTAATCGAAGTTACTTTATCCGCATAGATTTCTTGACGCTTGTACTCTTTTGCCTTAGCAGTCAGCTCAGCACGCATACTCTCGAGACTTGGAATCTTTTTACCATTATCTTCTGTGACTGTGAATATCTGATAGCCAAAGCTGGTCTTGATAGGGGCTGTCACATCTCCAACGCTCAAGCCTTCTAGTGCTTTTTCAACAGCATCGGCGTCACCACCAAATACTGACGGATTAAAGCGACCAATGTCACCGCCTGTTTCTCCTGAAGGATCATCCGATTCTGCTTTGGCCACAGCAGCAAAAGACTCGCCTTTAGCCAAGCGAGCTTTAACCTTATCTGCTCTTTCCTTAGCATCATCACCTGTTAACAGAATTTGACTCACTCTGCGCTCATCATTAGCAGCCAGACCTTGCTTATACGCTTCATACTGCTGCTGCAACTCTTCTGTTGTCACATCATCGACTTTTATGGTCTGCGGGCTAAGTTGAAGATAAGCCAAGTTAACCATTGCCGCACTTTTTAAGGTGTCTTTATTGGCATCATAATATGCTTGAATATCATTTTTGCTCAGCTTGACCTGATCAGCATAGTCCTGCCAATCAAAACGATGTACCCAGACGTTGCGTGATTCTAGTTGCAAGTCGATCAATTGGCTAACTGCCTGCATTGGATAGACGGCTGTACCAACGATACTAGCATTCAACTGATCCAAGCTTAACTGATTACGAAACTCTGCAAACAGCTGATTTTTAGTCATGCCACGCTGACGCAAAAAGTTTGCAAACTGATCGTTAGAAAAGTTTCCATCAGCATCTTTGAATATTTCTTCTTCACGCAGCAAACGATTGATCGTGTCATCAGAGACTGTCATGCCAAGCTTACCTGCTTGCTGCTCTAGTAATGTACGATCAATCAGACCTTTTAGTACCTGCTCGTGCAGTACATCTTCATTCAATAAACTGGCATCATCAACTTGCTCTAGTATTTCGCTACGACGGTTATTGACGGCAGTCTGATACTCGGACAACCCTACGCTTGCCTCACCCACCTGAGCGATTTGGTTGGGATCAACACCACCGCCAAAATAGCTTTCGACACCCAATAGAGCGAGTGGCGATAGGCATAAAATCAATAAAATGCGACCTGGCCAGCTTTTTAAGAAATCGCGCAATTTATCCATAGTTATCTCTGCTTTATTAACCTATATTGATGAAAAACCATTGTAATACTGTTAGGAGCTGTTGAGTGCGACCTGCTAATATCAATGCTATTTAAGCCGGCAATGGTAAGAGGAAGAACGTGTACATTTTATTAGGGGGAACAAGGTTCAGTGACAATACCTTATTTAAACAACGCATCTATCGCGCGCCCTATGATACGTGATTTTTCGTATATACTCAAAATATTCACGTTGTATGAGATAAACTATAGCGACAAAAAAAGCACCTAATATTTAGGTGCTTTTTCGGTGCTTAGCTTATGACATCAGCCAAAGCGACCATCTACCATAGAGCGGCTTAGTTCAAACGCTCTTTTAGGTTTTTACCAGCTTTAAAGCTTGGTACTTTGCTTGCAGGGATGCTTAGCTCTTCACCAGTCTTAGGGTTACGGCCAGTACGTGCTTTGCGGTCTTTTACGCTAAAAGTACCGAAACCAACTAGAGAGATGCTATCGCCAGCTTCTAAAGCTTCGCCAACACTTTCCATAACAGCATTCAAAGCATCACCAGCTTGAGTCTTATTTAGACCACTTTTGTCTGCGATGCTATCAATTAATTCTGACTTATTCATAAAATTTCCTTCAAGTTTAAGGGGGTAATAAACGCTCACGCCAAGCATTGTAACGCTCTCGTGGTACTTACGCAATAAAAACTACCTGACTGGCGTATTAACAGGTTTCGCTTTGTTATCGTCTTTATATCAAGGCAGCATAAGGAGTGCAAGCGATTTTACATCTTTTTGTGCCATCAACTACGTATTTGACACCCAATGTTACGCAAAACATCTGCAACCTCTATATAGTCAAACTGTCCTCATTCAAACAATGAATCAACTTATTTGTTTATTGTTTAAAACAGTTGTCAGTTGGTGTCTGTGCATTACCAGTCATAAATTTTGGTGTCTTTATCGACTGCTAGATTGTACTGTAATAATTTTACCACTGACAGAAACTAGCGTTACTTTTTATTATAAAGGCGTTACTATAAGCAAAATATCACTGCAAGTTTTAGATAAAAATAAACTTAAGTTTATTATATAACTTTGATTTGCTAAATAAAAAAAATGGATTATTTACATGAAGCGTTCTACGTTGTCTCACTCTCTTCTTAATATTATTCTGGTGTTCATCGAGTCGGCGCTGACACTATTGTTACGTTTGGATCCTGAACTACGTAAAGCCGCTTATCCACTTGCCAAACAAGGTACGGTCGTAGCATTGCGCTTATATCTGCCTCATGTTGAGGTTTTTGCCACCTTTAGTACCAAAGGCGTACTCTTAGATGCCCAGTTGCCTGTTGGTCGTAGCGAACCTGATGTCGTTATCAATGCTTATAGCATTCAAGTGATTAATGCCATCACCACTCACGATAGAGAGACGACCGAAAAATTACAGATGCGCGGTGAATCCGTTCAAGTGCAGCTGGTCAAACAATTCATTATGCAGCTTGGTCTCGGCAGCTTAATCCAAGGTTTAATTAGAAAGATAAAAGGTGGCAAAGTTAAAACCAAACCGACCGATGCTGAAATGGCGGAAAAGAAAGACCATTATAAAGAGCGTATCAAAGAGCAGCAGACCCAAATCAATACATTAACCATCAAGAACCGTGAGCTTGAAACCACAGTCAAAGAGCTACAGAGTAAGCAAAAGACCTTTATGATTGTCACTATGGTGGCGCTGGTTGTTATGATTGGCTCAGTCATCGCACTGTTGATGAGCTGATGTTAGTTGAACCTAGCTTTTATCAATTGATTTTTACCAAACTATGATTTCAGATATAGATGAGCGTCCAGTGCCTATTGCAGGTAATGGACGCTCATTTTTTCTTTAGATTGTTCCATTCTGGCTTGTTCCATATTGCTACAACTTACGTTCGACTCATACATTAGCCAATATCGAAGTGTTAAAAATAAGATCTCTCTCCCCGCTCATACATACATCCCGAACTTCATTGTTTTTATCAATCATAGCGATAAGCTCGATTAACCATTTAACCACACTTTAATCTTGACTAAATTACTCAGGATTAAGTATAATTGACCTAATCGTTGCACACATCGGGTTAACCATCTGTTGTTTAATAACGATAAGACACAACTTGAACGGATATGATTGACAGTTTTTATATTGATGTATTATTGACTGTATCTATCCCTTTCCAAGATCGTTGTTAAATAAAAATGACATAAAAGTTTGGAGATAACACATGCGTTTAACTACTCGAGGCAGATATGCCGTTACCGCTTTACTAGACTTGGCATTACAGACCAGTCAACAAGAGAGCGCAGTATCTTTATCTGATATCGCTAAACGGCAGTCAATTTCTATCTCCTACCTCGAACAGTTATTCTCCAAGCTGCGCAAACGCGGCCTTGTGACCAGTATTCGCGGTGCAGCTGGTGGTTATCACCTAGCCAAGCCATTGAACGAGATAGATGTGATGAGCATCATATCTGCTGTCGATGAATCCGTTAATGCGATGCAGTGTGAAGGACGCGGTGACTGTCAAGGTGGTACAATGTGCCTAACCCATGACCTATGGTGTGCACTATCAAATCATATTGAGCAGTACTTGAAAAATATAACATTAGCGCAATTATTAGATATGGAAAACGTGCAGTCAGTATCAGAACGTCAGCACAACTCTACAAAAGATATTTCCATAAAAGACATCAATACCATTACTCTATCGAACAGCGAGGCAAACCCAGCATGAGCCAACATAACAACCTTATATACTTAGATTATGCCGCCACCACACCAGTTGCCAAATCAGTAGCTGCTAAGATGAGCGAATATCTGACAGTAGATGGCATCTTTGGTAATCCAGCCTCGCGCTCGCATGGCTATGGCTGGCAAGCAGAAGAAGCAGTAGAAACTGCTCGCGGACAAGTTGCTGAAGTTATCAACGCTGATCCACGTGAAATCGTCTTTACTTCTGGTGCAACTGAATCTGACAACTTAGCCATTAAAGGCGCGGCTCACTTTTATCAATCTCGTGGTAAGCACATTATCACTAGTAAGATTGAACACAAAGCGGTATTAGATACGTGCCGTGAGCTTGAGCAAGAAGGTTTCGAAATTACGTATCTTGAGCCACAGCCAAGCACAGGGCTTATCTTGCCAGAGCAAGTAAAAGCAGCCCTACGTGATGATACGATTTTGGTATCGCTTATGATGGTAAACAATGAGCTTGGTACGATTACTAATGTTACAGCGATTGGTGAAATCACTCGTGAAGCGGGTGTAGTTTTCCATGTTGATGGCGCACAGTCTGTTGGTAAAGTAAAAATCAATCTTGAAGAAATGAAGATCGATTTGATGAGCTTCTCAGGTCATAAAGCTTATGGCCCTAAAGGTATCGGCGCATTGTTTGTTCGTCGTAAGCCACGTATTCGCCTAAAAGCAGAGCAACATGGCGGTGGTCATGAGCGCGGTATGCGTTCAGGTACATTGCCAACGCATCAAATCGTTGGTCTTGGTGCAGCGTTTGCTTTAGCCAATGAAAGCTTTGAAGCAGATCACGCACATGCAGCAAAACTGCGTCAAAAATTGTGGGATGGTCTACAAGATATCGAAGAGATCTACCTAAACGGCGATCTTGAAAACAGCGTACCAAACATTGTGAATATCAGCTTTAACTTTGTTGAAGGCGAGTCATTGATGATGTCGCTAAAAGACTTAGCAGTATCATCAGGTTCTGCCTGTACATCAGCGACGCTTGAGCCATCATATGTACTACGTGCTATCGGTCGCCCAGATGAATTGGCGCACAGCTCAATTCGCTTCAGCTTTGGTCGTTATACGACTGAAGAAGACATCGATACTGTTATCAAGCAAATGCATGAAGCTGTTGATAAACTACGTGCCCTATCGCCACTTTGGGATATGTACCAAGAAGGTGTTGATTTGAATTCAGTCGAATGGGCTGAGCACTAAAATCAAGCATAGACAGTAATACAGCTTCAAATATATTTATTAAACGATTGATCAGACAATTAAAATTTAGTGTTTGACCCCAATTATCGATGAGTAGTCAGACATTTAAAGTTAATAAGTGACTACTCATCATCTAACTAGGAGAAAACCCCATGGCCTATAGTGACCAAGTTATTGATCATTACGAAAACCCACGCAACGTTGGTAATCTTGACAAAAACGCCAAGAACGTTGGTACCGGTATGGTCGGTGCCCCAGCCTGTGGCGATGTAATGCGTCTACAAATCCAAGTCGATGATAACGGTATTATCGAAGATGCACGCTTTAAAACTTATGGCTGCGGTTCAGCAATTGCTTCAAGCTCGCTCGTTACTGAGTGGCTAAAAGGTAAAAGCTTGGATCAAGCTGGCGAAATCAAAAACAACGATATCGCTAAAGAACTAGCGTTACCACCAGTAAAAGTGCATTGCTCTGTACTTGCAGAAGATGCCATTAAAGCCGCTATTAGCGACTATAAAGGTAAGCATGGCGTAGCAGCAGCGGCAGAAGAAGCCACTATCTAAGCCAAACCTACTAGCGTCTGCGCTGTGTTTTGTTAGCAATGCTAAAGTAGTAATACATTAAATGGCTACTAACGCTAAAAAGGTGACAATGACACTTATGTAATTGTCACCTTTTATTTTCTAAAAACTATTAGCATATTATTTTGGCAAACTCGTAATTTCGCTTGCCAGTTTACATAGTTTATTTATTGATATTTACGATTAATAGTCAATGGGAGTTGGCATGATTGAAATGACAGAACGCGCCGCTCAGCATGTTCGAGACTTTTTGGACAATCGCGGCAAAGGTGAAGGTATTCGAGTTGGTATCCGTACAGCGGGTTGCTCGGGGCTCGCTTATGTTTTAGAGTTTGTAGATATACCTGATGAGAACGACACGCGCTATGAAAGCCGCGGCGTTAGCATTTTTATTGATCCTAAAAGCTTGGTCTATTTAGATGGCCTGTTGATGGATTATGAAAAAGAAGGTCTAAACGAAGGCTTCAAGTTCACTAACCCTAACCAAAAAGGTGAATGTGGCTGCGGTGAGTCTTTTACTGTCTAATGGTTCAATCAACTAACTTTCAGGTTGATGCACCCGTTGTGATGAATCAATACAAAAGATATAAATGTCCTAATATATTTAGTGGAAGCACCAGATTAAGACTTTAAAAACAAATAAAAAAGCAAGGCGTAAGATATGACAGACACGATTTCAGAAGCACAATTTGATAACTTCTTTGCCCTATTTGAGCAACCTGTACAATTTGAAGTCAATCAAGACAGTCTCGATCAGCATCTACGTCTGCTACAAAAACGCTATCATCCTGATAATGTTGCAAAGAATTTAGCAGATACCAAGCAAGCAAAGCAGCAATCAGAGCAGTATTCTGCCGTCATCAATCAAGCCTACCAAACATTGAGTGCACCTGATAGCCGTGCTGGTTACCTACTAGGTATGGCCGATCAAGCACAAAATCTAGAGCACTCCATCGCAGACTTGGATTTTTTGGAAGATGCGATGGAAATGCGTATGGATTTAGATGACGCTATTGTAGGCAAAGACCTTTCAGCCTTGCAGCAGCTACATCCTCAGATTACAGAGCGCTTGGCAAACCAGTCTCAGCGCTTTGAAACCGCTTACCAAGAGCAAGATTGGCCAACGGCGATTGATGCGACACAGAAATTGAAGTTTTTGGTCAAATTGAATGCTGATGTTACAACTGGTCTTGATGAAGTCGCCACTGCTGCACATTCAGATGACGACGATCTATACGTCTAGATAGCTGTGCATGATGTATCTTATTTGAAAGCTAGATTCTAAATATTTGGTTAAATTAGTATCAACTATACCGTATAATCTCTGATTTTGAGCATGCTTAACTGCCAAATTCCTCTATATTTAGAATAAAGAGATAGCGGTTAAGCAGTCATACTGAACATGCCATATTTGCCTCATTACACTTATTCATTTTATCTCTGAGTTATTCTTATGTCTTTAATGCAAATTGCCGAACCAAATCAAAGCGCTCAACCTCATCAACATCGTTTTGGCCTAGGTATTGACCTTGGTACGACACGCTCACTGGTCGCTGTAGTACGTTCAGGCAAGGCGCAAGTCTTAGAAGCAGGCGCAGCGTCAGATACGTTGTTGCCTTCTGTGGTTTATTATCCAGCGACAGGCAATCCATCGGTCGGCTATGATGCCCTAGCGCATTTAGCAGATGATCCAAAAAATACGATCGTCTCGGCTAAGCGGTTTATGGGTCGTAGCCAAGCAGATATTAAATTCTCGCATCCTTATGAGCTATCTGGTAGTACAGATGCTATGCCAGCATTTGTCACGGCTCAAGGTGAAGTCTCACCTGTCGAAGTATCAGCGCGTATATTAGCCGCGCTTGAGCAACGTGCAGCGAGCGCATTGCCTGCAGATAGCATTGAGGGTGCCGTGATTACCGTGCCAGCTTATTTTGATGAGGCACAGCGCCAAGCCACTAAAGATGCTGCGCAAGCGGCTGGTATCAATGTGCTACGCTTATTAAATGAGCCTACAGCGGCTGCGGTCGCTTACGGACTCGATCAATCATCAGAAGACAATAGTAAAGAAAGCTACTACCTCATTTATGATTTGGGCGGCGGTACTTTTGATGTATCTATCTTAAAGCTGAATGACGGTGTCTTTGAAGTATTGGCAACTGGCGGTAATAGCGCACTAGGCGGCGATGATATTGATCGTCTGATTACCAATTGGATCATCAAACAGTTAAATATCGATCCAAAAGACGTAAGCCTGCATGACAAATCAGTACTAGCACAAGAAGCTAAAGCTTATAAGCAAGCGTTGACTGACGCTGAGCAAGTGGATATCAGTGTTACTGTCAATGGCCAGTCATACCAAGGCGTGTTAAGCCGTGAAGACATACTCGCTATCGTAGAACCTGTTAGTCGTCGCACATTAAGTGTATGTGAACAAGTACTGCGTGATGCCAAGCTGACTGCTAAAGATTTAGACGAGGTGATTTTAGTAGGCGGCTCAACGCGTATGCCTGCCATACAACAAGTCGTGACTGAATTTTTTGCCAAGCAGCCACTTTGCCGTCTAAATCCAGATGAGGTTGTTGCCTTAGGCGCTGCTCAAACTGCCCACCAATTGGTGAATGGTGATAGTGACAACAATTTATTATTATTGGACGTGACGCCATTATCATTAGGTCTTGAGACCATGGGTGGTTTGGTCGAAGTGCTGATTCCACGCAATACGCCTATTCCTGTCAAAAAACGTCAGGTGTTTACCACCTATCAAGATGGTCAAACAGGCATGGTGATTCACGTCGTGCAAGGTGAGCGTGAAACGGTAGAAAACTGTCGCTCACTTGGCCGTTTTGAGCTGTACGGTATTCCGCCAATGAAAGCTGGGTTTGCTCGTATAGAGGTCACCTTTAGCATCGATGCCAATGGTCAGCTGACTGTTAGTGCGCAAGAGACCACGACCAAAACAGAAAGTAAAATTGAGATCGTGCCTTCTTATGGTTTGTCTGATGAGCAAAAAGAACAGTTGCTTGTTGCCGGATTTAAGCATGCAGAGGAAGATAAAAACGCACGCTCTTTAATCGAAACTAAAGTAGAAGCCGAGCGTGAAGTATTGGCTTTGGAGTCTGCACTCAATGAGTTTGCAGCACTGCTTTCTTCTGATGAGCAGCACGCTTTAGCGGAGCACATACAAGCACTGCGTTCTGCTCTTGGCACCAATGACTTGGCACTTATCGAAGCACAGCAAGCACAGCTTAAGCCGCATAGTGATGCCTTTGCTGCTCGCATTATGAATCAAAGCGTTAAAACCAGCATGGCAGGTACCAGCGCACAAGATTGGTAAAATCCATACTCAAAATGATAGCTTAGTTATGATACTAAGCTACTTTCTCTTATTTTTTAGATTGATTAGCATTGGACAAATAATTTATGCCAAAAGTTACCGTACTACCCCATCACGAAATCTGCCCAGAGGGCGCAGAAGTTGAGCTACAAGCTGGTCAGAACTTGTGCAAAGCGTTATTAGAAAAAGGCATCAAAATTGAGCATGCCTGTGAGATGTCAAAAGCTTGCACTACTTGTCACGTTGTCGTACGCAAAGGGTTCAATAGTCTAGATGAGATGGATGATGTAGAAGCTGATCTACTTGATCGTGCTTGGGGTTTAGAGCCTGACTCACGTCTGTCTTGTCAGGTCATGCTCGATGATGAAGATCTAACCATCGAAGTTCCAAAATACACATTGAATCATGCAAAAGAAAATCATTAATATGATTAGTACAAACTACTTATAAGTTACAAAAAAGCCAGCTATTAAAATATAATAGCTGGCTTTTTTTGTACTCAATATTTCACGATATGACTTCCCAAATCATGACTTTTTATTAGCACTATGACGTTTGCTTTCTTCAGCGATGCTCTGTGCCAACTTTTCTTCTTCTTGTTCGATACGCTCAAGCGCAAAGTTTAGACGACTCCTAATATCTTGATAGTCATTGTCTTTCATATCTTTAAAATTTAGATGCAAGTTAAACCCTGGCAAGGTGTGATCTACCCATTTAGACAAATGACCTTTATTAGCGTCAGGGTCAAGTACTTGCCATGCATTTACCTTGTCATCAAAGCCTTTTAGCTGAAGCGCTCCAACATGTTGGCACTCATAGTTATGGCAAACATAATCATAAGTGCTTTCACTGACCAATATCTCATCTTTGCCAGCATTCGATTCGAGTCTTGAGGCCAGATTAGCCTCTTTACCAATCAATGTATAACTAAGACGATTATTGCTACCAAAATTACCCACGTGGCAATAACCAGTTGTGATACCAATACGTATATACAACCCCTCAAATCCCATCAGTCGCCATTTTTGACGTAATGTCCGCATCTCGCGGCGCATATCTATCGCCATTGCCACACAGTCAAGAGCATCTTGACGTGGGCCATTACTGGCGGGCTCACCAAAAAAGCACACCATGCCATCACCAATAAATTTATCAAGTACAGCACCATGTCTGTCAGCAATTAACGTCATGCAATGCATATAAGTGTTCAAAATATCAGCCAAGTTGTCAGCGCTCAGACTATCAGACAGATCGGTAAAGCCCACAATATCTGAAAACATAATGGTCAGCTTGGCACGTTTATTCGACACACTAACAGGGCTATTAGATCTAACAATTGGTTCCCAAATTTGCGGTGGTACAAAGCGAGTCAACTTATTGATGACCGACACCATCGTACTCAAACGTCCTCCTGCTTTAGAGGCACTTTCTTTATAACCGATATACTCTTGATACGTACTGCGAAACTGATACAAAATAACTATCATGCTTGCTAACAATACGGTGGGTGGGACCCAGCCTTCATCACAGTTTAACCCTTCGTTGTCTAGTATTGTACTGACATAATAAAAGACAATAGATGTTACCAATGCCACCGTAAATAATCTTAGAGCGTTATCAACCCCACTGACAATCATACGTACGCCGATTAAGGCTATCAAACTGAGCGATATCACCGTACAAAACTGTATTGACCCAATAACGACCGCAAATAAAATAACGACCATATTAGACGTCCAAAGACTGGTTTCGCGTCGGTAGTTATAAATCAGAATCATCAGGCTAGGTAGGAGAATGACAACCAATAATGCCATTGAAGTAGGACGAAAATTGTAATGCAGGGCGAGTAATATGACAGTGAGTATTAAAACAAAAACTTCTGGATAGTCGAATTGACAGATTCCACTACCTTTTGACGACAGTTTTGGCTTTAATGTCTCTGTAAAAGGCATATTGGATTTCACTTAAGTAAGATAGGCTATCAGAGAGATAAAGATATATAAGAATAGCATACACACATCATTTATCTGAACGATAAGTTATTACAAAAATATATTATACTTTCTAAATTAGGTGAAACCTAGGTCAGTGGTAGCTAAAAAAACACCATCCATCATTTATCCAGATAGCAAATTTTCTGGATAAATAACTGACAATGTTTGATTATTACAGAAAAAAGCCAGATATGACGAGTATCTGGCTTTTTTCTGTCGCAATAGTCTATGAGAGATGCTTCATAAATAATGCTTTATAGATGAGGTAAAGCAATTCAAAGTTAAAAACGGATTACATCTGCCAATCAAAAGGCATTTGATGATGACCACGTAGCGCCATCATTAACGTCTGCTGCATTTGTGCCAAGACTTCTTTGGTATAAGGCACCGCAGGAACTCCCCATACTGGATTTGGCCATTGCATATCATTTTGATAACGAACAATATGATGAAAATGAAGCTGCGGGACTTGATTACCAAGCGCAGCCACATTCATTTTATCTGCTTGAAAGGTTTTGGCTAGTTGACTTGATAACCAGCTCGACTCACGCAAGAACTGCGTTTGGTCCGCCTCAGACAACTCATAAAGCTCTTTGATACCTGATACGCGCGGCACTAATATCAGCCAAGGGAATTGACAGTCATTGATCAAACGACAAGTAGATAATGGAAAATCACCCACTAAGAAACTATCAGCAGCAAGTTTATGATGAAGTTGGAACATAATGACGGTTCTCTTGTTGTTTAATGCAAATAAAAGTACGTAAAAAATATCGAAGAAGAAGCAATCCGGTTATTTTATCAGTTATCCCTGCGATAAAATAGCACCATACACTATTGCATTTGTGTTGATTGTCTTAGAAATTCCAATGATAGCTCTCACCGATTGAATCTAGGCAGCTTCTGTCACCATATGCTCACTAAAATAACGCAAAAGATCTTGGACAACAGAGACTCGCTGTTGAGGCGTTGCCAGCTTATCGCTATGTTGATAACGAATACCAGATGCCCCATTCATACGATAATGCTGCCCATCTGACTGAATCAGCTTAATAATCGCCAAGGCATCGACGGGGGTATCTGGTGCAAACTCCAGCGTCATACTACTACTATTGGCATCGATTTTGTTGATCTTCAGCGGTTCTGCTTGCAAGCGCAGTCCATGAATGGCAAATAGGTGCTTGGTCTGATCTGGCAATGCCCCAAACCGATCTATCATTTCAGTACGAATATCCGTTAATGCTTCTTTATCATCCGTGTTACTAATGCGTTTATAAAAGAGCAAACGCTGATGAACATCATGTAGATACTCTTCTGGAATGAGCGCCGAGCTATGTAGATTGATCTCACTGGTCAGCGATAATGGCGTATTCAAATCAGGCTCTTTCCCTGCCTTGATCGCCTTAGTCGCACGTTCAAGCATATCCATATATAGGCTAAAACCAATCGCCTGCATATTACCACTTTGTTGCTTACCGAGTATCTCACCTGCCCCGCGAATTTCTAGATCTTCACTCGCCAGCATAAAGCCTGCGCCCAATGTATTGGCACGTTCAATCGCATGGAGGCGACGCTTGGCATCGCCTTTGAGACCTTTAATAGAAGGCACCAAGAGATAACAGTAAGCTTGATGATGGCTACGCCCTACGCGGCCTCGCAACTGATGTAGTTGCGCCAAACCAAATTTATCAGCGCGTTCAATGATAATCGTATTGGCATTCGGTACATCGATACCTGTCTCGATAATGGTAGAACAAATCAGTACGTTAAATTTTTTGTGATAAAACTGCTGCATGATTTGCTCAAGCTGGCGCTCTTGCATTTGCCCATGGGCAACACCCACTCGGGCCTCAGGTACAAGATCACGAATGGTCTCTGCCATACGCTCGATACTGGCAACATCGTTATGTAGTAGATAGACCTGACCACCACGTAATAACTCACGCAAGATAGCTTCTTTCATCAGCGCTTCTGTCTTTTGCATGACAAAGGTTTTGATGGCGAGTCGACGTGCAGGCGGGGTTGCGATAATCGACATGTCACGCATACCTGAGAGCGCCATATTGAGCGTTCTAGGGATAGGAGTCGCCGTCATAGACATACTATCTACATCTGTCTGAATGGCCTTGATACGCTCTTTGTGACGCACCCCAAAGCGGTGCTCCTCATCGACGATCATCAGCCCTAAATTCGAGAACTTTACATCAGGCTGGAGTAATTTATGGGTACCAATCACGATATCTACTTTACCGTCAGCCAAGTCAGCCAGCACCATCTCTTGGTGTTTTTTGCCACCGAAACGTGACAAGCTCTCAATACGCACTGGCCAATCGGCAAAACGATCGCGGAAGTTGTCTTCGTGTTGCCCAGCAAGCAAGGTAGTAGGCACCAACACAGCCACTTGATAGCCAGCACTAACGGCAATGAAAGCGGCTCGCATCGCTACCTCTGTTTTACCAAAGCCAACATCACCGCAAATGAGACGATCCATCGGTTGGTTTTGTCTCATATCTTCCATGACCGCATGGATGGCATTGGCTTGGTCAGCGGTTTCTTCAAACGCAAACTGACTGGCAAACAGCTCGTATTGTGACGAATCTATTTTGAAGTGGATACCCACTTTAGCCTCACGACGCGCCTGCATGTTAAGTAGCTCTGCGGCAACATCGTGAATTTGCTCTAACGCCTTTTGCTTGGCTCGGTCCCATTTGCCACTGCCGATCTTATGGAGTGGCGCTAATGCTGGATCGCCGCCACTATAGCGACTAATCATTTGCAGATTGGCGACTGGCACATAGATACTGGCATCATCGTCATACTTTAAATGAATAAACTCTTGCTCACCATCACCCACATCTAAGGTAATCAGGCCATTATAACGACCAATACCGTGCTCAATATGAACGACTGGACTACCATCTGTTATCTCAGTGACGCTCTTAACCAAGAACTCCTCTGATACACCGCTTTGGCGACGACGACGCGTCTGTAAGACTTGACGACCAAACAGCTGCGTTTCACTAATCAACACCAAACGCTCAGGCACATAAACACCGCGCTCAATCGGTGCCACAGTCAGACCGACATGTGGTAGTCGAGCATTATTCATAGCGCTCGTCTTGTCTGCTGCTAAAAATGCTTCAAAGCTATCATATGCTTTGATATCAATCTTACCCTTAAACAGCTCGATGAGAATCTCACGACGGCCTGCGGTTTCTGCAACAATTAGTACTGGCGTTGCTGTTTGTTTTTGAACGTTTAAAAAGTCGAGCAATTCAGTTAATGGCTCAGATTTCTGATGGTTTACTGCCAGTTGTGGCGGTTCTTGAGCGCTTAATGTCACCAAGCCTTGCTGCTTAGTAGGTATCAATGGCAACTGCGGCTGAGATGAGTCACTACCTTCTGGCGCTGCTACATCATTCATTGTAGCCAGCTCATCACGTGCACTTAATATCACTCGTGGATAGTGATTTAGCTGCTCATTGAGCGCATTAGACAATAGATATAACAGCGTAGGGTCAACGATAGGCTTGTCAATATCATGTCGACGTTCTTCATAGCGGCGCTGGATTTGCGACCAATAGTCCGCCTGTTTTTCATTAATCAGTTCATCTGTGATAAACAACGCATCTCTTGGCAAATAAGAAAACAATGTACTTTCTTCTTGCCAATCTTTTAGGTCGAAAAATAGCGGCTGATAGTACTCCAGTCCGCTACTCGCGATACCTGCCATCACATCTTTATGCAACTCAGACTTGCGGCTACTGGCATTAGGGAACATCGCCGCAAAATTCGTGCGAAACGTCTCTCGCCCTTCATCGAGTGGAAACTCTTTGGCGGGTAATATTTGGAACTGCTCGATCGGTTTAGAGATGTCTGGCAATTTGTGCAGCAGCGACAGTGACTCTTTACCCATACTGGTATCATTGCCTGTCAACATCGCCTTGAGATCGTCAGCGGTCAATGTGCGCTGGGTTTGCGGATGAAAAAAGCGAATCGTCTCAATTTCATCGTCAAATAAATCTAAACGCAGCGGAAAAGGCTGACCCATAGCAAAGATATCGATAATGCTGCCACGTACCGCAAACTCACCGGGCTCAAAGACATTATCAACCGCTCGGTAACCTGCCTTTGCCAGTAACTCACGCTGCGTATTGATATCAAATCGGTCGCCAACGCTCAGATCAAAATGCTGCCCAATCAACCAGCTTGGCGGTGCCACACGGTGCATTAGCGCCTGTACAGATATTAAAAGCACGCCTGAGGTTGGCATATCCGTCAGCAGATTGATACGCTCGCTTACGATGTCCTGATGCGGTGACAACTCGTCATAGGTCAGCGTTTCCCAATCAGGAAACACGTAGGCATCGACTCCGCAAAATGCCAACTCTGTCTCTATCTGATTGAGCTGGTTTTGATCCCGTGTCACTACGATTTTAAGACGGTCAGCCACGTCCCATATTGGCGCTTGTACTAAACTTGCCAGCCACAAACTACTGACAGCACCATGGACAGGTGCAAGCCAACGCCGCTCGGTATTTTGGATAGGAAAAAGCTGCTGATTAATAGGGTCAAATGCGTCAGTCAAAGCAGTGATAGGCATAAAAAATAGGATCGAAGTTAAGAGTCAGATAGCTATTATACGAATATTTAAGCAATTGCCAAAACTTATGCCGTAACGGTTTGTCACGTAAAAGTTTACTCATTCATGATCGAGGATTGATAACGATTATTAAGCTTTAACTATCATTACATAAAAAAACCCCAACTTATCAGCTGAGGTCCTCATTCACACTGGTTAAACCAAGTTTAAATTAACGGTTTATCACTAGCGATAATGCCATTGTTGTCAGCATAGACAAACATTCCCGAGTTCAACGTTAAATCACCAAAGCTGATTTCAATATCCGTTTGACCTTCATCGCGGCGAGTAGACTTGCGCGGGATACAACCAAGTGCCATGACACCAATATCCATCGCTGCCATGTCATCAACATCACGCACACAGCCATATACGATGACCCCAGCCCAGCCATTATCGATAGCTGATTGTGCAATCATATCGCCTAATAGTGCACAGCGCATAGAACCGCCACCATCAACGACCAACACTTTACCATTGCCGGCTTTGTCTTTACCATCACTATTCAATAGTGATTTGACGCGGCTATTGTCTTCAAAACACTTCACTGTCACGATTTCACCGCAGAATTTATCTTTTGCACCAAAACGACGAAATGACTTACCTTCAATATTTGGTAGACATACTTGCGACTCAGGATGGGCATCCAGCAAATCACATGTCACAAAGTTATCTTTATTCATCTCCATCGCTTTTACTCCTTATTATGAATGATTAAGCCGCTTGATCGTGTAATACTTGTTCATACTTAGCTGTAGTCTTGACTCAAAAATAATGCTTTATTTTTTCACGCGAGTCATCGCAAGCATCTTCTTATTTTCAATGATCTCTGTATGTTCAATCTGAGGTTCTGTACGGTATTTACGACGATGATAAATATCATGCGCACTCATCGCCATAGCACTAGCGACGCGCTTAGCCGAGATAGGATGTAATGAGAGTGACTCTGAGACTAAAGGCGAAATAAGCTTAAACGCTTTTTGACCAATGCTCTCAAGCGGACGCCCTTTATGCTTGCCTAGTAATAACGACGGTCGAAATATCACCAGTTGACCAAAGCCTAGTGCCGTAATAGATTGCTCAGTCTCTGCCTTGACTCGATTGTACAAAAAGCGGCTGTCGAGATCCGCATTCATGGATGAAAGTAGAAAAAAGTTTTCTACCCCTTTATCACGGCATAGCTTAGCAAAGTTAAAATTGTAATCATGGTCTATCTTTCGAAAAGCCTCATCACTGCCCGCTTGTTTTTTGGTGGTGCCAAGACAACTAAAGGCATCTGTCGTTCGATCCGCACCAACGCTCGCAAACACTTCAGAGAGATTATCAAAGTCATTAACCTGATAAAAACGCATGCTGGCATTAATATAGCGTGGCGGGCGCCGAGCGATCACAATTAATGTATCATAGAGCTCACTCAGCTGTTTTACCAAATGCTGCCCTACCAATCCTGTTGCGCCAATCACAATTGCTTTTCGCTGCATACCCTATCCACTTATATAACGTTAGAGGTTCTATATTGATGAAAAGTGACCTATATCAAGGTCTATCATTAGGATATCATACCTAAATTCATGAATAACTGACGCTATTATGTAGGATATATTGTAAGAGATTTTATCAATCAATTGCGCCTATTGATGTCTGCTACTGATTTAGATACCTTAAGAAGCCAAAATTCATGAGTTTACAGCACTTCTTTGCGCATTAATCATCAAATATATTGTCCTTAGCGCAATAATTTGCTAAGATAACCGGCTTTACACGTCAACGCTGTTTAATTATTCCAAACAGTTCTGGCGCTTGCGATGATCTATTCATATTAGATACTTTAATATTAGACATCGACATCATGTTTGGCGAGAGGCTGCTCGTCACCGATGATTGTTAAACCCATTATTGCAATCAACATTCATATTTTTATCTGTCTTTATCAAGGAGATACGCGTGGCTAATACTGCACAAGCTCGTAAACGCGCCCGTCAAAACACCAAACGTCGTCAGAACTCTGCGTCACAACGCTCTATGGTTCGTACTTACTTAAAACGTGTTGATGCGGCTATCGAAGCTAAAGATTATGACGCGGCTACCGAAGCTTACAAAAAAGCGGTACCAGTTATTGATCGTATGGCTGACAAAGGTATTATTCATAAGAATAAAGCTGCTCGTCGTAAGAGCCGCCTAAACAAAACAATCAAAGGCCTACAAGCTTAAGAATTGTATTGTCTAGACCGCATTACGCTTTTATAGCGTCATGACTAAAACCTTGCTACTGGTTCTAATACTGGAGCAAGGTTTTTTTATGCCTGCTCGATATATATCTAGTGAATCATCATTGCCATTTTTTGATGAAATTTTATGTCCATTGCACCTCTGGTGGTAATAGCAGTTTACTTGGGTGATACCCTGCTGCACGATACCCATTCAACAATGAACTAATCGGACGCGTATATACTTGGCCACGCCAGATAAAATGCGCATTTGCCTGATCAAAAGGTTTATCATCAAACCACAAAAACACCCCTTCCATCATTTTTGGCCAATCATTCCAATCGATCTCTTCCACATCGAACATCACGGCTAAGAATGCAGACAGTAATGTATCATGGCTGACAGCCAGCATAAGATGTCCATGCTGCGGCTGGTTTTGATAAAAGAGCGAAAGAATATCAAGGCCACCTTGATAAGCATTTTTGGTACCTTCAAGATTGCCTTGTAAAAAGCGATTGATAAAATTCAGTACACCAATCTCTTTGAATATTGGGTTGGCTATTTCAGGTTCAGTAACGAGGCTGCCAGGCTCAACCAGTAGTGACTGATGCGTAATATCACGCTTTAGACCTGCTCCTTCCTGCATGAGCTGCGCCGTATCAATACAGCGTTTAATCGGGCTTGAGATGCTATCAACATCAAGTGAGTATGGAAGATGACCTGCTAACCAACGACCCCAAGACTTTGCTAATACACGGCCTTTAGGCGTTAACGGCAACTGATAACTGGCAAAACCATTGCCGTCAGAACGCTCACGCAAAGAGTGTCTGGTAAATAAAATCAGCCGCTCATTCTCAGGTAATAGTCTGACCGAAGGGATCATACTATCTGGCAGATGTGAAGGCGCAGGCGCACTTGGTGTGTGACTCGCAAGCTTGTCAGCAGAGACTTTTGATAAGGTGCTATTAAGATATTTACTCATGGTAGCAAGCGTAGCAGATTTTTTGACAGGAATGAACAACATACAAATCCAGTTGCAATATATCTTGTAAATATCCTGTTATATGTGAAATGGGTATCTAACTTTTGAGAATGGCAAGCTGTAACAGACAGCCATCACTATTACTTACATGCGCAAAATCTTGGCTAACCAATATCAACGACTTTATCCCACGCAAACTCCAGTGCAGTACTGCTAATCTCGTTAGGGTAAGCCCTTGGATTAACGATCACCCGCGTATTGCCTATCCGATAATCGAATGCTTCGTGCGTGTGTCCATGCACCCATAGCGTTGGTGCCCAGTCCTCATGCATCCAACCAGATAAATCACTGACAAAGGCAGCATTGCTTGGTAAATTGGCATATTTTTCAGACACGGATAATGCACTGACACTATGATGACTCATGACGACCGTTTTTTTGCCTAGTGCTTTGGCAGTGATTAGTGCTTGCTGCAACCACTGACGATGCTCTGAGTGGATTTGCATGGAAACTTCAGGTGAGAACATCTCCTTACCTGCATATATCTGCTTATAATCACGCATAAAATGCCTAGCAGCAGCCATGGTATCTTCATTGGCATGATACTGATAGTCCGTCCACAGTGTGCAACCTAAGATTCGTGTATCACCAATATCAATATGCTGGCACTGTAAGACACAAACCCCTTTGTTAGAAGCAGCATCATAATTGTCCCAAGTCGCTAACTTTTGGTCAAAATTAAGCACATCTTCGTCAAAATATTCGTGATTACCTGAGATTGTGATCAGAGGAACTTGTAACCGTGCTGCCTGCTCTTGTAACCACGGCATACCTCTATCACTATTGGCAGTATCCCCTGCTACCAACACGATATCTGCATCAGTTTTAGGAATATGCCCAACGGGGTGTGACTGGCGTGCATAACTATCAATATGCAAGTCACTTAATATTTGTAATTTCATATTATCCAATATCGTCCAATAGTATCATTATCAATAATTTGAGTCGTAAGCGTGAGCAAGCGCTAAAGTAGTGTATCAGCTTTTTCTCTACCGTCAAAAAGTAAAAAGACAGCGGTTTAGGCTGTCTTTTTACTTTTTAATATCAAAACTTAAATACTTTGCAGTATTGTCTGCAATTTAGCCGCAGGGTCTGTAGCCTGAGTAATGGAGCGTCCAATGACCAAATAATCAGAACCGTCTGTCAATGCCTGGCTCGGCGTACAGATGCGTTTTTGATCATCAGCATTGTCTTCTGCTAGTCGAATGCCTGGCGTGACCAATTTAAAATCTTGACCACATAACGCTTTAAGCGTTTTCGCTTCTTGAGCAGAACATACTACCCCATCTAACCCAGCTTGCTTGGTCAATTGCGCCAATCGGCTCACCTGTGCGTCTAAGCTATCAGTGATACCCGTTTGCATCAATGCGTCACTGTCCATAGAGGTCAATACAGTCACCGCGATGAGTAATGTATCAAGGTCTCTATCTATTAAACGCTGTTTTGCCAACGACATAGCCTCTAGACCTGCACTAGCATGAACATTCACCATCCATACACCAAGCTCGGCAGCAGCTACTACCGCTTGAGCGGTAGTGTTAGGAATGTCATGAAACTTTAAGTCTAAGAATACTTCAAAGTTACGCTGATGTAGCGCCTTAACGATGTCAGGGCCACAGCGCGTAAACAGCTCTTTACCTACTTTTAGTCGACATGACGTCGGATCTAATTGATCAGCTAATGCCAACGATGCTTGCAGAGTCATGTTGTCTAAAGCAACAACGACGGGAGAATTAATCACATTATTCATGGTTTTGCCATCTATCATAATTATCAGAGCATTATTTTTGAGGTCGACAATGTAGCCAATAGCCATCGCCTAGCAGATTAATCTCGCTTACGCTTAGACAGCGTACCACCTTTACTTAAGTGAGATTCTGTGGTGTCTTGCACATTAGTAGCAGTCGCACCATAAACGGCTTCTTCTACCGTCGGCGCAGTTGCTTGACGGTCAATGACAACATTAGCTTGAGTCAGCTGCTCTTGCAAGTTGGTATTTGCCTTTTGCAAACGTGAGATTTCCCACTTATTCTGTAGTACACGGAATATGAGCAATGACAATAAAATACCAATAATAATGCCGAGTATTAGACATAGAATGAGCAGTAGCCCCAAATTCATTGTAGGTGCTTGCGAAAACAGTAAATTGACCCCGACCTCGGTATTATTTGCCAATACCAGACCAAGCGAGTAAGCAAAGCTCAAAAACAGCAATACGAATAATAAAAAGCGCATGAGACAGTTACCTCAGGTTGGAATGATAGTTTTTGGTCAGTCAATCATTAATGAGTATTAGCTATGTGCTACTTTATCATTGACTGCTTCACGTAATGCTTTGCCTGGCTTAAAGTGTGGAATCGCTTTGGCAGGAACTGGTACGCTCTCACCCGTTTTAGGATTGCGTCCGACACGAGCGCGGCGATGATGTAGACAAAAACTGCCAAACCCACGAACCTCGACTCGGCCATCATTGGCTAAAGTATGGGTCATCAAATTTAATATTTCGCGAACAGCGTCATCAACGATGGTATCTGCCATGTTGTCACAATTCGCACTCAAATTACTGATAAATTCGGATTTGTTAATCGCTTGCTGCATTATTACGCTTGCCTTGTTGATTGATGGATAAACTGATAGTAAGTCAAAACAGTGTTATCAATAGAAACTCTAATAGCTACATTAATAATAGCTCATATCAGAATAGTCTATTTACAAGAGTCATATCGCAACTCTAAATACACTGTCGCTCACATCTCGTTACTCAATGTTGCAAATGATAGCGGATATTGAGGAAAATAGGAATAAGAGTTTCCTTATTTAGCCAAAAACCTTACCCATTAATACAAATATCAAAACTTAATCATAAAAAAAAGCGACCGAAGTCGCTTTCTTGATATTACTTTTATATCAATAACTTATAACTTACTGCATTTGCTCTTTGATCAAATCACCAATTGTTTTTGGCTGTGCATCAGAACCTGCAGCGGCAGTTGTGTTCGTGCTACCAAGATCTTTAATCGCTTGACGCTCTTCAGCTTCGTCTTTCGCTTTGATAGACAAGTTGATGTTGCGTGTTTTACGATCAACGCTGATGATTTTTGCTTCAACATCATCACCAACAGATAGATGCTTAGTTGCATCTTCAACGCGGTCACGTTGAATTTCAGAAGCGCGTAGATAAGCTTCAACTTCGTCAGCAAGCTCAATAGTAGCGCCTTTAGCGTCTACTTCTTTCACTTTACCATTAACGATAGCACCGCGGTCGTTACCGACTAGGTATTCGTTGAATGGATCAGAGCTTAACTGCTTCACGCCTAGGCTGATACGGTTAGCTTCTGCATCTACAGACAATACCATTGCTTCAACGGTGTCGCCTTTGTTGTAGTTACGGATAGCATCTTCGCCAGTTTCGTTCCAAGAGATATCAGACAGATGAACCAGACCATCAATACCACCGTCTAGACCGATAAAGATACCGAAGTCAGTGATTGATTTGATCGTACCAGTGATTTTATCACCGCGCTCATGTTTCTTATCAAACTCATCCCATGGGTTGGCTAGAGTTTGTTTGATACCTAGGCTGATACGACGACGTTCTTCGTCGATATCAAGAATCATTACTTCAACTTCATCGCCCACTTGAACTACTTTAGATGGGTGGATGTTTTTGTTGGTATGATCCATTTCTGATACGTGTACTAGACCTTCGATACCTTCAGAAATCTCAGCGAAACAACCATAATCAGTCAAGTTGGTTACGCGAGCTTTTACAACACTACCCACTGGGTAAGTACCGCCAACGTTGTCCCAAGGATCAGTACCAAGTTGTTTTAGACCTAGGCTTACGCGATTGCGCTCACGGTCAAACTTCAATACTTTGACTTTTAGGTCTTGACCAACTTCAACAACTTCAGATGGATGCTTGATACGGCGCCATGCCATGTCAGTGATATGCAATAGACCATCAATACCACCTAGATCAACGAACGCGCCGTAATCAGTAAGGTTTTTAACGATACCTTCGATCTCGATGCCTTCTTCAAGCTTGTTCAATAGCTCTTCGCGCTCAGCTGAGTTTTCAGCTTCCATAACTGCACGGCGGCTAACAACAACGTTATTACGTTTTTGATCAAGTTTGATGACTTTGAACTCTAGCTCTTTGCCTTCAAGATGCGTTGTATCACGGATAGGACGTACATCTACCAATGAACCTGGTAAGAACGCGCGTACTGAACCGATATCTACAGTGAAACCGCCTTTAACTTTGCTTGAAATGATACCTTTTACGATCTCATCATTGTCAGCAATTTTTTCAAGGAAGTTCCAAGTTTCAACACGCTTAGCTTTTTCGCGTGACAGCAAGGTTTGACCCATGCCGTTATCAACCGCTTCAACTACGACATCAACACTATCGCCAACTTCAACTTCAAGTTCGCCTTCTTCGCTTAAAAACTCTTCACGAGCGACGATACCTTCAGATTTCAGACCAGTATCAACTGTGATCCAATCGCTATCGATGGCCACAACAGTACCGTTGATAACCGAGCCACGCTCGATATCTAGGCCTGTTTCTTCGATGCTCGCTTCAAATAGTTCAGCAAATGATTCCATTATGTCTACCTTTGTATAGCCGTATCCTGTCCAGCACAGTACGGATCAAATTTATGATTGCATAAAACGAGAATACTGGTTTTATATCTTATGCAATCATATATAAAAACGTTTGTTGATAATAAGCGCATATTTAAACTTACTAACAACAACTGTCTTAATTTAATTCATTTTATCAACTGAATCTAATAAATGATTAATCGTTAAAAAACACTAACTTCCAACTGTATAATTCTACATTAAAAACAGGGACTATAGGAAATTTTTTAGTACTTAATATGTTGTTTTTATTAACTATTAAAAAACAGCCCTTGATCTTGGCAATGTCTTTTTACTTGTTCGTAAACCGCATCAGCATCGAGCGATGAGCTATCAAGTAACAAAGCATCTACTGCAGGTTTTGATGGTGCGGTGCTACGGTTCTCATCACGATCGTCACGTTCTTTAATCGTCGCCAAAATCGCGTCAAAATCTGCCGTTTGCCCAGCATTAACTAGTTGAGTTACACGGCGTTCAGCACGTGCTTCAGCACTAGCGGTCAGATATACCTTAACATCCGCATCCGGGAACACAACTGTCCCCATATCGCGACCATCAGCGACGAGTCCTGAACGTGTCGCCATATCCTGTTGTAACGTAAGCAAAGCCTCACGAACTTTTGGAAATACTGCGATCTGCGACGCATAGCCGCCTACTGTCTCGTTGCGTACTTGATCACCTACCGCTTGTCCATTCACAATGATGTCTACACGTCCAGAATCATTATTTGGTACAAAAGCTATTTCCAAGCTTTTCGTCAATGCTAACACTGCCGATTCATCGATTGGTTGGCTAGCATCCGCTGTGAGCAATCCAGCTTCAAATGCTTTGAGTCCTACGATTCTATATAGCGCCCCAGAGTCTAATAGCTGATAGCCCAATACTTGAGCTAAACGCCATGTGACCGTACCTTTACCAGCGCCACTAGGCCCATCGATGCAGATAACCGGATAGCGTGCTAAATGGTCTGCACTATCATTTTTATTGAGTAGATCGTTATCAGATACGGAGACGGTCATAATACTTACTCAATAATAGTTGTTACCTGTATAGCTGTCATGCAGTAGCAATGAAGCAATATTTACTGGTATATCAAATGCTTGATAGCAGGCTAAAAAATTCGCTACCAAATAGGGTGATATTATAGCAAAAAATCATCGCTATCACTAGCGCCCAGACTGATATCTTATTTATTAATCATTTTGGTGGTGTGTCAGAAAGTATGCTGAAGAAATAAAGGAGGGTGACAGCCAAAGCAAGATGATATATTTGAGGTTATGA
>NZ_JBHZRK010000004.1:172106-284868 GCF_043641605.1 Psychrobacter piscatorii | reverse complement strand
TCATAACCTCAAATATATCATCTTGCTTTGGCTGTCACCCTCCTTTATTTCTTCAGCATACTTTCTGACACACCACCTTAAGATAATATGGAAGTAGACGCTATGATAGTTACCACAGCAGCTTTTGGGTCACATCAATTAACGCTGATAGCCCATGCTAATGAGCATGTCAGCAAGCATAGTCAGCCTATGCTTGTTGAAGCCAACTGGCTGCTGCCTGGTAATACTTGGCATAGCTCAAAATCTGTCCCCAAGCTTAAAAAATATTATGGCCTGACAGATGAAGACTTTACTTTTATAGACAGTAATAGCCTAAGCATGAAAGAGCCTACTCAAGCTTTATTGATAGAAACGATTTTCCAACTCAAAGATTACGCTGCTGGTAAACGTAAGACATTGAATTTACCCTTGGATTTTTCTATGGGTACTGAGTTTCAACAAAGCGTATGGCGGGCACTACAAGAGATTGAATATGGCGAAACCATCAGCTATGCTACCCTCGCGCAGCGTGTTAATAGCCCAAAAGGGTTCCGTGCGGTTGCGCAGGCTAATGGCAAAAATCCTTTTAGTATTATTGTGCCTTGTCATCGAGTGATTGCGAGCGACGGTAAGCTTGGTGGCTATACGGGCGGGCTGGACAAAAAGAAATATTTGCTAGCGCTTGAAGGGGTCAAATGTAGATCGTAGTAGCGAATATAGCACTGTATCCATTAAGTTCTTAAATATATAGAAAAGCACCAAGCCTGTAATCGGGTTTGGTGCTTTTTTCTATGTGGTGCTGCCTTTATGTAGTATTCTGGCTATTTGGCGCATTTATTACAGCCAGAGCAGCCTCGAGATTTCTTAAAGATAATCTTTGTCCATACATAATAGACAGAGATAGCAACGATGATAAAGACAATCAAGTATTCTAACCATGTATTCATATCAGCTCCTTAAAATCCAAAAATTTGTCCTGTGATGCGGTAGACTATCCAAGCCATCGTATAAGCCAGCACAAACAGATAGCCAGTAATGGCTAAAGTCTGCTTCAATGACTTAGTCTCACGGCGAATAACCGCGAGGGTTGCCAAACACATTGGGGCGTATACATAAAAGGCCAAAAAGGCAAAGGCAGTGGCCAGACCCCATTGAGCATGAATGATAGGAATAAGCGTTTGGTTGATGGCCCCATCACCCACGCCGCCTACTGCATATACCGTACCCAGCGCTGCCACCACGACCTCGCGCGCGGCCAGTCCTGGGATTAAAGAAATACACATCTGCCAGGTAAAGCCAATGGGCGCAAAAATTGGCTCGATCAAATGTCCAAGCATACCAGCAAAGCTATAATCAATAGCAGGGCCAACGGCATTTGCAGGTGCAGATGGAAAAGTGACTAACACCCATAACACCACAGATAGCGTGAAAATCACTGTACCGGCTTTTCTTAAAAACGCACTCACTTTGTCCCAAAGTTCACCAGCGATATGCTTCACATTGGGCATGCGATAAGTTGGTAGTTCCATTAATAAAGGAAAAGCAGAAGATTCTGATTTTGCACTATGAAAGCGTTTGAATAACCATGAAACTAGCGCTGCTGATAATGTGCCCGCAACATACAGTATAAATAAAGTAATGCCTTGCAAATTAAATATGCCAAGCACTGTTTGGCTGGGTATCACTGCTGCAATGATGAGTGCATAAATCGGTAGACGCGCCGAACAAGTCAACATGGGCAGTACTGCAATGGCCATCAAGCGTTCTTTATGGCTCGGTATCGTACGAGTAGACATGACAGCGGGCACAGCGCAAGCGAAACCGGATAACAATGGAATAAATGAGCGTCCAGATAGTCCTACTTTGGATAATAAATTATCTAACAAAAACGCGGCACGCGGTAAATATCCTGAGTCTTCTAGTATCAATAAGAATAAAAATAGTAATGTGATTTGAGGTACGAACACCACGACGCTACCCACACCAGCCACAATGCCATCGACGATAAGACTCTGTAAGATACCATCTGGTAGCCATTGCATCAGCAGTGTGCCCACACTACCAACCAACCATTCGATACTATCCATCAGCGGCGCGGCCCATGCATAGACGGCCTGAAAAATGACAAATAGGATCATCAGCAAAATAACTACCCCTATGACGGGATGCAATGTCAACTGGTCCAACCGCTCATGCCATTTTGGCAAACGTTGTGCACTTGTCACCGCTCGGCTCAGAATATCATCAGCCTGTTGATACATGGTGTGCGTGTCGCTATCACCATCAAAGAAATGGATGGGCTTGTCGCTGTCACTGATATACTCGATCAGCTCACCAGCTAATCTCATTAACGGCTCGCAACCTTTGCGCTTAATGGCAACGGTCTTGACAAAAGGTACGCCCAGCTCATCAGATAATATCGCTTCATCTACGACCAGACCACGGCTATGTGCCACGTCACTCAGATTGAGTGCGACAATAATCGGTAAGCCTAAGCTTTTTAGCTCAAGTAGCATCCGTAGTGACATACGTAGGTTGGTGGCATCCGCCACAAAAATAATCCCATCAGGGACAGATTCGCCAGGCATTTGACCGAAGAGCACTTTACGAGTGACTTCTTCATCTAGGCTGGCTGTTTTTAAGCTATAAGTGCCGGGCAGGTCCAAAATATTGACATTGCTATGACCAAGCAGAGCAGCACTGCGCTTATCAACGGTGACGCCAGAATAGTTGGCTACTTTGGCTTTGGAGCCTGTTAGCACGTTGAAGGTGGCGGTTTTACCGCAATTGGGTGCGCCTACCAAAGCTAGTGTGATAGGTGCAGTGCTGGCTTTTATTTGTTTGATTGGTACTGAGATGGATACTGAAGAGGACATAAGCTTATGCATCGCTTCTGGAGGAATGTATATGAGGAAGCTGTTTGGATAAAGCAGAGGATGACTGGTTTATCGGTGCAGATTGATCATGTGTTTTTACGCTGATGTGATGGCGCGGCATTTGATTTTCATCAGCTCGTCAGCACGTAAGCTAAACTGAGCGCCCGTACTTAGCTGCACGGCATAAGGCGGCTTACCAAACAGACCTTTGGCAACAATATGAACCAATGTATTGGGCAAAAATCCTAAGTCTTTGAGCCGTTGGCTAATGGCACCATCGATTTCACCGAAGCGATGATTGGCAACAATCTCGTCAATAATGGCAGGCTGGCGTTTGTTTAGCTCTAATAATGAACATACAGGCGATGCGTTTGTCAGAGTAGGAGCGTCAGTAGCGGTAGAATAAGAAGGTGAAAGCGTCACACTCATATAAAAGTCCTTAGTTATTTGCATCTTTGCAAATGATAACTATTACTATTTTTGTGTGATTATATGCCTCGTCTATGAGAAAAACAACCGTTATAAGAGAGTGCTGTGATAACAAAAAAACCAGACAGTATGACACCATCTGGTTTTATAATACTAAAGTTCAGTACTACTAAGAAAATCTGAAGCTGTCTTAGCTATCCCTCAAGCTGCGCCATGACGTCAGCAGAGAAGTTTACGTTAGTATAAACTTCTTGCACATCATCCGCATCTTCTAACATATCGATCATCTTTAGGATCTTTTCAGCATCTTCCACATTGTCGATTTCAGCCGTGGTAGATGGTGACATGGTGACTTCAGCATTGTCAGAGACAAGACCAGCAGCGTTAAGCGCGTCTTGAACTTGACCGAAAGTTTCCCACTCAGTAATGACAAGTAAGCTTTCACCATCGTTTTCGATATCAACGGCGCCCGCATCTAGTGCAGCTAGCATGACTTCATCTTCTAGGCTCACATCATTAAAGGTGATTTCGCCGCGTTTAGTAAACAGATACGCCACAGATCCTGATGTACCGAGGTTGCCATCGCATTTGGTAAAGGCGTGACGGACTTCACTGACAGTACGATTGAGGTTGTCAGTCATGGTTTCGACCAGTACCGCTACACCGCCAACACCGTAGCCTTCGTAACTGACTTCTTCCATGTTTTCATTATCACCGCCGCCTGTACCACGGTCGACAGCACGGTTAATCGTGTCGCGAGTCATATTGACTGATAGCGCTTTTTCGATAACAGCACGTAAGCGCGGGTTTTTGTCAGGATCGGGGTCGCCTTGTTTGGCAGCTGAGACGATTTCACGGATAATTTTGGTAAATATTTTACCTTTTACTGCATCCTGACGGGCTTTACGGTGTTTAATATTTGCCCATTTTGAATGGCCTGCCATATAACATCCTTAAGGTTTACGTATTATTTTTTATGTGCAAAAAGGCGATGAATCACAGCCTTCGATGTCTGATCACCTTGTTTTATACTATCATTACTTTGTCTATATAAGGTAGTAGCGCTACTTGCACGTTAACGATTTGTATGTTGTTGAGAGTGCTTTTTTGCTACACTGTGGCAAATTATAGATTGTATTCACTGTGATAAGTGAGCAATATTATAAACCAGTTTTAACTATTTTGACCAACTTGCCCTTATCCATCACATTTTAAGTCATGGAATGCTATCAAGCCATTGATTTTATAAAGTTACTGATTCTATGAAGCAACCAACCGCCGAAGCCCTAACACACTTGCGTAACCGTACGCATATCATTATCGAAGGTACAGATACCCGTTTGGGTAAGCTCTTTGATATTGTATTATTGATTGCGATTTTGGCCAGTGTTGCTGTCGTCATGCTTGATAGTGTGTTGTACATGCGCTTGCAATATGGCACATTGTTTTTTTATGCAGAGTGGTTTTTTACTATTCTGTTCACCATTGAGTATGCGCTAAGGTTGTTTTCAGCACCCAATCGTTTGCGCTATGCGTTTAGCTTCTTTGGGATAGTGGATTTGCTGTCTGTTTTGCCAAGCTATCTGAGCTTACTGTTTGTAGGGGTGCAGTATCTACTAGTCATACGAGTACTGCGTATCTTACGTGTATTCCGTGTCCTCAAACTAAAAGCCTATATGCAACAGGCAGGTTTTTTGGCTTCTGCACTTAAGACCAGTCAGCAGAAAATTACGGTATTTTTCTTATCGCTTGTGCTATTGGTAACCATCTTTGGTTCAATTATTTATGTAGTAGAGGGGCCTGAAAACGGGTTTACTAGTATTCCGTTGTCTATCTATTGGGCGGTCGTCACGATGACGACGGTTGGTTATGGTGATATGTCGCCCAAGACGCCGTTAGGCCAAGCGATTGCAACCATGGTTATGATCACAGGTTATTCGATTATTGCCGTACCGACCGGTATTTTTACCTCTGAGCTGGCTCGTAATATGCGCCCACAGCTTAATCCTGTCACTTGTCCAAACTGTGGTAAATTCGGTCATGCAGTGGGCGCAGACTTTTGCGATCGCTGCGGACACGCGCTCCACATCTAATGATAGGTAGTGATAGATTTTATATCACTACTGATGGCTCGCTTATCTATACCTCAATGTACTCATCAACCAGCGGTGAGAGGTCAGTCTCAACGCCTAGATTTACCAAGTTCCAGTACTGCCCTGATATAGTGCGATCTAGCATCATCGTTGTGGCAGAGGGCTGAAACTGGCCGAAGTATTTCAATGAGGTACGCATTTGCGCAATGGCATCATGATGTATCTGACTGCTGCCAAAATCAAACGCACCTTCTTGATATGGGCTGATAGATAATGGCTTGAGGCCAATGGATAGCCATTTTTCATAAAACTCGCCAGGGATGTTTTTATCATCGTCACGGCGAATGTCTAAGGCGACGAGATCTTGCTCAAGTGCGGTCACATCGCCTTTGATAGCGTGTTTGGCGAAACGACGGAACAATTGAACTTCGCTATCACTGTAACTACGGATACCACCAAAATCATAAGCCACGACGCTGCCGTCATGACGAAAGGCAAAGTTGCCTGGATGTGGGTCACAGTGCATACGGTAGAGGCCAAATAACTGTCCTGCGGTAAAATGAAACAGGCGCTCTGCTATTTTTTGTTTGATGTCATTGTCCCACGTCGCAGCGACAGTCAATGTCTCTCCCATCTCTTCGGTTAAGGTCAAAATCCGTCTGGAAGAATGGCTGCTGATAACTTTAGGAATGATAAGGCCCTCATCATCTGCATGAAAAGCACCAAACACACGTAAGTTATAAGCTTCTTTGGTATAGTCCAGCTCATCATGTAAGCTTTGGCGAATCTCGTTAAAGAGTTGCTCTTGCAACTGTTTACTCATATTGAGCACGCCTGCAATCTTTAGTGCCATGCGGACTTGCTTGAGATCACTATCACAGTTTTCATCCACATCAGGGTATTGGACTTTGACCACGACTCTTTGTCCAGATAATAAAGTAGCTTTGTGCACTTGTCCGATAGATGCGGCAGCAAACGGCATTTCTTCAAACTCACTGAACAACTCTGCTATAGGGGCTTTTAGCTCACGCTCAACTTGTGCACGTATTTGCGCATAAGGCATCGGCGGGGCATCTTTTTGGAGTTTTTCTAAAGCAGTGGCAACCTCAGGTGGAAAAACGTCTTTGTACTGTGAGGCGATCTGTCCTACCTTCATCACCGCACCTTTCATCTCACCCAATGTCTCGGCAATCTGGATACCCACGTCTTGCATCAAGTCTGAGCGAGCCTGCAGGCGTTTCTCTTCGTCACTCGAGAGATGCTTAAACGAGTTCTTAGCTGCTTTGCCGGCAATACTTGCTGTCATGCCAGCGAGTTTCATAAAGCGCTTTCCGGACGTTTTTGCCATTCATATCACCATATAGTGGATTGTTTGCTCAGCCATAATTCTATTATTTTCATCAGACAATTACTGTTTGACTAATGTGTGAAAAACAAAATGTGTGAAAAATAAGAAGTTTTACTTTATTAACAAAGCCAGTAATCAATACAATCAAACAACACCTTAAGTGATTGTATTGATTGTATAAATATTGCTTAGCCAGTAATTTAATGCCATCTCGTAACCCATATGACCCAAACCACAGATGACACCGACTGCGACATCGCTCAAATAGGAATGATGCCTGAAAGGCTCGCGCGCATGAACATTGGATAAATGTACTTCTATAAAGGGTTTTTGCGTGGCCAATAGGGCATCACGTAGTGCAACTGATGTATGGGTAAATGCAGCAGGATTGATAATAATAGCATCAGCTTGGGCAGATTTGTCTGCTAATAAGCCGTAATGTTGGATCTTATCTACTAGATCGCCTTCATGGTTTGACTGTATACAAATTAATTCAATGCCGTGCTGAGCGGCTCGCTCGACCAAGCGTTTTTCGATATCTACCAGCGTCATATGGCCATAAATTTCAGGCTCACGCTTACCCAATAAGTTTAGGTTGACGCCATTCACTAATAGCATTTTGTGATTGAGTGTCTGATCAATGTGTTGGTCAGCAGGATTTTCTGCTGCTGTAGATGGAGAAGAGGACGTCATAGTAATCTCTGTCGCTATTTAAATATGTGGATGATTTATTATAATGAATAAGGTGTGCATGACAAATAGGTTGCATAAGCTGAACCAGCGTATCCCATTATAATAACAGCTTGCAGGCTGGGTTATAAAAAAATTACAGGAAAAACTCACCCATGCATTAAAAAGCGTGTTAAAAGTCTTTATGTTGCTAAAAACCCGTGCTATGATATTTTTTATGCAATAAATATTGCAAGTTTGTTACTGTCATTGATATGAGAGATAGTTTGCAAAATTGGCTTTCTTTTATATAAGCGTTTTAAAGATGACTGTGGCTAGATTGGTACTTTTAAGTTTTTGATTTCATCATCTTAGATCCCGTTTATATGCAATGTTGCAAAGGAATTTGGGGCTAAGCGAACTTTTTTAGGAAGTAATATTATGTCAGCTCGTGAGCAAGGTATCGTTAAGTGGTTTAATGACTCAAAAGGCTTTGGTTTCATTCAACGTGATAGCGGAGAAGATATTTTTGTCCATTTCCGCGCGATTCAGGGTGATGGCTATCGTTCTTTGAAAGATGGCGAAAAAGTTGAGTTCAGTGTCGTAGAAGGTGAGAAAGGTCTACAAGCTGAAGAAGTCAGAAAGATAGAAGAGTAATCTATCCAGACATTAAAGCGGTTTAATGATAATGTCTGTACGAACTACTGATATACTACTGAGTCAAGCCCATATTGTCTTACCCATGTTGAGTTAACAGCAGCATATTTGGTAGGTCAGGTACTGGGCTTGGCTTTTTTTGTACCCGTATGTCTAGCGGCCATCTATAGATATAATGTTGCGACTGCCATTGGTCACGCTTATGTCAGTATAAAGTTTTATTGTGAGCTGATTTGTGATTGATAAAATGCAAGCAACTAATTTAAAAGGATATTTTTTTGAGTAATTTTACAACGTTTACTGATTTGCCACTTTCAGACGCGACATTACGCGCCGTGAGTGATTTGGGCTTCACTGAATTAACGCCTATTCAGGCAAAAATACTACCGCATACATTAGCAAATCAAGATGCCATCGGACAGGCACAAACGGGAACCGGTAAGACAGCAACGTTTTTGCTGACTATTATGGAGGCGTTACTCAAACGTCCTTTTACTCATGATGAAGAGCGCTATCTCGGTGAGCCACGTGCAGTCGTTATGGCACCAACGCGTGAGCTTGCTCAGCAGATATTTGACGACTGCATTGCATTGACCAAATATACGTCGCTGCATAGTGTCTGTATCATGGGGGGTACCAATTACGAAACCCAGCAGCATGAGCTTGAGCGCCAATACGTTGATATTTTGGTGGCAACGCCTGGCCGTCTGATTGATCTTGCCAATAAAGGCATGGTGTATTTAGATCGAGTAGAGGTGTTGGTATTGGATGAAGCAGACCGCATGCTGGACATGGGCTTTATCCCTGATATCAAGCGCTTAGTAGGTCGTATGCCTGCCAATACAGACCGTCAAAGCTTACTGTTTTCTGCTACTTTTAACCAAGATGTGATGAATTTGGCGTATCGCTGGTTGCATGAGCCGCAGTTTGTGGAAATCGAGCCAGAACACAAAACCAGCGAATTGGTTGATCAGCACTTTTACTTACTGACAGAAGATCAAAAACTCGAAGCCCTGCAGCGTATTATTAGTGATGAGGCTGTTGAAAAGGTCATTGTATTCGCCAATCGCAAAGATCAAGTCAAGCGTCTCTATCATAAACTGCGTCAAGCACATAAGATTGTCATGCTCTCAGGTGATGTGATTCAGCAAAAACGTGAGAAGTACTTGCAGCGTTTTAAAGATGGTCACGCGTCTATCTTAGTGGCGACAGATGTTGCAGGGCGCGGTATCCATGTCGATGATATCAGTCATGTCGTCAACTATACCTTGCCGGATCAACCAGATGATTATGTCCATCGTATTGGTCGTACGGGACGCGCTGGGCAAACAGGCATTAGCATTAGCTTTGTCAGTGAAGATGACGCATTTAATATACCAGCATTAGAGAAGCATTTAGAGACCAAGTTTACGCTTGAGCAGTGGCAGGAATAATTACTATAAATGGATATCATTTAACCAATAAAACCCTTAATACCATTTTGGATATTAAGGGTTTTTTCTATGCTTGGTAAAGTGAACGCAGTACTCAAATTATATGTTAGAAATTATTGAGCATGATTCATGGAGGTGGCGTCATCGCCCATATCATGCATGCTATGATCCATATGATTATCCATGTCTTGCATATCATGATCCATAGCTGGCATCATATTGTGATTCGTCTGATCCATGTCATGAGCATCTGTCTCAGACATCATAGCAGAGTGGCTACTATGATCCATCTGTGCGTGTCCACCACCATGCCCGCTATGCATATTTGTCATGACCATAGGAACGACAACAACTGCCAAACCTGAGAGTACCATCACCGCACCATTTAACTGCCTTAAGCGAAAACGACCAATCTTGTCACGTAACCAGCCAACTGTCTCGTGCGTTGCAACTAGCATCGGTATGGTCCCTAAGCCGAATACAAACATCAATGCAGCACCGCTTAATGGGTTGTGAGCGACGACAGCAATCAGTAGAGCGCCGTATACCAAACCACAAGGCAAAAAGCCCCAAAGCAAACCTGCTGTTAGTGCGCGCGGAAAAGTATTGAGTGGAAATACCTTTTGACGCAGCGGGCTAAGGTATTGCCAAAAGCGCATGCCAAAACGTTCAAGCTTGGTCAAAAACGGCGCGCCAAGCATGGTAACACCGACGAATACTAGTACCAGTCCTAACAAGATGCGCGGCATGCTATTGCCCTGCATCAATGGCGCTAATACCGTGACACCAATAAGGCCTGCGACCAAACCCAATAATGCATAACTGGTTAGACGGCCAAGATGGTAGGTGGCCACCAAAGCGCGGCGTTTAGTAGGACTGACATCTTTCATAGACAGACCAAATGCCGTCACAAGACCGCCACACATACCCAAACAATGCGGCGAGCCAAAAAAACCCATCAGTAATGCCGCAACAAGTAAAGCCATGGTCATGGATGCATCTCCTAAAAGTCATAAAGGCCGTATCTATAGACACGATTATTATCTAACAAAAGCTCATCATTACACGATGAACAGAGAAGAGGATAAAGGTTAGATTTTTGGGTTTTTCTCTACATCAGTGTGAACGACTGTATCTTTATTAACATTATCCTCTGACGGCTCGGTATTCGCAGAAGGCTGAGACTGCACCGCGCGCTCATGAGCTTGCATGGTTTGCCTGCGCTCTTGACGATCATCCAATATGATACGCTGTGATGCATTGTCCAAATCTTCAAACTGGTTTGATTTTACCGCATAACGCACCGCCCAGATGGCAACCACAAATAGCATGAGACTTAATGGGATTAATAAAAATATACTGAGCATGGTAACTCTCTTCGATAGCAGTGTCTTTTATTATTATACACCCATCGCAAATGCAGTGGATGATTTGTATCGATTAGAATGAGGCGTAGCATCATAAGACGATATTAGCTGCGCGTTTAGTATAAAAACCTATTCATCAGATGCTTTTTTGGCACTGCCTCGCGGTGTTAGGAGTTGCTGTGAAGTCACGTCATCGGCGTGACGACAATTCATTTGCGGACGTATCACATCCCGTAGATAGGCGGCGATTTCATAAACAGCCCGCCGTGAATGACTTAGGTTTTGCGCAGGTTTCATCCAGTCACGTCTAACTGGCAATGGCGCGCTAAGCGGTGTGCTATTAATACCATTCAAGGCAAACTGTCTACGCGCACGTGCCATATGATAGCTATCCGTAATAAGGTAAACGTGATGGAGCGGAATACGCTTGGCTGTAAAACGGGCATTTTCGCACGTATTCATACTGGCATTTTCGCTTATCAGCCCATCGATACCATGCTCAATGAGCCACTGACCGAGCCAAGGGGCTTCAGCGCCACTTAGTACAATGGGTAAGGGAAGATCGTGGTAAGCGCCTGCAGCAGTACGGGCACGATTCAGGCTATAGCGATTGAGGATGATTTGATTGTTATTATCATTAGTTAGACCACCGCCTAATACCACGTAAGCAGTCGGCGGAGAGCTCATAGCAGCAGAAGGCATTTTTGGTAAAGGAAGAAGCGCAAATATATAAACAACGGCTTGTGAAAATAGCGGTGTGAACAAACTGATTAGGACTAAAATAACAGACGTCGAGCCTAATACAAAGGTAATATTGATGATACGAAATAGCTTCACCATTCGTTCGGCTGAACGCAAATAGTTTCGCCATAAGCGTTTAGACCATGATTGTTTAGACCACATGCTCAGCATATCCAATTAAGCCATCAGCATTCACCCAAACTGGCTCACGTGATAGCTGAATTGCAAATTTCTCATAGACGATGTTGGCAATATAGCGCTGTGCAGTTGCCACATCTTCTTGAGTGGCTTGATGAGGGGTATGATTGGTCAGTACCAGCGCCTGATGTTTATGAGTCACGATGGGTGCGATGCCGCTCCCTTTTAATCCTGCTTGCTCAATGAGCCAACCTGCCGCAACTTTTACCATTGCGTCAGGCATCGGATAACCAACGATAGCTGGATAGATTGCTTGTAGCGCCGTAAACTGCTCCTGAGCGATAATAGGGTTTTGAAAAAAACTGCCACAGTTAGGTAGCTGTTTTGGGTCTGGCAGCTTTTGTTGTCTAATATCTATAATGGCTTGCATAACGTCATGAGGATTGGCTTGCTCGCGCCCTTGTTGCTCAGCATAGCGCTGTGCTACTGTTTGGACATCCCCATAGCTGGCTAAAATATTGGTAGGATCAGTATGTAACCTGAAACCGACGCGACTAATAAGCCATGTGTTTGGCGTGCGTTTAAAGATACTGTCACGATAGCCAAATTGGCAGTCGGCTACTGATAAATGGTGCCAAGTTTGTGTCGGTAAATGATAAGCGCGTACATATTGTAAGCAGTCTTCTAACTGTACACCGTAAGCACCAATGTTTTGTACTGGTGCTGCACCAGTTAAGCCAGGTATGAGCGCAAGATTTTCTAACCCATACCAGCCTTGATTGACTGTATGTACGACCAAATCATGCCAGTTTTCGCCCGCCATTACTTCGATATCGACATAGCTATCAGTTTGAGCAGTCAGGTGAATACCGCGCATTTTGGGTTGCAATACCACCGCATTTAACGCTGCTGGCAATAAAACATTGCTACCGCCAGATAAGACAAATAATGACAGCTGATGCTCTACGTCCTCTGCATAGGTTGCCATAAAGTCATCAAGCTGTGCCTCATTAGTCAACGTCACTACAGAATCAGCGACACAGGCCAGTGCCATCGTATTGCTATGTGACAAATCGACTAAACTACTGACCAACAGATTTGCTGATGAGTCGTTTACAGTCGTGGTCTGAGCATTGAGATCAAGGCGTGCAACTTGGGTCATAACATAGCCTATGGGGCAAAAGGATAATAAATAATAAGGTAGCTATAGTTGATTCAATGTAAAAGAGATACAATGCAACTGAGTGCAGACGTATATTTGATACTTCAAGCGCGGTTAACGCTGTAGCTCTTTTATAGAGGGTTAACTATATTATAAAGGATACCGGATGCAAGAGTAGCAGAAATATAGAATTTATGGCTAGCAAGCTTTCCAGCTTTCGATCCAAGCTTGTGCGCTTGATTCGATGCGCTCGATCACCTCTTCAAAATCATCGCTACCGCCTTTATAGGGATCCGGTACATCGTTACCGCCGTAGGTAGGGTCTTCTTCACTAAAGAGGGCCAGCTTTGCCAAGTCATCTTCTGTATCTGTAATGCCGTCTTTAATAGCTTGCAGGTCGGCCAAATTCTGTGAATCCATGGCCAAGATTAAATCGAAATCGCGAAAGTCATTAGCGGTTACCTGGCGTGCAACCAATTTATTAATTTTGTAGCCATGTGATTTCGCATGACGCTGCGAGCGTGGGTCAGGTTTGTCGCCGACATGTGAATCACTGGTACCTGCTGAGTCTATCTTTATTGAGAGTCCAGCAATTGCCGCTTGCTGACGAAAAACTTCCTCAGCAGTTGGTGAACGGCAGATATTTCCTAAACAAACCAATAATACAGACGAGGGAGTACAGGCTTTCATCAGCATAATATGACCTTCTATAACAAAAAAAACATGCTATAAGAGACCAGCATTGTTAATGCGGCTTTTATTAGCATGCAATCGATTGAACCAACGACTAGCGTAACGCTTAATCGCTTGAATGGCAAGGATAGAGACTGGACAATAGCGTCACTTAATAATAGGTTTATGACAATGCTATATATAACTGGGTGATGCGGGGGTAATGCTATATCAATCTTGATTGCTTTTGAAGCGCTTTAAGTCCCGGCGCTCTTTTTTATTCGGCTTGTTATCAGGGCGTGCAAGGTTGGCAAGTTTGCGCTGTTCGGCATAATAAGCACGCCGCGTCTCGCTCTCTTTGGTCTCTGAATATAATACCTCAGCGGCGGTCGCATTGCCCCTCTGTGCAGATAGCGCCTCAACAACGACAGTCTTTTCGGTCATGGCAGTAGCTGATCCTTGACGAATGGTTAGCTCGTCGCCGACTGAGATTTCTTTACTGGTCTTGACGCGGCTACCACCATAATGGACACGTCCGCTTTCAATTGCTTGCTTGGCAAGCGTACGTGTGCGATAAAACCTGGCTGCCCACAACCATTTATCAAGACGAATTTTGGCCAGACTTTGAGGGTTATTATTTGTACTTTTATTCATAAGCATCCTTTTGCATTCGTTTTTATATTAAATCATGGTTTTATATAAATAATATTAGGGCAAATTTACTATTTGCAAATGGATTTTTGTGATTGTGGGTCAGTTGCACAATTGTTGTTCACAAGGTATACCGTCGTGGTTACCATCCATTTTGGTATTAGGACAGTAGTTTGTGAAGTAAGTTGCCTCAGCACAGGATGTCATTTGTGAGCAATGTGTTCTGCCGTCACATGAAAATTTTGATGTTGCTGATTGTGTAGATAAAACTGGAGTTACGGTTGACTCTGATGTTGAGATAGGCCCCAAGTCAACGTATGTTGGCGGTATGTCATCAATATTATCAACGTCATTAGAAGTAAGAGTAGGTTGCGTTACGATATCTGCTGCTGCATTGGTTGCAGGTTGATGTACCGTGTTTTTAGGTTGAAGGACTCTATAACCTATAAGCACGAAAAGCAGACATGTCAATATCACTAATACTTTGTTTATCACTGTGCCATACCTGCCAGCTCATAATTATTATTAATATGAAAATGGCAGTTTTTAATCGACTTAAAAACCGCCATTGGATTTGAATTTTTATAGCTATTTTTACTATCTTAAAAACAACTGATAGCCAATATTGTCATTGACCGTCGTACAGTCGTAACCGATATCTAAAAGGGCGTCTTGTAGTTGGCGCGAGTTACTGTCAGAGGCTTGTAAGCCAACCAACACCCGACCTTCAGCGGCACCATGGTTACGGTAATGGAATAAAGTGATATTAAAGTCATCGCCCAATTTTTCTAAGAAAGTCAGCAGTGCGCCCGGACGCTCTGGGAATATCACTTGTAGTAGCTGCTCGTTTTCGACTTTAGCATGGCCACCAATCAAATGACGGATATGTGACTTGGCGATATCATCGTCAGTCAGATCGTGAGCGGTATAGCCATCGTCTGCCAGTTGGCTGCTGATGGTTTGACGTTCTTTTTCGCCTTCTTTTAACGCGATGCCGACAAAGATTGAGGCAGGCTCCATAGAATCTGGCGATTTTTTGCTGTCAGCACGGTAGTTAAACTCAGTGATATTACGACCATGCAGACTGCGACAGAAATTCAAGAAAGCGCCTGTTTGTTCAGGGATGGTAACCCCAAAGATGGCTTCTTTTTTCTCACCAATTTCAGTACGCTCAGCGATATAGCGCAGACGGTCAAAGTTCATATTAGCGCCGCAAATGATGGCCGCGCAGTTTTTACCTTGAATATTGTTCGCTGTGATATATTTTTTCATACCAGCAACTGCCAACGCACCTGCAGGCTCTACGATACTGCGGCTCTCCTCAAACACATCTTTGACCGCGGCGCAGACTTCATCGTTGCTACAGGTGACGACGTTAGGCTCCACGACAGGGCCGGAGTTATCGCTTTTTTGCGTACGCACAACGTCAAAAGGCAATTCACCAATCTGCGCGACTGCTACGCCATCGACAAACAATCCCACTTGCTCAAGTTTGACACGTTCGCCCGCTTCAAGTGCGGCTTTTAGGCAAGCTGATTGTTCCGCTTCTACCGCGATCACTTTGACATGCGGTGCCACTTCTCCCAAAAATGCGGCGACACCTGAGATGAGACCGCCACCCCCAACCGCGACAAAGACGTAATCCATGTTGCGCCATTGTTGTGTCAGCTCAAGCGCGATGGTTCCTTGTCCTGCAATCACCAATTCATCATCATAAGGTGGTATGAAAGTCAGCCCTTCGCGCTCAGCACGATCTATTGCATAGCGGTTTGCTTGATCAAAACTATCACCGTGCAGATCCACATTGCCACCGAGTGCTCTGACGGCATCTACTTTGATATCAGGAGTCGTGGTTGGCATGACGATGATGTTGTTCAGTGACAGTTTGCGTGCAGAGTAAGCCACGCCTTGTGCATGGTTGCCCGCTGAAGCACAAATCACACCGCGCGCTTTTTGCTCATCGCTCAATTGACTGATGCGATTATAGGCACCGCGCAATTTAAAGGATTTGACCGGTTGTAAGTCTTCACGCTTGAATCGAATGTCATTGGCAAAACGTTGGGTCAGCTTGGGCGCCGTTTCAAGTGGTGTTTGAATAGCAACGTCATAGACGGTGGCTTGTAATATGGCTCGTACCCAGTGTGACAGCATAGTAATCCCTAAACAGAATGAATATAAAAAACGAAATAGATTAGCCTATGCTGATTTTGAGTATCTTGCAAGACTCAATTGCAGTTTTCTTGGGATTTCATGCTCGTATGTGAATGAATTGAAGATGTGTGGCGAAGATCGATAACAGACCAGTACTAGAGACGTATCATACGACAAGCAAATTAAGGTCATGATTGCGCTAACATCCATGAATATCATCAGTTATAATAGCCGCGCATTTTATCTCTTTTAGCCTTTTACTTTTTTTAAGACCATACGTTTATTTTCCAAGGATTTATGATGAGTGATCAGCAAGCACAAAAGCAAGCCGCCGCCCGCGCCGCCTTAAATTATATTGAAGACGATATGATACTTGGGGTAGGGACAGGTAGTACGGTCAACTGTTTGATTGAGTTGTTGCCGCAATTGAAGCTTGCTGGCGCGGTTGCCAGCTCACAAGTGACTGAAGACAAGCTTCGTGCGCTTGGTATCGAAATCGTTGATTTGAATTTTGCTGGTACGCTCGATGTTTACATTGATGGTGCTGATGAGGTCAATGAGCACTTGCAACTTATTAAAGGCGGCGGCGGTGCGCTGACGCGTGAAAAGATCGTCGCGGCAGCGTCTAGAAAGTTCGTTTGTATGGTCGATGAGAGCAAAAGCGTTGAGATCTTAGGTCGTGCGTTTCCAGTACCAATTGAAGTACTGCCACAAGCTCGCTCGTATGTGGCTCGTCAATTGGCCAAATTGGGCGGTGAACCAGTATATCGTGAAGACTTTGTCACTGATTATGGTAACGTTATCTTAGATACTTATGACTTGGATGTGAGCAATCCAATTGCGCTAGAAAAAGAGCTGAATAATATCGTCGGTGTGGTCTGTAATGGTATTTTTGCGGCGAACCAAGCTGATGTTCTATTAAAAGCAGGTGCAAATGGCGTGACGACGCTCACGCGTTAATTCATATCCATACGCTTGCTAAAAATTGAATAATAAAAAAGGCAGACTAATATATAGTCTGCCTTTTTTGTGTCTTACTTTACAAGTAACTTACTTTGCTTAGCTATGAGTGTGTGTAAGTGATTAAGACAACTTGATTTTGTCTTTTAGCAAAAACTCCATCAATGCTTTTTGGGCATGTAAGCGGTTTTCAGCTTCATCCCAGACGACAGAGCGCGGATCGTTGAGCATATCGTGGGAGATTTCTTCGCCGCGATGGGCTGGCAAGCAGTGCATAAACACCACTTCAGGATCGGCTTTGTCTAATAGAGACGGCGTCACTTGATACGGGGCAAAACGACGTGCGCGCGTATTTTGCTCGGATTCTTGACCCATACTTGCCCATACATCGGTGACAATTAAGTTAGAGTCTTTGGCCGCGTCTTGTACGTTTTCTACCAAGCTCACACAGTGTGAGAAACGCTCCATAAGCTTTGGATCAGGCTCGAATCCATAAGGCGCTGCCACGCGCAGCTCAAAACCAAACTGGTTAGCCGCTTGCATGAATGATGAGCACATGTTGTTGCCATCACCAACCCACGTGACGATTTTGTTTTCGATACTGCCGCGATGTTCGTAATACGTCTGCATATCAGCGAGCAATTGACAAGGATGGTAGTCATCGGTCAATGCATTGATAATAGGTACGCTTGAATATTCAGCAAAGGTTTCTACTTTTTCGTGACCAAAGGTACGAATCATAATGATATCAACCATGCTAGAAATCACGCGAGCGGAGTCTTCTAGTGGCTCGCCGCGACCGAGCTGAGTATCGTTAGGTGATAAAAAGATAGCATTACCACCAAATTGACCCATACCTGTCTCAAATGAGATACGGGTACGCGTTGAAGATTTTTCAAATATCATGCCAAGCGTTCGACCAACAAAAGGCTGGTATATCTCGCCTGCGTGTTGCATCTTACGCAATTCGCTTGCGCGTTTGATTAAGTTTTCTAGTTCTTGTTTGGTTAAATCAGATAAGGTTAAAAAATGGCGCAAACTCATAGTAATCCTAGCAGTCGATCGCAGTCAGTGAAACGTCATCAGTGTTCAATAGTATCGCGTCAGTGCGTATACTGGGTTGACAACAAACTTTTAGTATAGCGTATTTACTTTCAATGTAAACGTTCAATTTTATCGAGATTTAATGGCTTGCTAAATAGACAGAAATCACATTAGCAAGCCACAATACTTGTATGCTAATGACTACGCCTGTGTACGGTTTGGACGTATGCTGAGGCGACATAATAGCTCATAGCTGATCGTTCCAGCATGACCTGCAACTTCATCGACGCGCGGCGCATCGCCCCAGAGCATGACCTTGCTATCTATAGCAAGACTTTCAGGCGTTTTGCTGACATCAATGACGATCATATCCATTGCCACACGCCCAATCACAGGACAACGGTAGCTTTGATTGTCGTTAGCATCGATGACGGTGACATAAGCGTCGTCACTTATTACACGCGGATAGCCGTCTCCGTAACCCACACTCACGAGAGCGGTTCTGGTGTCTTGCTGCGCACGCCAGCGGCTACCATAGCCGATAGCATCATTGGCACTGACCGTTTGTAATGCCATGATTTGAGCACTAAACTCCATCGCGGGCTGCAAGTCTAATTCTTGTGCGCTTTTGTCAACGACAGGCGAGCTACCATATAAAATAATGCCTGGACGTACCCAATCATAATGGTACTCTGGAAAGTTGACGACACCAGCAGAGTTGCATAGTGAGCCTTGGATATCTGGGTTAATGGTATCTTTCAAAGTCGCTAGTACGCTTGAGAAACGCTCAATCTGCATCGCATTTAATGGATGGTCATGATCATCAGCATTCGCAAAATGTGTGGCCAGTATCAGCTGATAGCCTGCCTCATGTAGACGCTTTGCTGCTGATAAAACACCCTCAGCATTGAAGCCTAAGCGATTCATACCCGTGTTGTATTTGAGCCAAACCACATTAGTTGCACTATTGGCGGGTGGAATATTTTGTAGTGCCCAATCTAGCTGTGGTCCGTGGTGAATCACGCAGCTAATCTCATGCTCGATCGCTTGCTGCCACTCATCAGCGCTAAATGCCCCTTCTACTAGACCGATGGTTTTATCCCAGCCTAACTGTCTGGCTTCTAGCGCTTCAGTCAACGTTGCGACACCGATACCATCTGCTTGCTGCAGGGCTGGCAAGACTGCCGCTACGCCATGTCCGTAAGCATTGGATTTGACCATGGCCAATACTTTCGATTGGGGTGCTCGTTGTTTTACTTGATTTAGGTTATGGGTAAGGGCTTTTGGTTTTATGGTAATAGTGCGCATAATCGCCTTCTATATGAGTAGAATTATGAAGTGATAAAGCCAGCACTACATCGGTTGGGCGGATGCGGTACTGGCTATGGTATTAAAAACTGATTATATAAAATTACTTATTAACCTACGACTAAACCTAATTTTATGCAAGGCTCAGTCTTGATCAAGGTTAAATTTATAAGGTTGGTTACTCATCATTCTCAAAACTGACGCCCTGATAGTATTCTGGCGTTAGATTAATAAAGCGGGTAAATTGACCTTCAAAACCCAGACGTACGGTACCAATAGGGCCGTTACGTTGTTTACCAATGATGATTTCCGCCACGCCTTTGTGGTCTGAGTTTTCATTATAAACCTCATCACGATAGATGAACATAATCAAATCGGCATCCTGCTCAATTGCACCAGATTCACGCAAATCCGACATGATAGGGCGTTTATTTGGACGGTTTTCTAGACTACGGTTAAGCTGTGATAAGGCAATCACGGGACATTCAAGCTCACGTGCGAGCGCCTTTAGACTACGAGAAATCTCAGAAATCTCGCCAACACGGTTACCATCTAAACTTGGCACTTTCATCAGCTGAAGATAATCGACCACGATAGCACCCAAGCGCCCATCATGGTTTTTTGCGATACGGCGACAGCGAGAGCGCATCTCAGAGGGCGGTAGGGCAGTACTGTCATCAATATACAAATGCTTTGATTGCAGATGTTGAATGGCGTTCATCATTTTTGCCCATTCATCTTCGTTCATTTGACCAGAGCGCAGGTGTGTCTGGTTAATCGCACCCCATGATGACAGTAAACGCATGACAATAGATTCCGCAGGCATCTCCATCGAAAACACCACAACGGGCAAATCTTCATTAAACAAAATCCCTTCTGCCAAGTTCATCGCAAAAGTGGTTTTACCCATCGAAGGACGCGCGGCGACGATAATCAGATCACCCGCTTGCAGACCTTGCGTTTTATTATTCAGCTCGACAAATGGTGTTTGTAAACCAATCATGCCGTCAGGGTTGGATTTTAACTCTTGAATCTTATCGATAACATTGGTTAAGACCGAAGTAATACCGACAGGGCCACGCTGTTCCGCGCGTTTGTTATGCTGCTCATTGATACTAAATATCTTGCCTTCGACATTGTCTAGAATATCACTAACGCTTTGGTCTTTTGGATTATAGGCCAGTGTCAGCATGTCATTACCCGTGGTAATCAGTTGACGCAGCGTTGAGAGCTCACGCACACGCTGAGCATAAGCGGTCAGGTTAAACAAGGTCGCCGGACTTTGGCTCAAAATATCAGCCAAATAACTGTCACCACCTGCACCTTTGAGTAGCTTTTGCGCCTCTAACCAGTCGTGTACCATGACCGTATCATAAGGCTCATTCACGGCTGCCAAATGGGCAATGGCATCAAAAATATATTGATGCCGCCCCGCATAAAAGTCATCTTTGGTAACGATATCGGCAATCTTGTCGTACGCCTCTTCGATACTCATCAAAGACGCGAGCAATGCCTTTTCAATATCGATATTGTGTGGCGGTGTCTGATTGAGTAAGTCGTCGGTTTTGTCGTTTTCTGCCATGAGTGCCTAATGAGTCAAAATGGGTATAAAAAAGGATGTCGATGATAGCGCAAAACAGATATGGTACATCTCTACGGTAGACGTACCAAAACGTGGTTTTAGATTTGCCTGCAAATGCTACAATCAGAAGCGAAAGTTTAACACATAATGTGATTTTTTAGGCTGGGTAAGCAACTAAATCTACAGTGGTTGTTATGCATAAAATAAGAGACCGCATCCAGTGTTTAAACGTAAAAACTGAAAATATTGACGATAAATAAAATAAAATCAATAATTTGAATAAAAAAGGCTATTATTATGACAGAAGAAAAACGACCATTATTAATCACGACTGGTGAGCCTGCAGGCATTGGCATGGATGTCGTACTGAGTTTGGCGGCAGAGGGCAAGCTGCAAGATTTTGACCGTCCCATTTGGGTGACCGCTGATGCGAGCGCGATGCAAGTGCGTGCAGATGAGTTGGTTACAGCTGGCGTTTTTGATAGTACACCTAGTTGGCATACTATCAATACAGATATAAATGCCGATAATTTCGATGCTAATTTGGTAGCGCAGATATCACAGCAAAAGATCAACGCTGATAGTGCTTTTATTTTGCTTAATGTCCCTTGCGCAGAACCAGTTACTGGCGGACAAATCAATATTGCCAACTCAGCGATGGTGGCTCAGCAATTAGACATTGCTCATCAGTTAGCAGTAAATGGAACTGTTGCCGCTATCGTCACAGGGCCATTACAAAAATCAGCGCTGATAGATGCTGGTATCAAGCTGTTAGATGGCACTATGTTTAGCGGTCATACCGAGTTCTTTATGCAGCAAAGTGGCTGTGACAAAGTGGTCATGATGCTTGCCAATCAAGCCATGAAGGTCGCGCTTGTCACTACCCATTTGCCATTAAAAGACATACCTGCTGCGATTACTGCGGATAACGTACGTCAAACGGTACAAATTGTCATCGATGATATGAGAGAGAAGTTTGGTCTCATGCAGCCTCGTATCTTAGTTTGCGGCCTCAATCCACATGCAGGTGAGGGCGGGCATTTGGGTATGGAGGAGATTGAAATCATCAACCCAGTCTTACGAGAATTCATCGATGCAGGCGTCAATATTTCAGAGGCAATGCCAGCGGATACGTTATTTACCACCAGACATTTAGCGAACTGTGATGCGGTCATTGCGATGTATCACGACCAAGGATTACCTGTACTCAAATCACACGGCTTTGGCGATACTGTTAATTTAACCTTGGGATTGCCTTATATTCGTACTTCTGTTGATCATGGTACGGCGCTAGACTTGGCGGGACACGGCGGGGCGAGTGCGACCAGTCTATATCAAGCACTAAATATGGCCAATGAGATGGCTGATAGATCGCTTGTCGATAGACCTCTTGCATAAGTCGGTGCCTTGGGGATATTTGTCACGCAGTATTTGGCAACGTTAGCATCAGTAATGCCTACTTATGAACCATCAAGTACGACCTAATATAACTGGTTCCATAATGGCAGTCTATTTTAGGTAGTCTATTAATAGGTTTGAGGGGTGCAATAGACTGGCTACTGTGGGGTATACCTTAATAAAAATAAATAGCAGATCAGATTTTTTTAAAATGGTAATTTTCCAAGTCAATGTCTACAGAGTTGACAGCAAAGATTAATATTCATTTATTGAGGTAGTCAGTGTTTATTAAAGAATTCAGCCAAATCATAACCATAATATTATCCCTACCTATTATTACTTTTTATGGTGAAGGGCTTCGCAAGAATTATGTTGGCGACTTGGGCGGTGTTCCTGTTGATATGCCTAAAAACCTTGTGCAGTTCGTTTCGTATAACGGTGACCCTACGTTTGGTAACAAACGTGAGCATCCAAGACCCATGCGCGATTATGACTCAAAAATCAATGGCTTCGCCTTCGATCTACGTTATACCGACAACACTACGCTAGATACGAATGATAAAGGTCTTAAAAACGCTTATCGTAGAGACAATAAAAGAAACTTGGGAGATAATCCTTGGGTATCAGTCATCGTCCACTCAGGCGACAGCATGACTGTTCCCAACCCTGTTCATCGTATCGGCTATGGAACCATTAGTGCAACTGATGTACACCCCGTTTATCAGTATGAACCGCTTAATGAGACTCAATTTGGACTGGAGGTTTATGCGCAACCAGGTATCGACCCAGTTACTAATAAACCGTGGCGTGAAGACAGAGACGCAAAGGATGTCTTTCTTAGGCGAGATAAAACGGGACAAATCATAACTCATATAGAATGCTACAATAGAGACGTACCAAGACCACCTTGCTCTCAATTTTTTGATCTAGGGCCGCAGAGGAATCTATCTATTAAGGCGAATTATTCTCGCTACAATCTTGCTGATTGGCAAAAAATTGAAAACCTAGTCAGGCAACAACTTTTAAGCTTTCAAAAAACGTCATAAGTATTGTTATCAACATTATATTAAAATATTTTATAGTTACTCTCACATGATCAGTTTGATGCCTGTATAGCACACCGATCATGAATAGAATATGTATGATAGGTACACCATGAAGTACACCGTGACTATTGACCTATGCTGTCAAATCTGTAGACATTAACTTGGGAGATTTTAGTTACGCAGCTTGACAATAATAATCAAGCCACACATGCCTTGGCGATCTATAGCCTAAATTCTTTTGAATCCTAGTCCCACTGAGAGCATAGCTCTTGTCTTATCTTACGTCGCTGCAAAGCAGTGCTTTGCTCATCGCTCCGCATTATAATTCAGCTCAATATATTTAATGATATCGCTGATGGCTCCAAGCCTTGTTTAATAACCTTGGTGATACACTAACTCATTCTCCCTTGCGGAGTATTGTCAAAACAATTGCCACTCTTGAACGTTGAGCCTTTCAACTTATGCTGCTTAATGATTTTATGATACTCATAGCTACAGTACTAACTTCCTCTGTCGGAAAGTAAAATCAGCCCTTGGCTTGGCCCTTTATTCTTAATTGCCATATTGAGTGCACGGCATACTAAATCAGCGGTCATGCGTTTACTTATGGCATATACAACGAGCTCTTTAGTGTAGAGGTCTTTAACATCTGCTATAGTAAAGCCAACCCTTAGCAGTCCAAATATAAGTGGGTACAGGCTAAGTTTCTGCACCAAGGATGGAGAATAATCTGCCTAAAATTTTTCATGATATGAACTGTATCGATTTTATAAAAACTTAACTATAAAATAATAAATATAAATTTGAAATTTTGTTCAAAATTAAATAATAGTGACGTTTACTCTCTGTTTAATTTTGTGTGAATAACTTGCTCCGCTTCAAGATTTTTATAATGTTTGTTATAGTAAAACCAATAGGTTGATAGCGAATCGGCAACTTATTTTTGTAAAGTATCTTTTGTACACGGTATCTTTTTGGAAGATACCTTTCTATAAAGTATTTCTAAATAATAACAATATAATTGTAAGGGCAAATATTATGAGTACTGATGTTAAGAATAATGATTCTAAAAATAATAAAAAACTTGTTATCGATAATTCTGAAGATCTAAAAGACAAAATCACTGAATCTATCGATGCTTTTAAGCTGCGCGCCAATCTTCTGATGGCCAATATAAAAGAAGGTGGGGATGATGGCTACGATCATTCAACGACCACTGCCGGTGAGAAAGGGCTTAAATCGGGTAAGGTTTCAGAGTTAACGGTTATCGCACCTTTAAAACAAGGCGGTGCAGAGCGTCTAAAGGAGATTTTAAAAATCGCTGGCGGCAATCTAAAAGGTGCCACGCGGGTTGGTACGTTGCATGATTTACGCTTTGTGTTTTTAGATGACGATACTAGAGTGCTATTTTGTACCGCTTATGATGGCGATTGGGACCCTTATATCGACGATTTTGCGACCAAAATTCCTGAGCTGATGGATATCTTATTTGGCAGCGTTAAAGGTTGGCCTGGCATTAAAGACCCGAGTGTCAAACAGTTCATTTTAGATCATCAAATCACTGCCGCTGCTTGGTATGTGGGTATTCCGCATCTTACAATCCAAGATATTCGCCGCCAGGATCGGATTGTCAAAGGTATTAATAAAGCGCTGGATGAAGCACAGTCTTAATGCTGGTAGTGAAGCGGTAAGATATTACTAATTTATGCCATTCTATTATATCAACATTTTTAAATGGGCTGGGTGATATAAAGGGTAAGGGCAAAGTAAACTCATACAATGATAAAAATAGGTTTAATAATGAGTAAAAATAATCGGAATAATGACAGCAAAGATGACAATTTTTTAAAAGATAACAGTGTTCTAAAAGATAATAATATTTTAAAAAATAACAATCCTTTAACCACCAAATTACACGAATTGAAAGATGAGTTCGGCAATCGTATCGAAGACAGCAATTTTGAATCTTGGTTAGCAGATATCAAAAAAGAAGTCGGCGATGGTATCGAGACACTAGCCCATAAAGCGCGTGGCGTGTTTAATCCAAATAAAGTCACTATGCAATTAGAGGATATTCAATCCATTATTTTACGCGACCGACCGACGCCTTATTTCGGTACGGTCGTCGCCCTAAAGATTAACAATGCACAAGTTGGGCGGCAACTACTCAAAACCGTTTTGCCAGACGTGACTGGAAGTAAAGAGTGGCATAAAGATATGCAGGCGACGCTATCTATTGTCATGACTTATCAGGGCTTGGAGGCGCTAGGCGTACCGCAGTCCTCATTAGATAGTTTTCCAGAGTCCTTTAAAGCAGGTATGGCAGGACGCGCTGATAAATTACGTGATGCTGACGTCAATGCACCAGAAAATTGGGCTGCTCCTTTTGGTGAACAGGGCGATATCCATGTTTGCGTCGCCATTATTGCTGATAGTAAAGAAAAGTGGCAGATAAAGCTTAGCCAGTTGCAAAACAACATCAAGTCATATATCGATGAAGATAATCCAGCAAAAGGCGATATTGAAATTCTCATGGAGCATGCTTTCGGCTCAGACAATAATGTTAAAAACGTCTTTGGTTATCGAGATGGCATCAGTAACCCAGAGATTAAAGGCAGCGGCATTCAGACATCGCCCAGTAATACCGATGATGCTATTGCAGCAGGAGAGTTTGTACTTGGTTATGAAGGAGAAGCGGGCACGATAGCACCGATACCGCAGCCTGAAGTCTTAGGCAAAAATGGCTCATTCATGGTATTGAGGGCTTATAACAGTCATGTTGGCGCCTTTAATAAATTCCTAAAAGACAATAGCGCAAACGCTGAAGAAGCTGAGTTGCTGGGTGCCAAGATGTGGGGACGTTGGCGTTCAGGTGCGCCTTTAGTCTTATCTCCTGAGCATGATGACCAAACGCTTGGTGATGATCCAAGCCGTAATAATGATTTTGGTTATAAAGATGACCCTTATGGTAAAAAATGTCCGTTTGGCGCGCATGCTAGGCGTATGAATCCAAGAGATAGCAAAGACTTTATTTTATCAGACGTACGTATTCACCGTATTGTTAGGCGCAGCGTTGGTTTTGGCGAAGTATTGCCGCCCGATGTGACTGAGGACGATGGCAAAGAGCGCGGGCTATTTTTTATCGGTATCAATGCTCATGCTATGGAGACTGTTGAATTTTTACAATCGCAATGGATTAATGATGGTAATTTTATGAGCTTAGGAGAAGAAAAAGATCCGATGCTTGGTGTCCATCATGGCGATAAAGACGCCGCTACTGATACCTTTACCGTACCTGCTGACCCTATTCGTCAGCGTTATCACGGTATCGAGACTTTCAATACCTTGTACGGCGGTGAGTATTTATTTATCCCGAGCTTATCGGCATTAGAATGGATTAGTGAATTGTCTTAAAAGTTTAAATATTAAAAAAACTACTTATAAAAAAGGACTACAAAACCATGTTAAAAAGACTATTCAAACCTAAATATGTGCCTTATGACGCAAAATATATTGAGCTGAGCGCAGAAGACGAGCGTAATATCCGCACCATTACAGACGATATCAAAAACTATATCGCTCGAAGTGACAAAGCCAGTAACGTCGATTATCACACGCGCGATGCCCACGCCAAAGGCTACTGCGCTCTTAAAGCCAAATTTGAGATATTAGACAATCTGCCTGCTGAATACGCGCAAGGTCTTTATGCCAAATCAGGCATTCATGATGCCGTCATCCGTTTTTCTAATGGCGCCTCAATTGTATCGTCTGATCGTAAGCTTGGCTTAGCGCAAGGTTTGGCGATTAAGATTTTTGACGTAGCGGGTGAAAAACTAGCGCCCGGAGAAGAAGGGAGCCCTAATTTTGATTTTAATTTAATCAATCATCCGGTGTTTTTCTGTAATCGAATCGAAGATTACGCTTATATCTCTAAGCTGTTTTTAGAGCTACCAAAATACACTGAAAAAGGTGCAAGAGGTAAAGCGCAATTGGCTTTTAATTGGTTAACCAACTATGGCTCAAGGTTACCGACTAAAGAATCTTTTAAAACCTTCAAAGCAGTTGGTGGATTTACAACGATTGAGCCAAAAAACACCTTACTCTATGATTTTCATTCGCAAGGCGTGGTGCGTCATGGCGACTATATGGCGAAGATAAGAGTCACGCCAACCAAAGCAGCGGCTAAAAAAATCACCCGTCGTGAGCTTGATGTAAATGCACGCGAGGAAGCTGTTCGCCCGCTGATTATCGATGAAATACGCGAGCATGACTATCAGTTTGATGTCCAGATTCAGCTTTGTCGTCATCTAAAAAAGCAGCCGATTGAAGAGATAACCACTGAATGGAAAGAGTCTGATGCGCCATTTATGACGGTAGCAACGCTGACGATTCCTTGCCAAGACGTGCCTGATGACGGTCATTTTAATATTATGGAAAACTTGTCTTTTACGCCATTTCGTTGCTTAGAGGAAAACCGTCCGATTGGCAATTTGCAACAGTCACGTCTAAAAGCATATCAAATAGCCTCGCAGACTCGTCATAAACTGAATGACATTAAACACCACGAGCCTAAGAGCTTAAAAGAAACTTTTGATAAGTCATTCTTTTAACTATATATAAATACTTGGATTGGTTTTAATAGGCTTTATTAACACTAATCTAATAATATTTTTGGTGGTGTACCAAAAAGTATACTGAGGTAATAATGACCACTGCCGCCAATCTCGTAGAAATTAACTTGGAAGATTTTAATCATAAAGCTCAATGTCTGTATAGCGCACCGAACATATACTGATAACTCATTGAGTGAATATATCACTTTGAAAATGGGTTTAGAGACTGAATAGGGAACAGTCCTAAAAAGGCAGCAGCCTGAGACACTTTCATAAATTTTTTATCGTGCATGAGGGACAGCATCTGTCTTGAGACAATAACACCGATGCCGTTACTCGTTTGCAGCAGACCTTGGTCTTGCTTATTCTTGGACACGCAACATAGCATGCCTACCGTGTTCTTGATCTGTTGGACGAAGACCTTGATCCGCAGGGTGAAGAACGTGAAGAGCGCGAAACCGAGTGAGCAAGACCACTGCCGCCTCCCTCCTGTTATGGCGGCGGTCATTGTCTTAAGCGCAGGCCTGTATGCCTAGGGTAAGGACCCTAAGCTTGTCTAGTCACGGATACCGATTGATTGACCAATTCCATGGATCCGAACGAGGTTAAGAATGCGACGCTGGATGCATCGGACCCAACACCGATGCGGGCCATCGTGTCTGCACCTGCCATGCCAGTCGGATCAATGAGGTGCCAGCTCCCTCCGAGATAGACCTCAGCCACGGCATGAAAGTCTTGTGGCGTCACATCAGGCGCATAAACGCTCGCGAACCTAGCTGGTATCGACGACGCGCGCGCTAATGTCACAAGAACATGCGCGAAGTCGCGGCATACGCCCTGACGTTGAACAAAACTATCGAGCGCGGTGGTTTGGGCGTGGCTTGATCCGGGCACATAGCTAAACGCCGACTCGATCCAATCGCGCATCGCAGCAATCCGTGCGCCGCCAGCAAGATCGCCAAACTCGGCTTCCACGAAAGCTTGGAACTGGTCTGACGGGCAATAATGAGACGGCATCAAATGTCTGATCGTCTCTCCGGGCAAAAGATGCAGGGGCGTTTGGGACAATGCCGATATGTCCAAGGCAGGACGGTCAACGTCGATTTCTGCGAGGTAAGTGCAGCTAAAATCCCCTTCGGCGTGAATCCAAATCCGTTCTCCTATGCCATCATCAGCGGCGACCCGTGAAAAATGCGCAACGTCTGATGTCCAAATCTCGGTCGATCGCACCCGCTGATCCGCAAGATCGGCGGCTTCAATCTGAAGCAAAAGATCCATCGGCTCTGAGAGTCGATAATGGAGAGTGACGTTAAGTTTTAGGATCATATTTGAATTCCCTAAGGGCATGGGTCTGGTGGGCTGACGATCGCGTGGGGCTGAACCGCTTCGACTATATCAGAGACTGGTTTACTGGAGTCAGGTAGCAATGCCTGACAGGATTAAATTATCATAATACCGCTTTTTAAACTTAAAAGGTGAGACATGATCACTTACATTATGTAGTCGGGCTTTATCCGATCTGAGAAACGTTAAAAATCGATTCATTATCGATTTAGCTTTACGCTGCAACCATTATGGTAACTCACATCTTTGGACTTGTTCCTGTCTGCTAGCGCTCGTTTTAATGCTGCCATTGTTGTCATGGCAGCGTTTATATTAAATGGGTTTCGAGGTAAAAACTCACTGGGTCAGTTACCCAAAAGCATGGCTCGTCTGCCGATAATAATTGTTCAAAAACACAGCCCAATTATGAGCTGTGGTATAATTTACCATTATAAAGCTGAAACATTGCTACTATTACATTATCATCGCCCATTTATCTTTTATACATTAAGACTCTTTTATGTCCAAAATTTCATTTGATGCCCAAACCATTTCTAACAGTTTACGTACTGCCAAGCACCAGCCGCGTAAGCGCTTTGGTCAAAACTTCTTACATGATACCAGCGTCATTCGCGAAATCGTTGAAAGTATTCGTCTAGAGCGCGATGACAATTTGATTGAGATTGGGCCTGGTATGGGCGCATTGACCGAGCCGTTGTTAGCAGAAGTAGATGCAATGACAGTCGTAGAGTTGGATCGCGATTTGGCTGATAGCTTACGTATTCGTATTGGTGCCAATAGTCATCCAAACTTTGAGATTATCAAAGACAACGCCATGCATGTTGATTATCGTGATCTGTATAGCGAAGCGCGCGGCAAACTGCGCGTGGTGGGTAACTTACCATATAATATTTCAACGCCTATCTTATTTCATCTGCTTAGTTATGCGGATGTGATCCAAGACATGCACTTTATGCTACAAAAAGAAGTGGTTGAGCGTATCACGGCTGATGTTGGTAGCAAAACTTATGGTCGTCTGTCTGTCATTATGCAGTATTACTGTGATACAGATTATTTGCTGACTGTGCCTCGCGGGGCTTTTAATCCTCCGCCAAAAGTCACCAGTGCTGTTTTTCGACTGACACCGCATATCGATAAACCGATAGTAGCAGAAGATGAAGAGTATTTTGCCATTGTCGTACGTGAGACCTTTAACCATCGTCGCAAGACGCTACGTGCTATCTTCAAAAAATCAACCTTGCTGCCGACGCTGAGTGAGGATGATTTCGCTGCTTGCGGTATCGATCCGCAAGCACGTCCTGAAACCTTAAGCGTTACAGATTTTGTCAACCTAAGCAATCAGGCTCGTCATATAGACGTTTAATGTAAATAATTACCAATTACTATTATATAAAAATCATAGAGGTATTATGAGTTTTCGCCATCAGTATGTCATTGGTGACCTACAAGGTTGCCACGCAGCTTATCTACAGTTACTAGAGACATTGGATTTTGATCCTAATCAAGACAAGTTATGGTTTGCTGGTGATTTGGTAGCGCGTGGTGAGGACTCATTAAGTACCTTACGCGACATCAAAGCATTGTGTGAGCAGGGCGCTGCAGCAACCGTATTAGGCAATCATGACATCAATTTAATTGCAGTCTGGCGCGGCGTTGCAAAACTCAAGAGCAAAGATAAAACAGCGCCAATTTTTGCAGCCGATGACTGTGATGAATTGCTTGAGTGGTTACGCAGGCAGCCGATATTAGCGTATCCGGATGAGCATACGGTGCTGGTACATGCAGGGATTCCACCACATTGGAGTATTGAGGCAGCAGCAGCATATGCCAAAGAGCTAGAATCACAGCTGCAAGGCAGTTTGGAGCAGCTTGATGAACTACTGCCAAATCTCTATAGCAAAAAAGCCGATAAATGGCACGCAGGCATTGAAGGCTTTACCAAAATGCGAGCGATTGCCAATTACTTTACTCGTATGCGCCTATGTCAGCAGGATGGCTTGCTTGAGTTTGACTTTACAGCAGGGCTAGATGAGCCTATGCCAACTGATTTTTTACCATGGTTTGAGTGGCAAGTACCGCGCACGCGTAAGATACTATTTGGTCATTGGGCCGCGCTACAAGGCGAGATTGATTTACCATATGCGCGTGCACTCGATGGTGGGTGTGTATGGGGCAACTGTCTGTTGGCATATCGTCTTAGTGACAGCAAGGTAATAGCTTCAAGTGCAGAGTGCCCGAGTTCATAACGTTGGCTATAAATACCTTTTATTAGTAAGGTATCTAACTGAGTCATTAAGGAATAACATCGTATCTGAATAATAAGACAGCTGCGGTTGACGCGACCAGTAGCCCAAGAAATATAAATAATAAGATATTATCTTGAGTTAATTTTTCTTCAAGCTCAGAGTAACCTAAATCATCAAAGGTAATGTAGTTCGTGTCATGACTGATGTTAGAGTAGTCGAACTTCCTCACACATTCGATAAAGTATTCAACAAACCAGTATGGCCAGTGTTCTGGTTTGAATGGTGAGATCTCTCCTAACTGAGCATGATCAGACAATCTATGCCAGTTACTGGCGCTTAAGTTAAGACTGTGCATACGCCAATCTTCAAAGCGGCACTGACTGACCTGTTCAACAGCAACGACATCTACTTTTCTGTGATTCCTATCTTTAAATATTCTTTGCATAAGAGAAAATACAACATCTTTTGCGCCTTCTAAGCATTGAAGAAAGCTTTTTTCATCATTGCATAGAAAACCTGCAATTTTATTATTTTGATTGTAGACATGCGAGTGTCTTTGGATATGCTCAAATACAGATCTATCGGTGGTATTAACTCTACTAACATAGATGAGTCTTACAAGGGAGGTTGATGCAACATCCTTCATAGATTCTTCCAGTTTGCTATGACTGGCTATATTCATTCTTGTCCTCTTTTAGTGATCTATCCCAATTTCTTATTGAGCCCGCTCCTCATTATTCTAGATGATTTTTGAATCCTAAGTTTGTTGAGCTGTGCGAGAGTTTTGCTTCTACGTCCATATTTTCAAGATTAAGGGGTAAAAGCTTTAGCTAAGTTATGTGGGTGCTTCAGGTCTGACATCAAATGATTTTAATCTCAATAATTCACCAAGCATAAAGCCGCTTAAGCGAGCCTTTTAGTCAGGCAGCTTTGGCGGTTTTTTAGGTTTTGGCAAAGGTGTTTTGGCATCGCCAGTAGACTTATCATCAGCATCCGTATGATCTGACTCGTGACCAACAGTGTCATTCATATCGATGGTATTGAGCGTTTTGGTGACTTTGTCATATTGGATATCGTCGGTATAAGGCGTGCTATTTAGTTCTTCATCTGCCAGACCATCATCAAGATTGACAACCTTCTTAAGCGAGTTGTGAGGTTGGGTGTGATCGCCCTGTGGTTGACTGTCATAGTATATGTCTGTACTCGCTTCCGCGTTTTGCGCTACTGCTTGCTTAGACTCGGGTAATATTCTGACATCAGACAATCGGCGTACCACATAATTGCTTGGTATGGCTTTTCCATTTTTTTGTGCTGAAGTGTCATCAAATATCATACGACCTTGACTATCGATGCGTGCATATTTCATTGGCTTGTCGCGTGGCCAGAAAAAGTCAGAAGGATGGCTAATGATGTGTCCAAACACTAGCTTTGTGAGGCGACTCCATTCAAAGAAACGTACTTCTTTTGAGCGTAAAGCAACAAATAATGCCAGCGAAAAACTGACTATCAAGTTGACCATACCAATAAGTGCGACACCCAATATAGAAATCAGAATGAGGCTCCAGCTGATGTCATCAGCAGATATATTGAACAATCCGTGTGCCAAGTTCGCTGAAGCAAAAGCAATATGACGAATATCAATCGGTAAGCCGAATATGTAGCCGATGGTTGCTGTACTACCTAAGAAAACCCCAAATAAAAAGTTACCCATGATAGCGCCCAAGTTCGCTTCTATGAAGCCGCCTAAACGCTTAAGCCATGATGCAGGCAGTATATGTTGTAGTAGTTTATGGCGTTGAATACGCGCACCTACTTTGTTATAGACCGCTAAGTTGTCGTAATAACCCGCGATCAAACCCGCTAAGAACAAATACACGCCAGCAATAGCAGCATGAGGAAGCGCTAATGAGTGAAACGGATCCAAGTCATGGAGTAGATGACCTGCTTTTTCGGTACCAATCATCGGTGCGCCTGTGTACTGTAACCAAGCAAAAGAGATGATAAGTGCAACGGGTATCGCTAACATAACGTTACCCATGATAGCGATGAACTGAGTACGTAAAATATCAACGACCAACTCTGATAGCTTATTTAACTGATGAGACTTCTTGCCAGAGCCTTCAGATATAGTAGAAGCAATAGCAGCAGCGGTCATCGCTGGCTGCTTGGTAGCGACAGTTCCGCGAATAACATGGATGAACACAAAGCCCAAGCCATAAATCATACTGTTAATAAATGCACGTCCCATCGGTGCGAGCGCCAATTGGTAAGCCAATATCTTTATGGTGGCCATAAAGGCAATGACAAAACCGCCAATGGAGGCTTTTTTGAGCATCTTTTGATAGCCAGACTTATCGGTGCTGATATAGTGCTCACCCACGCGACTGGCATTTTCAGTGACTTTACGTGACAGCAATTTTGTGTTGTTATCAATCAAGTGGCCAATGCTATAGCGACGATTGGCAGTCGTAATCAGTGTTTGTATCAGCTCAATGACGGCGCGATCTCTTTTTTGATGGTCATCTGTGACCAGCTCTGTCAAGATACGCACTCGCTGTAAACTCTGATCTAAGCGCAGCATCATATTGGTCAAGCGAATAGAAATACCTGTTTTGTAGATACGTTTGCGGATAGTAGCAACGATATCTTCACACTGCTCAATCATGACCAGCAATGGTGCGGGATCAACGGCTTGTTCAGGGGTAATGTCGGTTAAGGTATCAAGCTCATGCGCTTGTCTGTATTGATTTACAAAGAGCACCGCTTCTTGGTTTTGAGCAACAAAAGAAGCAGAGTAGTTGAGCATCTGCGGATAAGCGTCCATCAAATCAGGATGCAAGCCAAGACCGCTGATGCGATAAGATAAAATAATAATCGCGTTCAAGATGCTGTTTTTTGCCGTGGCAACCAAGTTTAGGTGTTTTTCTTCCACCCTTAGAAGCTGCACGAGTTCGTCCCATTTTTTTGTCTCAATATTGGCAAGCCAGCGCTCATCAGTGCGCTTATCAAACAAGTAACCAACCAGCTCAACCACTGAGTCATCTTGAGGGAGTATCGGCAAAAACCGATGCCCGACCAATCGTCTTAAGCTATTAAAGAATCCTTGATCCGACATAATACCTGTATCGGTATATAGCGCGATTTGACGATATTGGATAATTAATTTTAGGACGAAGCTAGAGAGCCCATCGCCGTATTCTGGGTGTTGATGCAGGATATCAATAAGGGATTGGATGTTTTCGTTAGCTAAAGCGGGTTCCTTGTCACTGACGCGTAACTCATCGATCAAGCGTTTGAGCATCGCCGGATCGGGCACATCACTTAGGGCTGTAATTTGTTGTAAAATGCGTTTTAATTCTGACACGTCGCACCCTTTATTGTGGTTGTTTCAATCGTTTTTATTATTTGCTACTGTGCATTGCATAGTAAGTCGTAATGATTTTTTAAAAACTTGGTAAATTTATCATTTCATTTGAGCGACACTTTGTCTTGCATCATTTTAATCGTAACCACGCATGGATAGTGAATTATTTTGTTAGCAGTTATTTTGACAAAAAAAGGACAGCAACCAGACGGCGTTTTTTGATAACGCCTGATAAAACCTGATAACCCCAAACCCTTTATTTACATTGACTTTAGTGCTAATATGTCATCTGTGATAACGTTAGAAATAATGTGAAAACGGCTACCAATTGGCTACCAAAGTGGCTACCAAAACACAGGTGATGAGACGATGACTAAAGCAGACCTATCAACCGATACCCAAGTCAAAAAAGCAATCAAAGACACTGCCAAGACTGAAAAAACGGTTAGTTATCCTATCGCTGGTTATAAAGGCTTAGAATTACGTGTCAGACCACGAAAAGACAGCCAAGACGCTACCGCAGACTTTAGACACCGTTACACCCACCCAATTACTGGCAAACGCCCTTACATGACGCTAGGACAATATCCAGCGTTAAGCCTTGCCGATGCCCGTCAATGTCACAATGACAATATGCAACTGTTAGCCAAAGATATAGACCCAATAGAGCATAGGGATAACCTAAAACAAAAAGACATAGCAGACCGCCAAAACACTTTAAATTACTTTATTAATGAATGGCTAGAAATTCAAAGCAGCAAGAGCTTATCCCAATCAACTATTAAGAGTAATAAAATTATTATCAAAGTCATTCAGCAAAAATTAGGGCATATGAAAGTAACAGATATTAGCCCTAGCATTGTTATCAAGTTTGTTAAGGACATACAAAAAAAACACTCATACAAAGGCTTAACGGTAAAAACCATATTAAAGAGCATTCTACAAATTGCTAAAGCTCATATGGTCATCGAATACAATCCAGCCAGCGACTTAGGCGGAACGCTCATTAAGCACAAAGTAAAGCACCGCCCATCATTAACACAGCCCAAAGAGTTTGCCGAACTGTTAAATGATATTGACCAACTAGACGATACAAGCCAGCTCTATAACAAAAGCATATTACAGCTACTATCCCTCACGTTTGCTCGTATTGGTGATGTTTGCGCTATGAGATGGGCAGATATTGACCTAAATGCTAAGCAATGGGTATTAGAGCCACAGAAAGGGCAGGGACGGGACGATATGGTGGACAGTGTGCTGATACCACTAGCACCGCAAGCAATAGCTGTATTAGAGAAAATGCAGCCATTAACAGGCGACTATGACTATGTGTTCTATAACTCTAGACGCAAAAAAGCGCAGTATCATCATGCCCAAGAAATTAATAAGCTATTGAACAGCCCAGATATGAATAATGGCAAAGGCTACAAGGACATTCACAGCCCCCACGGTTTTAGAGCCAGTGCAAAAACCATGCTGATGGAACGACTGGGCTATGATGAACTGATAACCGAAATACAATTAGGTCATGCAATGCTTAATAAGTATGGCAAAGCACATAGCCGTTTTGATTTTTCAGATGGTAGAACGCACATGATGAATGACTGGGCGACCTACCTAGACAATATAAAGGCTGGCAAGTTTGATAATGTTATTCATGCCAACTTCAAACAATCAGAAGAACAAAAGCTAGGCTGATGCTTAGCTGTAATGACTATGCAAGGCTAGGACTAATTACCCGAACGGCAGCAATTGCACCCTTATGCTGTCACTGCCTTGCACCTATTTTATTTAAGGGTGTGCGAGGGTGCAAAAATGAGTTACTTTTTTTCTGAAAAACCTAAAGGTTACGACACACATTTACGTTTCTCGACATTCTTAGAGATTTTACTTAATATTTCTGATGATTCTATTCACTCTTCTATAGGGTTCTTACAGTACAACCACTTTCAAGATAAGGTGAGCGCCTACTTCTTAGAAGAAATAAGTTATGAAGCCGTCGGTTTCAGCAACGGTAGCAAGGTTATATCAGACCTACTTCATGAAATAAAAGACAAACATCCTGGTGCCGAAAGGGTATCGAGGGACTTGCCGAAAAGTATTGTAGATAGACTAAGAAGCATTTACTTTGATCCTATCGAGCTTAATCAATTAGATTTCATTGCAAAAACTGGCTTTGATTTTACTGATAAAGTGGATGTTTCCATGGTTGCCCAGCATGACTTCATTATGGAGCAGCGACTTATTGAAGACAGGCTGTCTGATTTTGTCATCAAAGAAATGCTAGCTGATAAGATTAAACGGCCAATCAAAGTACCTATAGAAAATATCATAAACTTGGTTGAACACTTCAATCATAAATTCATAATCAAGAACAATCAGTTAGAGCTAGTCAATCACGATATGTTCAGGCCTGACTATTCTATCTTCAAGCCAGTTAAGCTAGATTCGGAAATAAACTTAGTCAGAAAAGATGAGTCAGAGCAAACAGACGAACAAGATCCGATTGCTATCAACAGCGATGCTCAAGCACAGATAGACAGCCTTACCCGTCAACTAAAACAAACTGAAAAAAGACTGGCTAATGCTACTGATCAGTTGGATGAAAATACCGCCACAAGCTATCAAACTACCATAGGCATGCTACTCGAGTTGATGACCGCCCCGAAAGGGATGGATAACAAAGCACCTTTTTCTAGTGAAGCTGTCATTATTGGAATGGCTACAGAAGAATCTATATTTAAACAAGGTAAGACATCATTACAAAAGCGCTTTAAGGCTGCAAAAGATGCGCTAGCCGATGAAAGAAAAAAGCCGCATAACCTTAAGAAATAGCCCGTGGTCTAACTAGGGTACAACTTTATCCATTTAGGATGAGTTTGTTCTAACTATTAAACATACTGGACCGGCTCAATAGTTATGAGGTAATGACCTAATTAATTTTACATTAGTTTTTTTTGGGGTTTTGTATGATTGACTTAAATATAGAAGTACAGGAATTGCTTACGGCTTGGGGCAATTGGGCGCTATCAGAAGGCAACGGTTTAGGGTATTCAAGTCCAATGGCGAGAATGATACGTGAGCAAGTTGTAGAAAGAAGTAAAGCGCGTACCGCTATGTTTCTCACTGATGATGAAGCTCTAAAAGTAGAAAGACTAGTAACCATTCTATGCGAATGTAAACCCTTAGAAGGCAAGATTTTAAAGCTAAAATATATTGACCGTATGAGTGCCAATGGCATAGCAGAGCATTACTTAACGCCGCTCAAGTATGGTAAGGACGGCGTTAGCAAAGTAAGCTCGCATACCGCTGTACAGCATATAGCACGTGCTGAAGGATTTATCGCAGGTTTGATAGTTGGCCAAACACGGTTAAACCACTGACACTACACTGCCAATAATAAAGCGGCCATACTTTAATAAGTGTGGCTTTTTTAATGCCAAATGAATAACTAGGCATAAATTTGCATCCCAATTAGGGCATAGCTTCACCCTAGTTAGGATGCCCATAATACAGGCTTGAGCCATACTGATAACCTCAATCAACGTTAGTTTCAATCTGAAAACTTGAGCTAACAATATTAAGAGAGGTAGATTTCAATGCAACTCGCACAAAGTTATTTACAAGGCATGAGCAGTCGGTTTGATGGTGTGCTTGAGGCATACGGTCAAGGGCAGCAACTACGCCAAAATAGAGACACGCTGCAAGCCCAACAAGCCGAACAAGCGCGTAAAATTCAAGCACAGCAAGAGCTTGGACAGTTAGACTGGAACGACCAAAGCGCGATCAGTCGTGTTGTCGCTCAATATCCTGAATACACGAAGGGTGCAAAGGAATATTACGATGCGCTTGAGCAAAAAGAGCAGCAGTCCATGTTGTTTGATATGAGTACAAGTATATCAGCACTTGGTAGTGATAGGCCTGATTTAGCGGTTCAGAAAATGCGTGATAAGGCAGCCGCCTACAATGATATGGGGTTGCCTGATAAGGCAGAAGAATACTCAATGATGGCTGAATGGATGGCAACAGACCCACAAGCGGCTAGAAAAGCACTATTGATGAATTACTCGTTGTTAGCAGGTAAAGATGCAGGTGCAGCCTACGATTCTTACTCAGGCGCTGGTATTGCAGAAGAGGCAGCGCCAATCGATAGAGCTAAAACGCAAGCCGAGATAGATGAGTTAACAACATTAACGCCAGTCAAAAAAGACGAGATTGAGTCTAAAACAGCAGGTAATTATGCGACAGCCAAAAAAGACTTGGCGACAGCAGGTGAAACCACAGCCTTAATCCCTTATAAGCAAGCTGTGTTGACCTCCGAGGCATCAAACAACACGGCTGGTGCAACGCTAAAAACCACGCAAGCAACCGATATACCTATTGCTCGTGCAGACGCTCAAGCACAACAGGCGGTCACTAATCAGTTAGCGCAGCTTAAATTACAGTTGCAAAGCGAGGCAAATCAAGTGACTAGAGATAGGCTTGGTGTTCAGATTAAAAACCTTGAGTTTAAACAAGCTCAGTATGCGGCTGGATTGACCACTAAGCAGATTGAGAAAAACATCAAGAACCAAGAGCGTTTGGCGCAATATGAAAGTCAAAAAGAGGGTTTGGCGCAATCTCGAGCAACTATCACTCGTCTGCTGAACAATAAAGGCGCCATGTATGGGCTATTTGGTGGTGGCGCGGTTGGCCCAATAGCGGGCAAGGTACCGTCAGTTAGAGCTGCTATAGTAGAGTTCAGATAAAACCGATACAATACATAAAAACCAATCAACTATTCAGATAAACCATGACTTACTCAATAGACTATCGTAAACAAGTACTGTCTAGCATCGATAATGGTCTGACTGTTAGAGAAGCTGCTGCTTTTTACGAGCTTAGCACCAGTACCATACATAGCTGGAGACAGACTTTAGAGCCTAAGAAAGGTCGAGATAAAGCGCCGACTAGAATACCTGATGACGTTTTGCTGAACGATGTCAAAGCGTATCCTGATGACTATCAGTATGAACGTGCCCGACGATTAAACTGTAGCAAAACAGGCATTCATCATGCCTTAAAACGATTAAATATCAGTCAAAAAAAAGACACTAGAACATCCAAAAGCCTGTCCGATAAAAAGAGCTAATTACCTCAATCATTTGGATGATTATATGACTCAAGGCTATCCTATTGTTTATATGGATGAAAGTGGCTTTGAGGCTGAGACTATAAGACCTTATGGCTATGCACCGATAGGTAAACCTTGTATCGATCGCTATAATTGGCAAGGTAAAAAACGTACCAACGTCATTGGTGCCCTGTACGGAAAAGCATTATTTGCACTTGATTACTTCGAGAAAAATATCAATGGAGATATATTCTATAACTGGTGCAAGCACTCGCTAATACCTAGTCTTGAGACCAAATGCGTGATTGTGATGGATAATGCAAGCTTTCATAAACGAGTACGACGACTGCTTAATAGGCATGGCCATCGCCTTTTATTTCTACCGCCCTATAGTCCTGATCTAAATCCCATCGAGAAAAAATGGGCACAAGCAAAGTTTCTACGCCAAGGATGGATGGAGAATAATTTACCTAAACTTTTTCATGATATGGGCTGTATCGATTTTATATTAAACTGACTATAGACATAACCGAAGCAGACGACAACGAAGTGATCTTAATGTCTGCCTTTGAGTTATCAGATATTGCTTGTGATCTTGAAAGCGCAGCGGTTGTTATAAGTGACATTGGCAAACTATTAGCACTCATTCACTATGAGAAAATAAAACCTGATGTTGCTATATCAATGGCACGCTTAACGCATGACACCACTGTAGCGTGGGACGACTTATTACAAAGACAGGTAAAATCAATCAAAGAAACCCTAGCAATGACTCGTTACGGCAAGGAGGGCAGCCAATGAAAACATACCCACCAAAGCAAAGCCGTAAGCACGCCAAGCGCAAAAGCTACTACAAAAAGTACAGAGCCACGCGTAAGCCGAACCAGTCACAAGCAAGGGGGAACAGATGACCACCACACCAACAAACACCCATGAAAAAGCCCATGCGGACAACATGGGCGCTCATACTCTCTTACAAGATTGCAAGCCAGCTACAGAGGAACAACTGGCAAACGATCCATTCTTAATGAAAACTTACAGCATGGTAGAACCTGAACGGCTGCTATTTTCTACAGACAACACCACTATATATTATGGTGAACAAATTGGCAAAACCGAAGCGACAGCCAACACGATAGCACTAGCATTGACCGATAAACAAGGCGATATAGTGGGCGCAGTATTCTACACGCCAAACAGCAAAGCAAAACCTATTGTCATTGATCCTACAGGGTATGGCGCTATCGTCATTGGTGAGCCAAACAAAGCCAGTGAGGTGATAGCCTTTAATGATGCTGATAGCGCTATTGATGTTTACAGCTACCTGATGGGCAGCGATAAAACAATCATTGTTAGCCCTCACAAGACAAAGCAATGCCTTAAAAAGATGGTGCAGCACTGGAGCAGCGGATCACAAGTAACTGTACCTATGACGCTTGATGATAAAGGCTTAATCAACCTATTGGCAGGTGTAAAGGCGCAAGCATTGGTTACTGTGGCTCATATCGTCACTATGCTACAAAATGACAGCTACGAAGCGATACTAGCAGACAGTGACACCCAGCTTATCAATTTACAAGATACTGCCTACTATCCTGAATGGCGCGATGATCCCCAGCTGAATGAACCAATGATCTATAGTGATGGGCGTTTTGAGCTCTACCACGATGGGTTATTTTTCGTGAAGTATAACGATGACGACCCAGCAAACATTACTTTCAAGTTTAAGGCGTTTGTTTGTTCACCGATTGAGGTTATCGCTAAGACACGGGACACAAGTAGCGGTACATGGGGGCGGTTATTACAGTGGCGCGATGATGACAGCGTATTGCATACGTGGTCAATGCCGTTATCACTACTGCAAGGTGATGCAAGGGAATACCGCAAAGAGCTTGCCAGTCAAGGATTGAACATTACCACCAACCCCAAACAGCGCAGCTACTTAGACACCTATATTCAAAACTACCCTATTCACAAACGGGCGTTATGCGTGGATAAGCTGGGCTGGCACGATAAGCAATATATATTACCTGACAGGGCAATAGGCAGCGATGGTAAGCAGCTTATTGTCTATCAGTCTGCAAACAGTATTAACAGCACCCTAACCCAGCAAGGCACATTAGATCAATGGCGCGATAAGCTGTGCAAACCACTAGCAGAACAAAGCCGTTTTGTTTTCTCTATTGCTTGCGCGTTCGCAGGTCAATTACTCGAGCTATTAGAATATGACGGGGGCGGTTTTCACCTGTTAGGATCATCGAGCATGGGCAAGTCCCTATCGCTTAAAGTAGCGTCTAGTGTATGGGGCAACCCTGACAGGTACGTTAAGACATGGCGCAGCACTGACAATGCCCTAGAAGGCACAGCAAGCGAGCACAATGACAGTTTTCTGCCACTTGATGAGATCAGCGAATGTGATCCCAAAATAGTAGGTAAAACCGTTTATATGCTGGCTAATGGTCAAGGTAAAGGACGAAGCACCACTACTGGACACAATCGCATAGCCAAAACATGGCGCATTATCTTTTTGTCCAATGGTGAGGAGTCGCTACAAAACTTCATGGCGCAAGCAGGACAAAAAACCAATGCAGGTATTGAGGTTCGAGTCGCACATATAGACGCTGACGCTGGTAAAGGCTTAAAAACCTTTGATAGTTTGGTACTGGCAGACACAAGCGAAGCACAAGCCGATAGGATCAAAGAGCTATCACACGCTTACTATGGATCAGCTGGCATTGCATGGCTAGAACATATCACCAGTGACAAAGCAGCGACCACCGCCAACGCTGGGCAGCTTGTAAGTAGCTTCATGAGTCAGTACAGCGACCTGACAGCACAAGCGCATAGAGTGGCTAAACGGTTCGCTATCGTAAGCGCAGCTGGAGAGATGGCAACACAGGCAGGTATAACAGGCTGGCAAGCAGGACAAGCAACGACAGCCGTTATGACATGCTTAGATAATTGGCTTGATAACTATGGGCGTGATGGTGAGCATGAGCAGCGCCAAATCATAGAGCATATCAAGGCATTTATTGAACAGCATGGATCAAGTCGTTTTCAGCCGTGCCACATTCACACATACCAAGACTTTGAACCCAAGATAACCAACCGCGCTGGCTATCACAATTACGACACAGGGGAATATTATTTCTCTACCAGTACCTTTGATGAAGTCTGTTCACCATTTAACAAAAGCAAAGTCTTACAAGTGTTAGATGAAGCAGGATTATTGAATGTGACTGAAAGTGACCGTAAAACGTGTAGAGTGCCTTTACCATTCAAAAAGAACCGCCAGCGTGTTTATGCGGTCAAAGGTGAGATATTAAGTTGTGAAACTACAAAAAGCACTGGGACAGCTGAAAGCCAGTAAGTACGCGCGCTGTCCCTTTGTCCCAAGTGTCCCAAGCAAAAAAGTAGATGCAGACAAAATAATCTAAGGTGGGCGTTTATCGTCTGCCTTTTTTTATGGATCAACAATAAACAACACAGCAAGCACAGTCATAGCTTGTTATATATTATCCAAAAGTTTACAATAAATTATAAGTTTACTAATAATCTAACCCTATGATTAATATTGACCAAACAGAACAGTTTGAACGTTGGTTGCATAAGCTCAAAGACCCGTTAGGCAAAGTTGGCATATTGGCACGTATCAAGCGAGCGCAAGGCGGTAACTTTGGTGACCATAAACCATTAGCCAATACAAACGGTATCTATGAGATGCGAATATTCAAAGGTAATGGTTACCGTGTCTATTATGCCCAGCAAGGCGATACACTCTATCTATTGTTGATAGGTGGCAGTAAAGACAGCCAAACAAACGATATTTCTAAGGCTTGCACCTTATGGCAGCAAGTTAAGGATCAAGAAAAGGAACACCCCAATGACTAATATTAAAACTAGCCGATTTGATGTAGCGGAATACCTAACAGATGAAACCCTTATCAATGCTTACTTGAACGAAGTATTGAGTGATGGCGCACCTAGTGAGTTTATAGAAGCATTAAATGATGTAGCAAAAGCAAAGGGCATGAACGAGCTGGCAGCAAAGACAGGCATAAGACGCGAAAGCCTTTACAAGACATTGCGATCAGAGAAGCCACGTTTTGACACTATGCTAAAGATTATTGATGGTATGGGCTTGCAAGTGACATTGACCCCTAAAGCCAACCATGAGCCACTGGCAGAAGCGTAAACGGCAATAAAACGGCAAGGGCGCGATTAAGACAAGGGGGCAGGCGTTTATCGTCTGCCTTTTTTTATGGGTCATAATTATAGACAGGGCATAGACAAATCAGTAAGGCGCAGTAGCGTGCAGGCAGGTGCAAGCCCTTACGATTAATGATTGCAGCCACTTGCAACCAGTGGCAGCTACTCGATGCCGTCAAGAATAATGTTTATCGTGAGATCAGTTTGAGCACTGGCAGCATGTTAATAAATGTTAAGGTTTAAAACCTTTATGGAGAAGATCACCACACAGCCAAACAGCGCAATTACTTTTACCACGTTTTACCGATCACCAGCCCCCAATGGGATAAGCGTTAGCCCAAAGCATTACAATCATTAGCCTACAGCTTATAGATGCCACCAAAACAGGATAGAGCCGTCAAAAATTAGATAGGTGCAGTTTTGCGCGTATTGAGCGTGGTTTAAGTTAACTATTTAGTTACGAACTGCCAAAAAGTGAATGGAGCGCAAACTCTTACCAATCATGGGCTATAAGGCAATTTTAGGGCTAAATTATCAAGGGGCTGTAACGGGTTATAGATGCGCTCAATTTTGAGCTTATTTTATGGTAGCGTGTGAGTTTTCGGACACGTTGGGCGATCACTGCCAAGCCCTTTTTATAGTGTAAAGAACCCTAAGGTTTCCCCTAGGTTTTTGGACATCGTAAAACCTGACAAAACCCAACATTCAAAATAAAAATACGAAGTAGTGAACCTGTCAAAACCTTACATTCAAAATCAATTTGCACCGCCTTGCATGTTGTCATTTGTTAACATTGGCAGACAGTACCGACTTAATAAAACTTAACATTGATAACCTGAGAAAACCTGAACCCTCACACAGTAGAACCTCATAAAACCTCACATTGAGACGTTAGAAAACCACATATCGCAAACCTTATAAAACCTTACATTCAAAACCAAATCACACACCGCTATAAGCTGGAATAGATGCCCCTTGTGTTGGGGTTATCTAGTTTTCGGAGTCCATAAAAGGGGCAATTTTCGGACATCGTAAGCAGGGTTAAAAATGAGTTGTTGGACACGTTAGGGGGAGTTTATGGAACAGTACGCGCACGCGCGAGGCGATCACTAATGACGGGGTTTTCATACATGATAAAAAGGAGTTTTTGGAGTCCATAAAAAGAGCGACTTTTGCGAACAGTACGCACACGGGTGCAGCTTATGCCAACGCTGGCTAGTTTTCGGACATCTTAGAGGGCAGCTAAGATAATACTTGGAGTCCATAAAAGCGATAGTTTTTCGGACTACTATAAAAAGACTGGGGACTTTTGCGAGTCCATAAAAGGGGAATTTCTGCACAGGTATCGAGGGGGGCGCTATTTTGGTTATTAAGCACATCGACAGAGGACACCGCCACCATTCACACGCACAAAATAAAAACCATTTCAAAAAGAGGTTAAAGCGACTTTTGCGACAAGTATTGTAGGCGCATGACTTACAGCGATTGATAGTAGGTTAAAGGTAATTTGCGGACAAGTGAACGCCTTTTTTATAATGCTCAAAAACCTAGTGAGCAGATGCACCAATAAATAACCCCCATTGGTGGTAATTAGCAAACGCACACAAAACGCACGCATTTAAGTGCCATTAGCGAGCGCGTGCAGTCATCAGCAATTCAACCCCATGCAAACAAAAAGCAACCCCTAAACTTTTAATTACGCGGACACATAAAAATGACTTAGGCAGCGGTCACCGCTTGCGAATTCCTGAACAATTACACCGCCCTATGGCTACCAATAGCCAAAAAATAAAGCTAGTGGCTACCAAAACGGCTACCAAATATATAAGAGTCTATATAATTCCTTTTAAAAACAATATCTTAGGTATAAAAAAAGACAGCAACCAGACTGTCCTTTTTATTAGCATTTTATAAGATTATTACAATGAGCATTTAGCTAGCAGGCACATCAAAATAGTCAAGATCAAAGTTCATCATCGGGTCACTACCAGCTTTGACCATCTGTGCATGAGCATCGATACGTGGCAAGATACGGCCAACGAAGTAATCTGCAAGCTTGGCTTTATTGGTATAAAAATCGCCTTCTTTACCATCAGCGGCTTCTACCATCAGCGCAAACATGTAGGAGTAGGCGAGGTAGCCAAAGGCATGCATATAATCAACTGCACAGCCATTCACTTCGTTCTTGCGTTCGCCAATATTGTTCAGCACCGTTGTGGTGAGCTCTTCAATCGTATCGGCTGCATCTAAAGTAGCTTGTTTGATACCATGATCCGCTTGCATGTTGTTGACGAAATCACGAATCTCACCCAAGAAATGCGTAACATATTTGCCGTTATTTTTTGCCACTTTACGGCCTAACAGATCAAGTGCCTGAATACCGTTGGTACCTTCATAAATCTGAGCAATACGCGTATCACGAACGATTTGCTCCATACCCCATTCGCGGATATAGCCATGACCACCGAAGACTTGCTGGCAATCAACCGTTGCTTCTAGCGCTTTGTCAGTCAAGAATGCTTTAGCCACTGGCGTCAGTAGGGCAACACGAGCAGCGGCGGCTTTTGCTGAATCAGGATCGGTACTAAATTTTTCTTCGTCTAGGTTTTTGGCGACATACATTGCAAAGCAACGTGAGGCTTCGGTATTGGCTTTGGCGTTCAATAGCATGCGACGGACATCTGCATGGTGGATGATGGCATCCGCAGGTTTTTCTGGGCTTTGTAATTGCGTATCGCTGCGGCCTTGACCACGGTCGTTGGCGTATAAAGCCGCGTTCTGATAAGCAAGCTCAGAACCACCAAGGCCTTGTAAGCCCATGGTGACACGCTCATAGTTCATCATGATGAACATTGATGATAGGCCAGTGTTTTCCTCGCCAACCATCCAGCCTTTAGCATTGTCAAAGTTCATTACGCAAGTGGCAGACGCTTTGATGCCCATTTTGTGCTCGATAGAGCCAACGGCTAATGTATTGCGCTCGCCCAAGCTACCATCTGCATTGACCAAGAATTTTGGTACAACAAACAGTGAGATGCCTTTTGAGCCTTCTGGTGCATTGGGTGTTTTTGCCAATACTAAATGAATGATATTGTCTGTGAGATCGTGCTCACCACCAGTAATAAAGATTTTGGTACCAGAGATATCATAGCTGCCATCATCGTTAGGCACGGCTTTGGTTTTGATGATACCCAAATCAGTACCCGCATGTGGCTCTGTCAAGCACATAGTACCAGACCATTCACCGCTGTACATTTTTTCCAAATAAGTCTGCTTTTGTTCTTCAGAGGCAGCGGCATTCAGACACAGCGTTGCACCGACGGTTAGGTTAGGGTATAGGGCAAACGATTGGTTGGCCGTAAAAACCATCTCTTCGGTGAGCATGGTAACCATTTTTGGGAAGCCTTGACCGCCGTATTCAGCGTTACCGCTTAAGCCAACCCAGCCTGATTCAGCATACTGTTTGTACGCGTCTTTAAAGCCTGTTGGTGTGGTGACAACACCGTCACCCTGAAAGGTTGCGCCTTCTTCGTCGCCGCTGCGGTTGATAGGTAGTAAGATATTTTTTGAAAGTTTTGCCATTTCTTCCAAAATCATATCAACGGTTTCCATGTCGACATGAGCTAAGTTTTCGTTATTTTGCCAAAATTGTGGCGCTTTAAATACATCATTTAACATAAAACGCATGTCATTAAGAGGGGCGTTATAAACAGCCATAAACATTCCTTTGGTTTAAATAGATAAAATTGGAGTTGTTAAGATTATCAACTGTTCTCTTGATGTAACCTTAGCGATTCATATTCAAAGTTTAACAAATAAGCTTGTGCGCGGGTGTATTTCTTCGTGAATTGTGCGTGCACCAAAAGTTAGCAGCTGCTATTGCAGTGATTAAAGGAATTTTAAAACTTGTAGCTATCTATAAAGAGATACTAATATATAAATGGATATAAATATACCCATAAAGCAAATCGGCAACACACCGAAGTATGTTGCCGATAAAAATACAGTATAAAGAGGTGTTTAACGTTTAATTAAAAAGCAAACTGATCAACATCCATGCTCATGTATGGCTCAACGCCTGTGCTGATACGCTGTACGTGCGTAGTAGTACGTGGCAATAGCTTAGCAAAGTAGAACTGAGCTGTTTTTACCTTGGCGTCATAGAATGCTTTTTCGCCAGTACCGTTTGCAATAGCAGTCTGAGCAACCAGTGCCATACGTGCCCATAAGTAAGCTAGGGTTACATAACCACTAAAGTACATATAATCGACCGCCGCGCCGCCTACTGCATCTGGATTTTCAGTAGCTTGCATACCAATACGTGCAGTCAAATCGCCCCATTCTTTAAGATGCTTGGCAAGTGGGCGAATGAACTGACCCATCTCGTCATTTTCTTTATTGTCTTCACAGAATTCTTGGATGACCTTTACAAAGTTAGCAAGTAGCTTACCTTCTGAGCCTAAAACTTTACGCCCTAGTAAGTCAAGTGCTTGAATCTCTGTGGTGCCTTCGTATAAGCATGAAATGCGCGTATCACGTACGTTTTGCTCCATACCCCATTCGCTAACAAAACCATGACCACCGTAAACCTGAACACCGTGATTAGCGGCTTCTAGACCTGTTTCAGTCAAGAACGCTTTAGCAATTGGTGTCAATAATGACAGCATTTGGTCAGCAAACTTTAACTCTTCGCCTTCGCCTTTTGCGACGGTATCTGCAAAGTGTGAGAGGTAATAAACCAATGCGCGACCGCCTTCAGCAAAGGCTTTTTCGGTTAATAGCATGTTGCGAACGGCTGGATGAACAATGATAGGATCAGCAGCTTTCTCTGGCGCTTTAGTACCTGATAGCGCGCGCATCGCTAAGCGATCTTTTGCGTAAGTCAATGAACCTTGGAACGCGTACTCTGCTGCAGTCAAACCTTGAACAGCAGTACCGATACGTGCCACATTCATAAAGGTGAACATGCACTGTAGGCCGCGATTTTCAGGTCCGATCAAATAACCAGTTGCGCCATCGAAGTTCATCACACAAGTTGCAGAGGCTTTGATACCCATTTTATGCTCGATAGAGCCGCAAGCGACATTGTTGCTTTCGCCTAGGCTGCCATCTTCATTGACTGTTATCTTAGGTACGATAAACAGTGAGATACCTTTTGTGCCAGCAGGTGCACCTGGTAGACGAGCCAATACAATATGAATAATATTGCTGGTTAAGTCATGCTCACCGGCAGAGATGAAAATCTTCTGACCAGTAATGCTATAGCTGCCATCTTCTTTAGGCTCAGCTTTGGTACGGATAATACCCAAGTCAGAACCAGCATGGGCTTCAGTAAGACACATAGTGCCCGACCATTCGCCAGTAACCATTTTTTCTAGGTAGGTTTGTTTTTGCTCGTCAGTACCATGATGCTCGATGGTCTGAATAGCACCATGTGATAGACCAGGGTACATAGAGAATGACCAGTTGGCGGTACCAACCATTTCATTAATGACAGTAGACAATGAAAACGGCATGTTTTGACCACCAAACGCTTCTTCAGCAGATAAAGCAGGGAAGCCAAGCTCACAATACGCGTCATAAGCTTCTTTAAAGCCTTTTGGCGTGGTGACCTTACCATTGTCAAACTTACAGCCTTCAGCATCACCACTTTGGTTCAGTGGTGACAGTTCGTTTTCAGCAAAGCTTGCAGCCATTTCAAATAGGCTGTCCATTAGCTCGCGGTCAGCTTCTTGGAACGCTGGTAATGTTTTGTAATGGCTTTCACTATCGAGTAGTTCATGCATAACGAATTGGATATCACGTAAGGGCGCTTTGTATTGCATAACTTCCTGTCCTTTTTGGAATGTAACCGATCATCGCCAATAATGAGCATATGGTCGCACTATCCTCTAGTGCGTTATTCTTACCTAGCCAGTCTGGAAATCTAAATAAATGATAAACAGTGAAGCAGGTCAACCATGCTATCGATTACATAAAATAGTGTTAAAAAGAATGGTGATTGTCAGAGTCGAAGAAAGATTAAATGTGCTCTAACAAATTCACTATAAAAGATAGGCTTTCATAGGCGATTATACAAGTTTGGTGACAGGACTGATAAGTCATGAACCTATCTTGCATCGGTTATACAATCAACGTTAGGCGCAGTTTTGATCGTTAATAACTCTATGAAAAAGCTAGTGATACAAGGCAGAATCTATCCCTTGAATTACTGGATATAAAATAAAAGGCAATATCAATCAATCAGACAAAGAAAAACCGCTTTTAGAGTAAATGTACCAATAAGCGGTCTTGTGATATTTAGCAAACGTGAGTATTTGATAGCCACCCAATGCATGAGTGTGTCAAGCCCAGCCATGATGGAAGGGCAAATATCAAGACATCTATGATTGGACAGTATACTGTTTGACCAGCATTTCAGTGGCAACATCAGCGGGCACAGGTTTACCAAACCAATAGCCTTGTCCATTTTTGCAACCCATGTCCAGCAACACATCGCGCTGCTGTTCAGTTTCTATACCTTCTGCCACTACATGCATGTCTAGAGCGTCTGCCAAGTCTAGAATGGCTTTTACAATGGCATGCTGAGTACGGTCTGTATCAATTTTTGAGATAAAGCTCTTATCAATTTTAATAAAATCAAAGGGGTATTCTTGTAGGTAACTCAAGGATGCATAGCCCGTACCAAAATCATCTAAGGCAAGACAGACGCCCAATTCTTTGAGGGCGTTGAGTTGTTTTCTGACATCATCATGACGCTGAATCAAAGAGGATTCGGTCACTTCGATATGCAACTGACACGCCGCAATATTGTGCTGTACCAATAGGCCGCTCACCATATCAAAAAATTCAGGATGACTAAATTCAGCAGCATCAGCATTGATACAGATATGCTGACAAAAACCTTGCTGTTGCCATTCAGATAACTGGTTAGCAATCTTGTTAGCCATCTGTGAAAACAGCTCAAACGAGAGCTTATGGGTCAAAATAGCATCGATAAAATGTTTTGGTTTTAGTAGACCGCGAGTAGGATGTTGCCAGCGAACTAGCGCTTCAAATCCCGTAATTATTCCAGTATCCAATAAGAATTTTGGTTGATAATACGGTATGAACTGTCCTTCAGCTGACGCTGCTCTAAGATCAGCTTCTAACTGTAGGCTACCTGAAGTGGCTTCCTCAATCGTTTTGTCATACCAACGGATATCATCGCCGCCGTGTTTTTTGACATACTGTAAGGATTTTTCTGCTTTGGTCAGTAAGCCTGTTACCTGAGCATCGTTTTTAGGAAAGTAACTGACGCCAACAGAGACATGGCAATAGATATGAGCATCCGTTGCCGCGTTCTCATTCATAGTGAAGGGTATCTCGCACATTTGCATGAGCGTATCTAGCTGATGACGCACCATATTGCCATCTTTGCATTCAAACAGTAATGCAAAATCATCACCACCAAAGTGAGAAAAGCAGCGTAAATTTTCTAGCTCGAGGGTTTTGACTCGCTCTACAAAGCTCTGTATCAATGAGTTAACGCCATCAGAACCCAACAAGCTTGCAAGATTACGATAGCGGTCAATATTTAAACGTACAAGGACAACTTCTTGATAGGTATCTAATAAAATATCACTGGCCTGACTCAAAAATACTTTGCGATTAGGCAATCCAGTGAGCTGATCGTAGTTGAGTAAATGTGCGACCTGCTTTTGATCTTTAACAACCGACGACATGTCACGTACCATGCCAACATGATAAACAGCTTGCTCGACACAAATCTTACGATAAGTCATATGGCAATCGATAGTCTCTCCATAGCGATTGACCATTGAAATATCAAATTCGTAAAAACCATGCTCGATCAAGTTTTTCTTAATGGCCTTTAAGATAAGCTGCTCTTCTTCTGACAAAAATTCAGCCGCGTAAATACCGAGTGGACGACCGACCAAAAATGACTCTTTATAGCCAATCATAAGCTCATAGCTGGCATTGACAGATAGATAGCGTAAATTACTGTCTAATACAAAAACAGCATCTTCGATCTGCTCACACAGTTGGGCCATGAGTTGCTGTTTAATCGATATTGGAATGGGGTCAAAGTTGCTCATAATAATGTCTCACAAAAAATAAAGGCTTATAAAAAAATAAGTGCTGTGATTCAATTTACTAAATTAGAACTAAGATCACTTTTGATTCTACACAATATAAAACAAAAGTTCTATTTTAAAATGTCTATAAATGATAGTAAATCTCATTACTAATACTAATTTTAACCATACAAAGCGAGTAAAGTAGTCAATGCAACCACCGGTGCTGTCTCTGTACGTAATACCCTACTGCCAATTTGCCAAGGCATAAAACCTACAGATTCTGCTTTTTGACACTCATCGTCACTGAGACCGCCTTCAGGACCAATCAATAATTCAATATAAGGAGATTCTTGCTTGAGAACCGAGGCCAGTTTCTCGGGTTTTGCAGGTTGTCCTGCCGCAGGCACACTCATCTGCATACGTAGATCTGCAGCGCTGTGTAGCACTTGATAATAAGTATCTTGGCTGAGTGTGGAGACGACAGGACTGACTATTGTTGCTGTATTCAAAGAATCAGAATGGTTCAGCCATTCATTGATAGACAGTGGGGCAAGTATCAGAGGTGGGCGATTAAGGCCGCATTGCTCGCAGGCTGCTATAGCGATTTGTTGCCAGTGAGCCAGTTTTTTGTCCACTTGAGCGGGTTTTAGATTGACCTCACCATGATGACTACTGAGTAACTGTATGGCAGTCACACCAAGCTCTGTTGCTTTTTGAATCGCGTAATCCATACGCTCGCCGCGACTCATTACTAAGCCAATTTTGCTAATAACAGACGCCGTACGATCATCATTTAGATGAGTGAGGAGGGTAGCCGTCGCGTTTTTTTTACTGATTGTTTGTAGCTCTACCTTATATTCACCACCAAATCCATCGAACAAGATACCTTGATCACCGATATTGGCACGCAGCACTCGGCACCAATGATGGACGATGCTGTCTGGCAACTCAACGTGGCTCCCTAGAGGTATGTCACCCAGCTTAGGTAAAGGCATAGCATCAGCATTGTTATTATTAATGGCATAAAAAAAACGTCGCACGTGGTCTTATTCCTATTATTTGATTGGGAGCGTTTATTATCGGGTCCATAGAATATCACTTGAGCTATCTAAAGGCATGGCTTTTATGATAATTATTGTTCAGCGGAGTCACTTTATCTATAGATAATACTATCGCACAGTGAAGCAAAAATAAAAAAGTAATTAAGATGAAATGTATCTTATAAAATATAAAAGGTAATAGCCCAAAATTTTTCCAATAAAAAACTGGCACTCCTAAGAGCGCCAGTTGAAAATCAATCAATTAGATTTGTACTTAAATATCAATAACTAGGCGGTTAAGCCCAGTGCTTCAACCAAGCGTCTGTTTGGCTCGACTTTGTTCATGCTATAAAAATGCATGGCTGGCACACCCTCGCTAATCAAGCGCTCACATAAGCGATAAACCACATCAAACCCAAACTCACGGATGGCTTTGTTATCGTCGCCGAAGTCAGCCAAGCGTTTACGTACATAGCGTGGAATATCAGCACCGCAGCTATCAGCAAAGCGTATCAGATTGCTAGAGTTGGTGATTGGCATAATACCAGCCACCAACGGCTGTGCGTTGATATCGATACCGCGTTTCTCTAGTGTATCACGCAGATATAGATAGCTGTCTGCGTTATAAAAGAACTGCGTAATCGACGCATTGGCACCAGCGCGGTACTTATTCACCAAGTTGTCAACATCAAACTCAAAGCTACGTGCTTGTGGATGCATCTCAGGGTAGGCCGCCACCTCGATATGGAAGTGATCGCCTGAGTGCTCACGAATGAACTTGACCAAATCTACTGCAAATGGCAGCTCACCCATGCCAACCTGACCTGACGGTAAGTCGCCACGCAATGCGACAAGACGTTGGATGCCTAAGCTCTTATAAAACTCAAGCAACTCAGCGATTTCTGCTTTGTCATCACCGATACAAGACATATGCGGCGCAATTTCAGTATCACCGCGTACGCTTAGTGCTTGCACGATGTCTAAGGTACGGCTACGAGTTGAGCCACCCGCACCGTAGGTCACCGAAAAATACGCCGGTGACAACTTATTTAGCTCATCATAAGTACTGAGAAGCTTTTCGTGACCTTGCTCGGTTTTTGCAGGAAAGAACTCAAAGGAGAAAGCGGGCTTACTCACAGTCAGGCTCCTTTTAGTATTTATAAGCGTCAGGTTTGAATGGACCTTCGACAGGCACACCCAAATATTCAGCTTGCTTTTCAGTCAGCTTGGTTAGTGTACCGTTGAAGCCTGCAACCATCGCAGCGGCCACTTCTTCGTCCAACTTCTTAGGCAATACTTTTACGTACAAGTTATCAAAGCGCTCGTCAGTCGGTAGATCAGCGAATTTTTCTTCGAACAGATACATCTGTGCCAGTACTTGGTTGGCAAATGAGCCGTCCATGACGCGTGATGGGTGACCAGTAGCATTACCTAGGTTTACTAGACGACCTTCAGCAAGCAAGATCAAATAATCGTTTTCATCGTCTGAACGGAAAATTTGATGAACTTGTGGCTTGATCTCAACCCAGCGCCAGTTATCACGCATAAACTGTGTGTCAATTTCAGTATCAAAGTGACCAATGTTACATACAACAGCACCAGGCTTAAGGGCAGCTAGCATATGTCTATCACAAACGTGATAGTTACCAGTCGTGGTGACGATCATGTCAGTGTCTTCAAGCAAGCGCTTGTTAATGCTGTCTGCGCCGCCAGTGTTGTCGCCATCGATGTATGGTGATAGTACTTCAAAACCGTCCATACATGCCTGCATCGCACAGATAGGGTCAACTTCTGAGACACGTACGATCATGCCTTCTTGACGTAGGCTTTGTGTAGAGCCTTTACCTACATCGCCATAACCGATAACTAAGGCGCGGCGACCAGCAAGGAACATGTCTGTTGCGCGTTTGATGGCATCATTTAAGCTATGACGGCAGCCGTATTTGTTGTCATTTTTCGATTTGGTAACCGCATCGTTGACGTTAATAGCAGGCACCTTTAGCGTGCCCTTGTTCAACATCTCAACCAAACGGTGTACACCAGTGGTGGTCTCTTCTGAGATACCATGGATATTGTCAAGAAGCTCTGCATATTCATCATGAATCAAAGCGGTCAAATCACCACCATCATCTAAGATTAAGTTGGCATCCCACAGCTGGCCTGATGCTTCGCCGCCAACGTGTACTTGCTGACGCAGACACCATTCGTACTCTTCTTCTGTTTCGCCTTTCCAAGCATAAACAGAGATACCAGCAGCAGCGATAGCCGCAGCAGCATGATCCTGAGTTGAGAAGATATTACATGAGGTCCAGCGTACTTCAGCACCTAATGCGACTAGTGTCTCAATAAGTACGGCCGTTTGAATGGTCATGTGGATACAGCCAGCGATTTTGGCGCCTTTAAGCGGTTGATCCGCTTCGTAGCGACGACGCAAGCCCATCAGAGCAGGCATTTCGGCTTCGGCAAGAGTGATTTCACGGCGGCCGTAATCAGCAAGGCTAATATCAGCGACTTTATAGTCAGTGAAAGAGGGATCGATCGTATGGGCAGATGGTGTAGTAGACACTGCGTCCATAATATGCTCCTATCAGTGGTTAACGAATGATAAAAAGAATAAAAACGCAGGTGCCGTTGTTTGCGCTGCGAGCGGCCAAAATGATGGACACTGAGCAGTTAACCGAGCCTAACATAAGCAATGAATAGCAAGCGTTTGAATACAAACACGGCTACCAATATTTATGGCGCAACACCTCTCGGAGGTCGTTATTGTAATAGATGAGTGGTTAATTGTCACCTATTGACTGAGATAAATAGCTGACGGCTTAGACAGATAAAACTTTAAACAGGAATCTATAGCCATAAAAAAGGCCACCTTTAGATGACCTTTTTTGTTTTAATGTTTTTTGATATTACTTAGCCAAAATTAGTACCAGTTATACGTTAGAGAGGTGAAATAACTGGTACCTTCTGTGGCGTACTCATTACCGAATTGGCTGGCAAGTGTATAATCTTCATCAGTAATATTATCTACACGCAAGTTAGCACGTAGATTAGGTGTGATATAGGCGCTTCCACTTACGTTAAATAGCGTATAGCTATCAAGTTCATTATTTTCAGTTGTAAGTCTATCATCGCTATATTTTGCCTCGAGGCGCATATCGAACGTAGGTTGCTGATATCCGATATAAACTAAACCACTATTTTTAGGGCGGTAAGGAAGTTGTTGATCAAAGTTGGCATTAGTTCTGGTTTTGTTCTTCGCGTCTAAGTAGTCATATCCTAGACCAAATATAAAGTCATTCATATTCCAATCTGAGGTCAAACTCAAGCCTTTTATTTTTGCTTCACTAATGTTCGTACCGCTTGCAATAAGGTCTTCTGCGTCCGTGTGATAGCCTGTCAATCGTGAAGTTTGCATATCATTAGCGTATTCAACGAATACTTCAGTATTTTCACTTCTTTCAGGCTTTAGGTTTGGATTGTTATCACCTGGATAGTATAGGTCGTTAAAGGTTGGTGCGCGAAAGCCCGTGGCATAATTTGCACCGATGCGCATACCCGCTAGCGGGCGTATGGCTGCTCCTAAGTTGTATGTACTTTCGTTACCATATTGTGAGTTGTCATCTACACGATAGTTGGCTTGCAAATCATAATAAGTGTCTGCTAATTGATAACCTACAAAAGCGCTCTTAACATCTCTGTCGTCAGGGTCATAAGCCGTTTGAACAGCAGGATCAGGATAGTTTGAGAAGTCTAAAACATCTGAAGCATCTAGTTTTTGTGATAACCATTCTGCACCGACAGTAACTGTACCAGGTTGCGCGTTTATACTAGTCTCTAAGCGTGCCTGCTCTTGAGTGGTATCAAACTGGCTACCATTGTCATAACTGATAGAGTTGTTATCGTGAGAGGTTGATTTATCAATACTTTGACCGTAGCTCAGTTTAGTAAGAGTTAATGGGGTTTTATATTGCAAATAGGCGTTAGCGCTACCGTTTTTTTGATCAGAGTAGGCGTAAGGAATGACTTTTCCGGCTGAGTCAAACTCAGTCGTAGAGTCTGAATATAAGCCGCTAATCCCTGCACTCAATGCATTTGTGAACTTGTGCTGCAGTGCCAAACTGACATTGGTAGATTCAAAACCATCATCATCAGCGTTATAATCAAAAGAATTACGATTAGCAATAGCGTTAAAACCATCAGTTTCGTTGCGACTGACACCTAAGCTCAGCGTCGAAGTGTCATTTTTAAGTTGACCTGTCACGCCGACTTGGTAGTGATTGTTACTACCGTAACCAATGGTAGTGGAAACATTAGATTGTTCTACGCTATTGCCCTTAGTGAAAATTTGAATGACACCGCCCATCGCATCTGAGCCATAAAGACTAGATCCTGAAGCGCCGTATAAAATTTCAATGCGATCAATTTGATCTGCTGACAATAAATTCAGCGATGGGCTACCTAAAGATACCGAGCTGTAGCGAATACCATCGATAAGCACCAATACCTGCTTACTGTCGTAACCACGCATATAAAAATTACTGGTGGTTCCCATGCCACCACTTTGCGTAATGTTGATACCAGGTTGATTTTTCAATACATCAGTGACTGTTTGACCTTGATAACGCTGTAATTCTTCCTTATCAATTATACGAGTTTGCGCAATCACATTATTGGTCTTGGTAGGCGTACGTGTCGCTGTTACAACAATTTTATCAAGCTCAACTTGTGGTATCTCGCTATCGTTAGTATTGGTTGCCTCAAGGGGCGCCGCCGTCGCTGTGTTGACTGCGAATAAACCAAGTGCGCTTAAAATACTTAAGCGAAGATAGGTGCGTGAAGATGAGCATGATAAAGACATGGTTGATTCCAAAGTAATCAGATTGAAAAATGCAGACATAAGAAATAACTATTAAGACGTAAAAGGTGTCAAAAGTTACAAAAAACAGTATATAAGCAAAACTGCGCTCATTATCTACAAAAGTTCCGCCTTTATAAACCACTTTAACCTAATGTTTCTTCACGGTAGGATGAATATAATTCATCATGAGATGCTAATTGTTCATTAGAGAGCTACTTTTTTATTAACGCCTACCATTTTCAGTAAGCGGAAGAGATTGCACAGAGCGATAAAATAGCTAACTCACACAGTTAACGACAAAAACCTATAATCAAAAGCACTGCTGTTATAAATAATTGTTATCATAGTGCGGATATTATGTGTTCTTCATTGTGCCACTCATAAAGTTAAGAGGTTTGTTTTGTCTACTCAGCATAATCTGACTCCCAGTACCGCATCCCCTTCATCGAACTCTACTCTTAAGATACCATTTGCGGTCGTAATGCTTTTGCTGGCGATGATATTAAGTATTGTGTTACCAAAAACCGCTTTTGCTGTTGACGCTGGTGCGCTTGGCGTTGGTGGTGATAGTAGTGAAGAGACGGTAGCTACACCTTTACCTGATTCATTTGGGCGAGATACGCCGCGTCATACCGTACAGGGTTTTATCAGTGCGCTGGGCGAAAACGACTACTTGCTGGCAAGTAACTATCTCAATTTATCCAAGTCTGATAACCCAACGACAGTCGTACGTCAGTTTAAGCAAGCGCTCGATGCGGGTGGGCGATTCCAACCTGATTTGCAAATCAGTAATACCCCTGAGGGCAATCTCACCGATCAACTACCACCCAGTCAAGAAAATGTCGGTGTGATTAACATCGGTGAAAAAAGTGTGTCGTTGTTACTAGAAAGAGTGGTCTCTAAAGAGAACGAGCAGTATTGGCAGTTCTCAAGTGAGACGCTGAGTTCTATACCGGAAGTGATAGAAAACTCAGAGCCGACTTTGGTATCGCGCTACACGGTGGATTCATTAGATGGTAAAAAACTCTTTGGTTATCAACTGGCTGATTTGGTCGCTGCGCTATCCATGATTGTGAGTAGCTTTGTCCTCACTTATATCGCAGTATGGCTGTTATACCATCTATTGAGAATTGTTTATCCTCGTGTGCGCGGTGTGCCTTTGCCATTACCTGACAAAGTGATACTGCCGCTTTCTGTGGTCATTATGGCACTGATCTTATCTGAAGTGATGGTCTATGCAGGCGTTTCCGTCACGCTGCGCGAACCAGTTAATCGCTTTACTGATATTGCTTCTTGGCTTGCACTAACTTGGCTGCTATTACGAGTTATTGATGCGATATTTACTCGAGCGGTCAACCTAAGCTATAAGAAAAACTATACTGAGCGTGTCTCAATCTTGGGACTGATGCGAAAAGTCGTCAAAGCACTACTCTTAATATTTGCGGTCATTGTCATTTTTGGTAATTTGGGTTTTGACTTAACCACGGGTATTGCTGCACTGGGTGTGGGTGGTTTGGCATTGGCACTTGGTGCACAAAAAACCATTGAAAACCTTGTTGGTAGTGTCGTCGTCGTCGCGGATTCACCAGTACGTATCGGTGATTATTGCAAATTTGGCACTTATGAAGGCACTGTTATTGACATCGGTATTCGCTCATCACGTGTGCGCACATTGACACGGACCGTTGTCACGGTGCCAAACGGTGATTTTTCATCGATGCAAATTGAAAACTTTACCTCGCGTGATATGTTCCGCTTCTTTCATCAGTTATATCTGAAGCGTACCGCGGATATTGATGTGGTCTTCAAGATGGTCAAAGACTTAGATGAGTTTTTAAATGAGCATTACTTGACCAATCAAGAATGGAATCAGGTTAATATTTTAGAGCTACGCCAGGACTGTTATGTCATTCAGCTACAGGCATATATCAATGCCAATGATGTGATGGAGTTTTATGATAAGCAAAACGTGGTATTCGTTGATGTATTAAACCAAGTCGCAAAATATGATGTTGAACATGCATTACCAACCCAGCAGCTAATCGTCAATCAAGCTGAGCTTGAACATCATATGGAAAACAATACTGTTGAAACAGAAGATGATGTTTCAGAAGACCATAGCAATACGAATACCAATGAAACAAATGTCAGTCTAGAAAGTAATGATAATAATTCTGACGGTGTGATTATCAACAAAGATACCGACAATGCTAACGATGATATGGCAAATAATCAAAAGTCATCTATGGCAACTGTCAGTAGAAAGGGCGCGCTCAAAGCGCTCAAACACAAAAGTCGTATGCTAAGAAAAAGCAAATTTAAGCATACTAAAAACAAATTTAGCTTGTCTATATGGAATCAGCCTTAGAAACGGTTTTTCCATATAGGCAATCACTCTACACGGTCAGCTATAAAGGTACTGCGGTTTTATTGCGTAATAAGCCGTAGTATGACCAAAGCAGTAAGCTGGCAGTGCTGCGATAAGGTGACCAGTGCTGAGTGAGGTTTTTGAGCTGCTTGGGTGTTGGTCGTTCTGCTAAGCCTAGCAACTCCATCGCTGCAACCTTAATGGCTAAGTCATCGACAGCAAGCACGTCTGCGCGTTTTAAAGAAAAGAGCAAGTACATTTCAGCGGTCCAGCGTCCGATGCCCGTAACCGCGGTAAGTGTGTTTACGACCTCTTCATCAGGCATGTTTTCTAAAGCCATAAAATCTATATCATGATTGACTAAAGAGCGGATATAGCGAGTTTTTTGCTTAGACAATCCATGAGCTTTTAAAGCCTCGTCAGTTGCTTCATCGATTTTATGCGGCGTTGTCAACGCTGCATCAACCAACCGCTTCCAGATACTTGCCGCAGCGGCGACAGACAGCTGCTGACCAACCATCGCTCTCATTAATTGCTCAAACCCACCTGCATTGTGCCTAAGATCAGGTAGACCAACCTGCTCGTAGATAGCAGCAAATTTCGGTTCGATAGCAACTAATGCGGTGATGTTTTCCTGTAGTGCTTGTTTATTTTCAATGGTTTTGATACTCATAAGGACTTCGCTTGACTAATTAAACAGTGCTCGAGTGAATCCAATAGTAAAGGGTAGGAGGCACATATTAAAGGGAAAATCGTTAAAGATTGATATACGAGTTATAGATAAAAAAAGGACTGCAAATAAGCAGTCCTTTTTTATTTAATAGAGTTATCATAAGCGATGACTTCTATTCGCCATCTGCTTTAGGTTTTTTGAGCAGTACCAATACCGCACCATTGCCACCATCCTTTGGCGGCGCAGAGCAAAACGCCAATACTTCTGGCAATTGGCGTAACCAGCCATTGATACAGGTTTTTAGAATCGCTTCGCTACCTTTACCATGGACGATTTTTACCATGGTTTCATTTTTTTGCTTCGCTTGGCTTAGCAGTTGCGTCATGGCGTCACGTGCTTCTTCTATCGTACAGCCATGAATGTCTACCGCATCGTACCAACGCAACTTACCTTTTTTGAGCTGATCAAAGATTTTATTTTGCAAGGTTGGCTGCTTATATGACAAATAGGCTTCAGCAGCGACAGGGTTTAGTAGGGCTTGCATATCTGACAAGCCAGCGCCTAAATCACTAGCTTCACTGCCTTGAGCGGCCGCACGTTTTGATAGTGTTGCTGCATCAGGTTTACCCGCTCTTGCCGTGCTAGTAGGTGAGCGTACGTTTTTGTCTTCTAGCTGACTGACACCATGCATAGCTTGCATGAACAGTACTTTGTCATCATCGACATGTTCACTATCTAGCTGCTTGACGGTCTTTTTCACTTGTTTTTGAGTCAGTAAAGAAACAGGCTCAGTGGGCTTTTGGTTTTCACCTTCAGGTGAATTAGTATCACGGCCTTTACTTAATTGGCCTTTTAGTTCTTTGAGCTGGTCTTGCATTTCTTTTGAAAACAGAGAGTTTGACATAAAAGTTAACGTATCGTTGATTGATGAATGAAAGGTTGAGTAATTTATAGGGTAAATATTTTATTCAAGCTATCTGATTCTATTGAAGCCTGAATTATTGAGTTACTTTACTCGTCTACTGCGACGCCCGCAAGTAAGGATTGTAACGCTTGTCCCGGATGATCGGTTTTCATAAATTGCTCACCGATTAAAAAGTGCTGAATATCATGACTTAGCATAAGACGAATATCATCACTGCTATGAATGCCGCTCTCGGTCACAATCAATGGTTTTTGATCGGCATCATCAGTATCAGTAGAGAGTGCTTCGATTAAGATGTTTTTTAAATCGAGTGTAGTTTGTAGGTCAACGTCAAACGTGTTTAAATCACGATTATTAATACCATAAATATTGTGTGCTGAGCGTGGTAGCTGTAGTGCCCGTTCAAGCTCAGACTGTGTATGCACCTCTATCAACACATCCATGCCAAGCTCAATACTTAGTGCGTGCAACTCTTTTACTTGCGTGTCATCTAAGCAGGCCATAATGAGTAAGATACAGTCAGCACCCATTAAGTAAGATTGATATATTTGATAGACATCAATCATAAAATCTTTGCGAAGTATCGGTAAGCTTGAGACATTTGCCGCTTGAATAAGATACGTATCATCGCCCTGAAAATAATCGCGATCAGTCAGCACTGATAGACAGCTGGCGCCTGCTTGCTCGTACTGCTGCGCAAATAGAGCAGGGGTAAAATCGTGATTGATAATACCTTTAGATGGTGAGGCTTTTTTGATTTCAGCAATGATGCCAATACCATTATTTTCAGTGCTAGCAGCACGTAAGGCAGCAGAAAAACCTCGGCGCGGTTTGTTATCAGCTGCGACTTTTGCTTGCAAATTTTCAAGCGATAGCGCCGCGCGAGCTGCTTTTACTTCTTCTACTTTGGTTGCGACAATGCGCTGTAGTACCGAAGGTATGTCTGAATGAGTTTTGGTCATGCTGTTATCCGAATGTTGTTAAAGGTAAATAGGCAGTGATATATAGTTTTGCACTGTATTGGTGCGTATAAATCAACCTTCAGTCACTAGCTGCTGCGTGTATTTGGCCAAAGACTCAAGCTTGAGTAAAGCATCACCATTTTGGATAATTTTTTGAGCTCGGCTAACGCCATTAGGATAGTTGCTGGCAAGTCCGGCGGTGTATATTGCCGCACCTGCGTTCAAAGCAATCATGTCACGGGCTTTAAGTACAGCACGGTCATGGGTATCAGCACCAGACAGAGCAGCACGAATCAGTGCAAGACTTTGCTCAGGAGAGTCGACATCGAGACCAATCAGGGTTTGAGATTCGATACCTGCATCTTCTGGCATCATCTCATAAACGGATATTTCACCATCTTTTAGTTCAGCAACTGTGGTCGAGGTTGCTAGACTGATTTCATCCAGCCCATCTTTTGCGCCCACAACCATGACATGACGTGCGCCTAGGTTTTTCATTACCTTTGCCATAGGCTCACAGAGCTGCGCAGTGAATACCCCGATAACTAAATTGGGCGTACCAGCAGGGTTGGTTAGTGGGCCTAAAATATTAAAAATGGTACGCGCTTTTAGCTCACGGCGTACAGGATTGGCATAACGCATGGCGCTGTGATGGTTGGGCGCAAACAAAAACCCAACCCCTTCGTTCTCGATACAATCTTTTGCTTGTTCTGGAGTCAGCGCAAGACTGATGCCTGCTTGCTCAAGCAAATCTGAGCTACCAGATCTGGTTGAGACACCGCGATTACCATGTTTGGCAACTTGTGCGCCAGCCGCCGCGACAACGAATGCCGATGCAGTCGATACGTTAAATAAATTGGCACCATCACCGCCAGTACCAACGATGTCGACCAAATAGTCACAGTTTTTTGGCTCAATATTGGCGGCTAGCGCACGCATCGCACTGGCTGATGCGGTGATCTCATCGATAGATTCACCTTTCATACGTAAACCTGTCAAGATAGCGCCCATCATCGCGTCGCTACATCTACCTTGCATGATGATCAGCATCACTTGATACATCTCATCAAAGGTCAAATCGATGTGCTGAAAGATTCTACTCAAAGCTGTCGTCAATAATTGATGTATTTGGGCATCAGACAGTTTTGCAATACCCTCTGGCGTGTGAGCTTCTTCTGTTTTTGTCGTACTCATGATGATCTCGCTTATGATTATTTTTTATGTGAATCTGTCTATGATTTGAGATAGAGTAATGAAAGCAGGTTCTTAAGTCAAAACTAGCCTACCTGTGGTAGCTCATCTGATGCTAGTTTTGCCAAGCCATAAGTATGTAAAAAGTTATTAAGTAATTGATAACCTGCTTCGCTCAAAATGGACTCAGGATGAAATTGGACGCCTTCTATGGCAAGTGTCTTGTGTCGGATACCCATGATCTCTTCGATACTACCATCAACATTCTGCGTCCATGCGGTCAGCTCAAAGCAATCTGGCAGGGTACGCTTATCGATGACAAGTGAATGATAGCGTGTGACTTGCGATGGGTTTGGTAGTCCGGCAAATACGCCTTGGTCATTATGATAGACGGCTGATAACCGTCCGTGCATAACTTCACCTGCTTTGACGACTTGTCCACCAAACGCCTGCCCAATCGCTTGATGACCCAAACAAATACCAAGTATCGGAATAATGCCTCTGAATGTCTCGATAACTTCGAGCGAAACACCCGCACGATCAGGGTCGCATGGACCTGGGCCAATAACAATCACGTCCGGTGCTAACGTTCGAATCTGCTCGATAGTGACCTGATCATTACGCCAAACGGTGATGTCCTGCTGCAATTCACCGAAATACTGTACGATATTGTACGTAAAGCTGTCGTAATTATCGATCATCAAAATCATGAAGGTGTCAACTTATCAGTTTTATTCTGTTTGTAATATGGGATATACGTCTACTGTTGATCAGGGCTTTGGTTGCCAAACAAAAGCAGCTATGACTGTGACAGAGGGCGTTATGGCGCGCGGTTATCTTACCACTATTTTGTTCTCTATCAAATGCAGAGCATAGGCTAGCTAAATAAGCACTACATAAAAATATTTTTCTTTGATCATAATGATTTCACAACCAGAGCCAAATCAGCAAATCGATATTCTATTATTGCACCGTAATAGAGCGATATAATAATTACAAGGTTTTTTAAGCACTAATACAGTGCAAAAATATCATAATTAGTGCATCTAATAACTGCTTAATACGAAGGTTATTAGAAAAAATATATTTTCATATGAAAATAATTTGGTATAAGGCGCTGTAATTATTGGAAATGTGTTATTTTAAGTGGGGTAGATAGTAGTTTTTTAGATATTGGCATAGTCTTTGCATTGATGCTGGTATGATTATTAGTGACCACAAAAACGGGTCTAAAAATAATTATTCATAAGTGCCAGAAGAGTTCAGCATGACGAGTTATATATTGCTAGAATGATATGAGAATTGACTTAGGATGTTTGTAGACCATTGAGATGACTATTGGTCTAATTAAGAAAGCGTCTTAGATGAGTGTCTTGACTAATACGACAAATAGTGCTGATAATAAGCATAATATCGAATGCGCTGTTTGGTATTGGAAGGACATCTGGAATTCTTGCACAAGAAATGGCACCAACAATTTTAAATTGCAATAACGTGACCAACACAACGGAGATTATGTATGTCGAACAAATTATTAGATCTTATTCAATCCTCTAATGCTAAATGGGTTGACTTTCGCTTCACTGATACGCGCGGTAAAGAGCAACACATCAGCTTCCCAGCATCTACTGTCGATGAAGATGTCATGGAAGATGGCAAAATGTTTGATGGCTCATCTATCGCTGGTTGGAAGGGTATCGAAGCGTCTGATATGATCTTGCGTCCTGACCCAGAAACAGCGTTCGTTGATCCGTTCTTTGATGCGGTTACTGTCGTCGTGACTTGTGACATTATTGAGCCATCAACGCTACAAGGCTATGATCGCGATCCACGCTCTATCGCACGTCGCGCTGAAGAGTACTTAAAGTCAACTGGTATCGGTGATACTGCTTACTTCGGTCCTGAGCCTGAATTCTTTGTATTTGACGATGTAAAATGGTCAGTTGATATGTCTGGCGTCAGTCATAAAATCACTGCTGAAGAAGCAGCATGGTCAACTAACGAGACTTATGAGTGGGGCAACATGGCGCATCGTCCACGCGTCAAAGGCGGCTATTTCCCAGTACCACCAATCGACAGCTCACACGATATGCGTGCTGTCATGTGTGAACGTATCGAAGAAATCGTTGGCGAAGGCCGCGTTGAAGTTCATCACCACGAAGTGGCGTCTTGCCAGTCTGAAATCGGTGTAGCGTTCAACACAATGGTACGTAAAGCAGATGAAGTTCAGCAGTTGAAATACGTTGTCCATAACGTGGCGCACCAGTTTGGTAAAACAGCGACCTTTATGCCGAAGCCAATCGTTGGTGACAATGGTTCAGGTATGCACGTGCATATGTCAATCTCAAAAGATGGCGTAAACACATTCTCTGGTGATGAGTATGCTGGCCTGTCTGAGACTGCATTGTACTTCATTGGTGGTATCATCAAGCACGCTCGTGCATTGAACGCGATTACCAACCCATCAACGAACAGCTACAAGCGTTTGGTACCGCATTATGAAGCACCTATTAAGCTTGCGTATTCAGCGTCTAACCGTTCAGCATCTATTCGTGTGCCACATGTGAGCAGCCCGAAAGCCGTACGTATTGAAGCACGCTTCCCTGATCCAACGGCAAACCCATACTTGGCATTTGCTGCGCTATTGATGGCAGGCCTTGACGGTATCCAGAACAAGATGCATCCAGGCGAAGCAGCTGACAAAAACTTGTATGACTTGCCACCAGAAGAAGAAGCGCAAATCCCAACGGTTGCAGAGAGTCTAGACGTCGCACTACAAGCGCTGCGTGATGACCACGAGTTCTTATTAAAAGGCGATGTGTTTACCAAAGATATGCTAGAAGCATTCATCGCACTTAAAGAAGATGAAGTACAACGTCTAAACGTGACTGTACACCCTGTCGAGTTTGATATGTACTACAGCTGCTAATAATGAATTAGTCTGTTAAGTTAATTCAATAAAAAAGAACCAGTCAAGTGAATCTTGGCTGGTTTTTTTGTGCCTGTTTAAAAAGATAGTGGTATAAATGGATGATATTTTTTTAAATACCATTGATTGCATAACAAATCCTACTGATTTTGCATCAAAAGTATCGCATAATAGTTTTTATAAAAGTATATTAATAGTAAATACTAATTAGGTTGACTGACTATGAGTTTGTTATCAAAGCGGAATTTGTTACGAGGCAATATACAGTTAGGAACATTGGCTATCATGGCTAGCCTTTGTGCGCCTCTCAGCAACGCAGCACCTATCTACAAAGTGATTGATGAGCAGACAGGTCAAGTAACTTTTACCGATCGTCCGCAGTCTTATGAGGATCAAGCAGGAAAACAAGTTAGCCAGACTAGCGTCAATACCGGCGAAAGTAGCGCCTCAAAAGGAATGCCAAGTGAGGTCAGAGGCAATACTGACCTTCCAGCCGCCGCTGCCACCAAACCTGCGGTGAATATCAACTATCAGTTGAGTATGATTGAGCCGAGCACTGAGCGTGCCTATCAGCGCCCTGCACAGAGTATCGTCATCGCGCTTGATGTAAAGCCCGCGCTACAGAATGGCGATCAAGTGAGTATCTATTTGGATGGTAAAGAAATCGCCCAAGGATTAAGTGCTTCTGTCGCGACAGTCGATCTGCAGCCAGGCCCGCATAGCATCCGCGCTGTAGTCAAGAAGGTATCAGGACAAACAGGGCAGCAAGTCAATCGTACGGTACATGTCATTCAAAACACTCTAATTCTACAGAATAAGAAGAAGCTTGCCGAGCAGCTTTTGGCTTATGAGCGCTTGCCATGGCACCAAAAGGTCTTGTTAAAAATGCGCGGTAATGCCGCTGTATCTCAGTAACAAAGTCATTAATAATATATAAATAAGAAGGGCAGACGTGATCATCGCGTCTGCCTTTTTTATTTATATATTGATTCTATTTAACGTCATATGAGCTTATTACTATTTATTTGGTCAGCTCGATTGTACCATTGGCAGTGACTGAGATAGTGCTGTTACCAGACTCAAAGCTTTGGCTTGGTACTGACTCGTCTGCCATTCCTGATTTCATGCTCATAGCGCTATACATCGGGCGTGGATAGTTGCTACCGGTATTCAAATTAACATTCACGACGCGATAGCCGCGCGCATCCCAAGCGCGAGTCAGGCTCTTCGCTTGCTGCTGAAAAGCGCGAGATGCTTCAGTCATTAGTTTTTGCTCTAGCGCATCTTTTTTGGTATCTGAGACGCCAAAGTTAAGATTGTCCATGACTAAGGTTTCTTGTAGATCAGCAATCAGCTGACTGGTTGCTGCAAAGTCTGTACTTTTCAAGTCTATGTTTGCTTGACCTGTCCAACCAACGATTTTGTCGTTTTTGTCATAGCGTGGATAGGTACGCTGCTGCCCTGTGCTGACGGTCACGCTTGGATAGCGTTTAGCAATTTTCATAGCATTATTGATTGACGTGTTGAGCATTGTCGCTAATGTTTTAGCGTCAGTTGCTTGTGCTTTTTTGTATAAGCTGGCACGTACTTCATCGTTTTGTATTTCTTCTTTTATTTCTGTCTGAAACGTCAGTTGGTCGTAGCCTGTTGGCTCTGCGTGGGCGCTGCCCATCATTGCAGTCATTAAACAAACCGTACCAGAAGCGAGTGCCGCTTTATTCAGTAGAGCATTTTTCATTATTATCTCCTAAATTATTTTTAATAGTCTTCATATGAATGTTTTTAAAATCCATTTTCATATGGGAAGTTGTGCGTCTCAATTTCTAAATGCGGACATGTGTGCAACTTCATTCACTAAAATAGCAAAATCTGTATAAGTTGCTGTGAGAATTTTGTGAGCTAGGTTACTGGGTTATTTTTCGATTAAAACAAACAGTTTTGAGATAGGGGTTGTAAAATTAAAAAATCCTTGTATAATCTCATCCGGTGGCTCCATTGGTAGCCTCGCAACATTGTTCTATGAATCCCGCCAGGACCGGAAGGTAGCAATGGTAATAGATTTGATGTGTGCCGAGGATGTGCTGATGGAGTCGCTTTTTTTTGCCTAAAATTTGATAGATATTCTAATAAAGTACCTAATACATTGGTATTCTGTACTAAGCCCTTCATTGCAAAGGGCTTTTTTTTGTCCAAAATTTCATTCGATTTCTTATTTAAATTAAAAGCTTCATTGATTAATATGAGTTAAAATACAATGCATTAACGTTTATTAACATTCTAGACACTTTGAGGTTTGGTTATGAAGATGTTTGTTTGGCTGTTCATTGTATTTGTGGTGCTAATTATTGTATTTGGGGTGTCCATATTTAATAAATTGGTACGTGCACGTAACCAAGCAAAGAACGGCTTTGCGCAGATAGATGTGCAGCTCAAACGTCGTCATGATTTGATTCCAAATCTCGTCGAAACAGCCAAGCGTTATCTGACTCATGAGGAAGAGACACTGACACGAGTTATTAGCGCACGCAATCATGCTCAAAATCTACAAGACTCGCATAAGCATCAGCCAGATTCACAAGAGCACATGGCACTATTTGCCAAAGCAGAAGGCATGTTGTCCAAAGCGTTGAGTCAGTTTTCGGCAGTGGTAGAAGCCTATCCTGAACTTAAAGCCGATAGTATGCTCAGAGAGTTGATGGATGAGCTGACCAACACAGAAAATCGCATTGGTTTTGCCCGTCAGCATTATAATGATAGCGTGATGTTCTACAACAATGATCGTGAAGTGTTTCCTAACAATCTTGTCAGTACGACTTTTGGCTTTCGTCCGCTTAGTCCCTTGGTATTCGCAGACAGAGATGCCATTGCTAAAGCACCGAATGTTAATCTGGGCTAGGATTTAGATAAATTTGGCCAATGTTAGGCAGCCCAGGTGATGGATTTTTTTGGTGAACAGCGGATACGTACACGGCGCAGTCTATTGCTCTATGGACTGTTTTTTCTGATTGTGCTTGCTCATATGGCGGTAGCACTGGCTATCATGGGACTGCTGTTAACGATATTCACGGGTGGTATATATCATTGGGCATTGATACTCGTCATTCTCTTTATATTAGGCAGTTTCGTTGGTGGGAGTTTTTTAGAATACCGGCGCTTAAGAGCGGGTGGTCGCGCTATTGCTCAGCGAGTAGGGGCGGTCAGACTGTTTATTGATAACAGTCAGGCACCATGGGAGCACAGTCATGGGGTGGCGCATCAACATCAAACCAAAGAGAAAGTTCACTATAGCCCACGTCATATAGCCGTACGCGATGAGCGCGACTTTCCACCCGTCTATCGTCGTTATTATGAAATTGCCCATCAGTTAGCGATTGCGGCAGGTTTGAGTACACCGATTTTATATGTATTGCCTAATGAGCAAGGTATTAATGGCTTCGTCGCGGGTCGTCATAGCCAAGATATGGTACTTGTCATCACCCAAGGTGCGCTAGATAAGTTGTCTGATGAGGCGCTATACGGGCTAATTGGTCATGAGTATGGTCATATATTACATGGTGATGCCACGTTCAATCTACAGCTGATGGTGGTATTAGCTGGGCTACAGATATTATATGATTGGAGTGATCCAATTCCTAACAGTCGCTATCTTGATAATACAATTGCCACCGATATTCCTTTTTCACAGAGACAAGTTGATAGTCGTGCACGCAGTATAGAGGCGCAGACCGCCCGTTTTACCACGCAAAGTGAGTGGGTTGCGTACTGGCAGACACAATCACAGCAACAGCAGGCATCAGCCAAACGTGAGTCTCGGTGGGTGCAAAGTAGACCTGCGATCGATCGTCAAGCACCCCGTAGTGTCTGGACATTACTGCTCCATGGTCTAAGTTTCTCGAGTATGGCAAGTGCTCAGTTGATTAAGCACAGCTTTAATCGTGAGCGTGAGCTGCTTGCTGATGCAACCAGCGTGCAGTTAACGCGCTCGCCTGCGATCATAGAAACTTTAAAAGCCATTCACCAAGATTCACTTGGCTCACGATTATCGAGCGTTGCTGATATCAACGGACTCAGTCATTTTTTCTTTGCCAGTAGTGGCGCGGACTTGGGTGATGTGTCTTGGTTTGCCACTCATCCAAGCTTGATAGAGCGTATGAGTGCCATTAATGCTGATGCCTATCGTAAGTTTGCCGTACAAGTCGCTAAAGAGAAGCGGATCAATCAGCAGAAAATAAAAGAAATATATCGGCAGCGTCGCTCAGGAAACTGGGGAGATATTACAGAAAATAGCCTAAGCAAAAATTCACAGAAAAAGTCTCAATTGCCGCATCAATCATTATTCAGTATTGATGTAGAAAAAAACCATAAGCAGAACGCTATTTTTGATAACGCTGCAAGTAACAGTAAGAACCAGACAAATGAAGGTCTGGAGTTCACTAAAGAGGTAGATACAATTATCGATGGTCGCTTGCAGGTAGAAATAGCACCTATAAATACCGATAATTTGCTGAAGCCTTGGCAGGCCAAACCTGACGCTGACCTACCAGAAGATACACTGATTGAAGCGAGCGATATTCAAAAGGTGTCACTCCCGCAATATATACTCGATCATATTTATCATCCACTTGGTGCGCAAGCGCTCATAGAAGTGGTCATGCTTTGTCATCAGCTTCAACCATTATTAACGACTGCCACTTATAGTTTGAATGATATTTGGGGTGAGGGCTTTTCTATTGAAAGTGACACTACTAGTCATAAGCAAGTATTACCGCATAGGATAGATGCTAAGCTACTGACCATAGTGGCCAATTTGGATAGACGCTTGGACAGTGCTTTGATTGTATTTGCATTAGCCCAGTTACGTCGACATGACTTATCTGAAATACATATCAAAAAATTAAAGCTTAGAAGTGACAGCGAACACAGTCACGAAAGCGATCAGTACTATAAAAAACAAGCAAAATGCCGTACGATGTTGTTGCGTTATCAACAAGGCATAGTTGAGTTATTTAACCAACAGCTGACATCTGACTTAACTAAAAGCTTAGCTTGTGATTCTGCAGATAAAAAAATATCGAGTGAAGACTGTCACTCAGCAGCGAATTCATTAAATCATTCATTAGCTGTAGAGAGGCAAAAATCACCCATACTGTCACTATGGCAAGCGCTACAATTACAGCAGTTACTACCGATGTTATCTGAGGTTTTACACGATACGGATGCGCAAACTCTATCATCACAGACACTCAAAACTGGTATAGAAGGCGTAAAGGTACAACTAGATCCTTCAGGGCAGGTATTTAGGGCACTGAGCGATGCTCAGATGTCGATGGTGGTTTTGCTGGCTTATCGCCTATCAAAAGATGCTAAAGGCCAGATGATCTCAATGTATGAGCGCTCATTATTGAGTGAAGGTGATGAGAGTGTGGCGCATTACATTGTAGATTTAAGACGTCATGCGCGTTTGGTTGATATTGATTTGACGACAGTGAGCGATGTCAACTTGCAATGGTTGTTATTAACGGCACAACAATTAAATAGCATTCAATTATTAGCGATTATTGCTGCGGTTCCTATATCTATTAGTCATTCTATCAAACGCCCCACAAATACTTTGGGTAGTACTAATTATCCAGAGAGACAACAGGATGGTAGTCAAATAGATTATAATGACGATAGCACGATCAGACCTGCTCATCATGAGTATCGACAATGGCTAAGTACATTGCATACCGTGATGTTACACGATACGATAATCAGCCAAGATGAATATGATTGCCTGCTCGCAATGTCAGAGCGCTGGCTAGGCGTACGGCAGCTTTTTTGATAAGAACTACCAAAATCATCTAAAAAACTATATAGACAACATAATTAGGATAGTAGAGTCGTATGAGTGATATCCAAGATCCGCTAAGTGTATTGCAGCGCCGTGTGCAGCAACGCCAAATCCTAGCGATGATGGGTATCAATCAATGGGTGCGGCCTGAGTCAAGTACCGTAAATATAGCGGATATCACGATAGATTCGGTTGAGCACTCAAATACTGGCTCCATTGATACTGAATCCGCAAATAATGAACCCGCGAGTGCTGGAGCCATCGCTGAAACCATAGAGACAGTCGTTCAGCCGACCAGTGGTTATGATACGAATGACGCTTATAGCAATGACCATGATAATGTGAATAACGATGCTCATGGTTTAGGTATTGATGAACAGGCAGCCACCGAGCAAAGCCCAGTCACCTATAGTTTTGATAGTGTGAGCAATGAGGCGTCTGCTACTTCAAATGCACCTAGTCTTTATAATAGTCCAGATATCGAATCAAACCAAACCGCCGCATTTTTTATAGATGACGTAGTGCAGTCAACAACTGCACCTATTGCGCCACATCAATTGTCTCAAAGCAGTCATAATAGTGATAGTGTAAATGACGACAGCTTGAAAAAGGTAGCATCATTTAGCTTACAAGGTGGACGCTATGGTGATTGGGTGATATTGGTTGATATTCAAGCACTTAATAGTGATAGCCAAAAGCTATGGAACAATATCACTCAAGCACTCTCAATGACTCATGAGACGACCTCATTCCCGATCTGCGCTGGTATGGACACAGTAGAGCTTGCCAATGCCAGCCTTGCTGGATATGTCTTTAGAATTGGCCTGCGCGAAGAGATAAAAGTTGCTGCCTTAACAGTACTGCCTGAAGGTCTTCAGCACCCCAACCTTATGACTGTGCCTACATTAGATGACATGATTGCGGATAGTGATGCTAAACGTCAGCTGTGGGAGCGTATATCTCATTGAGTCATATCAAAACTGATATCGATATAAATTTTTTTATCAACAAACTGAAATAAAGGTCGCTTCTTTATTTCATCATACCTAGGACTGTGATTATGTCTACAACCCAAACGTCTACACCCACTGCTAATAATAGTACCCCGCATCGTCTGCCAAACTTCTGTGCTGGCCCTGCCACGATGCCAACATCTGTATTGGAGCGTGCTCAGAGCGAATTGCTCGACTGGCAAGGTCGCGGCCTATCGGTCATGGAAGTCAGTCACCGTAGTAAAGAATACATGGCGATCACTGACAAAGCAGAAGCTAAGCTACGCACGCTCATGGAGATACCAGATAACTATAAAGTACTATTTTTACAAGGCGGCGCTAGCTTACAGTTTTCTGCCATTCCATTGAACTTGCTCAATGGTGGACGCGGCGATTATTTGACGACTGGTGCATGGTCAGGTAAGGCGATTAAAGAAGCCCAGCGCTATGAAGCACTTGGTCTGGGTAAGATAAACTTGGTCGCGACTGGTAAAGAGGACAACTTTACGACTGTACCCGCCCAAAGTGATTGGAATGTGAGTGACGATGCCGACTATTTTCACTACTGTGCCAATGAGACTATCCATGGTCTACAGATATTCGAGCCACCACAAGTAGATGCACCAATCATCGCTGATATGTCATCTTCTATCTTGTCACAGCCGATAGATGTATCTAAATTTGGTATGATCTACGCGGGCGCTCAAAAAAACATTGGTCCTGCAGGTTTGGTCATCGTTATTATTCGTGATGATCTATTGGGGCAGGCAAGTGAGTGGTGCCCCATGCTACTGAATTATGAGCATCAAGCAGACAAAGAATCCATGTCTAACACGCCAGCGACGTACTCTTGGTACTTAGCAGGACTGGTGTTTGATTGGTTGGAAGAGCAGGGCGGTGTGGCTGCTATCGGTGAAATCAACCAGCAAAAAGCAGATCTGCTCTACAATACAATTGATGACAGCCGTTTTTATAACAACCCAGTCGATCCTCAGTATCGCTCTATCATGAACGTGCCATTTACTTTAGCAGACAGTAGCCTTGATAAAGTGTTCTTAGAAGAGTCAGAAAAAGCTGGTTTGCTCAATCTAAAAGGCCATCGCGATGTGGGCGGTATGCGAGCCAGTATTTACAACGCCGTACCACTTGAGTGGGTACAGCAATTAGTCGACTTTATGATAGCGTTCGAAAAAAAGCATGCATAAGTCATAATAGCCTTTAAAATAAAAGACGCCGCTTTTACAAGTTGCGTCTTTTTTTATGAGTATATTTATCGATGCGTAGTTTTAGGAAGAAGCGTTCAATATCTGCTGCCATTACATCTAATACTGATGGATGTCGCACTGATGCCGCGTAACATAGCAAACCATTAGGATGAACTACCTACTACCTTAGAGTTAGAGGTTTCTTAGGTAACGCTCATACTTGATACGATATTCTGTATCAGCGGTTAAGCGAATTGACTAAGCTAACCCTGTCGCACCGACAGTTTTTGAGTGTTTAGCCAGTAGCAACCCTTGATTTAAGATGTTGATACTGGCGTTGAGGTCTCGGTCATTTTCTTGCAGACAACTTGGACAATTCCAAGATCTTGACGACAGCGGTAGTTCAGCTTTCGTTAGCAAGTGACTGCATCCTGAGCACGTTTTAGAGGATGGATACCACCGGTCTATTTTAACAAGCGTTTTACCGTACCATTCCGCTTTATAGGCCAGCATGATGGTAAAGACCGACCAAGCGCTGTCCGATATGGCTTTGGCAAGTTTTCTGTTCTTAACCATACCTTTTACATTCAAGTTCTCAATAGCAATAACATCGTGGTTTTTGGTGATATTGAATGAGAGCTTATGTAGAAAGTCTTTGCGGCTATTAGTTATTTTCTCGTAGACTTTAGCGACTTTAAGTTTTTGCTTTTGGTAGTTGCGGCTCTCTGATAATTTGCGTTGATCCGCTTTGGCCACCGCTTTACGTTTGGCTAAAATCTTTTGTTCTCGCACCAGTTTGTCTTGCAACTTTGCTAGAAACTTAGGATTGGCAACTCTGCATCCGTTTGATAAGACGATGAAGTGGGTCAATCCTAAATCAATGCCGATATTAGAGTGAGTCTTTGGTAGTGGCTCAACGACCGTTTCAACCAATAGGCTGACGTAATACTTGCCCGATGGGGTTTTGCTGATGGTGGCACTTTTTATTAAGCCGTTTATTTTATTAGGGAATTTGGCGTTGATGTGGCCTATTTTAGGCAGTTTAACGGTGTTTTGTGTGACAGCTACCGTTCCCTTTTGATTGTTGGTGGTATAGCTGTCTTTGATACCTTTTTTCTTGAATTTAGGAAAACCTGAGCCTTTTTTGAAAAACTTGTTATAGGCAGCTCTTAGCTGTTGCTGCACGTTAGCCAATGCCAGGCTATCCACTTCTTTGAGCCATTCAAACTCTTTTTTATACTGAGCTGGGGTATTGTTTAGGGTGGTTTTAGTGTCTTTGTAATGATTAATCTTATCACCAAGCATTTTATTCCAAATAAAACGCGTACAGCCGAATGATTTAGCAAAGAATACTTGCTGATCGGCATTAGGATATAGCCTAACTTTATGGGCTTTTAGAATTTGAGTGGGCATACAGACGGTGCTTATATTTCTACATATGGTATTATTAATAATACCATATGTAGAAATAGTTACTACCAACAACGCATTCATCCCACTACTTTAGAAGTAAGGGGCTTCTGCGCTAAGGTGTTAAAAAACCTAAGTTTGTTATGATAAAATTTTGCTATAGCGCGATTTTGCTGTCAGCCTTTATTATTCACCCCTGAATTGGTTAGCATAGAGGTTTGTTATAACGTTATGATAAGAAAAAATGCCCTGCTAAAAGCTGTTTTGCTAGCCATCACCGTCAGCTGGATACCGAGCAGTATTGCGGCACCTATTACAACGACAGCGCTTGGGCACAATAGCCCGACTGATTATATTAATGCACCTTATATGCCCTATGCCAATCCAAAAGCGCCGTCAGGCGGTACGCTGTCGCTAGATACACGCGGTACGTTCAACAGTGCTAATAAATGGATGACTACGGGTGTGGCGATGATCGGTACGGATTATCTGTATGATACTTTGATGACGGGCTCATTAAATGAAGCGTTTACCATGTATCCACAGCTGGCAAGCAAGGTAACCTATGATCCAGACGATACGAGCTGGATTGTCTATCACATCAATCCTGCTGCCCGTTTTTGGGATGGGACGCCTGTGACCAGTCATGATGTTAAAGCGACTTTTGATGCAATATTAAATAAAGGTCCGATGTATATTCGCAGCTATTTGGGTGATATTAAGGACATTCAAGTCATTAACGAGCAGCAAGTCAAATTTGTCTTTGTCTCTGCTGAGAATAAAGAAATCCTACTGACGGTTGGTCAGTTTCCTGTTTTCTCAAAATCCTCAATCGATGCAGATTTTGAAAAGATCAGTCTGACACCCTTGATGGGTAGTGGGCCCTATAAGCTGGGACGCGTCGATGCGGGGCGTTCGGTGAGCTACATACGTGATCCCAATTACTGGGGTCGTGATTTGATGGTCAATCGTGGTCGCTACAATTTTGACATGATTAAGTTTGTTTATTATCAAAGTGATGAGATTGCCTTTGAAGGATTTAAATCTGGTCAATATCGTTTTCGCCCTGAAAACAAAGCATCAAATTGGGTGAGTGGTTATAATTTCCCTGCAGTGAAAGCAGGTCTTATCAAAAAAGAGGCCATAACCAGTCAAAATCCAGTGCCGATGCAGGCGTTGGTGATGAATTTGCGCCGCCCAATCTTCCAGGACATAAGGGTGCGCCAAGCACTGACGGCTGCTTATGATTTTGAGTGGATGAATAAAACTTTGTTTCATGGTCAATATGAGCGATTGCAAAGTTTCTTTCACGGGTCGGAGCTTGCGGCAACTGGTACACCGTCTATTGAAGAGATGCAGGTGTTAACGCCTTTATTGTCTGAGCTTGAACCGATTCAGCGTAAAGCCGTCTTAGCAGAATGGCAGCTACCCACCAGTGATGGCAATGGCTTTAATCGACAAGGATTACTAAAAGCGCGGCAATTATTGCTAGATGCTGGGTTTTATTATGATGATATGAAGCTATATCAGCCAAATGGTCAGTCCGCCCAAATTGAGATTTTGATGACAGGCGAGACCATGGGTCGTGTCTTGTTGCCTTATATTCGTAATTTAAAGCGCTTAGGATTTGAGGCAACCTTGCGCCAAGTGGATGGGCCGCAATATTATGAGCGAACGCGCCGTTTTGATTATGATATGGTCGTCGATGTGTTTGCCCAAAGTTTGTCCCCTGGTGCTGAGCAGGCTGCATTTTGGGGTAGTGCGGCGGCTGACGAGCCTGGCAATCACAATAGTGCTGGTATCAAAAACGCAGCCGTCGATGAGGTGGCCGCGGCTCTTGGTAATGCCAAGAATCGTGACGAAATTGTGTTATATACGCAGGTGCTTGATCGGTTGTTGCGAGCGGGTCATTATGTCGTACCATTATATGGCAAGTCTGGCACCAACGTTGCTTACTGGGATCAATACCGTCATACAGACACATTACCGACCAACGCCGTCGGCATCGATTACTGGTGGGTGGATAAAGAGGCAGAAGGACGCATCAACAAATATTTGAAGCAGTAAGCAGTACCTTTTGACAGGATTTGGTCTAATGATAGCTGACTGCCAAACGCATAGGCTGTCACCACGCAGTAAAAGCGCCGCGAAATAATTCAAAATAACGAGCAAAGAAATAACTACTAGTAAGGATTTGACATGAGTATCCGCATTCACCCCATTAAAGCGTTTAATGATAATTATATTTGGACCTTAATTAACGAAAATAATAAGCAGGCGATCGTCATTGATCCAGGTCAAGCCCAGCCAGTTATCGATTATCTAGAGACACATGAGCTAGAGCTAACCTCGATTTGGACCACGCATCATCATCATGATCATATTGGTGGTGTCGCAGAATTGCAGGAGTCGTATCCGATGACTCATCTGGTTGCGCATAGTGAGCATGGGGTTGATGAGGATCAAACCATCAAAGATGGTAGCACGGTGAGCGCATGGGGCTGCTCTGCACAAGTCTGGGATGTATCAGGACACACCGCCAGCCATATGGCTTATATCTTAGATATCGATGGGCAAAAACATTGCTTCTGCGGTGATACTCTATTTAGTGCAGGTTGTGGACGTGTTTTTACTGGTACGATCGAGCAGTTACATGATAGCTTTAAGCGTCTAAATGAATTGTCTGATGAGACACTACTGTATCCTGCGCACGAGTATACGGCTAGTAACCTACGCTTTGGATTGTCTATCGAGCCTGACAACGAGGCAATGCAGCAAGCACTAGCGCAAGCTGAGGCACAAACTGCGCAAGGTGCTCCGACACTGCCAGTGACGCTAGAGCATGAGCGTGCGATAAACGTGTTTTTGCGTACCCAAGAGCCAAGTGTGATTGCAGGGGTTAAATCAAAAGTAACTATCGACGATGATAAATCTTTGACGGTATTTGCAGCGTTACGCGAGCTGAAAAATAATTTTTAATGCAAGTTTTTAATACATAGATGTGTTTATGTATACCTTTAGCACTAAAGAATATACTGCTGTAGTCATTGCCCTCTCTCTTTATTTAGGAAGTCGCCATTATGGGTCGTTATATCTTAAAAAGACTACTACTGATATTACCGACACTATTTTTGATATTGCTTGCCAACTTTGTAATCGTACAAGCGGCACCAGGCGGACCTGTTGAGCAGCAGCTTGCCCTTATTGAGCAGGGGTCAAAAGATAATGCGCTTGGTGGTAATATTGGCGCGGGCAGTGCAGGTGGCAATGACAGCACTTATCAAGGAACGCGCGGTCTCTCTGAGGAAATGGTCGCTGCTATTAATGCCCAGTACGGCTTTGATAAATCGGCACCAGAACGATTTTGGCTAATGTTAAAAAATTACGCTCAGCTAGATTTTGGTGAGTCGTTTTTTAAAGGGCAGTCGGTGACCGATCTCATTATAGAGAAGCTACCAGTCTCAATATCGCTTGGTCTTTGGAGTACGCTGCTCATTTATCTGATCGCCATTCCGTTAGGGGTGTATAAAGCGATGCATCATGGCTCAGGCATTGATAAATTCACTGCTATGCTGCTGGCTATCGGACATGCGATACCTGTGTTTGTGTTTGCAGTGATTTTATTGGTATTTTTTGCGGGTGGCACCTATTGGAATATTTTCCCGCTACAGGGGCTCACGTCCGAAAATTTTGACCAGCTCAGCGCGCTTGGTAAGGTTAAAGATTATTTTTGGCACTTGGCACTACCGCTGCTAGCCAGTACTGTAGGTGGTTTTGCGGGCTTGACGTACTTGACCAAATTTAGCTTTTTAGAAGAGCTGGGTAAGCAGTACGTATTGACCGCTCGTGCCAAAGGACTGGGTGAGCGTCAGGTGCTATACGGACATGTATTTCGCAATGCCATGTTAATTATCATCGCAGGTATCCCAGCCGCTATCGTTGGTATTTTCTTTGCCGGTAACTTTTTGATTGAGATTATCTTTAAACTAGATGGTTTGGGGTTGTTAGGTTTTGAGGCCATTCAACAACGCGACTATCCAGTGATATTTGGTACGTTATTTATCTTCACCTTGGTGGGATTGCTACTGCAATTAATCAGCGACTTAAGCTATCACTTGATTGATCCCCGTATTGATTTTGAGGGGCGCTAATGTCAGATCATTCACCGTCTTCAACGGCATCAGTGGTACCGACACAAAAAAAGCAGCGCTTAAATCCTATTTGGCAAGCGCGTTTAAATCGCTTTCGCCAAAATCGTCTTGGGGTGATATCGCTGTTTGTTTTCGCAGTGATATTTGTCATCTGCATGGCGGCTAATTTCATCGCCAATGACAAACCCTTATTAGTACAGTATCAAGGCGATTATTACTTTCCAGTATTAAAGGCCTATCCTGAAACGACATTTGGCGGCGTGTTCGAAACCGAAACCAATTATAAAGACCCTGCAGTGCAGTCGCTGATTGATGAGCAAGGTTATTATGTGATGCCGCCTATTCCATTTGCTGATCAGACGCCAAATGTCGAGCTTGGTCTACCTTATCCAGCGGCTCCAAACGCTCAGAACTGGCTTGGTACTGATGATATGGGTCGCGATGTGCTCGCAAGGATACTTTATGGTATGCGCGTCTCATTGTTGTTTGGTCTGGCGCTGACGCTCGCTGGTGCTCTCATCGGGATTATTGTCGGTGCAATACAAGGTTATTACGGCGGCTGGGTAGATCTGGCAGGGCAGCGCTTTATGGAAGTATGGGGCGGTATGCCTCAGCTATTTATGATTATTATTTTGGTCAGTCTGTTTAGTCCCAGTATTACTATGCTATTTGCCATGATGCTGTTATTTGGCTGGATGGGTCTGGTCGGTTTGGTAAGAGCAGAGTTCTTACGTGCCCGTAATTTTGACTATGTGCGGGCCGCGCGCAATCTCGGTGTGTCTGATAGCCAGATTATGCTCAGGCATATTTTACCCAACGCGTTAGCCTCAAGCTTGTCGCAGCTACCGTTTATCTTAACGGCCAATATCATTGCGTTGACTGCGCTGGATTTCTTGGGATATGGATTGCCACCTGGCTCGCCGTCTTTAGGTGAGCTAATGGTACAGGGGAAGAACAATCTCGATGCCCCTTGGCTCGCCTTGTCAGGATTTTTTAGTTTGACCTTTATTTTGTCATTGCTCATCTTCGTCGGCGAAGCACTGCGTGATGCGTTTGATCCGAGGCGCTCTTGATATGACCGAAAATATTATGGCTACCGAGCAATACAACGCGCCAAATGAAAGTCTTAATCGCGCGCAAAACAAACTCATGCTGGCAGTAGATAGCCTAAGCATCACAACTGCTACAGGAATCCAGCTGGTTGATGCGCTGTCTTATGAGCTAAGACAAGGGCAAACTTTGGCTATCGTTGGTGAGTCAGGATCTGGCAAATCGATTGCCAGTCTTGCGTTACTAGGTCTGCTACCAGAGAGTTTGACAATTAGGGGTGAGGTTCAGTTGGCAAGTACAGCAGGCATGTCTCAACTACCGATAGCGAATGACAAATCGCGTAATTCCGCATTACGTGCTATTCGTGGACAGCATATTGGTATAGTGTTTCAAGAGCCGATGACAGCGCTGAATCCACTGCATACCGTTGCAAAACAAATCGCTGAATCACTACGTTTAAGCGGCGTACCCAAAAAGCAATGGCGAGACACCAGCATTACCTTGCTAAATGATGTCAATATCACCGATCCTGCTGACAAGTTGAGTCGCTATCCACATGAGTTATCAGGTGGTCAGCGTCAGCGAGTAATGATTGCGATGGCATTGGCTCAGCAGCCTGATATCTTGATCGCTGATGAACCGACGACTGCGCTTGATGTTACTTTGCAGCATGAAATTTTGGCGCTACTGAATGATCTCAAACACCAGCATAATATGGCGATGATATTAATCAGCCACGATCTCAATCTGGTTAGGCGTTATAGTGATGAGGTCATCGTGATGCGCCAAGGCCAGACGATTGAGCAGGGTCAAACGTCGGCGGTATTTGACCAGCCTAAAGCCGACTATACGCGTACCCTTATCAAGCAAGACTTTGGCCAAGCGTTAGTTATAGCAGACGATAACGTAGATAAACAATCAAGCGTACTAGAAGTGAGTAATCTTAAAGTAAAATTCCCAGTTGAAAAAAGCCTATTTGGGGGCACCAAGCGCTGGTTCGATGGGGTCAAAGATGTCGATATGACACTGCAAAAAGGACAGGCATTGGGTATCGTTGGAGAGTCTGGCTCTGGAAAAACCACCATTGCACTAGCGCTTAGTCAACTACTGAGCAATCAAGCACGTGTGAGTGGACAGATAATGGTCAACGGGCAAGACATCTCGGCATTGTCCAAAAAAGCGCTACGTAACTTTCGCTCGCAGATCCAAATGGTGTTTCAAGATCCATTTGCCAGTATTAATCCGCGTATGACGGTCATGCAAATCGTGGAAGAAGGACTGTTGGTACAAGGCGTGGATAAAGACGCGCGTCAGCAGGCGGTGATGGAGAGTTTGGCTACCGTCCATTTGCCTTTAGCATTCGCGCAGCGTTATCCGCATGAGCTGTCCGGTGGGCAGCGTCAACGCGTGGCACTGGCGCGTGCACTCATTATGAAGCCGAGCTTACTCATATTGGATGAGCCTACCTCTGCGCTCGATAGCACCACGCAGGTGACGGTGGTGAGTTTATTACGTGAAATTCAACAAAAACTGCAAATAAGTTATGTCTTTATCAGTCATGATCTCAAAGTAGTACGCGCACTATGTCAGCATATTATGGTACTAAAACAAGGGGCTTGCGTGGAGTCTGGGCTCACAGAAGATGTCTTTAGCCAGCCACAGCATCCGTATGCCAAGCAGTTATTAAAGGCGAGCAGTACACAATAATAGCGACAAACCAAAAAAGGCAGTGGTACAATCATGCTAGACAGTGGTTTGCTTTATTCAAACATCCTTACTGTACATATACTTATCTACTCTGCTATTGGCAAACGTTCATTAGCCTCTATCAACTAGCTAGAATTATTGTTATCGCGGTTAAAATCATCATTGAAAAGGATTTTTGTACCCATGAAAAAACAAAACAGTATTACTAAATTAGTAAAGAACAACAGCTTGCAGCATGCTGGTTATTTGGCAGTGGCTAAGACACGCGCTAAAGTACTCAAAGCAGTCTCTTACGTGATACCTATCAGAAGACCGATGTTGTTTGTCGGTGAGACTGCCTGTGATGAGCTATGCGACATGCTCATCAACGAAGGCAATACCAATGTCTTTATCGTCACTGATGCGGTACTAAACAAACTCGGTATCCCTGCAAAAGTCACTGATTATCTAGATGCAAAAAACATCAACTACCACATATACGATGGCATTACACCAGATCCTACTTTTAACGTAGTCGAAGAAGGACTTCGCCAATCTATAGCAGCAAATTGCGACTCTATTATCGCCATCGGCGGCGGCTCAGTGATCGATGCTGCAAAAATGATCGCCATGTCTCAAGGCAATAAATGCAAGCCTCAGCAACTGATCGGTATCCTTAAAGCAAGAAAACCCTCCGCGCCATTATATTGCGTGCCTACAACAGCAGGTACTGGCTCAGAGGCAACCCTTGGTGCAGTCATATCTGATGATAAAACACACCAAAAAGCATTGTCTATTGATCCAAGAATGGTGCCGCTCGCCGCAGCGATTGACCCCATTATTATGAAAGGTATGCCAGCGCACATCACCGCTGATACGGGTATTGACGTATTGACCCATGCATTAGAAGCATGGATGAGTGCCAATGCCAGTGTTGAGACGGATTACTATGCGGCTTCTGCCGTCAAATCGGTCATGCATTACCTACCACTGGCTTATAAAGATGGCGGCAATCTAAAAGCAAGAGAAGAGATGGGAATTGCCGCCCATTATGGTGGTATCGCCTTTAACAAAGCGGGCTTGGGTTATGTGCATGCTATTGCTCACCAATTAGGTGCCTACTATAGCATTCCTCATGGTCGTGCTAATGCGATCGTGTTGCCTTATGTGCTTGATGTTAATCGTAAAGCAAGCAAGCAGAGACTGGCCGCACTGGCAAAAAGAACAGGTATGGTAGCAGACGGCCAAGCTGGTCATGGCGATAAGGAAATAGCAAACCATCTCATTGAACAAGTCAGAGCGCTTATTGCAGATCTAAATATTGATCCGACCGTTAGCGGTATGCAGGCCAGTGACTTTGACGATATTGCAAAAGCAGCAGCAAAAGAAGTCAGCGATACTTATGCTGTACCAACTTACCTCTCAGCAGCTGAAATTAAGGAAATCTTAACGAAAATTAAGCAAGTAAGTGATGAGCGTGCTGATAAAGACACTCAGAAAGCGTCATAACTTTTTGCTTGTACTGACAGACTTACGATAGACAAAAAAAGCCTATGACTCTTTTGAGTATAGGCTTTTTTAATGCGTTTAAAATAATCTAAGATCTTGAAATAAAATAGTTTATCTCTATATATTAAATATACTAAAGCCTGTGTCATAATCAAACCATCGTTTAATTTATCTTGTGCTACGACTTAATTAATAAAAAATAACTTAATAAATTGTAAATATATAACAATACAGGAATGTTGTAGTGATACATAAGCGTTACGATGATTAAATGATATTACGTTTGGGAGATTTTTATGAATCGCACATTATCGTCTAAAGTTATGGGGTTGGTTATCGTAGCGAGTAGCGCTCTATACGTAGGCTGCGCGTCTACTGAAAATAGCACTACTGTAAAAAATGCAGATGCTGCTAATCCTTATGCACCGACAACTCCAGGACTGGCAGTTGCTACAGTAGCTGGCGGGTGTTTTTGGTGTGTCGAAGCAGGTTATGAGAAAATCCCAGGCGTGGTAGAAGTGGTGTCTGGTTATACGGGCGGCAATACCGAAAACCCAACCTACAAAGAAGTATCAGCGGGTGGTACGGGTCATACAGAAGCGGCGCAAGTGTATTATGATCCTACGAAAATTACTTACAATGGTATCGTACAAGCATTATGGAGAATCGCTGACCCCACTGACGATCAAGGGCAATATGTTGATCGTGGCACACAGTATCGTCCAGCGATTTTTTATAACAATGCGCAAGAAAAGAAAATAGCAGAAGCTGCCAAACAATCATTACAAGACTCTGGCGTATATGACAAACCAGTCGTAATTGAGATTGTTCCTGCTGGCAAGTTCTATCCTGCCGAAGAGTATCATCAGGATTATTACAAAAAGAATCCGATACGTTATAAGGCTTACACATTTAATTCTGGCCGCTATCAGTTTATAGAAAGTGTATACGGCAAAGACTATGAGCTTGATTTTAGTCAATTCAAGCCGACTGCAGATAGTGCACAGCCAGTTGCAGCCAGTCAAACGCCAAACAATAAATCAAGTGTAGGGTTTAACCCAAATACCTTTGTCAAACCGTCGCAGGATGAGCTAAAAAAATCGCTCACTGATATTCAATATAAAGTCACTCAAAAAGATGGTACTGAGCGCGCTTTTAATAATGAGTATTGGGATAATAAAGCGCCTGGATTGTATGTAGACGTCGTATCTGGTGAGCCATTATTTTCTTCTCGTGATAAATACAAGTCTGGCACGGGTTGGCCGAGCTTCACTCGTCCATTGAACACGAACATGGTGGTAGAAAAAGCAGATCGCGGTATCTTTGGGACGCGTACCGAGATTCGTAGTCGCTACGCTGACTCGCACGTGGGTCATGTATTCGATGATGGTCCAGCACCGACAGGTAAGCGTTACTGTATGAACTCAGCAGCACTGCGCTTTATCCCACTTGTAGATATGGAAGCTGAAGGTTATGGCAATTGGGTAGATGAAGTCAGACCAGTTAGTTAGTATTGATTTGCTAAAACTTGAAATCTTACTTAGTATAGTTAAACCAAAAAAAAGGACGCATTAGCGTCCTTTTTTTGTCTTACTTTCAAGCGTTTAGCTCAGATTTACAAGTGTTTAAAACGCTGGTTGGCGCTTAGGAACGGCACCCAAAAATTCATTCCGAGCTTGATTGTTATGCTGATACTCACCAAGCATCGCGGTACTACGCGTGGTTGAATGCTGTTTGCTGACACCGCGCATCATCATACACATGTGTGAGGCATCCATGACTACCGCTACGCCACGACAGCCGGTAACATCCATGATGGTTTGTGCGATCTGTTCACTCAGGTTTTCTTGTATTTGCAGACGACGGGCAAACATATCGACAATGCGGGCAAACTTCGACAGCCCTAGTACCTGACCATCAGGCAGGTATCCAATATGAGCGACACCATGGAACGGTAGCATATGATGCTCGCACAGTGAATAAAACTCAATGTTCTGTACCAGTACTAGCTCACGATTGGCTGATGGAAAGACAGCATCATTGACCACTTCTTCAATGCTTTGATGATAGCCTTTGGTCAGGTGAGCGAAAGCCTTTGCCGCACGTACAGGCGTGTCTAATAAACCAGGACGATCTAAGTCTTCGCCAGTCGAACCAATCAATTGGCGATAGGATTCGGTACTTTCTTTATAATCTGGGGTTATTATTGGGGTGTTACTCATAAGTTTGGCAGCCATCCAAAATGTGGGTGTAGCTTAACGTTGAATCCTATCATGTCAGGATTCTTATAAAATTGTGCAAGCTGGGAAGGGCTGTGATTATACTCGAAATCTGCTGAACTTCATACTGCTGTGGTGAGTAGTTCAGAGTTTAGTCATTATAGGGCTGTTAGAGATACAATTAGAACGGTGACAATGATGATATTTCATTAGTATTATTGCGATACTAACGATACTAACCAAGTACAGTTTACGACTGTTTACTTAAACTAATTCGTGTATAATAAGTCATCTTTTGATTTGCATCATTTCATGACGCGTCACTTTCTAATTACTCTAAATAAACCTATATTCTAAATCATCTCGATTGATTCAAAAGGAAATCTTATGCTATTGCAAGGACAACGATTTGTCGTAACTGGCATCGCAAGTAAACTCTCTATCGCTTGGGCTATCGCAGAAGCGCTACATCGTGAAGGTGCCTCACTGATCTTGACTTATCCGAACGATAAAATCAAAAAGCGTGTGGACATGGCTGCCGAACAGTTCGAAGCGGATTTGGTATTAGAATGTGATGTCGCCTCTGATGAGTCTATTGCTGCTTGTTTTGAGCAAGTAACTGCGCATTGGGGTGATGGTATTGATGGTGTGGTACACGCCATTGGTTTTGCACCGATGGATCAGCTAGATGGTGACTTTGTCAACGCCACTACGCGTGAAGGCAGCCACATCGCGCATGATATCTCTAGCTACAGCTTCGTTGCATTGGCAAAAGCAGCTCGTGAGTTGCTGGCAATGCGTCATGGTTCTATGCTGACATTGACCTATGAAGGCAGTATCTCAGTATTGCCAAACTATAATGTCATGGGTATGGCAAAAGCCAGTCTTGAAGCCAGCGTACGCTACTTAGCGACTTCTATGGGCGGCGAAGGTATCCGTGTCAATGCGATCTCAGCTGGCCCAATTCGCACACTAGCTGCTAGTGGCATTAAATCATTCCGCAAAATGCTCGATATCAGCGAAAAAATTGCACCACTACAACGTAATGTCAATCAGATGGAAGTAGGCAACGCAGCATTATTCCTATTATCGCCTTGGGCATCTGGTATCACAGGTGAGATCATGTTTGTTGATGCAGGTTTTAATACCGTCGCTATCAGTGAGCAGTTGATGATGCTTGATGAGCCAGCGCAATAATCATTTAAGTATTTTTTGTGTTGATGGTCATTACGAATGATTTACTCAACTATTGAAAAGGCAGCCAATTGGCTGCCTTTTCTCGTTATACTATGAGTCTTTTTGGCAGTAGGCCTTTAGGTGACGAATATGATAACCAAGTTACCAAAGTGGATTTTGTGGGGTGGGGCGGTATTGGCATTTAGCGCCGGCTGCGTGAACACAACCGCATTAATGGGATTTGCTAACTTATCGGTCTCGCATGTCACCGGCAATGTCAGCTTGTTTGCAGCAGCTATCGCTTACTCAGATTCTCGCAGTATTTTGTATATCGGTGCGCTACTATTGTCTTTTTTGTCAGGGGCAATACTAAGCGGTTTTGTCATTGGACAGACATCTTTAACACTAGGCCGTCGTTACGGGCGTGCGCTATATTTTGAAGCAGCTTTGCTAATAGCTGCCTATTGGTTATATCAGCAGCATGATTATCTCGGACAATTGGCGGCAGCGATGGCCTGCGGATTACAAAACGCGATGGTAGCCACTTATAGCGGAGCAGTTATTCGCACGACTCATTTGACAGGACTGACATCCGATATGGGTGCAGCAATCGGTAACTGGCTTGCGGGTCGCTCCATTAGTAAGCCGACATTGGGCTTTCAGGCCGTTATTTGGTATTGCTTCTGCGGTGGTAGTACGGTGGGGGCTTTTTTGTTTGCAAAAGTTGGCTATGATGCGTTGTTTGTACCCATCATAATCGTTCTAACAGCAGCATTTATATATAACTATGTCTCCAATCACCTGCCAGAACAAAGAGAAACAAAACTAAAAAAGCGCTCATCATCATGACGAGCGCTTCTTATTTCACTGTTGATGCTAGATAACAGACTTTCTCTGCCGTTTTGCCATCTCTTATTTTACACCTTCTTCTTGATGATCTTCATGTTCATGCATACCTTGCATCATATCTAGCGCTGAATCGTCAGTACGCTGTTGATCTTCTTTGGCTAGAGCATCTTGATTGATGTCTTTTGGCGCCATTTTTGTGGTTGCATCGGTTTTATTTGCATCTGTCATAGTGTCATTCCTCTTTTTTTTATTGATGATTATCTATCTAACCTCACGATTATGTGGTATCAGTTTTTACTTGTATAGCCCCAAATGATGAATGTTTGGAGGCTTTATGTAATTTTTATCAGCGAAAGCGACCATACAAAGCGGTGAGAGGGCCATTGTTGAGAAATAAAACAAAGTCGAGAGGTGATTATTGTTAACGAATCAAACAGGGATCTCAAAAAAACATAACTAATCAAAATGTATTCATATATAAGTTATTCTGATATGATATTTTCGCGCGTAATGTTCGCTATACAAATATCATGATGTCTTACAATAAGTGTATGTTGCAATAATTTTGACTTCATACTCACTCTGGATGCGATAAGGATAATTTATGTCAGAGAAAAAGCTGGATAGCCATATTCCTGATGATGGTAACGAGTATTTATTTACGGATACATTCCCAAAGGGAACGGGAAAAGGATTGATCGTGGTCGCCATTGCGGCAATCATTAGTTTTATTATCTACAGTGTATTGCCATTTGAGGTCAGTGCCAATAAAGGGCTAGCGATGCTGTTTTTTATCGGCGTGCTATGGCTCACTGAGGCGATACATGTCACTATCACTGCAATCTTGGTGGTTGTGGTTGGGACATTAATTGGTATTCCTGATTTTAATGCTGAAGTCGGTCTGCAAAGCTTTGCCAGTCCCATTATTTACCTCTTCTTTGGTGGTTTTGCTTTGGCGGCCGCGTTACATGTGCAAAAGCTTGATAGAAAGATTGCGCTAAAAATTCTCTCGTTATCAGGTGGTAAGCTAAGTACCGCTGTATTATTGATTTTTGGCGTGACTGCGTTTCTATCCATGTGGATTTCAAATACAGCAACAACGGCAATGATGCTACCGCTTGCACTTGGTATTTTGACGCAAGTAGATAGTAAAGAAGATCGCGGTACGTTTGTGTTTGTACTACTCGGTATTGCTTATTCAGCAAGTCTCGGTGGTTTGGGTACGATTGTTGGCTCACCACCAAATGCGATTGCCGCAAAAGCGTTGGATATCGCATTTGTCGATTGGATGAAGTTTGGTATTCCAATGATGCTGATATTATTACCAGTACTGTTGGGTGCGATGTATTTATATCTAAAGCCGAACCTAAACCGCACGATGACCTTGCAACAGGATGAGAACATCCATTGGACTAAGCCGCGCGTATTGACAATTGCTGTTTTTATTATAACGGCAGTTAGCTGGATATTGTCTAAGCAAATTGGTGCTGCAGTTGGCATCGAAGATACGGATGCCATTGTTGCATTGCTTGCAGCAGTGGCGGTTGTGAGCTTGGGTCTGGTATCTTGGAAACAAGTATCAGACAACACGGATTGGGGTGTATTGATGTTATTCGGTGGCGGTATTGCGCTATCGAATGTCCTGAAAGTATCAGGTGCGTCATTAATACTGGGCGAGACGGTTGCTAATGGCTTACAAACCGCCCCACTATTGGTCGTAATGCTTGCAATCGCAGCCTTTATTATTTTCTTGACAGAGTTCGCATCAAACACGGCGTCTGCTGCGCTCTTAGTACCTGTGTTTGTGGCAATTGCCGAGCATATGGGTATACCGAGCGAAGTCTTGGTACTTATTATTGGTATCGGTGCGTCTTGTGCCTTTATGCTTCCCGTTGCCACGCCGCCAAACGCTATCGTGTTCGGTACAGGTTTGATCAAGCAAACAGAGATGATACGTACAGGTGTCATCCTCAATATCATTTCTACTGTTATCGTTGGGTGTTGGGCGTATTTCTTTCTACTATAAGTCTAACGAACCATTAGCATTACCATGATAAATAGAACCTGATGTCCCAATACTAATGAGGCATCAGGTTTTTATTTTTTATACTCTATTAATTTATCACATCGCAATTTATGGGGATAATAGACCGTATGATACCCTCTAGCTGTAAGACTCTCATTACAATCGCTGCTATTTCAGATATTCATAGTAATATCTTTGCGCTTGACGCTGTGCTTGCCGATATCAAAAAGCGCGGTGTCGATCAAATCGTCAATTTGGGTGATATCTTATATGGGCCGATAGCGCCGAGGGCGACCTATGAGTTATTAATGGCACATCGAGATGATATTCTCACCATTAGGGGCAATCAAGATAGGCAAATTTATGAGGCGACTGAAACAGAAATCGCTAACAATCCAACGATGGATTTTATTGTCAGAGAGTTACCTAAAGACGCGATTGAATGGATGCGCGCTTTACCGTTCGATTGTCATTTAAGTGAGGATGTTTATCTTTGTCATGGGACGCCAACCGATGACATAATATACTTGCTTGAAGATATCGTAACAGGCGCACCGACAGTACGTAGCGACTCGAACATCTTGTCATTATTAAATGGTATAGCTAGCCCTGTCATTGTCTGTGGACATACGCATATTCCGCGCACGGTGACACTATCGTCAGGGCAAATGGTTATTAATAGTGGTAGCGTCGGTTACCCCGCTTACGAAGATGACTTACCTATCATCCATCAGATGCAGACTTATTCACCTCATGCGAGCTACGCGCTTATAAGTTGTATAGAGACAGAGCAAGGCAAACGCTGGCAGACTGAGCATATTAAAGTCGCTTATGATCATGACGCTGCTGCAAATCTGGCGCTAAAAAACGGCCGTGAAGATTGGGCATATGCGCTAAGAACAGGGCGGGTATTGTAATATCAAACAGTCATTACTATACTATCGTCGAATAAAAAGGCAAAAGTCATCAAACTACTACCAGCTATAGTCAGTTCAATATCATTTCGATACAAGGAAACCGAGTGCAAGCGATACATTAGTATGCTTAGCGAGGATGACAATGTAGCGGATTTATATAGACTTGGCTATATGATTAAATTTTATAAGGACTGCGTGATATGCTCACTTTATATATGGTTCAACTTGGCGCTCGTCCTAAAGGTCGCCTGATTGAGCAGCACGATATCTTTTTTGGTGTGGCAGATCAGGTTAGTGAGCTAGTAGAAGATATCAATCAGCATTGGCCAGAAGTCAAAAACAAATGGCACATTGATTCGTATCGAGCAATTACTAAGGTTGATGGTTACATAATCAAACTGGTTGAATCAGGTGAGCAGGTAAGCAAAGATGCTGACTTAAAGCTGTTTTTTATAAATTTAGGTGGCTATCAGCAGGGCAGTTTTGAAGAGTTTCATTATAAGATTCTGATCGTTGCCGCTAGTCAGGCACAAGCCATTAAGCAAGCAAAGCAAAGCGAGTTTTATAAACAGTTCACCTTTAAAGATAAAGACTCACCTTTCGACGCCGCTTCACATATTGATGATAAATTTGAGGTGGATATAGATGATATCTATAACGTGAATGATCTGCTCTCAAATGTTCAGCTGTTGATTGAGCCTATCGCTGAGATAGGGGAGAACAATATTGAGATTGGAGAAGATAAAGAGTATGTGGGATACTTAAGTATTAAGAACCTAAAGAAGTTATCATAATATGGCTTTAAATATGTATTACAAAAGCGGTCTAATTCGCAAAATGCGCTGCCAAATTTCTGATGATATGTTGCCCACGCTTTATCAGATTCATGAAAACGCAAAATTTCCACAATTAACGTGGTTAATTGACAATATTTATGAAAACCCGCAGATTCGTCCTGACGTAGCGAAAGAGTTAGCTAATGAGATGTTAGGGTTTGAAAAATTAATACTGTCACTACACCTTCCTTTTCCTAGGCTGGCACTGCAAGAAATGCACACTTTTTTTGTGGGCGCTGCGACTAATCAACAGATTATTTATACTGTTAGTAATTAGTTTTCTCATTTAGACCATTTCTATGCCTTTAATGATATGAAATTTAATATTTATGGTCTAAGTGTGTCTTCATTTAATACTGCTTATGGGATAGAGGCGTTATCGTCCTCACAGTCATAGAAAAAACTTCAGCTTTGCAACTAAGCATCATACAAGCATCATAACTACCTTGAATCACCCTGCATTTGTCTCCATAATCTAACCACTTATACATAATAAATAGCCTAAGCAAATATGTCTGATACTTTTGAGAATACCAGTCTAAAAACATCTACTGTAGATGAAACTAACAGTGCAAAGCAACCAGCGGAATTACTGAGTAATTTACCAGTACTTGCTAAAGACAGCTATTACTTAAGCCGTCTCGAACGAGAGCTGGCACGCGCTGCTGTGTCCAAAAATAAAAAATCCAATCACGGTTCTGAACAAAAAAACAATCACGAAAATGTCCTTGCCAAGAAACGTGCTCAATACGACAAGATAAAAACGCGCTCGCAAGCAGCAGTGCAAGCGCGCATCGACAGTATTCCAAGCGACTTGCCTGCCAAGTTGAATCTTGATCTACCTGTTAGTCAACGTGCAGAAGATCTGGTACAAGCCATCATCGACAATCAAGTCATTATCGTGGCAGGTGAGACAGGTTCGGGTAAAACCACGCAGTTGCCTAAGCTTGCCATGCTGGCAGGACGCGGTATTACTGGACAGATAGGGCACACGCAGCCAAGACGACTGGCAGCGCGCAGCGTCGCGAACCGTATTGCAGAAGAATTGGGTGAACAATTAGGTAATACCGTTAGTTTTAAGATTCGCTTTAATGAGCAAGGCTCAGCGCAATCTGTCGTTAAGCTAATGACCGATGGTATTTTGCTGGCTGAGCTGGGCCATGATCGTTTTTTGAGTAAGTACGATACGATTATTATCGATGAGGCTCATGAGCGTAGTTTGAACATCGATTTCATCATGGGTTATCTCAAAAAGATGCTGCCCAAGCGTCCAGATTTAAAAGTCATTATTACCTCAGCGACTCTCGATACCAAGCGCTTTAGTGAATATTTCAGTCGTTATGATGCCAAGCTTAAACGGCAAGTCCCTGCACCAATCTTTAATGTTGAAGGGCGTAGCTTTCCGGTAGAAGTCCGTTATCGTCCGCTGACCGATGAGCCAGTAAATAGCTCAGAAGATGACAGCTATGATGATTTCGAAGAAAATCTACCGCGTGCTGTTGTTGCCGCTGTCGAGGAGTGTTTTAGCGACGCGCAGAATAAAGGCCATGCTGATCAGGCTGATATCTTGATATTTGCCGCGACTGAAGCAGAAATTCGTGAAATGCAAGAAGTGCTTGAGCGCCATGGTCCACGTCATACCGAAGTGTTGCCACTATTTGCACGGCAAACGTATGAAGAGCAGCAGCGTATCTTTCAGCCATCAGGTCGCGGTCGACGTATCGTTATCGCGACCAACGTTGCTGAGACTGCGTTGACTGTACCGGGTATTCGCTATGTGATTGACTTGGGATTTGCGCGTATTTCGCGCTACTCGTATCGCTCACGTGTGCAGCGTCTACCGATCGAAGCAATTTCGCAAGCGGCTGCCAACCAGCGTAAAGGTCGTTGTGGCCGTGTCGCTCCGGGTGTGTGTATTCGCCTATATTCTGAAGAGGATTTCAACGGTCGTCCTGAATTTACTGAGCCTGAAATTCTGCGTACCAACTTGGCATCTGTGATATTGCAGATGGCAAATCTACGCTTGGGCAGTGTCGATGACTTTGAATTTATTGAGCCGCCTGATAGCCGATTGGTTACGGATGGTCACAAGCTACTTGATGAGCTGGGGGCAATCACTTCCAAAAAGGACATCGCTGCTCAGGATAAAACTAATAAGCCAAAACGTCAAAAAGGACTCGATCACCTGCGCTTGACAGCGACTGGTCAGAAAATGGCACGTATGCCAATCGACCCACGACTGGCACGTATGCTGGTGGCTGGTTCTGACTTTGATTGTATTCGTGAAATGCTGATTGTCGTGGCCGCGCTTGCGGTACAAGATCCACGTGAGCGCCCTGCCAATAAACGTACGCAAGCGGATCAAAAGCATGCAGTTTTCCGTCAAGATGACTCAGATTTTTTGTTCTATTTAAGTCTGTGGAAAGCATTGTTTGAAAAAGACGAAGACGGCAATAAACTGTCTGGTAATCAGCGTAAACAGTTTGCGAAAAAGAACTATCTGAGCTTCCCGCGTGTCCGTGAATGGCACCAGACACATCGTCAATTGGTACAAATGGTGACTGAGCTTAAATTAACAGACGTCAATGATTCACAAGCGTCTGATAAAAATGTAGCTAAGAATGACCCAACTGCGATTGAAGATGAAGAACTAAAAGCCGTCAAATATGCCAATTTGCATAGAGCATTATTGACGGGTCTGCTGTCTATCATTGCGCATAAAACCGAAAGTCGTGGTGAGTATTTGGCGGCGCGTCAGCAAAAAGCTAAGATATTCCCAGCGAGTACAGTGTTCAAACAAATCCCGCCTTGGGTGATGGCGTTTGAGATGGTTGAAACCTCGCAAGTCTTTATGCGTACCGTTGCCAAAATTGAACCCGAGTGGATTATTTCAGCTGCAGGCGACTTGCTCAAATATCATTACTTTGAACCGCATTGGTCCAAGAAAACCGGACGGGTCAAAGCTTACGCGCAGATTAGCTTGTTTGGCTTAATCATTATCAGCAAACAGCTGACCAATTATGAGCAAGTAAACTTGGCTGAATCACGAGAGATTTTCATTCGTGATGGTCTGGTAACTGGTAACTTCGGTCGTAATGCGCCATTTTTGCAGCACAATATGGACAAGATTGCTCATGTTGAGCGCATCGAAGACAAGCTACGTCGCCGGGATCTATTGGTTGATGAAGAAACGCTATATCAGTTCTATGATAAAAAGATTCCCGAGCACGTCGCCAGTCGCAAAACGTTCGAAGATTGGCGGGCAGAGGTAGAAAAGAATGATGCTAAGTATCTGTTTTTTACCGATGAAGATGTACTTACTAGTCAAGCGCCGACCACGGGCGACTTTCCAGAAGTATGGAAGCTGGGCGATCTAAAACTGCCATTGCGTTATGTCTTTGATCCAGCAAGCGATGATGATGGCGTGACCATACGCGTACCGCTTGCCGCATTACCGCAGCTCGACGCGATTGAGCTGTTGTGGGGTGTGCCTGGTTGGCGCTATGAGTTGGTGTTGCAATTGCTCAAATCATTGCCAAAAGATATTCGTCGTCAGATCGTCCCGATACCTGATACCGCAGATAGTTTGTTTGATGAGTTGCAGCAGCAAGGTGGACAAGGGCTGTTAAAACAGCTGTGCCAAGCGCTCAATCGCCGCGGTATTATGTCGGTGACGCCGGAGAGCTTTAGCCCTTCTGCGATTGACCGTTATTTGCAGCCACAAATTTGTGTGGTCGATGACAAAAACCGCATTATCGAAAAAGGTCGTGATCTGCAAACGCTACAGATTCGTCATGCCTCACAAACCAGTCAAGCGGTGAATGAGCAACAAGGCGCGCATACTGAGTTCCCTGAGCATTTTGCCTTTAGCAAAAATCATCATAGTGCAGGCGTGGTCATGAAGCAGTTTGCGGCGCTCGTTGCCGATGAAGCAGGCGAAGCGGTATCGATCCATCAGTACACCGATGTCAATGCAGCACTACAAGCGCATCGTATTGGCGTATTGACCTTGATAAAGAGTAAGCTTGGCGCGAAGAAAAAACAGCTCACCAGTCAAGTGGATAAAATATTCAAACTGGCATTTGCACCACTTGGTGATATGGAAAAGCTAAAGACAATTGTCATTGATGCTACATTAGATGCTACGCTTGAAGAGCATTATGTGTTATTTGACCATACCGAGAGCCTGCCTGAGAGCGCTGATGACATCGCAGTTGGATTGAGTGAGGAGTTACCGTTTACGCCTGAGGAATATGCGCAGACGCTAGAAGTTGTGTTAAATAACTTCTTACTGACTGGTCAAAGTGTCATAAAAACGCTGAAAAATGTTTATACGCGATGGCAGCGTATTCGCCAAAGTCTATTAATGTTAGACCGCGAGATATTTGGGGAATCTATCGATGATATCGAAGATCAATTAGAAGACCTGTATTTGGCTGATTTTGTCTATCGGATGGATTATAGCCATTGGCAGCAGTATCCACGTTATCTTGAGGCACTAGAAATTCGCCTTGAGCGTCTTGAGCATAATTTGGATGCCGACCTTGATGGTGTCTACGCGCTTGACTTGCATATGGAGCGGTTAGCAGGGCGTGCGGACAAAGAAGCCATTAGCGAATATCGCTGGATGGTGGAGGAGTATCGTATCCAGCTGTTTGCTCAGCCGATGAAAACTCGTGTGGCAGTTTCGGCCAAGCGCCTTAGTAAAATGTGGGACAAGGTAGGTTAGTACAAGGTATATTTAGGTATCACAAATAAAAAGGCCAGATTAACCATTGTTAATCTGGCCTTTTGTCTAAGTGATTTTAATGACTGATTTTTTCTGTCAGCACGCCCATGCTATAAAGCATGAACGCAATCACTGTCAGTGCTACGATAAATGGTGTGAGTATCCAAATCACCCCGTTAATCAGAATTGACGGCAGCAATCCATTAAATAGCTCGAGATCTGGGGTAAAAAAATCTGTCATCACATCCACTGCACGCTTGGCAATGGGGAAGAGTAGAGTGCTGAGGGCCAACATATAGATATATTTGCTAAAGCCTGGGTCACTCATGACGACCATAAAATAGAACACGGAAAAAAAAGTGATACCTAGCGCCCAGCATTTGAGAGTGTAGCTTAAACGAATCATGTCATTTCCTCCCCAAGCTTTTGGATAAACATGCGTAGAAAGAACTACGCTATATATTCAAAATTTTAAATATATATTATATGTTATAATACGAATATATCGGTGAGTCAACTGTTTTTTATTCGAATAACAAATCTCTTTTAGCTAAAAAATAAGAAAGTATAGAGACATTTTGAGTAGATATTTGCCTTAAAATCTATTTATAGTCAATCCTCTATAAGAGAGTGACAGCGTTAACCTCACTTGAAGTATTACATATACATCTGCGCTCGGTTGCCTTGTATCTCTTGTAAACTGAATCCACTATATCAGTGGATATCTTGATACTCAGATGAGCTCTTGTAGCCACAAGAGGATAGCGCTAGAAGGCACTCGAAGGATAGTTAATCAATAATCTGTAGTGGTAAATAAATGATAAATTCATTGAATCGTTCTACAAGTAAGCTGTAGAGATGGTTTTGCTATAAAGGCGTCACATACCTCACGTTGATAAGTTCCAGAGTTACCATCACAACGATAATAAAATATTGCCGCTATAGGTATACATGATGAGACAGTTATCACATTAGCTCACTGCTCGGACTGACTCCAAACAGCCGCTTGTATTCTCGGCTAAATTGACTGGGGCTTTCATAGCCAACTTGCATGGCTATTTGCGATATCTGTGCTCCTTGTCCGTGTATCCTAATCAATCGCTTTGCTTCCATCAATCTTAAGCTTTTTTGATACTGTAGTGGACTCAATTGGGTGATTTCTTTGAAGTGCTGGTGAAACCCTGAGACACTCATGCCGCATCTACTGGCTAGACTCTCTACCATAATAGGCTCATTTAAATGCGACTTGATCCAGTCAGTGACTTGGGCAATACGGTGTGTATGACTACCATCAACGACCAACTGTCTAAGCTTGTTACCTTGCTCCGCTGAGAGTAGTCGATAGTATATTTCTTGTTGAATCAGTGACGCCAAAAATTCAATATCGTTTGGATAATCAAGCAAGCGTATCAATCGATCAAATGCCGCCATTATTGCATCATCTAACGGCCACTTTATGCCTAAATGACCATTTGCTGTGGGTTTTTTAGAGGGTATTTGTGCCAATATCTCCCTAATCATGGCGAGATTTAATTTCATAGATAAGACGATAACAGGACTCTCTACTGAGGCATGTTTTATATGCATGCTCAGCGGAATATTGACAGGACAAAACATCAAGTGGCTATTACTGAATCTTTGGCAGTCCGCTCCTAAATAAATCTCACGCTCACCTTGCAGTACAATACAAATGCTTGGCTCTTGGATATAGCTAACAGCTTTGCTTGGTTTATCGGCACAGTAAAAAAATAGCCCTGCGACATTAGATTCGAGGGTTTGATTCCTAGGCAGTATATTAAGAAGTCGGTCAATGGTTTCTTGATTCATGAGGATAGCTTGTTTTGTAAGAATGACTGATAGTATAAAAATCTATAGGATTAGGCAAGAGTTATAGAGGTCTGTTCTAACGGATAACTGCCAGCGATTCTATAATAGTCTTATCGCAACAGCGTAAGTACGACCTCTAATAATATAGATAAGGAATTATAAATCATGAAAATATTTTATAAAACTCGCGCGATAGCCACTGGTGGACGTTCTGGTCATACTGGATTAGATGATGGTTCATTAGGATTTGATTTGGTGTCTTTTCAAGAACAAGATAAGGAAGGTGTGAATCCAGAGCAGCTTTTTGCTATGGGTTATGCCGCTTGTTTTGATAGCGCTTTGAGCATGGTTGCGCAGCAAATGAAACTGCCTGTCACCGCTTCTAAAACCTCTGCCCAAGTCGGTATCGGTATGAAAGCAGATGGTAGCTACAACTTGGATATAGAGTTGCACGTTGAAGTATCGGGTGTTGACGAAGCGCAGGCACAACAGTTGATCGAAGCCACACATCAGGTGTGCCCATATTCTAATGCCACTCGTGGCAATGTCGATACTCGTCTAAAAGTGACAGTCGTTTAAGACTGTTGTTCAACGACGATTGACCATAGAATAGCAATATTAAAACAATAACTCGAATACAAAAACGCCCCGATTGATTAAAGTCGGGGCGTTTTATATTGTTCAGTAATGTAATTAGCTTGAACCTTTTTGAGCAACTTAGCTGATGATAGGTTGTCAATAGCCTTATTTTATACCGGTACTTTCTTATTTAAGGTAAATACCAAGACCGCGCCCAAAATGACTGTGCTTGCAACTATAAATGGCATAGTCAGCTGTTCAGACAAAAATATCGCACCTAGCAACGCAGCAATCACAGGGACGCATAGCTGAACAATAGCGGCTTGTGTGTTTTTTAATAGTGGCATCGCTGTATACCAGATACTGTAACCCATACCTGAGGCGATCGCTCCTGATGCACAAGCGAGTAGCACACCTTCAGTGGTAAGGCCATCCAAACTGATATTTTTGAAACCCAAATCATCTAGATATGTCATACCTACCAGTAATAGTATAGGCACAGCGACTAAACTACGCACAAAGTTGAACCCTGTCGCTCGTAGTGGTGAGATGCATGATTTACCGCGTATGCTGTATACTCCCCAAGCTATGCCGCTCATAGCCATTAACGCTGCCGCCAATGTCGACGGCATGGCAGCTGATGGCAACATCAGATATACAAACCCCGCCACTGCAACGACAAACGCTAACCACTGTAATGTGCTGAGCTGTTCTTTTTTATAAATACCCCAGCCAATCATCGTCAGCTGAACTGCTGAAAACAAAATCAATGCCCCAGTGCCAGTATCAAGCTCTACATACGCAATTGAAAAGCACAGCGCATAAATCACCAAGCTGCCGCTACTCAACCAACTGCCTTTGTCGTTTAATATAGCGTGAACAGTAGGGTTATTATGATTGGACGTTTGGCGTCGCAGTCTGTAGGCATGTATAGCCATGATAATGCCTAGACAAGCTGTCGCACTAACTAGCCTGATGATGGTAAAGCTCCAAGCATCGATATAGCCTTCCGCCAATGCCATTCGGCAAAACAGAGAGTTTGCGGCAAAGGCGATTAACGCAATAATGGTATAAATAGTGGCTTTCAAAAGTAATTCCTACAATGAATAAATGGCACAAAACAGGCAAACATAGGATTTTAGTTTTAGGTCTTGAGATACGCTGTTATAACGAACGCTTATTTCTTAGCAAAGATAATAGATTCATAACTGATTAATTCAATTTATGGTTCGTAGGGCAACCCTCACAGGACAGGATATTCTGTCGTACTTATGGCAAAAAGTCTCTTTTAAATCAGAATAACGATAGTTGTATTGACGATAAGGTCTAAAAATAGGGATGATGTGCGTCCGTCGTATCAAATGAACTATTAGAACAACATTCATTAAACACAATAAATCAGATAAATAAATAGGAAAAGATAGTATGAATTGGGCAAGTATTTTTATTTATGACACAACTTGGTTGTTTGCCGTAGAAATTTTAATACGTGTCACTGTAATGTTTGTATTAATTATCACATTTTTGCGATTCACGGGTAAGCGAGGTGTCCGTCAGCTCTCTATTTTCGAGCTCACCATTATTTTGTCGCTAGGTTCCATTGCAGGTGACCCTATGTTCACCGAAGACCTGCCCATTATCCAAGCGGTACTCATCATGGGTACGGTCATTTCACTCTATAGGCTGTGTACTTGGGCGATGATGAAGTTCCAGCCTTTTGAGGACCTGCTAGAGGGGCGCTCAATGTATATTGTAGAAAATGGCATGCTGGTGCTCGATAAGATTAAACAGGGAGAAATGTCACACGATGAGTTTTTTGCTGAAATGCGCCAACAAGGCGTTGAGCATTTAGGACAAGTTCGTGTCGGTTTGCTCGAAGCTGATGGCAATTTTAGTATTTTATTGCACACCTCCGAAAAGACAGACTACGGGATGCCGCTTTTCCCTAAGCAATATCGACCGGTCGAGCAAGTAGAAGCAGGGGTTTACTATGCTTGTATGTATTGCGGTTACGTTGATGAAATCTCTGACCCTAATCAATGCTGCCCGCGCTGTGAGGATAATTGCAATAATTGGGCTAAAGCGTTAAACAATAAGATAGTCAAGTAGTGTAACGACCAGGCTAGTATAACGATAATGCTGCCTTAGCTTAGTTGATAAGGCAGCATTACTTCAAACTATTATCAGTTTATGTGACTTTCTTCATACAGCGCGTGGTTTATGTGACCTTGTACCAGTCAAGTTTGCGAGTCATCACCATGACACAGGCAAGTACCATAAAGCAGAATATCGCGCCCAGTAATAGATTAAGATCTTCTGTACTTAAAATACCAAAAAACGCAGTATATAATCCGGCGAGTGTTGTGGTAAAAATTAAAGCCCGTTTCAAACCGCCAAATACATAGTAGCTATACCAACCAATAAGTCCCACGCACGCGCTAGCGGCTATAGTATATGCTTGCCAAAAGACGATTTGCTCAGCAAGTGGTAGTAATAGGACATAAAAAACAAATAATGCGCAGCCAACGAGCAGATACTGAATAGGGTGAATGCGACTGGATTTAAGCACTTCAAATAAAAAGAAAGTGCCAAACGATACCAAAATTAATAGCAGAGCATACTTCATGGTTCGTTCAGTTTGTAGGTAAACATCATTAGGACTCGCAAAACTAACCCCAAAGCTGTTTAGCAGAACACTCTGATTACTACCAGCTACTACTGCACTGTCTGTCGTCAGCCCCCTTGATGAGTCAAACGAATCAGGGTTGTACGACTGGTTATCGGGATTGAGCGTGGGTTCATTGATGATGGTGCAGTGATGGTTAGGCGTGCTGATACATTGGGAGAGAGATTGATTGTTGGCGACGGTCAGATACTGATTTTGCCAGCTGGCATCAAACCCTTCATCGGTAATACTTTTAGTGTTTGGTAGCGCCTTACCGATGAAGTTTGGTGTTTGCCAATCACTATGCATAGACAGCGTAAAGTTCTGCCCAGTAGGCACCGTCGTTAAATTACTAATACCAGATAAGGGCAAATCGATCGTAATCTTGAGCGCTTGATTGTCTTTGGGGTTAGATGGTTGGCGATCTACGTCTGATTTATTTGGATTTTTATCCATTGCGCTTGTAGTAACAAGGTTCTCTTTATTCTGCTGGCTAGTAGGATCCATTAATTGAGCCAATACGTCTTCAGGAATATTGACTTCAACATAGTTTAGGTTCTCTATCATTGGTATCTGAGGATAGCTCGCTCCAATCGATTTTTGATTGATTGTGACGGCAGGCAGGGTAGCGACACCGCGTAAATCAGACACAGGAATGATCAGTTTTGCCTTATTCCAGTGAGTGATGGTTTGGGTTAATTGCGTTTTGTCTGCATTAGGAGATGTTGTATTACTCAGTGCAGTTACGGTACTGTCTACATTTTTTAAAGTGTCTACAAACGTATAACTTTGATCGAATGTCAGCTGACCATCATAGCTGGCGGCACTATAGATACCGCGCTTATAAGTGTCTGTGCTTACTTTTAGGTTTTGTGCAGCCTGCGTCTGAGTGGCAAATACCGTTTCAATTTTCGAGTATGGTGACTCGCATTTGCTCTTTATATTTGGTGTGTCTGATGCATCTGACTGACAGGCAGGGGTGACTGTCGTAGGAACGGCGATAAATGGAGTGATGACTTCTTGTGAATTGACATGCTGCTGGGTGATCTCTTTTATTACTGATTTTGCGTAGTATTGCCTCTCATAGATGATATTACTAATCATGCTAAGTCCGATCAAAAAAACAATACAAAGCCCTACAATGATGGTTAACTTAGTCAATAATGTTTTTTGCATGTTGTCGCCTCCTACGTGTCTTTAATTCACAGCTGCCGAGATAGCAGGCTGTGGCTTTAAAGAACATCATAGGGCGGGCATAAAGAGAAAATGTGCAGGAACTATGAAAAGAGTGTGAAAGGGTAGGTATCAGGATTTTTGAGTCAATGTTTTTTAATCAACGTTTTTTGAGTATTAATGCTTTTTAGTGTCGCCAACGACTTTATCCATAATAGCGAATAATAAGCCAGATAATACAAAGGTCATGTGAATAACAACTTTCCACATAAGCTTGTCAGCATCAAGCTCACTCATGCCACTGGAGATATCCATAAAGGATTTCAGAAGATCAATCGCCGAGATAGCAACGATCGCTCCGATGACTTTTAATTTTAAGCCTGAGAAATCCACTTTTCCCATCCAGCTGGGACGATCATCATGAGTGCCAGAGTCGATTTTTGAGACAAAAATCTCATAGCCACTGAATATAATGATGAGCAATAAGCTGGCAACCAGCGAGATATCAACCAATACCAGTATGTCTACAATCACACTGGCTTCAGAGTCCGTCAGAATGTCAGCAAACATATACCATAGCTTTTGGACAAACTTAATAAATAATAAAATAATACCTAACACCAACCCGAGATAAAAAGGCGCCAGTATCCAGCGGCTATTAAATATGGTTTTTTCTAAGTAAAGCTCAAACTTCTTTAGCATGGGTATCTCTTCAGTTTCAAATACAAAAAAGTTTTGAAAATATAAATATTAATAAGTTTAACTTTATTCGTTCGATATGTTGTCTATATCAGCAAGATGCGCTACTACTTGCAGCACGCGCGCTTTTCTATCGCCACTAATGCGTTGAAAAGGTTTTTGGTGCTTGCTCAATTGATTGGCGAAATAAGCACTTATCTCATCGCGTTGGTGTGGACTGTCTCGCAGGTCATCGGCGACCCAAGGGATATCAACCTCAGTCAATAAGATCAAATCATAGTGATGCGCCAACGCTGCTTGCTCAAGAGCGGCAGGGCAGTCGCCATAATACCAACGAGAGTAGACCATCAGCTCAAATAGACTGGTGTCACAAAACAAATAGCGGTTTTTATCAGACGTTTGGGCGAGCTGGTTAGCCAGTTTGTTCTCTAACGCTATCTGACCTTGTGCGATAGGTAGCAGGTCATCCCATGTACAAGTCAGCTGCTCATCATCCCACTTGGCTTGCAAGTAAGTGCGCATATATTCTGACACCCACAGACTATCGAAATGCGCTGCCAAATCACGGCATAGGGTTGTTTTTCCCGTACTTTCTGCGCCCAAAACTGCGACAGTAATGACAGATTCAGGCGTATGCTGCTCGAGGTTGTATACGGTAGCGTCGTTGCCATTCATAATATGCCCAGATTGCAATGAGAGTGAAGACTACATATTGTAGCGCGGTAAAAGTAAAGCCTTTATAAAAGTACAGTGGTACCGATATCGCATCAGCAATGATCCATAGTATCCAATGCTCAATTTTGCGCCTTGCCATAAGCCACATTGCCATTAGGAACAAAGCAGTGGTAAGCATGTCGGTATAGTCCACCCAAGTGAATAAGTGCAAACCAAGGACGGCACCATCAAAGCTAAAGCCGTTGTTAATCACTGGACGGAAATAATATATCAGCGCCACAAACGACATGGTTCCTACTGCCAAAGCAGACAAGATAGGTACATCGCCTGCATGTAAGTGCTCAATACGGACGTTGTTTGACTCATGAGGCTCTATAGACTGATTCTTTTTGTTTTTTGACCAGTTAATCCAACCATATAAACTCATCACCGTATAGTAAGCATTGATGAACATATCGCCAAACAGCTGCCACTTCCATAGTAAATACACAAATATCGCCGTGCTAACTAAGCCAATTGGAAAGACTAAGATGTTGGTTTTGCTGGCAAGCAAGACACTTGCCACTCCAAAGACCACGGCAATCAACTCTAGGACGATAAATGTCGTGGAGTAGTCCGCATATTGACCAAATAACCAGTTAAGAAGTTCTACCATTAGTATTCCTAAAGATGAGCGTGTATGGAGTGCTTGGTTGGTTACACAGAGAAAAATGGCGCTAATTATAACGTAGCTATCAAAGAATGACGTGAGTCTTTGCTTATTTATCGCCAGAAACAGATTATTTGTAACAAAGCATTAGAAAAAATTTAATATTCAGGCATAATAAAGGCACTGATTTTAAGTTTACAGTTATTCACTGAAACTGAATGGCTATTATTTTCCACTTTTATGCTTATTCCAAGCACCACAGTAGTAGACAAGGAAGCGTATCATGACGACTTGTATCACGGGCACAGGCCTGTATATCCCACCTTACAGCATCAGTAACGAAGAGCTAGTTGAGTCATTTAACCAGTATGTTGAAAATTATAATGCAAAGCATGCTGATGAGATAGCAGCAGAGACTGTTACAGCACTTCAGCCTTCTTCGGCCGCTTTTATCGAAAAAGTATCTGGTATCAAATCACGTTATGTGATGGAAAAAGACGGTATTTTAGACCCTGAAATCATGGCACCAGTCATTGCCTATCGTAACTTAGGCGAAGAGTTGTCTGTGATGGCAGAAATGGGCGCGGCTGCGTTAAAAGACGCATTGGCTGATGCTGGACTTGAAGCCAACGATCTAGATGGTATCATCCTTGCTTGCTCAAACTTTCAGCGTACGTATCCTGCGGTTGCCATCGAAATTCAGAACGAGATTGGAATGGTTGGCGGCTTTGCTTATGATATGAATGTTGCTTGTAGTGCCGCAACGTTTGGTTTATCGCAAGCGCATGGCTCTATCGTTTCTGGTCTGGCTAAGCGTATCGCTGTGGTTAATGTTGAAATCACTTCAGCGCATCTAAACTGGCGCAACCGTGACAGCCATTTTATCTTTGGTGATGTGGCGACAGCTTCTATTGTTGAAGAATTAGACACACCGAAGGGTTATGAGATTCTAAATGCTAAACTGTTTACTCAGTTTTCGACCAATATAAAAAACGAATATGGCTTTATGGATCGCTCAGAGTATCTAGCCGCGCAAACGGAGATGTATCCAGACATCAAAGCGCCGGTCACTGATAAACTGTTTTTGCAAAATGGTCGCAAAGTGTTCCGCGAAGTTTGTCCAAAGGTGTCTGAGGTTATCACTGAACATCTACAAGAAAATGATATACCGACCTCTGATGTTAAGATGATGTGGCTACACCAAGCCAATGCCAATATGCTAGATTTGATTTTACGCACTGTCATCGGTAAAGAAGCAGATAAAGCGATTGTCCCAAGCGTCATTGCTGAATTTGCTAATACTAGCTCAGCAAGCCCTATGATTGTATTCCATCGCTATAAAGATGAGCTAGCATCAGGTGATTTGGGTGTTATTTGCTCATTTGGTGCGGGTTACTCTATTGGCTCAGTATTGGTTCGTAAAGTCTAACGTCTCAATACAACACCTTTATATAGATAAAAATAGCTAAGAGTCTTCTTAGCTATTTTTTTTGTCTACTAATCTTGATATCAGAACCAAGTATCTTTATTTAAGAATAAGTAGAGATATTTGAGAATATAGTGACAAGATTACTCAGAATATCGAGAAGAATGCTTAGAGGTTTTAATTTACCCCAAAAAATTTGCTATAATCACGGGCTTATTCCTATTATCCAATTAAAAGTCCCTTTATGAAAGAATCCTTACGCCTGCGTTTAGACCAGATGGTAGACCGTTATGAAGAGGTCACCGCTTTGCTATCCGATCCTAGTGTCATCAGTGATAATAATAAATTTCGCGAATTGTCTGTCGAGCACAGCGACTTGATGGACATCACGACCTTATGGCAGAACTATTTGGGCGCAGAAACGGATCAAGCCGACGCTGAGGCGATGCTAGCTGACGCGACAGATCCTGACATGAAAGAGATGATGCTCGATGAGATTGAGACGGCGCGTGATACTATCGTAGAGATGGAAGAAGCGCTTAATGTCATGATGCTACCAAAAGATCCTAACGATAAGGTGCCAGCATTCTTGGAGATTCGCGCAGGTACGGGCGGTGATGAAGCAGCGATTTTCTCTGGTGACTTGTTCCGTATGTATCAAAAATACGCACAGAGCCAAGGTTGGACACTAGAAGTGCTTTCTGCAAATGAAGGGGAACATGGCGGTTATAAAGAAATCATCACTCGCGTATCGGGTAATAGCGTATATGGACGTTTAAAGTTTGAGTCGGGTGCTCACCGCGTACAGCGTGTACCTGAAACCGAAAGCCAAGGTCGCGTGCATACATCAGCTTGCACGGTTGCGGTCATGCCAGAAGTTGAAATCGATGATACCGTTGATATCAATCCTGCCGATATTAAAATGGATACTTTTCGCTCAAGCGGCGCGGGTGGTCAGCACGTTAACACCACCGATTCTGCCGTACGTTTGACGCATATTCCGACGGGTACTGTGGTAGAGTGTCAGCAAGAGCGTAGTCAGCACAAAAACCGTGCGCATGCGATGAAGATGCTGGTCTCTAAAATCCAGCAAGCCAAAGTGCAAGCGCAGGTCGATGTAGCGGACTCTATACGTCGTGACTTGGTCGGTAGTGGTGACCGCTCAGAGCGTATCCGTACTTATAATTTTCCACAAGGCCGTATGACTGATCACCGTATCAACCTAACGTTATATAAGCTTGATTCCATTATGGAAGGTGACTTAGATGAGATTCTTGATGCACTGTTACGTGAGCATCAGGCTGACTTGATGGCCAGCATCGGCGGTGACTAATCGCTTTTCAATGGTCAGTAAATCCATATTTTAAAGGTGAGAAAAATTATGAATAATCGCTTAGCTTTATTTTTTATGGGTTTGTTTTCCTTATTATTTATATCTGCCTGTCAGACACTAGCAATGACAGAAGAACAAAATAATGCCAATTCTGCATCCAAAAGCGTAGAGATGCTGGCAAAAGAATGCCTTGCAAAAGGCGGTAAGTACACCAAAGAAGGTCGACTACAAGCATATCGCTGTGTACAGCAGTTTTCAGATGCAGGAAAATCCTGTAGCGATAGTTCTGAGTGCCAAGGCAAATGTACCAATTCGGATACTGCTATTGAAGCTGGTACGGCAAACGTAACAGGAGCCTGTGCCGCCACTGATACTCCTTTTGGTTGCCGTCAAACTATTGAGGGCGGCGTCGCTAAAGGATTTTTGTGCGTAGATTAATCTTATAAATTTTTAAATATAAAAACTAACTTATCAACATTTGAGAGTGTTATGTCAAAAGCCAATAATCAAAATCAAGACCAAACTCCAGTACAAGATACCAATGAGCTGATTGCACAGCTGCAAGCCAAGCTAGACGATATCAGCGCATCAGGCAAACAGCCGTATCCGAATACCTTTAAACGTACGGATTATGCGCAAGATTTGCAAACGGCTTTTGATGGTGTGTCAAAACAAGAAATTGAAGAAAAAGCCGCGAATGGCGAAAAAACACAGGTAAATGTAGCAGGTCGTGTCATGCTCAACCGTGGCTCATTTATCGTAATTCAGGATATGACAGGCCGTATTCAACTCTATGTGGCCCGTAAAGAGCTTGATGACGAGACGCGTGCAAGTATTAAGTCACTAGATCTGGGAGACATTGTCGGTGTTTCAGGATATATTGGACGCTCAGGAAAAGGCGACTTGTACGTGCATATCGAAGAGATTACCCTGCTGACCAAAACACTACGTCCAATGCCAAATAAATTCCATGGTTTGGCGGATGTAGAAGCGCGCTATCGCAATCGTCACCTTGATTTGATGACCAATGAGACGACTCGCGATGCCTTTATGGTTCGCAGTCAGATTATCAGCGGCATTCGTCAGTTTATGCTTAATGAGCGTTTTATGGAAGTTGAAACGCCAATGATGCATCCAATTCCAGGTGGCGCGGTAGCACGTCCATTTGAGACGCATCATAATGCTTTAGATATGCCACTATACCTACGTATTGCACCTGAACTTTATCTCAAGCGCTTGGTCGTTGGTGGGTTTGAGCGCGTATTTGAGATCAACCGTAGTTTCCGTAATGAAGGGGTCTCAACCCGCCACAACCCTGAATTTACGATGATTGAGTTTTACCAAGCCTATGCTGATTATCATGATTTGATGGATTTGACTGAGCGTATGTTTAACCAGCTGGCAACCGATGTATTGGGCACGACAGAGCTGACCTATCAAGAAGAAGCCATTAGCCTAAAAGCACCGTTTGCTCGTCTATCTATGTCTGATGCGATTGCCCAATATGCTGAAGGCTTTGATATGAGCCGCATTGATGATCGAGAGTATTTGGCTGATTATGTCGCTAACACTCTCAAACAGCAAGTGAAAGATGTGTTTGGTGTGGGTAAGCTCAAAACCATCATCTTTGAAGAAACCGCTGAGCATCAACTGCGCCAACCAACGTTCATCACTGAGTATCCAGCTGAGACATCACCACTTGCACGCCGTAGTGATGACAATCCTGAAATTACCGATCGTTTTGAATTGTTCATTGGTGGTCGCGAATTGGCGAATGGTTTTAGCGAGCTTAATGATCCAGCGGATCAGGCGGAGCGCTTCCGTGGTCAAGTCGCTGAAAAAGACGCGGGCGATGATGAAGCGATGCACTTTGATGAAGAATATATCGAAGCATTGTCTTACGGGCTGCCGCCAACAGCAGGCGAAGGTATTGGTATTGATCGTCTAGTGATGCTATTTACTGACTCAGCCAGTATCCGTGATGTGATTTTATTCCCGCACATGCGCCGCAAAAATGATTAATGAGTCGTTAAACAAAGTCGTTTATTAAGCGCGGCTGAGTCATAATCAAATCAGCAAGAAGCCAGACGAATGCGCTGGCTTTTTGCTATAATGAATACCGAAAAATCGTATTAAGAATAAGAATATTAACCACTTGGCACAATGGATAGCTATGTCGCAGCAATATCAAGTTTTAGCTCGCAAATACCGACCCAAAAACTTTCATGAGTTGATTGGACAGACGCATGTCTCGCAAGCGCTGATTAACGCGATTGATTATAATCGTCTGCATCATGCGTATCTGTTTACTGGTACGCGTGGTGTGGGTAAAACGACGATTGCGCGTATTTTATCTAAATGCTTGAACTGTGATACCGGTATTACTAGCACACCGTGCGGTATTTGTGATAATTGTGTGGCGATTGATCAAGGGCGTTTTATTGATCTTATTGAGATTGATGCTGCCTCTCGTACTAAGGTTGAAGACACGCGCGAGTTGTTAGACAACGTTCCTTATGCGCCAAGCCAAGGGCGCTATAAAGTTTATTTGATTGATGAAGTGCATATGCTGTCGACCCACAGCTTTAATGCGCTTCTCAAAACGTTAGAAGAGCCACCTGAGCATGTAAAGTTTTTACTAGCGACCACTGATCCACAAAAACTACCGATCACGATTATTTCGCGCTGCTTGCAATTCGTGCTGCGTCCGCTACCACAAACATTACTTAGTGAGCATCTAGCAAATATTTTAACCAAAGAGCAGGTTGGATATACTCAGCCTGCTATTTGGCAATTGGCAAGTGCCGCCAAAGGTTCGGTACGTGATGCCTTATCATTGACAGATCAGGCGATTGCTTTTGGACAGGGGGCGCTTGATGATGCGACTGTCAATGCAATGCTTGGCCTGATCGATGCTGCTGACTTGGTACGTCTAATTACAGATATTTATAACCATGATAAGTCCGCTGTTGCGGTACATATTGAGCAGATGCGTGCGCAAATGGTCGATGCAACCAGTATGTTTGATGGACTGGCTGAGCTATTACATCAATTGGCATTGACCCAGCTATTGCCCGAAGTTGCCCTCAACGTCAATGAGGCACAAGCAAAAGACATTCATATACTCGCCCAGCATATCAGTCCTGATGTATTGCAGCTGTACTATGAAATCGTTGTACAAGCGCGTGAAGGCGTCAAGCTTGCCAGTACCCCTATGCAAGCGCTTGAGATGTGTATTTTGCGACTATTGGCATTTCGTCCATTGCCAGTCGATGAAGTATTGAGCGTTACTAATAACACTAATTTTTCTTCTATAGAAGTGCCAGTCATAGAGCCAACTTCTTCAATGCCATCTTCAAACGCTATTACGCATGAAGCGTCAGCGCCATTACAGCCTTATGATATTGACTATCAAGCGCAAAGTCATGATGAATTACAAAGCCCTATTTATAATGATGATAGTTTCAGCATAGATGACTCTATCGGACAAAATGATAGCGTAGTACACTCAGCTACTAGTCCTGA
>NZ_JBHZRK010000004.1:0-172006 GCF_043641605.1 Psychrobacter piscatorii | reverse complement strand
GCCTGAGCCAATTGCTGAGCCTGAGCCAATTGCTGAGCCTGAGCCAATTGCTGAGCCTGAGCCAATTGCTGAGCCTGAGCCAATTGCTGAGCCTGGTGAAAATGATTCTCAATCAATATCATCATTTGATGAAGACCCACGCACCTTACTGCGTTGTATGCCTCAAGAGCTGACGGGTGAGTGGAATTCAGAAAAATGGGATTACTGGTTACAAACTGCTCGTGAAGACAACGTACTGGCACAGGACGAGCTGGCTTTAGCACGGCAAGGTACAATGATAGGTCAATGCAATGGCAAAGCTACGTTTTTGACCAGTGTTGATAGTAAGCATTTGCAAGTCACTTTTCAGCAGTTAGCTGCTAAGCTACAGCAACAGTTCACAAGTGCAGAAATTGATTTGAAAATTGACAACAGTATTATGCAAAGTGATGATAAAACACCGGAGCGTCGCCAGCAAAAACGTTTGGAGCAAGCAAAAACGGTTGCTGAGACGAAGTTGCTACACACCCCAGTAATGCAATACTTGACTGAACGTGGTGAAGGAAAAATGGGTAAAGTACAATTATATTAAGTTTTAAAAAAAGCTGTTGTTAAAATTATTTAAAAATATAGATAGGTTTTAAACGTAGTTTTATATAAAATATCAAGGCGATATCACACTATCGCCTTGATATTTTTGTTTTTATTGCGGGTCAAATGGGCTTTCTCAAGTAAGAGAAAAATATTAAGTAACGATAATATAAATTAAAATTCGTTATAATGGGTTAAGTTATATTAAAAACTGAAATGAAGTTTAGGTGAGAATATGTTGGATAATTTACGCGGTATGGCTGTGTTCGCCAGTGTGGTCGGACATGGTTCTTTTAGTGGCTCAGCTCGTGAGCTTGGTATTACAACGAGTGCAGTCAGTCAGCAAATTCGTTCACTAGAGAATGAGCTTGGCGTTGTGCTATTGCATCGTTCAACTCGTAAGCTAAGCTTGACAGAAGCTGGTGAGAGCTTTTATGAGTCTGCAAAAGATGTGGTCAGCGCGGCTGAGCAAGGTCGAATCAAAGTTAATCAATTGCGTGATGAGCTAGCAGGTAGTCTACGGGTGTCGACGACGCCTGAGCTTGGCGTAAATCATATATTGCCAGCGCTCTCTACGTGGATGGCTGCACATGATGATCTGAGTGTCACTTATCTCGCTGACAATCATTATATCGATATGATTGACGAGCGTATCGACATCGCGATTCGCATGAGTCCATCGATTAATGACGCAAGCTTGAGCAGCCATCCGCTCACAGATGTGCGCCAGTTACTTGTTGCCTCACCTCAGTACTTGCGTCAGCATCCTAAGCTGAAAACGCCTAAAGAATTGGCTGACCATCAGTTAATCTGTATTGAAATCATGAAAGATGCCAATCAGATTGACATGATTCAGACAGAGACCAACAAAAAAACGCGTGTAAAAATGAACTCACGTATCTATACCAACAATGTCTTTATGGCGACAACCTTAGCTAAAGAAGGTCATGGTCTGGTTAGAATGATGGAAATGGACATCAAAAAAGAGCTTGAGAGCGGAGAGTTGGTAGAGGTATTGACTGGTTATCAGTTGCCGAGCTTTGTACTATATGCCGTTACTTTAAACCGCGATCAACAACCAGCTAAAATCACTCGTTGCCTAGAAGTACTGAAGAAATATTTTCATGCCAACTAAGTATTATTTAGACTAAATATTGGTTGTTTCAATAATCGGTCAGCAAAAAGCCTATGGATATCGTTATCTATAGGCTTTTTTATTACATGCTATATATTCAAGCAAGCTTTAGAATGTTGGCTTTAATAAGTTGATCAAGCGTTCAGCGACTTGTGTGCTTTCATCACGGCTCATATTGAGCGGTGGTAGCAAACGCACCACATGGCCACCTGTCACATTGATGATGAGTTTTTGCTCATCACGGGCACGATTTACCAATTGGCTACAATCCATGTCTTCTGGCAGTGCAATACCAATCATCATTCCAGCACCGCGGCTACTTACACCATGTTGTCCTAGTGCATTGACTAGGCTTTCTCGGATAAATAATCCTTCCGTCACCGCATTCTCCATGATGTCGCTATTTGCAAGTACATCGTACACGCTATGTACCACGCGACTGGCTAATGGCGTACCACCGTAAGTAGAGCCATGGCTCCCTGCACCAAACAAACCATTGGCACGGCCACGTACCATACAAGCACCGACTGGGAACCCGTTACCTAAGCCTTTTGCGGTCGTCAATACATCAGGGCGCGCATTGCTATGCTGATAAGCAAAATATTTACCAGTACGACCATTACCTGTTTGCACCTCATCAAGCATAAATAGCCAGTTATGTGCGTCGCACTCTGCTTGTAGCTCCTCTAAGTAAGTAAAGCCATTGGCCGCAGTATTAAGACCTCCTTCACCTTGGATCGGCTCTACAAAAATGGCGCAGATGTCCTCATGATCTAAAGCCGCTTGCTTTACCGCCGCAATGTCACCAAACGGCACACGGATAAAGTCGTCATCTAGCGTATAAAACCCTTCGCGGGCTTTTGGGTTAGCAGTGGCCGATAGTGATAGCAATGTACGGCCGTGAAATGACTGTTCCATCACGATGACTTTTGGACGTGCAAAGCCTTGTTGCGACGCATACAGGCGTGCAAGTTTTAATGCGGCTTCATTTGCTTCAGCGCCACTATTGGCAAAAAACACGCTATCCATTTGAGCTGACGTACATAGTATCTCTCCTGCACGCTCTTGCCAGTCAATACCGAATAGATTGCTGGTATGAACCAAGGTCGCTGCCTGCTGTTGAATAGCGTCGGTCACTTGTGGATGGCAATGTCCTAGTCCACATACCGCGATACCAGTTAAGGCATCTAAGTATGGCGTATCGTCTTTTGTGTAGAGCCAACTGCCTGCACCGCGGGTAAAGCTGATAGGTTGACGATTATAAGTGGGCATTAGGTAAGTAGCAGACATGTAAAACATCCTTGGTATAATAAATTGAGTAAAGGGGGAGGTTATAGCTCGTCAGAGAAAGGTGTGGTTTCTGCAGGTAACGTGTAGTCTTCATTTGCCCAAGCACCTAAGTCGATCAGCTTACAGCGACTACTACAAAACGGCTTATATTTGTTGTCTTGCCAAGCAGTTTGAGTGCCACAACGTGGGCAAGGGTAGGTTTTGGGTGCAGTGTTGGTATTAGAGTCAGTCATAATAAAGGTGGATGTATCCTTAATGTTATTAGTATCATTTGCGCACGATAGTTATTTATTATCATATAAATTGTGATGAATTGAGGGTACTAGTTATCGTTATATTACTATTCAATTAGATTGGCTATATAATAGCATGGGGCAGAATAATGACAAAAGACAAATGCTTTAAGGATAGTAGATGACAGACAATATCGAGTTCACGCATCAGCAAGCGCGTGCCTTTCAACCACAAAGACTCTCCGCACCGCGCGACTTTATTATTCCAAAAATCATCAGTGATAATAAAGACGAAAAGCCGTTAATCTTGGAGATTGGAGCAGGGAAGGGCAAGCACGCACTTAGCTTTGCCGTGCAAAATCCTGATAAGCATTTGATCGCCATTGAGCGCACACGCAATAAATTTGATGCTTTCTCAAAGCTGGCTACACTACAAGACCTACCGAACCTAGATGCGATCCATGCAGATGCGATTGCTTGGACGGTGCATGCGCTAAAACCCAATAGTGTGGCTAAAATATTTATTCTTTATCCCAACCCTGAACAGCATAATCCCAATCAGCAATGGCTAAATATGCCCTTTTTTGAGTTTCTGTTATCTCGCTTGCAAGTAGGGGGAGAGATAATACTGGTCACCAATATTGAATCCTATATGGACAATGCAGAGCATCAAGCAGCTAAGCTTTGGTGCCTGCCAAATACTCGTTACCGAGTGCCTGTCGACAGCCAGCGTACGCATTTTGAAGTGAAGTATCTAGCGCGGCAAGAGGTATGCTGGGAGCTAAGCATCCGTAAGCCGAAATGGTATAAAACAAGGTTTGATAACTGGCAAGCTTAATAATAGGCGAAAAAAATAGCCTAAGCAATCAAAAATATAACTAGAAGTGCACCGTCACCATATAGTGTGAAGATTAAACATAAAATAGCCTAAGCAAAAAGATCTAAATCGAAAAAAGCCGTCACTAAAGGACGGCCAAAATTTCACGCTATTAGAAACTATAAATAAGGTTTTACCAAAGTGTTAGGGTTAGTGTGTGCATCAAGTACTGTTAAGAAGGTATATGCGCCAATAAATTTACGGCTAATAAACATAAACTCTTTTGGAGGAAGGTTAAATTCAAAAGATTGCATCGCACGAGTAGCTTTAGTAGATAAGCGTGAATGCAGTTTACTATTGGCCCAAATATAGCGATTTTGCTCATCCAAACAATCTGTAGGGATGTCATCGTTTTTTTCAGGATCACTGAACGGCTCGGTAGCCAATAGGAACAATGAGGCAATATCAGAGCGTACTTTATCACTCATACTATCGAAGAAATCATAACCCGTCATGGCTAGAGTCATCGCCTGATGGTTGTGGTGATATCCTGCCCTCAATAGTCCACGGGCAATCGTAAGCAAATTACTGTCAAATTGGCGAATAGCACCAAAATCTAGCAAAACAAGTTTATCAATATCGTCTGTGCTTTCACTAACTCGAACTAAATAGTTACCAAAATTAGGGTCTGTCTGCATTTCACCCCAGATAAAAATCTCTTGTATCATAATTTCGATGGCAGCTTGACCAATCGCACTGCGGCGCTCCTGAGGCAACAGCTGTAGTGCTTCAGACACGACAGTGATACCTGGCTCATATGACATACATAGCAGACGTTTTTTTGAATAATTACGGTTAATTCTAGGCACGATATAACGTGGATCATTGCTTAAACGATCGTAGAAGCGCTCTGTTGTTGCTGCTTCCGCTTCATAATCGACTTCATGGTGGAGTAGGTCACGTATTTCCTCAAACCAAGCATCGAGAGCGCGCGTTTGGGGGACGATGTTACTTATCTTTAGTAGTCGCTTAAATAGGGCGAGATCAGAATTGATGGCATCTGCCACACCCGGATATTGAATCTTCAATACGACTTGTTCACCAGTTGCTAATACTGTCGCCCGATGGACTTGGGCAAGAGAAGCCGTTCCAATAGGAACAGGGTCAATATCAAGCTCATTTAGTTTTTCACCCAATAGCTGGCGCAATGTTTGCTCAATTGTCGGCCAAGTCAACGTCGCCGTATCATCATTGAGCGTTTGCAAGGCACGCGTAATCTCTGGTGGCAATATATGTTCACCATAGATGGCTAGCATTTGACCAATTTTGACAACTGAACCTTTCAGTTTACCAAGCTCTGATGCCAGATAACTCGCTTGAGCTTCCATAAATGCTTGATTACGTGCTGTCCGTGCTTCTTTATTCAAAAACATGCCAGACACACTATTACCCGCCCAACGACGACCAATATTTAAGGAGGTTTTAGCAATCGACATGCGGCGATCAAACCCTGAGGTTTTTAGACTATCAATTGATTGCTTATTGTTAGAAGGTTTAGACGTATCATTTGCCATAAATATAATCATTCATCCAGTTGGTATTGATTTGCGGGTTCGAGACCTACAATACAAGGGAGATGTGATGCACGGGTATAAAATTGTATCATATAAAGTGCATGGGTTTTATGAGCGCACACAGGCTGTTGATAGTTACTTTGTAAGTCAAAATAATTGCGTGATATTTTGCCGATTTAATGTTGAGAATTGTGCTCATGTCTGGTCTGTCGTTAAGCCGCCATCTCATGTTTCATGAGCATTTCATCAAAAATAGGCACAAAAATGAATATCAAAAAATAAGACCTGGCATGCATGATGCTAGGTCAAATAATGTATAGCGTATCAGTCATATTTGCTTAATCAGACATATGGAGTGAAACATTCACATTATCTGACAAGCGTTAATTCATTAAGCATTTTCACGAGCAATGGCATGATGTCCGATATCACGACGATACTGCGCACCATCAAAGCTAATCGCAGCAGTAACTGCTAGTGCTGCTTGCTGAGCTTCAGAAATATTATTTGCTAAAGCAGTCACGCACAATACACGACCACCGTTAGTCACAACTTCGTTCTCATTGTCATTCGAGAATGCCGTACCAGCATGAAATACTTTAACCGCATTATCGTTCGTAGTGTCCATCTCTGGCAAGCCAGCAATCACATCGCCTTTCGATGATGTTTCAGGATAGCCTTTCGATGCAACTACGATACCTAGGGCAGGGCGGTTGTCCCATTTGGCTTCGCTAGGCAATTGACCGTCTAGTCCTTGTGCGACCAAGTCTACCATTGATGACTGCAGGCGCATTAAGATAGGTTGCGTCTCTGGATCACCAAAGCGGCAGTTGAATTCGATAACATAAGGGTCGCCTGCTTTATCAATCATAAGACCAGCATATAAAAATCCAGTATAAGGATGACCTGCCTCTTTCATCGCATTAACCACTGGCTGAATGACTTGCTCTATGACTTTGTCATGAACGTCTTTGGTTACGACTGGCGCAGGTGAATAAGCACCCATACCGCCAGTGTTGGGACCCGTATCCCCTTCAAAAGCACGTTTGTGATCTTGGCTGGTCGCCATTGGCAAGATATTGTCACCATCAATCATGCAAATGAAGCTGGCTTCTTCACCTTGCAAGAACTGCTCAATAACCACACGACTACCAGCATCACCGAATTTGTTGTCCGCTAGCATATCATCAATCGCTTCATGCGCTTGCGAGATAGTCTCAGCAACGATGACGCCTTTACCAGCAGCAAGCCCGTCAGCTTTGATAACAATAGGCGCGCCTTGCTCATCAACATAAGCTTTGGCAGCAGTAGCGTCTGTAAATCCTTGATAAGCCGCCGTTGGAATATTGTTCTGTTCCATGAACTCTTTGGCAAAGGTTTTCGAACCTTCTAATTGAGCGCAGTATGCTGTTGGCCCCCATGCTTTGATACCAGCATCACGGCACGCATCAACGATACCAGTGACCAAAGGTGCTTCTGGTCCAACGATGACCATGTCAATGTCATTGTTTTGGCAAAATTCGATAACAGCGCTGTGCTTGCTGGCATCAGTAGACGTTAAGACAACGTTTTGGCATTTAGGTTCAAGGGCCGTGCCAGCATTACCAGGAGCGATATAGACATTTTCGACATTGTCATCTTTTGCACACTGCCATGCCAGCGCGTGTTCACGACCACCTGAACCAATCACCAAAATATTCATCATACCTCTTGCCCTTAGCATTAAAGTTAATAATGAGCTATTCGTACGCTCGTAGATATATCGACATATTCTAACAAAAAAACAGTATTAATTACTATGAGTATCCACTTGCCAGCACTTAATCTTGAATATTATGGCATTAAACATCATTGTCTCATTAGCAAAGGTTATCGACATGTCGCTGATTCATGAAATGATGTTGTACGCTTTAGCTCGCGTCGCAGGTGCGTTAAACTTCACTATATTGATGGTATTAAATCCTGATGGCTACATATTCATAAAAATAAGAGTAAGAAAAGGAGAAAATCTTTAGACGTCATAATAAAAGAATAAGTCGCGTGACTGAATATATTGCTATTGCATCACAAGTTATAAGCCCCATATGCAATGACGGTAATTAATACAGATTGATAAACATAAATAGATAAACCAAACCTATAAAAAGGACGAAGGACAATGCCAAACTCCCTCAGTATCGCAAAAGAGCGCATTAGCCAGATAAGCGATATTGCTACCAGTTATGTACAAAAAGACAAATCGCTATTTGATCATTTTATCCATAGCTACTATGAGCCGCTGCATCAAGAAACTGCAGAGGCGATTAGTAATGTTGACTTGGCGGGCATGGCGCTACATCACTTTACATTGCTCAAAGCCTACGATTGCAGCAAACCACAACTGGCAGTATTGAATCCCTTAGCAGAAGAGCAGCACTTTCATAGCTCACACACGGTCATTCAGATCGTGGCATATGATAGACCATTTTTAGTCGATACGATCTTGATGAGCCTTGAAGCTGAAGGTATTGATGTGCATCGTACTTACAATATCATCGTAAGTGTTAAACGCGATGAAGATGGCCAGATTACTTATGTTGAAGGCGCACATGAAAGTGCCACTTCTCATATGTCGTTGATTCATTGTGAAATTGCTTATCAAGATAATGAAAACTTGGAAGCATTACAACAAATGCTCATGTCTAAAATTGACACGCTTGATACCGTCGTTGGTGACTGGAAACAAATGCGTGCGCAGTTAAATGACATTAAGGCTGAGCTGTCTAACAAACCACTGCCAGAAGTGTTCTACTCACAACAAGAAATCCAAGCATTTTTAGATTGGATATTAGACGATCACTTTATCTTCTTAGGTTATCGCGAGTACCGCTTAGAAGGTGGTCACGAAATCGAAGTCACCGAACCTACTAATTTAGATTTATTTGCTATTGGCAATAGCGGTCTTGGGCTATTGCGCGGTTCAGAAGAAGACAAGCTGTCAGAAAGCTTCAATCAACTGCCTAAAGGGCTAAAACAATTATTGACTGAGCCACGCGTGTTGATGCTGTCTAAATCAAGCCGCGTCTCTCCGATACATCGCTCGGTATATATGGACTTTTTGGGCATCCATAAGTTCGATGATAATGGTAAATTGATTGGTGAATATCGTTTTATCGGCTTGCTGACATCACAAGCGTATCAGCTTACCGTACAGCAAATACCGCTATTACGCGAAAAGGCCAACAAGATTATGGCCATGGCAGAATTGCCACGTGATGGTCATGCTCATCATAAATTGATGCATGTGATTAATACATTGCCACGTGACGATCTGTTCCAAGCCAGCGTCGAAGAGCTATACCCAATTGTCTCAGGTATTAGCCAATTACAAGACAAAAAGAGCTTACGCTTATTTAGCCGTATCGACCATTACCAACATTTTGTGTCGTGCTTAGTTTATATCCCACGTGATAAGTTCAACACTGAGCTACGCATCAAAGTACAAAACGTTCTAAAAGATGCTTACAACGGTATGTCTTCAGGCTTTACCACTGAGTTCAATGAATCTGCTCACGCCCGCGTTCATGTCCATGTGCGCACAGTGCCAGGTCAGGTGAATGATGTTAATATCGCGACACTTGAAGCCAAACTGTCAGCACTTATGCAGTCATGGGATGACAATTATCAAAAGGTGCTGCTTGATAATGTGGGTGAGCAACAAGCCAACGCCTTAAACCGTCGCTTTTTAGACTATATTCCTGCTGCGTACCAAGAGCGTTTTGATGCTCGTACCGCAGTTGAGGATACTAAGCGTCTGGCGGGACTGACCGCAGAAAACCCAATGCTTTGGCATTTATACCAGTCGACAGGCGATGCACGTAACCAACTTCACCTAAAGCTATACGGTCGTGAGCAGCCTGTTATCCTATCAAAAGTGTTACCAATACTTGAAAACTTTGGTGTGTCAGTTATCTCAGCACAAACTTATGAGTTTGATTTGCCAGAGCAGCCTATCTGGATGCAAGAGTACGAATTGACGCTAGAGCATGTCGATACGGTCAATATGCAAGTCGTGCGTGGTCAGTTCGAAGATAGCCTCAAGCAAATCTGGGCGGGCCGTGTTGAGAGCGATTCGTTCAATGAATTGGTACTAACGACCAAGCTCGACACTTACGATGTCGTCGTATTGCGTGCATTGTCTCGCTATATGCTGCAAGCACGTGCACCATTCTCTAGTGCTTATATTCAACAAACTGTCGTTAAAAACAGTGATATCAGTGTGGCATTGGGCAGCTTGTTTGATGCGCGCATGAACCCTGAATATAGTGATGAGACGCGCCAAGAAAAAACAACGAAAATTCAAGAGCAAATTACTGCTGCTTTAGCAGATGTCGATAGCCTAGACGAAGATCGTATCTTGCGCTGGTACTTGGATTTGATCAATGCGATGGTACGTACTAACTTCTATCAAGTGGATAGCGATGGTCAGCGCAAAGATCGTTTGTCGTTTAAGTTCTTGGCAGCAGACATTCCAAACTTGCCTAAACCAAAGCCAATGTTTGAGATATTTGTGTATTCACCGCGCGTCGAAGCCGTACATTTACGTGGTGGCAAAGTCGCTCGTGGTGGTCTTCGCTGGTCAGACCGTATGGAAGATTTCCGTACCGAAGTACTCGGCCTTGTCAAAGCACAGATGGTCAAAAACGCAGTAATCGTTCCTGTTGGCTCTAAAGGTGGCTTTATTGTCAAAACCAAAAGCATGGCTGATGGTCGTGAAGCATTCCAAGCAGAAGGCATTGCCTGCTATCAAACGTTCTTACGCGGTATGCTTGATGTCACAGACAACATTGTCGATGGTACTATTGTCCCGCCAGCCAACACAGTACGTCATGATGAAGATGATCCGTACTTGGTTGTCGCAGCGGACAAAGGCACAGCGACTTTCTCTGATATCGCTAACGCGCTAGCAGCAGAGTACAACTTCTGGCTGGATGATGCCTTTGCTTCAGGTGGTTCAGTAGGGTATGACCATAAAGCAATGGGTATCACAGCACGCGGTGGCTGGGAGTCGGTCAAACGTCACTTCCGTATGCGTGGTATGGATATCCAAAACCGTGACGACTTTACTGTGGTCGGTATTGGTGATATGAGTGGTGATGTATTTGGTAATGGTATGCTGCTCTCAACGCATACTAAGCTCGTTGCTGCCTTTAACCATTTGCATATCTTTATTGATCCTAATCCAGATACGGCGGCCTCGTACGCTGAGCGCGCACGCTTGTTTGAGCTGCCACGCTCCTCATGGGCAGATTATGAAGCGTCATTGATCAGTCAAGGTGGTGGTATATTCTCACGCCAAGACAAAACCATCGCTATCAGTCCTGAGATGAAATCGCTCTTTGATATCAGTGCAGACAGCCTTGCACCGAATGATTTGATCAGTGCGTTATTACGTGCGCCTGTCGATCTCATCTGGAATGGTGGTATCGGTACTTATGTCAAAAGTGCAAATGAGACGCATGCCGATGTTGGCGATCGTGCAAATGATTCGCTACGTATCGATGGTAATGAGCTACGTGCAGCCGTCGTTGGTGAAGGTGGTAACTTAGGTCTGACCCAGCAAGGTCGTATCGAGTACGCTCAAACAGGCGGACGTATCTACACAGATGCCATCGATAACTCAGGCGGTGTAAACTGCTCGGATCATGAAGTCAATATCAAAATCTTACTTGGCAAAGTGGTCGAGCAAGGCGATATGACGCTGAAGCAGCGTAATGAATTGCTTGAGAGTATGACTGATACCGTAGCAGAATTGGTACTACGTCAGAACTACTTACAACCACAAGCCATTGAGCTGAGCCATATTCGCGCCGCAGCCAATCTAAGTGATCACCAGCGCTTCATCCAAATGTTAGAGAGTGAAGGGCGTCTGGATCGTGCGATTGAGTATCTGCCATCAGATGAAGAGATTACGAAGCGTCAAAAAGCAGATACTGGTCTGACCAATCCTGAGCTCGCAGTCGTCTTGGCTTATGGCAAAATGTGGGTCTATGACAATCTGTTATCATCTGATTTACCAGATGATCCGTACTTCATTAACGAGCTACGTAAATACTTCCCAGATGAGCTTGCGTCACGCTTCTTTGACGAGATGACTGAGCACCGCTTGCATCGTGAAATTATCAGTACTTACTTGACCAACAGTGTGGTCAACCGCTTAGGTATTGAAGCGCTATTCCGTCTCTTTGAGGAAACTGATCAATCACTAGCGACTATCGTACGTGGTTATGCGATTAGCCGTGATGTATTCAACGTATCGCGCGCTTGGCAAGCATTAGAAGCACTAGATAATCAGGTTGAAGCAACACTACTGCTGAATCTTGAGCTACGTTTACGTGATGTGCTTGAGCGCGGTGTGGTCTGGTTTATCAATGCCTTCGGTCAAAACTTGCAAGTTGCTGATATGATTAGCCGCTTTAGTGAAAGTGTTGAAAAGCTAACTAAGCCAAGTGGCTTTATTGAGCAGCAGTTTGCACAGTATCTGCAAGAAGATACCGAACGTTTGATGCAAAAAGATCTGTCTGACAACGATGCTACCTTATTTGCGATGCTACCGTATCATGTCGATGCGCTTGATGCTGCATTGCTGGCTGAGCAATATGAGCGTCCTGTTGATGAGATTGCAACCCTATACTTTGAAGCCTATCAAGTGTTGCAGTTAGATTGGATGATGGATAATATTGCCAATTTACCACAGCAAGACTACTGGGATCGCCGTGCACGCCATGCGTTAGTGAACGAGTTGTCACGCAGCTTGCGCCTGCTAATGGATGCGGTACTGTCTAAACCAGATGCCAAACAAGCATTTAGTGAATGGAGAGCAAGACACGTCGATCAGCTGGCAGCAGTCACGACGGAGATGAATAAGTTAGATGAGCTGCATAGCAACGATGAAGAAGGTCAAATTGGTCTATCAACGTTGTCAGTATTGATGAGTGAGCTGAGTGGTTTAGTCACTAAATAATAAGTTACTCAGTAAGAAATAAATATCCGTCTTTTCAAAAAAACCACCGTTCTTAATGTTCGGTGGTTTTTTATTGTCTAAACAAAATCGTTTAATCGAAAGTAGAGTAGAAAGTAGCAAACTGACTAGCTTAAATTATGATGCTTTGTCACTGACAACTTTGTGACATCCTTGACCACTGATTTGACTGAATCCACCTGAAAGTTTTTCTACTTTTATTTGGGTTAAGATACGATCTTTTAGAGCCTGCACATGGGAGATTACCCCGATTAACTTGCCTTCTTGCTGCAAACTGGTCAGCGTATCTAGCGCAATGTCTAAAGACTCTTCATCTAATGTCCCAAAGCCTTCATCTAAAAATAGTGAATCCACGCGAATGTTTTGACTGGCCATTTGTGATAGCCCCAATGCCAGAGCAAGACTGATAATAAACCCTTCACCACCTGAGAGATTTTTGGTACTACGGATCTCACCGCCTTGATAATTGTCAATGACATTGAGCTCAAGTGGACTATTGTCATCACGAGCCAGCAGGTAGCGATCACTCATTTTTTGCAGCTGAGTATTTGCATGATTAACCATTAGATCAAAAGTGAGGCCTTGAGCAAAGGTACGGAACTTTTTGCCATCAGATGAGCCAATCAATTTATGCAGTTGTTGCCACACTTGTAACTTCTCTTTTTGGGTGTTGATGGCATCAATTTGCAGCTGTTGCGTGCTTTTTTTATCTTCATTGTCTTTTAGACGCTGACTGATTGCACCAATAGATTCAATGCAGCTATTAAGCTTCTCTTGGACTTGCGCTTGCTGCTGGATAAGCGTTTCTTTATCGTCTGTTGTCAGCGGATTAGCTTGTTTATCTTCTAATGCTTTCTCGGTTTCTTTCAATAAGGATTGCGCTTGATTGAGTGCATAATCAATACGTTCTTGCTGCTGCTTGAGTGTATTGCGCTCATCCATAGGCAAGCGCGCCGCCAAAAACTCTGCTTCCGTATCAAAGCTGGAGGCGGCAAGTGCGTTATCAAATGCGGTATGTTGCGTTTCTAAGGTTTGCGTAGCTGTTTCGATACGACTGGCTAAGTTTTCTTGCTGCTTTATGAGCTGTTGCAAATTATACGTTTCTGTATCTAATTGTCGTTGGGCAACACTGTGCGTCTCTTGCGCTTGATCTAGCGTGTCTCTAAGCGTACGTTCAGCTGCTTCTAGGTCAGCCGCCTCAAAAACCTCTGCGCGTTCGTTTTGGGACTGGGTTAGTGCGGCTGTCTGTTTATTCTTCGCTTGTATTAGACTGTTAAGCGTATCGGTATCTTTTTTGAGCTGTGCTTCTTTATTCTCAATATATGCTTTTATGCGTTCAAGGTCGGTCTGTATTGTCTGCTGTTTGTCCTTATCTTCAGCGAAAGCGTCTTTTAGCTGTACGAGGGCGCGGCGCTGCTGACGTAGTTCTTCAAGATAACTGTCATAATCCGCATCGCTCAGCACTATTTGTTGTGTAATGCTAGCTGATAACATCTGTAAATTATCGGGCGCACGTTGCAAGGTACTGAGCGCCTTTGTCGGATAGCTACTGGCAGCATAAGGGTTAATGCGCTGCAAAATGGTAGTAATGAGCGTTTGTAGTTCAGAAAAGTTCTCTGTAATCTTATTATCGATACCTGTTATGTTGTTTTCACTGATGGTAATATGTGTTTTCTGCTCAGAGATATCGTTTACCAACGCTTGCTGGTCTTTTGATGCTGTCTCTAGTGTCTCACGCATACGGGTTATGTCTTCACCGTAGCTTTCGTAGCGTTCTAAAGTATCTGCGATTTCTTTTTTATACTGATTTAACTTGTCTTTACTATCAGCAAGTGTTTGCGCAATGTCGTTATCACTGCCCAACGCCAGTAACGTTTGTATCAAGTTGGCAATAGTACTGTCAGCTACGTTTTCATCATTCATCTGCTGGCTAATGACATACAGCAGTTCTGTTATGGCGGTGTCATGCTGCTGTATTTGCGCATTGAGTTCGGCTTGCTGATTGCTTTTACTCTCAAGCGTACTTCGTTTACTTGCCTGCTCAATCTGCTGGGCAGTGATGCTCTTATTCAGCGCGGCAATTTGTTCATCTAAAACACTAATATACTGCGCTAATTGGAAGTTTTCGTCATTGGGTAAAAGGTGCGGGTGATTTTGGGAGTAAGGGTGCTCAAGCGCACCGCATAAAGGACAAGGTTTACCGTCTTGTAAATCGGCAATATAGTTCTCTAGCGCCATGACCTTTTGTTGTAGTTGTAGCTGATCCGATTTGTCTTGGCGCTTTTCTTGCGTGTTTTTGAGGTTTGCTTTTTTTGTTGTAATCAACTCTTCATAGCCACTGATTTCACTCTCTAGCTGCTCGATGTGACTCATGATTTTTGTCACTTGTGCGTCAAGGTCACTGCGCTGCTGGTCATGAAAGCGCAGTTGATCGATCTGCTGGCTAGTGCTGTCTATCTGCTCTTGTGTCTCACGCATCTGTGTGACCGATTGTGCTTGAATCAGCTCGCTTTGTACTTTTTTTAATGCGGTTAATTGCTCTCGGGTGGCTTCATTTTTATCACCTTGTGCTTGTTGGCGTTGCTGTTGTACTACCAATGCGGTTTTGTGTTCTTCTAATTCACGTGTTTGGCGTATCTTGTCTTGCGAAAGTACTGAGTTTTGCTGTATTAAATCTTTTAGACGGCGGCAATCGCTGTCAAAGTTAGCAATGTCGCCATCTAATTGCGCCAAATGCGCGGTACTAGCTAGCTGCTTAGTGAGCTTGTCTAAATTGGTCTGTTGGGCGCTGCGGTGTTGCAGTTTTTCGTATAATGAAGTCTTTGCATCCGTAATCTCTGTCGTCAGTGTGTCATGGTAACGTTCCGTCTCACGCAAGGTATGGTCTTGCTGAGCAATCTCAATATCCAAATCTCGGGCTTTTTTAATAGCGGGTAGCGCGGTTTGTAAGGCATCATCGGCGATGTGTACGTTAGCAATGGCATTGTCAAGAAGCCCCTTAGCTTGTTCCAATGCAGCCTTTTGTTTTGGTAATAGTTCATCTAGCTGCTTTGTATCTTTTCGGTACTGCTGGTGCTGCGTACGCGCATTCGTCAGCTTGATAAACTGACTGTCAATCTCCAACGCCTTATTGGCAGCGGTTAAGCGTCTAGCGTTAGGGATAAAATCTTGCTGCGATTGCTGCGCCTGCACCAAGTCGTTTTCATAAGCATTCAGCTTTTCTTTTGCTTCTGTGACGCTATCTAGCCACTTTATTTTTTCGACCAAATCTTGAATTTCTCGCTGATGCGTATTCTGGGTATTTTGATATGACTGCAAATCGGCTCTTAACTGACCTTCTTCTTCGGTATCTAAAAGTGCCAAGCCATCTAAACCGTATTGCAGTTTACTCAATATCTCTTCTTCAGTGCGCTTCTTATTATGAACATGTGTTGAAATGGTGGCATAAATATCAGTGCCTGTAATTTTTTCTAAAATATCAGCACGTTCATCAGCCTTTGCCTTCAAAAAAGCTGAAAAGCTACCCTGAGCGAGCAATATCGAGCGAGTGAACTGCTGAAAATCCATTCGAGTCAGTTCAATGATTTTATTTTTGGTATGTTTTAGAGTGCTCTCTAACAGCTCATCCTCTTTCGACGGATCATCAACGTGAATTCTAGCGATTTCATGAGTTGCGTCTTGCAAATTTCCGTCCGCTTTATTATAAGCGCGGCGCTGTCCCCAACGGCAGCGGTACTGCTCACCATTCAGATCAATCACGACTTCAGCGAAGCATTCCGCTGTTTGCCGCGTCATTACTTCATTGCTGCTTTTGCTGATACTGTTGATCCTCGGTGTTTCACCATATAATGCCAAACATATGGCATCCAATATTGTGGTCTTGCCAGCGCCAGTCTGTCCTGTGATCGCAAAGATACCTTCATTGGTAAAAGCGGTGTTAGCAAAATCAATATGCCATTCACCTTTGAGAGAATTGAGGTTTTTGAGTCTGAGTTCGATTAGGCGCATGGATATATCTTATTATTAGTGATAGCAGCAACTGCGAAAATTTAGAAAGATAGAAAATAGAAGTGCGATAATGATTCACACTTATATCATTCTGCCTGTTTGTCTTCATGATGTAAGTGATAAAGTATCTGACCATAGGCATCACGCAACGAGTCTTTTTGCGAATCAGCCACATCATTTATCGTCAAGCAGCGCTCAAACACTTCCATCTCATTTAAGTCTTGCAAGTTCTCTGAGGTCTGCTGTTGATTAAGCACTTTGTTATAAGTACGAGTGTTTTTTATCTTAAGCACTTCACACGGCAATCCTTCTACCATTGCTTGCACTTGCTCACGCAAATCACTAACAATCTCGTCACCCGTATAGACCACCTCTAACCAAACAGATTCAGTTGGTGTGAGTGATTGTATCGTTTGCGAGATTGTGGTTAGGTCACCAGATATCTGTGCCAGCTGTTGGAATTTTGGAATGGGTAGGGATGTGACTTGCATCTGATTAACCTCATTGCAGTGCAGAGTTTTGTTTGGGACAGCGGCATCAGCAGTATATTTTTTCACTTCCTCATTTTCTAATGGCTTGTCAAAGCCAAACAAGTCATCTATAAAACCAGATTGTACGGGTGCTTTTTTAGCATTTTTTTCTACTGATCTTTCAACCGTGGTAGTTTTAACATTAGCATCTGTGCTGGCAAGTTGAGGCATGACGTTTAGCCCTAAGCCATCATCATCAAAAGATTCAGAATTGCTAAATTGTATAAGTAGCACTTGTTTTTGTTGTCTTGCCTCGCCAAAGCCCATCGCGATGGGTGATCCTGAGTAGCGAATACTCTCACGACCGCCAACGCGCTGTGGTACGTGCAAATGCCCAAGAGCAACATAATCAAAGCCCTCATCAAACATGTCGGCGGAGATTTTGCCAAGTGAGCCAACATAGAGATCGCGCACGCCATCATCGTCGGTTGTTTTGCCACCAGCAGCGAATAGATGACCTGTGGCAATGATAGGGATATGCCGTTGATGACTTTTTATTAATTTTGCCTGCTGTCCTTTTGCAATATTCGCTACTGCATCATAGTGGGCCCGAATACCTCTGATAACATTGGCATCTTTGCTATCCGCGGACTCGCCAGCGCTACTGCTACGCACATCACGGTCGCGCAGGTAGGGTACAGCGGCGATGATGCAATGAGGATTGTTATTATCATCGCCTAAGACCAATACTTCATCTTCTAAATCATCACAAGCCGTGCCAATAACATGGACATTCAAAAATTTGAGCACATTGCTTGGCGCATCCAAAAATGTTGGTGAGTCATGATTGCCTGCGACAATGACCACATGCTGACAGCAGGAGCGTGAGACCCTACCCAAAAACTCATAATACAGCGCTTGAGCTTTATTGCTAGGCGTCATGGTATCGAAGATGTCACCTGCGACAATCAATATATCTACTTGCTGTGCGCTAATGGTGTCTTGTAGCCACTGCAAAAACGCCTCAAACTCTTCATAACGCAGACGACCATATAAACGTCGCCCCAAGTGCCAATCGGACGTGTGCAATATTTTTAAAGGTTTAGTAGAGGTATATTTAGAAGCAATAGATGGGGACATAGTTTGGCTTATTATTAAACGTCAGAACAGGGGTTAGATTGCTTTCATTCTAGCAAGAATTGTTGAAATTTTCTCTGTTGCCAAAAGAAAACCCTACCAATAGATGATTGGTAGGGTGGCTTTGCGTTACAGGTAATAATAAAACACAGAGGATTAATCGATAATGAGTTGTTCTAGATCGGCCCCTGAATTTGTCGCAAGATTTGCAATCATCGATAGTGCGTGCGCTTGCTGGTCTATGGGTTGTTTTACTGCTTCACCTCTCGAGCCTTCACGTAACCAATTTTCAGCTATATCATCACTGTTTTGACTGTGCTGCTGATTCTGTAGATTATACCAAGCCAAGTTATCATGCAGCGCGACCACGTCGCCCATGATAAGTAGAGCAGGTGTCGGCAGCTGAGCGACTTCTTGCTGACTGACGATGCTGGCAAGCGTACCTGTTAGGACTTGCTGATTGGGCATACTGGCATTTGAGACAATGGCAATCGGGGTATCAGCGCTACGACCAGCGCCTATCAGGCCTTCAGTCAAGCGCGCCAGCGAATGCAAGCCCATATAAAATACCACCGTCTCATCGGTGTTCAAGAAGTTTTTAAAGTTACTGTTGGGTGCGCCTGCTTTCAAGAATCCTGTCACAAAACGTACGGATTGTGAGTAGTCACGATGAGTGAGTGGAATCCCCGCATAGCTCGCAGCGGCATTGGCAGCGGTGATCCCTGGTACGACCTGATACGGTACGCCATGAGCGCGCAGGCTCTCAATCTCTTCACCGCCGCGACCAAAGATAAACGGATCGCCACCTTTTAAGCGAACGACACGCCGACCTTCTTTGGCGCTATTAACCAACAACTCATTGATGCCAAGCTGCGCGACCGTATGGTTACTGCGTTTTTTACCGACAAAAACTTTGTCCGCATCACGGCGGCAAAGATCCAGCACTTGTGGCGATACCAAGGCGTCATAGTAGACAATATCTGCTTGCTGCATCAAACGCAGTGCTTTGAACGTCAAAAGTTCTGGGTCACCAGGGCCTGCGCCAACGATATAGACTTCGCCAACGGGGGGTAATTTTTTTTCTGACTCGTCTGACAGAGTGGGCGTTGTATTTTTTGCAGCATCAGGGTGGGCTGTCTTATGAATAGCAGCGGCAGTGCTATCTAAATCCGCTTGCAGCTGAGCAGTCGCTTCCATTTCATTACCGGCAAACATCAGCTGGCTGACTTGACCTTCAAACGCACGCTCCCAAAACTGCCGCCGTCCAGTAAGCGTTGGTATTTTGGCTTTTACCTCAGTACGGAAATCCCCTGCCAACTTGGCTAGCTTACCGTAGCCTTGCGGGATCAAGGTCTCAAGGCGCGCTCTTAATAGACGCGCCAACACTGGCGCTTTACCATTTGATGAAATCCCAATCACAATGGGATTACGATCGATAATCGCTGGAAAGATAAAATCACACAATGGCGGCGTATCGACCACATTGACTGGGATGTTTAACTCAGTCGCATCTGCATGAATCTCATGGTTAAGCGTTTCATCGTCAGTCGCGGCAATGATTACGCGTGCACCTGACATATAGCGCTTATTATAATTCTCGTAGATAAATTCGTGCTTATCATCCGTGAGCAAGGCTTGTATCTCATGGCTGATGTCAGGCGCAAGAATCGTAATGCACGCGCCAGCACGGCTGAGCAAGTCAGCTTTACGCAGTGCCACTTCGCCGCCGCCCACGATGAGCACTTTGCGGCCTTCTAATTTAAAAAATAGCGGGAAGGTGTTCATAGCGTCACCATATATTGAGTTATTTATTATAAAGGGTAGAAAAGGTATGAAAGATGCCGCCATTATGAGGTATCACAGGCATACTCTCACCTAGTGAATTGGCATTAGCATATTCGTTTTTGAAATATTAATTGATATTTTTCTTGCCAATAGGAATAGATGAGAGGACTTTCTCAAATCAATAAATTATCTAACACACGCTAACATATCCTAAAATAATGCTGTTGAGCTAGAAGAAGATTTTTACGATAAATTGATGGCGATTAATGTCAAAGCGCCTTATCTGGCTTCCAAAATGGTAATTCCACATTTTATTAAGCAAGGCGGCGGCACTATTATTAATGTCGGTTCGCAAGCCACACAGATGGCAGGACCGGGCGGCTCAGCCTATGTCACCTCCAAACATGCCATTCTTGGGTTCTCGAAACAGTTGGCTTTTGATTTTGGTAGTCAAGGCATCAAAGTGAATACATTGTCGCCAGGTTTTATAAAAACACCAATGACTGAGGGTATCGACGATGAACGTCTAGCGCGTATTCCTGCCAAGCGTGCTGGTAAGCCTGAAGAGATTGCTGCACTTGCCGTGTTTTTGGCATCTGATGATTCTAACTATATGCAAGGCGCTAACGTTTTGATGGACGGCGGTTGGGTGCTAGGTCGCAAATAGCTTTAGTAGTTGTCAACATGGTCGTCAATAATATAACAAACGATTCTTAGGTTTCTTCCTAATAGTAAAACAAAAAAGCCCTCTCAAAATGAGAGGGCTTTTTTGTTTTTGACGAATGCTGTGAGCAGTTATCAAAAATTATAACTGAGTATGCAATCCGCACTCACGGCTTTCTTCTACCTTAGTTGGATCAAAGTAGTCATGCTCGTTTGGTAGGTTGTTTTCTTCTAGATAAACGTCCAAATCAGCATCTGTTTTTTCAAACAATGGCGCTACTTTTAATACGCCGTCTTTTGATAAGCTGAGTACATCAAGACCTTGACGGAATTCTGTTTGATCTTTACGAATGGCATTAAACCATACATCAGGCTTTAGCTCGTCTAGTGCACGGCGGAATGGCTCAAGCTTAACTTGTTCAGTGAACTCGTCATGCTGAGGATTATCGATACCTGGGATACCATTCATGGTCGCATCACGGTGTGCCGCCGTTTGTTTTGGGATATAAGTCACAACGTTTAGATCAAGATCACGAATCAATTTGTTAGCAAACTGATAGGTCGCATCCGTATTGTAACCTGAGTCTACCCACAATACTGTAATGTCAGGACGCTGTTTGGCAACCAAATGCAAGATCGCTGACTCATAAGGACGGAAATTGGTGGTGATGATTGGGTTTTTTGCTTGCGTCAGTGCCCACTCAACGATTTGCTCAGGTGATTTACCTTGCAAATCTTGGTTTGCTTGGTCGATATCTAGGTTTGGGTGTAATTGGCTCATGATACATTCCTTAATAATTGTTAATATAAAAATAGCGATTTGATAGTGAACAATAAAATTAGTTTTTTGAGAACATCGGTAATGCTGAAGCGTCTCGACCATCATAGCTGCTGGCTAGGGCAGTGAAGGCTTGGCTGATATTAGAGTTGACATCATGCTCATTGAGTACAAAGCTAGTAGCACCAGCGCGCAGCAAATAAGCGATTTGGTCACGACCAAACGCGCCTGCCATGCGAATATCACCTTCATAACCAAGCTGACGCAAGGTCTGTGCAAAACTAAAACCGCGACCATCCACAAAACTTGGGACATGAATCACGATCAAGTCTTGCGTCAATAAAAAGTCTTTTACATCAGGCAGATCATCAGCATCGGTGTTGGACGTGATCCACACACCCAATCGGCTGCTGTGCTGCTTGAGGATGTCCAATACTTGCTCTAGCAAACCGTTTGCCAGTTTGCCATCAGCATTCAATAAATCTGCTAATGGTACGAGTACATCGACTTTTTCTTGCTTGTGTAACAGTTCAAGCAAGGTCAGGTTTGATAACGCGATACCATCAGGCAGTTGCGCTGTCGCTAGCGCTTGCCAAGTATCTTCGCCACTGATGTCTGCGCCATGGCTATCGAGCACATGATGATTAGCCATAGACCTTCTCCTTAAAGGGGGCGATACCAACGCGATCAATCACGTCACCAAAACCCTCAACATCTTGTTCGTTAGTGCCGCGTATATCGAGATAAACATCTAAAATGGTTTGTAAGGTGCTGGCCACATCATCCGCTGGCACCGCTTTGCCTAAGATTTTGCCCAATTTGGCGTCATTACTAGAGTTACCGCCAAGGCTAATCTGATACCAATGCTCACCTTTTTTATCCACACCCAGAATACCGATATCACCTGTGTGATGATGGGCGCAGGCATTCATACAGCCTGACATGTTTAGGCGAATATCACCAAGATCATATAAGTAATCTAGATCATCAAACTGCTTTTCGATTTGCTCAGCAATATTATGCGTAGTGGCATTGGCCAGTGAGCAATAATCCCAACCTGGGCAGACAATCATGTCGGTTAAGGTGTTGATATTGGCGCGTGCTAAATGCAGGTCTGACAGCTGCTGCCACAATTCATAAAGCTCATTGGTTTGCACATCAGCGAATACCAGATTTTGCTGATACGTACCACGTAACTCACCAAAACTATAACGATCAGACAGATCGGCAAGGGCGTCCATTTGCGCATCACTCAAGTCACCTGAGGGCACATAACGACCGTCCACCAATCCGGCTTTTAAAGAAATCACGACCGCACGGTAGCCATCCACTTTATGTGCGACGGTGTTCTGGTTATACCAATTGGCAAAGTCTTTATCAGCGTTTAGTTGTTGTTGTAGCTCAGACTGTACTGCGAGCGCATCAAATGACTGATAATCAGGCATGCTAAAGTAGCTAGCAGCGGTGTCAAAATTGTCTTCAGTCAAGGTAAGTGGACCATCTTTAGTATGTGCTTCCCACTCAGCATCCACCAACTTGGCAAACTGATTGCCGCCTAAGCTATCAACCAAAATCTTGATACGGGCTTTGTACTTGTTATCACGGCGACCATGCAAGTTATAAACGCGCAAAATGGCATCGAGATAGCTGAGTAAATGCTCACGCGGTAAGAATTTGCGAATCGTTTTACCGATAATAGGCGTACGTCCTAAGCCACCCCCAACGATCACTTCAAAGCCAAGCTCGCCTGCGTCATTGGTAACGACGTGCAGACCCACATCATGGACTTGCGTTGCCGCACGATCCGCTTCGGTACCGATGACTGCGATTTTAAATTTGCGCGGTAAAAAAGCAAACTCAGGGTGGAAGGTTGACCACTGACGAATGATTTCGCAATAAGGACGTGGATCAGCGATTTCTTCTTTATGGATACCCGCATAAGGATCCGTTGTGGTATTACGAATACAGTTGCCCGAGGTTTGGATGGCATGCATCTGTACCGTTGCCAATTCTGCCAAAATGTCTGGCACTTCTTCTAGTTTTGGCCAGTTCAGCTGGATATTGGTACGGGTAGTCATGTGCCCATAACCTTTATCGTACTTGCGGGTAATCTCTGCCAATTTGCGCAACTGATAGCTGGCAAGTAGTCCGTAAGGAATGGCGATACGGAGCATCGGCGCATAACGCTGAATATACAGACCGTTTTGCAATCGCAGTGGCAAATACTGCTCTTCTGGCAGCTCACCCGCTAGAAATCGTGCGGTTTGGTCGCGAAATTGGGCAACTCGTTCCTCTACCAACGTCTGGTCAGCGTAATTATATTGATACATGACGTAATCTCAGTTTTGTTTTTAGTCTTAAAAGCAGCGATGGAAGCAATCTAATATCTGTGCTCGTAGGTGAACCACAAATCGCAATTTAAACAATTCAGGGTCACATCATATAAGCTTCTATCTATAAACATAAATTCCTTTCAGACATATCCATATCCAAACACAGCATAAATTTTCATAACGAAAGTTAGGTAGCCTATGCTTATCAAATTTAACGCCTGATCGTTCGCGCTTTATTCTTATTATCATTTATTGGTGGCTGACTTATCAGCCGCTTACTTTGTTGATTATCTTTCTCGACCATTCTTTCTAATAAGAGGTTTTAATAACTATATGTCTCAGACCCAGATTCAGAACCCAAGCCAAAGCCAATCAAAATCAAAGCTGGTTCCACCACATGGCAGTGCCGAGCTTAAACCACTGTTGTTAGAAGGCGACGCACGCGAGCAAGCATTAGAGCTTGCCAGCACCTTGCCAACCATTACCTTAAGCTCACGCGAGCGTGGTGACCTGATCATGTTCGGTATTGGCGGCTTTACGCCACTTAATGGTTTTATGAATAAAGCCAACTGGCAAGGTGTGGTTGATAACATGCGCTTGCAAAGCGGTGATAATGAAGGTTTGTTTTGGCCAATTCCGATCACGTTATCTGCACCAAAGGCGACAGCGGATAGTTTGAGTCAAGGCGACAAAGTGGCATTGGTTGCCAAAGATGGCGAAGTCATGGGCATCTTGACGGTAGAAGAGACCTATACCATTGATAAAGAACATGAGTGTCAGCAAGTATTTACCACCACAGATCCAGAGCATCCAGGCGTCCAGCAAGTGTTGGATCAAGATGATGTCAATATTGCAGGTAGCGTAGAAGTACTGAGCGAGGGCGAGTTCCCAACGCGTTATCCTGGTATCTATAAAACGCCCGCGCAAACGCGTGAAATCTTTGAAAAGAAAGACTGGAAGACTGTGGCGGCGTTCCAAACGCGTAACCCAATGCACCGCTCACATGAGTATTTGGCCAAAATCGCAATTGAGATCTGCGATGGTGTCATGATTCATTCATTGCTCGGCGCACTAAAACCAGGTGACATTCCAGCAGAAGTACGTCAAGAAGCCATCAAAACCCTGATTGATAATTACTTCAAGCAAGACACGGTCATTCAAGCGGGTTATCCATTAGATATGCGCTATGCTGGTCCACGTGAAGCCTTATTGCATGCGTTATTCCGCCAAAACTATGGCTGTAGCCATCTGATCGTTGGTCGTGATCATGCTGGTGTGGGCGATTACTACGGTGCGTTTGATGCCCAAACCATTTTTGAACAGGTTGGCAAAGATGACCTCATCACCCAGCCGCTAAAAATTGGTTGGACGTTCTGGTGTAATGCGTGTAACGCGATGGCATCGGACAAGACTTGCCCGCATGACGCCTCTGAGCATGTCAAAGTATCTGGCACTAAGCTGCGTAAAGCGCTATCAGAAGATATGGAAGTACCAGAGAACTTTAGCCGTCCAGAAGTGCTTGAGATACTGCGTAACTATTACGGTAGCATCGCTCGTGAAGAACGTGCTGAGGTCAAACTCACGGGTGCATCTGCGGTATAAGCTCGAGCGTGTCAGCATAAAAAATCAGTGCTAAATCAATAATAAAAAAGGTGTCGGACAATTAGTCTGACACCTTTTTTATGTTCATCATTTCTAGCATCTTTCACCTCAGTTAGCGTGAGCTATCAAATCTCTAAATCTTCTGCCAGTTTTTGATATTCTCCCGCAAGTGAGGCACCACCTGAGCAAAAATAATTCAGCGCATACGTATCTGGGCTATCAATCATCAGCATATTGTCTTTAAATTGAAAAAAGATGGTACTGTCATTTGCCTGCGCCTGAAAAATCGTACCGTGTGCCGCGTCTTGCCCCATTAATATCGCCTTACCATCAAACTGACAAGTCTGTTTTTTGATATCGCTGCGTGAGCGAATTTTTATATCAATTTGTTGGTCACTCTCTGCACGTACCATGACGCCAACCCAGTCATATCCTTGTGCGCGTTTGTCATAATCTGCAGAAGCATAATCACCAGAAATATAGTCTTTCATAACATCACTGATAACGTCTACTGGAATTGAATGAACTGCTACAGCACTGTGCGCAGAATTCTTCACCGTGGGCGTCACGTTATGACAACCCGTTACGGCAGCTAGGGCAGAGGCCATCAATGTTAATGCTGCAACAGAATGAAAGCGATGGGACGAAAGAGTCATAAAAAGGCCTTTGGTTAAATAAGACGGTAAAATGAATATAGCATTGGCGCTTGGGCCCTACCATATAGAATGATGGTACAGCCTAGCTAAATTATAGTCTATTTAATAAGCCTGCCTGCAATGATTTACCTCACGTTTCCCATAATTTCCTAAAAGCATATGCTAAGTGCTTATGCCAACATCAGGACTTGATAAGCGGATTCGTCACTAAGCGTTTGCTATTTATGCTGCTAGCATGGCTTTCATCATCCGAAAACCGAAATCAACAGAGTAAAAGTCAAAAGAACTAAGCTCAAATGATTGTAAGCCTTGTGATGATGGTCAGAATTTTGACAAAACGCTTCTACCACCTTTATCGAGAGCATCATGCAAAAAAAATTCCGCATTGCTAGCACCCAGCCAACCAATAATAAACATATAAAAGCGCGGGCACTTACCACCAGCAGTATGCTTGCAGCAGCGATCATAATGACAGGCTGTAGTCCAACCGAAGGGGCGCAAAACGAAGCAGCAAACAACGCTAATGGTGAGACGCAGGATGTCAATCTACTCAATGTCTCCTACGACGTGTCGCGTGACTTTTATAAAGACTACAACGCGCTATTTAGCACTGACTATCAAAAAGCCCATCCAAACAGCAAAGTTAATATCAATCAATCGCATGGCGGTTCAAGCAAGCAGGCATTATCTGTTGCCAATGGACTACAAGCAGATGTGGTCACCTTTAACCAAGAGAGCGATATGAACCTGCTGGTTGAGAAAGGTCTGGTCGCTTCTGATTGGAAGCAGGCACTACCAAATAATGCCGTGCCGTACACCAGCACTATGGTGCTACTGGTTCGTGCTGGTAACCCAAAAAACATCCAAGACTGGTCGGACTTAGCACGTAACGATATCGATGTGGTCACGCCCAATCCCAAGACCAGTGGGACGGCACGTTATGCTTTCTTAGGCGCCTATGGCTATGGCTTGTATCAATTTAAAGAAAACAGCAGTGACAACCCAGTTCAAACCAATGACTTTATCAAAAATTTGTTGGCAAATGTCGTCACTTATGACAATGGCGCACGTGCTGCGACGACCAGCTTTACCCAGCGCGGCCTAGGCGATGTACTCATCACTACCGAAAACGAAGCGAATTTGGCCGCTCAGCAATTTGCCAAGGGTCAGGTCGATATTGTCTATCCCAGTTACTCGATTGAGATTGCCAACCCAGTAGCAGTCGTCACGGCAGTGACTGATAAAGCGGGCAAGACCGAAGCGGCAAGTGCCTATCTAAAAGGATTGTGGGACAAGCCTGCACAAGAGCTGATGGCAAAAATGTATATGCGTCCGAGTGATGAGCAAATACTTGCCGCCCATAAAGATACATTGCCTGATATTGAAACGTTTGAGCCTGTCGCCGTCTTTGGCCCATGGGCAGAGATTATGGATACTTTCTTTGTAGACGGTGGTCGTTTTGATCAGCTGGCAAGTACTAAGTAGTCGTTAATTTCTGGCTTGTAGAATGATCTATCTTGGCCGTTATTAGTGAAACACGGACAAGATAGATAAGCCTTATCCAGTGCTGAAATTAGAAAACAGTTGGTTATGCGTATAGAATTTTTTCATAAATTATTGATATGATTGGCTTTGCCTGCTTGTTATTCCCTTTTGGCAATAACATACGCATATTCATCATTAAACATAATAAGATGGCGCTGTTAGCATACTTGCATTACACAACAGACATTTTTGAGGTATTTATGACAGACGTAGCTCATTATCAACAAAAGAGTAAAACCCTTAGTGCCTTGAGTATTGCAGGTGTTGCTTTGACTCTTGGTTTAGCTGGCTGTAGCAATAGTGAGAATACTGAGGCGGCAGCTGACGGTTCAGCGACGACAGAAGGGCAGAATATTGAGCTACTCAATGTCTCATACGATGTGGCACGTGACTTCTATAAAGACTACAACCCTTTGTTTGTTGAGCATTATAAAGCTGAGCATCCAGACAGCAAGATTCTAATCAAGCAGTCACATGGCGGCTCAAGCAAACAGGCATTGTCTGTGGCTAATGGTCTACAAGCGGATGTTGCCACTATGAACCAAGGCTCTGATATCGAGCTACTTGAGAAAAAAGGCTTGGTTGAGTCAGATTGGGAAAGCAAATTCCCTGACAACGCGGTGCCGTTTACCAGTACGATCGTATTTTTGGTACGTAAAGACAATCCAAAAAATATCAAAGATTGGGAAGATTTGACTAAAGACGGTGTTGAGATTGTCATGGCCAATCCAAAGGTGACGGGTAATGGTCGTTATGCGTTCTTAGGTGCATACGGTTATGGTCTACATGCTTTTAATCAAGATGAAACAAAAGCTAAAGGTTACGTCAAAGACATGCTAAAAAATGTCAAAGTCTATGAAAACGGCGGACGTGCAGCAACGACGACTTTCGTTCAGCGCGGTATTGGTGATGTTTTGGTCACGTTTGAGAACGAGGCCAACCTTGCAGCGACTGATTTTGGCGCAGGTCAAGTAGATATCGTTTATCCAAAATACTCAATCAAATCAGAAAGCCCTGTGGCAGTTGTGAAGACGGTAACAGACAAAAAAGGTACTACAGACGCGGCCAAAGCGTATCTTGATTATTTATGGAGTGAGCCTGCTCAGCAACTAGCAGCCGATTTATATCTGCGTCCTAGCGTTAAGAGCGTTCTTGACAAAAACAGTGACAAATTGCCACCTGTTGAGACTTTCCGCCCGAACGATGCCTTTGGCACATGGGATGAAATCATGAGCACTTACTTCAGTGATGGCGGGGTGTTTGATCAGTTGGCTGTTAATGCGCCGCAGTAATTGCCTGCTACGTATATAAGAGCCGCTACTGCGCTAACCACTGAAACTGGTCGCAGCAGTTAATCGTACAGTCAGTCATGAAGCACCCCATAAAGGACATGGTCGTACGCACTATGTCCTTTATATTGTAAGCCGACCAATAATAATTTTAATAACAGTTGTGATAATAATGGTCTTACGGTGAGCACCCTCGCTAAGTACCATCAGTTAGGCAATAGGACATCACTATGAGTGCAACATCTTCTTCTGCCAGCAAACCCACCAACAAAAAAGGGTGGTTGACACGCTTGCGTCAGCGCAATGTGCTACCTGGGTTTGGTCTGAGCATGGGCATCACTGTCTTTAGCTTATCATTACTAGTGGTGCTACCGTTTGCCATGATGGCCTATACCACAACTCAGATGGGTTGGACGGGTTTTTGGGAAACCATCACCCAGCCGCAAGTCACTGCTGCAATTAAGCTCAGCTTATGGATGTCGTTTTTAGCGATGCTGACCAATATGGTCTTTGGTACGCTTGTCGCGTGGGTGCTAGTGCGTTATGAGTTTTGGGGTAAGTCACTGATTAATGCCTTGGTTGATTTGCCGTTCGCTTTACCAACAGCAGTGACGGGCATCTCACTTGCGACACTGTACGCACCTAATGGCTTGATTGGTCAATGGTTCGCTAAATTTGATATTCAGGTCGCCTTTACGCCGATAGGTATTTGGCTAGCATTGGTTGTGGTGAGCTTTCCCTTTATCGTCCGTGCAGTACAGCCTGTACTCGCAGAGCTATCGGTTGAGTTTGAAGAAGCCGCAGCCGTATTAGGTGCCAATCGCTTAACCACCTTTCGTAAGGTAATTTTACCAGAGCTACTGCCTGCTTTACTGATGGGCGCAGGTATGATGTTTGCCCGTGCTACTGGCGAGTATGGCTCCGTTATTTTTATCGCGGGTAATATTCCGATGCAATCTGAGATTTTGCCACTCATCATTATCAGTAAACTTGAGCAGTTCGATATTCAAGGTGCTTCTGCGGTTGCGCTGTTTATGCTACTTATATCGTTTGTAATTTTATTGACCATCAATATCATGCAGTGGAAACTGTCGCGCCGCGTGGGAGCTCGCTAATATGCAAATATCTAATAGCTACGACTACCAAAGCAATGCTGCGACCAAAGACACGCCATGGATACGCCGCACCTTTATTGTGATCGCTGTGCTGTTTATGGTCCTAATGCTGGTGGTGCCATTATTGGCTGTGTTTTATGAGGCTTTTAAAAACGGCTGGCAGTTATATCTTGCGTCATTGGTTGATCCTGAAGCATTGCAGGCAATCAAACTGACGTTGATCACAGCGGCGATTGTTTTGCCAATCAATATGGTGATGGGTATTGCGATTGCATGGTTAGTCACGCGCTATCAGTTCAAAGGTAAGCAGCTGGTGACAACGCTTCTTGACTTACCATTTTCTGTGTCGCCCGTGGTGGCCGGTTTGATGTTTGTTCTGTTATTTGGACTCAACTCTACGATCGGCGGCTGGCTTGAGAGTATGGGATTTCAGGTCATTTATGCGGTCCCTGGGATCGTCTTGGCAACACTGTTTGTGACCTTTCCGTTTGTTGCACGTGAGCTAATACCATTGATGCAAACACAAGGCGACTCTGAGGAGCAAGCCGCATTAACCTTGGGCGCGACTGGTTGGCAGACCTTTTGGCATGTGACATTGCCTAATATTAAATGGGCGCTGCTATATGGTTTGATTTTGACCAATGCACGTGCGATGGGCGAGTTTGGTGCGGTCAGTGTGGTATCTGGTCACATTCGCGGCGAGACCAATACCATGCCGCTGTTGGTTGAGATTGCCTATAATGATTATAACTTTACCGCTGCATTTGCCTTATCGAGCTTACTTGCCGCCCTTGCCTTAGTGACACTACTGATTCAGCAAGTCATGACCAAAATGCAAGAGCGCAAATTTGCCAAGTCTGAACGTTTGGCGGCTGCCCCTGAGCTACCAGTGAGTGCCAATGCGACGACGTCAACGGCTGAGAGTGCTAGTAAGCTATAAGTTGTTTGATAAGTATTCAGGGTTGTTCAATCATATTGACACAGTCGTTAAGACATCAGTCTCAATACGACAAAAGATATTATAAGAGATACCATTATGAGCATTGAGATTCGCAACGTTAATAAAAAATTTGGTGACTTTACGGCTTTAGACAATATCAATATTACCGTGCCAACTGGCAAGCTGACGACGTTGCTAGGTCCATCAGGCTGCGGTAAGACCACATTGCTACGTATCATTGCGGGTCTGGAATATGCCGACTCTGGACAGGTACTGTTTGATGAGCTGGATGTTACCAATACGCCAGTACAGAAGCGTCATATTGGCTTTATGTTTCAGCATTACGCGTTATTCCGTCATAAGAACATTGCGGATAATGTGGCCTTTGGATTGACGTTGCTACCAAAGAATGAACGTCCTAGCAAAGCGGATATCAATAAGCGCGTAGCAGAGCTGCTAGATCTGGTACAGCTCCCACAAGTTGCCAATGCATATCCGCACCAACTATCAGGTGGTCAGCGTCAGCGGATTGCACTGGCACGGGCACTTGCGGTAAAGCCAAAGCTGTTATTGCTGGATGAGCCATTTGGTGCGTTAGATGCCAAAGTACGTAAAGAGCTACGCACATGGCTAAAGAACATCCACCACGAGCTTGGTATCACAAGTATCATGGTGACCCATGATCAAGAAGAAGCCCGCGCCGTATCGGACGAGATCGTTGTAATGAATCAAGGTCGAGTAGAGCAGGTAGGGACGTCAGAGGAGCTGATACACCATCCAGCCAATGCCTTTATCAGCGACTTCTTAGATTTGGCTTAGCGGCTTAGCTTTTATCTCACTGCCATTCATAATTGATAAGCCAAAAAAAATCCTACCTAAGTAGGATTTTTTTTGGCTTATTGAATCGTACAGAGTGCAATGAACTACACTTGTCTATCCATAACATTTAAGCAAGTCTCGATTCATCTTTATCTGAATCACTTGGAGAAAGTTGATCATAAGTGATATTCAAGATGTCTTGACACCATTTTGGTAAGTCATCAGCGACTTCGTACCACATCCATGTACCGTCACGCACACAGCTTAAGATACCCAGTTTTTTCAAATGGTTCAAATGACGCGATATCGTTGGTTGCGGTTGATCAAGCATGTCTACCAAATCACCCACGCAACGTGCTTCTTTTTTAAAAAGAATTTGAAATATTTTTAGGCGTGTTGGATCAGATAAGACTTTGAACAAATCAATAGGTCGTATCGTAAAATTATTATCAGACATAGGAAAATTCCAATGGACTTCGTTTATAGGGGTTCAATATAACAGCAGTTATCTAGAAAATCGATTAAAAAATAAGCAAAATTACAGTTCATCGTTAATTTACTACCTTCTACAATATTCGGTTACATGGACGCTTATATCCACTTACATAGATGAATGGTGCGAAATACAACAGTACCATCACGACCAAAAAATGTTCCGAATGTTATTGAAAATGATAACAATTATCGTTATTATACTGCATGTAATCAGCGTGATGCTGAGCAAGTAGTCGCTATCAAATAGTGGTAATCAGAGGAGCCAATCCATGTACGTATGTATCTGTAATAACGTCAAAGAAAAGCAAATCAAAGCAGCCATTGCTTCTGGTGTAGATACCCTCGATGGTCTAAAAGACACCCTCGACGTTGCAACTTGCTGTGGATGCTGTGAGCCTATGGTCAATGACTACTTGGACGAGCATCATGCAGCACTCGATGTCTTAGCGTATGCAGTATAACTACTTTCAGCTTAGTCGATATTGTCTCTAATCTAACCAAATATATTCAATATCTTGCATCTATTCTTTCATTATACATAAGGAGTAGGTTGCAGGCGTCCATATAACCTCATCGATACGCCAACATCGCTGCTATCAATTTGTATCAAGTATCGTGACTGACAACTGTAGCTAATTACAATTCTCAATTAGCATCTTATTCTTAGTTCACAACATTACATGCCATGCAGCGACTGTATGCTACTATATCTGTCTAAGATTGTAAGACGTTTTGTTGATTTGACCCTTTACTGATCAGTTTACCGATTCCGCTGTCTTTATATGTAAAAATGTGAATATATAATGGTCTGTAAAAAATAAATAGAGGAGTGTACATTATGATAGGCAGTCAAAAAGTCATTGATTATTTGAATTTCTTGTTAGGCGGCGAGCTGGCTGCACGTGACCAGTATTTTATCCATTCAGAGATGTATGCTGAATGGCATTATGGCAAACTGTATGATCGTATCCATCATGAAATGGAAGATGAGACACTACACGCACAAGCAATTATCCGTCGTATCCTGATGCTAAGTGGTACGCCAAAAATGACGGTTGATACAATCAATATCGGCAGCACTGTCCCTGAGATGTTGCAAATTGACCTTGATTTAGAATATAAAGTACAGAAACATCTAAAAGAAGGCATTGCGCTTTGTGAAGCAGAGCACGACTATGTCACACGTGAGATGCTCGTTGAGCAGCTAAAAGATACTGAAGAAGACCATGCGCATTGGCTTGAACAACAGTTGCGCTTAATTGACATGATTGGTCTGCCTAATTATCTACAAACCCAGATGGCTGAAGTCACTCCTAATCTTGTTTGATATCATCACAGATACGAATAAAAAAATATAGCATTTAGTATAAATATGAAAGGGAGAGAGATCATGAAAGGGGATAAAGAGGTCATTCGTGCATTAAACAAGGTACTTGGTCAATCATTAATTGCGATTAACCAGTATTTCTTGCACGCACGTATTGCCCGTCATTGGGGCTTGGAAGCGCTTAACGACTCACTTTATAAGCAGTCTATTGCTGAGATGAAATGGTCAGATGATTTGATTGCGCGTATCTTGCTGTTAGGTGGTTTACCTAACTTACAGGAATTGGGTAAGGTATTGGTCGGTGAAGATGTGCCCGAAGTCATTGAGTGCAACTTGCGTTTAGAAAAACAAAAATTCAGCATCATTACGGATGCAATCACCCTATGCGAGACAAAGTCTGACTATGTGTCTCGCCACCTACTAGTTACGCTAAAAGATGGTAATGAAGAATATCAAGATTGGCTAGAGACGCAAGAAGATTTGCTCGAAAGTATGGGTGCAGAACGCTATATACAATCACAAATCAGTGATGATGACGCGCCATAAATAATTTGTCTTAATTAGCATTCGTCTCAGTTAGCAATGAAGCAAACTTGCCAGCGTGTGATTGGTTTTTCACCAAAACACACACTGGCTTTTTTATGTTTAAAAACCACTAAAGGCTTATATGCGGCAATCAACTTTTGAGTATTTACCGCGGTAGTTAGTACAAACCACGCCCATCTTCTGGTTTTAACCGTAAAAAGCCCAATCCTGAGAGAATGGTAAAGCCGCCCAATATCCAATAAGTGACCTGAAAAGCAAGTAGGGTATCAATTTGAAACCGCTCACGTAACAAGTTGAGCAGTGCGGCACCAAAGGCAATACCCAAGCCGATTGCCATTTGCTGATTGACGGCCATTAAGCTGTTGCCACTACTGGTCTGTGCCCCTTGTAGATCGCCGATAGTGATGGTATTCATGGCACTGAACTGGATTGAGTTACACACACCAATCACAATCAGCACCGGGATCATCCATGGCCACTGCGCCGCATCTGAGAACAGTCCTAGTACAATGATCAGTAAACCCAAAATAAGGGTGTTGTATACCAATACCACGCGGTAGCTGTAACGCTGAATAATTTTGCTGACAAAAGGTTTTATCCCAAGCGCACCAACGGCAATAGGAGCAAGCAGCCAACCTGCCTGCGAAGGGGTGTATTCAAACACGACTTGTAATAGTAATGGTAATAAAAAAGGCACGGCACTGATACCAATTCTTGTCGAGAGATTACCAATAATACCGATTCGAAAGGTAGGCACATTAAAGAGTGTCAAAGAAAATAGCGGCGCAACATGGCGTTTGGCATGCCATACATACGCCAGTAAAAAACCAATCGATGCGGCAGCTAGCAATAGTGCATTGTAACCGTGGCCCACTTTTGAACCCATCTCAACGGCTAACGTCAACGCGCATGCACCCAATGCAAACAGCCCAAAACCCAGCCAGTCTAGCGATTGTTTGTCGCCAAATAGTGCTGGTATTAGTTTTTTGCCAATCAAAAAACCCACCACACCCATCGGAATATTGATCAAAAATATCCAATGCCAGCTGGCATATTGCACTAAATAACCGCCAAGCAAAGGTCCAACCAATGGCGCGACCAAAGCAGGAATTACTGCAAAATTCATCACCGTTAGCAACTGGTTACGTGGGTAGGACTTGACCAAAATCAAGCGTCCAACCGGAGTCATCATGGCACCACCAATGCCTTGTATCACTCGTGAGATGACCAAAAAATTTAACGTAGAGGCCATAGCGCATAGTAGTGAGCCCACGCAAAATACCACAATGGCTGATAAGAAAACACGGCGTGTACCATACTTATCTGCCAAAAACCCGCTAATTGGGATAAAAATTGCTAAGGTGAGCGCATAGCTGATAACGGCCCATTGCATTTTTAACGGTGATTCATCCAACGCTAATGCCATTTGTGGCAATGCGGTGTTCAAAATAGTGGCATCTAAAATTTGCATAAATAACGCTACCGCTAGGACATAGGGTAGGTATTTATTTTGGGTTGGGGTGAGCGTCAGCATGTCAATCCCATTGGATATCTTATTATAAAATCGGGAGGTTCGCGTCTTTACGGACAGATTGCGCGATATAAGTTGAGTAGTATAAGAAAGCTTAGAGGGTAATTAAAGTGCCTCAAGGTAACGAAGCATTATGGTGGGCTTGGGTCATTGAGTGGTATGTCATTAATCACAGCAAAATCGTAACATTGATTACAAGAGAAGACTTTAATATCAGCAGAGGTTATCGTTATAGTAAAGCCTAGCTAACAAATAGCATAGCAATTGATAGAATGATTAGCATGGCTATCAAGAAAAACAGTACTAAGATAAGTAAAAGCTAATATAACCAAAAATAATGGCAATAATCACTAAGGATATTTTATGAGTAATGCATCGACCAGTGACACACAAAACGATAAATATGTACCGCCCAAAATTTGGACACAAGACAAAGACAACGGCGGTAAGTTCGCAAGCATCAACCGCCCAACCTCTGGCGCTCGTTATGATAAAGAGCTACCAGTAGGCGATGCTCCGTTACAGCTATACTCACTGAACACACCCAATGGCGTCAAAGTAAATATATTATTAGAAGAGCTGGCAGAGCTTGGTATTAGCGGTGCTGAGTATGATGCTTATAAAATTGATATTTCGCAAGGTGAACAGTTTGGCTCAGGATTTGTAGCGATTAACCCCAACTCAAAAATCCCAGCGTTAGTCGATCATTCTACTGATACCGCTGGTGAGCCGATTGCTCTTTTTGAGTCGGGCGCGATTTTAATGTATCTGGCAGAAAAGTTTGACAAATTCCTACCTTTGTCACCAGGAAAAGCGCGAGCGGATTGTCTGTCGTGGATCATGTGGCAAATGGGTAGTGCGCCTTTCTTAGGTGGCGGCTTCGGACATTTTTATGCCTATGCACCAGAGCCATTAGAGTATCCAATTAATCGTTACACCATGGAGACTAAACGTCAGCTTGATGTATTAGATACTCATCTAAAAGACAGTGAGTATTTATGCGGTAATGATGAGGCTGATTATAATATTGCCGATATGATCATTTGGGCATGGTATGGGCAGTTGGTACTCGGTAAGCTATACGATGCGGCAGAGTTTTTACAAGTACAAGACTACAAACACATACAGCGTTGGGCGAAGAAAATCGCTGAGAGACCTGCCGTCAAGCGTGCTGTAGAGCTAGAACTAAAACCAATCGATTAATTATTAGCGCGAGTATCATTTAATTATTTTCAATTATTACAGTTAGGCCGGTAAGTTATTCACTTATCGGCCTATTTTTATTATATTTAAAATAATGAATATATAATCGCTGACCACTTCCTTTTGTATTTACATAATGGTACATTAGTACAACAGATAGAAACATTGGTGCGTTAAGATAACCGCTTATCACCGTGACAGATAGGTGTTTATACTTATTTGATTGATGAGTAATGGATTATGAAACACAATAATAAAATGCGCTTACCTATGCTTGCAGCAGTTAGCATGGCTTTGTTTAGTACAGCAAGTATGGCGCACACCGAAACTGAGTTTACCAGCCAAGATTGGCAGGTAGTCTGTGATAATACCCGTACTTGTCGGCTGGCAGGATATCAAGCAGATAATAACAGTGAGTTCCCAGTATCTATCTTGCTGACTCGCCGTGCAGGTGCAGATGCTGGCGTGGATGGTAAAGTAAAGCTTGGTGGCGCTAAAGACAGCTCTTCTAAAGCCTTAATGCAATTGGGTAACCGTCACCGAATATCACTATTTATTAACGATCGAAATTACGGCGAAACCAAGCCGTATTCTGCAGCTGCAGGCAGTGCTGAGCTAACCCAAGCACAGGTCACAGCACTGCTAAGCGCGCTTCAAAGGTCAAGCAAGATTACGCTAGCACTGCGCAACTCACGCTGGCAGCTTTCAGATAAAGGCGCTAGTGCAGTGATGCTAAAAGCTGACGATGTCCAAGGAAGAGTAGGCACACCAAGCGCTTTTATAAATAGCAATGAGGCCGTAAAATCTAACAACAGTGTATTGCCACCCAAAGCTGTACCAGTACTGCGTTTTGTAGAGCCTAGTGGCCAGTCTGCTGCTAGCAATAAAAAGTTTGTCATGAGATCCTCTCAATTGGCCTCGTTGATGAAAGGAACGATGAAAGATGCCGATGCTGACTGCCCAAATCTATCAGACAAGTCACCTTGGCGTGTCAGTCGCCTAAATGACTCACAGCTGCTCGCACAGCATGATTGTTGGACAGCTGCTTACAATGCGGGTAGTGGCGCGTGGGTAATCAATGATAGTAAGCCTTACAAGCCGACATTGGTCACAACTAGCGCCACCAATTACGACAAAGGTAAGCTTAGCTCAGTACAAAAAGGCCGCGGTATTGGCGACTGTATGAGTAAAGTCGATTGGGTGTGGACAGGCCGCGCATTTGAGAAAAGCCATGAAAGCACCACTGGGCTGTGCCGTCTCATCGAAGCGGGCGGGGCGTGGCAGCTACCGACTTATGTCACGGATGTTAAAGTAGTCAAATAATCACCGATTTTTTATTGAATGAGACGTTTAGCATGCTCAATAGAGGACTTATTCGGGCTATTTACTCAGTAATTGAATAAATGGCTACACATAATTTTTTATTGTGCTATACTGCGTCGCCACGTTAGCTTAGGCTTTCGTGAATTATGAGATTGATAACATCGCCTGCGATTTTGGGTCTAGGATGACCATAAGTAATTGTTGCCGATGATTTTGTGTACTTAAATAACGCCTTAAACATATCAGTTATTTTTGACTCATATCTTATCTACTGACCTATATAGGGTCTAGATTGGTTGCTGTTTGCGATTATCTGCTTTGGACAAAGCATTGATAATATGCGTATATCAAGCATGGATAAGACACTCGGCACTACCACCAAAATACGTCAGACAGCACGAACGCATTTATTATAAAGACGCTAAGCTCTATTGGCTTGGTTTCTGATTATCGACACTTTTATGTTGCTCGGTAACCTTTAATAAAAGCAGCGTGATGAACGGTTATCAGTGGTATGCATCAAGTTTGCTGAATTTACAGCAGCTTATACTTACCAAGGATTACTATGACTGACATCTTATCTGCAATCGCTGCTGAAAACGGCATCATCGAAAGCAACGACACTACTGCAAATACTGACACCAATACTCAAGCGGCTACTACTGACGCTGCTGAAGAAAACAAAGTCACCTTTACTGATCTTGGCATTGCTAAGCCAATTCTTACTGCACTTGATCGCAGTGGCTATACCAATCCAACCCCTATTCAAGAACAAGCCATTCCTTTTGCTCTAGCCGGCCGTGACCTTTTATTGTCAGCGCAAACGGGTAGTGGTAAAACAGCGGCTTTCGTTATCCCTGTACTTGACCGTTTGAGCCGTGCGACTAGCTTTGACAAACTAACCAAAGCACTTATCCTAACGCCAACGCGTGAACTTGCTCAGCAAGTACATGACAGCGTCCGTACGTATTCTAAAGACATGCGCGGTCTATTTTGTGTGCCACTCGTTGGCGGCGCACCATATAACGGTCAGATCACTGCTTTGAAAAAGGGCGTTCAAGTAATTGTTGCGACGCCTGGTCGTCTACTTGATCATATCAATGCAGGCCGTGTTGATCTATCAAACCTAGAAGTATTGGTACTTGACGAAGCGGATCGCATGCTAGATATGGGTTTTGCTGATGATATCAGTGACATCCTTCGTGCAGCACCAATCGATCGTCAAACAATCATGTGTTCAGCAACTTGGGATGGCCCAGTCGGTAAAATCGCTGCCAGCTTCACTAAAAACCCTGAGCGCGTATCAATCAAAGTAGAATCTGCACACATCGAAGAAAAAGTGTACTACTGTGATGATTTTGATCATAAAAACCGTTTGCTTGACAAAATCGTTTGCCAGCAAGATATGGAACAGATCATTATCTTTGCTGCGACCAAACGTAGCACTGAAAAACTGGCTAAGCAGCTACAAGAAGCGGGCCATAAAGCAAGCTTCCTACATGGTGATTTGCCACAGAGCAAGCGTAACCGTATTGTTCAAGACTTGCGTAATGGTAAAGTAAAAATCCTAGTAGCGACTGACGTTGCTGCTCGTGGTCTAGATATCCCGGCTATCTCGCACGTCATCAACTATGACTTGCCGCGTCAGACTGAAGATTACGTCCATCGTATCGGTCGTTGTGGCCGTGCTGGTCGTACTGGTGTTGCTATCAGTCTATGCAGCATGGATGATCGTCCACAACTGAATGCTATCAACCGTTACTTAGATCGCAAAATGGAAGTATGTGTTATCGAAGGTATGGAGCCTAAGAAAACCTACGTACCTAGCGAAAACAAAGGTAATGGTCGTGGCCGTGGCCGTGGTCGTTCTAACGGCGGCGGTCAAGGTCGTGGTCGTTCAAGCGGTGGCTATGCTGGTAAATCTAGCGGTGGTCAAGGTCGTGGTCGTTCAAGCGACAGCGCACCAACTGGTCAACGCGCAAGCAACGACAGCGGTTATCAAGGTAAGCCACGTGACACGTCAGGCAAACCAAATGAGCGTTCAGGTGGCAAGCCGTATCAAGGCAAGCGCACTGGTGGTCCAAGCCGCGGTGATAGCAATGGCGTTCCACGTGGTGAGCGCGCTGCAACTGGTCGCGGTCGTCCAAGTGGCAGCCAAGGTCGCCCAGCAAGTCGTTCTGACAGCCGTGGCCAAGGTCGTCCAAACGGCGGCAACCGTGGTAAAAACTCATAATATCGCTATAACGAACGATTAAAACTACTAATTCATTAATCGTCTAGAGATAGCAGCAAAAAGCCAGATACTTGTTATCTGGCTTTTTTATGTTTGATCTAGCCATCATGAACCTGAAAATAGATATCTCAAATGAACGACAGCTGTTTACTGAAGTGATAAACCCATTGGTCATCAAACCAAGCATAATGTCTGCTTGCGCGAGTTTTTTAGCTTGTCTATACTGATTCACTTTTGCCAGCTGTCAGCCTTGGAGCGACTTGATGCCTACCAGTTCATCTTTAGCAATCGATAGCCTGCCATTAGCGTTTGGCATTATCATGGCCATCATCGGCTTGGTCTTTTATACCCAAGGCTTACCAGGTAAGTTTTGGCGACGGTTTTATGCGGTATTACCCGGCATTGTACTGTGCTGTTTTATACCCGCCACCCTAAACAGCTTAGGGGTGTTCGCCGACGGCGTTGGCGCGCAGATTTATGGTTTTACCGCCACGTATTTGCTGCCAGCAAGTTTGCTATTGATGACCTTATCCATGGATGTTCCCAAAATACTAGGTTTGGGCTGGAAAGCCATTGCGATGTTTTTTGCTGCCAGTATCGCCATTATTATCAGTGGACCTATTAGCTTAGGAATTGCCAAATGGGTGTCACCTGAGATGTTTGTCGACGATACATTGTGGCGCGGGTTTTCTGCCGTCGCGGGCAGCTGGATCGGCGGCGCGGCGAACCAAGCAGCGATGAAGGAGCTGTTCGGGGTCAGTGATGATCTATTTGGCATGATGATCTTGGTGGATGCCACTAATGCCTCATTATGGCTACTCGCAATCTTGGTGATGGCAAAACACAGCGCAAAAATCGATCGATTCTTGCGCGCTGATACTAGTAGCATTGATAAAGTTATCAAAGCCGTCGAAAGCTATGAGCGCGATCATGCCCGCCCAGCCACCATCAATGATCTGATGGTAATGTTTGGTTTGTGCTTTGCCATGGTCGGAGTGGCACACTTTGTTGGTGGACAAATTGCTGACTTTTTTGCCCCATATAAATGGGCGGTGCAATATAGTTTTGCCAGTTCATTCTTTTGGATGGTGGTCATTATTACGTTGATAGGTGTCATTTTTTCTTTTACTAAGATTCGCAGACTCGACCATGTGGGCGCGTCCAAAATGGGTACCGTATTTATCTTCGTGCTGATTGCCGCGATTGGTATGCAGATTAATTTGGCGGGTATTGTCTCGCAGTGGCGGCTATTGCTTATCGGCTTTTTATGGATGAGTATTCACGTGGTGATTATCTTTGCTGTTGCCAGACTTATCCGTGCGCCGTTTTTCTTTTTGGCGGTTGGTTCTAATGCCAATACAGGCGGCGCATCATCGGCACCGATTGTCGCGACGGCTTTTCATCCATCGCTTGCGCCTGTAGGGGTGTTTTTGGGTATTATGGGCTATGCGGTGGGGACATTTGGTGGGTATATCAGTACCCAATTGATGCGCTTGGTAGTGGGCTAGTATTTAGGTTATCTATATTCTGATAGTATTTTTCCTCAAAAAACCCGCAATGACTGCGGGTTTTTTTATTATAAGGTGCCTGATGACTTAAGTTGTCGTTTTGTCTATCTATGCTATTGATACGTAAGCCTTGCCATAACCCTGCATGAGTACGTGTTAACCTTCCTGTCACTCAGATGAATAATAATAAATACGTTAGCAATAACTAGCGACTCAATAGGAAAAATAGCATTATGGCCAATCCAAAAAAATTAGAAGAAACAGCAAATAAGACAAGTGTCGTCAAGAACGCTTTATACAACCCCAACCAAGAAAACATTCAGGTCAGAGGTGCGCGTGTTCATAATTTAAAGAATGTCGATGTGGATTTACCGCGCAATGCTTTAGTGGTCTTTACGGGTATATCTGGATCGGGAAAATCATCACTAGCATTCGGTACGCTATTTGCCGAGTCACAGCGCCGCTATCTTGATTCGGTGTCACCTTATGCAAGAAGACTCATCGATCAGGTTGATGAACCCGATGTCGATGCTATAGAAGGGTTACCGCCAGCAGTTGCTCTACAGCAGCAGCGGGGTACGCCGTCAGTGCGCTCTTCCGTGGGTAGTGTGACGACTATTTCTAATGGCTTACGTATGCTGTACTCACGAGCAGGAGCCTATCCTGCCGACCAAGAAATGCTATATGCCGATGCGTTCTCTCCCAATACACCAGATGGTGCTTGCCCGACTTGTTCAGGTATCGGCCGCGTATTTGAGGTCACTGAAGAGCTGTTGGTGCCAGATAACACTAAGAGTATACGCGAGCGGGCAATTGCGGCTTGGCCACCAGCGTGGCAAGGACAAAACCTCAGCCGTATATTGACCACATTAGGCTATGATATCGATAAACCATGGCACACACTGCCGAAAAAAACACGTGATTGGATTTTGTTTACCGATGAGACGCCAACGGTGCCTGTTTATCCTGAGTATGATATAGAACAGACACGCGAGGCGATTGAGAAAGGGGAAAAGCCAAATTATATGGGCACGTTTACCAGTGCCAAAAACTTTATTTTGCATTCTTTTGCCACCACTCAAAGCCCGCGCACCAAAAAACGCGTTTCGCAATTTATGCAGATATCCGAGTGTCCAGAATGTCATGGCAAAAAACTCAAAAAAGAATCACTGTCGGTTAAGTTTGCAGGACTGGATATCGGTGAGCTATCACAGCTCACATTGACGGATATGGCCATCAAACTTGAGAAAACAGCATACACCAAAGTAGCAGATGACACACCAAACCGCGAAAAAGCCATTGTTGCCCAGCGCATTGCTAGTGATATTCTCTCTCGTATTGAGGCACTAACAAGGCTTGGTCTGGGCTATCTGTCGCTTGAGCGTACCACGCCAACGCTATCGCCTGGTGAGCTCCAACGATTGCGGTTAGCGACCCAGATTCGCTCGCAACTGTTTGGCGTGGTTTATGTCCTCGACGAGCCATCAGCAGGTCTACATCCTGCTGACACGCAGGCACTACTTGAGGCGCTAGATGAGTTGATCGCGTCTGGTAACTCGGTGTTTGTCGTTGAGCACGATGTGAGCGTGATTAGACATGCTGATTGGGTGGTGGATGTCGGGCCACAGGCTGGCACGCATGGCGGTGAGATTGTCTATAGTGGGCCTGTAGAGGGGTTGCGTGAGGTTGCGCAGTCGCATACGGGTCAATATCTCTTTGCCAACGACACAGCTAATGCGCAGTCAAAATCTGACAAAAGGCAACCGACAGCGTGGCTGAAACTTGCAAATATCGAGCGTAACAATATAACAGGCTTAGATGTTGAGTTTCCACTTGGGGTCATGACCAGTGTCACGGGTGTCTCAGGGTCAGGTAAGTCGAGTCTCGTCAGCCAAGCATTGGTGGAGCTTATCAGTGAATTATTGGGTCAAAAGACAGTTACTGAAGCCCCTGTAGGTGAGGCAGATTTACTTGAGCAAGAGCTTGAGACAGTCACTGGTGGTGAAATTATCGCTGGCATGTCGCATATTCGTCGTCTTATTAATATCAATCAAAAGGCGATTGGGCGGACACCGCGCTCCAATTTAGCAACCTATACAGGATTGTTCGATGATGTGCGTAAGCTGTTTGCCGCAACCAAGCAAGCAAAAGCATCTGGCTATGACGCTGGACGTTTCTCATTTAACACCAAAAAAGGCCGCTGTCCAAATTGTGAAGGGTTGGGTTTTGTCAGTGTTGAGCTGCTGTTCTTACCAAGTGTTTATGCGCCTTGTCAGGTCTGTCATGGGCAACGCTATGACGAAGAAACGTTAGCCATCACGTATCGAGACAAAAACATTGCTGAGGTATTAAATTTAACGGTTGAAGCGGCTCATGAGTTTTTTGCTGATGAAGCGCCTATCTTGCGCGCGTTAGATGCATTGCTGCAAGTGGGTCTTGGCTACTTACGTTTGGGGCAGACAGCTACTGAGCTGTCAGGGGGTGAAGCACAGCGCATCAAGCTTGCCACTGAACTACAACGCACGCAACGAGGCGATACACTGTATATCTTAGATGAGCCAACCACGGGTCTACATCCTGCTGATGTATCCATGCTGATGGCGCAATTAAATGGTCTGGTCGACGCGGGGAACACGGTCATTATGGTTGAGCATGATATGCAAGTGGCCAGCAATAGCGACTGGGTGATTGATATTGGGCCAGGGGCAGGTGATGAGGGCGGGTTAATTGTCGCTCAAGGCACGCCAGAAGACGTGGCCCAATCAGAAGACAGTCGCACCGCACCGTTTTTATTGGTGTGATTTTATTGATGTGACGACCAGTCTTCAAATTGGGTCTAAGGGTGAAAGGTCTATCCCCAATAGTTATCAGGGCATTTGGGCAATTCAACTAACGTGCGACGTAACGCATCTGACCATTTATGACGAATCGTATTAAAGTACTCATCACGCTCATCAATACGGCGACCTTTGGGTAAGATTAAACTGTCATTTTCATAAAGCACAAAATCTATCGGCATACCGACTGATAGGTTTGAGTGAATCGTCGAATCAAATGACAGCATTAACGCACGTGCCGCATGCCTTACATCCGTGTTATAGCTGACAGAACGATCCAAAATAGGTTTGCCGTATTTGCTCTCACCTAATTGAAAAAAGGGCGTATCTTCTGTGGCTTTGATGCAATTGCCTTCAGGATAAATCAGGTATAACTCAGGCGGATGTCCTTTAATTTGACCACCAAGCATAAACGAGCTAGTAAAGGCACCATCGCGACTAGAATTAGCGACTGCTTTTGCATGATTCATAATATCACGCATACATTCACCGACCATTTGCGCCGCATCAAATAATGTAGTCACTGTATTGAGGTTGCTCTCAGCACGCTGGTCAATGTCGTTTTGTAGTTTATTGAATACGGCTTGCGACGTCGCTAAGCTACCCGCTGTCTGTAACACCATAAAGCGCTCGCCCTCAACGCCATATTGATATAACTTTCTGAATGTTGATATGTGATCAACACCGGCATTGGTGCGGGTGTCACTGGCAAAGACCATACCGTCTTTTAGACGAATGGCAGCACAATAGGTCATAAGATACCCTTGATGAAAAAAGTAATAGAAAATAGCAAACGCTATGATAGCTTTTTGACTAATACCAAACTGTAAAGATTTTCGTAACCACCGCCCATACGTACGCCGCGCACAGGTGCGGTATCTAAATAATCTCGCCCAATCGCCACATACACATGTGAGTTTGGGGTAAATGCCTGATTTGAGATATCAAAAGTATACCAGTAACCATCTAACCAAACCTCAGCCCATGCGTGACTGGCCATGTGATTTTCGGTATCGTCATACAGATAACCTGATACATAACGCGCTGGAATCTGTTGATCGCGCAAGATACTTAAAAATACATGTGTATGGTCTTGGCACACACCGGCACTTGCCGCAAACGCCTCAGCAGCGGTCGTGCCCACATGCGTGACGTCTTTAACAAAAGGCATTTTCATGATCAGTGCATTCGCCATTGCCTTTAGGCTGTCATGAGTGGGTGTTTTTAGATATGGCGCTGCAAATTCTCGCATCTCTGGTGAGCATTTGGTCAATGGGGTTTGTACGGTAAATAGCAGGTAGGGGACATGATCCATATCTTCTAGTCGTTCGGTTTCGGTATTGATCTCAACGACACCCGACGCCTGCATTTGCAAGTTGTTATGTGCTTCGTTACGACTAAGCGTGAGCCATGCATTACCGAAGCCGTCCTTTTGGTTGGTCGCCACTTTAGGGAGCATGACATCCCATTTATGAATGGTTTGGTGCGGCATTTGCATGGGGGTCATGCGTATGTACTGTACACTGCGCTGCGCCAGCTCATCGTAATAGTAGTTGGTTTGGTGACTGATTTGAAGTTTCATAATATCTTCTCCTTTTTCGGTTTATTCCATATGTCTTATGAGCCATTATTATTGGTTTTTGGCTAGACACTTTCTATACACCTTGACGCAATATGAGATTAAACTCTTTGCTAATCAGCGCAAAATCACTAAATTTCTTTGACCTGATCATCTGATTGGTCAAGCGGATAAGCTCACGCCAGCGCGTATTCTCTGGCAACTCATTAATCCAGTGTCTGAATTCAAAACTGACCTCTGTTGAGTCCTCTCCCAACAAGACGGCGCGCTCAAGCTGCTCAAAGTGACGCCCTAATTGCCAAAAACAAGTCACTGTCGGATTTTCTTGTTTCATCGCAGCGTTACACGCGTGTAGCTGCAAGGTCGCCGCTCGATACGTGCCAGCACTCGATAGACGTTTAATCAAGTTATATAGCTCAGCAGTATCTTTACCAATGACACCTTTGGCCTCTTGGACATTGTCCTCAATCGATTGCACGATATTTGGTATGATGTTTTGTTCCAAATCAGACATCATTTGTGCTTTCATGGTGGTAAGCGACGCTTCACCATCAACGGCAAACCCTAAGTGACTGATTAAATGTTTGATCTGTGATTTTTTGAGATCGCCTTTGATAAGCTGTTTCATGACATCGTCATAGTAATACAGGCGCTCACTATATCGGCCTAGCCATATTAAGTGACTGGCGGTAGAGAGTAGCAGTATCATGGGCGCATCATCTAAACTCTCATAACCGGTTTCTAAGGGCTGGACGCGATTATAGTAGTTCGCATGCCCTGAAGCGTTGCCTGCAGAATTGACACCTACTGATGATGAAGGCGAGCACTTGTCGGCTTGCTGGCTGTCTAAAGCACTGTCATCAATAACCCAAGTGTCTTTGATACCGCCGCCTTGCGATGAATTGACGACCAAAGAGCCTTCAACCATGGCCACTCGTGTCAGACCACCGGGTACGATATCTACCGTGCCATCACCATGACTGAGAATAAAGGGACGCAAGTCAATATGACGCGGTGCGATACCATCGCTCACGGCAGTGGGGTTGGTAGATAGTGAGATGGTTGGCTGAGCAATAAAGCCGGCTGGATTTTCAAGCAGACGTACGCGATATTCTTCGATTTCTTCTTTGGTTGATGTCGGACCAATAAGCATCCCGTAGCCGCCTGAGCCTTGCGTTTCTTTTACCACCAACTTGTCCAGATTATCAAGCACATATTTGAGATCGTCGGGCTTACGGCACTGGTATGTCTCAATATTAGGTAGGATAGGCTCTTCATTTAAGTAGAACTTAATCATATCTGGTACAAAAGGATATAAACTCTTATCATCGGCCACGCCCGTACCTGGTGCGTTAACAATCACCACGTTGCCAGCGCGATACGCACTCATAAGACCCGATACGCCCAAGATAGAATCTGAGCGGAATGCTAAAGGATCAATATAAGGGTCATCAATGCGGCGGTAGATGACATCAACTTGTACTTTACCGCGAATACCTTGCATGTAGACTTTGCTGTCCTCAACGACCAAATCATAACCATGAACGAGTGGCACATTCATCTCATGTGCTAAAAAGGCATGCTCATAATAGGCACTATTAAAGCGACCTGGCGTTAAAATGACGACTTGCGGATCATATTTGGACGTTGAGCTGGCAAGACAGGCTTTGAGACGGTTGGGATAATCACTAATACCCATAATAGGGGTGTCAGCAAATATATCAGCTAAGAGCGTCTCTGATATATTGCGACTCTCAAGCATATATGAGACGCCTGACGGGGTGCGCAAGTTATCCTCTAGCACACAAAACTTGCCGGACTCATCACGGATTAGATCGATACCACTAATGTGAGAGTATATTGGTTTATCGAGCTCAATGCCCATCATCCACGGCTCATAGCAGCCACTGGCATACACATAGCTGGCAGGGACAATATCGGCCTTCATAATGTCTTGATCATGATAGATATCATGCAAAAAAGCATTAAGAGCGGTGATGCGCTGTTTACAGCCTGCTTCTATTTGTTGCCATTCGCTCGCTGCAATAATGCGTGGAATGATATCAAATGGAATCATACGCTCGATGTTTTTGGCATCGCTATAGACCGTAAAAGTAACCCCTTTGCGGTAAAAGATGTTTTCTGCTTGTTCGTTTAGATAATTGAGGGCATCCATGTTGATGTTATCAAGCCAATGACCAACGGCTTGTGCAACGGGACGATACTGACCTTTACTCGTTTGGAGCTCATCAAAGCTGGGTGCTCGTGATGGGGGAGTGTCTGTTGAGTTACTGTCTGCTGAATGATTGGCGGGCGTGTTGTCCTTGTCTTTTACACTGATTTCAGGGGTAGCCGTATCCTCATTTGTATTTTTATTCTGACTTTGGTCTTTGATTTGACCTATTAACTGCTCTTCTTGAGGTTGATTTTGGCTCTGACCCTGACTCTGGGATTGAGATGATTTTTTATTCATAAGTACCTCACGTATCCTTGGTAAAGTTATACTTTATGATGACTACACCCTCTATGCTAAGCAAGGGATCACTTGTATTTCGCCCAACAGGTAGTCTATCTCCTGTATGAACTATACAACGGTTACCGAGTAACATACAACAAGGGTTAAGTAATAGGTTTTTAGTAATATCAGCCTAATTCTGATAAATTTAACTCAATTTGTATGAAAAAAGGAAAAGAGTGGACATGAAGATACGAGGTAAGTTCTTGGTGCTGGCTAGTATGGGGTTGGTAGCGACTCTGAGTATAACCGGCTGTGGTAGTGAGCCACAGCAAGATACCTTGCCAGCTGGTAGCACAGTGATTGCCCTTGGTGACTCGCTGACTTATGGCTATGGCACGAGTCTAGATGCAGCTTATCCTAAGGTACTTGCCAATCTGAGTCATTGGAACATTATTAATGCAGGCGTCAATGGCGATACCTCCGCCGATGTGCTGGCTCGTGTCGATGATATTACTAAGCAAAACCCTGACTTGGTACTGCTTGGCGTGGGTGGTAATGATGTGTTGCAACGCGTTCAGCCTGAGACTACACGTGCCAATATCACTGCTACTATCGACACCTTGAAATCTGCAAATATCGATGTGGTCCTTATTGCTGAACCTCACTTTAGTGCCAGCGCTCTGTTTGGACGGGTGAGTGATAACCCATTATATGAAGATATTGCTGATGCTAAAGAGGTGCCTTTATATTCAGGTGGCTGGTCTGCGGTATTGTCGGATGACACGTTAAAGTCCGATCGCATCCACGCCAATGCTGCGGGTTATCGGCAGTTTGCAGAAGGGCTGCATGATTATTTACAAGAGGAAGGGTTGGCACGATGAAAAATAGCTACTTACTGATGGCAATAAGCGCAGTGGTTTTTTTGTTTGTAGATTTTTTACACCGTAACGGACGCTTACTCAATGATAAAGGTGAGATGGTGATTAATAACACAGGTCTTGCTGCTTTGACCTTATTGGTCGCTGAGTCTGACCCGAATCAAAAAGAAACCTTGATCAAGTTGATTATGAACATGTTGTCGCTGGAGGTTTGATTTAAAAAATACGTTGTTTCTTTTTCTTGTAAACCACATTTAATTGAGTTATTTTTTAGTGTCGATTACATTTCTTTAACCAAGGAGAAACAGTTTGCATAATAGATTATCACCGCTCACGATTTCAGTGGTCGCTGCGCTGACACTACTTACAGGCTCACAAACATTTGCAGAAGCCCAATACGGTGATTATGGTAAAGAAACGGCGTTAACGCTCGCGCGCGACTATGCTGGTCGCTATACCGGATCTGACAAGGAAACCCAAGCTGCTAACTATATGCAGCAACGTATGACTATTGATGGTAGTAACAATCAAGTCGATCGTCAGACTTTTGATTTTGTTGCACCTCGCGGTTTATTTAGAGGTCAAACACTAACGAGTAATAACATTATCGTGACCCAAAAAGGTATTGCTGATACCAATAAAACACTATTTGTCGGCGCGCATTATGATTCTGCAGTCGCCTATCCAAATTATCAAAATCTAGAGGCATTGGATGATAATGCTTCTGGGTCTGGCGTGTTGACTGAGTTGACAAGAAACCTGAGCGGCATTGACACAGAACATAATATTCAGTTTGTGGCGTTTGGTGCAGAGGAGGGCGGTCTCAATGGTTCAAAGGCGTTTGTTGATCAGCTCACTGACGCAGAAAAATCGACAGCACTGGGCATGATCAACTTAGATAGCTTGATTACAGGCGATAAGATGTATGCCAATGCGGGGCGAAATGCTTACGACGATGACGGCAATGAAGTGGCTGCCAATGTAGGACTGCGTGAAAATGCGCTACGTATTGCAAAAGAGCTTGGTATCACACTCGAAGTCAATCCAGCTATCATTGCACCTGGCGCGACAGAACCCTACGAGCCTTATGGCGTTGGCTGTTGTAGCGATCAAGAGTCTTTTGACAACGTAATGCCTGTAGTAGGATTTGAGGCGACCAACTGGGCTCTTGGACCTGATTATGATGGTTATACGCAAACGGAAAATCCGAATATCCCAGGTGGCTATACGTGGCATAATCCCGAATTAGACAATGAGGATGTGCTGACAGCTGCATTTGGGGAAGAGCGCATCGCACAAAGAATGCGTGACTATTCGCGTATTCTTAGCAGATTGATCGTTGAGCAAACCAATGCTGACATCATTGCCGCAAACAAAAGCGCGCTTAATCTTCAAAATAGAATGGGGGCAGCGTTAAAGCACAGTGCCACTGATTCGCACTCAGCTATTCTTGAGCGTGCTAATGCTTTGGCTTTACCTGCCGTTGATAACAGTGATAACAATGATGCTTTGCGTACTCAGGTTTGGGTAGACGGCTCTCAAAGCTATATCGATTCTGATAACGTCCAAGAAGGTAATCGCGCTAATATTGGCATCTATGGTGAATACGTTGTGCAACCTAGCTGGCGTGTTGGTGCAGGTCTCAAAGCCACCAATCAAAACAATAAAACGGTAGAGAACGGTATCAAAAAAGACACCAGCTATGGCATTCAAGCTTACTCGCTATTGGGCGGTAAAGACACGGCTTGGTGGAATACGACTTCTGTAAGCTTATCTAAACATGATTTAGATGTTAATAGCACCGTTAGACTAGATGGTAATAATGGCATCAACATTATTAACAATAGCGAACGCGGTAATGCTGATGCCGATGTGTTTAGTGCTTATAATGAGCTTGGCTACAATTTTCTTATCAAGAAAAACATCGCTCATGGCGCTTTTTTAGGTTTGAACTACAGTGATACCGACATAGACGGCTACACGAGTGGCAGTGCCAACTCTCGCACAGCCCTTAAAGTTGATAGCACATCTAGTGAGGCATGGGACTCAGAGCTTGGTTACCAGCTGCAGTATGGGTTTGATTTAATGGGTACACCCGCCAAGCTTCAAAGCAAACTCGCTTACGTGCATGTCATCGAAGACGGTTTAGTGGATCGTTTATCGACAAATTCTTTCGCTGATGGGCAAAACAGAGACATTAGTATCACCCAAACAAACAAAGATGATGACTATGGACGTTTTGAGCTGAGTGTTAGCAACAAGGTTCATAACAATGTCTATGCGTATCTGAATGGCGATACCACCTTTGCACGTGATGATAAAGACAGCTCAGTACAGTTAGGCTTACAGTATCAATTTTAAAACATAATGTATGGATGACAGTCTGCGCCGCTCAGTAATTTATTTATGAGCGGCGTTTTTTATACATTTTAATATGGTAATTATCATAGTGTACTACTGGGTATCGCTGTAGTATGTGTAGAATTGACGGCCTATATAATAAGAACAATAGGGATAAAGTGTATGTTTGACATCATCAAAGACTGGCGTGAGCAGCGCATATTGGACAATAGCGAGTTCACGCACGAAGACTGGGCGCGGGCGGCTGAGCGTATCGTTATCCTTGATAGATTAGGCGAGGAGGAGAGAGGTCGTTTATTTGACTTAGCGACTTTGTTTTTGGATGACAAGTCTTTTACAGGCGCGCAAGGGTTTGAAATTACTGACACTGTCAAACAATCAATCGCGCTACAAGCATGTTTGCCTATCTTAAACCTAAGTCTTGAATGGTATAGCGGCTGGTCGTCTATTATTATTTATCAAGGTTCGTACAAAAGTGAGAGTACAACGGTAGATGAGTTCGGCATCGTCCACGAAGGCAGTCAGCACCGTAGTGGGGAAGCATGGCAGCGAGGCCCTGTTGTTCTTTCTTGGAAGGATGCTAAGCACTCAGGTGAGCGTGATGGACACAATGTTGTCATTCATGAATTTGTGCATAAGCTTGATATGATGAATGGCCGCGCTAATGGCTTTCCGCCGATGCAGCCTGACATGGACCCTGCACGTTGGACTGAAATCATGTCGCGAGATTTCGAAGATTTTCAAACGCACCGTAAGTCAGGTTTAGATCGTTATGGCGCGACTAATCCAGCCGAGTTTTTTGCGGTATTGAGTGAAGTATTTTTTGAAACGCCGCAAAAGCTGGTTGACGCATATCCTGATATTTACGATATTATGGTCAAGTTTTTTAAGCAAAGTCCAATTCAACCAAAACCATAAGTTTAAATTTATATATTAAAAATTGAATATAATATAACAAAGAAATAAAAAGGGCAGTGCTTCATATGTGATGCATTGCCCTTTTTTAATATATTTATCTGACCATTCAGATGCTTACGCTGTTATTTAAACCGTCCACTGATCGTTAATGACAGCGACGAGATAACGCTTACCCTGATACTCATCAAACACCAATCGCAGTACACGCCAGTCCATACCAGCGTATTCTTCAGTGCCTTTATAATAAAACTCCACAACGTCTGAGTTTTGGTATATGTCTTTTAAGTTATTGATTGAATTGCCATTATTGGTCAGTTTATTGACGCTGATATCCACATCATTGAATTTCTTGCCATCCACCCAAGTCTCCAAATACGTCGGCAGCGGTGTGATTAATAAATCACCAGTACCGTCTTTCTCGCCCCATGTGAAGCGAATATTGGACTGTTGTAAATATTGCGCATATTGCGCGCGATTAAAGACTTTATCAGACTCAGGGCGCACGTAGGCATACATCGAAAAACGAACGCCACGTGTGGGATGGATATCATCAGTAATTCTAGCAAAATCCTTATTGGCGAGCGCCCGCTGTATACGCAACGCTTGCTGTTTTAAGGTTTGTTGACTGATATCAGTACTCATAGGCGTTGCTGAGGTGCTGGTAGGTTGATAAACAATGGCTTCACTAGATTCAGAAGCGGACTGGCAACCAGTCGCGGTCAAAGTAAGCAATAAAAGGCCACTAGAAGCCAATGTTGCAGATTTTTCCTTAAAAAAGGTAGGTAGTATTATCATAAAAGCATCCTTACCACAGTTATTAGCAAAATAAACGTTACGATAAGCCACTAAAATTTGTCATCACAATAGATAAAAAAGAGCATAAAAGCGCTATGTAATCGGAATTTTGATGAGTGAACCTGAATGATACGATAATACAGCAGAGTCGTTATATGGCTATGATGTAATAGACCGTAACACTTATAAAATAAAAGCTCGTAGAGAACGACATGCCAACATACAAATCACTGATATTGCTATCAACCATAGCACTGACAACTGTCGATACTGCCACAGCAAATGTGACAAAAGCATCTCAGAAACAAGCTGCTGTGGCTGACATAAAGATCGCAACCATCACAAAAATGTACCAACAAGATATCGATGATCAAGGTATGAGTAATCCTGTGGTGCTACAACAATATGCCAATGATGACTTGCAAGCAGCCATGCAGCTAGAACAAGATTATTTTGATAAAACTCAAATGTCCTGCAATGTTGATTATGATGTGCTGTGGGATTCTCAAGATCCTGATTATACGCAAGACAAGAAGTTTTCGATGACCGATAAAGGATTGGTTCAAGTCAGCTTGGCGCAAGGCAGCAATATCTATTATGATTTGACGTGCAATGATAAAGATTGCCAAATCGCAGATGTTAGCTTGAATGAAGACGGTGGAACTTTGAGTAAGCATTTGCTTGAAACTTGTCGTTAGTAGAAAACTGAATTGACATTAAAAATGTCAGCGCTATGCTATTTTAAATTTAAAAATACTCAGGTAAATATACAAACGACATGACGCAGATTAATATTTAAGTTTCTACTGAAACCGTTGGTATGTTTTCGCATAATGTATATTATGTTAAATAAGGTCTATGTGGTAATAACTTCATGACACAGACTGCAGGTTTGTTCTACGTGTCATTCTTAATCGCCATAACAGCTGCCTAGCAAACCAAGCAAGCAGTCATCATGTGTTTCTTATGAGAATACTGTGAACTAACCTAGCGGACGTTTGAGTTTTTTTTATAAAGCATTGATACTAATCAGTGTTGTTCACGACTAAATTCAATTTGCACATTACCTTGTCCCAGTATATCAGCTAACTTATCAGGCTGACTCAATCTACCAATACGCGCATAAGAATAGGATGAAGAGAAACTCTTATAAAACACTACTAACGTTGATGAGCCATACAACATGACATCACCATTATTAATAGTATTTGCGCGACTGGCATTCGTTGGCAGTGCATTTGGTAGCTGAGCGTGCTTCTCATTACTGTGCAAATCCTCCATATTTAACGTCAAGGGTAATTGTGCCGCAAAAGCATGCGCAGTCGCGTTGTCTTCAGCCAACACTTCAAAACGATTTCCATTAATTGTCATCCACATATTCACTTGCTCCTTTTCTGATATCGGTTGCTCTGTATTATTAGAGCTTGTTTTTTGCGTCAAACTTTCATGCACAATGGACGAGTTTGATGTGCCATTTTGATCGTCAGCACAAGCACTCAATGCTGGCAAGATACCAACAGCCATCATAATGATCATACGGTTGCTCATATTCATCTGTTAAACTCCCCTAAAGTAGTTACTGCGCGGTCAAACGCGATGTTAAGAACGCGGAAATCACTAAGATAACAGCGCTAAATACAAACGTTGCCTGATAACCGCTATGATCAAACAAAATACCACCTACTGTCGAACCTAATGCAATAGCCAGTTGCACCACAGCGACCATCAAGCCACCCCCTACTTCAGCCTGTTCTGGCAATGTGCGAGCAAGCCAGCTCCACCAACCAACAGGGGCTGCTGTTGCTAAAAACCCCCAAAGACCAAGTAACACTGCCACAACCATGGTCGATGTACCAAAAAATATCAACGTCGCTGCAATTGCTGCCATAAGAATAGGAATTACAATCAAAGTTGTATAAAAATGCCGCTCTAAGAAAATGGTAATCACACACGTGCCAATAAACCCCATCATGCCAATGCCAAGCAAAATAAGTGACAAAGTAGAGATATTAACTTGAGTGATGGTTTCTAAAAATGGTCTTACATAAGTAAAAAGTGAGAACTGTCCCATAAAAAACAAACTGACGGCCAACATACCAATCATGACGATAGGATTACGGAGCAATCCTAAGATAGAGGGAGTTTTGTCATTTTTATCTGTGGTGACTTGCATAACAGGTAAACTGATCCACTGCCAAATAAGAGCTAATAGAGCCACAGGAACTAAACAAAAAAAGGCACCGCGCCAACCAATGATTGACCCAAGATAACTGCCCAAAGGTGCTGCAATGACCATTGCCAAGGCATTGCCACTGTTAAAAATAGCCATGGCCCGCGGCACATCTGAGGGTGGCACTAATCGCATCGCCATTGCTGCTGACATGGACCAAAATCCACCGATAACCACTCCAATCAGTGCCCTTCCAATCATATAAATCATATAATTTTGCGCCAGTGCCACAATGGTTCCTGATACCGCCATCATGGCAGTTAAAAGCAACAATAGCGTTTTACGATTCATATTGCCTACCACACGAGAGATCGTCAAACTTGTGATAACCGCAAATGCACCTGAAATGGCAATACCTTGACCTACCATCCCTTCACTGATGCTGAGATCTACTGCTATCGGCGTGAGTAGACTCACAGGCATAAACTCTGAGGCAATTAATGCAAAAACGCACAATGTCATGGCAAAAACCCCACTCCAATAGGCGGGCTGTTCTACATTTTTTTCTTTTTCTTTGGTGTTCAACATACACACTCTCGATATTGTATTGAGAATCTATTAAAAAATGGGTTTTAAACTAAACGAAAAACCGGCCATCACGTAGCTGGTTGTTTTTATAACTCACTACTCTCTTTTTTTATTTCAAGTTTTTATTAAAAAAGTCTGTCAATTTGTCAAAAGGGATTTTATCCATGCGGTCGTATAAATCGACATGGTTCGTATTTGGTAAAATGAGCAGTTCTTTTGGTTGTTTGGCTTTTTGATAAGCATCTTTACTAAAATAAAGTGAGTGGGCATCCTCGCCAGCAATGATTAAGATAGGACGCGGAGATATCTCGTCAATATAGCTCAGCAGTGGCATATTCATGAATGATAAAGGCGTCGTCGCCGTCCATGCGCCGCTTGAGTTCACTGCATTTTTATGAAAACCCCGATCTGTGCGGTAGTAATCGAAAAACTCTTTTTGCACAGGGTTTGGATTACTATCTAACGTTTCGGGCAAAATACGATCTGCCGTGGTCACTTTGTCGTTATCGTCTACATAGAGATCATGATTGGCCGTCGCAGGCTGCCCTTTCTCTGCGTCTATCCAGCGTTGTTGATTGAGATGTTTCAATACTGCTTGACGATCGCCTGCATCATAGCGATCATCACCGTCACCTACCCCATGTCCCATCGCACGACTCATATCGTACATACTGGTCGTGGCGACCGCTTTGATTCGCGTATCCATCGCAGCGGCATTTAAACCCATTCCGCCCCAACCACAGATACCAATAGCGCCAATACGATTTCTATCGACCTCAGGACGTAACCCTAAGTAATCTATCGCTGCACTAAAGTCTTCCGTATTGATATCTGGGGACGCGACATTTCTAGGCGTACCGCTGCTTTCACCCGTATAAGAAGGATCAAAAGCTATAGCGACAAAGCCCTTTTCTGCCATCTTTTGCGCATATAAGCCTGACGATTGTTCTTTCACAGCGCCAAAAGGCCCGCCAACAGCTAATGCTGCTAGCTTTTTGCCGTTATAGGATTTTGGTATATAAAGATCTGCGGCAAGCGTGATGCCATAACGGTTTTTGAATGTTACTTTTTGATGTGTGACGCTATCACTTTTAGCAAAAGTTTTATCCCATTTTTGTACGAGTGGGACGGTAGATGTGGCGGCTTGTGCCATATGATTCGCTCCAAGGATGGTTGAGCTGAGCAGTATTCCCAGGCTAAGCTTTTTGATCATTGATGGTAAGGTCATTGGTTGTCCTTTTTGATAGTAAATCATCACTTATCTGATGATTATTCATAATGTGTGAGTAGAAATAGCCATGTTATAAACAAGACAAAATTGTTTATAATATATTCTCTAAAGTCATGAGATTATCTTATACTTCTACGATTCTAGTGATAATACCCATTTTTTAACTTTTATTTATTCACTCAGGTTCTGAATATGCGACAACAAGAGAATTATAATGAGCTGCATGCTTTCTTATTGGTTGCTCAAGAGAGTAGTTTTACTAAGGCCGCTGTCAAACTTGGGATATCACAATCCGCACTGAGCCGCTCTATTAAGTTATTAGAGCAGCGCTTAGGTCTACAGTTATTCACGAGAACCACCCGTAGCTTGTCTTTAACACATGCAGGCGAAGCGTTGTTTGTGACCGCTGAGCAGAGTTTTAGTTTATTAGATGAGAAGTTAGATGGACTCAAGCATTTGCGCGAAACGCCTGCGGGGTTGGTACGCATTAGTGCTGGTCAGTATGCTATTGATAAAGTGCTGCTACCAAAGCTGGCCAAATTCAAACAGCTATATCCTGATATTGAACTCGAGTTGATTAGCGATACTGCTTTGTCAGATATTATCAGCACACAATTTGATGCAGGGGTTCGCTTTGGTAGTTTAATCACCGAAGGTATGATATCGGTACGTATCGACTACGATGAGGAGATTGCTGTAGTCGGTTCGCCAGACTATTTCCATGAGTTTGGCTTTCCCAAAACACCTATAGAGTTGAACGATCACAATTGCTTGGGCTATCGATTCATGGGTGGCGGTATGTATCACTGGGATTTTATGATTGATGGTCAACCATATAAATTAAAGACGCAAGGACAGTGGGTATTCTCGACTGATTACTCAGTGATTGATGCCGCAAAACGAGGGCTAGGCATTGGTTATGTGCCCATCGATATGATTAAAGATGAGCTAAAAAACGGCAAGCTTATTCATATATTGAGAGAGTTCAGTCATACCTTTAGCGGCTTTCATTTATATTATCCGCATCATAATGTGTCACCTGCGCTACGAGCCGTTATTGATGCTTTGAAGCTCAAATAGTATTTACTTGGGTAGCAAAGCATCAAGAAAAAATGAGCCATTCAAGCTCATTAAGACGACCCCTAAAGTTATGACCATTTAAGGTATAATCATCTATAAATCAGAAACTAACGTTGATATTTATGGCTAAAGTGTCTTTAGATCGCCCCAGCCTTATTGCTTGCCCTATCGCTCACAACCTTTCGGTGTTTGGCGATCCTTGGTGCTTGCTGATCTTACGCGATGCTCATATGGGACTGACACGATTTGATGAATTTCATAACAGCCTAGGCATTGCACCGTCGGTGTTGACCAAACGTCTAACCACTCTAGTCAAAGAAGGTGTATTGACAAAACACCGCTACTCGACACAGCCGCCGCGCGAAGAGTATCTATTAACGGAGGCAGGTCAAGATATACTACCGATACTATTCATCTTAAGGGAATGGGGTCTTACTCACAGTCCTTGTTCAGACTATGATAAAAGGGCTATTTTTGTAGATTCTGAGACAAGTGAGGAAATCCAACCTGTCGTCATTGACAAAGTGACTGGCGTTGAGATTGGTAAACTTGCCATCCAAAAAAAGTTTAAATAAGCGTTTTATATAGATTTTAAGCGTTATCATTTCTTGATGATTTTTCAATCCTTCTTTTGCACAATCAACTCTTTTTCATAAGCCATTGCTTGTGCTCGTGTTATTTGGCAAAAAAAATCGTGCTTAACTCGCCTTTGAATCACCCGTACGCTCTGTTGTATTAAAGAATTCTTTTAGCGATACGTACTTACCACCAGCTGCCATTCTCACGCGAATATATTGGCATAAATGGCCTCAAATTTTATGCTACTTGCCAGCAATTCTATTAGAAATAATGAAAAACTCTTAAGAATAAATATACATAGTAACTGTATTCTTAAGAGTTATTTTTAAGAGTTACTATCTTTTTAGTAGTAACTATATTATCTTATATTACTTCTTTGCCAACAAATCTGCGCGTCGCTTATAAGCCGCTCCCACCAAATAGAATGTATAAAAAACCCATACACAAGGACTGTAAAATGGATGTTACGAAAACAGATATTAATAATACGCTGGCTAATTGGGAAGCTGATGATGTGCGTATACGCGCTACATTAGGCTCTATAGGGATAACCTCGCCTGCTCAACTGGCCAGCATGAGTGGCCAATCATTTTTTGATGCCATGTTTGCGGGAGAGTTGCCCTCACCACCGATTGGTGAAACGCTTGATTTTATTCCTATCCACATAGAAGGCGGTAAATCCATCTTTCAAGGTCGACCCGGTCAGCAACATTACAATCCACTAGGTAGCGTACATGGTGGGTGGTTTTGTACCATCCTTGACTCTGCTGTCGGCTGCGCCATTCACTCAACCTTGCCAGCTGGTAAAGGCTATACCACATTAGAGATTAAAGTAAATATGATTCGAGCGTTGACCAAAGCCATTCCGCTAGTGCGCGCTGAGGCTAATATCATCCATGTCGGGAGACAAACGGCCACTGCTGAGGGACGCATTGTTGGGCCTGATGGCAAACTGTATGCTCATGCCACCACGACTTGCTTGATTTTTGATATGCAGTAGTGAAAATACTGACAACTTTTTTACTTAACATGTTTTTGATCATTGATGAAATTTTGATAGTTAACAAATAATAAGGCCAATACTATGCAAGCATTCGAACGGGCAATGACCCTAGGTAATAAAAAAGCCCGCTATTATGACTTATCTGCTTTGGTTAATAATGATAAAAACGCCCCGTTATCTCCTGCGCATTTTTATGGCGGCAATGGTTTTACGGCTGGTGTCTATTTGCCGCTACTCACCAAGCTCAGTGAGCAATTTACTATCAACAGTCTTGCCATGCGTGGCTATTGGTACGATCTACCATCCGTCAAAAAGCTGACTCGCGAGCAAGATGCTGATATATTGATTGATTTTTTAGAGAGGACACAGGATAAGCCTATTGTAGGTATTGGACATTCTCAAGGCGCGACTGCCACCGCCATTGCCGCGGCCAAACGTCCAGAGCTATTTTCACAACTGTATTTGATAGAGCTCGTTACTTTTACCAAATCGCAGATGCTCATGATGAACTCAGCACCTGACGATTTAAAGATAACTCAAGAGCCTTTTAAAAGCACACAAGCCAAGCAAACACAGTGGGAAAGCGTTGAATCCTACTATGACTATCTACGGGCGCATCGTGCTTTTAAGCGTATTGATGACAACAATCTTTATATCTTTGCAAAAAATAGTCTTGTCCAAAATAAGCAAGGGCAATATAGTTTGCTTTTCGCTCCTGAGCAAGAATTAGCAAGCTACTTCGATACCCCTTTTGTTAATGACGCCTTAAAAGACCTTAACACTGTTGGTTTGCCTTACACTATTGTCGTTGGCAAACCTTCTATGTTTATCAGCGATGAGGTGCGTAAAGTTTGGCAGCACCTTGTCCCTAGCGAGCGAATCATTGAGCTGTCGGACAATGGGCATCTGCTGCCAATGGAAGCGCCTGAACAATGTGCAAACATCATTATAAAAGCGTTTAATGATTGAAAGACATAGTATGAAAAACTCCGAAGATGAAAAACCGATGATTGATGATTGAGAATCACCCTATCTTTGTGAGCTAAGCTCGCACCTAAAGAAAATTAACTTTTATAGCTACTATTAGTATTATCTAAAAATAACGAAAGCCCTAATATCACGGAGTTATCCAATGCGACAGATCAAAAGACTACCTGCCATAGATGGTCAGCTTGGTTGGTTTGAGTCTGTACTTTTTACACGTCCTATGCCCGTGCAGCAAGCTGAAAAAAACGAGCACTTTGACGTTATTGTCATTGGTGCAGGATTCTCAGGTCTCGCGACCGCTGGCCGATTGGCTGAACTCCTTCCAGAGGCGCGCATTGCCCTTGTTGATGCGCTAGAAGTTGGTCAAGGAGCGTCTGGTCGTAATGCAGGATTTATTATTGATATACCTCACAACCTAGATCCTACAGAGCCTGATGCACAGGAAAACACGAAGGCTCGCGACTTGAATACCTTTGCTATTCAGCGACTACAGCGTATTCAAGAGCAACAAGGATTAGAGGTTTGTTGGCACCAGGCTGGTAAGTATTTGGCGGCTCATGAGGAAAAGCACTTCTCTGGTTTGAGTGACTTTGTAAAGACGTTAGAAGCCATCGGAGAACCGTACGAGATACTAAGTGGTGATGCCCTAGCAAAGAAATTGGGTACGCATTACTATAAGCGTGCAGTCTATACACCAGGTAATATATTGGTTAATCCAGCAGCCTTAACAATCTCCGTCGCCAGTGCGCTACCCGCTAATGTGACCTTGTTCGAGAATACGCCAGTCCAAGAAATAGACTTGGCCAATAAAGTCATCCAAACCCCAAAAGCGCGACTCAGTGCCGATACCATCGTCTTAGCCACAAATGCATTTACAGAAAAATTTGGTGTGGCTCCTAATCAAATAACGCCGATATTCACCTATGCCAGTTTGACTCGCCCGCTGAATGATAATGAAATGCAGTGTTTTAAAGACAAGGCTACTAAAAATATAGCACCTTGGGGACTTACTTCTGCGCATCCAGCTGGCACGACGGTGAGATTTACACCAGATCGACGAATATTTATCCGCAATACTTTAAATTATCAGCCTACCCTATCTAGCACTGGGGCATCACTCGACAAGGTAAAAACCAAGCATCGTCAGTCTTATTTAGCGCGTTTTCCGCAACTGCCAGACGTACCATTTGAGTACACATGGGGCGGTATGATCTGTGTCACGATAAATCACCAACCTGTCTTTACGGAGCATAAGCCTAACGTATACGCCATTGCTGGCATGAATGGTGTTGGAGTGGCAAAAGGCACTTATTTAGGTCATTATATGGCGGAGCACATCTGCGGCAAACAAAGTCCAGAGCTGGATTTTATCCTTAACCATTCAGTGCCGAGCTGGATACCGCCTGATCCATTTCGTAGTGTCGGCGCGCATATTCGCCTCTCTTTTGAAGAGTATATGGCAAAAGGTGAAGTGTAGCTTCCAACTATAACAAAAGTGTTAAGTATAAAAATTAAGCACGGACGATCATATGACCCCTATATACACTGCACTGGCTGTACTAGTTACCTTTATCTGGGGTGTGAATTTCACCTTTATTGCGTGGGGGTTAGAGAGCTTCCCGCCACTAATGCTGACTGCTCTACGCTTTTTCTTTACCGCCGTACCCTTGGTTTTGTTTCTTAAGCCACCTACGTTTAACCGTACCTTACTCATCTATGCTATCGGTACCTTCGTCATGCAATATGCCTTTGTATTTACGGCCATGCATCTAGGTGCGTCACCGGGTTTGACGGCGTTGTTGCTACAAATGCAGATTTTTATCACTGTACTGTTGGCGTACTTTATTTTGGGCGAAGCAGTCAGTCGCATGCAAATCATCGGTATGTTGGTCGGAGTATTAGGCCTTAGCGTGATTGCGCTAAACCTTGGTGGAGATATGCCTGTGGCTGGATTTGTCTGCATCTTGATTGCCGCAGTCGGTTGGAGCTTTGGTAACATTGCATCCAAGCAAGCCTCAGCACAAGCGACCTTAAAAGCAGCACAACAAAAAACAGACGTGGCTACTATCGCACCTACCACTGGGAAAAACAAGATCTCTGCTTTGTCTGCTCTAGCACTGGTAGCATGGGGCGGACTCATTGCCTGCGTGATCTTAACTGTATCTTCTCTTATGTTTGAGACTGATGCATGGCAGCTGGCGACATTTACGGATGCATCGCTCAAATCTTGGCTATCACTTGGGTTTATCGTGTATATCTCAACCTTAGTGGGTTTTGGACTCTGGGCACATCTACTCAGTCAAAACACTGCCTCCAAGGTTATGCCGTTTGCTCTATTAGTGCCGGTATTCGGTATGACAACGTCCGTAGTGCTTACGGGCGAAGTTGTAACGTGGTGGAAAATGCTGGCAATGATATTGATATTGTCAGGGTTATTATTAGCAAACGTGAAATTTGGGATAAGGAAAAAACCTGCTCATAAGTACAGAGTCTAATAGTTCACTCTTAGATAAATGGATAAACGATGGTTAAAGACTCATTGTCGAGACAATGAGTCTGGCTATTAAGTAATATGACGTGAAGGCAGATAAAATAAGAGAGACGATCAATAGCCTATGGTTTCTCATGTTTATCGTTACTCATTTATCAAATCCAACCTTCTTCCAAAAGATGCTCAGTATTACTGATTTTAAACTCACTACATAAATCATAAAATGTCATTGGATCTTCAACATTATCAAGCATCTCACGTTTATTAAGCGCCACAAATAACGCCAGTGCATAAGCTGCACTATGAATAGACTTTTTGGGATTAAAGGTAATATCGGTAAAGGCTTGATATTGCATCACCTCCTCATGTAGCTGAGGATTTTGTTTTAGGGCATTTACATATAGCCAATCATAAAACACAGTCAACGGTTCTGTACCCCACTCCATACCAAAATAATTGTAGCCAATGAGTTCACCCGAGGTCATTAATCGCTCGTCCTTTCTGGCTTGTCTTGGCGGTGCTGTCAGCAAGTCAATGTAAGGGCCACCATCTTCAAAAACCATACTGGATTGAAAAGCATTTTCGACACTGTATTGATTACCATCATGCTCATCAGTGATTTTTAAGCTGAACGGACTCAGCGGAAAACTCAGCTTATTGCCAGATTTACTGGATAATTCCAAAACATGGTTAAAGCCATACTTTTTGCGAATGACTTGATGCATATCATTGATAGATTTTTTCTTTTGTCTGGTCGCAAACCCCACATGCCGTTCAAATCTGACCATGTCTGTTTTTACTAGGTTGTCACTGTTGACTCTAGGCATAAAGACAGGTCTGTGCTCTACAGCGTCTTGGCTTTTTTCCATAGAGTTGCTTCTTTGTTCCATAACGATGTGCCTTATATCAATAGTCTTTTATAAATTTTCTTTCACAGTTGATCTGGTCGCCAAATGGTAGCTGTTCACTCATTTTGACAGATATTGAATTCCATTAGCGCTCGCGAGGCAGTTTATCTTATTATGCATCATTTATCTGCCCTATTTTAAATTTGCCAATAGACTTGCTGAGTTTTGTTTTTATGAATACTTAGAAAATTAGCTTTTAGTCGTTTTACGTGCCTGCACTGATATTAGACCTTAAAATAGCACCTTCCAGATTTGCATAGAACAGTACTATGACCCTAATTTTTATATTCTGTGCGCGTACGCGACCGTGGTTTTTACGATAAATCCGCGCTATCGCTTACCAAATGGACGATTCGCTTTATCAATTTCTCTAATTATGTACCGAAATGATGAGCGAAAAACGATACTTAACCCAATAAGCGTGTGGTCTACTCCTTATTTCCCCAATATGCTACAATTATCCCCAAGTGAGCCTTGGGGATAATTAATATATAAATCCTTTTGTATAAAAGGCCTGTAATATTATTAGAATAAATATCGGTGTCCACATCAGTGTCCAAATACTCTCTGGCTCTTTATATAAGGGTATTTTCATAAGTTATCGAATTTGCATAAACCATCACGCATTTTCCTCATAAACATTACGGATAAGAACATGGCTGTCGACAATATAAATGATATCAACAAACTTGAATGTCGAGATAAGGATTACTCGGTCAGTGTCTCAGGTATCGCGGGTTTGAGTCTACGTGTCTATCCAAACGGTAAAAAAGAATACTACCTACGCTACTCTCATCCACATGTCGATGGTAAGCGACCTAGAATGATGCTGGGCAAGATTGAGGACATCAGTCTATATGAGGTCAAGTACAAAGCAGAGACCATACTTAATATGGTCGCAAACGGCTCTGACCCCAAAGCCATACAGCAAAAAGAGCAAGTGAATAAGTATGCTCACCTAAAAAACGCCACATTCGCTGACATTGCTCAAGCATGGCGAGCTCACAAAACATCCAGTCGTCAGCAAAGCAAATCGAAAAAGCCTGCGTTTAGTGAGTCGACACTCAAATTTTGGGATTTGTGCTTAGGATACATGTGCCAAAACATTGGCGACTTAAGGATGAATGATATCACCAGTGAGATGATACTAAGTGTGTGTGAAGCAATCCAACATAATGATAATCAAGCGACTTTCGTTGGTGCCAGCACTCGGCTTTATACGGAAAAAGTATTTTCATTCGCCGTCGCACGAGGATTATGCGATAAAAATGTAGCGATTGACACCCGTGGCGAGCTGGCACCAGCTGGCTCAAGCAATCACTTGCCAGCCATTACCAAACCGGAGCAGTTTGCGACGCTTTTACAGGATATGGCCGATTTCAAAGGGGCAAGCAAGCTCACATTAGAAGCCATGAATTTACTGCCTTATGTGTTTGTCCGTAGTATTGATTTACGCTCTATGCGTTGGCAGGATATTGACTGGGATAATAATACATGGGCGTTCTCCCCGACCAAAGGCGAAGGTCGCGACGACATGGTATCGCACTTGGTTGTGCCATTAGCCACGCAAGTGATTGCGCGATTACGAAATATTCAGTCTATCACAGGCCATAAGGAGTACGTCTTTGCCTCAATGCGTGGTTCAAGCAATGCTTATATCAGTAAAGCGACACTGGTACAGATATTTCATCGGCTTGGATACAAAGATGTGCAATGTGCGCATGGATTTCGAGCATCGGCTAAAACCTTGCTCATGGAACAGCCTGAGCTACGCTACTCAGACATCGTCACAGAGTTACAGCTGGGCCACAGGATAAAAGATACACATGGCGGGGCTTACAATAGACTCGATGAGATCGATACTAGAATCCAGATGATGCAAGATTGGGCGGATTATATAGATAAGCTTCGGAGTTGTTAGAAAGTTATTTTAGAGTTAAAAACCATATCTGGCTGCGCTTATTTATGATTCTTTAAAATGTATTTTACGAAAGCTCACAGGGGACATGCCAGTAAATTGCTTAAACTGTCGACTAAAAGCACTATGGTCTCCATAACCACAATTCAAAGAGATTTGAGTCACGGTCAATTTATGATTGGCCAATAATCGAATGGCATGCTCTAGACGCATTTTTTGTACAAACTGAATAGGCGACATATTTAGTACGGCTTTAAACGTACGTTCTAGCTGTGATTGACTCAGATTTGTCAGTTTGGCTAATTGGACGATATGAATTTTTTGATCAAGATGATCTCGTACATACTGAGCCACGCTTGCCAGCCGAGCGTGCTTACGCAGTATCCGCTCGTTATCCTCATCAATATCTACGGATATACCTACCATCGCTACAATATAATTTTCTATATCATAGACGGGGATTTTTTGCGTAATACACCATCCAAGCTGGCCTGATGCATAGCTATGAAGCTCTAGCTTATCCACGATATCTCTACCCTCTTTTAAGACTTTCAAATCCTGATTGAGATAATCCTTGCCTTGAGAACTCAAAAAAACTTGCTCGGGTGTCAGGCCTATTAGTGCTTGTTTATTCTTAAACCCACTGCGTTTGATGAGCGTTCTATTGACGAGTCGATAGCAGGCTTTATCGTCTTTCACAAAAAACACCACATTCGTCATCGTATCAAACAGAGGCATCAATAAGGATATATTCCCCGCAAACTCATCAAAAGTGGCGGGTCGATAAGTCTGTAGGTGCTTTGCTAGTCCCCTTATTGGGGCATCTAATACTAACGGCCTCATGGTGATATTTCCATATAGCATCTCAAATTTGGCATTGAGTGGTTGGTGATTTTAGGAGCTACCTCACCTTTATACTCCGATATGTCTGTATAACCTGTGCAGAAATGCGCATTTATTCATGTAAAAACATCAAGACTGCTTTTCTGAAAAACGTCATTCTATATTTACGCCTTGTTCATTTATGAATAACGCTAACAGTATATTAAATCACGGATGAATCAGGTAGGCAGTCATGTTTGATACGCTTTTCACTCTTAAGATTCTTGATTCGCATACTGGCGGTGAACCTACTCGCATGGTGTATGAAGGATTTCCTGAGCTTAGTGGGCAATCTATTCAAGAAAAACTTCAAGACTTCAAACAGAACTTCGATCATTTACGTCAAAGCATTATCCTAGAACCTCGTGGTAATGATGTGCTTGTCGGAGCACTTTTGTGCCCACCTTCTGATCCTCGTGCCATAGCTGGCGTGATCTTCTTCAATAATCATGGCTATTTAGGTATGTGTGGCCATGGCACAATCGGTATTATCGCCTCTCTAGCTTATCAACAAAAGATAACCGCTGGTGATCACTATCTAGAAACAAGCGTAGGTCTAGTTAAAGCAACCTTGCATGATGATGGTAGTTGTAGCGTTCAGAATATCCCCTCTTATCGCTACCAAAAACAAGCAGAAGTTCAAGTACCCGATATTGGTCCTATCTATGGCGATATCGCTTGGGGCGGTAATTGGTTTTTCTTAGTCAACGATCATAAACAAGCTATTGAAGCTAATAATGTTAAGGCGCTTACTCAATTTAGCATACAGATTAAGGAAGCACTTCATAAGTCTGGAATCACGGGTGCTAACAATGGCGAAATTGATCATATAGAACTGTTTGGCAAGAGCGATCTCGCCGGCATTAACAGCAAAAACTTCGTATTATGCCCTGGATCTGCCTATGATCGCTCTCCTTGTGGTACTGGTACCAGTGCCAAATTGGCTTGCTTGGCCGCAGACAATGTACTCGCACCTGGTGAGACTTGGTATCAGCAAAGCATCATTGGCAGTATCTTTAGTGCCAGCTATCAGCCTATTGATGTACTTAATAATCATAGCTCTCTTCATAATAATTCTATCAATACTATTATACCCACGATCCGAGGGTACGCCTATGTATGTGCAGAGACCTCTCTCATCGTTCAAGATAGCGATCCGTTCAAATGGGGTATTTCTCTATAAACACCCGTTTATAGAGCTTCTAGGAAGTAACCAACCATTGCTCAGTAATGTCAGAAAAGCGAGACTATCATGGACACACAAGTGTTTGATATACATATCATCGGTGGTGGCATTATCGGGCTATGTGCTGCGGTTACTCTACAGTCTCGCGGGGTAAAAGTTGCAATTTTAGAGGCGGATAAAATCGCTCGCGGTGCAACTTATGGTAACGCAGGTCACATTGCCACTGAACAGGTTTTCCCTATTGCTGATGCCAGTATCTTACGACATGTTCCTGCCATGCTACTCAACCCTGATGGGCCTTTGCGGATAGATTGGCGCTATCTTCCACGCTTAGCACCATGGGCATTCAAGTTATTACTTAACATGCGTATCGAACCTTTTACACGCAGTCATCAAGCGCTTTTGGCATTAAATGCACAAAGCCTTCAAACTTGGCAAGATTTTGCCAAAGAGTGGCAGTTACGTTCTTGGGTACAAATACAAGGATCTGTATTAACCGCAGAGACACCCAACAGTCTAAAAGTTCTGACTGAACATGGTCAACGCTTAAACAGTTTAGGTGTCTCTAACAGCCTACTCTCACAGTCAGCACTGACAGATCTTGAGCCTACATTAAAAGACAATCAACTGGGTGCTTTGTTTTTTCCAGAGACAGGCCATATCACCAATATAGAAGCTATTACCCATAAATTAAGCACTATTTTTAGATCGCTTGGTGGTCAAATTTATGAAAATTGCCGTGTTCTGAGTGCAGAAGTAACGACTGATGGTATTCGTCTGACGACAACACAAAAGCAGCTTCATGCCAGCAAAGTTATGCTCGCAGCAGGGGCGCACTCTAAAGCTTTAGCCAAACAGCTCACAGGCATCTCAGTACCAATGGATACCGAGCGAGGCTATCACCTGATGCTCCCTAACGAAAGTCAGCGTCTCAACATCCCTGTTTCCAGTATGGATCGCCGCTTTATTATGACACCAATGGAAAAAGGGCTGCGTCTGGCTGGCACTGTAGAGTATGCAGGGCTTGAAGCACCAGCCAATATGAACCGTGCCCACATGTTATTGAAACAAGCACAAGCCATGCTAAAAATCCCACTAAATAGTGAAGATAGTATGCCGTGGATGGGATTTAGACCCTCTACTGCAGACTCATTACCCGTCATAGATAGACAAAAATCTGTTTTTTTAAACTTTGGGCATCAGCATTTGGGATTGACCCAAGCTGTCATCAGTGCACAGGTTATCACCGCATTGTATTTTGGCGATAACCCCACTGTAGACCCGACTGCTTATCGATTGGATCGCTTTAGATAAAAAACTCTCACCTCTATGAACACTCATAGAACCAACCATGCCGCTAATAGCCAACGGTTTGCTAACGGCTTTTATTTCAAATAAGGATATTCATATGAACATTCATGGCGTTTTAGTCCCTATCGTGACTCCTTTTACTGCCAACGGCGAGGTTGATACCCAAACACTGACCGAGCTTGTCAATGTCTTTGTAGAAAAGGGTGTGACTGGTATTGTCGCTTGTGGTACCACGGGTGAGTATTACACTTTCTCGCCTGCAGAGCGCGAACTGGTTTTGACCACTATCGCTGACGCTGCTAAAGGCAAAGTCACTCTGATTGCAGGTATCAACAGTTTATCAACCAATCATTCTATCGAGCTTGCCCATCAAGCCAAAAAATTGGGTTATGACGGCCTGATGCTATCTGCCAATCCTTATAGCCTACCAGACCAAGAAGGTATTATTGCGCACTTTGAAACCGTCGCTGATGCCACTAACCTACCTATCGTTATGTACAATTTTCCAGCACGCGTCGGTGTAAGCATTGAATTTGAAACCGTCGCACATTTATCCAAACATCCCAATATTGTAGGCGTCAAGGAGAGCAGTGGCGATTTTAGTCATGCATTACGTATGCTGCAGGCTAATTTTGAAGACTTTGAAGTGGTTTGTGGTTGTGACGACCAACCCGTAGATTTTTTCTTTTGGGGTGCTAAGAGCTGGATCGCTGGTGCAGCCAACGTATTTCCAGCCGAGCAAGTGGCACTGTTTGAAGCCACCCAAAAAGGCGATTGGAATCGTGCTAAAGAGCTGATGACAGCCATGTATCCTGCCATCCACTCTATGGAGTCTGGGAACTATAACCAAAAAGCCAAAGCAGGCTGCGTCAATGGCAACATCAATGTTGGGTCGGTGCGTCTACCGTTGACTGATATGTCGAGTGAAGAGACTCAGTCATTTTTAGCCATGCTGTCTTAATACATCGCGCCATCGTTATCGTTTTCACCACTATATAAAAAGGACTACCTAATGAGCATGACCACAGCACAAGTCTTTGAGCTCGCCAGTAACCAAAAGCTTTGGGCAGGCCATCTGATTGATGCTAAAGCCTCCCTATCAGAGGAGACACTACCTAACTATAGCCCCATTGATAATGCCTGCATAGGTCACATTGCCAGCGGCAGTCAGCAAGATGTCAATACGGCAGTGATGGCTGCCCGAGAAGCTTTTGAACATGGTGAATGGCGACGGATGTCTCCTGCTGAGCGCAAATCTGTCATGCAGCGCTGGTGTCAGTTGATGGATGACAATATCGATGAGCTGGCGGCATTAGATTGTGTCGATGCTGGCAAACCTATTACAGAGTGCCTTAATACTGACCTGCCCGCTACTATCGAAACCTTTGAATGGTACGCCGAAACAGCCGATAAGGTTTTTGGCAAAGTTGCTCCGACGGGAGCTGATTCACTAGGTTTGGTCGTGCAAGAGCCTATCGGTGTGGTGGGTGCAGTACTGCCATGGAATTTCCCTGCGCAGATGTATGCATGGAAAGTGGCGCCTGCCCTCATAACTGGCAACTCAGTCGTCGTCAAACCCGCTGAACTGACCTCACTCTCAGCATATCGATTGACACAATTGGCGTATGAGGCGGGCGTACCAAAAGCAGCTTTGCAAATGGTCTGCGGGCTTGGTGAAGAGGTGGGCGCGGCACTCGGTCAGCATATGGATGTTGACATGGTTTCTTTTACAGGATCAACAGAGGTTGGTCGACTGTTTCTACAGTACTCTGCACAAAGCAATCTGAAAGAAGTGGTTTTAGAATGCGGCGGCAAGAGTCCTCAGATTGTCTTTGCAGATGCTGTGGTCAATGAACAGACCATTGAACATATTTTATCTGCCGCTTTTTGGAATATGAGCGAAAACTGTAGCTGTGGTTCACGTTTACTTGTGCACTCTAGCCAAAAAGAGGCGGTATTATCACTACTACAAGAAGGTCTGAAATCTTGGAAGGTTGGTCATCCTTACGATTCCGAGGTCGCTATTGGCCCAATGATTGAAAAAGCACATTTCGAAAAGGTCGTATCACACCTCAATACAGCCAAAGCAGAAGGGGCCAGTCTGATCGCAGGTGGTCGCATCCACGATGAGCTTGGTAGTGGTTGGTATATCGAACCGACCGTCTTTGACAATGTCAGCCCAGATATGACGCTGTTCAAAGAAGAGGTTTTTGGTCCTCTTTTAGCGGTAACAAGTTTTGAGACCGAAGACGAAGCCATTCAGCTTGCCAATCACAGCGACTATGGGCTTGCCGCCTCTTTTTATACTCAAAATATCCATCGAGCCTTTCGCGTGGCGTCTGCCATTAAGGCCGGTACGGTCTCGATTAATGGTTTTTCAGAAGGAGATATTACAACGCCTTTTGGTGGCTACAAGCAATCTGGCTTTGGCGGTCGTGATAATGGTTTGGAGGCACTATCGCAGTACACCCAAACAAAAACCGTCTGGTTAGTGAATTAAAAACTGCCATCAGCCACGTTCAAATTAGCATAACCGAAAACATTACAAGGAAGTAACGTTATGGAAAATATTATCAACACTATCGTTGGATATATCTGGAGTGATGCGCTCGTCTATCTTGCACTGGGTGTCGGCATATATTTTACAGTCATGACCCGTGCTGTACAGATCCGTTATTTCAAAGAAATGATCAAATTGTTGTTCGACAAGCAAAGCTCACCGGCAGGGATTAGCTCTTTTCAAGCATTTTGTATGGCGTTATCAGGACGCATTGGTGTCGGTAATATTGCAGGGGTGGCGACTGCCATCGCAGCGGGCGGCCCAGGCGCAGTATTTTGGATGATTTTTATGGGTGTTCTGGGCGGTGCTAGTGCTTTTATCGAGTCTACTCTAGCACAGGTCTATAAACACAAAGTCGGCGATCAATACCGTGGTGGCTCACCGTTCTATATAGAAAGAGGCTTAAAGCTTAAGCCCTTTGCGATTCTCGTCGCTGTCGTCACCTGCCTATCTTATGGCGTATTAGTACCCGGCGTGCAGGCCAATACGATTGCCGATTCTTTTAATACCGCATTTAATATACCGCCCATGGCAACTGGAGTGCTGCTAGTCGTACTACTAGGCATCATTATATTTGGTGGTGTGAAGCGTATCGCTAATTTTGCCGGCAAAGTCGTCCCTATCATGGCTATCGGCTACATTCTCATGATGGTGATTGTATTGATTTTCAATGCGCAAAATATTCCTGCAATGTTTGCACTCATCTTCAAAAGCGCTTTTGGAATGGATGCGGTATTTGGTGGTATGGTTGGAACTGCGATATCTTGGGGCGTACGCCGTGCGGTTTTCTCAAACGTTGCAGGTGCTGGTGAGGCCACCTTTAGCTCGGCGGCGGCAGAAGTATCACATCCTGCCAAGCAAGGTTTGGTACAGAGCTTTTCTATTTATATAGATACCGTGCTTGTTTGTACTGCAACAGCGTTAATGATTTTATCAACAGGTATGTACAACGTGGTTACTCCTGAGGGTGTAACATTGGTTAGCAACATGCCTGGTGTGGAAGCGGGAACTGCATTTACCCAAGCAGCGGTATCGACAGTCTTTAATCAGTATGGTAGTGGTTTTGTGGCAATTGCTATTTTCTTATTCGCCTTCACCTGCTTGATTGCCTATTATTATATTGCCGAGACGACTTTGGTTTATTTAGATAGTAAGCTTCGCTATCCAATGCTTAAGCATGCACTTAAGCTGATTTTTCTAATTGTTTGTTTTACAGGCAGTGTTCAGTCGATTGGTATGATGTGGGCGCTGGGTGATATCGGCTTTGGTAGTATGTGCTACTTAAACTTCATTGCTATTCTACTTTTGAGCAAAGTGGCTTTTAAAGTCCTCAAAGATTACGACGAGCAGATGAAATTAGGCGTCAATCCTGTCTTTGATCCTAAAAAGGCTGGCGTGGACAATGCAGACTTTTGGGTTGATTACAGTCAGGAGCATGGCCATAAATAATCGATTTAGTGATAATGCGGCAAAAGTTAATGGATAAAAAGTTGTTATCAACGTCAAGCAGGCCTCCCCTATTTATGTTAAATTGCAAAAAACGGTAAGGACATGACGCATAAAATAGCCATAGTATTGTATCCACTCATTTGACAGGAAGGTTTTAGATGACACTAGATAACAACGTACTACGTAAACGCACCAGCTTGTTGGGCTCATTGCTTGGTGACGCCATTTCTCGACAATCTGGCGAACAAACGCTAGAGACCATTGAGACGCTGCGTAAAGGATTTATTCAGCAGCGCCGCGAACCTAATGAGGCACATAAGCAGCAGCTCATTGATTTTATTGCCTCTTTAGACAACAAAACCTTAAAAAACGTCATACGCGGCTTTTCTATCTATTTTTTTCTGGCCAATCTCAGCGAAGAAAATTACTTGCGTGAGCAGCGTCACAAGCTGCGTATGCAATCTGAGCAAAGCTGGGAGGGATCATTCCGCAGTACCTTACTTGAGTGCCGTGAGCGCAATATTGAGCCGGCTCAAATGCAGGAGCTTATTGATCAGCTCAAATTTACGCCTGTATTTACCGCTCATCCCACCGAAGCGCGCCGTCGTACAACGATGAATATCTTGCAAAGCCTTTTCACTCATAGCGATGCTTTAAACAATCTAACAGAAAACAGCTTCGCCTATGAGCAAGCCAAAGAACAAACCGCTCAGACGATTGATCTACTATGGTCGTCAGATGAAGTGCGCACGCGCAAGCCGCTGGTCTATGATGAGATTAATAATGGCCTGCATTATTTTAACGCCAGCTTATTTAACGCCATTCCCAAAGTGTATCGCAATATCAAAAAAGCCATTGTTGATATCTATCCGGAGCTGACCGACAATCCACTGCCTGCCTTTATGAGCTTTGGCTCGTGGATTGGCGGTGATAGAGATGGCAACCCTTTTGTCACTTTTGAGACCACAGAGCTTGCCGTGTTGATGCATGCTGATACTGTGCTGCGTCATTACCAAGTACTGCTCAAAAAACTGCGCCGACAGCTCATTCATAGTGACACCATTGTCACCGTCTCACCTGATATCTATGCCAAAATCAAAAGTTATGATGAGCTTGATCAGCGTGTGTTTGACTACAACCTCGATGACTATGGCAACGAGCCTTATCGTCGATTGCTTTCTTTAATACTCACTAAGGTCAATGCCACCAATCGCCGCATCCAAAGTAAAGGGGCTGATATTGAGGCTGAAAAAGACGCATATGCCAATCCAGAAGAGCTGCTAGAAGACTTACGTATTATCCGCCAAAGTGTCACTACTCACGACAAGGCGCATGCAGATGGATTATTGCTCGATGTGATTCGTCTGGTCAAAACATGTGGCTTTCATTTGGCGGCGCTCGATATCCGTCAAGAGTCGTCATACCATGGTGAAGTCATTGCCGATATTTTTGCGAGTGCCTCCAACCTACCTGACTATCAAACTCTCAATGAGTCCGAACGCCAAGAATGGTTGACGCGCTTGCTACAAAAACCTGGCACGCCGCTTATCTATACTGACAACCTAACAGATAAAACACGTGAGCAATTGGCGCTGATGAATTCAGTGGCTACTTTACGCAAATTGGTAGGACAAGATACTTTTGGCAGCTATGTTATCTCAATGACCAATAATGCCAGTCAGTTATTAGAAGTACTGCTACTTATGCGCTTTGCAGGCCTGTGCAGGGTTGATAATGACGGTCAGTTGTCAGCGGATCTGCCCGTTGCTCCCTTATTTGAAACGATCGAAGATCTCAAAAATATCGATCAAATACTGCCTGCTGTACTCGATAATCCTTTATATCGTGGTCTACTGAAACAGACAGATAACACGCAAGAAATCATGCTGGGCTATTCAGATTCCTCAAAAGACGGCGGTATTATCACCTCTGCATGGCAGCTGTATAGCGCGCAGCAAACCATCAATCGCATTGCTGAAAAGTACGGTATCAAAACGCGGCTGTTCCACGGACGTGGCGGTTCTGTAAGTCGCGGCGGCGGCTCAACACACAAAGCCATAGCCGCTCAGCCCGCCGGCACACTACATGGTCAAATCAAAGTCACTGAACAAGGCGAGGTTCTTTACGCCAAGTACGCCAATACCGATACAGCTGTTTTTGAGCTGACGATGGCCATCACAGGTACGCTCAAAGCATGCTCAACAAGATTTGTGGTACAACCTGATGAGCTACCCAATTACGAAGCGTTATTTGCGCGTTTGGCCGATGCAGGCGAGCAGCGTTATCGCAAACTCACCGATCATACTGAAGGGTTCTATAAATTTTACTCGCAAGTGACGCCTGTACAAGAGATCTCTTTATTGAATATTGGCTCACGCCCCGCTCACCGCAAAAAAGGCTTGCCTAGCAAAACCACATTGCGCGCGATTCCTTGGGTGTTTGGTTGGTCGTTGGCACGCTTCACTTTACCTGCTTGGTACGGCGTTGGTAGTGCCCTCCACAGTGTCAAAGACGATGAGGATTGGATGAGAGAGATGAATGCGCACTGGCCATTTTTTAGCGTCTTTATCAGTAATATTGAGATGGCTTTTACCAAATCTGAGATGAGTATCGCTCGTGCTTATAGTCAGCTGTGTGAAGATGACGCGCTACGTGAGCAGATCATGAGTGAAGTACTCGATGAGCATGAGCTAACCTCCTCTGGCCTAAACTCTTTGCTAGATCAAGAGGATTTGCTAGCTAGCCAGCAAAATCTGGCTGCCTCACTTCAGTGGCGAGATGCTTATTTGGATCCTATCAACTATATCCAAATCGAGCTGTTAAAACGTGCCAGACAGCAAGATGACAATACGGCAGATAACCATAAAGATGGCGATCTCAACGTAGAAGATCCATTAATCCGTAGTATCAATGCATTGGCAGCGGGTTTGCGTAATACGGGGTAATAGCCATTCAGGGCTTATCTATAAAACAAGCGCTTTTGTGAGAAAGGGCTTGTAAAAAACCTTAATCGTTAGTCTCGCGATATAACGTGGTTTGTGACTCTTGCCTAAAGTCCTCATAGGTAATGGCAGCCTCACTCTCTGGAGCTGGAGAAGGTCCTATAGGCTCAACTTCAGCTGCGGGCACGTTTTGTTCGCTATTATCTGAATTAATCGATTGTGCTGACACTAACGGCTCCTCGACCGTATTGGCGTCATTAGGTAATGGATTGTCATCACTATTCACTACAGGTTCGGCACCGACCACTGGCGTGCTGGTCGTAGCCGCAGGCGCTGTCCCGTCTAAGTTACTATCATTATTGGTAGTAGCATCAGAAACAGAAGTCGATAAAAATCCCGTAAAAATAAGGGTAAGTACGACAATAGCAATGAGTAGTGAACCAAAAATTATACCAATAATGAGAGGCTTTTTACTACTTGCCACTTTCTTTTGTGGCTTTATAGCGTCCCTATGATCTGGCTCCAATGGCATGGCTTTAGTGTTTAAAGGGTCATCAATTGTTGTGCTAGATAAAGGCGTCGCTTGATCGAGATCGACAGAGGATGGCTTTTTTCTCTCATTATTCTTACTTAATTTGCTATCTAAGTTATCGTTTAAGATATTATCGATACCAGCATAACTATCAATTCGCTTATCTGATACCTTTTCTTGTGTCGATGCGTTTTGACCTGAAAAGTCAAAAGTAGCGTTTGTTGTCACGATGTCGACCAACTCTAATCTTGGCTCTTTATCGTTATTTTCATCTTCAAATAATTGCAGCTCTTCTACGCTTAGAGGTTCAAAAGCAGGTAACTTACTTGCCGTTTTTAAGGATGTTGAATCATCATTATCATTTTGGGTGTCATTTTCAGCGCTTTGAATTCGACTGATAAAACGTTCGTAAATATTATTTTTGGCACGCTTACGCGATTTTTTATGAACGAGTTGAGACAACTCTTCGTCAAAATCAGTACCGATGTCTTTTTTTTCGTCGTTCATAAAATAACACCAAGCCAGTTTATGCTACTGGCAGTAAATGACTGATAAAATGAAGTTGTGATTTTTATTGCTAAACTGTAACAGTATTGCTAGTCCCCAATATAGTTGCTCATACCCCTATCTTCAAGCACAATTTATTTGAGGCCGCTAACATTTGTAAGACTCATCTTAAATAATGGGATGAATTATTATCAAAAGTAGCTCGTATACAGACAACATATACCATAACAGGCTTAATAACATGGATTTAAAACAGCTTAATGCATTTATTGCTGTCGCGAATTTGCGCAGCTTTAGTGCAGCCGCAGCAAAGACAGGACTGTCACAGCCAAGTTTGAGCCGCCTGCTTAAACAGCTCGAGACCGATATGGATGTTGTGCTTATCGATCGTTACCACAGGCCATTACATCTGACGGAAGCGGGCGAATTTTTTTACGATAAGATAAGCACCATACTGACAGAAATTGATACTGTCACCAGTATGACCCAGCGCTTATCAGCGCCAAGTAGTGCGCTGAACATCGGTTTTGTGCCATCAGTATTATATGGGTTACTCCCTGAAATCATCGCCATGCTCAAGCAGTCCAATCCTGATATAGAGGTCAACCTTAAAGATATCAGCTCTTATCAGCAAATGGAGGCACTCAAATCTGGTGAGATTGATATCGGTTTTGGGCGTTTTGCCCATCAAGATCCCTGGATTCAACAAATATTACTGCGTCATGAGCGCTACGTGGTGGCCTTGCCAAAGTCGCATCCTCTCGCCTATGTAAAGGAGCAGCGATTAATAGATTTGGCAAACAATCGCTTGATTTTGTACCATCAAACGCATTTACCGATTGCCACAACACTACCGACATCAGAGTCAGTTAGTGCAAAGCAGGAAGCTAATACAAAAACCAGACGTGTCACCAATGAAAAATCTGCACTTAGTGAGCCGATTACAGAGCCGTTACTACATTTGTTTGCACAATACGGTATCTCACCGTTTATGACCACCACGGTGAGTGACTTGCAAGTAGCCCTAGGCTTAGTCGCTGCGGGCGAAGGTATCACGCTTGTACCTGCCAGCTTAACCACGGTACGTACAGAACAAATCAGCTACCAGCGTTTGATACACGAAAACGTCACCTCTCCTATTTACCTGCATACTCTCAAAGATTTTGTGCATCCAAGTATTTCTGAGTTATTGAATGCTATCTATCAGGTCTATGAAGAACGAGGCATCACCTACCGGCGACAAAAATTTGTGTAACGTCCTTAAATGACCAGATATTGCGTGGATATTGTGTTATAAAGAAACGCCAAAAAATAATCTGCTCTAATACTTGATATTATCAGATTAATATGCTAACCAAAAAGAATGGCAATGCAAACAAATAGTAATAATAACTAGAATAATCATTCTCCTGAATCGTATTGGTGTGCTAAAGTCGATACAAGATTAATCGTTTTATAAAAAAGCATGTATAAACATGTATAAAGCGGTTGTCTAATGATCACTGGCAAACTGACACAGGTAAGTGATGATTTGCCGTTTTAACCATTTCGAGGTATTCATGTCCACACAACCACTCAACAACCCAAGTACCACTGACGATATCGTTACTGAACAGCAAGAAGGCTTTAGTTGGCGTATATTTGGCCCAGGTATTTTGATGGCCACCGCTGCAATCGGTGGCTCGCATCTGATTTCATCGACGCAGGCTGGTGCTATATATGGCTGGCAGTTGGCGATTATGATTGTTTTAGCCAACGTTTTTAAATATCCGTTTTTTCGCTTTGCAACCGACTATGTTTACGATACGGGCGAGAGCTTGATTGCAGGCTACGCCAAGCGTTCAAAGGTATATCTTTGGGTATATTTTATCCTCTCTATCTTATCAGCGGTCATCAGTACGGGTGCGGTCTCGCTTATTGCAGCGGTGATTTTGGGCTTTATGCTACCCGCCTCTCTTGAGCTATCGACGATGGTGCTGTCTATGATCATCGTGGCCGTCTCTTGGTTCTTTTTGATAGCTGGTCATTATAAATTGCTCGATGGCGTGACTAAGTGGATTATGATTGCCTTGACGGCAGCCACCGTTGCCGCTGTCGTGATTGCTGCTGGCAAGCCCACGGTTATGGCAGCAGATTTTATTGCTGTGTCTCCTTGGAACCTAGCGACACTCGGTTTCATCGTTGCATTGATGGGCTGGATGCCAGCACCGCTTGAGTTTGCCGCGATTACTTCTATGTGGACTTCTGCCAAAGTCAAAGCCGATCACACCACGCATAAGCAAGGCTTGCTCGACTTCAACGTTGGTTATGCCGTTTCAGCGATTCTGGCCTTGTTTTTCTTATCGCTTGGTGTGTTTGTCCAGTATGGTTCAGGGCAAGAGATTGAGTTAGTTGGCGGTGCTTATATCAACCAGTTAATCAATATGTATACGGCAACCATCGGTGAATGGTCACGATTGCTGGTAGCATTCGTCGCCTTCATGTGTATGTTTGGCACCACAATCACGTGTGCTGACGGCTACGGCCGTGCCAATGCTGAGTGCTGGCGTTTGCTTAAAGGCGAAAGCGAAATCAATAAAAAGCAAATCGCTTTTTGGACGACATACGCTATCGGTGGCGGGCTTGTGATTATTACGTTCTTCACGGGACAGTTGGGCGCGATGCTTAAGTTTGCCATGATATCCGCGTTTGTTTCTGCGCCTATTTTTGGTTGGTTAAACTACTCATTGGTCAAGAAACATAAAAAACTGTCAGCAGGTATGAACGCTCTGTCTATCGCAGGCTTGGTATTCTTGGCAGGATTTGCCTTATTGTTCTTAGCCAATTTGGCAGGTTTATTTGCTTAAACTTAGTCTTTTTTAAGCTCATGATAAATAAAGCCCTAATAGCTCAGCTATTAGGGCTTTTTGGTGGGAAAAGGGCAACTTAAAGAGCAATACGCCTATTGTAATTGTAACTAAATGTAAATTATAAAACATCTTAATATTTGAATATTTGGGTAATATGAATACTTATCATAGCGAAGTATTGAAAAGTACATAATGCTATTTGTTTTATGAATAATATTAAATTAACTACAATTAATTATTAAAAATAATAAACAATAATCTATAAGCTAACCTTTGCAGACGTGGATAATTGGGTATAATCAGTGACAACAACAAGATTATTTTCTATCCATACAAGCCCATGAAAGGATACTCACATGACCTCACTCTCAGCAGGTGCACGCTTTCGCAGTGCGCTAAAACAAAAAAATGATAATAACCAGCCACTACAAATTGCAGGCGCGATCAATGCTTATACCGCGATGATGGCGACCCAAGTCGGCCACCAAGCGCTGTATCTCTCTGGTGGCGGTGTGGCAAATGCATCATTTGGTTTGCCTGATCTTGGCATGACCAGCCTTGATAATGTACTAGAGGATGCTCGCCGTATCACCGATGCAGTTGATACGCCATTATTGGTTGATATCGATACGGGTTTTGGCGGCGCGTTTAACATTGCTCAAACCATCAGAAAAATGGAAAAAGCAGGCGTGGCAGCGGTACATATCGAAGACCAAGTCGCGCAAAAGCGCTGTGGTCACCGTCCAAATAAAGAAATCGTTAGTATCTCTGAGATGGTCGATCGCCTAAAGGCGGCATTGGATGCCAAAACGGATCCTGATTTTGTGGTGATGGCTCGTACTGATGCGCTGTCCGTTGAAGGCTTAGACGCCGCTGTTGAACGTGCCGTTGCTTTTCAAGAGGCGGGTGCAGACATGATCTTTGCAGAAGCATTAACCGATATCGAGATGTATCGTAAATTTACCGATGTACTCGATATTCCAGTCCTCGCCAACATGACTGAATTTGGTCAGACCGATCTATATACCACTGACCAGCTATACGGTGTGGGCGTAGATATGGTTCTATATCCATTATCTGCCTTCCGCGCCATGAATAAGGCCGCATTGAACGTTTATCAGCACTTGCTCGATGACGGTACGCAAGAAAAAGTCGTCGATACCATGCAGACGCGTATGGAGCTTTATGATTTCTTAAACTATCACGAGTTTGAGCAAACCTTAGACAAGCTGTTTGCGGACAATAAATAATCATAATAAGCAGTATTTTCACTTAACAATATAAAAAGCTACCCACAAAAGGAATGTAACCATGGCAGCACAGAAAGAACTTTCAGGCGCAGGACTTCGCGGACAAGTTGCTGGTAAGACGGCATTATCGACCGTTGGCAAATCAGGCTCTGGTCTGACCTATCGCGGCTATGACGTATCAGAGCTGGCAGATAAGTGTATTTTTGAAGAAGTGGCGTATTTGCTGCTATATGGCAACTTGCCTACGCAAAGCGAACTTGATGCCTATCAAGCTAAGCTCAAAAGCCTTCGCGGCCTACCACAAGCATTAAAAGACGTGCTTGAGCGTATCCCAAGCGACGCGCATCCAATGGATGTGCTACGTACTGGCTGCTCTATGCTAGGCAACCTTGAGAGCGAAACGGATTTCGCTCAGCAAAACGATAAAACTGATCGTATGCTGGCAGCTTTCCCATCGATCATTAACTATTGGTATCGCTTTAGCCATGACAACGTGCGTATCGAGACTGACACAGATGATGCTACCATTGGCGGTCATTTCTTGCACTTGCTCAAAGGCGAAAAGCCAAACGAACTACACGAAAAGGTTATGAACGTCTCGCTTATTCTCTATGCAGAGCATGAGTTTAACGCGTCGACCTTTACCGCTCGTGTGTGTGCATCTACCTTGTCTGATATCCATTCTTGTATCACTGGTGCAATCGGTTCACTACGCGGTCCATTACATGGCGGCGCGAATGAAGCGGCGATGGATATGATTGAAGGCTTTAACTCACCTGATGAAGCTGAAGAAGAAATGATGGGTATGCTGGCTCGTAAAGACAAAATCATGGGCTTTGGTCATGCGATCTATAGCGAGTCAGATCCACGTAACGTCGTGATTAAAGGTTGGGCTGAGAAGCTAGCTGCGGACGTTGGTGATGATGTGCTATATCCAGTATCCGTACGCTGTGAAGAAGTCATGTGGCGTGAGAAAAAACTGTTCTGTAATGCTGACTTTTTCCATGCGTCAGCCTATCACTTTATGGGTATCCCAACCAAACTGTTCACGCCAATATTTGTCTGCTCACGCCTGACTGGCTGGGCCGCTCATGTGTTTGAGCAACGTGCCAACAACCGTATCATTCGCCCAAGTGCCGAATACACCGGTGAAGAGCTGCGCCCTGTACCAGATATGAGCGCGCGTTAATTTTTTTGAGATAGAAGCTATGTAGAGTGTACCGATTTGATGCACTCTACCATTACTTTTAAAGCATTTGAAATACTATGATATTCAGCAGCACTTTTGATATTAAATCGGCATTGAAAAATGCACCCTTTTTACATACTTGGTGGTCTTTCGCTAAAGAAGGTAAAGATTCCAAGAAGATTTTTACAGACGAACTTGAAAGAGAGCTTTATACAGATCATCCATTATATGGACTGGAAGTCGAAGTTCTTGCAAACGGTCAAGGGGACGATTATTTATTTAAAATAAAACAGTCAAGCCAAGTCTGTGTTGTGCATCTAACTCGCAAACATGCTACTGAAATTCCCCCTTATCCATTAACACAAATATATGAAAGCTTAGATGATTGGTATGAAACAGACTATATCCCCGATTTTTTTGAAATATTGGGCACTCCAAGTGATTTAAGTTTTTTTGAGCAAAATGTTATTGGTTATGCCATCGGTTTTGTTACGAATTTGGATTTTGAAAGCTACCTTTATACTTTAGATAGTAAAGAGTGTCTTTTGACAGACGATGAGTATCTCAGTTTTATTTCCTTAAACTTTGATAATAGGTTTGAAGTATTGATAGCTTTTAATCAGTGGTTTAGAAAAAAATTTAAAGATGCAAAATATGATTTATTAGAAATGCATCAATGGTTTAGTGAAAAGTTAGTACTTTAATACCTGCCTAGATTTTAACAAAAATATTCAAATGCCAACCAGCCAACTGCCAAAGGTGACTTATGGACAACGCCCTAGTACAACCCATGAATGACGAATTTAAAAAACCACTTCCTGATACTGACCTTTATTACTTTGACACTCGCGAAGCTGTCGAGCGCATCGAAGCGGGTGCTTATGACAAGCTACCATTCTGCTCAAAAGTATTGTGCGAAAACCTTGTGCGCCGTTGTCCACCTGAGGATTTAACGGCAGCACTAAAGCAGCATATCGAAGGCAAGCAAGATCTTGATTTTCCTTGGTACCCTGCCCGCGTGGTCTGTCACGATATCTTGGGTCAGACGGCTTTTGTTGATTTGGCAGGCTTGCGTGATGCTATCGCTGAGCAAGGCGGTGATCCGTCCAAGGTAAACCCTATCGTGCCAACCCAGCTGATCGTTGATCATTCATTGGCGGTTGAGCATGCAGGCTTCGAAAACGACGCGTTTGAAAAAAACCGTGCTATCGAAGAACGCCGTAACGATGACCGTTTTCACTTCATCAACTGGTGCCAGTATGCCTTTGATAATGTCAACGTCGTACCACCAGGCAACGGCATCATGCATCAGATTAACCTAGAGAAAATGTCACCTGTCGTACAGGTCGTACACAATAAAGCCGGTGAGGAAGTCGCGTTTGCCGACACCTTAGTTGGTACGGATAGCCACACGCCGATGGTCGATGCGCTAGGTGTGATCTCAATCGGTGTAGGCGGTCTAGAAGCCGAAAGCGTCATGCTAGGTAATCCATCATATATGCGCCTACCTGATTACGTTGGCGTCAAATTAACAGGCAAACTGCAAAAAGGCATCACTGGTACGGATCTCGTACTGGCGATGACTGAGTTCTTACGCGACGCAGGTGTGGTCTCTACCTATATCGAATTCTTCGGTGACGGTGCACGCCAGCTAAGTGTCGGTGACCGCGCCTCTATCTCAAACATGACGCCTGAATATGGCGCAACTGCTGCAATGTTCTATATCGATGAGCAAACCATTGACTATCTACGTCTGACGGGTCGTAGTGAAGAGCAAATCAAACTGGTTGAGCAGTATGCTAAGCAAACGGGCTTATGGGCTGACGGTATGGAAAAAGTCGAATACGCCCGTGTGCTTGAGTTTGATTTGTCATCAGTCGGTCGTAACATGGCTGGCCCATCACGTCCTCATGCCCGCGTATCAACCGATGATTTGGTGGCCAAAGGTATCGCCCACGCGCCTGATCAAAAGCTACCAGAGCCAAAAGATGGTCTGATGCCGGATGGCGCGGTTATTATCGCTGCTATTACCAGCTGTACCAACACCTCAAATCCACGCAACATGGTTGCCGCAGGTTTGGTTGCCCGTAATGCTAATGCCAAAGGATTACTACGTAAACCTTGGGTGAAGTCATCATTAGCACCTGGCTCAAAAACGGTCAAAATGTACTTAGAAGAAGCAGGCCTGATGCCAGAATTACAAGAGATTGGCTTTGACGTGGTTGGCTTTGCTTGTACGACGTGTAATGGTATGAGTGGTGCACTTGACCCTGACATCGAACAAGAAATTATCGACAATGATTTATTTACCACGGCAGTACTATCTGGTAACCGTAATTTTGACGGTCGTATCCATCCGTATGCCAAGCAAGCATTTTTGGCCTCGCCGCCACTCGTTATCGCTTATGCCATCGCTGGTAACATTCGCTTTGATATCGAAAAAGACTCATTGGGCAAAGACCAAGATGGCAACGATGTCTATCTAAAAGACATCTGGTTTGATGATGAAGAAGTAGATGCCATTGTTGCTTCTGCCGTGAAGCCTGAGCAGTTCAATGCCGTATATATCCCAATGTTTGATGAAGCCAAGAAGGATACGGGCAAAGCGTTAAGCCCATTGTACGACTGGCGTGAAATGACCACGTACATTCGCCGTCCGCCGTATTGGGAAGGTCAAATGGCAGCGATGAACAAACTAAAAGGTATGCGTCCGCTTGCTGTATTAGGTGATAACATCACTACCGACCATATGTCACCTTCGAATGCTATTCTTGGCTCATCAGCAGCTGGCGAGTATCTCGATACTATGGGCTTGCCTGCTGAGGACTATAACTCATACGCAACCCATCGCGGCGACCATTTAACCGCGCAACGTGCGACCTTTGCCAACCCTAAACTATTGAATGAAATGGTACGCGATGAAGATGGCGAAGTTGTCCAAGGCTCATTGGCGCGCGTTGAGCCAGAAGGTCAAGTCATGCGCATGTGGGAAGCGATTGAAACCTATATGAACCGTGAGCAGCCGCTTATCATCATCGCAGGTGATGGCTATGGTCAAGGCTCAAGCCGTGACTGGGCTGCCAAAGGCGTGCGTCTCGCTGGCGTAGAAGCAGTCGTCGCTGAGGACTTTGAGCGTATTCATCGTCAAAACTTAGTGGGCATGGGAGCGCTGCCTTTACAGTTTGAGGAAGGCACGACTCGTCATACGTTAAATATCGATGGTACAGAAACTTTTGATGTCACAGGTGAAGTCTCGGCTGGCGGGTTGATGACTCTAGTGATTCATCGTACCGATGGCCGTACGGACGAGACGCCTATTATCTGCCGCTTAGATACAGCTGATGAAGTCAAAATGTATAACGCTGGCGGTATGCTACAGCGTTTTGCCAAAGAGTTTATCGAAGGTACGTTAGATATTGTCTAAGTGTCATGTGTTCTGATTAACCAACTCCTCTGAAGACGCCGATGTTGTATAACTTCATATGACATCGGCTTTTATTTGCTTTTGCGTTCTATACACTGAGTTTTGTGACTTACTCCTAAGTACTAGATAGCAGCTAGATATTGAGTTTACTTAATCAATAGCGTAATATGTACTATATATTGTACAAGTTACACAGAATATCACGAAAGGAGTAAGCCATGAGAGTCGTTAGTTTTTCAGAAGCAAGAAAGCACCTAAAATCTGTCCTAGACACGGTAAATGATGATGCCAATGCCACTATCGTGACCCGCCGTGACGCTGATGATGCCGTTGTGATGTCGCTTGATTATTACAATAGCCTGATGGAAACCGTCTATCTGCTAAAATCTCCTGCCAATGCAGCGCACTTAGCGGACTCTATTGCCCAATATAAAGCTGGTAAGACTGTTACGCGTGAGCTAATAGATACGGTAGAAGATAGTGATAAAGGTGATGGTAGCAGCGATAATAATGAGCATACGGATAGCGATATTGAAAGTGCTTGAACTCAAAGACTGTAATCCATCCAAAGGAAAAGGGTCTAACAATGAGTGAACAACTAGCATGGACAGATGCTGCGTGGAAAGACTACCTGTACTGGCAAACGCAGGACAAAAAAACACTCAAACGTATTAACAAACTCATCACCGAATGTAAGCGTAATCCGTTTGAAGGCATTGGCAAGCCTGAACCCCTAAAAGAAAATCTATCTGGATTTTGGTCAAGACGCATCGACGACGCCAATCGGTTGGTATATGCCGTCGATGATAACTATCTTACGATTATCTCTTGTCGCTATCATTATTAATGAGCGTTCTTAGTCGTTCGTGTTTACTTGCTGATGACGCCATACCCAATCTTATAACAATATAAAAAGGACTTAATACAGTGGCCCAAACCAATACTAAATCAAAAACCCCTTTCGCCCCGCAACTATCTGTCCCCGCTACCTATATGCGCGGCGGTACCTCAAAAGGCACGTTCTTTAAACTATCTGATTTGCCTGAGCGTTGCCAAGTCGCTGGCGAGGCGCGGGATAACTTCTTATTGCGCGTCGTCGGCAGCCCAGATCCTTATGGCAAGCAAATCGATGGTCTCGGCAATGGCAGCTCCAGCACCTCAAAGACGGTTATTTTATCCGAATCAGATAGACCTGATCATGATGTGAATTATCTGTTCGGACAAGTTAATATCGCCAAGCCTATGATTGATTGGGCAGGTAACTGTGGCAACTTAACCGCGGCTGTTGGTGCTTGTGCCATAAATATGGGTCTGGTCAGTGCTGACAAGATTGCTAATAGCATTGATGGCAATCAAGATAGTGGCATTTGTGAAGTACGCATTTGGCAAGAGAATATTGGTAAGACGATTATTGCTCATGTGCCCGTCTATAAAGACGCAAATGATAAAGTACAGGTTCAAGAAACCGGTGATTTCGAATTAGACGGTGTCACCTTCCCCGCTGCTGAGGTTAAAATTGAATTTATCGATCCTGTGGACGCCACAAGCGATATGTTCCCGACTGGCAACTTGGTCGATGATTTTGATGTGACGGGTTGTGGCCTTGATACTAATAGCGTCAAAGCGACCTTTATTAGCGCGGGCATACCGACTATCTTTATGAACGCAGAAGATTTAGGCTTTACCGGTACTGAGTTGCAAGGTGACATCAACAGCGACAGCGATCTACTTGCCAAACTTGAGAAAATTCGTGCCAAAGGCGGTGTGGCGATGGGAGTGTTTAAAGATGTCTCTGAGGCGCAAACCAGCCAACACATTCCTAAAATCGCTTGGGTTGGCGCAGCAAAAAGTTATACGGCGTCGAGTGGTAAGTCAGTTAATGCAAGCGATATTGATCTAGTCGTACGTGCCATGAGTATGGGGCAATTGCATCATGCCATGATGGGGACGGCAGCGGTCGCGATTGCTGCTGCCGCGACCACGCAAGGTACGCTTGTTAACGAGGCTGCTGGCGGTGGCGAGCTTAATGAGGTACGTTTTGGTCATCCCTCAGGGACATTACTCGTCGGTGGTAAGACTGAACAGGTCGATGGACGCTGGCAAGCCAAAAAAGTGTCGATGAGTCGCTCAGCAAGGCGTATCATGGTCGGTGAAGTTTTTGTGCCAGCGAATGCGTTTTAAGCGCAGTCATGGCTTATTTTAATTTTTGATAGAGTGTTATGCCAACATCTCCCCAACCCCGCCGTGTACAACTAGACAAAAAACCACCAGTCGAGAAGAAAGAACGGCGGGCGCTACTGTGGGATATCCTCAAAAAACTGGCGGTATTTGCCGGGCCTTACCGCCTATTGATCATTGCCACCTTAGCGCTGACTGCCCTAGGCTCCTTTACCGCGCAGGTCAATGCGTTTGTACTGCGCTATACGGTCGATACTTTAACTGAGATTGCCACGCTTGCCGAGCCTTGGGAAGCTGGCATACGTATGCTGATGATTATCAGTGCGGTGTTATTGACCAAAGAGATACTGTCGATATTTATCTCTTTTGGTCAGCGTTTCTTTGGTGAAAAGATTCGCATCAATCTGTCGCGAGATTTATCACAGCGCATCATTGAGCGTATTCTCACTTATCGGATGGCATTTTATACCAGTAGTGAAAATGACAGCGGCAAATTGCAAACCCGTATTGATTATGGGGTCAGCAGTCTCACGAGCCTCGTACAAAACTTCTTTATCGATATGCTGCCACTATTTGCCAATGCGATCGTGGCGCTTATCATCATGTTTTCGACCAATTTTTGGGTCGGCATGGTTGGTCTTGTCATCATACCCATTTACTTTTTTATCAGCCAAAAACAGGCAAAGCGACTGCAAGGATTTCGTCGGCAGATGCGCGGGTTTCGCGAGGCCAAAAGCGGTTTGGTAATCTCTTTGATCAATTCGATCAGCGTGGTGAAATCCTTTGTTCGTGAATCTATCGAAGCTGAGAAGCATTTAACCATTCAAAAGGAAATGACCGATAATCAGCTGCGTATTCGCAGTATTGGCTTTGTTTATGATGCCATCAAAACCTTTATTGAGCAGATTGGCGTCGTGGTTATTATCCTTCTCACGGCTTATTTTGTGCTACAAGGTGAGATGACCATTGGTATGATTTTGTTTCATGTCATGCTGTTTCAAAACGTCGCCGCCCCTATCCGACAGCTGCATCGCATCTATGATCAAATAAATAATGCATTGACCTATGCCGAAGGGTTTTTTGATATCTTAGAAGATGATAAACAAGTTGAAAACATTGCTGGTATCAGTAGCGACAACCTAAAGGGTCATATCGAGCTTAAAAACGTTGATTTTACCTATCCGAACGGCACACAAGCGCTCAAAGACGTCAGCTTTACCATCAAGCCCAACCGTATCACCGCGTTGGTTGGCCTTTCAGGCGCTGGCAAGAGCACCATAATCAATCTATTGGTCAAATTTTATGCGCCAGACGCTGGTACGATCTGCCTAGATGGGCACGATTTGGCTGACTGTGATACTCACGAGTTGCGTCAGCGCATCGGTCTGGTATTACAAAGCAATCATATTTTTTCGGGTACGATCAGTGAAAATATTCGCTATGGCGATATGAATGCTAGCATTGATGACATCATTGTAGCGGCAAAAAAAGCTTCGATACATGAACAAATTGTCGCCTTGACAGACGGTTACGAGAGTACTGCCAAGTCCCTATCAGGCGGTCAGCAGCAGCGGATTGCGCTGGCAAGGATGTTTTTAAAAGATCCGCCGATTGTGTTTTTGGATGAGCCGACCGCCAGTCTCGATGCCATCGCCAGTCAGCAAGTCAAAAAGAGCCTAGATTTGATCAAAAAAGACCGCACCGTCATCATGGTCTCGCACAATATTGCTCAGATTATCGATGCCGATGATTTGGTGGTCATAGAAAATGGTGAAGTGGTCGAGACAGGTACCCATGAAGTGCTTTATGCGCAGCGCGGCAAGTATTTTGAGATATTCAGTGCCATGTCTGATAGCTTAAATTTAGACAAAATCAGCCAAACGCTAAAGGGTTAGTCATGGTTAATGACTGCCTAAATCGTTATAATGCCCCTATTTTACCGCCTATTGCCAGAAGCTAGACCATTATGAATTGTGAATTTTCTATCAAAACCTTTGACGAGCTGACCTCAGTTGACCTTTACCATATTCTAAAAGCACGCTCGCAAGTGTTCGTCGTCGAACAAAACTGTGCCTATCAAGATATGGATGAGGTCGATTTTGATTGCTTGCATTTGATTGCCCATCAAAACGCAGCGTTAGTGGGCTATTGCCGCATTGTCCCGCCCGAATTCAATAAGCTAAAATCCAATCTGTCGGTCGCCGACCCTGCGATCAAGACCAACCATACTGCCATGCCTGCTATCGGTAGAGTGCTTGTGCTATCAGAGCACAGAGGTGATGGCCTAGCACGCCAAATAATGACTCAGGCTATTGCTCATTGCCGCAAAAAGTACGGTAAAAAGCGTCCGATTATTATCTCGGCACAGGCTTACCTGCTTAGTTTTTATGAGTCTTTGGGTTTTGTGCCTGAAGGTGAGCATTATCTCGAGGACAATATCGAGCATGTAAAAATGGTGCTATATGTCGCTAAGAAAAACAAAGTAAGAAAAGAAAGTGTGGATACTGCGTCAACCACGACCAAAGTTTTAAGCTTCCTGCTGTTTATTATAGCAGCGCTGTTCATTTTAGGTCTGTTGTATTTGATGATTTAACCGGCCTACAAAGTTTTACTTCTTAACACAATTCAGTCTGGTTGTTCCATATTGAGTATGCTACTTTTGAATGATAATCGCTTTAAGAGGATGACTGCGAGCATGGGTCAACAAAGCGAAAAGTTAGCACACTCAAGGAAGAGGAAACAACCATGTCAAATACCAATTCAGATACAGGCCATTCAAATACGAATGAGGCAACGGTAGAGAGCAATATTCGTCCAGAATATGACGATGAAATCCAAAAAATCGCCGATTATGTACTCAATTATTCCATAGATAACGAGTCACCAAATCCCACTGATGCGTGGAATACTGCGCGCCACTGTCTCATGGATACCATCGGCTGCGGACTACTGGCATTGCGCTTCCCTGAGTGTACCAAGCACTTAGGGCCTGATTGCCCTGATCAAATAACGCCGCATGGCGCTCGCGTCCCTGGCACATCCTATAGACTAGACCCCATCAAAGCCGCTTTTGACATCGGCTGTATGGTGCGCTGGCTTGACTATAATGATACGTGGCTTGCTGCTGAATGGGGACATCCTTCTGATAATCTGGGCGGTATCTTAGCGGTCGCAGACTATATCAGTCAAAAAAATATCAGCCAAGGGCAAGCACCATTGACCATGAGAGCTGTGCTTGAAGCCATGATAATGGCGCATGAGATTCAAGGTGTGATGGCACTCGAAAACTCATTCAACCGTGTGGGTCTTGATCATGTGTTTTTGGTCAAATTGGCATCAACTGCGGTGGTTGCCAAGCTGTATCGGCTGCCACGCGAGCGCATCATGGCAGCTATCTCACAAGCCATCGTCGATGGTCAGGCACTGCGTACCTATCGTCATGCACCCAACGCGGGCAGCCGAAAATCATGGGCGGCAGGTGATGCAACCAGCCGTGCGGTACGTCTGGTAGATATCACCGCGCGTGGTGAAATGGGTATCCCCGGCGCACTAACTGCACCGCAGTGGGGATTCTATGATGTGCTATTTAGCCATACCAATAAAGATCTCGCCACAAAGTCTGAAGACGATCGTCGCTTTAAATTCCAGCGAGATTTCGGTAGCTATGTGATGGAAAACATCTTATTTAAAATAAGCTTTCCTGCTGAGTTTCATGCGCAGACTGCTTGTGAAGCGGCGGTTATTTTGCACCCACATGTGAAAGGTCGAATTGATGATATTGAAAAAATTGTCCTAACCACCCATGATTCAGCGATTCGCATCATCTCAAAGGAAGGCGCGCTTGCCAATCCCGCCGATCGAGATCACTGCTTACAATATATGGTGGCTGTTCCCTTATTGACAGGCGATCTGATGGCGGAGAACTATGAAGATGATTATCACGAAGAGCATTTATCAATCGATGAGCTACGCGAAAAAATGGTAGTAGAAGAAAACGCGCAGTATTCAAAAGACTACCATGACCCCAGTAAGCGCTCTATTGCCAATGCTATTCAGGTATTATTTACAGATGGCAGTAGCACAGAAAAAGTTGCCATTGAATATCCTATCGGTCATAAACGCCGCCGCGCCGAAGGCATTCCCATACTTGAGGCAAAGTTCCGTGCCAGTCTGGCCACCCGATTTATCGAAAGTCGTTGTCAGCAGATCATCGAGCTGTGTGACGATCAAGAAAAATTGGAGCAAACGCCAGTGAACGAGTTTATGGACTTATTTATGGCTTACTAACCACTTAGGGCGTGTCACCATTTACCACACCTACTACCAAGGGATTGACTCTCCAGCCCAATCGACAAAACTGCCTGATTGGGCAGCCGTCATCCCTGATAGCACTTCCAATAAACATTCAGCGCTATATGCTGGCGAGAATAGATGTCCTTCAGCGACATTACCTTGGAACGGCGCGGACAGTTGGGTATTCACGGTGCCCGGTTGCATAACGACTACGCACACCTCTTTGAGTGATCGGCCCCATTCGATACTCAAGTTTTTCATCCCCATATTGAGCGCCGCTTTGCTCATTCTATAGCTATACCAACCGCCAAGTTGATTGTCAGTGATGCTACCGACGCGGGCTGATATGGTCGCAAAAATCGCTGGATGCTCAGCGCTGCGTTCAGCTTTGGCAAGCAACGGTTTGATATGCTTGGCTATGAGCAAGCTTGCTAGTGCATTGATTTGCATATTTTGCAGAAAAAACTCTGTTTCAATCTGCCTTAAGGCCTTTTCTGGTTGCGCAGTCTCTGTATGTAGTAATCCCACGCAGTTGATCACCCAATCTACATGACCCACTGTCTGCTTGATGCTGTCGGCCGCTTTTATGATGCTGTCCTCATCACTGATATTCATGGGTAACCAGTGTAAATTTTCTGCTTCAAAGTTTGGCTCACTGCGATGATAAGTGGCGAATACTTGTGTGCTATGACTTTTAGCAGATGCGCCGTCAGTTTGATCGGCAGCTGACTCTTGTACCAGTTGCTTGACCATAGCCTGACCAATACCACCCGTTCCGCCGATGATAAGATAGGTTTTATTATTCATGTCGTTATTCATATGCCACCTTCCCTTTTTTATACAGCTCTTAGCACGTGTTGGTTTGTCTATTCATTTTGGCTGATTTTACGAGCGTTTGCTATGATAAAAATAATAGACATTATTCTCATTCTATATACGCTACAATAATTTTTAGCGATTAAACCCACGTTTTTTGCTTTCCATTACTTATATTGACGTTCTTATACGGATATCAGCGCCTTATGCTATCACCCCAAGACCAACTGACCGAGCTGGTACGTGCCTTAGAGACTGATCAGCACGTCTTTGCCACTGACCCGTTACTAATCACAGAAAAGCTACAGAGTGAGGATGGCACGCCTATCCAAAAGCTGCATCGACGGGCCTCACGGATAGATAGCAATGGTGCACTTGCGCGGGTGCTGGGCAAAATAGACGGTCGCATCAAAGGCATCATGATTGTCATGAGCGTGGTGTGGTGTATTTCGGGATTTTTGGGATTGTTTACGCTATTGCAGTCTAATGTGGTGAACTTTTTTTATGTATTGGTTTGCTTGCTTGGTTTTCATACTATTATGCTTGGTGGCTGGCTGGTGATGACACTTATCAATCGAGACCAGCAAGCGCCCAGCTGGTTTGCCAGCTTTGTCAGTCCAAGCTATCTCATACGCGGTAAAGACGATGTGACCAAGGCGGCCGTCGATCTGTATGAGCGCCAATTACAGCACAGCGGTATGCGTTGGTATTTGGGCAGATTTAGCCATCAGCTGTGGCTGGCGACATTGACCGGTATGCTACTTGCGATTATATTTTTATTGATCGTACGTCAGTATAGCTTTAGCTGGGAATCGACCCTACTATCTGATCAGGCGCTGGTGAGCTTAACGCAAATACTCGGCTGGCTACCAAGCATGGTTGGTTTTGATGTGCCGGATAGTACAGCGATTGCACAAAGCAGGCTGGTAACAGAAGCGATGCCACTGTCTGTCGCTCGGCAGTGGGCAGGATTGCTAGTCGGTAGCTTGCTGATGTACGGTATTGTCCCGCGTGCGATAGCGTGGGTATTTTGTGCATTAATGTTCCGCCGCAAAAAGATGCGGTTAGATATCAAGCAACCGTATTACCAAAAGATAATAAATTTTTGGCAGCGCCATGTGGTTGATGCAGATGATTTTACGGAAACGCCCGCACCTGTCGCGCCCAAAGCAGCGGTGAGCGCAGGCAAGAAACTGGTCGCCTTGCTTGAATATCCTTCAAATCAGGATAAATGGTGGCAGTCAGGGTTAGATGATAGCCAAAATTTTGAACCATCAGAAGATATTGAGAATTTTGGTATTGTGGATGATCGTGAGGATATGGCACGTCTCAAAGATTACTTGGATAAGCATCCAGTACAAGTACTACTGGGTATTCATAGCAAGGCATTGCCTGACCGCGGGACGCTACGCAAACTCGATCAAATCGCTGCTCATGCAAAAAATGGACTGATTGTACAACTGCTTAGTGATGCTGATTTAACACTTGAAGATGAACCGGTAGACAAGCAAACAGTCCGCTATCAGCAGTGGCAGACAGCGCTCTCTGCGCGAAAAATTGGCTTGGTGGATATCGATTCTTAAAGTTTTTGAATGCGATACTTAATAATAATTATTTTTATAAAAGGAACAAAATAAACCAGTAATATAGAAAAGTGGTTATCTTTTGGATAACAAGGATGTTTTATAGTGGCTAGGAGCCAAATATGTCAACAGACAACACCCTCTTAACATCAGGTGAGTATGGTCCGATATTGGATGGTTACAAAGAGGCGTTAAACCAAAGTATCTTAACGGCTGCGCCAGAGTCGTGGCAGCCAATGCTGGCAAGTATCTTACCTGCTCACTGGCAAGAATGGCTGTTACCGCTGGCTGGTGGCCCATTTTTCTTATTGTTTTTGGCAGAGTGGTTTTATCAGTCTAAGCGTGGCAAAGGTGAAAGTTTCAGCTGGCGCCGTGCGATGACCAATTTTAGCTTGGGCGGCTCTTATCTCGGGTTTGAATTGATTGTCCAAGCACTTATTGTACTGCCTATTTGCTTGTGGTTATATCAATACCGACTATTCACTATTGAGGTGACATGGCTGACAGCCATACCCATATTCATCGCCGTTGAGTTCAGCTATTACTGGTTTCACCGTGCCTCACACCGTATGACTTGGTTTTGGTCAGCGCATGTCGTGCACCATTCAGATGATAAGATGAATCTATCCACCGCGATGCGCCAAAGCCTGCTGTACTCGGTGACAGGCTGGTGGTTGTTCTTCGTTCCATTAATGCTGCTGGGTGTGCATCCTGTATGGGTGTTTTTCTTTTATGCGTTAGATTTAATTTATCAGTTCTTTATCCATACCGAAACCGTTGGGAAATTTCCAAAATGGGTTGAGTATATCTTTGACACCCCATCCAATCACCGCGCCCATCATGGCACCAATAGTGAATATATTGACCAAAATTATGGCGGCGTTCTTATTATTTTTGATCGCTGGTTTGGCACTTATGTAGAAGAAGACACCGTCAACAACCCCGTCAAATATGGTGCCGTTGGTGAGACCAGTCACGATAATATTATTGGTCTGATATTTGGGGTGTTTTACCGAATGTGGCAACGGTTTTTTCGTGCTAAGGGTATTAAGAAAAAAATTAAGGTACTGCTGCGCCCACCTACGGCAATCTCATAGCGTATCATGAATACATAAAATACAGTTTACGATATGGACACTACGCATCCATAACCAACACGCGACCAGATTTGTTTTACAATAAATGGCTACAGTGCTTTGATCATCAATAACAATAAGACGCTACTATGAATAATGACAATAAAAAAGAAAATCATGAGCATCACAAGCCTGCAGGTCTTTTTGCAGATAAAGCGTTGCCTAGTGACTCAAATAATAACGCCAATACCTCGCAATCACCAGCCGCTCAGTCGAAAATGACTCATGATAATCAATCTATATCAACTGAATCAGTACCACCAGCTGCAACCACAAAGGTGACGAAAAAAACCATCGCCAGTGGTGAGGCGCTAAAATTGGCAGTGGTAGGTCACACCAATACCGGTAAGACCTCCATATTGCGGACGTTATTGCGTGATGTCTATTTTGGTGAAGTCAAAAATGAAGCGGCGACCACACGTCATGTCGAGCAAGCACAGCTGACAGACAGTCAAACAGGGGAAGTGCTGGTAGCATTATACGACACACCTGGCCTAGAGGACGCATCAGGACTCATGGACTGGTTGGAGGACAATACTGCCAGTCGCCGTGATGGTATTGAGCGCTTGCAGCAATTTTTGGCATCAGATATCGCTCAAGGTGCAGATAGCGGTGTTCTAGACAGCTATGACTATAGCCAAGAAGCAAAAGTGATTCGTCAGCTGCTGGCAAGCGACATGGCCATCTATGTGGTAGACGCTCGTGAGCCAGTATTGGGCAAGTATAAAGATGAGCTAGCGATTTTATCGTGGGCTGCCATTCCGGTGATGCCTGTCTTTAACTTTACCGACAGTCAGAATGCCAATATTGATGACTGGCAAACCATGCTGGCAAGACGCAACCTACATATCTCCACACGTTTTGATTCAGTCGCTTTTGAATTTGAAGATGAGATGCATCTTTGGCAAAATCTAGCGACTATGCTCACTCATCCTGAGATGCTTGAGCAATTGATGCAGCGCCGGACTGAAGATTGGGCGCTGTTGTATGACGAGGCCAATATCATTATTGCTGACTTTTTATTGAATGTTGCTTCTTTTGTACGCGAGATCAATGAAGATGACGACCCGATGCCTGTATTAGAACAAATGCAAGAAGCGGTTAGACAAAGTGAGCGTGCGATGCAGCACAATTTACTTAATTTGTATAAATTCTATGATAATGCAGTCGCGGCAACACCACTTGAGCTACAAGCCTACCAACAAGATCCTTTCGACCCTGAGTTGCTCAAGAGCTATGGTATCCGTACCACTTCTGGTGCAGCCGCAGGCGCGCTGTTAGGGTTGGGTATTGATGCAGCAGCGCTAGGTACGACACTGGGCTTGGGTGCAGCTATAGGTGGTATCGCGGGCGGGTTACTATCTAATACTAGTAGTATTGCAGATAGGATCACTGGGGTAAAACGCTTATATATCGATCCTGCGACGTTGACATTGTTAGCAACGCGAGCGATAGACTTACTCACTGCCCTACGCCATCGCGGCCATGCTGCTACTGATGCCACTCAACTACTATACAAAGGAGAGAAAAGTAGCCTTGATACATCGTCAAATGATGGCAGTTACCATAATAGTAGCAATGACAATGCCGATGAAGATAACAATCCAATCACCGTATGGCCTGCGAATAAATTGCCCAGTGAGTTAAAAAAGGCTCGCGGCAAACCGCAATGGTCATCACTTAGCAGTGGTAAGTCTGAACAGGCGCAGCTGCTGCGTGCAGATATGGCATGGTCGCTGTCGGGCAAGTTACAGTCCTACAAGCGTGAGTCTTAATTATTTACTGCCCTATTGTTTACTATACATCTAGCCTAGCAATGTACTCAATGCCTCTATGCCGCGTATATCTGTCTGTTGAAGATAAATCGGATACAGCGGATATTTAGAAAAATTTTCTTCAATATCCTGCATCAACTGCTGCTGGCGCTCAGCACGGCGGCGCCAAAACTCATCTGACTGAGTGGGTGCTATCAACTGATTGATGACTATTGCTGCTGGCGTGAGCTTGCTATCCTCTAGCTGGTCGATAGCCCGTTTAGTCTCAGCTAATGGTAATACATCGGCAGTCATAACCAATACAATCGCCGTTTGTGTACGATCATGCAGCAGTATTCCTGCTTGGCGAAACAGCTCTTTACGCTTTTCTAGCACCGATACTGCTTGCTCCCAGCGATCAGACTTTTTTGCGGCAAACGGATTTGCCACATCGTTCTTTTGAGCGCTATCCGTTTGACCGCTTTTTTGATTGTGACTGTCCAAATGTGTCGCTACTGAGCGCAGCTTAGCCTGCCTACGCTGCTGAGCAAGTAGTCCATCTGTCCATGCACCCATCATCTCTGGTAGTACTAGCAACCGCAAGGTATGTCCTGTTGGTGCAGTATCAAAGATAATATGTTCATAGCCTGCATCTGCCGCTTCGACTAAATGGTGACACATGGATTCGAGCATCGCCGCTTCTTGGGCGCCGGGTGCTGATTTTGAGAGTCGCAGGTGCTCACGAATTTTGGGTATCATATCTGGATTGGCATAGGATTTAATCGTACGCTCAACTTGAGCAAAATGCTCGTCAACGATCACATCAGGATTTAGCTCAATCGCATCTAAATAAGGTGAGATTGCTGTTTTTGCATTATTAAGCTGGGTATTTAGTACATCGCCCAAGCTGTGTGCTGGATCCGTTGAGACAATCAGCGTCTTTTGCTGCTGGCTTGCGTAATAGCTGGCAAGAGCAGCGGCAGTAGTGGTTTTTCCCACACCGCCCTTACCACCGATAAATATAATCGGTTGTGTTTTTAGTTGTTCTACTAATGTATGTAGAGGATGTAATGCCATATATTTATCTCATTTCTTATATTATTCTTATTTTTTAATCATCAACAGACCATTAGCAGCAGCCAACATGGTCAAATGGGCATCTATCCATACCCATACGTGTATGCCACTCATGGAAGTTTTCTAAAAATAATGGTTGTAACTCCAAGGTATAAAAGCTGGCAGGATTATCAATGCCTAAGCTCTCAGCAAACATAAGCAGCATAAAAAAATCTTCTTCATCACGAGCAGCGCGTGCCATCGTTTGGCGATAAGGTGCATGATAAAACTCATTCAATCCAGCCATAAATCGTTGCCACCATGGTTGGACGTTTTCAGTTACTTCTCGCTCGTTTGACGTACTATTATTGTCCATAATTTACTCATCCCTTTTCCTGTTTTTCTTATCTATCATGCCTATATGATACAAAAAACGCCAGCAATTGCTGCTAGCGTTTTTGAGTTGATAAATATTTAATATGGTTTAGCGTCTAAATGTTATCGCTTTTGCCTTTATGTATCGACCACTCTTTACGTAGTACCGATAGACTCTCAAACGTCACCAAGATCGTTGCGATTAAGATAATGATATCCATAATGATCAGCAACCAATTACCATCAGTAAAGAAGGTTTTTAGCTGGATCAATAGTGCAAATACTGTCATGACCAGTAAGAACGTCAATGGTGCTAAAGTGTACCAAACTGGTTTGCCTTTACGTAACAAAATAACCGTTACGATCATTAGTGTTAACGCCGCCATTAACTGGTTAGTCGTACCAAATAGTGGCCAGATAATCATACCACCAGCACCATCAATACCACCGGCACCAAACGCCAACAGCAAGCAGCTGCCGACAGCGAGTAACGTTGCAACCACACTCTTATTGAGGACTGGTAGGTTATAAAACTCACCGAACTCTTGGAAAATATAGCGTTGCAGGCGTACACCAGTATCCATAGTGGTACCTGCAAACAAGGCAGCCATGACCGTAAGCATCGTCTGTGATAGTACCATGTCGATACCAACACCTGCGTTTAATATGGTCGCACCACCATCAATAAAGGCACCGATAGAACCGTCGCCAAATTTTTGATAGACCGCTTGCCAATCACCAAGGGTAGCAAAACCTGCGGTTGCCGCCAGAATCGCGCCGAGTGCCAGCATACCTTCGCCTAGCGCACCAAAATAACCAACGAAACGCGCGTCTTCTTCTTTATCAATCTGCTTAGACGTCGTCCCTGTCGCAACCAATCCGTGGAATCCTGATATCGCCCCACAAGCAATCGTCACAAACAACAGCGGCATCAGTGATGGCGTGCCAACTGGCAGTGCTGTGTTTATTGCTGGCGCGACAATATTTGGCGTGCCGATAAAGATAGCTGCGTACAATAAAATCAAACCAACAAATAACTGTAAACCATTAATATAATCGCGAGGTTGAAGCAGCATCCATACGGGCAACAACGAAGCAATCGCCGCATAGGCGAATAAAATAAGAATCCATACAGCGTTATCAGGTAAGCCCATCACGGTCTCAGGTAACACAATCGGGAACATAGGACCAAGATAGATCAGCCCATATAAAGCGCTTACCCCGATAATAGATACCCAAACCAAATTCATCTTGTAGCGATAAATACATTGACCGATGATAAAGGCAACCACCAAGGCGCCCCAAACAGGCAATACAGCGGATGGCGTTTTGATCATCATATTAGCAATAGCAACACCAAATACCGCGTTAACCATCAATAGTAATAAGAAAATCACAACCATCATCAAGCTGCGGACACGTGTGCCCATGACCGTACCCGCAATAGAGCCAATCGATTGACCTCTATTACGCATACTTGCCCAAATGGCCGACATATCATGTACACCAGCCATAAAAATCGTTCCCAAAACCACCCAAATGATGGCAGGCACCCAGCCCCAAATAACCGCAATGGCAGGACCAATAATCGGTGCAGCGCCTGCCACCGAGGTAAAATGGTGCCCCCATAGTACATATTTATTTGTAGGAACGTAATCGACCCCATCTTTCATCGTATGCGCTGGCGTGGGACGACTGTTATCTAATGCTAAAATTTTGGTAGCAATGAATTTTGAGTAAAACACGTAGCCACAAAGCATAGCAGCAACGCCGAATATCAGTACAATAGCACTATTCATCTTATCTCTCCCTAGACAAGTAGTAGGTAGTCTTATAAGTTCAAGCTTTTTAAATCAGAATATAAAAAATATGCTAAATTAGTGTGCAGCGAGTCATTCATATAACCCGACCCGTCACCGAATAAATTGTAAAAATCATGTGAGATGAATATTAGCCAACAAATTTTTGCATTACACAATAACGGTGCGTCACCAAGTAGCATATAGCGTGGTGAATCTTTGTTTAAAATTCTGGTTAAATGGTAACCGATTTCACGACAAATGTAACGCAAGTAAGACATGAAAAACAACAAATAAAGGAAGCACAATGGCACATTATTTTGGATTCGTACCTTCAGATAAATTAAAAGTATTAATCAGCGAGGCCGAACAAGTCGTTGCTTCAAATGAGCAAGTAGATTATTACCCTTACCGCGACGCGCTCACTCATCAGACAGCTCGTGATCTAACGGACAATTTATTGGTTGGTTTGGTAGAGATTATTCCAAACCCTGAACGGCAAGCCGCGATGCGTAAAATCGTCACCATGATAGAGCGCTCAACCGATACCCTGCTTAATATCTTACTTGGTAAAGAAAGTAACGAAGAAGTACTTCCAAGCTTTCACTTTCTAAAAGACCAGGCAACTTTTATTGATAATGAAGGTGTCAAACGTATTGGCTTTAAATTGTCAGAAACAGATGCTAGAACTATCGTCGAAGGCTTTGCTGCTATCACACCAGAGCATGTAGATAGAGCCAAGTTTAAAACAGCGCTCGAAACCATGAACGAAGCGACATTGACCCACTTCGTCAGCCGCTACGCTGAAACGTTAAAACTAGGTATGATCAAACGCAAGTCAGTGCCAGTTGCCAAGTCTGCAATTGATAAAGGGATGAATATGGCGCTTAACAAACTACTCCCTGATCTACCAAATGACTCGCTCAATCGTTTGGCGAATTATTACCGTCCATTTATCATTGAAAAACCAGAGTAATTGCTAAATTTTGACCAAATGGTCATATAACATTGGGAAAATTTACCAAAACTTGTTAAAATACTTGGCATTTTTCACCAAAGGTGCGCCCGATGACCCAAATCAGCAATCAAGAAATCGAAAAAACATTACGTAACTCAGAGTGCCTAATCAGCAGTATAGAAGTAGCGGCTGCTTATGAGCGTTTGGCTGCTCAGCTCAACCTACACTATGCTGGTCTGAACCCAATTGTGATGGTTGTTATGAACGGTGGATTAATTCCAGCTGGTCAACTATTGACGCATCTTACTTTCTACCATCGTATGCATTATATCCATGCGACACGCTATCGTGACAATGAAGGTACTAACGATCTTGATTGGAAATTCAAGCCTGATGTGAGTATCGAAGGCGAGCATGTCTTGTTGATTGATGATATTTTTGATGAAGGCATCACTCTAAAGGCTGTTGTCGAGGAACTAAATAAAGAAAAACCATTATCTCTCGAGTCTTGTGTGCTGCTGAACAAGCAGCATGACCGCAAAGTTGCCGACTTTGATGTTGATTTCGTCGGTATTAATGTCGCAGATCGTTACGTCTATGGCTGCGGTATGGATTTCCATGGTTACTTGCGTCACCTGCCAGGTATCTATGCTATCAAAGAAGATAAGGTTTAAGTCTTACCTCTAAGTGACTAACAATATCTAAGCACAAAAAAAAGCATCCAAATCAGATGCTTTTTTTGTGCGCAGAATAATCATAAATCCTAAAACTGTAGGGACAAACCAGTATGTCTTTCAGTCGGTGTTTGAACTGCCTTTTCAAAAGCGTGTTTTGTACTGTATATCGTTACCTGTTTTTTGGCGCGAGTCACCGCTGTGTAAATAAGCTCTTTGCTCAATAACCTTGCATGACTATCATCAAACGTAATCGCGACATGATCAAATTCAGACCCCTGCGACTTATGAATCGTCATAGCGTATGCTGTAGCGACTACTTCCTCGTTGAGTAGATTGACCGTAATTCCTTGGGTCTTATTTTCAAAAAACACCTCCAATTGGTTTCGTTCATCTGATGTTTGTAAGCAGAAACCAATATCACCATTAAATAACCCCAATTCATAGTTATTCTGCAAAATCATGATAGGACGACCATGGAACCACGTATTTTGACCTAATGGCAGCTTTAGCTCAGCAAGATGCCATTGGGTGAGATAATTATTGATGTAATGATCGCCCCACTCACCATTATGGCCAGCAGTTAATACTCTGAATTCACTAAATATTTCCATCAATAATGCAATAGTACTTTTTATTGATTCTGGCATAGACTTTCTGATCGGATCTTCCAGCAGATTTTTAACTTCCTCTATATATGACTGGTAACCCTGCGAGATTCTCGAAATATTTTTATCTTTGCTTAGGCTATTTTTTATCTGATTGCTTGGTACAGATTCTACTTGCAACGTATTAACGTATTGGAAACTCAAGGCATCGTCTTGCCTTAATAATTGCCAAATAGTTTGAGGGTTTGTCTCTGCTCTATTGATTTGAGTAGCCAGCTTGCTAATACCTGAGTCCGCACCAAATCGACGGCTCTCAGTCAGCTCCGCATGAATGAGTTGTAGAGATGGTATACGGCATAAATCCGCCAATACTGCGCCTGCATCGACTGCCGCCAACTGATTAGCGTCTCCTAACAATATAAGTCTTGCCCCTGGTTTTACTGCACTCACCAAGTAATTAGCCAACTCAACTCCTAGCATTGATGCTTCATCAACAATGATAATATCTTCGCCAAGTGGATTATCGGCATTGTAACGAGGTCTACCCGTCCGCCCAATACCTAGCAAACGGTGAATGGTTTTGGCTTCTTGCAGCTGTAAATCAATACCCGCTGTATCCAAAGCAGCCTGCAAAGACTCTTGCATACGCTGTGCAGCCTTACCAGTCGGCGCTGCTAGTGCTAGACTCGCACTATCCGTACTAAATATAATATTTTCAGAACCCTCCCCTCCACTCTCTGTCGCTTGTTGCAGTGCTATAACTAACTGAGCAACGGTGTATGTTTTACCTGTCCCTGGACCACCGGTAATGATACTAAACGCGTTGTTATTAGCGACATTAATCGCTTTTATTTGATTTTCGTGAAGACTTTCAGGTATGGCTATTGGTAAAGGACTTACTTTTTGATTCAAGATATTGTTAATATTTTTTGCCAAATTAAATTCGGCTTGCCATGCTCGATGTAGCCAAAAAGTAATGGAGTTTGTCGAATTTCTATTGTTAGTTACTTTGTAAATGATAGGTTGACTATTACTACTTAGGCTATTTTCTTCATTGTTACTATTAGTGTTAGCCTTAACCTCAGCAAACAAATCATGCTTATTAACTAGGTTCATAAAAAAAGTAAAATCGGTATTTTTCAGTAGCTGAAATACCTTTGCTATCGTATCAAAACGCTTGGTTAGCATGTCCTTTTCATGATTACTTAGCGCCAACTGCATCCATAGCTGATCCCGCTTATCAAATAATGTGCTTAGCAATACAAATATCGACGTTTCGGCAGTAGATTGATCTTCTGGTTGAGTATTCGATTTAGTATCTATGAGCGCAAAGATTGGCATTGCTAGCATCTCTAATAACTGTTTCTGCCAAGTGTATAGTGTGACTGACTCATTATTGATTTCACCTTGCAATACCTCTTCATGTTCAGAGGACTCAATGGTCAGTACGGTATGGCCCTCTTCTAAATGAGTCGCTAACATCATGAACAATGCGTTAAATAAATAACCGTCTTCTGTCTTGTCTACCTGTTTGCTCTCATTACTCGCCTTTGAATGCGTCGCGTCGTACGCTATACGCGTTTGCTCACGGCGTAGCAAAATATAATCACTGATATTACTGGCCCAGCTTTCTTGTAAGCCCATTGCTGCACTGCTTTTACTATTATTGCTCATTGTATATTTGTCTCTATTTTGACCTAGTTGATCTTTTTAGAATCTTTGATTAATGATAGTCGTTATGTAGGCTTACTAATCAGGTACACCAAATAGCGCATCTAAACCTTTGATAAAATCGATTGGAATATCCCAAGTTACGAGTCCATAACGGCTGTTGTGTGGCGATTCGCTCGTTTTGATACCATCTTGTGATACGGTAGCAGCTGCTTGAGCGTTAGGCTTATATACCCCTCGTAGAAATACATACTCTACTGCGCCTAAATACTTAGCTTCGTTACCTACATAGTCAGTAATCCTTATCGAAAGGAATCGATGTAACGCTACTTGGTAAATTGCTGCCTGTAGCCAATATCCTGCCTTGGACATGGCTTTTTTGAGTGTGTTTTCGTTATAATCGCTTAGGCTATTTCCTAAAAAATTGCTCTTATAATCGACCACATAGTACTTGCCAGCATGCTCATATACTAAATCAATCTCACCGCGTAAATAACGATACAAGTGCGTTCTATTTTGCGGAACAAGATTGACATGTTTGTCTGTCTCATCCGGTAGATACTGTTGAAATAACTTGCTGATATCTTCTGCTTTAAAGCGCTCTGACAAACCCATATTGAATTCTAATTCGGCAAATCGCTGATTTGCATCTAGAGCACACAAGGGTTGATTGGAAGCCAATAGCGGGGTAATCAGCACTTCTTCAACCCAAGTAATCAATGCCTCATGCTTTGTCGTATCTATTGACTCAGAGTCAAATGAGTCACGATCTCCTTCTCTCTTTACCTGTGACCTACGGCTTTGATGCTCAGCACTGCTATACACCAGCGGCAACTGATAACTACTCACCGCTCTATCAATCACCCCAGACCACTGAAGTTTATTAGTGAAATCGATTTTTTCAAATATTTCATGCAAAAACGTACCTGCATTAGCCCCTTTTACAAAGGTGAAGCGAATATCCTCTTCTAATTTGAGACTTATCTCATCGATTTTTTCAAGAGACGCATTACTATCAAGGCTGCTATTAGGATAAGGCTCTAACGACACTGCAGCGTCTGCCATATCAATGTCTATTGCATCATCAATACGCTCATCAACAACCGCCATTGCTTGCGTTGATTCGTCTAGCTGACGAGCCAAAGCCGTAAAGCTGGTCTTAGCCCAACCATAAAAATAGTTCGTTTTCATGACCTCAGCAAAAGGAACATACTCAATAGATTGTGTAGTGGGTTCGATGGTAAGCTTGGTATCTGTTGACGTTACTGTTTTAGCATAATGATTATTATAGAACTCATCAATATCATGCCCTCTAAGTATACCTATCGTGCCCTTTAGCCTATCAGGTAATTCAAATTTTGCGTCTGGAGAGTCAAACCAATAAAATACTGGTTTGCGCTTCATATCTCTTGTGTCATTAGGGTCTCGCAACACCACATAAAGTTGTTCGCTAGCCCGAGTGAATGCCACATAACCAAGTCGGCGCAGCTCATCAAAGCCTTCTTTCGTTTCGATATCGGTATAATAATCGTCTACAGTAGCAGAGCCTTGCAATGGTGAGAAACGACGCTGATTACCTATTGACTGACCCTCTGCTGATTGCTGTACTAACGCTGAAGGTGCTTGCTGAGCATTATATAGATACAATCCATAGTCTTCTTTGTTGCCTGATTTCCTACTGGCATCTCCCATACCCAGTACATAGACGATGGGAAACTCAAGTCCTTTTGACTTATGAATAGTCATGAGCTGCACGCCAGACTCTGTGGGTAGCGGATACTGCTTAGCCCAATCGCTGTTGGGTGCAGCCTCTATGTGCCGTCTAAACCAAGCTAACAGCTCATGCTCACCCATACCTAGGCCATACTGTGCCAAGACGTCCATCACATGGCGCAAATCCATGATATGTCGATCACCTTCTGGATGAGCGGCCAGTGCCTGCCAAACGCCTTGTAACTGTATGGGGCTTTTATCTAGTAAGTAATGTAGCGCCGATAAAATACCAAAATGCTGCCAACGCTGTGCGCCTTCTTTTAGATAAGTAATAAAATCTTGATAGCTCTTTTTATGTTCTATATTTTGGACATCGCTACTATTTGGATTGATAGTATTAAGTCTGTCGTCACTATCAACCACACCTGATTCATGATCCGTCATCATGGCTTTAATATCTTTGATACTCAGTCCATATAGATGGCTGGTTAAGACCCGATTGATCATGTCATGACGATACGGGTATAGCATGGCACTAAGTAGCGCTGCGATATCTTCTGCCATGATCGTTTCAAAGATACTGACGTCACTGGTAGTTAGGGTTGGCACGCCCAGTTTAACCAACTCATCTTCAACCTGCTTTAAATCTTTTTTGGTACGTGCCAGCACCCCAATATCACTGGGCTGAATCGGCTGATCGTTTAATGTCTGACCACTACTGAGCAAAATAGCAATGTGACGAGCGGTGATTTCATACTCATCATAATCAAGCTCTGCCTCTTTACCATTAGGCAAATGCAAGATGCTCACTGGCTGAGCAGAGAGAACGTCAGTCACCAAGCTACTATCTTTTGCGCCTGAATCTTTGAACCAAGACAATTTACTCTGCTCTTTTGCGGCTTTGCTGTGCTGATAATAAATACCACTGCCCAGCTGCGCCAGCTTGTTTTCAGCAGTCGTTGCTGTAGGTATACCGAACCAGCAGTTGAGTGCATTAATCAAGCTAAGGGTGGAGCGCCGGTTGGTGTTGAGCGTCCAAATGGTACTTTTGTCAAACTGTGCTTTCATATAATTATAGTTGGTCACGTCACCACCACGAAACCCATAGATCGCCTGCTTTGGGTCACCAACCAGTAGCAAAAACTCATGGTTGGACTTTTTGGTGGTGGATTGCTTGTCATTATCTGACTGTTTGCGTTTACTCTTTGGCAAATAGATGCTTTCAATCATAATGGCCTGCTCGCCATTAATATCTTGCGACTCATCAATTAATGCAATTGGGTAATGGTGACGAATATAACGCGCCAGCTTATCTCCTTGCCGACCCGTTAGTGCTTGGTTTAAGCGCACCATCTGTAGACTAAAGGTGGTCTCCCCTCGCTCCTCTAAGATAACGGGCAGTCTGTTGCGTACGGCAAGCACGATATGGCGATTAAGGTTGGCTAGAACCAATAAAATATGCTGATTTAACCCTTCGATCATATCCAAGAGCGCCATCAACTTATTGATGGTCTTTAGCTCAAAAAGGGTCTGATGCTCTTTTTCTCTATCTTTATTGAAGTTTTTAATTTTGCCGTCTTCATTTGGATATCTGGCATCCTGCAAAGAAGTCAGAATCTTATTTTCACGCTCATTCAAATGGCTGTTAAATGCTAGCTGATATTGCGCTATCTTTTGATGGACATCAACAAGTGCATCGAACTGTTTAAATAGATTGGAACGCCCATTAAATCCTTGAGATTTCCTATAATCAGGATTTAGATAGGGCTGAATGTCTGCCAAATCTAACTGGGCAAACTCATGAATCAGCTTTTCATACGCATCAAAGTCAAAACCTTGATCTAGTTTTATCTCATCAATCGGTGCAGAAATAAAATTGAGCGAACGAGAAACGAATTTTTTATGATCATGCACTTCAGTCAGCTTACCTTGCTGATCCATAAGTGCATATAATTTAGGCTGCTCGTGATATAAACGGCTTTGAAACTGACGCAGCTCATCATGAATGATACTGTCCGTAACCTGCTCGATACTACTGTCTTCGATAATCGCCATGCCTTGCTGATGACCGGTTTCACTACTGTATTCCTTCAGCCACTTTTGCGCCAAGCTATCGAGCGTACCCACAAACAGTTTATCTAATGTTGTTAATACCAGCGCAGTGCGTCGGATGGCCTCCGTCATTGAGTAGCTATATACATGGTCTAGCAAATAACCGACCAAGTGCAGATTTATAGGGTCTTGCATGATGGTATCTAAGCGTGCGTGTTTAGCTTGCTTGATTAACCATTTTCCGCGCTCTTCTCTAACCTGTGCGCGCTTTTCCTTAGCCATCTGCTTATCATGCTCACGGTCTTGATTAAACTCATCAACGCCTGTCCGAGCAATTGGTTCGATACTGGAATCACTATCTTTTGGTTTACTCTTATTGTTATCATCGCTGTCAGGCAGTACCTGCAATATGCTTGGATATAAGTTATTTTTATTATTGGTATATGCACTCAGATTGTTGACCCACTGTAATAACTGATAAAACTCTACCAGACGATCATGGATGCGCTGACGCATTTCGGCGGCGGCGGCTCGAGTGAAGGTTGTGGCAATGATTTGCTCTGGCGCACGCCGTGCCTCAATCAGTAAACGCAGCACAATGCCAGTCAGCGTCCAAGTCTTACCCGTACCTGCTGAGGCTTCGATAAGGTGCCGACCCGTTAAAGCAACAGCAACCGCTGGCGGCACCTCTTCTTTTGCCTTGGGCTCAGCTGTAGCATCTGAATGCTCATCAAATAAATTTGGTTGTGTAGAGATATCAACGGTGTTGGTTATGTCGGTAAAATCTGTCATATGGACGTATACTTTTAATTATTATCGATTAGATCAAAAGGATAAAAGAGACACTAAGGTCTAGCTATCCAATCCTTTTAGTGCCGCAAACATTGGCTCATACAATGGTTGCGCCAAGGTGGTCAACGCCGCTGATAAGGCTCTAAAGGCGTCTTGATCACGCAGCACATATTGCCAAATAGCATGCTGCGAGCAAGTATCGTATACCGTATCTAAATGATCATCAGACCTTAACCAATCTTTAAAATCTGCTCGTTTTGGCCAATAACTGCTATTTTCATTAGCATCTGCTTGCGGTTTTGAGCACTTAGCCAGATAATTTAACGCATACTCAGGCAATAATGTGATGGGAGTTTGACCCGATAGGTTGCCAAAAATCGCCCATTTCATCAGTTCTATCACTGCATCTTCATAGACGATTGGGCTTAGTTTAAATGCGATGAAATTTTTGTAGGTATCTACTTTTGAGCTGGATTTATTAAAGCGCCAAATACACACGCCATCATTTGCTGCCACTTGCTCAGCCGTGGTGCGTCTGGCTACTTGCCAGTATAGATGGGACAACCAAAACTTAAGTAGATGTTTTGGACTGGCAGAATTGGGCAGTATATTTAACCACTGCTTGGGTGACTGCTCAGCATAGCCACTTGTTTCTTGAGTATGAATCTTTTCATTGTGAACATCCGATTGTGCCGATACTGGTGCTAATATTGGTACGGGGCCTTTTATCTTAATAGATTTAGGCAGTAATGTAAGCCATGCGTCTGTGTCTATTTGACTGTTTGCGTCGTTATTCACATGACTGAGCACAGCCGCCAAATCTGACAATTCAACGGGTTTTTCTATGGTTGGGGTAAGTAACTGCAAATCTGCCATACCCTCTGTTCTACCTGTATTAGGTACAATACTCTCACCGAAACCATTAGCGATCAACTGCTCTTCAAATTCTAGACACTGCTGCTGTAATTGTTGTTGTTGATTGGGCAACGTGGTTTGGCGCGCTACCCCTGCTGGTATGATTTTTTGATATATCAAAGTTGAGCTATCTGGCTGAGCCATATTGTCAGTACGTTTATCGGCGGCCAGCCCTTTAATCAAATGATCTTTAATCTGATAAGTTGTCAGATGATCCAAAAATAATGGCTCTTGATGTGCCATCGCTTCCTCACCTTGTACCACATGCACCTTTTGAGACCGTAAAAACGCTTTAGCAGGATGGCGCACTTGATACACCAACATACCTTCGACATCTATCTCCCCAATGTTGAATACGGTATCACACACCATTCGGGTGAGCGCCTTAGTCCTATCGCTCATATCATTAGCAGCAACAAAAGTATCCAGTCCTATCATATTGGCTAATGTAAACACGATTTGATGATCTATGTTCCCTAGCCTACCCAAACTATGGCCTAGCATTTGAGCAATGGCTTCGTACTGTGTTTTTGTGGGCAAACCAATCAGCTGTGGATGCTCGCTAGATCTTCTTTTCTGTAGCGTCTCAAACACTGCTTGCCACAGCGGCGCCGGAGGGAACTGTTTTTTCTGAGCCAGCTTTGTTTGGTACATGGCTTTATTTAACAATCTATCCAGCTCATCGGCTACAGTAGTATCAAGGTTGCTATCGCTAACATCATCAGACGTAACATCTTTTTTCTCAGAAGCCCTTTCAATATCTGCTTCAAACAAGCTCTTGTGAAAAGGTAGTGCTGGATGCTCAGTAACCAGCCACTGCTTGATGAGCTTTGGTAAATAACGCTTAAGGCTTTCTGTCGTTGGATCAATACTTTCAGGCAAAGTATCAAGCGAGTTGATCTGCCACTGTACCTCACCTTGCAAAAACTGTAGCAGCTCGCTCACTGGGTTAGCTGGTAGATGCTCATGAGTGTCAGTCAGACTTTGGCCATTGTAGAATATCCAACACGCACTACGCGCACATAGTAGGGCATCCAAAAATGCCCCGTTATCATCATCCTCACTGACTCTATCACCGCGCCGTGAATTGGTCGCTTTCATCAAGTCATATCGGTTATCACGGTCACGCCCTGGGAACTCAGAGAGATCCATATTGAGCATCACCACCAACTCAAATGGTACGTTACGTAGCGCACCAAATCGACCAAAAGTGATCACGCCAGTCGGTTCTGCACTGACTTGTTGGCTTTCAAGCTCAGCTTCGATACTGTCTAGCATAAAGCTCAGCTTTAGCGGTAACTGCTCGACCCCTGCCAGCTTTTGCTCCACCTCTACCCTATTAGTATCACCACTAGAGTATTGTCTATATTGACGGTTGGCACGTAAGCTCGATTTAAAGCCATTCATCGCATTATAGATAGCGCGCATCGTGCGTGTTTGATCGACATCGCCAAAGTATCGATGGATAACTTGGGTCTCAATCTGATCCAGCCAGTCTTCCGCTTTCATTTTTTGTGTATGGTCATCACGTCGTGCCACTAAGCCAGTATAAATACAGCAAAGCGCTTCTACAATCATGGCATCATTTAGACTCACTTGCGCGAGTGGTAAGCTCATCTCAGGCACAGCCGTACTTGGCCATTCATCCTGATCTAAGGGATACAGACAATCACTCAGACTCGCCTCTGGCATGACCAAACCTAGGGTCAATCTGTCCAATGCTTGTGCAAAGCTAAAACGATAGTCATAGTCATTGACGTCTAGTGTCTGCTTTAGATGCAGCTCATCAAACCCGCGCATAAATCCAGCTTCCACCAACAAATCACAACCACGGCTCATTTGCTCATGGGTCAACCCAAAACTCTCAAATAAGGGCGGCAGCATTAACCAGTCTAAAACCTCAGCCGCTTCAAAACGGGCGCTATGACTGCCAAGCAGCTTATAAAACCCGATAATCGCTTCCCATAACTGGCGAATATCAGCATCGACAACACCTGTCACCTTAGCAGGCAAAGTCAGACCATCTTGTCCCCTGCCATTGACGAAAATAGAGCTGATGAGCGCATGATGACGCTCAACATCAGGTAGCAATACCACAATGTCTGATATATGGCGCTTTTTCTCACCAGCTTTGATGGGCTCATTGAGCCAGCGACCAATCATAATGCGCAGTACTTCAAGTTGCCGTTGTAGGTTATGACAAGAATGAATGCTTAGGCTATTGTCTTGAGAAGAGATAGCCCAAAAACGGTCTTTTTCAAAGCGTTTATTCTCTAGCACCTCATCGTCATACCATGACGTTTCTTGCTCAAAATCCAATGCTATTTGGTTACCGACGGCCTCTGAGACTTTTGCGGCTGTCGCTTGTTGTGTTGATTGCTCGTCAAGCATCAACACATCGTTTTGCAAACGGCGCAATAAACTTGGGCCGTTTTCTGCTGCTTGCAACCTATGATCGTCATCACTATTACTGATGCTGCCATCGATGACGCTACCAGTTTCGCCGTCAAACCTATCACTAAAGTTATCTTGCCACTCTACTAGCGCCTCTTGGTATTGCTCGTTACCTGACAAATTAGCTAGCATGGCGAAAGTATCACGAGACTGTTTGCCTAAACGCGACAGTAAACTGTGCCCGTAATCACGTAAAAACACGCTTTGGGGATTAATGATCTGCTGACGCTGTAACCATGACTTATCGACAATATCTGCCCAAAACAGCTTTGAGGGATTGTAGTGTAATAGCGTGATATTCATGTATTTCGACAAGCGCTGCAAAAAATCAAGCTCAGTCTGTGGCAATTGCTGAATGGTAAAAATACGCAATACTTTGGGCAACTGCTCACGCTCATTTGCTTTATTATCTTTTAAAGCTGACCAAAAGGTATTCTCAATGGCCACACGGTGCTGATGTACATCCGCAAATAAATGCGACCACAAGAATCGCTGTGCAATCTCTAACTCTACATAGTGCGCCACCAACCACTCAGGCGTACCGCGTGCATACTGATCAAAACGTAGGGACAGCGCATCTTTATCTGCGATTAGCTTATCTACATCAAGCAGCTTGTTGTCCGACCATAGCGCTAGCCAATCCTCACGGTGAGTCAAATAACGGTTAAACACCCTTGCCAAATCGCTTGCCAGCTGCCAAATGCGGGCATCTTGTTGCGCTTTATCTTGCTTGACCCCTTCTTGTGGCTCGTCAATCAAAGATGCTAACAATGGGTGCACAGGATGCGTGTCATCATTGACAATCAACGATTGATAGTAAGTTAGGTATCCGAACAGTCGCCACTGCATCACCGTTGGCGACAGCACGGCAACTTCGGGCACGTTTAAGGTTGCTGCGTCAGGATTAACCTCTAATAAATAGGTATTATGGCGAGTTAACACCTCCTGCATGAGTGTCCACTGATACTGACCCCAAAATTTGGTACGTACCAATGTACTGATGCCAGCACGGCTAGCAATGGTTTTATCCAACCAATCGCCCAATACCATTGACGGTACAATAACGATAAAGGGTTCAAAAATATTCTGGCTCTTTGATTGATATTGCACCAGTAGCTGGTCAACGAGATTTTCGGTACGATGTGACTGAATGATAGTAAACATAGACAATAATCTGATTGGAATAAGCGTAAGCGCTGAGGGCTACTGCGGTTACAGCTAACCTGTCAATCACTACGCTTGTAATAAAAGTGCCATAGAAAGTAGCAATGAAGCCCGAATTGATACTCATCAATACATCTTTGGCAGTCGTCACTGTAATGCATTTCTGCTAGCATTATATGATGTACAATACGCTTTCATAAATAGCGTATATGTTGTGTCAGTGTGCCACTGATATTCGATGTTTACCAGTATAGATATCAGCATTATACTATCTTGCGACATCTAATGTCGCTTTGTAGCACTGCTCATAATTATGATAATAAAATATACATTGCCGCTCTTTTAAGTTATTTTCTATACCTTATTTCGACCTAACCTTCATTATCACGAGATGATTTAACATTATGCCTTTGCGTCCCATTGATGCCATCTTTGTTCATCCTAAACAACGTTTATACGTTGTTTACTATCGTGGTGAGCTATGGCAATTACCGCGTATGAAAATCGATGATAAATCATGGCAAAACAGACGTCCTTATACTGACGATAGTGGTTCACTTTATCTCAGCATTCACCAAGCTATTAGCGATCCTGTGTTGGCACAAAAACTACGCACATTAGATTTACCTGTTGCAGTACGTGGTAGCACTTTATCGCGTTTTGAAGCATGGTGGGAGGCGCACGGGTTTAAATGGCTAAAAGACAAGCTTATGATCGGTCAGTCGCCATTGGCGGCACATCAAGCAACAGCTTATACAAAAGCGATTGATAGCCAGCCTGACTCGCTTGGTGATAACCGTACTGAGAATAAAACCCCAGCGTCTATGCCTTCTTTTGTGAACACGGATGTGTTTGCAGAGATGTTGACAGAGTTAACCAATGAAGTACTCGATCAAAAGCTTTGACTCAAGCCATATATCACCTATAGTGTCTTATGTAAATTTTGAACTGAATCCATTAATAAAAGAGCGGTAATATATGAAAGACTACAAGCTGCTACTGGCTGGGCTAATTTTATTGCTGCTAGCAATTTTTATCGCTCTGATTACGTGGTTGTGGACCCACAATCGTAAAAATATAGATCCGCTACCTATCATGGCAAGTGAGAATGAGTCTGTAACGGCTAAAGGCGATGAGACTGCCAAAACTGTGCCTGATAGTGTCCTGTATGTCCGTGCAGCAGAAAATCTGCAAGTGCCGTTGGACGATATTATTGTCAGTTTTGAATCTCGTTATCCTCATATTCAAGTATTGGCAAACTATGTGCCGCCAAACACACTTTTGACCTTATCAAACAATAATATCGCTGCTAACAACGACAGCGACGCCGCTTTTCATACAGACGTCATTATCGCAAATGATAGGCTATCGGCAGATCGTCTCGCGCCGTTACAAGCAGAGCTGACAGCGTCTCAACACCAAGATAACCAGAGTAAGGAAAACACCAATACAGTTATTACAGAGGATGAAACCGATAGCGGAAATACTGATAGTGAGCAGGCAACTACCGAGAACGATAATAAAGAGGCACGTACACTAACCTCTTTTAATTATGCCTTGAAAGATAAGCAGGAGCTCGAAGGCGTTGTTTTGACAGACCGTACTGTTGCCGTTAGTTTTCGCAATTTCTTACTCTCTAGTACGGGCCAAGGTATTTTAGAAAAATACGATTATTTTAATATTAATGGTTATGAGAATAGCGTGAACGACTTGTTTCAACCAACATCACGGGCAAAAAAAGCATCAGGTGATAATCCAGTAGATGTCGCTGATGCTCTTAGCAATGGAGATAAATGACAAATTATCCCTATTTGTCTTTTGTTGATTGCTTTTATGGCGGCTTTTTCCTACAATGTCACTCCATAATGCGCCTATAGCTCAACAGGATAGAGCAGTTGCCTCCTAAGCGATCGATCCGAGTTCGAGTCTTGGTGGGCGCACCATATGAATATACCAAAAAACCCCTTAACGCCCTATTAACAAGGCTTTCAGGGGTTTTTTATTGTCCAAAACTTACCTTATATACCCATAATTACCCCTTGCTTACTGTAATTTTTACAGTATTCTATACAGTATGAGCGCAAAAATACTGTAGAGGATACTGTAAAAATGGCAAAAACCGTCAAACCCCTTACCAATACTCAAGTCGATAAGGCCAAGCCTTTGGACAAACCGTATACCTTAACCGATGGCGGTGGTCTTTATTTACATATTAGTAAGGCTGGCACAAAAGCATGGCGCATTGACTATACGACACCTATCACAAGAAAACGTGTCACAGTAACACTAGGTCAATACCCAGAAATCACTTTAGCAGCTGCAAGACAGATGCGGACTGATATTAAATATCATCTCGCTAACGGTGATGATCCACGCGATATCAAAAGAGAGGAAGAGCGTAAGCAATTGCTTGAGTCTAAAAATACATTCGCTATGGTTGCTGAAGAGTATATGAGCCGCAAGACTCATATAGCCCCCTCTACTATCAAAAATAACTATAGGCAGCTAAAACGGCTAAATGCATATCTTGGCAGTATGCCCATAACTGATATCAAGCCAATGGATGTATTAGAAGCTTGCAGATCAGCTGAGGCGCAAGGGTATATTGAGACAGCGGTAAAGATGCGCACAATGGCTGGACAGGTATTTAGATATGGTGTGCAGACTGGACGCTGTGAGCGTGATATTACGCAAGATTTATTAGGTGCATTAAAAACACCAGTAGTACAGCATCATGCTACTATTTTAGATACTGATGAGCTTGGTAGATTGCTTAATGATATCGATGATTATCAAGGATCCTTTGAAGTTAAAATCGCTATCAAGCTAATGCCTATGCTGTTTGTAAGAGCTGGCGAGTTACGTTACGCTCTCTGGGATGACTTTGATCTTGATGAAGGCACCTGGACTTTTACGCCAAGAAAAACTCAACGTAGAACTGGTCTATCTCTTATCGTCCCACTACCAACGCAAGCTATTGCTTTAATCCGTGAATTATCCCTACACGCTCGTAGTAAGTACTTATTCCCAGCCATTCATACGACTGTACAACCAATGTCAGAAAACACAATGAACCAAGCTTTGAAGCGGCTCGGCTACAGTGGGTCAAAACAGACAGTACATGGGTTTAGAGCTACAGCGAGAACATTGATTGTAGAGAAGCTAGGTTTTCCTGAAGCATTGGTAGAGCAACAGCTTGCTCATCGTGTAAGGGATATGCACGGCAGAGCCTACAATCGCACCGTGTTCTTACCAGAGCGCAAAGTGATGATGCAGGCATGGGCCGACTATTTAGATAAATTGAAAGAAAATACTAATTGATATGCTTCTAACTAAGGAACAACTTTTTGATTTATACCTTGCCAAGATACAAATCAAAATGTTCTAAGCTGCTGACGTAGATTGACTATGTTTAATATATCTATTAAATAAAGAGAATTTTTATTCACTTACAAAAAATAGGATATCCCCTGTTAGTGAAACTCCTCGTCCTTCTTCAAAATCACCGATGTATTCAGCAGGCATTTTTGTAGTATATATTTCATTACCGTCAACTCTATAAGGTAGAACACCTGCTGGATAAAAAAACTCCCCATCAAAATGGCCTATATGCTCGTTATTTGGTGAAAACAACTGTAAGTGAACATTTTTCTGAGATACATCTTTCATTTTATCTTCTCTTTTAGATTTCATTTAGTTTACTGTCTTTTTGAATAATCAAAACAACCTACTTTGCTTTTCTAAAATGTCCGATAGGATATCGGTATAGTGATTAGGCTTAGCATAAAGCACTGTTAAATAGTCCTTGGCACGAGTCATACCCACATATGCAGTTTTTCTTAGCTCAGGCGTATCTTCTTCAACAACAGCCAGACCCATCATATATACATTTCTAAACTCTAAGCCTTTGCATGAGTCTGTCATGATAACTTTAACACTAGGACAATTAAGATCTAAATTCAACTTATCTTCTTTTGTTAAGATTGCACTAACACAACCATTGCCACATCCTAGCTCTAGTAGTCTACTGGTTAGTTTTGGAATCAGATTCTTAACTATATCTCTTTTGACATTTGATTCCATAATGATAATAGCAGATTCTGATAACTCGATCCCGTTTCCTGTATGACTCATGATGTCCTGTGCGACATAATCTATCATTTCATTAAAAGAATTCTTTTGAATCAATAAAGGTAAATCACCTTCGCGGCAATCTCCATAATCAGGTATCAGTGATTTGTTCTCACTTTCAGCATCAACATCAAGGTCTTCCCCTTTGAACTCTGTACACAGCTCTAATATCTGTCGTGTATTGCGATAACTTTTATTAAGCAATGTAGGTTTCTTGCCTTGTACATTCAAACCCACAGACTTCCAAGTGAAGTTTTTTCTACCAAATATATTTTGAGCAGGGTCGTAACAGAAAAGCAAGCTATCCTTCTCTGATAGAAGGCTCAACACTCCTCTAATCATATCTTCTGTAAAATCTTGACCTTCATCAATTAAGATAGCATCATACTTCTGAAAATCTTTCTGACTTTCTACGTAATCAATAAGGCTTTCTGAACGACGGATATTATAATCATCCCAACTCTCCTTATCGCCCTTTCTTAGCCTGATATTAGTCAAATCGGATAAAAGACTGTGGTAATGCTTTACTTCTATATATCCTTTACCAGATGAACGATAAGGCTCTATATGTGAATTATTTAAACTTGCACCTAAATGACTTCTTAATGAAATATTAAAGCATACGACCAGTATCCGCCAATGAGGATTGAATCTAGCTAAGTGTCGAGCACGATATGTCACAACCAGGGATTTACCGCTACCAGCAACTCCTTTGAGAATACGATGGCCAGTACCAATAGATTTTGAAACTATCTCTTGTTGTTTATCCAAAACCTTGATCAGATCATCATTATTTAGCGCAATATCCAATGCAAGCTCTTGCTGTGGATTGACACGTAATTCTGGAAATATAGCGTATCTAACAGCATCTAACTCTTTGCTACTTAGTGGTGTAAACGCAAACTTATGGTTAAAAGACCCTAGTAGCTGTTCAACAAATGAGTTACGTGATTCTTTATCATCTATATCTACACGTAAGTCATCCTGGAAAATGCATTTTTGATGGCTAAGTATTGAGTCATCCATTAGCCCTGCTTTTTCAGCTTGGGCTCTTTCCATACCAGTAAATATGACGCACTCAGTTGTTGGAAATCTTAACTTGCCAGCAAAATTACCGACTTTCTGTCTAAGCGAGTGTTTCTTTTCTAACAAATTTCTAATTTGTAGTTGAACACTACGCGCTTGCTTAAGAGGGTTTTCACGATTTTGTGTTGAACCATCACTATTTTTTATAATGAAGGTGCTAGGATTTGCTGTGGCTATATAAGACGCACTCCAATCCTTAACTTCGATTAAAATTATACCGTGATATTTTGAGAAGATAAGAAAATCGCCATGCTTACTTTGAATGGAGGCACAGGGTTCGTACCAAACAATCCAGTCACTATCAGGGAGAAGCACACTTTTAAGCAAGTTGTAGACTCTACGCTCTCCTGATGTAGAACTTTTGACTACTCCTATGCTATCTGGAATCATTTCAGCCATATATATTTCCTTGCATTGGTACTGATAAGGTCAATACCATTCAAATTTTCCATAAAAAATTCAGCATTTTAGCCTACTTTTGTAGGAAAGCAAAACAAACCTTTTATAAAATCATGTTCAGTTTTAAAATATATATCTAAGGATTAGCTTTTTGATAGCTAGACAAAACTATTTTTGCAAAGCGATGTAGGCTCCAAATATTCGACTAGAACAGCTAAAGCGACTTTCTAGTCGAATACTTAGAGTTTGTATAGGAGTATGTGGAATCTAATATCAAATTGAATTATAAAAATAGCGTTAATCTAGAAGCTTAAAACATCTACTCGCTTTTTACATATAATTATCAGAGAACAATCGATTAAGCTCTAATTGTTCCTCATCAAACTGATATCAAGCCAATGGATGTATTAGAAGCTTGTAGATCAGCTGAGGCGCAAGGGTATATTGAGTCAGCGGTAAAGATGCGCACAATGGCTGGACAGGTATTTAGGTATGGTGTGCATACTGGGCGCTGCGAGCGTGATACTACACAGGATTTATTAGGTGCATTGAAAACGCCGGTAGTACAACATCATGCTACTATCTTAGATACTGATGAGCTTGGTAGGTTGCTTAACGATATTGATGAGTATCAAGGATCATTTGAAGTTAAAATTGCTATCAAATTGATGCCTATGCTTTTCGTAAGGGCTGGCGAGCTACGTTACGCTCTCTGGGATGACTTTGATTGTAGAGAAGCTAGGTTTTCCTGAAGCATTGGTGGAGCAGCAGCTTGCTCATCGCGTAAGGGATATGCATGGCATAGCCTACAATCGCACTGTATTCTTACCAAAGCGTAAAGTGATGATGCAGGCTTGGGCTGATTATTTAGATGAGTTGAAAGCAAATATTACTTAACTATAGATAATTTAAGCAATTTATTAGGTATAGCGACATTAAGTTAGAAAAAATAATGCATTCGCTTTTAAGCTAATGACTATTCTAACAACTTATAATTACATTAGTAAATTAATATAATGAAAATTGAACAATATGAGTTTAGATTGTCGATATAGTTGCTCAAAAATATATAGACAATCTATGACTGCAAAAGTGCTGAAATCTTAATTAGAAGATCGACAAGACTTGATAAGCTCCAAGGCCTTGAACTTATCTTGAGGTCCAAAACCATCATCATAACCCAGTTCATTACCAATAACTTTAGCGGAATACTTATCAACCAAGTCACTGACATCCAACCCTTCCAACTCTACAAATCTAACTAAAGTTCTTAATGAAAATTCAACGACATCTTTGTTTTCGCTATTCATATATTGCTTTCCAAATACAAGTTATTTATTGACTTTGGCACAAGAAACGCTTGTCTTGCCCTTAAGTAGTTGAGATTTAACGAAAAAAGAGTCATCTAATTCGTTCTGAGCTATCTTTCTATACTTTGGTATTTCTTTGTTGCAATCTTCAATAGTTAGATACTGCATAGAACTTTTCTCTGACCAGCTTTCTACGATTTGGTCAGATTTGTTTAAAATTGAATATCGCATAATCACAGCATATGGCTTATAGACTAATATAGGTTTAGTCTCGTCAGTATCGGCTTCCTTAACATTGCGACTAACACTACTGTCATTTAGAACGGATCTGACTATCCGTCGATCATCTTTCATCTGATCTTCTACAGTGATAATTCTGTCAAATCTAAAGTCTTTATTTGAAGCTTTGAGGCCTTTACTTGCGCTTTCATTAAAAATGTAAGTATCTTCAACTTTCATAACCTCTTCTTTAGAATAAGAATTTTTATTATTTATTGCCTTTGGATTTTTATTCACAAATACATATTGATCCTTTAATAAGGACGCATCATAAATAAGTACTTTTTCACTGGAAAGAGAAACTATTCTCCCAGTAGAGTCATAATTTGTATACCAGCTAGCATATGAAAATTGGCAAGTGATTATCAACAAAATCAGAGAGGTTGATTTCTTCATAAGAATTAATTAAAACCTTTAAGTTTGAGCTTGGCTTCGCCCGATCCCTGCTTTGCAGCAAGCTCATAATAGTATTTAGCTTTTGATCTAGAGTGCAAGCCAAACTGCCCTTTCTCATGTGCTGAAGCTAGTGCTAATTGAGCTTCAAGCAACCCACCGTCTGCTGCTAAGGCCATAAGTTTTGCCATTTCCTTCGTATAATAGCTCCGACTCTTTTCTAATTTTTCATCATGTGCGCTGTAAAGAGCAGCTAAATTCCAAGCTGTATACGGATTCCCCAATGCGACACCTTTTTCGTAATAACCAATAGCTCTATTTAGGTCAACTGCGTTGTTCTTATCCGTAAAATAATAATCACCTAGCGTCCTATAAGCGTCTCCGTTTCCTAAGGCACCTGCCTTCTCTAGATAATTGATACCTTTTTTCTCATCTTTAGCAAGGTTGTATTTATGTGCTTGAAGGTATGCTTCACCTAGCTTTTCTAAAGCGTTTTTTTCATTTTTTGAAGCCGTATATTGAAGATATTCATACGCCTTGCTAGGCTCCTCCTTTACGATATAGCCATTCTCATAATAAAATGCTAACTCAGTAAATGCCTCTAGATAACCCTTTTCCGCAGCTCGTTGGACCGCCTTAAACGCACTTTCGTCAAGATTTCCATATAAAGTCCTTCTAAGCTTTGCATATCTAATGTTACACTCTGCATCTTTTAATTCATTGATACATTGAACCAAATACTTTAGCGCTTGCTCTTTTCTTGCTCGCTCTTGTCTTTCTTCTTTTCTCTGCAGTTCAAGTTGATAGCTATCGCTATACTTAGGGCTGTATCCCGACGAGTCACGGTATTGTTTAACAGTCTCTTTAGCATAGTCATCCGCCATAAATATTAAAGAGGTTTTATCATTTAGCTCAGCACCTTTTCTATACCAAGACCAAGCTTCTGAACGATCTCTTTGTAAACCCATTTCCCCATCATAGTAAGCCTTTGCAATCTTACCAGCAGCATAACCAGATCCATTTTCATAGGCCTTATATAGCCAAGATAAGGACTCACCTTCTTCTCCAGAAAATCTGTAAAACTTAGCAACCTCCTCTTGAGAAGCTCGATCACCTGATTTGGCTTTATTTAATAAATTTTGATCAACGGAAACTGCAAAGCTGGAGCTACTGACTGTGAACAGCAAAGCTAGGAGGAGGGCTTTTTTCATATTATCCACATCTTCATTTAGAACAATTGTTTATTTAATGTATAAGCGCTCAATACTATTATCTAGATATTAAGCCATCAAGGGCTTCAACTAACTTCTTCATTATTATCCAACAATACCACTCAGCCTTGGAGAAGCATAGACTTAAATTGAATAATATGTAATTAATATACGCTACACTTGCTATCAAAACTCAAACTGCTTGTATAAAAGAACTAGATGGAAATTCAGTCATATATTCGACTTTTACATATAATTATCAGAGAACAATCGATTAAGCTCTAATTGTTCCTCATCAAACAGCACGCTTGGCGCACCAAAAATAGCATCCATCATGACTTGATCAGCAATAGCATTCTCAAAGATTTTCTCGCTTTTAATCACTTCAAACAAATTTTTGAATGCCAAGTTGATTTTCTTACGCTCTTCACCCTCGGGGTATGCTTGGTGGAAGCCACTATATAACGCATTATCTGCCCCATAGCTTAAATAATCATTACGTCTGTCCTGGTCTTTTAGACTATCTTCTAAAAAGGCTTGAAACGCACGCGCAGCCATTTCGTGTGTGGTTGACCAGTAAGGCTTTGAACGCTCAGCATCAAGCTTCTTAGAATTGGCATAAAACTCTGATATAGGCTCACCAGTGCTTAAAACAATCGGCTCCCCTACTTTATCTTGATTAAAAAAAGCAACCGCCACTTTGCGCCATTGATTATGATTTTTTCTACGCTTAGACCTATGTGGCGACCCAAGTTTTGCATCAACAATATCTACTGCCTCCTTAGCATCTTTAGCGTCAAATATCAGTTTAGCCAAGCGCGTACTATTTTCTTTGATATTAAGTAGCGCAAGTTCTACATCCTTATCAGTAATTCTAAATACTTCAGGTGCTCTAACATCACCATTCTTCATGGCCTCTTGTAGCTTAGCAAAAGCTACTGACAGATTGATTGATTTCTCAGCTACCATCATAGGGTCAATACTTAAGTATTTGCCAGCGCCGGTCGCACCATCTACGCCTAACACTTCGCCCAAGATATTGTCGATCGCATGGAACCACTCATGACCCAGTGAGCCACCACCTTTCATTTTAGTAATATTGATGACACGCTGGACCGGTTCATAATGCGCCAAAGCTCCTTTAGTACCACGAGCACCTAAAGCCAGTGCCAGCCTGCCACCAAAAGCCAAAGACTTAGGATCAATTCCCACGATGTCTGACAGGTCCATCATAGCGGCTGCCGCATTCTCAACGTGAAATTTAGCACTGGTTTTATCCTTCAGTACCCAATTACCTGACTGAATATCACGGAAGCCAAACGTATTTTTTAATTCTTCAGTAGAGTTGATGGTGACCGGGTCACCGCCAATACGCTTAATACTGTCAGCAACAATCAACTCAAAAGTGCTCTTTCTCTTACCCTTATGCTTGCCTTGCTCATCTGATGGACCTTTATCAGGCTTAATAGTTAATTCCCAGTCATTGTATTTACCTTTGATGGCCCTATTGGCATGTTTGATAAAGGCGTCTGACTGCAGCTCTACAATATTCCAGAATCTTTCTCCTAGTGATATCCATGCTAAGGTTGATAGCGGATCAACCAGCGCCACTAACTTGTTGGCCAAAGCGATTCGTTCGACGTCGTCTACAAGCTCTTTGTACTTATCAATATCTTCATTAACGACAACCGGCGCTATATCTCTTGCAAATCTTTTGTTGAATTCAATATTAGGATATTTCTCAGCAAGCCAGCTTCTCATTGACGTTTGCCGTGCATAGTAGCTACCACGTCTGCGAGCAGCCCTAAAGCTACCACCCACATATTCTACAAAACCTTGCTCCTTGGCAGTATCGTTAGGCACATCCAAGGTTTCTAGTGCAAGCTTTTCAGCCGCCTTGTATTCGCTCTCAAACTCAAAAGACTTATTTTCGATAAACTCTCTTTGCTCTGTTACTTTAAAAACTGCTTGATTATATTGGCCCTCATCCAATGCACTAATAGTGTGACCAGACATTTCGCTGGCAATAGCTTTGAGCTCAGCAATCAGGTCCCTGGTACCAATAATATTTTTATTCTCAGTGAGGCGTGATTTTAGCGTATTGATACCGTTAACATAGGCCCTACGAGCCAGCGCCTTCTGATCAGCAATTGGAATAGCATTAAAATGCGCAGCAAGTCTCAGCTTATTTTCAGTACGGCCACCAATAACTCGGCGCCCTGATGTGCTATTTTGCAAGAAACCCATTACATCCCAATAAGGCTCAGGTGCCACAGATGCTAAAACCTTTTGAATAAGATAGGCGGTACCGGCTTCCACGTTTTGATCTTTTAAAGCCTGATAATCGACATTCCCCATAATGTTAGATTTTTTAATCACATCTTCAGCAACTAAAGCATCAGCTTCGATTTCATCCCATTCAATATCAGTAGCTTTAACAGTAATGCCGTCTTTGGCCAAATCTTTAATACGGCTGCTAGCACGTTCTTTGTGCGACCCTGCGATATAGCCGGTATCGGCATAACGATAATTCTCATCGTTTGGATTGTCACTGTACTCGTCATCAAACTCGCCATCTAATTCATAATCTTTGGCGGCCTGTCGAACCTCTTTTAATGTTAAGTTCCCTATTGCGCCGATATCTTTTAAGACGTTGGTAAGCTCTTTTGCGGCCATTAAGCGTGCCTTTATGTTTGTGGCCGCTTGTAAGCTGGTAAGTGCTGTCTGCAGTCGTTTTAATTGAGCGAGTTTTTGTTTCATAACCATGGGTCCAGTTGATCGTATTTAGATGATCAATTATGGCAAACAAAAAAGGTATGCTTTTTATAGTGTTCCAACAAAAAACCCCATCAATAATGATGGGGTTTTATCAAGTCTATTAACTACTATTTGAACCTTAAACAAATATTATTATAGATACCGCAGGCACTTTTCTAATGTCTGACAAAAATGCTCATAGCCATTTAGTCCACCATTGACCGTCTCACGGACAATGCGAGCGCCATAATTCATCTTATAGTCTTTAGTTTCAATCCCCTTTGAAGTCAGCGTATTTAGTGTATAACCATCATCATACGTATTGATTTTTTCAGCTTTGGTGTTGCAGCCGTTTAACTGCCAAAAAGCCATTGCTGCTTTTACTGCATTCTCTAAATCTTCAATATGCTTTGGGTTTTCGCCAAACGGAATACCTGTCATGTTCTGCAAGATATAGTAGTTACTACGGAACGTGTTTTGAATGATACCGCCACCGCGATAATCCCAACCATCGTTGGTACCAGGACGATTGCCATAACGCCCACCATACAGATAATTAGCCGTGGCCACCTGCCCTTTCGCCAATAATTTTTTAGCCGCTGCAATAGAGGCAATGCGAGTGCTAAAAACCTGGCGCAATCGACCTGCTGTATAAGCAAAACTTTCACGCTTAGCATTAAAGCCGTTGGACTCAACAATGCAGTTTGAAAGAAAAGAACACATTTGCTTTTTAGTCAAAATGTCATACTGCGGTGCGTACTTTAAAATAAGTGGAATCGCTTCAGCATTGACGCCAGGATAAACCTTACGAAGGTTCGCCAATGTGAGATTGTATGGTCTGTTCTCTGTTGATACGGCAGGTATTACGCCTAAGCGCTCAATGAGCTCATCGCGAAATGCTGCGTCTTCCATTGCCTTATTGGTAGTATCAACAAGTAGTTGTGTCAGCATACTGGTACCTGATACGTGCTCACGCAATTTGGCAAAGATATCGGTGTCGGTGACTGTGGTAGTAGTCATAAAGCATTACTCCTGTGTGGGTTCGGTTTTGCCGTGCATGATATTAAGCTGTTCTTTTAGCAGCTCATTTTCAGCGGATAATATCCTTGTTTTGATTGATAAAGATCGATTGCGCTTGGTCGAACGGCGTAAAACAAAAGCCACAATCAGCATCATAAAGACCATGATTACCCGTGCTAAAGCACTCTGATAAGAGGGCTCAAATATTGTGCTGCCCCAGTCCGCCCAAATAAGCATGAGCCACGACAGTACACCCAGCGCCAATATGGTTGATATTGACTTTTGGACCGTGCAAGTGTTTTTACTCATCAGTAGGTAAACGCATACGGTAATGCCAACAAATGGGGCAATGAGATTGATCAAGCGCCAGTCAAGTAGTGCGTATAGGTAACTCACTTGTCATCCCCCTTTAAAATCCACGCAGCCAATAACCTAAGGCGGCTCATTGCCATTGTTTTGATACCGTTAAGGGTGAAAGTAGTGAATATCTTTCTTAGACCATCCCAGAGCTCAGTACTACGGATAGCCTCGCCAAGATTGAAGACCAGTAACGTGCCCGCAAACCCTGAGCATAGCCCTGTAAACATTAGCATTGCCATTGTTGGACTCGATACAAACGTAGGTAAAATGATAAATGCGCCGATCAACCCCGCTAAAAACCCCATCACAAGATTCATAAACTTTTGGGTATAAGACAAACGTGCCTCTTTCATTACATCCACGTATAAGGATGCGACCGATCCAATGGCGGCCAGGACCACGGTCAAGATAAAGAATACCCAAATGGGTAAATTTAGGTACAAGAACAAATGCGTCTGACCAAGCTCGCGGGCGAAAACCTCACCACCTGCGCCGACAGCAGCCACATTCGCGCCGTTACCAACAATGTTTGCCAGCGCAATTTTTGCGGTGGCGACTTTGTGGCTCATGCCGTGTCACTCCTTTTACTATGCTAAATTTTATATATTTATCGTCTTGCTGAATTGGTCGTAACAACTGCATTTAAACGATCAATAACCCCTACCTTGTAAAGACGCTCGGCTTCAATGGTTTTTGATACGCGCTCAAAGCTCGGTGAGTTTCGATACAGTTTTACAAAAGACAATCCCATTTTAAGCGCTTCTGACAAACTCATTTTGCCGTGTTCCACCATAGTGAAAGCGTCCTCAAGCAAGGCATGTTGCAAGTCTTGCGGCCGCCCCTGATAAATGGTCAAGGGTGTGAAATCGTGACGGCTCCATATCGCCGTCACCTCCTGATTTAATAACGGTTAAGCCTTTATTGTCGCTACCTAATTTGACAAAATGCGCCAGCTGGTTTGTGCCGTTACTATAGGCATCGACAAGATCGTTAAACTTGCTCGTAGCAGATAGACCGTTGATAAACTTAAATCGTTCTTGAATGGCTGCATTGATCTCGCTGTCAGTCATTGTTGCTGGCAGCGGTTCCCATACAACGTCTTCACCACCAATAATGCTGGCTAGATTGCCGCTAAGCTGGCACGCCATTTGTCCGATCAGCCAGTCGGCCACGTTTTCGCAGATCCCCTCTAAAACAACAACATGAGCGCCCAGTAAGTGATTGATTGTCAGCTCGCCCACCTGCACCTCATTTGGCACGTCTGATTGGATGGTTTCAAACATATACTCATCGTTTGCGCCAGCGTCATCAGCGTTGTACTTGTGGCTGGTGGTGGCTTGATGGTTTAGCAGTATGTAATAGCGCTCTTGCGCGGTTAATCGACCTGCCAGCCCTGCATCGCCGCTTAAATGGCCGATTAAAGCGCTCAGGCGTTTTTCGTTAAACTCTGACGGTATATGAGCAATGTCTATCGCACCGCCGATAGTGAGATCAGGTAAGCTTACGCTTTCATTTAATAGCTGGATGGTTAGTGTTGTGGTCATGATTAGCGCCTTGTGTCGATGATGTTTTGTGCATCCCATGCGGTTAATGATAAAAATACGACTTGTACCCTAACGGCAATGCGGTCGCCGTCCTTGGTCATGGGGGCCGTTATAGGTGCTGATACACTTTCAATCACCATGGGGCTATAAGTTTTACCGCCGTATTGAAGTTGTACCAATGGGGGAATAACTGAGGGAAACATGGCCTCAGAAAAACCGTCTTTTATCCCGCCAACCAATAGCGATTGCTTGGATAATTCGGCGGCTGACGACCATATTTGTAATTGCTGTAAAGCGTCTTCTACCTCAACTTTTGCGTTAGCCCATGCTTGAAAAAACAACGTGCCAGTAATACGGATCGAGCTAGCAGATGTGAAGATCTGATGACTGTTTAACTTGGTAAAGTTTGAGCGCCCGAGCAAACCTTGAAGTTTGCCCTCAGACTCGCTCAGCATGTCACCCACGCCTGTTACATTAGCTGCCATTGAAACACCCTCGGCAACCGTAGCACCCACACCAGTTGGATCATTTGATAGGGCAAACAAGCTATAGTAAGCGGCGTTAATTTGGCCGGACTGGATCATACCCATTAGGTTAGGTAGGCGCCCCTCAGGGTTTGATGATTCAAACGGCGTGCTGTACTGGCTTTCGATGGAAAAATCGGCATCCTCAAAAATAGATTCAACCGTGGGCTGGCTGGTATCAATGCTATAGGTCTGCTGACCTTGGCCGCCCTCAAAATTGCCCTCAACAACTGGTCTAATTTTTACAACAAGGTTTTTGTTTAAGCCTTTTTCACGCCAAACGCTGCCTAACGTTTTACCGCTAGGCTTTTGGCTTTTGTTGTTGGCTGGTGTGTCCAGCATTACGCGCCAGCCATGTCGGTAAGGGCTCTTAAGCTGATAGCAATCGTTTTTTGCTGCAAGGTCACGCTGATAGCTTCTAGCTTGGCGGTAAGCTCGGCATCGTCCTCAACCTGATCTACCAAGTCGATGAGCTCGTCAGTATCAACTGCCGTGGGGTCAAAGTCGGCGGTGCTCATTTGCTGCTCAATCTCATTGATACGTTTAGCAAGTGCACTTTCAGCTGGCTCGACCGGTAGAGTGGCATCAGGTATGTCATGCGTATCTGTTGTGGTCATATCCTCATCTACCTGTATGTCTAGCGCGTCTGCCAGCGCTGATTGATATTCGTTAGTGTTGTCAGTGAATACGTGCTTAATCGTGGTAATAACGTCAGTACCGCTTGCACCTTTTAATATCTTGCACTCTCCATACGCATTGATCTCAGCACGCAAGTAAACGCCGCCCTTTTCGATCTGAACGGTGATACCGTAAGTTGGGTTAGATTTGCTATCTAGGCCGTCAAACATTGAGTTTTGGTAAGCGGTAGCGGTAAAGTCACCGACCACAGCATCAGCGCCAAGTGAGATAGCCGCGTCCACAGTCTTACAAACGGCATCGGCAAAATTTAGCGTCTGTCGTGCAAAAAGGCCGCTGTCAATGTGGTATAGGTCGTTATAATCCGATTTATTTTCGTAGTCGTCTTCAAGTCCGACATGAATGTCGTCATCGCCAATACCTAAAATGTTTAGCTTGTCCTTATTGCGGTCTAGGAACATTTGCGGGTATTCGCTGCTGTCGATCTCGTCGTATTCGTCATAATCAGCTTCGGCTTTCAAGTCCTCAGCGATTAGCTTTTCAATACTTTTAAACGCGGGGTATGTGGCCAATAGGTCTGCTACGCCGTCAAAGAATTTAGGCTTACTGTTTCTATAGGCGCGGGTTTGGGCGTTGTCGGGATAGACGATAAAGCTGCCGTCCGATTGCATGGCTGCTGACCAATGATCTTTTTTGGTGTTGTCCATGTAAGCGATATAGTTGCCGTCTTGATCGCGCTCTACTGGCGGGTAGCTCTTACCAGTATCATCAGCACTAAAAAACTCTTTGCCCTCTTTTAACTTCATTGATGGGTTGCTTGCTTTGACCACTTCAAGCTGCTTTAGAACGCTGGCATCATCAGGGTAATTGCCGCCGCTAAAGTTCTCGCCTTTGACATGGTACTTGCCAGCCTGTTCGGTCACGGTGGCCAGTACGCGGCCACGGCTGTTGACATAGACTGAAACGGTTTTTTCTACTCCATCGCCGCTTTCTTCGTTGTCGAAATACTGCGGGTAACCGTCTTGGTTTGCCTCAATAGCAAAATCCATTCTATCTATAGCGGTCGTGCGAACCCTTACTAACACTGGCTGTTTGTAGTTTTCGACCTGTTCAGCGCTAAACCCAAACTCATTAGCATTTTCAACAAGCCATGCGCGGTAGTTTTCGGCATCGCCACTGTCGTATGCCAGCTTTACGGCCATAGCTCTACCGTTGCCACTTTCAACAACTAAGTCATCGCCCACGATAGGCGCACCGTTCCCCACTCGGTCTGTTTGGCCTAGTTTTTCGGGTTGAAGTTTTTTAGCATTGGCCTTGATCGCCTCAACGGATTTTTTATCGCTGCGATCACGCGGCTGTAGTGCTTGTGGAAAATCAGGATTGGCAACACCTGCCGCATCATGCGATACGATTAGTTTTTTTGCTTCTACTAGCGCAAAATTACTGCTGATCTTAGTGCCTTTGACTGTCGTTGACTCGTTGACGCTGCCTTTGGTTACTTTGTCATCCGTGGTAGTGTCGCTGGCAAGGTCTAAATCTTCATCAAAGAAAATATTTAGGACAAGATCACTAGCTGCTGCATCGTTTGTTGATAATTTGTCAAACTGATTGACATTTTCATGATCATCTTGATAAGATTTATCTAAGCCTTGGTATTGGCTGGGATCGGTGGGCTGATCAAACCCTTTGTTTGAGTAAGCATCCCCCAGAGCTGCCAAGGCTTCTTTTTTGTTTATTCCAATATCATAAAGCGCTTCGCCTTTATCTGTTTTTTCAAGCACCACTCTTGCATTTTTGGCAACCCCTTCTACATCTACCAACACATATAAAACATAGTAGCCATAGATATTTGTAGACTTGTTTTTGTATGCTTCGGTATAGCTTTTATACTTACCTTTTTTGATCATTTCAGGTATTGCGGCGACCAGCTGTAATTTATCGCGGAAGGTATGATTGGCTTTTGCAATATGCTTACCACCACGGCGCTTTAAGACCACATCGCTATCAATGGCTCGGCAAAAAACCACCTTATCTTTTAGGTTTTCATCAAAATAAGCCATTGCATTGTTTTTGGCGGTTTTAAAGTCTACGCCCTCGCTTACGTCTATCTCTTGACCTGTAATAAAGACTGTCGCGTCCTCATCGCTGTTATCATCTTTTTTTGATCCCACTAGCGTTAACTCGGTGTTTAATATTTGCGCCAAACGTTCGCGGCGTTTAGCAATCTCAGGGGTTGTTTCGCCAGCGGATTTTTCGTTATCCATGATTGACTGAGCAATGCCAATCAAATCTTGCTTACCTACGCGATAAGCAATCAATAGCTGCTCGTAAGCTGACATTTTGGCCGCTGCCAGTGCATCAGCCAGTCTAAAAAACTGCTCTTTAGGTAATGCTTGGACAGACTCTATGGTCATATTCCATTCTTTAAAACGCTTGCTGGACTTAGACAAACTGCTGATAATCGCTTCCATTTCGTTGTACTTATTGGCCTCGCTTTGGGCTGCGATCTGCTCATCGGTAAGCTGTACGTCAGGATTGAAAATCAGCTGGCTTACTGGCGCTCTCATTTGGCCACCTTCATCAATAAAGGTTCCCATAGTTCCATCAGGTGAATAGTTTTTGAACGTGCCACGGCTGATCTCGCCGTACTCACCCATCCATATCACCGCGTCACCCTCTGAGAAAGCGCCGCCCTTTGGCTTCTCAAGCTCAGGCGCTTTCTCGGCCTCATTCTTACGCGATTGCAATGCCATATCGATTTTTTTGTTTAAATCCATAATGTCGATATCTAACATGCTGATCGTGGACTTTCTATCAGCGACCATCTGTTCTGCGTCCAATAGCTCTTGTTCGACTTTAGCGGCGCGTGCTTGCGCGGCTTTAAAGCGTTTAGAGTTCTTAGCGGCCAAACGCATGATACGGCGTGCCAGCGCTGGCAACTGCACGTTATCGCCGTGTTTTGGTGATAAGGCGGCGGTTACATCACGCTTATTCAACATCCACTTCCACGACACCATGTAGTCGCTTGGTAGCAGTTTGGATGAGGACTCTAGCGGCTTGTGGAACCAAATAGACAGCTTTTGGCCGTCCGACAAATCAAAGACAAACGCGATATTGATCACACCTTGGCGCTTAAATTCTTTGGTTTGGGTGACGTTGGTCACATAAAAACCAGTGTCTTTTTCAGCGGGTGTTGTGTCGCCTTTTTTGCGCATAGCTGGCGGTTTATCACCAGCCTGTACCATTGCCTGAAACAAGCGGTCTTTGAGGGTATGCAAGCGGTGTTTTTCTGTCATCAACGCATCAAAACCCGCTTCCTCTGCGTCCATATCAAATAACGCGTCTGCCAAGTCAAACTCAGTAACAAGCTCGTGGCGGGTATCAGCGCGGGTAAGATCAAGATACAAGCGACTGTCTTTGCCGCCATGACTTATTAGATTGCTGTTGCTATCCCACTGCACGCTATCAAACGTGACGCGCTCAGCTTCAACGACCAATTCAGGTGCGGTGATTACTGGTAGATAGCTCTTGTTTTGCGAGGGGTTATCCATCAGCTTGTTAATGGCATCAATCGACCAAGCATGGTCGTGATCCATACTGTCAAACTGTATGGCATTGTTGGTGACCAGCTGGTATGTAGCGCCACGCACGCCTTCTAGCTGCGACTTTGCGATTTGTAGCGCGTGGGCGCTATCCATTGCGCCGCCGATCGCCATGCTGTCGATATAATTATTTACTGAGTCAAAAACGTTCACAACGTGCCAGCTGTCATCGTCACTGCCAACGCTGCTATCAAAACCTAGGCTGTCAAAACCTGTGCTATCCGCTAAAACGGCCAGCATGTCACGATAGCGGCCAGTAATGCGCCCAACCTCATAACGGCTGTACCGACTGGCGGTTGAGCCGTCAGGCTTGGTGATATAGTGATTGCTGTGAGCTTTATTCTGTGTGGTGTATGCCATTTCGCCGTACCTATGAATAATTAATAAGATACGGTTATTCTGACAAGTTTTGAGGGGTGCTATTTAGGGGTGTTCCGTGGCGCGATAGTATAAAAAACCCACCGTTTAAGGTGGGTTCTTTATTAGGTCATATCTTTAACCATTTTGCTGATACAGGTTTTGTCTTCCTAGCTTTGTGCAATACGCTTCAGCAAAAACTCTACTCGACTGGCATCATCGCCCTTGCCTTTATAGCCGTAAGCCTTATCTACTGCTTTATCAAGCGCAGCATGGGCTTTGGTTAGCTCAGGATATGGATTGATCATATAAGTATTATATAGCTTGGCCAAGCTAGGCGAGTCCTCGCTATCATCTTGGTATAATTTACGAACATCTAAAACGGCTTGAGCAGCTGATTCTATAGTTTCTTTAGCTTTTATCGTCTTACTATCTTCATCTTTGGCATCAAAAGGATAGGGAAAATTATTATATACGATAGTATTAGAATAACTGTAGTCGCTTTTCATTCTACCTGCCGTCAGGCGCATAAAGGCATTGTGCATACTGCTTGATAAAACGCCGAAATGATAAGACTTTGCTCCTAAAAGAACATATAACTTATCACCTGCTACTTCTCCATCTAAAAAACCAATAGGTATGAATTTCCTATTTTCTGAGGATACTCTAGGCAAGCCAATATAGGGCTCATCTACATAACGTCGCTCATCGAATAAATGAGGTGTTTCTGCTTTCTTAACTGTAGCTGCCTTACTACTTTCGAGCCGTCCGTTCTTAACATTTTCGATCCGACTTCGAACTAAAGGCATTTTTTCTAAGTCTTTATTAAGTTGTAAAGGATCATAACCATCAAACCAGAGGCACCAACGCTTTATATTATTGAGAAACTCATTACCCATCATATAGCGTTTTATATACTTCTCAGCAGTAGGCTCTAACTCAATCAACTCTTTATACTCATCATCTGATAACAATAAATTGCCACCATCCGTAGGCTGATTACCACGAGACATTTCTAACTCATTAGAAACTTGTTTTTTAGCCCTATCAAAGAAAACTAACGCGCCATCAATTAAATAACCATTAATCATTTTTGCTTTTTGAGGTACGGGTTCACCTGCAAGATCATTATAACTAAAGATCGTTTTTTCTTTGCGTTCATTCGTACAATAGCCAACTATGATGCAATGTACAGCTGCTACACCCTTACCCTCATTTGACCATTTAAAAGTATGGTGTGCAAAGTTAATGTGTCCACCACAATCTTTAAGTAGGTATTGCCATAATATGGCTACATGCTCACCTTGCACGATAGAATTAGTGGACACAAAAGCTGTTTCTACCTGGTGTTTCGGCTTAGTTACTGACTGCATATAGTGCATAGCTTTAATATACCATCCTGCCACATAATCTAATGACTTATGTTTTTTTACAGTGCTAGCAACATGAGCCAAATCTGCTTTTTGTTCTTTATTTTGATAGGTATAACCAATGAAAGGCGGGTTGCCCATTACAAAATCACACTCATTGGCTGCTAGAACGTCCTCCCAGTCAATTTGCAAGGCATTACCTTCTGTAATGTGCGGACTATACACAATGGGCGTTGTAGGACGGGTCGTACCAAAACGTTCAGCAGTGGCTTGGTTCAGTTGATGATCCGTGATCCACATTGCTACCCTTGCGATATGAGCCGCGTGTGGTTCAATCTCGATACCATAGAACTGCTCAACGGTAACTTGGCACATACTGCTAATATCAAGCAGACCTCTTTGTTCACCGTAAATCTGTGCGATCAGTTGATTTTCTAACAGTCGCAACTCACGATAAGCAATAATTAAGAAGTTTCCGCAGCCACAAGCAGGATCAAAGAATTTTAATGTAGGGAGTTTTTCATAGAGTTTTAATGCTCTTGGAGTGTTTACAGTACATTTTGAAAACTCATCACGCAGATCTTGTAAAAATAGAGAGTTGATTACCTTTAAGATATTTTTTTCACTGGTGTAATGAGCACCAAACTCACGGCGCTTATCGTCGCTGTCAGCTTTGTCGCTTATATCGAGTACGCTTTGAAACATTGAGCCGAAAATTGCAGGGCTGATTTCGCTCCAATCAAGGCTATTACACTGAACGACGAGGTTATAGAGATTTTCGTCAAAGTAAGGAATACGAATTGATTGAGAGAACAGATCACCGTTGATATAAGCAAAGGCAGCATAACTTTCTGGTAAGCGACTAGAGCGATCTTTAGTGTTTAAAGTATCAAAAAGCGTGGTAAACACTTCGTTGAGATTGCTACCGTCACTTCTTGCCTCGTTTTTGAGCAACCCATCTAACAGGTTTTTTTGTCCAAATATGCCGGTGTCATCGGCAAAGAAACAAAAAATCAGACGAGTCAAGAATAACGCCAATTCATCAGCATTAACCCCATCTGAGATAAACGCCTGATGTAGCTTAGCAACCATTTCGGTTGCTTGACGGTTAATCGGGTTTTCTTCAACGATCTCCGCCATTGCAGCGTTTGGCGCTAAGAAGTCCAACCATTCAGCATTTTTAGGCAGATCAGCAATCGGACATTTATATTCTTTGATATTCAGAGGGTTTTCAATATCAAATATCCATAGCTCATCAAAGTTAGATAGTACGATATATCTTGGCTTATCCGCTGCGCTCAGTCGTTCATAGTATTTACTGACTTGGTTATAAGCTTTATTAAGATCAATACCACGGCTTTTTTGTTCAATCATCACCAGTTTAGGAATAAAGGCATCAACATACTTTTGAGATTTATCATCTTTTAGACGATGCTCAAATGCTTTGAGCTGTACTTGACCAGAGACACCATACGCATTGAATATCTGTGTCCAAAAGTTTTGACTTTGACCTCTCTCATACCCCTCAGCGTCTTTATAGTCATAGATGATACGTTGTAGCTGCTCACGGATATGCTGATAATCTAAACTCATGCTTGTTAATTCCCTCAATATTACTGTGCGAGTGTCGCAATACACTACAGAACTTTATAGCTCCGTGGCATTAGAAATTTTTATCAAAAACTTTGACGATTTTTTACTATTGTCTCAATCACTAAAAATATAATTAACCGTACTGTACTTAGTAGAAGCTATTGATAAGGATTCTATCACTGATTAAGCCTTTAAAACACTAGATGAAAGTTCACGTTGAATGGTATTTTGAATACTGCACTCACAAGATAAAACTATTCAGTGATGACAGAGTTTGTTTCATTATCTTAATTCAGTTAACGCTCGAAAATTAACGGCCTTATCTTCTGAAAGGTGATCGCTTCTTTAACAACCTCACTTTTGCCAGTGGCGCTTGCCTCGGCTCGACCACTTTTGGCCGCCACAATCCAAGATCGCGTGACGGCTGGCGGGTCGTTCGGTTTTTTGTGGTTGATCAGGCCAATAGTTAGCTTGAAACTATAATCCCTTGGTACGTGTACCGTGCCGTCCTTGTTGAACGCCAAGTCATAGCACGCCCTAAAAGATCTAAAAATCGCGCCAGTGCTTGTCTCGATGAATGTCATATCCATTTCATCGGCGGTTTTTTGCGTTAAGTAGCTGGCGGGTAACGCACCAACGTGAAACGACTCGGCATCAGCGCTACCTAGCAATAAATCAGCTTCGGTCACAAGATAGCTCAAGGTTTGGTCGGTAAACCACGGTATGCCAGCACCAATACCGTAAATATCCTCGATCGTCACAACATACATGCACTGCAACAAGATCTCATGTGCCTTAACCTCACCATACATTTTTCTAAGATCTTGCATAGGCAAGTAGCTTTTGGCTGTGTTGGTCGCAGCGGCGGCAATACTATTAAAAACATTATTCCTCATAGTCAAAATCCAATTCGTCAGGCAGCTCATCATCTTGTGGTGGGTTCATTGGTTGTCCATCAGGCATCATCATGTGGTCGCCCTCGACTGGCGGCGGCGTGGTAATAGAGATAGCAATTTTCTCAGCCATGGCCATGTCATAGCCCATTTCATCTTCTAAGATTAATTGCGCCGTTTCTTTGTCCAAGCCCAGCTCCTTGATCATCTGTATGGCTTGTACCTGAATGGTTGTCGTATTGGCGCGGTTCTGCTTGTTATTGAGCGCTTGTGAGGCCGCCGCGTTTTGGTCGCTGTAAAAATCAAACTGCCAAGGGTACTCTTTAGAGTCAAAGTGCTCACCGTACTTGATCCCCCAGTGAATACTCATCAAGTGATTAAGCGCATCAATGATTGCCTGACGAATGAGCATAGATCTATTCATGATCTGTGCTGACGTATGGAACGCCGCCCCATCACCTAGGCCACCCGCCAGCATATCAGCCCAGCCAATAAGTGACAGATCAATACCAAGGCCACCCGCCAAACGCTTTAAGTTGAGCATTAACGTGCCCTCATTAAGCGGTGCTTGGCGCTGTGAGATATCCCCCACTGATTGTAAGATCTGCTTATCGCCCCATTGCGGCATGACGTGATAGCTTGTGCCATACAACGCCTCGCCGCCTTTAAATGCGTCCTCTACCTGTGCGCGATAGTTGCTAAGCATTTTAGTAAGCCCTTCCCTATACTTCTTAGCTTGCTTTGGCGGCATCCCCTCCATGTTGATCGTTAAAAAGGCTTGCTTTACGCTGTCTGCAATCTGCTGGTTATTAAGTCCAGCGCGGCTAATGGTCACGTCTTGCCACGGTTCCTCGATCGGATATAGGAACGAGCCGCCAACTTCACTCGGTAAGATCGGATTGTCATAGCGATTGTCATAAATCAGCGTTTTTTCGTCCTGCCAAACTTGTAGCGACATTTGCGGTACGTTGGTAATACGCGGCATTTTTACCCGCAGCATTTGCATAGGCGTTAGTTTGGCAATCGAGCGCTCAAAATCTTCTTCTTCCAACGCATGAAAGCCGATCGTATCCCCTCCTTGCTCAAACGGCATGATCAGCGGCGGCGCGGTGTGTCGGTTATTCATTAGGCCAACCACGCCAGCACGTTTGTCGGTATAGATACGCGCATAGCTATCGCCAAAACCGATCGCCTGACGTGCCAGCGGGAATATGTGACGGTTGATAATGGCCGTCATGTGACGTGATTCACGCTCCACCTTATCGCGTAGCTCTTTGGCGCGGCGGCCTTTGCCTCTAATGCGATCATGCGGGGTCATAAAGATCATATCCCCTGTCGTTTCGTGGCCACCCAATGCGGCGGTAGCGTGCAAGCTCAACGCCTCCGCAATCTGTGGGTCTTTTTGCATAATCTCCCACATGGTGTAGATCTGCTGGCGGGTGCGTGGGATTTTTTCTTTGTTGTAGTACGTGCCAAGCTCAAATTGGTTCATGGCATCATATTGGTGATTTGCGTCATGAATACTGGACGGCAAACGCGCCTGTTTCATTTCGCGGTTGCTTATAAGCATACCTGCCATTCTGTCAAAAAGTTTCATATTGCCGCCTGATTAATTATTGTGGTGCGCCAGTGTTGCCGCCGCCTTCTTTCACGCCGTCGTGAAGATGGTATCTCACTGAAATGTTGCCAGCGGTCATATCAACCGTTGAGTGCACGCTGCCGTTAATGGTCTGATTGCCGTAAGACACGCTGTTGCCGTTGATCGTTTGGCCACCATTGATCAGCTGATTGCCTGTCATAAAGTAATTGCCAATTTGGTTGATATCGCCTTTTGCGTTTGTCTCAGCATTGATATTTAGCTCAGTGGCGTTGATGGTCACGGTATCGGCATCAAGGTTTATTTTGCTGGCTTTTAAGTCGATAAAGTCTTTAGCGCTTAGCGTTATGCTGGTACGCGCTAGTACCTCAATATTCTCTTGGCGTATGCGGCGCACGTCCACGGTTGCGCGACCTTGACCGTGACGGCGATAAAAAGCCACCACTGGCATTGATACATCGCCTTGCTCAAAAAATACCCATACATCAGCGCCCACCAATAGCTCGCGCTCGGTGTCCAAGTCGTCATCACCAATGGGGTACGCCAGCATAGCGGTGATACCCTCTGCCAAGCCGTCCGTTAAGCCAGCAATAGTGACTTTTGCGGTACGATTAACCTTGTCATAGCTCATCAGCTTGGCGGGGTGCATATAAGGGGATATAAAGCTCATTGTTTGGTGTCCTCGACCTGTGCCAGCCATGCTTTAGTTGCGGCAACTGATTGGCCACCCATAGCCCCTGTTTCGTACTTGTGAACGCCAGTGAGGGTGACTAATGACTGATCATCAACCGATATGATCGCGCCAGCGTCCAAGCGCTCATCTAGCTGGCGAGTGATCGTGGCTTTAGTGATTAAAATGCGGCGTAAGTTCTGTAATTCGCGGGTATCGGCGCGGGGATAATACTGTATTGATCGCTCAGCTCTTGCTGTGCCTAAAATGTCCGATCCGTTGTCATCGATCGATAAATAATTAACATTGCTGTGCCTGACGGCGTTCGGATTGTCGATCCACTGGACGGCGCTTTTATCAAACATAAGCGCATTGCCGCCCATCAACTCATTTAAGCGTATGACGGATAAGCCGCTTTCGGTGTTGCATACCACGGCGGCCTCACGCTGCAATGCCAGTGCAATCGCTGCGGTTGGTAACTGCCCTTTTAAGCAAGTAAAGCTGGCAAGTTTAACGTCACGCTGGATTCTCACCTTTGCACCAAGTGCGCGGTAAACTTCATTAAAATTGGTGTTCTCTAGGTGCACCGCCTTATTGGTCACGCCTAGTAGTGCTTCACAGCCAGCGATAATAGCGATCACGTGAATAGCCGCAACACGGCGGCCAACCTTGATTGACTGCTCATTGATCACTTGCGACTTAACAATTACCAACGGCACGCCTTTTGGCGTGGTCATCTTGCGACCAATGGTAAATAAATCACGCAATCTGTCATCAGCCTTTACCACCAGCTCCAATGTCACTGGTACTGGCACAAGGTCGGTTCGATAGATTGCGCTGATTAGATTGCCGCCGCCAATTTGACTACCATCTTCAAGCTGAATATTCACGCGTTTATCCCAAAATTGATGATTGTTTGGGGTGTGGCCGCCAGTAGATCGGCGGCCACGGTTTCGATTTTTTTTGGTTAGGCTAGGTAGGTGATTAAAACCTGACATTTACTTAAATCGATCTTGTCCATATTGTCTTGGCTAGTGAAAACAAAGCTGATATTTTGGCTATTTATTGAAGTTGCAAAAGTATTGTGTGGGTAGTATTGTGAAACGGTATTTTGTATGACGACTTCGCCATACATATTTTCCACAGTCGCACTTAGGGCGATGATCTTACTAATATCTAACCCATGATCAGCTGTCTGACTGCTGGGGGATAATTCGTTGTTCTGAACAGAACCTTTTATCAGTTTTTGCTTAATCTCACGACCATCATCTAAAAACATGCCGCTACTGCCGCTAGCTGGTGGCGTATCGCCGCCTGTTTCGGGGTTGCTTGGCGCGGGTTCGGCGGGTTCCATTTCAGCCAGTTTTTGCTTTAAAAAACTTTTTAACTCATCAGTAGTCTCACCGATCTTGCCAGCCATAAAAACGCCGATTTCGTCAATTTGCTCTTGGGTGTAATACTTTGTCATCCTATAGTTCCTCTTGGGTTGGTTGTGCGGCGGTAAATGCCGCGTTGAAGGCTGCGGTAAACGATGAAATATCGCTTGCAACCTCAATGCTTTCTAATTTTTGCTTGTCATCATCTGTAAAAGCGTTGGTGTTCTCATTAGACTCATATTTTGTTTTAATGGTTTCAGCGGTTTCATTCGTACCACCAAGACTCGGGCTACCAAAACTTTGAGACATAAAAATTCCTTATCTTATTATTACTATTTTGCGATCTTTGCTAGCATTGTCAGCGTTTAAGCGCAACCATACTGGTGTTGATCGGTGAAAGTTTGCGTGCTCAAATAATTTGATCTCCATAAACGCATCTGTGTCGCTGGCGGGTTCGTTGTCGCTCACAACCAAGTCAAACAACAACTTGTCATAAGATCTTCGATCACCAATCGATTGCACCTCACACTGGCCGTCCGATATCTTCGTCCAAGCCGCCGTGATAGTCATAGTGGTAGTGTCTGTCATAACTGCTCCATTATGTTTTTAAGATTGCCATACCAGCCAAGGGCTAGTCTCGGGGTAGCGCGGGTCGTCTTCGGGTATCTCAATGCTAAACGGCTGGAATTGAAACGCCTCTTTTTGCATTGTCTTTACCGCATCATCGTATAGCTGGCGTGCTTCACTTGACGACATGCCAGCGGGTTGAACGCCCAAATTCTGCGCCCCCTCCATGCGCCGCGCCTGAACGAGATCGCAATGAGCGCGGATAACTGGCTCAACAATTACCCAGTCATCCACCCCCAAAACCGTGTTTTTATCGATCACCAATAGCGGTTTATCACATGACTCATCGCTTTTGGGGCAATGCTGCAACTCGCCTGACCACCCCGCGTATTTTTTGGTATTGATAATAAAAACCTTAACCACATCGCTGAGCAATAAAGAATAACCAGTCGTTAAAAGCTCATCATACAAATCATTGGCTGCATCCTCGATCGTGCCAATGACGTGATTCACGTCTGTATCATTAACGCTCACAAGGCCGCCTTAACCAAAAATGGTAACGTTGTCTGAACTGAATGTAGAGGTTAGGCCGCCAAGTGCACCTAGTGCGCTGTTTAAGGTGTTGGCGAAAACGTCTGTGCTTGATGAGCCTAATTTGCTGTCATTACCAAAGAAGTTATAACGGCAATTTGCCTGTACCTGTAGGATCTGACTACGGCTGGCCGCATCGATCTCACCGCCGCCGTCAGCAAACGTAATCGCGCAATCGATCAGCTCATATTCACGCAAGCCCTTGATGTTATCGCCGTCATCAACAAAACCGTCATAAACGCGTGCCAGCGGGATAACGCCGTCATGAATATTTACTAGATCGTCTGCAAACTGTGAAATAACGCCGCTTTCGGTTTCAATAAACGTCCACTGACTCTCAAAATTGGTTTTACGCGTGCCAGCGGCGTGCATCTGCAAGCCGCGTGCTAAGTCCACATCAGCGGGGTCATGGTGGCTGCAAATTGGGCGCTGGAAGTTTTGTAGCAGCATGTATAGGTTTTCGTAACCATCAATAACCAACACGGCATTACACGCCAGCATAGCCGCGCCTAATGACTTCATGGTTTGATACTGCTTACGGTAGGCCGTTAAGCTCGGGGTTTTTGTTTTCATGAAAAAGCCTTATCAATGAATGAGTGATAAGGCTATTTTGACAAGTTATCAGGCGGGGCTTTTAGGGGTGTTCCATTGGTGATCTATGATCTAAGGATTAGTACGGTGAAAAATTACCTATCTGATATAGCGTGCCAGCGGCGGCAACGGTTAACCCTGTGTCGTCCGTGCTCAGGCTAACGGCTATCTCAGGCACGACGTGCCAAGGTACAAGGCGGGTCATGGTTGGTGCAAGCTCTGATAGCTCGGCAATATTTACGGACGCATCGATCTTGATACGCACGCGACTGGTTAAAAACAATCCAGCGGCGCTTTTTTCTCTGACATGATTTGGATAGCTACTTGCCAGCGCTTTTGAGTGCCACAGCTGCTTGATCTCGTTTTGGTTCGGGTAAAGCATGTCTAAAACAAACTGCAAAAACCCTAGGCCACGCTCACTGGCCATGGCCTCCCAATTTGCATAAATAATGCTCATCAGCTTATCGCTCAGGCCGTCATCATCGCGCCGTAATACCGCAAGGCCGTTTAGCTTAGTAAAGCGCTCAACAACGGTACGACCGCCCTGCCAAGGCACGCCGTAGCTGTAAATATCGTTTAACTGGTCGATCATTTGATCTTGAATGGTAGCGACAAACACGCCAGCCATGGCGCGTTCTAATTCATTGGCAGCGCTACTGTGCAAAATTGGTGATAAAAAATCACTGGCTGTTAAGATTACATTGTCCATGTCGCGTTACCACTGTCTGCCGTTCGGGTTAAGTTGATGGTTATGCTGTTATTGTTCAAAAACGCCCACTCATGGGGTTTTACTGGATTAGTGGTTACGTCTTCACTACTCACGGTAAAATCACTAATACGATCTTGAAAGGCTGATATGTCGGTACGCAAGCGCGTTGCAATCTCTAATTGATTGAACCCATCGGCGTTATGATGGATTGCGGCAAGTGATCCTTTGCCGTAGCTGGCCAGTAACAATTCTTTGATCTGTGTGCGTACTGAGTCTATATCGTGCACCGCTGCCAAGCGCCCTGTGATCGTAATACGATATGGTCGTTCAACCACAGCCCTAACCCTAACGCGCCCCTCTAACAAGCTGTCAGCGCGTGCTACTAATTGCTGAATATCGGTGATCAGCTGGGCTTTCTCACTGGACACATCGCTTTTGGCCACTACTGCAAGGTTTAAGTGATTGATGCTATCCAATGACGCGCCGTAGTATTTCTCATTGGTGGCCTCATTCCATATTGCCATGTAATTAAAACGGCTCATAAAGTGCTGCATAACCAAAAAGGTAAAATTACCCATAAATACCGCGTTACGATCGTACATTGAGGGGAAGCTGGCCAGCAATCTAAGCTGATTGATCGTTAATGGATTAGTGCCAGCGCGGATCATATCGCCAGCTTTAAAATAAAGGTTTAACTTGCTTTCATCGCCAGTATTGATCTCACTAAGCGCGGCTTGTCCTAGGCTTGCCGCATCGACCTCACCATAGCTCTGAGTGATTGCAAACTCGTATACTTCACCCGCTTGTACGGTCTTGCCAGCGCGATCGCTCGCCCCAAAAACGACATTAATATTGACCAAATCGTCACTTTGTAAGGTGTAGGCTGGCGCGTCTACGGCGGCGTTCATAAATTTAGGCGTATGCTTGTAGATCTCGCCAGTGGTCGTGTTGGTAATGCCAATGCCTGAAAAATAAGCGCCGTCAGTGGTTGATAGCGACACGGTATAAAACGGCTCATTTACTGGCGCGGTCATGCTCACGCGATTAACCACGCTTTGCTCAACCAACACTTTTTTTACCTCACCTGCGCTCAGTGTTAGTGAAGCAAGCAAGCGCCATTGTCGCCCTGTGCCGTCCTCGATAAGTCGGCCTTGCGATAGCGTCAAGGTGGTTTGCGCGTTGTTTTCAACGGTTAGAAGGTGCTGGCAAGGTGTGGCCGTTGGTAGTATGCCTTTATTGATTGCATCGGCAATAATGGTACGGTTTTTTGACTTAATAAACGGCTCAATCGCGTTCACATCATTGTCGCGCTTTAAAAATAACGCCGCCTCAACGATTGAGGTTAGCATGGCGCGGACGGTCGGATCACCCGCACGCCAGCGCTCGGCGACCTCGGGATAGTCGTTAATATTGCTGTTTATACTTTCTAATATTTTATTGCGCTCTGACATTGTAGTAGTCCTGATCTAACGTTTCTGTGGTTGACTCGCCAAGCTCGATATCAATACCGCCGACTCTTAGATAGACATACAGCTGGTCATAGCCAACGGTGGTCGTATTAATACTAAGCTGGCTATCATTAAGCTGGTTTAGTAGCGGAATATCACGGCGCAACTGTGCTAAAAAATTATCGGCATTATCGGTGCTAAGCTCGCGCAATAGCATGTTGCGCACGTCCGCGCCGTAGCTTTGGCCAAAATAGCCGTTCGGCGGCGTGGCCAACCAATGATCGATCATGTCTTTTATCTTCGGTGCATCAATCATGGCCAGCCCTGCTCATCTTGGTTTGTTTTGATGGGTCGCTTACGTGCTGTGTCATCAATCGCTGCCAGCTGAGCAAACGGACTGTGTGCCACAAAAACAAGCATCATTAGCAGCCATAGCAGCCCCACGCCTATAACCCCTAGTATTACCAGTAAGCCTACCCCGCCAGCGCCCCACGTCTGCGTTTGTACCATCAGGGCATAAAAACGCCACAATAAAAACAAGTAGAACGCGGCAAACGGCACGGTAGCGCTGGTCGCAACTTTAGCGGACTTAGATAGCGCCACGCCAAGCGTGGCGCTACTCATCATATTACCTAGCGCTTTAATGCGTGCCTTAGAATCAAAAAATAAGAAGGCAAGGATCATCCACGCTGCACCAGTCAAAAAAGCGTCTACTATGTAGCTGTTTTGCATGATCTCACCTATTATTTATTGGATTCTTTGATTTTGGCCAACTGATCTGTCAGCTCGGCCTTTTCGGTTGCTTTGTTTTGAATGATCACATCAAGCTCTTTGATCTCATCGAGCAAGGCGTTACGCTGCTGTGCTTTATTCATTGGTCGGTTGCCACTGCCCCCGCTGGCGGGTGTCTTGCGTACTTTCATCTTGGCACGCTTAGCATCAAATTTTTTCTGCCCTGTCTTAATCATGGTGGCCAGTGCATCAACTGAGGCGTTAAACGAGTCGTCATAGCTGTTATCAAAATCGCCTGATAGCGGGATCATCTTACCGTTAACATCGATACGGAATATGTCGTACTTAGCGCCGTCATCAACCAAGCGTAAATAGATCTTGACCGTTTGGCCGTTCTCTAACGCCATACTGACTGGTCGCACGCTTGCACCTGATATGCGCTTGACCTTTTCAACCTCGGTGGCCACGATCTTTTCTTTTGCGCTATAAGACAAGCGTTTTGAGAAGTCGGCAACCAATTTGGTTTTTTTTGTGATCTCGGATAGTTTCATGTGCCACCTGTATAAAATGAATATTAATGTTTATCCCTCTATTGTAGGTGGATCGCTTGGCGGGTTATTGGTGGTGTTCCAATAAAAAAACCGCCCCGTATTGAGGCGGTTTTTTATGGCTGGCTAGTCGTTATTAAGAGTTAAAATAACGCGCTGCCCCTGCCTTTTGTAAGGCGTTTAGGCGGTTTTTATTGCCTTTGTAAAGGTTCAGGCGCATACCTTTACCAAACGATCTCATTTGCTTTTTGATAGCAGAGCCAGTACCCGCTTTACGGCGAGCTTTTTTAAGCGCGGCTTTTTGGCCAGCCTTTAATAACGGCTTGCCCCCAATGCGTTTATTGATCGTGACTTTTTTACCGTTACGAATGGCCTTAACCGCTTTGTAGGTTAGCGTTTTACCGTTGACCTTTTTCACGGTCTTTTTGCCAACGCGTAACTTCTTGCCAGCGGCATCAAACTGCGGCTCTTGACCATCCACGCTATCAAACGCGCCTGATTCTTCGGCATCGCCCACGTCTTCGTCGCTATAAGCGAACGCGGCCACAAACACATCAAAATCATCACCATCATCAGGCATGTTTTCTAATACCGTTTCAGCGGCGGCAAGGGCTGCTGCGTCTGCCACTTCGACATCATCATCAAAAAGATCATCAATTACTGAGTCTTCAACGCCTAGGGTTGATAGTGCGTCTGCTACGTGTGCTGAGAATACGACCTTAACGTCTTCATCGATACCGTCGATATCTTCATCGTCATCATCAACAAACGCTTCAAGCATCAGCGCGTCTAGCACTTCGCTTGGTAGGATATCTTCATCGTCATAATCGGCTTCTGATAGCGTGGCGGCCAGCATAAAGACAACCGATAGCGCCTGAATACGCATTTGACTGGTGGCTGCAATCGCCATACGCTCACTGATCCGATCAGCGCCCAACTTGTCGGCGGCATCTTTTGGATTCATTGCATCAAACTGGGCTTGTTGGCGCTCATGGTTACGGTCACGGCGGCGCTGGTTCATCATTGGGTTTAACATAGCTTTTCCTTGAAAAAATGGTTATTTACACTGTGATTAATGCTGATCGCTAACGCTGGCGTGATAGCGATCAGTGGGGTTATTACTTCGTTACTGTGGTTTCTAAAAACGCTTGGCGTGCGCAACCTTGCGGACGGCGGCTAAACTTGATATCTACTTTACTGAATGGGTCGTCAGCGCGTGGCGTGATACTGAGTGCGTAATAACGACCGCCAAGCTCTGACGACTGCACTAACAAGCCCTTACCGCTATCATCAACAACGCATGAATCCAAAAAGCGCTCACACTCGCTGGTTGCATCTTTGATATAACTACTCATGCCTTTCAGTAAGTGCTTTTTAGCAATGCCGATCACCACATTGGCGGTATAAGTCTCAATCTCGGATGAATTGATCAGGCGCAAGGCGCTGGTCTTGCTGTCGTACTGGGTCAACGCATCGCCATAAATCCAACGATCACCGCCCTCAAAACGCTCATTAATAACCACGTTCACGCCAGCGCTGGCAAGCGCGTTTTGTGCTTCTTCATCCAGCGTTAAGCCGCCTATTTTCTCTATATCGCGGAACGATACTGGGAAGTCGTAACCTGCGATTGGTCGATAGATTGGCGGTATGCCAGCGGCATTGGTGGCTGCATTGCGCAACAATAATTGAGCGAGGTAATCACCAACACACGGTCGCCATTTTTTACGCGCCAGCACGGTTGTTGCATTGCTTGGACGTGACTTGTTAGGGTTCCAAAACACCCAAAAACGATGATCGTTAATGCTTAGTGTTTGAGTCAGTGCTACGGCTGATTGCCAGTCGGTGATATTGCCGATATCGAGCAATACATGACAGTTAAGTTTACCCATCACCTCTGCCAGCGCTTCAATGTGAGGTAGGCTGGCCACGTCACAAGTGACTAGGTAGCGTGGACGATCGCGCATGTCTAACAACGCGTTTTTAAGCTCTGTTGGTGTCAGGTCGGTTACGGTGCTGGCTGGTACGGCCAATTCAACTTGTTTTGTGCGATAAGCGCCAAGCTCGTTTAACGCGTCCATGGTTTTAAGCGCTGTTTTGATCGCTGCTGCATTGCTTGCGCTATAACTGGTCGTGACGGACTCGAAAAAGTCGTACTGGCTATCCAATGCGCCGTGAAAGTCTAGCTTGCCTGTGACATAACTAAAATTATCGGCGTGCTGTTCTTCTAATGCTTCAACGCCGCCACCAGTGTATAAACGGCCTTTTAATTCCGTTATCGTACTGCCGTCGATCTTGTCATTAAGGCTGATCTTAAAAACAAGGTTGTCCAAGGGGTCAGCGGCAGTGGTAAAGGTTTTTTGATCAACCACCATGACTTTTGCCACGACGTTTGAATCAAAAGCGTATTCCGTGACAAGCTCTACGCTTGCCAGCGCTGCGGGATTTGGTGATTCCGTCAACGCCATAGAAGACGCTAGAATACTTAAATAAAGGGTCTGAGCGCTCATAATAAAATGCCTATACTGTGTTGGTATTCCATCAGTATAGGCAAGGTTTGATTTGGGCTTTTAGGGGTGTTCCAGCACATATCAACGGTGGCTGCGTGTTTAGCTATGTCGGCGGCACATACTCAACTGTTGGCATAACAACCTGAGCATTTAGGGTGTATGATCCGTCCGAGTTTTTAACGGCTGGCGTGATACCTCGATCTAAGAAATGCTGTTTTTCTGACGCTGTGTAATTGCTGGGGTCTATAATAAGGTCGAAAATATCATAGTCGATATTGCTATCAGGTTTTCTGCTAGCAGGGTAAAGCGTTAATGATACCGTTTTAACCTGTACGCCGTCTGGCACTGGCATTCCATAATTTGCAAGATCCTCTGCTAGTACAGCCTCATCCATCCCCCATAGGTAAAAATACTCGCTATCCAACCCCGCTGGCATGTCGTTAGGCGGCCATGATTGAAAACCATCATCACCAAAGCAGTTAAACGACACGTAAAGATCATCGCCGCCAAAAAACCAAAACATACTCTTAAAAAACCCCTTTTCTGATCCAATGTCTGATATTGGCGGTGGTAGATCACCTATCTCTGCTTTTATCTCCCCGCCATTAATACTGTAAACAAGACCGCCTATATTGCCGTCTAGGTAGTCAATCTTGGTATTATTTACCGCCTTGATAAATCCCAAATTACCACCACCACCACCACCACCACCACCTGCACCATCACCCCCGCTACTCTCATCATCACTGTTACCAGTACGTAAAATACTCACCTCACTCACACCACGCTTGAACGCATCTTCTACCGCTAGATAGTTAGGGTTAGAAGGGTCGCGGCCTAATAGCGCTTGGTAGTTGCTGGCAGTCACTTTAAATGGTTTGTCCATACGGCCACGCTTAAAACGGCCAGTGATCACACCATTGGCCAATGACGGCAAGCTGTTTGTTTCTGTCTTATCGATAACGCCCTGATACTGCACACCAGCGGCGCTACCTAACGTTTTACTCTCGATCATAATAAAAAAGCCTATATTGAGTGATTTATTACTCAGTATAGGCGCGGCTCGGATTTCTCGTTAAGGCTGTTCCACAGCTTGATGATTTAGGTTGGTCGCGGCGGCATCTCTGTCAGAAGTAATGTCATTGAGCACTCTGCGGCAAACTCGATATAATCTCCATCTGAATAATACTTAGCTGGCATCAATCCTTTTTGTTCCAATTCATTAACGGTGTTTGTCAGGCGCTCTTTGACAAGATCAAAGATATCAACATAAGGTGCATCAAGCCCACCAAACGGATCAAGGCGCTGTATTTCAGCCTGACTACATCGCATTATTTTAAGCGTAGCTTTTTCTGCATTAATAACCAATTCACCACTCACTGCATATTGATTTACCAATTCTTGCAACTCATCAAACGGCGTACTTTGTACCAAATCCACCCACTCTTGTTGTGTAAAGCTACTATCTATAGGCACGGTTTCACTAAGGTTTTGTCTAAGGATTTCTTTAGTAAAACACACAAGACTGGTACGATTAATGGGATAATTAGGTTTTAATTCACTATCAAAAATCGTACCGTAGAACACAGTATCATGCTCATTACTGTGGTTGACCCTTGGTAAATAAAGCCCCCACCCTCTAGTGTAAAAATCCTCATTCGCTAAGAAAAACTGACTGAGCAAGGCTAGGATAACAGCATCGTTAAAATCCACATTCGGTGACTGATCCACACTTGATCGAAAGTTGGTATCTCTAAATTCAATGATAAAAGGTGCTTCATCATTGAACTGTACTTTTGCACATGCTGCATAAAACCATTCATTAGACATAAAAAAATACCTCTTGTGTTTTTGAGTTTAAAAGATATTAATTAAGTCTGTGACATACCAAAATTAGGGTCAGGCAGTGGTAGCGCTAAATCAAGATAGCTATACCTTGAAACATTCTCGCCCAAGTTGCCGCCAGTGCGTAAAATACTCACCTCGCTAATACCGCGTTTAAACGCGTCTTCTACGGCTAAATAGCTTGGGTTCATTGGATCACGTCCTAACAATGCTTGATAATTGCTGGCGGTAACTTTAAACGGTTTATCCATACGGCCGCGCTTAAATCGGCCAGTGATCACACCATTGGCCAATGACGGCAAGCTATCTGTCTCTGTCTTATCGATAACGCCCTGATACTGCACACCAGCGGCGCTACCTAACGTTTTACTCTCGATCATAATCTTGTCCTTATGACTTTTTAAAGAATAGCGACCATAGCTAAATTATGGCCGCCACTAGATAATCAGCTTCTTAGTTGATAACGCGCAATTTATTACCGCGAGTGTGGTTGTACTGCTTCACATTACGCAAAATCTGATCTTTATCTGCCGTAGCTGTGGGATATATCTTTACTGTCTCTTTAGCGGGAACTAGCGTACTGGTCGCTGTCTCAAAAAAATTGAACGCACCAGTATTAAAAACGGCCACATGGTCTTTATCGTCTTCATCGGCTGGCGTGTTGCTTTGTAGCTGGTTTCTTCGATTAAAAAACGGATGTCTCCACGCTGATTGGTTGTCGGCTTGCTCATCGGCTGTCTTGTCTTGCTCTAGCGTCTGAGTAGTCGGCGCTTCATCATTGGGTGCTGTACTATCGGTGGCTGGCTGATCTGCCGCTTCTGCTGGCTGCTCAACTTTGTTTGCGTTAGCGTCATCGCTGTTACCAATATCTGACGGCGCATCATCGTTGGTAACGTTACCCATTTGACTAGGTTTTTCGCTGTCGTCTGCGCTTGCGCTACCTGAACCAAGATCGGCGCTTGCTTCACTATCGACCTGATCACCATGCTCGCTATCAGCATCATCTTGAACCGTCTGTACGTCTTCATTTGTATCATCCTTATCATCTGCTGGTACTGGCTCGTCACCGCCTAAAACTGGCTCATCTTGCGGCGCTGGTTGATCACTGTTTGCTTCGGCAAGCGCGGCTTCAAAATCAAAGCCCTGATGATCCAGTAAGCGCCATGTCAGCTCTGACTTATTATCAGCGCTTAGGTAATCCACCTCGGCTTCGGTCAATAGATCTTCTATCTGATCAGCGGTGTATTTTTTATACACGCGTTTGAACTCTGTCAGCTGCTCTAGTTGCTCAAGATTTTCAGGTAATTGCTTAACGTCTGTCATATCGGTAATCCTTGGGTATTGGTTAAAAATAGATTTAAAAAAGCCCTGCTGCCACTCATGACAGCAAGGCTTTTAGTGGCTAAACCTTTGCTTGTTGATTAAAGCGCTGGCAAGTTGATCATTTCAATCAACATGCACTGATTGCGATAACGAGGTAGCGGGTTAACCTCGCCAGCCATACGGCTGTAGATCGCCACGTCTTTTTCAAACGCGGTGGCATTTGACGTGAGCACCATTGGCGGTACTGCGGTAAAGCCAACAAACGGCGCTTGTGCTGGCGTGATAGCGCGTGGCACTAACAACGCATGTGCTGTGGTGGTGTCCGTTTCTTCGTCAAACACGCCCATGCTTGATGGAACGTAATAGACGTTTGCACCGTTGTTTTTAAGACGGCCAATACGGTAGACAGAATACTGATCACCAAACGGTAGACCTGTTGATTCGTAGTTTTGGCCACCCATACCTGAGAAAAACGCCGCGCCGCGATCCGACACATAAAGATCGTAACCTGCAATCGCTGTATTAATAGCGCGAGACAAGCGAGTACGTGCCAGCCCCAACGTGATATTGATGTTAGAGAACGCATCCGCTAGGTTGGTCGGTGACACGCCAGTCTTGTTGAAGTCAAACGTAACCACGCGGCCAGTTTTCGTATTTTGGTCTGATAGACACATATTGAACGCGGTACGCAATAAACGGCCTGTCTGCTCAAAGTAATAACGCTGCATAGCGATTGTTTGCGCGGCTCCGTACCAGTTGATACCAAGCTCATTCGATAGCTGAGTGATCGCATCGATTGTTGCAGTAGAACGCGAACGATGAGGGGTTGCATAGATAGAACGGTGTAAAAACTCCATATCTACCGATGGTTCACGCAAAATGTTGTTGCCGTTGCTGTCTTTACGCTCGTAGTCAAAGGCAAGCTCGATACTCACGTCATCAGCATCAGGATCAACGCCATTTGTCGTGTCAAAATTCACTTCGATAGTATGCGTATCAAGATCAGCCACAGCGGTTGTTACGATATAGGTATCTGCACCGATCTCAACTGGATCTGATGATTGTAGAACGCTGCGACCACCTTTGGTCGGGTGATCACGGTATCTGTCATTGGCAATCTCAATACCTTTGACCATAACAGAAACACGGCCACCCAAAAACGGTGCAAGTGGTGAGGTTTTATCAACAATAAATTTAATGGTTTTATCGCCGCGTTTTTCAGCGGCATAGGCCACATGCGATTCAAGCGTGAACGTGCCAGCGGCGGTTTTTTCCATGGTCAACGTATGGCGGTTTTCAAGGTATGGCATACCCGCTTTGTCACCGTCCATCAATTCGCCACGGCGCATAACACCCATGTCTAAACCTGCGGTCGCTGTACCATAAACGATTGGCAATTCGTTACTACCCATTGGGTTAGGTAACATTGATAGCAGTGGTAGTGAGTTAGAGATACCGTACGCGATAATGACTTGAGTTGCGGCTGGCACGACTGACAATGCTTCATGATGACCTAGTGATAGGCTGTCAAAAGTAGGCTCTGCGTTGCTGTCGTATTTTTCAGCACCACCAAAAGGCGCGGCGGCTGTGGTTAATGCGGCGGCAATCGCGTACTCTGACGGCATTTCACCACCATTACGGCGCTTAAATTCAATAATACCGTCTTCTAAACCATCAAAAACGGCTTGCTTGTCTTCTGCCATGTATTTACTGTTTAAGATACGCTGTAGCGACTCGGGTAGCTCGCTCATTGCTGCCTCACGGCCTTGGGGGTTGCTTGCCAGCATTGAGTCAAACGCGGCGACTTGATCGCTGCTATTGCCTTTGTTTTCTAAAGAACGCATCAGGCGGCGTACTGCCTGTACTTCTTTATGTGCTGCTGCGTCAAATACTGCTGCTTGCTTCTTATCCATGGGGTTAATCCTATATGGTCGGTTGGATAGTGATAGAACATCTAAACTGATAGGATTAATGTTAATAGGCTTTCAAATAGGCGTTTTAGGGGTGTTCCAAACGCAAAAAAGCCGCTTATTAGGCGGCTTTTTTGTACGTTGTCTAGCATGTCTTTTTATTCATGCCTATCGGCTTGGAAATGGGTGAACATCAACTATTTTAGCAATCTTGGTAATAAACGCGCTGGCCTTCATGCCTGTGTTGGCCTGTCTCTATAGGCTTATCACAACGATCACAAGGTAAAATATCACCATTGGCGGCGCGGTAAACTTCTTTATAGTCACTAAGTAAAATAAACTCATCTGCCATTCTAAAGGCCGCCACTGGTGTTATATCTTTATGCTTTAATAGCTCAAGCGCTACAAAATCACGGCTCATTGGTTCAGTATTCACAGTCATCATCAACCCTTAACTGGTGGCATAAATCCCATCACACCTTTAAATGTTTGCCACCTTTTGCCGTCTTTAAAGTCTATGAGTACGTCTACGCGTGTCGGAATATTTTTAGGTTTAAATGCGGCTGGCGCGGCCATTAAATACCCTGCGAGGTTACAATGCTTAACCCATTTATGATGACAATAGCCCAGTAGAAAATTATTAACGATCGCGTCCAGTACCGCAAGGCTTGGCGTGCTCATAACGCAACCGTCCAAGCCGTCAGAATGTAAGGCGCGATCATAAGCGCTGCGCCAGTCACTCTTACCAAAACCTGCCAAGTCTTCTCTATCGGCATAATTGCGCTGCACTTCATCCCACAACGTATCAAACACACCCCAACACTTATGCTTTATGATCTTTTTATTAGCGGGAACCAGTTTACCGACTTCAATGTAGTTAATCATGGCCAACTATCCTATGTTGTTGTTTCACCTCTATTATAACCAAGTGTCCTTACTCATAGGGCATGGCCACGTCTTTAATATCGGCCTCATCAAACGCATCAAGATAGTTAAGGTCGAACCGTTGCGACAATGCGTAGCGCTTGCCAGCGCTAGCAAGCATGGCCTGAGCCATAATGCCTGTGACTTCGTGGTACTCCTTATGGCCGTTTAGCATAAAACAAAGCAAATCGCCTTTTTTTGGTTCCCAATTTGGCATATTTTTTAAGCGCTCATCGCCCTCTAATTCAATGTCGTAAGGCTCAACGAGCACGATCGATGACATTTCTTCGGGCAAAACAAACATGCCAGTATCATGAAACGCGCCGCCCAAGCTATCGAGCATTAAAACCATGGCATGACCTAACGGCTCATAATCAATCGCGTGCTCATCGCTATTGCTTACCGATCCTAACCCTGACCAAGTATCGCGGTCGCGGTCTTTGGTGCTATCACCGACTGGTAAAACAACGCGTCTAAAAGCAAACGTTGGTATAACCCCCTGACTTCTTAACGTGATAATCCGATTGGCCAAACTCTGGCCATTCGTCACCAGCTCATTTTCTATCCGTAAGCTCATTTGTTGCCCCATTTTTTCTGATAGTTGTTAACTTCGGTTTGATAGATCTCTTTAAAATTGGCTGGCACGTTCTTTTTGCCAAGCTGATTTTTGGCGTACTGGTAGCTGGCGCGTTCGGCTTGCGTTGGCTGGTGAGGCGATTTGGCTTGCTGGCGCTTTTGCTCGGCTTTGATCTGCTTTTCAGCGGCGGTAGCGGCTTGCTTGATCTTTTTGCTCCAATGTAAACGACCATTCCAGTTATTAAGCGCCTCTGTCTGCTTCATGGCTTCACGTTCTAGCGTGCTGGCTGTCCTACGGTGCGACTTCACTTGGTTGCTGGCCTTGGCTATGTCTTCACGCGCATAATCTCTGATCTTGGCGATCATGTGCGGACTGGTGACGTACTTCATGACACGTAAGGCGTGTTTGCAAGCCACGCCAGTTAATTTAGGGTTACGTGTTGAGGGGTAGCGGTTCTCATCAATCTTATAGTTATACTTACCGACTGTAGCAATATACCTGTACCAATACCTATGACGGCCACAATCACAATCAAATCGAATCTTGCCGTCAATAACCGCCTCTCTCACGTCCACAACGGTTGGCGCTTTGGTGCGACCTAGCAGCAAGTTTGGATAGTCGAGCAACTGCACCGTCACATAGTGGTGTGTGTCCTTACTGCCAATACCTGCGTTCGTGACAAAATGAATCACGTTACCCTTGCGCTTAAAAACGCTGGCAAGGTGAATCTGAGTATTGGCACGCTTGATATCTTCGACGCGGGATTGGTTGATCACCTGCTGCGGTGTGATACCGCCTAAAAACTTGTTTGAGGCGGCTTTGACATTGGCGAGATAGGCATCAAGTATCGCGGCGTTAAGCGTCTTTTTTAACTCACGGTTGCGCTTGGTATCCCCTAGGGTAAATTCCAGTAACTCGCCAGCACTAATGCCAGCACGGTTTTTGGCCGTTTTAACCAATGACTCTAATTTTTTGGTAGTCAGGCGTTCGCCGTGCTCGATATCTTGTAATACGCCTTTGAAATATTGCTTTTGGCGGCTGGCGTGCTTGCGCTGCTTACCAACGGTCTTGCCTGTCTGTGTGCGCCACTGTCTAAGCTCATCAAGCGTCATGCCGTTAAGCTGGCGATCTTGATAACTGGTGCTGTCTTCACGATCGGGGCTTAAAAAATCCTCGGGGTAATTATCCATCGATACCAGCCCCTTTGCTCATGTGCTCACGTTTAAGCTGTGCCAAGTTTGCTGGCAAGGGTAAAAAGATGGTACGGCGCGGCAACGGTTCCCCTATGCGGTTCGTGCCAGCGCATAGCATCACAATGTCTGCATTATCACGGTTGCCATACGCACGATAAGCAACCAAGCTGGGGTCGTGCACCTCGTCTGTGCCAATATTCCATACGATTAGCTTATCGGTACGCGATCGGCGTACCAGTAAGTCAACGTGGGTTCTGACAGCGTTTAGGTAGATATTTTGCATGATTAAATACGCTCCCATAAGTGAGTGGTATGCAATGGGTAGGCTTGTGGGCGCTGGCTTATAGCTTCGGTTGTCATACCCTTTTGGCCAAACGCGTCGCCTATGGTATCGATAAAATTATCATTGTCGTCTGTACTAACAATGATCTTGCCAGTAACGCGCCGCCATGTAGTGCTAATACCTAACAACTCATCAAAAAGCGGCTTTGGGTTTATGCCGCTATGACTGGCATACAAAAAGCCAACTGGTATCGCGGTATCAAGTAAGTGCTGGAATCGCGGTATGTCTAAATACTGGCTATGCGGGTTCTGTGGGCTTAAATGCCCCTCCATTGTGGCCAGCGGCTTGTTTTGGCTGTTGTCGCTAATTACCGTCACGCCAGCGGCTTCGCTCTCCGTAAGCAATATGCCAAACGAGGCTGCAAAATTACTTGTCGAGCACACAGCAAAAAAAGGCGATGAATTTGACGCGGCCACGGCAAAAAGTATGCCGCGATCCGTCATTACGCCAATTTCATAAACAGAACCACTACTTGCGGCCACGATATCAGCGCTAAATCTCAGCACGTTACTGATTGGCTCAACGCCGCCGCTAATGATTGGTGTTCTTACAATCTCGCTGGTTAATGCAACCTCGCTACCTGTTGTTGATCGCCTAGCTGTACCTACCGCTAGGTGTGATAGTTTCACCGTGCCGCTGGCAAGCGCTTGTTTGCCAGCATTGGTGACTTTAAACAAAATAGCATCTGCCATAATTAGCGCCCCTTAGTTGTACCAGCTGAATAGTTGGTAATGGTAACGCCGCCCTCTTTAACGTAACCTGCAAGGCCGCCGCTGGCTGGCGCTAATTCATGCGCCCTTAAACTGCTTAATTCCGTTTTGTCGATTGGCTTTGGCGCTATGCTGTTTGTGTCATTCACGTTGTCCAATAGCAGATATTTTGATAGCGCGAATGTTTGGCCGCTTTCGCCAAGCGCCCCGCCGTTACCGCCTGAGTTGATAGATAGGTCGCCGCCGTCATCCCCTTGGTAAACGCCCCTAGTGTCGTTATAAGCGCCTACGCTATAACCGCCTAAGCCAGCACTACTAATGCTTGCGTCAGTCGCTCTTTTACAGACTGTTGATAGGTTGTATATCTCACTGCTAGAATCAGGCCATACCTTTTGGAAGAAAACACGGTTACTAGGGTCGTTTTCGATCTGCGATTTGTACTTGTTATACAAAGAACTGTTTACAACCGCCTTTCTTGCTGACGGAATCCATAACGGCACATCTTTAAAGTCGCTACGCAAGTTTGCGGGTTCATCTATAACTATCCTGCCGTCAAAATATAAACTATCTAAATTCATTTTGGCGTTTGCAATGGTAGTACCGCTAAAGGTAATGCCAGCAAATTCGGGGAATGGATTATTCACGTCCATATTGGCTGTAACTAAATTTCTGTTATCGTTTCGGTCGTCTGCCATATACCACTCAAACGAGCCAGCGTTAATCGAGGCTTTACCAAGTGGTGCACCGCCACCCGCTGCCGTTCCGTTTTGGTGGCCTACGCGTTGATCGGATGAGTTAAAATCATAAACGTATGCACCGCCCCCACCACCACCGCCGCCGCCGCCAGCAATAAGGTTGTAGTTTTCAACCAATATCGCTCTAGTAGTAGATTTAATGGCTGTACCGCCGTTACCGCCTTTTTGCGCCGCGTCTGAGTAAGCAAGTCTTGATTCATATCTTGCGGCGCGAATGAGCACAGCCCCCATACCACCATCACCGCCGCGTCCTAAAATACGACCGCGATTTTCAACAACGATCTGAGATCCTGACGGCCATTTATCACCGTCTATCAAGGCTGGCGTGCTGGTGTTAGGTGCGATAATGTCCACGCCAGCATCAACAATAAAACGGATCTTATCGGTTGCCGTAGGGTAGTCGCCGCTTTGCTGTTTGTAGTATTCGTCAAGCTGCATACCGCTGGTTGTACTTTGGGTGATATGCACCACAGACTCATTGTTACCAAGATCATTGATCGGCACGTTAATCGATAGGCTGGCTGGCGCACCTACGGTTAGGCGTACATGCTTTTGCGGTTCCTCAGCGTTATCATCAGGCGTGGTCGTAAAATCGATTACGGCGCTACCATTTTTCAAAATAACCGTACCGCTTTGGGATTTATCAGGTGTGGTTATGTCGTTACTGCCACTGTTTAATCTGCCCTCTTTGATCGTCCAGTTAAGGATCTGTCCATCAGGTATGTTATTTGCTGTTACCGTAAAGCGTACCGCGCCTCCCTCGGTGATCGATGATTTATTGGCGCTGATATTCCACACAGTCTCTATCACATCATCAGGGTTATAACGCTCGAAAATATGTTTTGTATAAAGCGGGTAGACGTTTGGCCGTTCGTTCACACCTGCCAGCTCGGTCATGCCTTTTTGACCTAGGACGATACCAACGTCTTTAATGTAGTTGTCATTAGGATCTGTACCAACAATGATTTTACCTGTCAGCCTACGCCAAAACGTGTTGATACCTAGCAGCTGATCAAACTTGGCTTTTGGATTGGTCGCGCTGTTGGTGTGGTGCAAATAACCGACTGGGAACATAACATCGAGTAGAAGCTGAAAGCGACTGAGCGCCACATACTGCGGGTGTGGATTGGTGGCCGCTACGTGGTTTTGCATCAGCACGGTAGCCAAGCTGTTATTTGGATCTGTGCTTACCGTGATACTGCCTTTGCTAATATCATCTATGGCCACGCCGAACGAGGTCACAAACGCGATATTAGGGTAAAGCGTGACAAGCGGATCTGTACTAGAAGCAACCACAGCAAACAACACGCCTGTCTTAGTAAATAACCCCATTTCATACACTGGCGTTATGTCGTCCGCATACATGGCGCTGGTAAATCGCAAGGTGTTGCCGACCACTTCGCCTGAAACAATATCGCTGCGACCGACTTCATTTTTTAAAGACGTTTCACCGCCAGTCGGTGTGTACTTGCTCTTACCTATGGCCACATGGGTTAGGTCAATCAGGATCTTAGTATCATCGCCGCTGGCTCGTAAGGCTGATTGCTTGCCAGCCTCGGTGATCTTAAAAATAATAGATTTGGTATTAGCCGCCATAATTATTATTCGCTATTCAATTAATGAGTATGAATAATTTTACCGCGTGGTGGCTAGCGTGATTAGGCGTGTTCCACCGCTTTGATTGGGGTCATGTGACCGTCATGTGAGGGTCATTTTATAGCAAAAGTCAGTCCGCTTTTAAACCATTGATATTAAATATTTTTATGTGGTTTTTACCCCTAAAACGGCTATATTCAGTCCGCTTTTTTTCGACCTAAAATAAATAAGTAATGGTTTATTATTTTATCAATCCTGCAGAAAGCTTTTAAGAATTAAGTTATTGATATATATACAAATACGTTTTTGGCCAAAAAAAACTAAATAAAACTAATGTTTGCTTTATCCCATAAGCGCGGCCAATTCGTCCAAGTCCTCCCATTGCTGTTTATCCTTATCGCTGCCCTTAAATCCGACCTTGTTTGCTGGCGTGTAATTGATGTTTTCAAGGAACGCAAACGCGAATGTATCGGCAATATCAGGTGAGGTGATACCGTCTTTTAGCATGTCTTTTTTACTGGTGATACCCCAGCGCGATTTCTCATCAAAGAAATACGGCAAGCGGCTCATTTGCGTTTCAAGATTGGTGACGACTTGATACATACGGCGCACTTTTGGCGCTATGCTGAATATACCGCGCTCAACGGTTTTTGCCATGGTCACATAGGCGTGAGCACGTTTGTTGAAGTAAAGCGTTTTTAGGTTGTTGTTAAAGCAAGGCACGCCCCAGTTGACAGTCTCAAAATACAAGCCCTCAGCTTTTAGCGACTGGCATAAGCCCATGCCAGCGCCCATAGGATCGATAACAACGGTCGCGCCAGCATATTCAGCAACGGCTGCGTATATCTTGGCTTTTAGCTCGTTAATATTGGCGCGGTTGCTAAATAGCGGTATATCGACCAAGTGCGCATGGCGCTCAATACGGCCTTGGTAGTCTTTATCGACCACCTTAAACACACTAATTACGCTGCTATCACGGCCAACGTCACCGCCAACGTCCACGGTTATGATATAGCCGTACTCGTCTTCCTCGGTGATCGCGGGTTTACGCTTGAGCATCTGCGTTATTTCGGATCGCGTCAGTAAGAACTTGCCCTTTAATTCAGGGAACTTGCCACGTATGCGGATCATGTAACCTGCATGATCACGGCTGCCATACTGGTATAGCGCCTCGATCAGCTTAGATTCACTCACCAGCGGGGATAACTCGCCGTTAAACTCTAACGCAATCCATACGCCGTTGTTATGGTGACTTAGCTTATGGTGCGTGTCATAGAAAAAGCCAGTGTTGGTCGCTGGCTGGCTCGTCAGTACGGCGCGGTTGTTCTCATGGGTCAATGCACCAATAGCGACTTCCATCACCGCATCATCGATACCGCAAGCCTCATCAGCCCATACCATGTAGTGATCACCATGCTGGCCAGCAATGTTGGTTGGCTGATGTTTAGGCGCGGTCTTGGCGAAAACAAACCAAGTGTCTTTAAAGCCCTTGATGTAGATCTTTTCTGTCAGTACCACGACAAAATCAGCAAGCCAGCTCAGCGCGGGGTTATTGCGTAAGCGCTGAATACAAATATTGATCTCTTTCCAAACAACCGTCCTTAACTGGCCAATTTGCGGCGCGGTAAAAAGCATGACGGACTCAGGGTAAAAAAGTAAGTGCCATAACGCGATAATGCCAGCCGACCTAGATTTACCTGTACCATGTCCTGACGCAACGGACGTGCGACTACTTGGAATTTGGATCGACTCAAAAAGCAATTCCTGCTGCGGGGTCACGGCCTGTCCTGAATCGATCGTCATGTCTAACGCTTCAACCGCAAAACGTGTTATGTCGTAGCGGTATCGGTCGCACACCTCAAGCCATTCAGGTAATTCTAGTAAGCTCTCTATCATTACGACTCACTTAGATGCTAAATGGCATCATGTCGAACTCGTCATCCTCTGCCTCGTTTTGCTCGGCATCAGGCTGGCGGGTTATGACATAGCCGCCATGGGCTGATCTTGCCGCCCATACTGCAAGCAATACCGCAATATGGCCGTTATTAATCCCCATGCTGTCAAAGTCGAGCGCCTTACCGCGCTCATCGACCTTGCGCGTTTGGATAACCTGTTTAGGGTCATAGCGCTGCACCTCGTCATCAAGTACCAACAAGCCAGCGGCAAGGCTGGCCTTATAAGCCGCCATAACCGCTTGCATCTGCTCTTTTTCGTTGAACGCCAAGCCCCAGTGATTGAAGACGTTAGGTGTATCGGTTACAACGATCGTGTCACCTTTGGCCACTGGTTGATCGCGCCACTCGGCCTCTTTACTGATCAAGATCTTGCCACTATCAACAAGGGTAACGGCCAAAATTCGCACGGCCACGCCGTCATAGGTGGCGGCACGCGCATCGATATAGACGACATTTGAATTTACTGGTTTTTTGTCGCTCATGGTGTGTCGTCCTTAATGTCGTATTGGTTAATCTCGCCAGTGGTCGGATCGGCTGTTACGCGGGTATGTCTATTGGCTTCACGCTCGATCACGTCCGCTTCAATCACAAAGCTGTTTAGCTTCTCAGGCGGGTCACGGTGGCCGCCCACTGGTGGCAAGTTTGGCGGTATGCTGCCGTCAGGTTCGCCAGTATCGGTAATGTCGTCGTCATAGCCGCCCAAGCCCACCACGTTTGGCTCAGCACCCACCACAATGCAATCAACCGTCACGGCGTGCACAGTCTCAATGCCTACGTCTGCCTTATCAGGGTAAAGCGTGTTTTCTACGACTCTAAAATTCCACTTGTCCTTGATGATCGACTCGCCAGCAAAACCAAGCTCATAAAAAACATCAATGCCGCGCTTACGCTCATGCTTCCAAAAGTTGACAAACTGGTTGGCAATCGATGAGGCTGCGTGAGGATCGGGCGCAAAAAAGGCAATTTGACATCGATAAGACACGCTTGCCGTTCTTGCCTGTACCACGCGCTGTAATGGATCACTTGGGATCACCACGTTTTGCCATGTTGGGGAACCAATAACCACCTCACGCTCAGGCGGCGACTCAATGGCGCTGATTGCCGTCACCATGAATGGTAGATTTACTGACGTGCCTGAATTGGTCGTATCACCCATGGCCTCGGCGTTTTCGTTCTGCTGCACAGCCTTTAGCATTTTTTCAACATCATCAACCATGCTGCCTTTGGCCACGATGATCGCACCCTCAACACGGCGCGTTTTCCAGTCTCTAATAGACTTTTGGCCAGCTGGTGCGCACCACTGGCGAAAATCCCTTAGTTTTAATCCCCATGCGTTCTGTATTGATTCCAGCGGGGATAACAAACGGCTAACCTTGTTCAAAATAATCTCCTAAGTGCGTCTGAAAATAGTTGGACGATCGCGGCGATCGGTAAATTCTGATCGTCCTTGTAACGCCTCGTTTGTATTCCAAACGGTGATCGTTTCATCGCCCTTGAAGCGCGGGATAATGTGGACGTGCAAATGAAAAACCGTCTGATCTGCGTCAGCACCTTTATTCACGATCAAGTTGTAGTTATCCAAGCCAAGATCTTTAGCGATCGTGGCGGCCAGCTCGAACGTTGCGCCAGTGATATCAGGCGCGGCGCTGGCATCGTCAACGTGTGGCACTGGTATCACCACCAAGTGCCCTAGCGTTATCGGGTTAAGCGGGGTAAAAGACAGAAAATCAACGCCTCTCAAGTGGTGCTCTCTTATATCGCCAGCCTGTATTTTTGAGTGATCACAAAACACACACCCATTTTTATGATATTGGCTCATACCTACCCCTTAGCGGCCTTTAAAAATGCGGGTGCGTTCGCGGCGGTGTCTCTCTTGATCAGCCTTGGCTTTTTTGGTGTCGCCTGTCGTGCGCAGGTCAAGATCACTTGTGCCCTGCATATTGAAGCTATCCCACTGCGCAATAGCCTCATCAAACGACACTGACGGACAAATCAGGCTGTCATAAACTTCTAGTTTGCGATTGTGGCGGCGCTGGCGTAGGCGCTCCAACTTCTCTTGGTGAGATATTTGCTCATCCTGCGACTTCATTACCTCGTTTTGGTAATGACTGATCATCAGGTCGGCTTCATTGGCAGTGGCAATGCTGTCGTACTGGTGCAAAATAGCCGTTTCCAGCGCTGACTTGTGGCTGGCTTGCTGCGGGGTTAGGTTGTCCAAGCTATCAAACGCCATTTCAGCTTCTTCTTCATCTAGCCAAAACAAGCTATCGAACATGCCATTACCGCGATTGGTGTTGTAATTAGGCTGGCGCACATAATCGAACCCATAAAAGCCTGTGATATCAAACTTGCCTGACGCGCCGCGCTTGCGCATAACGGCGCTGCTAAACCCGCCAGCCTTGTTGGTGTAAAGACGTTCTGAGTATTTGCCAGTATCGGTGTCTAAAAACTCATGTCTTGATGTGACATTGCCGTCACTGTCGGCGCTTAGCTCGATTGTGCGTAGGGCTGGCTCGATACGCATGTTTTCGCCAGTTTTGGGATTCAGCCAAACATCAGGCGGGTTCATGCCAAAACGTGCGCGTATTTCATGGCCGTAATAGCCGTATAGATCACCACTGGCAACCAACTCTTGAACATCAGGCGCGTTAATACGTTCGATCATCGATTGAACGTTCATGTCCGACCGATCAACGCCAACATGCTTGCGGCCGCGATCTGCTAGGTTGTAAGTGATTGGGTCTGTTCTTTTTGACATAAAAAATGCCCCTTAAATAAACGTAGTGAATACGTCTAGTTTAAGGGGCACTGAGAGGCTGGCTTGTGGGGTGTTCCTCTGACTGGCTTCGTATTATTTCTAGCTTTCCTACTCTACATTTTCGGCTTCATAACCATAAACATAAGAAGTATCGTATTTATCTTCATCTATATCAGTATCAACCTCGTCTGCATCAGCAATTGTCACAGCCTTAGTTGGCTTTCTATCATCTACCTTTTGATTTTCATTACCAGGCTTTTCAATTCTAGGCTCTTCTAAATTAGAAGTTTGCTGCGTTTGATCTGCAGTAATAGCTGAGTCATCCCCATAATCTTCATAGTCTTCTACATACTCATCTTCATAATAGCTATCTGCTTTCACTGCCTGATCTTCTATGCTATCAACACTTGAAGCATTGTCAGAACTTTTATTTCTTTGTATAAACTTATCTAATATCGCTATCGTTGCAAGCATTGCAGCCGGTTTGCCAATACCTGCTTCATAACTTTGCTGTTCCTCTCCAGTTTCTGAATACGTTTTTTTCAGCTGATAATCCATTTTAGTTGAAAATGTATTACCTGAAATATCATTGAACTCATTAATATTAAATTCACTAATACCCATACTTGCCAGCTCTAGCTTGATGTCATAACCACTATAAACATTAGCAAAAGGATTTGAGTTGTACCCAATATTACTATTGACCAATTTACTATACATAACCGCTAGATCATCTGCTGAATTCACATTTCCTAAATAGGATACGTTTACCTCTGCTGAACAAGACAAATCTCCATTTTCAAGAGTGGTAGGCTGTGAAATATAGTCAAATGATATCTCTGAGTCATAAAGTAACGACGTATCAATAACACCCGCACCGTACTTAGTAGTAATCACCTCTTCTGCTCGTTCCTTGATATGCTCTTTCATTCTGTCAATGGCCCAAGGCTCTAAACAAGGATTTCCAGTCGCTTCAACCAGATTTTCCTTCGCGGCTACACCCTCAGTGTCATCCGATGTATCAAGTGATGAATCGCACGCAGTGATTAATACCGTAGAAAACAGTATCAGCAGTAGAGATTTGGTAATAGACATGCAATATCCTTGATGACGGTGAATTTTTATTGATTGTATCATCGTTAAAATGAATAATAATCGACTTTTAAGCGGAAATGCTATTTATAGTTTGAATTAATAACCTCTTACCCAGCTTTCAAAAGATATCTACGAGATTTTACATCTAAACCCATGACACTAAAAATAATGTCGTTGACAATATTATTATTATGACACTATAATTGATGTCAACCAATATTTTAAATTACAGGATGTAAAAATGACGTATTTATTAGAGTCAGAATTATTACAATCACAAGATACCTGGAAGCGCAGTCAAATTAGACTGACACCTACTCTACATAAGGCTATAGCTGACTACGCCGCTGAGGAGGACGTTGCCTCTTTCAATACAGCTTTGCTTGTTTTGATAAACCAAGGGCTTACTTCATTGAAGAAATTGAGTCGAAAAATTATCTTTACAGAATGGCATCCGACCCACCTTGAGCTCGAAGACAGTGATAGTTTTATAAGTCATAATGAAAAGGTCCGAATGGCTTGTTCAAAGTATATGAGTGACTTTTTTAATGATTACCCAAGCCATGAACTAATTAGTTTTGAGTTTAAAAGCCGAACCCAAAAGATACATAGAAAAGATCAAGAAGTCCTTTATGGTATTCGTATTTGGTATAGCTATCCTGTTGGTAAGTAAGCAATAAAAAACCCACCTTTTAAAAGATGGGTTTTTTATTGACTGCATGAGTCGCTATTTCTCGCCGTGCTTTTTTAGCTCTTTTGATATCTCAACCACCATGGCCAAAATATCCTCACGATCGTAATCGTTGGCCATTGCCTCATAGCTGGCGTTACCTTTCGGGCAATGCTGATTCATCTGTTTATCGATCGCTTGCGCATACGTGAGAAGATCACCTTCAGGATTTAAGCGCAAGTCGTTAAACTGGTTATTTTTAAGCAAGGCTTCCCTTGCTTGGTTCCGTGAATTGATGAAACTATCAACGACCGCGCTAATCGACTCATCGGTTGATATGGACGTGGTGGCCAAACGCAAAAATCTACTACTTAGCATTTGCTTGGCTTTATCATAGGGTATGAGCTTTAGCGGGTAAAGATCTGCCACGGCAATATCCATGTAAGCGGCGCACATCAGGTTATCGTCCTTTGATGAGCCAACTGCTTGAGCCTGGCTAATCATAGTCAAGCCAACTAACAAGCCAGCGCTGGCACGTCTTAAAACTGTCTGTAACTGCATAATTAACCTCTAGTCTAACAAATGCCGATTGTATCACTGCTAATAACAATGCGTCACCCTTCTTCAATTAACCCCACTGGCGTTGTTGGCCTAACCCACCAGTGATAGCGTGTGCCAAGCTGCGATCTGACACGTTTTGATGAATACTGTCATTATTACTTTGAATCATGATCGGCTTGCTATCCCCGCCGCTGTCTAGTCGTTGCTTAACCTTTGGCATATTAGGCACATTCAGCATAAGCGTTTTGGGAAAGTTTGCGGGGGCATAACCAAGATCCTTGCCAGCTGACTTGCTCGAATTAAAGATCATTGGCGTGTTGTCGCTAAAGTTGCTCTTAACGTCACCAGCGCCGCCTTTGTTGGGTGTCATCTTGCCAAGCTCAACGCCAAGCGCACTGCTATTGTTTTTAGCTTTATTTGCCAATGAACCCTCAACCTCTTTACTATCAGGCTGTTTTTGTGTGACGGCATCCTTAACCGCCTCTTTAACGTCCGATACCTTAGAAATGGCCAATACGTCCGCTTTCTCACTCTTGATACGCTTGCGCACGCCAGCCCTTACGTTTGCTGAGCTGCTTTTGAAGTCGCTATCAACGTAACGCGCCTTATCTGCATAGAACGCCTTTAACACAGCCTCATTGTCGGACATATCAACGCCTGATTCTGCTATCCGCTTAAACCGTGATTTATGGTTTGCGCCGTACTGGGTGGAATGTGAGTAGATCGCTTCCTGAATACCGCGATTTTTGGTATCAAAGCCGTATTGTTCTGCAATCTTTTTGGCTGGCATGTAGTGCGTGCGGGTAATGTAGTCCTTCTGCGACTTCTTAAACTCATCACCTCGGCGGCTGGCCACGTCTTTATAGCGCTTATTGAAAGCGGCTGAGCCAGCGGATAAACCCGCAAATTCCCCTGCGAATTTCTGCCCCTCGGGGCTTCTAAGATACGCGGCCATTGAGCCGTTTTTTGAGGCCAGCTGATGTGTACCGTAAGACACGCCGCCGTGATCCCCTGCGCCAGTCGATACGGTATCAACCCCGCGACCGCCTGACTCGTATTTTTCGGCCACTGAGCCAAGATCTGCCAGTCCAAGCACTTCACTAAGCCCCGCGCCAGTCGATGAGACAGTATCGCCCATGTCGGACATTTTCTGATCAATCCACGCGCTCATTTTACTAGCCAACGCGTCCATGCGACTAAAAAACGGCTTGATACCGTTATCCCATGTGTCGCTCATTTTCGCTGGCAAGTTGTAGGCTGTGATTGCGCTCGTCCAACTCTGAATATAAGGTGAGGCCACACCGCCAAGCCATTCGCCGCCCTCACTGCCAAGCCAGCCACCAACAACCGCACCAATGGCTGTACCGACCACTGGCACGACTGAACCAACGGTCGCACCCATAACCGCGCCAGCGCCAGCACCCGCCAGTCTACCTACGCCCTCTGATTTGCCTTGATGATCGAGGTTATCCCAGTCCATTGCAAGGCCAGCTGTACCAGCAACGGCGCTAAGCGCTCCTAGCATTTTTAGGCCGCCCATTTTCTTAAATAGGTTTTTCAGGCCACTACCACCGCCACCAAGTAAGCCGCCCAGCAAGCCACCGCCGCCGTTACCGCGCTGCTTTATAATGGCTTTTAAGATCTTATCTAGTAGCTTCTCGTTCTCGTTGTTGTGTCGATCCTGATCGTTTGGCAACGGTTCCCGCCGCTTCATTGACCTTAGTTTTGACACACTAAATTTAACGCCGCGACCTGCCAGCTTACCAATGCCACCAATCGGGGATAAAAGATCTTTTGCCTCTCTAAAACTATCGACCAACGGATCAATACCACTGGTATCACTGCGGCCACCACTTAATGAGCCAAAACCCAGCTTTCTACGCTCGTTTTCGGACGCTGAACCACTACCCCCAGTAAAACGGCCTCTTGCGTCACGTTCGCGCCCTGCTGCGTCCGTACTGGCGGGGCTGTCACTATTAAGGCTGCGCTTTCGACTACTGGCATTAGTGCTGTCACGGCTAATCGGCACGGCATCACCACCCGCCTGATTGCCGCCTTGGTTGCGTCTTGCAGCGCGTGCCTGACTACCAATGTTTTGAGTATTGCTGTTTGGTTGCGTGCGCCGGCTGGCGCTTGGCGCTTGTTGGGTTATGCTGGCGGGTTCACCAGTAATGCGATTTGAGGATGAGGCGCGGCCACTGGCGGCGCGTTCTCGGTTGCTGTTAACGCTGCTCTGACTGCTGGCTTGATAGGTTGCCTTTCTGACAGCCCTTGTTAGCTCAGTCATGCGCGTATTAGCAATTTGATTTTGGCTCTTTAATATTTGGATGATCTCTTGCGTGTCATCGTGCACGCGGTCAATCCCATCATTCATTCTGTTAACGCCAACGATAAAGCCGCCAGCATCATAGTTTAGGTATGTCATGATCTATGCCTTTTGATAATTCGGTCATTAGATTATGGCACTGCTAAGTGATGCGGCAGCCTTGGTGTTCCTACTGGTCCAATTTAGAACTTCCTTAATCAACGTCTGTATAATCTACCTCATCAATGTCATCGGCGGCGCCCTCATTACCCTCATCATCGAGGCCAAAATCAGCGCTTGCCTCTGCTGCCTTAATGCGATTCAAGCGCTCGTGTAGCTCAGGCTGCAACCGTTCGCGTGCCTCACGCTCTTTCTGATTGATATCGCCCAGCGCGGCCAATGCACCCAAGCGGCGGTCTTGGTCTGACTGCTTGAAGTCGTCCGCTGTGATCCCGCATAACGGCATTTCAACCTCTGATATAGTTTTAAGCGCCATAGCCAAGCTGGTTGTAGTCTCGGTTAAAGACTTGCTTAGCACCATAGCCTGTTGCAACTTTTGCGCGGCGGCCTCGACCTCGGCTATTGGTTCTTTTTTATCTTTCCCACCTATCTCGAAATTAGCGCCGTACTCACCTGCCAGCGCCTCTTGTTCTATTCTAGCCGCTTCATCTGCCAATTCAGGAATACTCAATGTTATAGCAAGCGCCTGATCAAATAAGCCGCCTAAATTAGCATACCTACGTCGAGTTTTAACAATAATGGCGGCACGGCCTTTGGCATCAATCACTACATTGTCGGCTATTTCGCCAATCCTGCTTCCCGCTGCTTCCACTTCCTCCTTTGATTCCCTATTTTGTGCTTTATTAGTTTTTGAGGGAATCAAAGTACTATTTTGCGACTCCTGCTTCCTAGATTGCTTGCTTCCTGCGTCCTCTTCCTGTGTTTTGAGGCTATTTTTAGGCGATTTAACGAGGCTTTGCTTCGTCCATGCTTCCTTTCTTCGCCTTTTGCTTACCGAACCACTAGACTTTGGTGCACTATTTCCATAGGTCGTTTGTAGCTGATCCAGTAATTCTCGGTCAGTTATTTGAGGTGTGTTCTCCCATATAAGTTTGGCCGCCGCCCATATCTCATCTTTTGAATACCGATCACTCATGGTTCACCCCTACAACCACGGCATCCTCTATCATGGATGGTTTAGGTAGCGGTATGCTGTATTGGTAGTGACGGTCACGGTCCTTTAGTAAACGGTGGCGGTCTTCACGATCAACACGCTCGGTGATCTGCATCATTTGCGTATCAATAGCTTGTGCTTGCCGTGCCTGTTTGACCTCTATGGACCTGACAACACGCATCACAGTACTAGCGGCCACGACTGCCTCAACACTGGCGCTATCGGCCTTATGTTCCTCTCTGACGATACTACATAGACGTTTTGAAGCATCTAATAGCGCGGCATGGTCATTTTTACAGATCGACTTCACATGACTAACGATCACGTCAGCCACATTGCCTGTTAACATTTCAATAAGTGCGTGTGATTGGTTAACAACGTGATTCACGGTACCTGCCAACATATCGATTTCAGGTTCTGTCGATAGGCCACATATATAATCTAATGATTGGCCGTAAAGGTCCTGAAATATAAGAAGGTCAATAAGCGTTAAATCTTTTTTGCCATTCTCAATCTCACTAATACGATTTCGGTTGTTTGAGACACCCCACACAGCTTGCATGACCTCAGTTTGAGACATACCAGCATTACGCCGCGCTGCTGCTAAATTTAAACCTACCGTGACGTTAATATTTTGGTGGTGTTCTAAAAAGTATGCTGGCATCAGACGTAGCCATAATTGACATAAAAGAACACCAGATCGAATACTTTA